>JAHJIW010000001.1 GCA_018823125.1 Candidatus Margulisiibacteriota bacterium | reverse complement strand
TATTTCAAATCTTTCAAGTAATTTCTCATAAGCAGCTGAAATTCTTTCATCATCTTTTCGAGGCGCCAATTTATCAATCCACGTTTCACAAGCATTTTTTGCGATTTCTAAACTGTTTACATCAGTTGCCATAGCAAGTGCGCTGGGAACATTAATGCTAAAACGGGGATGGGCCGCTCTGCCTTTTAAACCCCAATAAGCACTATTATCTTCAACATACATATTCTCAATAGGTAATCCTTTCCCGTCCTGAGGATTAACTGCTCTTTGAGTATCTCTTAGAGTATCAGCAAATTTTGCAACTTCGGCTTCGTCTAATGAAGCCCCGGGAAAAGCTTGCGGTACTATATATTCCCAAACGTCAGCATCATTAATCATTCCCTTGGGAACACTAACGGTTACTACTTCATTCACATCAGTTTCAGGACGATCATTTCTAAACCATTCTTCGTGTGATAAACAAGTTTCAAATCCTTCTAAATCTTCGCAGGTAGGTTCTTCTACTTCTACTTGATCACAACCAAGTAAAACTGCTCTACCTTCAAGATGAGCGGCAGGTCCGTCTGCACGAAAACCATCTGCCACAATTTCTTTTCCGGCATCCAATACTTCAGCTAAAACTTCTTTTCCATCCGCAATTACTTCGGCTACTTTTCGTTCGCCTCTTTCTATTTGATTTGAAACATAGTTTCTCCCACTTTGATAAAGTGCTCTAGCAATTAATAAACTCATTTTTTCCTCCTGGTTTTTAACGTACTACTACCTATTCGGGGTAGCATTATTATTCCATTCAAATATATATCGACCAATCGGAGAAAAAATTTCACTTTTTGGATAGATTATTTTCACAGCAGAATATAATAACGAAAAATAAAATGGAGCTATTTTCTTAGGGGTAAAAATGGACTATTTCTTGGCTTCTTTGCCTTTAGGAGCGGCAGCTTTTTTATCGCCGGCGGCTTTTTCTTTAGGTGCGCCAGCTTTTTCAGCGCCCTTTGCGGCACCCTTTGCGGCGCCCTCTTTACCTTCGGCGGCAGGGGCTCCTTCGGCCGGGACGGCACCCTCAGCCGGGACTTCGCCTTCCACGGCTTCGGCAGCAGGTGCAACTTCTTCTTTAGTTGGCGGAGATACCATGGCGATTGGTTCTTCGGGGTTACTTAAAATGGTTACTCCCTGAGGTACCACTAAATCAGAAACATGTTTAGATTGGTTAATCGCTAGTTCTGAAACCTCGATTTCAAACTTGGCAGGAATATCGCCCGGCAAACTTTCAACTTCGATTTCGGTTAAGCCGTGCACTAAAACTCCGCCCTCATCTTTAACGCCAATCGGTATACCCAAAATTTCAACCGGTATTTTAGTTCTAATTTTTTCGGTCATGCTGATATTGCGGAAGTCGACATGGATAATTTCATCGGTTAACGGGTTGCGTTGAATCGCATAGGTAATGACGGCCAGTTCGTTATTGGTTCCGTCATCGGTAATCTTTAGGTTTATAATAATGTTAGTGCCGGCTTCGCCAGTAAGCGCTTTGATAAAGGTTTTGGCGTTGACCGCAACGTTAACCGCTTCGATCTCCTTACCATATACTACGGCCGGAATAAAACCCGCGGCCCGCACCTTTTTGGCTTGGCGGCCTTTTTCTGTTCGTACTTTTGCTGATAGATTGATTCTTTCCACTTTTTCACCTTATTGCAAAACTCGAGTATTTTATCACGAGATACTACCTGAGTAAAGGAGAACTTTAGTCTGCGCGGGCTTCCAGGGTTGGCACCGTTCTTCTGATCGGCAAACGATTGCGATAAGGCTCCTGGCGATCGCCGTGCATAATATACTGACCGCCGTAGGGTTCTTCTTCGTAGATTTTAGTTAAACGATGTTCTTTGTACCACCGCATGATTTTACCGGCAATCCGTGCCGGGGCTTTATCGCCATGCTCACCATGTTCGATAAAATTAACAATCACAATTTCGGGATCATCATACGGGGCAAAACAAACGAACCAGGCATGCGCCTTGCCCGGGTTTTCAGAGGTACCGGTTTTCCCGGCAGCCGGAAAACCAGGGACATAAGCCGCTACCCCGGTTGCACGTTTCACAACCTGCTTCAGCGCTTCCTTTATTTTAGCCAGATTACTTTGACTGACCGGAACATCCGCTACTTTTTCTGGATCGTTCTTAAATAAATTTCTACCGTCCCGCGAAATTACTTTTGAAACTACGTAGGGTTTATAGCGTTCCCCGGTAGCAACCGTTCCGTAACATACCGCCAGCTGCAAGGGAGTCAACTGCAGAAAGCCCTGCCCGATTGCATAGTTAATCGTATCGCCTTTAAACCAGGGTTGTCCGTACCTTCTTTTTTTCCAATCTTCGGTGGGAACCGAACCTTCTTTTTCGCCGGGAAGGTCGATCCCGGTGGGACGCCCCAATCCATAAAGCCGGGCATATTTGGCAATCATATCGGCCCCGGCCTTAAGACCTAACTCATAAAATACCACGTCACATGACCAGACCAGGCCTTCCAGTACGGATACCATGCCGTGGCCGCCTTCCAGCCAACACCTTGCAACTCTTGAACCCAGCCGGAAATAGCCCCGGCAATCGGTCATTTCCTGACCGGTTACCAGGCCTTCTTCCAATACCGCAGAAAGGGTAACCACTTTAAAGGTTGAACCGGGAGGATAAATACTTAAAGCCCGGTTCATAAAAGGATGATTAGTGCGGTCAATTTTTTCCCAGGTTTTGGCTTCGATCTTTTCGGTAAAGATTACGGGATCATAAACCGGCCGGGATGCCATAGCTAGAATTTCACCGGTTTTGGGATTGAGTACCAGACTGGCTCCGTAATGCCCTTCCAGGTACTCCTCAACCGCTTCTTGCAATTCAATATCAATAGTCAGTTTAATATCATTACCCGGCACCGGATCGGATGATGAAACTACCCGTACCGGCTTACCGTAAACATCAACCTCCACTTTTTGTCCGCCATCGACTCCCCTGAGATAGGTATCATAAGAACGCTCTACCCCGTCTTTTCCGATGAAGTCTCCCAGTTTGTAACCGCGGTTCACCATACTGGCTAATTCATCGGACTCGATTTCGGCCACGTAGCCTAAAAGGTGCGCCGCTAATTTACCGAAGGGATAATATCTGACCGGCCGGTAGCGCACCACCACCCCTTCCATTGCGGAGCGGCGTTCTTCAAGTTTAGTAACTGTTTCCAGAGCAAGATGGTCTTTGATTAATACGGGCTCAAAAGGTTGGTGTTTGGTTTTACCCAGCCTGGCCGATATTTTATCTGCCGGAATTTGTATGATCTCACTTAATCGATTGATAATTACATCTCTTTGTTTTTTATCAACCGCAAGCGCACTCGGCAAAACGTATACCGCAAAAACTGCCCGGTTAGACACGATGACTTTACCATTGCGATCATAAATAATACCCCGGGGAGCTAATATGGGTATCACTTTAGCCGCATTTTCCTCGGCTAAGTATAAATTTCTTTGACCTTCAATTAACTGCAGCTGTACCAGCCGCAGGATAATGATGGCAAAAGCGGCAATTAAGATACCGGTAAATATTTTAAATTGTTGTTCTCTGTCCATATATTAAAAATGCGTAATCACATCCGACTTTCTAACCTGTACTCCGGGTCCCACTAAATGACGGCGCACAATGGAATACATCAAAAATCCGGCTACCACATTAAATGCAGTAGATACTAAAAGCACGATCAGCACTCCGCTTAAAGCAAAATTTAAATTATAGATTACTCTCAGCAGTCCAAAGTTAAACAAGCCGTAAAGCGGCGACAAAATCAATATTAAAGTAAGTGTTGATTTAAGATCGTCCCCGGCAAAGCTTTTTTCGATCATCATGACCACAAAGGCAAATAAAACCAGGCTGATGGTATGCGCATACAAGCCGGAAGAAAAAAGATCTAACAATATCCCAAACCCCAGGCCGTAAAGCGCACCCAGGCGGCTGCCGCGTAAAACCGAAACGATGATCACTAACACAAAAAATAAATTGGCATAGGCACCTAGTATAGTAAAGCGGGGCAAAAAAACCGTTTGTAATATAAACAGTAAAATTAAAAAGAAAGTGTATTTAAAACTATTCATCACTCAACCAAACACGGAAGACGGATACCTTTCTTTCGACTTCAACCTTAACGATCAGCTTGGCCGGCTCAAAATCATTATCAGCGACAATACGCGTGGTGGTTGTTTTAGCCGCCCCCGGCAAAAGTTGAAAAGACGCAACATAGCTTCCGGTAACGGTGTCTCCTTCCGCATCAGATAGATAAACCTCACGGGCCCAGACGTGCATCGCTTTGTCCGTACCGTTTTTAAAAGTTAAAGTAGCTACTAACTTTTTCCTACCGTATTCTTCTTTTTCTTCAATTGAATCGAGCATCAGCCTGACCGTTCCGTCAAACAGCCATTCGCCTAGCTTCCCTTCGGTAGCCGTAACCTGCTCAGCGCCACCCTGGGTTGCTAATTTTAAAACTTGAGATTTTTTATCGTAATTAGCAGATAAAGACCAGCGTTTAGCAATATCGGCCGCTGGAATATAAACACTGCCGTTAATGATGGTTGCTCGCTCGGATATTAATTTGTCATCTAAGTAAACTTTAATGGCGGCCATTGCTGAGGCTGCGAGTAAGGTGATGATTACTATTATCAGCAGAATTCTTTTAAACATTTTAGCCTCCCTATTTTCCCTGAACCACAAAAACCTGATCCAGTTTTGAAAAGTTTACAAATGGCTTAACCTTAACCATCTGGAAAATATCGTAATCTTTTTTGGCAGCTGCGGTGATTTCACCGATGGGAATGCCCGGCGGAAAAATATCGCTCATGCCCGAGGTGATGACTTTATCCGAAACCTTAATATCCGAACTGGCGGGAACGTACTTCATCGAAAGCGGAGAAAGCCCCCTTCCCTCGATTACCCCAAAATCTTTAGTTTGGGCATCGCGGGCCGAAACCGAGGATGCCGGATCAATGATCAAAAGCACCCGGCTGGTATATTTAAAAACTTCTTCCGTTTTGCCGACCAGTCCCGCCGCGGATATGATCGCCGCATCTTTCACCACCCCATGCTGGGTGCCCCGGTTAATCATCACCGTGCTGTGCAGGTTTGATCCTCCGTAGGCAATGACCTGTGCCGGAAGCAGTTTTAGTTTATACGGATTATCGCGATAAAATCCCAGGGTCCGGCGTAAATCCTGATTTTCCTGAACGATGGTTTCGAAACTTAAAACCTGAGCTTTCATTTGGGATACTTGATCTTTTAATTTGTCGTTTTCGCTGGAGGCACCAAACAATGTGGTCACCCGCCCAAACGAACCCGATACCGTTGTAGAGATGGCTGAAGCGGCATACTGAAAGGGATAGACGGCTAATACCAAAGTCGAACGCAAACGGGCAATAAAATAAACGTCACGTACCCGAGGCAGGTTAATGAACAGCACAAAGACAATCAGGATCAATAACCAGGAAAGAAGTTTTTTTAATAATGGTCTGCTCATGAGCCGCTTCTAGTACGAAGTCTTCTTCGGCATGATCAGCACTTTTCTTAACGTGTCTAATTCCTCAAGGATACGACCCGTGCCGTAAGCCACGCAAGAAATTGGATCATCCACCACATAAACTGACATGTCGGTTTCCTGGCTTAAATGCTTATCAAGTCCTCTAAGCAGTGATCCTCCGCCCGCCATTACAATACCGCGATCCATAATATCGGCGGCTAGTTCCGGAGGGGTTTTTTCGAGGGTCATGCGAACCGCATCAACCACCGTTGAAACCGGATCAGCTAAAGCATCACGGATTTCGGAAGACGTTAAAGTTAAGGTTTTGGGAAGACCGGTTACTAAGTCTCGGCCGCGAACCTCAACCGTGCGCTCTTCACCCAACGGATAAGCGGATCCGATATCAATTTTAATTTGTTCGGAAGTACGTTCACCAATCAACAGATTATAATTGCGGCGGCAGTGAGAAATAATGGCTTCATCCATTTCGTCACCCGCTACACGGATTGATTTAGAAACTACAATACCACCTAATGCTAATACGGCTACTTCGGTAGTACCTCCACCGATGTCAACGATCATTGATCCAGCGGCTTCAGAAACCGGAAGGTTGGCTCCGATCGCGGCAGCCATGGGTTCTTCTACCAGATAAGCTTCCCTAGCACCAGCATGCATGGCGGCATCCAATACCGCTCGCTTTTCAACTCCGGTAATACCAGATGGAACTCCCACAACAATACGTGGTTTTACAAATCCCGGACGATTATGGCTTTTGCCGATAAAATGGCGCAGCATCATCTCGGTTACTTCAAAGTCGGCAATGACGCCGTCCCGCATCGGTCGTACCGCCACAATGTTACCCGGGGTTCTGCCTAACATTCCCTTGGCTTCATTTCCGATGGCCACAATTTTATTGGTGTCCTTATTGATGGCCACCACCGAAGGCTCACACAGGATGATTCCTTCACCTCGTGCAAAAACTAGGGTGGTCGCGGTTCCCAGGTCGATTCCTAAATCTCTCGAAAATCTACTAAAAATCATATCATAAAAAGACATACTTCCATTTCCTCCTTGTCCGCCTGCGGCGGGCACGTCCGCCTGCGGCGGGCTTGTTTATATAGTCACCGGGGTTGGGAATTAATTTTTTATTCGAGTATTATCTTTGCGTCAAAACCTTTACCGTTAGCAGATGCCGCTAAAGTATCGGCTTGAGACTTTTTATAAAAAGCTCCGATCTGGACACGATAATCTCCAGAGGGAACTTTTCGAATAAACGTTTGAAAACCAGCCTTTTGTAAAGCGCGCGCATTGTCTTGGGCCTTGGCGGTATCCACGTACGTACCAGCAATAATCTTGTAATACTGTTTTCCAGATGTAGTCGCAGTTGCAGCAGTTTCAACTTCGGCCTTTGCCTCAGCCAGGGTTGCGGCTTCGGCAGCATGGTCTTCTTTGGCAGGGGTTTCGGCCGCCACCTCAACCTCTTCTTCAACCACTTCTTCACCGACCACCACTCCACCATTTTCCATCTTTTTAGATTCGGTCAGGATAGCTTCGGCTAAACGGTCAAGCTCTTCATTACGCGCCGAATCTTCTGCGTTTACCGCAGCCTTATCCGCGGTGCGGTAGGAACCGATCAGATTTTTTCCGATCGTGTAACTGACCCAAAAACTAGCTACAATAATAAACAACAAAACCACCGCTACCGCGGCTGATTTTATCAATTTAAAGACATTAAATCCTTTTTGTCTTTCCAATGATTCTCCGACACTTTTTTGGGAATCTGAAGTAAAGCCTAACTCTTTTAAAACTTCTTCTTCATCAACATTATTTTGAGGGTTATTTTGATTTTCGGGTTCTGCCATTACTTACTCACCTCGCCAATTTAGTTGTGGGAAAATTTCGACTTAATCTTACTATATATAGAGTTAGTTCGTCAATTGTTTTAACAGATCTCCAACCATATACAGTGAACCGCAAACTACTACAGTTTTAAAGCCGCTTTGTTTAGCCTTTCGTAGTGCCAATAGAGGTGACGAAAAGATTGTGGTTGGCTTTTTGATGGCGGCTAAAGAAACCAGCTTTTTGGGCGACAGTGCATCCGGATAATTGAAGTCCGTAATAAACATCACCTCAAAAGTTGGAGACAGGTATTTAAGCATGCTATCCACATCTTTATTCTTGATGGCTCCAAAAATCAGCACTGCCGGCTGAGGAATTGATTGTTGATTGAGTGCGATTGACAACGCCCTGGCCCCCGCCGGATTGTGCGCTCCATCCAGTATTACGAGAGGCTTTTGAGATAAAACCTGATAGCGGCCGGGCCAGAAAGTTTTCTTCATTCCAGATTTTATCGCGCGGCCCGGAATCTCAAATGCCAATTGGTTTAAAACTTTAACGCAACTCTTTACGATTGCTAGGTTCTTGGTTTGATAGCCAGGCACAGGTGACGATTGGTTGCCGGACCGGGAGGAAACCCTTTTGGTCCGGTCGGCCCGGATCAGCTTTGTTTTATGTTGACGGCACACCTCTTTCAGCACTTTCAATACGGCACCCTTATCGGCACCCGTTACCAGCACCGAATTACTTCGAACAATGCCGGCTTTATCCCGAGCAATCTTTGCTAAGGTTTTTCCCAGCACTTCGGTGTGATCCAATTCAACATTGGTGATCACCGAAAACAGCGGATCTAAAATATTAGTGGCATCATAGGTGCCCCCCAACCCCACCTCCATCAACGCCAAATCGACACCCTTTTGCTTAAAATATAAAATTGCCATGGCGGTTAAAATTTCAAAAACGGTGGGCCGATCTTTAATCTTTTTGGCAACCGAATATACCCGTTGAAACAATCGGGAAAATTGGCGGCGGGGAATATCCTGGCCATTAATTTTTATGCGTTCAGGATAGTCGATGAGATGTGGTGAAGTATACATCCCCACTTTGTAGCCAGCTTCTGAAAGGATACTAGACAAATAAGCACAGACCGATCCCTTACCGTTAGTCCCTCCGATCAAAACAACCTTGAGGTTTTGTTGAGGATTACCGAGGCCTTCCAGTAGTGCCCGGATCCGATGGAGCCCCGGCTTCATACCAAAGACCGAAAGCTTCTTTAAAGTGGTTAAAACTAATTGGTAACGCATGGAGTAATTTTACTGTATACCAAGAAAAAAGGCGAATAGTTGATTTAACTATTCGCCTTTCGCTAGGAACTAAGGATTCTTACGGGAGGTTAGTCCATGTCAGTTGAACTAACCCAGCTGCCCCTCCGATGGAAATTTCATATTTTACTTGCCCTACTCCATCAGCAAGCCAGAAATTAATATATCCAGGTTGCAATACACTTCCAACATATGGTCTGAATACAACTTTAAAACAATCACTATAGGTTCCGGCAGGTACGGTTACATCTTCCTGTCCTTCAACACTGGCAATAAAGGTATAGCCGCCACCCTGAGTGACAGTCCAAGAATTTCCTAGCACCAGGGGAAACTCAAAGAAGGGTTGCCCCTCGGTGGTAGTACCAGATGAGCTACCGTAATAATAAACTCCCGAATCATTTACTACATAGTAAGACTCCGAATACGAATAGCCTCCAGAAGTAGAAACAGTAGTACTTTTAAAAATTTTAGTAGTAACATCCATTGCCGAAACCGAGTCTCCACGTGTTGTTATCACTTTATTGCCTTCTACGGTTACATACTGAGTTCCTTCATTATTATCAAGATGACGCCAACTATTGCCATCCGAAGCCGGGAAATAATTGCTACCACCGCCACCACCAGAAACCGTCGCACAGCCAATCACAAAAAGCGCAAAACACAATAAAACCGAAAAACCAATAACAAATTTTTTCATATTATCCTCCTTAATAAAAGTAGGTTAACAAAACACGATATTAATGTCAATTAAAACGAATATGTAACTAAACGGAACAGAAACTGAATAATGGCAAAAAGGACCGGCTGGAACAGCAAGATAATTGCAATCAATATAATAAAGCCGTAGCGCTGCAGGTTGTGCATCACGTGATAATGCGATGGTGGAAGCAAGGCCTCAAGCACATGTGAGCCATCCAGCGGCGGGATGGGAATTAAATTAAACACTCCCAGGGCCAGGTTAATAAAAATAAAATAGGTTAAAACCGAAAGTAAAATCGGCACCCCGTACCAAAAAGTATGCGGGATAAATTTAAGCAGGAGCCCGGCAAACCAGGCCGCAAAAAAGTTAGAAAACGGACCCGCTAAGCTAACGTATAATGATCCCATTCTGGGGTCCTGAAAATTATAGGGATTAATCGGCACCGGTTTAGCCCAACCAAAACGCACCAAAATCAACATTAAAAATCCAATCGGATCAATATGACTGATAGGGTTTAAGGTGAGCCGACCGGCCTGGCGCGGCGTGGGATCCCCCAGCATATCAGCTACCTTGGCATGGGCATATTCGTGGATGGTAATCACTATCAAAATTACCGGCACTAATATTATTAAAGATTGAATATCAAAAAGCATCATATTTTTAAGCTCTGGGATGCGCCTGCGAATAGATCTTTTTTAAACGCTCGCGGCTGACACTGGTATAAATTTGGGTCGTGGAAATATTAGCATGGCCCAGCATCTCCTGTACAGTACGCAAATCAGCACCCCGCTCCAATAGATGAGTAGCAAAGGTATGGCGCAGGGTGTGCGGTGAAGTATGGCGGGTAATACCTGCCTCCCGGGTGTACTTTTTAACCAGATTGAATAACCCCTGGCGTGAAAGGCGGTGCCCGTTTTTATCCAAAAACAAAGCCCTTTCTTTTTCGTTTTTGGTCATCTTGGAACGTAAATTTTTTAGATAATCTTTAATGGCGGCAACCGCCTTTTTGCCAACCGGAACAATCCGCTCCTTCTCCCCTTTGCCGGTACACTTCACAAAACAAACATCCAAATTAACGTCCGGTATATTTAATGAAACAATCTCTGATGCCCGGAGGCCGGTTGCATATAAAAGCTCTAAGATTGCCAGATCCCTGGGCCAGAGGTGTGACTTAGGCTTATCCCCACCCGCCAGCAGCTTAAAGATCTCACCAAAAGTCAGCGCCTTAGGCAGCCGTTTGGGAAGCTTGGGTAGTTTGATCTCGGAGGACGGGTCTTTTTTAATCCGCCCCTCCCGCATCAGAAAATGAAAAAATGACTTCATTGAAGAGATTTTGCGGGCCACCGAGGTGATGGAAAATTTTGACGACAACTGCGAAACGTAATGCGACAAATCGGTCCGGGAAATCTCCTCAACCACTTTGTCTTTGAAAAACTTGGTAAACTGTGCCAGATCTTTTTTATACGAAGTCAGAGTATGTTTGGACCCACCCTTTTCAACGGTGAGGTAGCTAATAAATTCGTCGATTAGCCTTTGCATGGGTTGATCTCCGGCTAGATTTTTCCGGCGGCCAGCATGATTCCGATAATGGTTTTGTTATCCTTGATCGTGCCGTCTTTAATCATTTTAATAGCACGGTCAAAGGTAACGATTTCAACTTTAACCACTTCGTCTGCATCCAGCGCTTGTCCGGTCAGTTTTAAATCTTTAGCAATAAAATAATGGATGACTTCGGTACTATAACCCGGAGAAGTATATGCCGAAAGTACCTGATTGATTTTACCTGCGACATATCCGGTTTCTTCTTTTAGTTCGCGCAAAGCTGCATCTTTTAAGGACTCTCCCTCATCCACTAATCCCGCCGGGATTTCGTAAATCACGGCTTCAACCGGTTTGCGATATTGTCGGATTAATACGATTTCTTTCTTGTCGGTTACAGCAGCAATTATCACTGCACCCGGATGTTCAACAATTTCGCGCTTGGCAACTTTACCATTGGGAAGCTTAACTTCGTCTTCGCGCAACGAGATAATGCGGCCGTTATGAAGCTTAGTTGACTTTAGTGTTTCTTCTTTGAAACCGTCCACTGCGCCGCCTCCTTCACAATTTGTAAAAGCAATTCCGTACCCCGCACCAGATCTTGGATGGGAATATTTTCTTTGATGGTATGCAGGTTGCGGGCACCTAATCCGATAATCACACTGGGGATCCCGGAAGCATTAAAAATATTGGCATCGGACCCGCCTCCGGTTGGTTTAGTAATGGGCTGGATACCAATACTTTTTGCGGCCTTTTTTGCCAGCTGCATAACTTCTTGATTTTCCCCAACTTTAAAAGATCGATATTCGGAAGACACTTTAACGTTTAATTTTGCGCCTGCTTTACTACAAGCCCGGGATAATTCGGAAGTCATATGGCGCATCTGCTTTTTTAACTTTTTAGCGTTGTGGCTGCGGGCCTCGCCTTTTATCTCAACCAGATCAGGAACAATATTGGTTGCCTTGCCTCCCTTAATTAAACCAATGTTAGCCGTAGTTTCAAAGTCGATGCGGCCCAGTTTCATTTTAGCAATTGCGGAGCTGGCTACTTTAATGGAGGAAATACCGTCTTCGGGATGGGTACCGGCGTGGGCCGCCCGCCCATGAATTTTGGCTACGATATTATCCTGTGAAGGCGCCTGATTAACAATGCCGTTTACGCGGCCCCCGTCCAGCACAAATCCAAAATCAGCTTTGAGCTTTTTATGATCTATGGCCTTTGAACCGTGCAAACCAATCTCTTCTGCAACGGTAAGCACAATATGAATGTCTCCGTGAGGAATATTATTTTCCTTTAGACAGCGTACCAGCTCCATGATGGCAACCACTCCCGCCTTATCATCCGCCCCTAAAATCGTTGTGCCATCACTATAGATGACTCCCCTTTTAATAATCGGCTTAATTTTTTTAGAATGGGTTACGGTGTCGACGTGAGCGTTTAATAAAAGTTTAGGCGCCGATTTAACTTTACCAGGGATACTAACAAATAGATTGCCGATTTCTCCATCGAAGTATTTTCCTGCCTGATCAAAAGTAGCCCGCAGGCCAAGCTTAGAAAACTCGGAAACCAGGTAACCCATAATATTGGCTTCGTGCTTTGAGATGCTGTCAATTTTAACCAGCTTGAGGAATTGATTTTTAAGTCGATTTTGATTGATCATTCATTATCCTTATCGAACAAAACTCGCCGCACATCGAGCAGGCATCTTCGACTTTTAGCTCGGTTTTACGAATACAGCGCGCTCTTTCGGGATTGACTGCCAGCTCAAACTGTTTTTTCCAATCGAGGGCTTTGCGGGCGCGGGCCATTTGAAGATCACGCTCTTTGGCTCCGGGAATTCCTTTAGCAATATCGGCAATGTGGGCGGCAATTTTAGAAGCAACCACCCCATCCTCAACATCCTTAAGATCAGGTAATCCTAAATGCTCAGAGGGAGTTACATAACACAAAAAGTCGGCTCCGTACATTCCCGCCAGTGCCCCGCCAATGGCTGAAGTAATGTGATCGTATCCGGGAGCAATATCGGTGGGGAGCGGTCCCAAAACATAAAACGGAGCGCCTTCACAAATCTTTTTTTGCAGTTTGATATTTTCTTCAATCTCGTTTAAGGGAACATGTCCCGGCCCCTCAATCATCACCTGCACCCCGGCCGCTTTGGCTCGCTTAGCCAGCTGGCCTAAAATAATGAGCTCTTGAATTTGGGCCCGGTCGGTAGCATCGGCAATGCATCCGGGTCGCATCCCATCCCCCAAACTCAAAGTAACATCGTACTTTAAAGCAATTTCGATCAGGCGATCGTAGTATTTGTATAATGGATTTTCCTTTTTGTTTTTTAATATCCACTGGTAAGTTAACGCCCCGCCCCGCGACACAATGTCCAACACCCGCGGATGTTTCTTTAAACGGTCGATCGATTCAAAATTAACCCCGCAATGGACCGTCACAAAATCTACTCCGGATTCAGCGTGTTCTTCGATCACATCAAAAATACCATCTTCAGTAAAGCGTCCTTCGGCTTCGGCCTGATAAAGCGGAACCGTACCAAAAGGAAGACTAGATTTTGCAATTAATTGTTTTCGGATTAAGGAAAGGTCTCCGCCAGTAGATAAATCCATTACCGCATCGGCACCGTATTTAATTGAAGCTTCGAGCTTTTGAAACTCCAGCTCTAAATTAGAAGATTCTCGGGAAGTGCCAATATTGGCATTAACTTTGGTGGTTAGCCCGGTACCAATACCACGCGGAATTAGATTTTTGTGATTAATATTGGCCGGAATTACGATCGTTCCCTTGGCTACACCACAACGAATTTCTTCGGGGGTTCTGCCTTCGGCCTTAGCCACTAATTCCATTTCTTTGGTGATGATACCTTTGAGGGCTTCAGTCAGTTGAGTCAAAACTTAAACTCCTTTTTCCCGGGTTCTTTTGCGTGCTTTAGTTCTTTTAGCCATTAATTTAAAAGCCAAATCAACCGCTTCTTTAGGTGTATCAACATAAATTATACCTTTGTCCATTTTGTGGCGGCGAACTAGTTCCCAGGTATTTAAACCAATCACCGGAATACCATACCCCAGGGCAAAAGCAATTTCGGATAAGGTGCCATAACTGCCGCCAATGGCAATACAAACCTGTCCGGTTTTTACCACAATTTTATTGCGCGCATAACCAATACCAGTGATGATTGGAATATCAACGTGCGGGTTGGCTTCTTCGTGGCTGGATCCGGGAAGGATACCGATGGTTAATCCGCCGGCTTGCTTAGCTCCTTTAGCAGCTGAAGTCATCACCCCAGTTAATCCACCGCAAACTAAAACTCCTCCACCCTCGGCAATCCGCCGCCCAACTTCTTCAGCTATTCTACAATTTTTGGCAGTGGCTTCACTTTCACCAAGGACGCTAATGAATTTTTTCATGCGGTAATTATAACATTATTTGGGAAGAGGGATAAGACTCTGATGAAATTATTGACATCCTCTTCCGTAAATCAGATAAGCCTTGCCGGCGGATGTTCCACCATCATCATTGTAATAGGCACCAACCAGGATATCATCGTAGCCATCGGCATCCACATCCCCCGCGTTAGAAACTGATATTCCTGCACGATCATCGCCATATTCGCCAATAAAAAGCACATCTGAAGAATTTAAATTCATACTGCCTGCGATAGAACCATAAATCAGATAGGCTGTCCCAGAATCGGTTCCGCCGTTATCGTTCTGTTGCGCCCCAACTAAAATATCATCAAATCCATCTCCATTTACATCACCCGCACCGGAAACAGCCCAGCCAGCATAATCATCAGCAAATTCTCCAATAAACGCAGCGCTTGCATTATTTAGAGCTGTATTACCCGAAAATGGCCCATTAGCTAAATATGTTTTACCGGCATCAATACCGCCATCGTCATTGGCAAATGCTCCTACCAGAATATCAAGGCATCCATCACCATTAACATCTCCCGCCTTCGAAACGCTATAACCAGCGTAATCCTCATAGTTTTCTCCAATAAAAGCAGCGTTGGCAGAAGAAAGATTTATAGCGCCATAAATCGGGCCAAAAATCAGATAGGCTTTTCCAGCATCAACCGCAGCATCGTTATTTTTATACGCACCAATTAGGATATCATCAAAACCATCCCCATTGACATCTTCCGCATTCGAAACTGACATTCCAGCATTTTCACAACCGTTTTCACCGATCAAAATCGCATCAGCTGTGCTTAAATAATTCACTCCGGAAACCGGGCCATAAAACAGAAACGCTTTCCCAGCTCCCCACCCTCCCTCATCATCATAAGGCGCCCCAATTAAGATATCATCATATCCATCTGCATTTACGTCACCCGCATTAGAGACCGACCAGCCCGCCCAACCATAATCGTTTTCTTTAATAAACATTGCATCTGCGGCACTTAAATCCATATTTCCTGAAGCGGGACCATTGACCAAATAAGCCTTTCCTGACCAATATCCACCATCACTATTATAAGGAGCACCAATCAGAAGGTCACCGTATCCATCCGCATTTACATCTCCGGCATTGGAAACTGAATAACCAGAAAGGTCACCAGTATTTTCTCCAATGAAAGATGCATTAGCAGCATTCAAATTCATACTCCCATAAACCGGTCCATGAATTAAATACGTTTTTCCTGCACTCGTTCCACCATCATCATTGCCCCGTGCACCAATTAATAAGTCATCAAATAGATCTCCGTTTACATCTCCCGCACTAGAAACTGAATGGCCCGCCACATCCCCTCCACTTTCTCCAATAAACGAAGCATCCGCCATGCCTAAGGAATATACGCCTGATAAGAAATTTGTGAGGTCCATTCCATCACAGTCTTGATCAATACCATCACATTCGATTTCCGGAGCTCCTGGATAGATAGTGTCATTTGCATCATCACAATCATCGCACTCAGCATAATATCCGTCTCCGTCCGCATCAGTTTCATAAATACCGTCACAGTTATCATCAATTCCGTTGCACCAGTCTTCCGGCATCCCAGGATTTATAAAATAATCTCCATCATCGCATTCGTTGCAAGCTAAATACCCATCACCATCATTATCAAATTCATCCGCAGGAATTATTCCGTCACAGTCATTATCAATTCCATCGCAAAGTTCCGGAGCGCCAGGATAAATATCGGGATCGGCATCATTACAATCGTTACAGGCTAAATATCCATCCCCATCATTATCAAATTCATCTTCAGGAATTATGCCATCACAATCATTATCTTCTCCATCGCAGATTTCAGGTGCTCCAGGAAAGGTAATTTCATTATTATCATCACAATCACCCTCACACAGCATCCACCCATCCCCGTCATTGTCGTTTTCATTTTGCGGGATTATGCCGTCTCCGTCATCATCCAGGCCATTGCATTCTTCAACAATTACAAACTCAAAAGTTCTGGTTTCGCAAACCTCTTGATCCATACTGTCAGTTACACATAGCGAAACCGTGTGCTCTCCGGTAGCTAAATCAGTCAACTGAAAAGCAGTGTTGCCGTTGAGATCCGGAGCTTCATCATTTACTACTTCTCCATCCAGAGTCCAGGTAATGGCTAAAGTCGGCAGATAATCTTCCAGGTCGTCAACCGCAGCAATAAAATCAACATCCTGGTCGCTGTAAAAGACTTCGCCTTCTTCAGGGGAGTAAAAATCGATAATCTCGGGCTTTCTATCAATGTAAACACAAGCAAAACCTTCGCCCTGTTCTGTACCGGTAGCACCTTTTTCCCCGCGGCCTTCAACTGTAACCGATAAACTTACTCTTTCTGATTGTCCGGGAATTCCGGCATGATAAGTATAAATTGATTCACTATTGCGGGTCATGTTATCTTCATCAGGATTCAATTCTTCAAAATCGGCAACTGCTTCATCCTGCATGGAACCAGCCTGATCATGCACTTGCCAGGTTCCATCAATTACTTTTCCACCCCAGCTTACCTCACCTAAAAATCGGGTGACGGATTCTTCTCTGACCTTATATCCGGAAACGTCGGAATCATCATCGGGATCACAGGATTGAATTGAATCGGCAACCACATCATTTTCATCTTCGGGTCGAACGGTAACATCAGGGGTAGCAAGACTAGATAATTTATATTCCGTGCATGCAAATATAAACGAGTTAAAACCATTAAATACAATTGGCTCACCAGCAGGTTTTGCGCTTTCGCGGATAACATATTTAGCTCTGGTTCCAATATTTTCAGCTTTGGAAACAGTATTATTTATCATCAGTTTTACTTTATCAATCACACTCATTATTTTTCTCCAATAAAAAAGAGACACGGAACATCACGCGTGTCTCTCAGTTTTATATCGCAAATAAACCCGGGAAATTTCAGTTTTTAAGGGGTTTTTTTATGGGAACTGCATAAAAAAAGGCGGACAATCCATGCCCGCCTTTTAAATTTTACTTTTTAACTTCTTCTAGTTGAGTGTAACTCCAGAAGTTAAGATTTTATACTTTTGAGATGTGGTTTCTTTTCGCTCCGGAATAGCTTCTTTTTTAAATCCAACGAACCATGATAATAGTTCCTGAATTTGAGCTCCGGCGAATTTAGTTTTTGCCATCATCTCAATGGTTTCGGCACGAGTTAAGTCATCTTTGGCTTTCAACTCATAACCTTTAACATAATCCAGAATTCCGGCATCTTTGGCCGCTTGTACGTAACGGGCAGCCCAGTGCTTGCTGCCTATATCAGAATACGGCGCGGCTGAATAGGCTTGCAGCGGCAGACGGTCTAATCGAGCCATAACCGTTACCCCTTCAACCTTGGTAATCTTTTTGTTGGGTTTGAAAGATCCATCCGGGTAACCAGCCATATAACCGGCGCGTTTTGCGGCACTGATATACTCAACGGCCCAGTGGTCTTCTTTAACATCCTTAAACGGTTTACCATAACCCGCATGCATATCAACTTCCATCGCACGAACTAACAAGGTTGCCAGCTCGGCACGGGTTAACGCTTTGTCAGGTCGGAAGGTTCCGTCCGGATATCCTTGAACTAATCCTACGGTTGAACTTTCTTCAATCGGATTCTTAGCCCAGTATCCGCGACCAACGTCCACAAAGGATGCTAATCTTAAGATTCTTCGATCAGAACTAGCCAGCGGACCGGATGCTCCGGTAGCTTCGATCACTAAGAGTTTCTTTCCTAGTTTTTCAAGTTGATAACTTAATTCGAACTTTCCGGTTTCATCCATCGGAGCATTAACGCCGTTAACGGTAACACTCACAAACTTTAAATCGCTCGGAGATACGTTTTCAACAATACCCACAACTTTTATAGTTTCGCTGTTAGTAATCGTTTTATCATCCGGGCTTAAAATCGTGACGTTTGGAGGAGCTACTACTGCAATTTCCTCCCCTACATAACCAATGGAGAAAAAGTGAGTAGTATCCTCCGCAATTGAACTGTATGGATGATAAGCATAGTTAAACTCCATACCACCATATCTAACACCTAACCCAGCAGTTATGTTTGAATTAACCCCTGCAGCAGATGGATCGCTATCCATACCGCAACGCAGTGCTAAAGCATCTACCGGCCAGAATTCGGCACCAATGTGCGTACCAGTACCTAAGCCAGATTGACCGTTAAGATCAAGATCGGCAGAGAGAATTAACTTATTATCAGAAGGATTGAGTGATTCGGAAGCATTACCCATAACATTAACTTTGGCTCCGACTTTGTAAACTGATTCAATTAAATCGGATTGACCAGTTTTACGGGCTACGGCTCCACCCGGAAATACGTTTTGTAAAGCCGCCCCCACGGTTAACCATGGTTTAGCTTGGTATAAAACACCTAAGTCAATATCAAAACCAGATCCGGCGCCGGCTGCAACGGTTGAAGTACCGGTACCACCGCTGGAATAATATTTTAAGGAAGCTCCAATTTTAATATCTTCGTTGCCGCCAAATTTTGACATGTCGGTACCGTAAGAAGCTAAGAATACACTTTCGCTCCAGGTACCTGAGCCTAAAGAGGCTCCAGTGTTATCATATAATGGAATGTCAGCAACGCCGGCAGTAGCTAAGCCTAAACCAACCGCGCCGTCTTCTAAAGGATAAATACCGCCAACCATCATGTAGTTTACGTCTCCCATCAGAGAGGTGTACATACTGGTTAGCTTGGCGGATTTAATAGTTCCTAAACCAGCCGGGTTAATGAAGAGCGTTTCCGCATCTTCAGCTATTCCAACGTAGGCTTTACCCATACCTAAAGGTCGGGCTCCTACGGCAATGGACAGCGGATCTGCAATTGCTGAATCAGCAACTGCACTACCAGCCATCGCCACTAAGACGATCAGGGTCAGAATTACCTTTGAAACCAATTTTTTATTTATCATAGTTTTCACCTTATCCTTTTCTTAATTAGCGCTTGATGGCTATAATCTTACCCTTCGACAATAGGGTCTTTGAGTCTTCGTTTACCACGCGAACCAGGTAAACACCGTCACCGCAGTATTCGCCGGTGAAGAGCTTACCGTCCCATGGAATAAGGGTTGTTCCTGCGTTCAAGGTTTGTACAGTTTTGTAAACCAGGCGCGCAGTAATATCGTAGATATATATGCCAACGTTAGTCGTTGAAGTTACGCTAACTTGAATGCTAGTGGATTCTACTAGCGGGTTAAACGGATTTGGATAAGCTTTTACTATGTCAGCCATCGCAATAACCGTAAAGGCAACTGCATTACTTAAAGCATCCACACCTAAGGTTAGATCTCGTTTGTACACTTTCAAGGCATAGGCTTTTGATTCTAAGCCTTCCGGAACTGCAATTTGAATCAGCGTATCACTCCAGAGGATTGCTTCATCTACAATCAAGGTTGATATTGCATCATCGAATATGACTTGAGAATCGTTTTGCGTAGCGCCGAAATTACTACCGTTAATCGTAATTATGGTAGCAATCGCCGCTTCATTCGGAGTTACCGCGTCAATAACCGGTGCATCACTAGTTGGGGCTACCGTATCAACACTGGCAACAATATAATCAACGTAGTGATTTGCCGCAGATGTACCAGTAGTTGTGTACACCAATCGGTACTCTTCAATGATTTGATCAAAAGTTCCGTTTCCAGACGGACTATACTCATTGATCGTGAACTCATCGACACTGAAAGAAACCTCGGTCCAATCTGTACCAGACAACGGTATTGCCGGGGATGAATAAATTTCACCATCGGTTGCGCTGTCTTCAATCAGGTCAAGTCTTACGCTATTGGTTGAACCGTCACCTTTAACCATGAGGCTAACGGATTGCGCATGCGCAAAATCAATGACTTCGTTTAGCGGAGCTTCTACTCCACCGCCCCAGTCACCCATAGAAGTAGCATTAAAGTTATACAGAATTTCAGCAGCATTGCTTCCTTCGTGAACTTCAGTACCTTGACGAGTAAAGGTTGGATCGTTATTACCATCACCATAAGTGGTATAAGTAGTCACGTGTCCACCTTCGAAGTCGTCGATAACAATAATATCTGGATCAGCTTCTTCAGAAGCTTCGTTAATTGTAAATGTAACATCTAATTCTTCGTCACCACCACCAGGAACGCCAGTAGTAGTTACTGTGATTGTTTGCGCTCCAGACGCTGCTGAATCTAATTCAAAATCAGCAGTTAGAGTTTCATCGTCGGTTACTGAAACGTTAGTTACAGTAATATCAGTTCCACCATCTATGGTAGGTGTACTAGCCGTAAAGTGAGAACCAGTTCCGTTAATAGTAACTGAAACGGTTTCACCGGCATCACCTTCAACTGGATCAATCGTAATTGAAGACGCATTGACCGTAAATTGATTTGATCCGCTGGCGATAGTTGTACTACCGTCGCTCACACTTACACTCTTGTTACCAGCTGTAGTTGATGCATCGATTTCGAGATCAACCGTAAGCTCAGTATCTGAGTTAACCGTCACGTTAGAAGCTGTAATTCCACTACCCATTGATACAGAAACCGCGCCCGTAAATCCGGTCCCGGTAATAACTACATCTTCAAGAGCATCGCCTTGATAGGCCGAACCAGGATTAACATTGGTTACAGTTCCGGCAGCAGCTGCGACAACAGTAAAGGTATCAGTCATAGTTTCAGTTCCGCCACCGGGAACGCCGCTTACAGTAATTGTTACCGTACGGTTACCAGCAGCAGCTCCATTAGCTATCACCGCATTAAACGTCATACTAGTATTGCTAGTTGCCTGTCTATCAGTAACAGTTACTCCGGATCCGCTAAAAACTACATCTGGCAAATTGCTATTAAAGTGTGTCCCAGTTCCTGCAACAGAAACCGCAATTGTGTTACCCTCGATTCCGTTGTCGGGAGATAAAACCACTGAGTCATTTTGGACCGTAAACTTACTAGCCCCATAAGCTAAAACTGTACTTCCTTGTTTAATGGTAACGTTTCTAGCTCCGGAAGCAGCATTTCCAGCAACCAAAATACTAACATCGCATGAAGAGGCAGTTACGTTAGAAATAGTGCCAGTGACACCCGATCCACTAAATTCAACCGCATTAGCACCAGTAAAGTTTTCACCATTGATAGTAGTTGTTACTAAATCACCTTGATAACCATCGTTGTCGCCAAGTGAGGTAATTTCTCCAATTACATCAAACTCTCCATCGGTAGCAGTACCGGTAACATTAGCGTTAACTTCGTTTAAAAGCGTAAAGAAAGCTCCGTCAGCTGGTCTGCCAAGATAGATTGTATTGGGTCCCATCGCAGCCCCGGGTAATACGTTAAAAGTAACAGCATACAGTTCGTAATCTGCACTTATCGTTAAACCATATAATCCCATGGCAGCCATCGCACCTTTTGAACACGATACGCGGTCGTTAGATGGATCATCAACCACGTTATTTAAAAACCATTGTCCTTGGGTATCTAAAGTATTATCAATACTAGCTACCTCAACCACCGATGAATCATAGTATAGATAAGCATCAATCCCGTAGAGTGTGGTGGATGCAGACGGATCAAGATGTACAATAACGGTGACCTGCCCACCCGGTATCGCAAATTCAGGATCTACTTCCAGGTAGCCATCTACGACTGCCTGGGCGGCAGTGGCACCGATAGCCAGAATTGAAAGCATCAGTAACCCCACTACTGCTCCCTTTAAAATTTGGTTTGATATCCTTTTTAATATATTCATCATAATTTGCCTCTCCTTACCTTAAAGTTTAATATTCCGGCAGCTGGACTTCGGTACCATTATTTCCAGCCCAATACATAAAGTCATTAATATCAACGAAACCATCGCCATTTAAGTTAGCATCTACTAACCAGTTAGGATTTCCAGGCTCAGTACCATTGGCCAGTGCCCAGAGCATGAAGTCTGAAATATCAACAAATTGATCACCATTGATATTACCAGCTCGCATGTAATCTAAACCGGTAATATTCGAGTGAACCAGCGCATCGGTTCCGTACATGGTTTCGGATCCATTAGTTAAGTTAATTGTCTTTGTTACGCCATCTTCAAGGTTGATCGAGTTAGCAATCATTACCGGTGAGTGGTTAGAACTATAATATGCTGCTAACGGAATTGAATGTCTAACCACCAGATAAAAGTCATCATTTTGACCTTCGCCAACTAAATAATTAAGTTTATAAACCGTGTTACCCTGATCATCCAAAGGAATATTTGAAAACGTCTGTAAAACCGTTAACATATCGGTATCTCTTAACTCAAGATCAATATATGCTTCGGCCAAAGTTCCGGCTCCTTCATCATAAAAACCTTGCATAAGAACCGTAATATCTACCGTAGGTCCAGGTATTGCTTCTGCAGTTGAACTTATTGCTCTAACGTCGTCAAAATAGTGAGGCCCACCGGAAGCATCGCTACTACCATATTTTACACCGTAAGCCAGAATATTTCCACTGAAAACGCCGTCTCCGGCCTGATATACGGGGGCATCTTCCATGCCTTCCATCAAAATGACTACGGTTTGCCAGGTAGCTGTACTTAGCACAACTCCACCCGGTAGTTCAAAGATATCACCGTCTTCATCTAATAGACGAATTTTCACGATATCACTTGAACCATTACCCTTTAATTCAAAGGCAATGGCATCATAAGCTGAAATATCCATCGGACGAACTGGGGTATCTAAAACACCAGACCACCAACCATCTGCACCAGCTGCATAACCATCAACCTGCATAATGCGATTGGTAGCATCATCCGGATCAACCATGGTTCCAAATAGCGTATAGTTTAAATTGTAAGCAATATATCCAGCTGGATCTTGAACATTTACACCTTCAAAATTATCAATAACCAGGCATTCGCCGCTGCCACTACCGGTATCTCCGGTGGTAAACGGACCAACGTAGACGAAAGCACTGTTATCGGTACCGTCGCTGGTTCTGATTCGCAAATAATATGAAGTTAAAGCATCTAAATTTTCAAGTGAAACACTGGTTCCGGAAACACCAGGGTTATAATCTACCCAGTTATTGGTATTAATATCAGCAGCTAAGATGTAATCCACATCATAAGTTAAGTTTGCCCCCGGGGTTTCCTGATCCGAACCTGCGTTCCAGGTCATTTCAGTAACATCGGTTGCTCCTACTTGTGGGGCAGTAATTTCCGGAGCAGTAGGCGCATTTTGGGTAAATCCAGAGTTATTATTGCCATAATAAACGTCGTCGTGACCGTTGTAATGAGACCCTAAGCTATAACCAAACCAAATGGTTCGGCCATCCGGCACGCCGGCAATCGAATCAACCGGATATGAACAGTTTTCTTTAACGATATTAGTAGTCGTAGCAAGAATCCCATTACCAATGGCACTAGAAAAACGATACACTTGGGATTTTGATGCGGTATTGTTATATACCGCTACGTAAGCCATTTGACGGTTGGCACTTAAAGCCAAACCAGTGTATCCGCTAATCGGATCATTAGTAAAGTTTCGATCAAAACCATGTTCGTCCGCTAATTTAATCGTTCCTGAAAGAGTATAGGTATCGTCAGCAGAATCATAAATTTTAACGTCTTCTTCGGTAGCTAATTCTTCCCTATTTTTTACGTAAAGCCACACGTGGGTAGGATCGCCACCAAGCTGTGTTCCTTCACCATAGAAAAGATAAGTAGGATAAACTAGCCCGTTCATAGATTTTATATAGGTCGGGTTAGCAATATCGGTAATATCATAAATGTAAATAGCACCCGAAGCAGTACGTCTGGAAACCGCTAAACGGGTTCCATCCGGTTTAACTGCTACGCCGTAAGCCCCAACACCACCTGAAATTGTGATGGTGTCAGCAAGCGTTTCGGTTGCTGTATTGATGATATAAACTTTACCTAATACATCTACTACAAAAGCATAGGCGCCATCCGGCGAAAATGCGATATTGCGTAAAAAGTTAGTAGGCAATGAAATGGTATTGGTTTGTGTATTAGTAGCTAAATTAATAACCCCTACTCCACTACCAGAAATACTGATATAAGCTTTAGTACCAGCAGGATTAACTGCAACCCCGTATACTGCACCCGCAGTATTAATGGTTGCTAATGTAGAAGGTAACGCTGGATTAGATACATCATAAATCACAATCTTATAGTCACCGGTCGCCTGACTAGGAACGATTAATTTATTTCCGTCCGCACTAACTGCGGCCTGAGCAGGAATAGTTAATGTCGCATGGGCGCTGACTGAAAATGCGATTAGCAATAAACCTGCAAAAAGCAGTGCAATTACTTTTTTCGCCCCCTTCAACCGAGTTACAAAGTTATTAAAATTAATCATTTTTTACCCTCCGATTATACTTTTTATTCATCAGATGCTGGAGCTGTCGAATTTGCTTCTGCTCTAAGATACGTTTTCGATAATATTTCTGGTTCAGTGCTTTCTAAACTAGCTTGAATCGCAAAAGTTCCATTTTTTCCAGTAACTGGGTATCCGGCAAATTTAGATCCGATATTAATGGTAGCTTGATTAGCATCCCAATCGCCAATTGAACTGCCAAGAGTAAATGTTTCAGTTTGCGATCCATCTGGATAAATTTCAGAATAAAAACCAGCGCTAAAGTTTACTAAGGTTAATGGAGTGCTAAATCCAGCAAATGGATCAAAAGCATCTACTACTTCAACCGTGGTTACCGTTTCATCTGAAACGAAGTGAAGATCTGATACAGAAACATTAGTAAATGCTAAAGTACCATCATCTGCAAAATCATAAAGATAAGTATAAGTTACATCCGTTTCAGTTTCATTTTCGGCGCGCAATACGGATACATACTTCATAACTGGATCTAATCCGTTAACTCCTGCATTAACTGCTTCAACCGGCAAGGTTAATCCAGAAAGTTCTCCTTCTGTACTTACAACTGAATAAATCGGGTCTAAACCATCCTGAATAATGAAATAAAGTTTGCCACCCTCAGTCTTAAAGTCTGCATAAGCCGAAAGATCATCATTTTCTGGATCTTCATCTGCCGCTACTGCATCTTCTAATTGACTATAATTAATCTGATAAACCGGAGCAATCGATCCAACGTTATCTACAATTTCGAATTGCTGCGGAGCAACCCAAGCTGCTGGATCAACCGGAGCATCATTTTCATAAACTCTAAAAACATACTGTCCACCACCCCATTCAACACTTTCGTCGTCATGTCGTTTTAATGCTACCGGAATTCCGCCGGCTAAAACATTATCAACTAGATTGCTCACAATATTAACCATTTGTTCTACTTCAACAAAGTCAACAAATGCTTCTCCAGTCGCCCCATATGCCGCCATTATTTCTTCAAGCGTCATTAAGGAACCATCTTCTTTGGTAAATATATTACCCAAAATCGGAGCAATCGCTTTGTATAAATCCGTTCCGGTAATAATGGTATTGCCTTCGGCATCTTCTAATGCTCCGCTCTCGAGCGCCGCTAAAAATTCATCATAATATTTAGGGATAGCATCGTTAGCTTTAATATATAAAAGATCTAAAGCTGTTACATTACCATCATTTGCGTCCGCAACTGCTTGCAGATCAGCATAGGTTTCGGCGCTGATTCCCGGAGCCTGATCAGCTAAGTCGGCTAAAGCTACTGCTTTATTTAATTCACTCATATCGGTAAGCTGAGTTCCAAAAACAATCGAAAGGTCTTGTGGGTCAGAAAAGTAAAATTCATTAGTTGCTAAGGTTAAGATAATTTGAGTTCCGGTGTTTTCAAGTTTATCGGTGATCATAACCCCTTCTTCAAAAAGAACTTGGGTTTCCGGTAAAATTGCAGTTTCATCTGCGCAACCGGCTGCGATGGATACTCCATCCAAATGAGCTTTCGGACCATCCGGAGTAAAACCATCATTAACAACTTCAACTAAAACTTGAGCGGCCGGCGCTAAATATTCTCCAACGTTTTCCGCTAATTCGATTCCGGCCTCAAACACATTTTCTAGTTCCTGTTTTCCATTGTTATATAAATTTACAACACCGCTCTTAATTCCTTGAAGAGATGGCATTCCTGAATTACCCATTTTTTTCCTCCTAAATAAATACTCAAATTTTACTTTAAACCTACTTATCCTTTTAGTTATCGTGCAAACCCAAAAAAAATTTCACTTTTTAAGTGATTTATTTTGTGGGCTCCACTAATTTTAAAAATCAAATTTTTCTGCATGCATTTTTATGACTTAAATTAGACGGTTAAATTACTAATTGCCATTTGACTTAGTGCGTGCCGACCGGCCTGTGATTGATTTAAAATCGTATTTACTTCAACCGCTAAGCCGCTACTGATTATTTCTTCGGGTTCACCAAATTTAAACTCACCTCTAACCGCTTGAGATATTTGTCTTCCGGTTTGGGCAATAAAATCAGGATTAATTGGTTTAGTTACTTGGCGATGCATAAAGTAACCGCCGTATCCTAAAAGATTGGATTCTGCAATAAATAGCTGCGGAGTTTCTCCTGCTGCCCATAAACCAAAATAATTAATTGCGGTTGGGATGGCTTGTGAAAAAATAAAATTTCTTGCTCGGGACCATTTTAATGAAATTCCGCCAACCAGTGCACCTGCAAGTAAACCACCAATATCGCCAGCTATCCCATATTTAACAACGGCTCCAATTAAAAGAGAGTTAACTGCGGTTATTCCCCATTTGGTTGCTTTTTGAACCGAGGGTTTACACCAAAAACCTAACTGTCGGCGGGAATCACGGTAAACCAGATGAGCATCTAAAACCAGCGTTTGTTCTGCAGCAGTTTGTGGTTTAAGACTGCGAAAAGGATTTCGCGGGGATCGAGTTACCCTTTTTGCTGTAATAATTGATGATCTAGTCACTCTTTTTTCCTCCTAAGAGTAGGTTTTCAGGTTCATAGGTTTATAGGTTTTAAGTCCCCACCCTTCCCCACTTTAAACCTTTGAACCTTTA
The DNA here is from genome assembly GCA_018823125.1 of Candidatus Margulisiibacteriota bacterium. Lineage (GTDB taxonomy): Bacteria > Margulisbacteria > WOR-1 > JAHJIW01 > JAHJIW01 > JAHJIW01. The sequence continues at coordinate 52,493 of JAHJIW010000001.1, read as the reverse complement.
CACCTTTAAACCTTCTTTCTTCTATATATATATCGACTATTTTGAGGAATAATTTCACTTTATTTATATCTTGATTGTCTTAACTACCCAATTTTGTTAGAATATCAAATCAATAAAGGAAGTAGCCATGCCACAGACAATTACGCAAAAAATACTAGCCGCACATGCCGGAAAAAAAGAGGTTCAACCGGGAGAACTCATCCAGGCCAAAGTTGATATGGTACTCGGCAACGACGTTACTACCCCACCCGCCATCAAAGAATTCAATAAAATCGGCGCCACCAAAGTTTTCAATAAAAACAAGATCGCTTTGGTACCCGATCATTTTACTCCCAATAAAGACATCAAATCCGCTGAACAAGTTAAGATGATGCGTGAATTTGCTAAAAAGTACGGCATCGTTAACTTTTTTGAAATCGGCTGTATGGGCATTGAGCATGCCCTTTTGCCTGAACTCGAGTTGGTAAAGTGTGGCGATCTGATTATCGGGGCCGATTCGCATACTTGTACTTACGGTGCGCTGGGCGCCTTCTCCACCGGAGTTGGCTCAACCGATATGGCGGCTGCCATGGCCACCGGCGAAGTATGGCTCAAAGTTCCTGAGCAGATTAAATTTGTATATTCCGGCAAAATTCCCAAATGGGTCGAAGGCAAAGATCTCATTCTATATACCATTGGACTGATTGGCGTGGATGGCGCTCTTTACAAAACCATGGAATTTACGGGAGACGCACTAAAACAGCTTTCCATGGATGCTCGTTTTACCATGGCTAATATGGCAATTGAAGCCGGTGCCAAAAATGGCATATTCGTACCCGACGCCAAAACCACTAAATCTAGGGGTGCAAAGGTCTATAAGTCAGATCCGGACGCTATATATAATAATGTATACACGATAGATGTATCCAAAATTGAGCCTCAAATAGCCTTTCCACACCTGCCCAGTAACACAAAACCGGTCAGCAAAGCCAAAAATGTGAAGATCGACCAGGTGGTTATTGGGTCCTGTACTAATGGCCGCATCGAAGATATGCGCATTGCAGCCAAAGTACTCAAAGGCCACAAAGCCGATAAAAACGTAAGATTGATCATTATTCCGGCTACGCAAAAAGTATATCGTCAGGCCATGAAAGAAGGACTATTTGATATCTTCCTAAATGCCAATGCGGCAGTTTCGACCCCAACCTGTGGCCCCTGCCTCGGCGGCCACATGGGTGTCTTGGCCGAAGGCGAGAAAGCAGTGGCTACTACCAACCGCAACTTCATCGGCAGAATGGGTCATCCTAAATCCGAAGTTTATCTTTCCAACGTGGCAGTTGCAGCTGCATCCGCCGTACTGGGAAGAATCGGCCATCCGGAGGAATTATAATGAAAGGCAAAGTTCACAAATTTGGCGACAACGTTGACACCGATCAAATTATTCCGGCACGCTATCTAAATACATCCGATCCGGAAGAGCTGGCAAAGTACTGCATGGAAGACGCCGATCCCGATTTTGTTAACCGCATGAATAAAGGCGACATTATCATCGGTGGTGAAAATTTTGGTTGTGGGTCATCCCGCGAGCACGCTCCTATTTCTATCAAGGCCGCCGGAATTTCAGCGGTTATCGCAAAATCATTTGCCCGGATTTTTTACCGCAATTCAATTAATATTGGACTGCCAATTTTGGAATCTTGTGAAGCTGCAGAAGAAATTCAAGAAGGTTCTGAAGTAAGTATTGACCTAACAAGCGGTGAAATTAAAGACTTATCCTCAGGAAAAATATACAAAGCCCAACCCTTCCCCAACTTTATGCAAAAAATAATCGACGCCGACGGGTTGATTAGTTACGTGAAGAGGAAGTTTAAAAAGTAAAAGCCCCCGAGGTTGTCTGGCGTATTTTTCCCTCCACTAAGCATATGCACTATTCTTGTTCTGCAATCCAAACACATTGACCCTGCTCGCTTGCTCATTTACTCGCACAAATTTTTCAAAGCTAAGCGATAAACTCTACAGGCTCAAACAACATGAGACTACGCTCGCAGGGGGTATTTGGATTGCTGAATACCGATTAGTCTGCATATGCTTTTTGTGGGTGAAAATACTTAGTGTTCGAAAAAACTTTGAATAGCCCGCGAAGGATTCTACTGCATCTGCCAAAGTAAAAGCCCCCGAGGTTATCGAGGGCTTTTTTTCTCCGGCGAATTCCTACCAACAATGCATTGGAGGTGGAGCTGGCAAGAGTCGGTTAACTTCATTACTTAGATGGGTATGATAACCAGTTTCTTGATCATCATCGTCGTCTTCGTCGTCAGAAAACCCACCATCCCAACCTCCTGGATCGCCAACTATACATCTTTTATCTTTTTCACCCAAGTCTTTTCCACCAGGCATAATCGCAAATACACTGGTAGATAATGAAACTACAAACAAAGCGACTAAAATCAAAGCAATTAATTTTTTCATATTATTCCTCCTGTTATCTTATCGAAAGCTCTTTTTTGGTTTTCCCCGATCGACCATCTAGTGATTCTTTAACGAGGTTTGCCAATAAAAAAAGCCTGACCAGAAACAAATCTATATTAGATTAGCTTCCAGTCAGGCTCTGGCGTGCTTTTTTTTCCAAAAAAATAGGGAGAACTCTTTTGTCTCCCCGCTATTATATTCGTATTAAAAGTCAGAAAACTTGCATGGATCACGGAATTATTTTAAAAAAATGACCCGCCCGCGATTCGAACTCTCGTGATTTCCGTTTTGCTTACGCATTATTCTATGAATTAATGTAAAAACAAAAATCCCTCGGGGACCACCTTTAAATTTTCCTCAAAATGGCCCGCGAAGGATTCTACTGCATCTGCCAATAAAAAAAATGACCCGCCCGCGATTCGAACGCGGGACCACCTGCTTAAAAGGCAGATGCTCTACCAACTGAGCTAGCGGGCCATTTTGTTAAATCAACTATTAAATTTTCAATTTCCGCTGCCTTTGCAGGGATCGCGGGACCACCTGCGAAAAGGCGGATGAAATACCCACTAATGAGCGGGCCATTTGTTAAATTAACTTTCTTTGACTTGTTTGAAAAAGTAGTCATTCCAACAGCGTGGAATGGTGCTTAAACGCGTCATATGCAGGTACAAAGTAGATGGCGGACGATAAGGTCTTTTACGCAGCGACAAACCAATTTCCTCTAAACTCTTATCACCTTTCCGGTTATTGCACCGTACACAACAAGTAACTATATTTTCCCAAGTATCATTCCCACCGCGGGACTTTGGAATAACGTGATCAATGGTTAAATTTCCACTTTTTCCACAGTATTGACAAGTGTGATTATCTCTTAAATAGATATTTTTTCTTGTCAAAACTACGTTATTATAAGGGATAGAAACGTAGTTTACAAGTCTGATTACAAAAGGCATAGAATACTTATTATTTAATAATTTCCCGCTTTCCTCCACCAGGGTAGCTTTGTCTTTGTATAACAAAGTGACCGCACGCCGCCAGCTACATATATTGATGGGGGCAAATGTGGCATTTAATACTAAAACCTTGCTGTAACCAATATTGTGGGGGTTTACTTCCGTCATGATGAACAAAATTATACCATAATCCAAACCCCAAATTATCTTCTGGAAAAAATTACCATTGATATGCTAAGATAACAGCATTGCACGGAGGGATGGCCGAGTCCGGTTGATGGCGCTAGTCTTGAAAACTAGTATACCCTAACGGGTATCGGGGGTTCGAATCCCTCTCCCTCCGTATGAAACATGGAGGAGTACCCAAGTGGCCCAAGGGGACGGTTTGCTAAACCGTTAGGGTGCGCAAGCGCCGCGGGAGTTCGAATCTCCCCTCCTCCGAATTATATTTCACCATAAAGGAGGTGAAAAATGGCATCACGTAGCTACACATTAAAAGGTTTGGACGCAGTACAATGCGGAAAAACGGCTGCATTATTAATTGCAATTATTGCATTAATTCAAGCAGTTATCGGATTAGTCATTTCTTTATTTACTGGATCAGCAGATGCAATTGGAGCATGGTTAATCGGATTATTAGTTGCAGTAATTGTTGTACCAATTGTTGCAGGGATTTTAGTTGTAATTGGTTGTTGGCTTTACAACTTTGTTGCTAGCAAAGTAGGCGGTTATAAAGTTACGCTTGAAATTCAAGAATAATTTTCAATTGCGCCAGTAGCTCAATGGATAGAGCATCTGTCTACGGAACAGAAGGTTGCAGGTTCGACTCCTGTCTGGCGCAATTAACTTTCCTTCTTATACATCAGAAATTCTTTGATCTTTTCTTTGCCGAAGCGGGTTTTGGAGATGATTTCTGCTACCTCAGCACGAGTGAGCTTTTTATCCGGTTCAAAGTTTTTGCCGCCCAGATACTCCAGCAGTCCCCCTACTTTTGCCGCGTAAATTTCTTTAGCGGCCCAGTGATTTCTTCCAATATCCGGAAAAGGTTTTTCAGGAACTTTTTTGGGGATAATTAATCCGGCAAATTTAGATAATATGATCACTCCTTCGGCGCGGGTAATCTGCCGATACGGTTCAAATTTGCCTGATGGATAACCGGAAATATATCCGCGATCCACGGCGGCTTTAATTTGTCTTTCGGCCCAGTGGCCTGGCGGAACATCAGAAAACATACTGGCGGTTGGCCTGACCAAAGGAAGTTCCTTGGCATTTACTAAAAGTACGGCAATCTCTGCCCGGTTAATCGGATCGTTCGGTTTAAAAGTACCATCCGGAAATCCATCAAAAATCTTTAAGGTAGCCAAATATTCAATCGGTGGACGGGCCCAGTAATTATTAGGAACATCGGTAAACGTTTTAACCGCCGGAGCCGGTAAAACTTCAGTGAAAATTATGGGGCGGCGGCCTTTTTTCTTTAAAGTACGCTCAACTATTTCAACCTGGTCTTCTCCCAGGTAACCAATCGAGAAAAAGTAAGAAGCATTTTCCTCGACCCCGCCAAATTGATGATAGGCATAATCAAAAGTAAAACCCGCATAATTGAGCCCTACTCCGGTGGTTAAATTATTGCGTACTCCATACGCACCGCCGACCTGATCTTCTTGTTGGTCAACGCCAATTCTGAGGGCCAGGATTTCAACCGGCCACCATTCCATCCCCACATGCCATAAGCTTTGCTTTTTTTCGTAATAATACATTTCGGTATCAAATTCGATAAACAATTCCTGCGCCTGAACCTGAAACGGGGCATCCTCTCCCCATAATTTAAAGCCGATCCCAGTATTGATCACCGAAGAAATACCTTCGCTTAAGCCGCTGCCAGCCCAGGTAAAAGTCCCCCCCAAAGAAGATGGTAAAACATTTTGAATGGTAAGCCCCATCTTGGCCCAATCGCTCAAATAGTACTTAATCCCTAAGTCCATATCCATTCCGGTGCCGTTGGCTCCGGATAAGCTAGAGCTGACGCCGGAAAAATTTTGCATAAAATATTTTAAACTGGCGCCCAACTCCATCCGCTTCAAAAAATCATTACTGGAAATCTCCCCGTAATCGATGCCGTAGGATAAAACAAAAACTTGAGATCCAAAACTCGAAAAATCTCCGGTAGCCTCTGGAGTTCCACCCGCGCTTACGGTTGAAAGCGGAATCGAAGAAACCCCGGCTGAAACAAAAGCAAACCCCACCGTCCCGCCCCACGCCGGAGTCGAAAAAGCCAGGGTTAAATAGTCTACATCCTGCATCAGTTTTGAATTCATGGTTAAAAGTGTAAAGCGATCCAACTCAGATAACCCTGCCGGATTGATAAAAATTGAGCTGGTATCAGAAACCAAAGCAGTTTGGGCCTTAGCTAGACCTAAAGGACGGGCGCCTACTCCGATTTTGGTAATATCAACGATGGACGAGGCCAATGCCGCGGAGTTAAAAACCAGCAGAAAAAGAAAAAACCCAAAAAAGATTTTTTTCATGTTAAAATTATCTCACGCGATGACTCAAAATTCAATTAACAATATACGTAACTTTTCAATCATAGCCCACATTGATCACGGCAAGTCAACCTTGGCCGACCGTTTGCTCGAAGTTACCGGCACGATCGAAAAAAGAAACATGCAGGCGCAGGTTTTGGACACCATGGATTTAGAACGCGAGCGCGGCATCACCATTAAATCCCAGGCCATTAAAATGAACTATGCCGCCCAAGACGGTAACAACTACGAATTGAATTTAATTGATACTCCGGGGCACGTTGATTTCACTTATGAAGTTTCCCGGTCGCTGGCCGCTTGCGAAGGCGCCCTCCTTTTAGTCGATGCCAGCCAGGGCATCGAAGCCCAAACCCTGGCTAACGCTTACCTGGCCATGGCCCACAATCTAACCATTATCCCGATTATTAATAAAATTGATCTGCCGGGCGCCGAACCCGAAATGGTAACCGAAGAACTGGAAACCACGCTCGGAATCAAAAAGGAAGAAATCATCTTTACCAGCGCCAAAGAAGGCCGCGGGATGGGTGAAGTATTAGAAGCAATCGTCAAACGAATTCCCCCTCCTAAAGGAAATGCAGACGATAAACTACAAGCTCTGATTTTTGATTCACGGTTTGATGCTTATCGCGGAGTAATAGTTTACGTTCGCGTCTTTAACGGGACCATCAAACCCGAAATGAACATCGAATTCATGGGTACCCGGAAAAAATTTGAAGTACAAGAAGTTGGTTCATTAAAAATCGATTTAGTTCCATCCGATAAATTAACCGCGGGAGAAGTCGGCTACATTATTGCCGGCGTAAAAGATGTAAAAGACGCCCGTGTCGGAGATACAGTTGCCGATGCCAATAATCGTGCGGAATATCCGCTGCCGGGTTATAAACCTGCCAAACCGATGGTTTTTTGCGGATTTTATCCGGTCCAGGGAGAAGACTTTAAAGTTTTAAAAGACGCTATCGAAAAACTGCAATTAAACGATGCGGCCCTGTTTTACGAACCCGAAACCTCAGCCGCATTGGGCTTTGGATTTAGATGCGGCTTTTTGGGTCTTTTGCATCTGGAAATTGTTCAGGAAAGACTGGAACGCGAATTTAACCTGGATTTAATCGCCACCGCCCCTAACGTAATTTATAAAGTAAATATGAAAAACGGCAAGAAAATTTATGTAGATAATCCAACTAAAATGCCCAGCCCCGCCGACTATGATTCGATTGAAGAACCCTGCATGAAAGTTACCATCTTTACTCCGGCCGAATACGTCGGCAACATCATGGAAATCTGCCAAAACAAACGCGGTACTTTTTTAAACATGGAATATCTGGACCCTAAAAGAGTAATGCTGGCTTACGAACTTCCGCTGGCCGAAGTAATCATTGAATTTCATGACCTTTTAAAATCCGCCACCCGCGGATACGCTTCGATGGATTATGAAATTATCGGTTATCAAGTATCTGATTTAGTTAAATTAGACATTTTAATTAACTCGGAACCGGTGGATGCACTATCTTGTATAATTCACCGCGAAAAAGCCCACTATATTGGACGCGCCTTAGCTAAAAAATTAAAAAAAACGATCCCCAGGCACATGTTTCAGGTTCCTATTCAGGCCTCAATTGGATCCAAAGTAGTGGCCCGCGAAGATATTTCCGCAATGAAGAAAAACGTTTTGCAAAAATGTTACGGCGGCGACGTTTCCCGCAAGAAAAAACTGCTGCAAAAACAAAAAGCCGGTAAAAAACGCATGAAACGTGTCGGGAGAGTTGACGTTCCGCAGGAAGCCTTCTTGGCCGTATTACAAATCGAAAAATGAATCCACTAAGCTTATATATCCACATCCCATTTTGTAAACAAAAATGCAATTACTGTGATTTTGCGTCATACGCTGGGAAAGAAAATCTCATTGAGGAATATATTAACACCGTCATTAATGAGATTAAGCATTTGCGCCCAACTGCTTTATCAACTGTATACATCGGCGGCGGAACACCCTCATTAATTGCACCAAAATATTACGAAAAAATATTTAAACTACTTAGTATCGCTCCAGGTGCTGAGCTTTCCTTAGAGGCCAATCCCGGGACCATCAATCAATCTTATTTAAAAGAACTAAAAAATATCGGGGTAAACCGTTTAAGTCTGGGCGCACAATCATTTAATGATAAACATTTAGAAATATTAGGCCGCATTCATAATGCGAAAGATATATTTAAAAGTTTTGACGATGCGCAGGCGGCGGGATTTGAGAATATAAATTTAGATTTGATTTTTGCGCTTCCAAATCAAACGCATAATGATTGGAAAGAAGATTTAAAACAAGCGCTATCTTTAAAGCCCCAACATCTATCAATTTATAATCTCCAGGTAGAAGAAGGCACTAAGTTTTATAATATCGGCGATAAACTGCCCCGCCCCACTGAAGATGAAGAAGTCGCCATGTTCGAATATGCAATCGATACTTTAAAAACTGCTGGATTTCACCATTATGAAATATCAAATTTCGCCCAGCCTGGATTTGAATGTAAACACAATGTCGTTTACTGGGAAAACGGAAATTATTTAGGGGTCGGCGCTTCGGCTAGTAGTCACATCAATGGCAATCGATTTGATAATCCGAAAACCATTGAAGAATATATTAAACTTACGCAGTTGCAAAATAAAGTTGATCTGCTTGGGCACAAAAATCAGCCGGATCAAAAAGAAACTATCTTTATGGGGCTTAGACTCTTGGACGGCTTATCTAAAGAAAAATTCAAGGGATATGAAAAAGAGGTCAAAGAATTAATTGATGATGGCTTGCTTGAACAAAAAGATAAAATTAAATTAACCCACCGCGGCCTCCTCTTAGCGAATGAGGTATTTAAGCTATTTATCTAGCCAAACTCACCTTGATTCCCCTTTAGCACTCCAGTATAATGAGTGCTAATCATGCCTAAGAATTTGGTATTAGACGAAAGAAAACAACAAATATTTGCGGCTATCGTTGAAGACTATCTCAACACCGCCGAACCGGTTGGTTCACGCACCATCTGGAAAAGTCATATCCATAATCTGTCGCCGGCTACCATCAGAAACGAGATGGCCGATCTGGAAGAAGAAGGGCTCATCTCTCATCCCCACACTTCCGCCGGCCGCATCCCTACTGACAAAGGCTATCGCTACTATGTAGATAATCTGCTTAAAGCTAAACCGCTTCCTAAAAAAGATGCCGAAATAATTAAACATAATATTAAAAGATTTCATCGCGACGTTGAGGAAATTCTGCATGAAACCACCAAACTGGTTTCTTCGCTTTGCGCATATACGGCGGTCGCCATTATGCCCCCGACACATAAAAGTGCGATCAAAATGTTTACCACCGGAATATCAAAATTACTCGAACTGCCCGAATTTAATAACACCCGGCAAATCCGACCGCTATTAGAAATGCTTGATCACGAAGAAATTCTAGCTAAAATCCTAGGCAAATACATTCAAAACAGAGAAGTTACTATAAAAATCGGACACGAAAATAAATCTTCTGAGATGCAAAATGTTTCAATTGTAATTAAAGCCTGCGGGACCGAAAATCAAATCCTGGGCGGCATCGGAGTAATTGGACCCACCCGTATGACCTATGGTAAAGTTACCCAAGTCATTGACTCAGTTTCGCGGGAAATCGAACAACTTTCCTTATTCTAGGAGGATCAATTGGCTAATCGTAAAGAGAAAAAAGATATAAACATCGAAGAACTAAAACAAAAAGAAAGCCAAAAAGGCAGTCCCGAAAACAATTTAGATAAAACCATCAAGCAGGAAGACCAGCAAATCGAAGATACTACCAAGTTAATGTTAAAAGCGCTGGCCGATCTTGAAAATTACAAAAAACTGGCCAAGAAAGAAAAAGAAGAAATTGCCAAGTTTTCCAATAGTAACATCATTACCGAATTTCTTCCCGTCGTCGACGGTTTAGAAAGAGCCATCGATGCCGCCAAAAAACATGACACCGTAGAACACATTCAATCCGGCATTGAACTGGTGCTTAAACAATTTAAAGACGCGTTAAACAAGCAAGGTGCAGAAGAAATTGATGCACTAGGAAAAAAATACGATCCGAATCTGCACGAAGCAATCTCAACTAAAGAAAGCGAGGGAGAAGAAGATATTGTTTTAGAACAACTACACAAGGGCTACAAGTTAAACGGAAGGTTAATTCGACCGGCCGTAGTGATCATTAGTAAAAAGAAGGGGGAATAAAAATGGGAAACAAGATAATCGGCATCGATCTCGGAACCACAAATTCATGTGTCGCGGTAATGATGGGCGGAGAACCAACCGTCATTCCAAACGAAGAAGGAGGCCGCACTACCCCATCGGTAGTTGCTTTCCAAAAAGACGGCAGTAAATCGGTTGGGCAGGTAGCCAAAAGACAAGCGATCACCAATCCTGAACATACCGTCTTTTCAATTAAACGTTTCATGGGCCGCCGTGAAACCGAAGTCCACGAAGAAGAAAAAATTGTTCCGTACAAAGTGGTGAAAGGAAAAAATGATGCCGCAGTGGTAAAAATCGACAATAAGGAATATAGCCCGCCTGAAATTTCCGCCTTGATCATTCAAAAGCTTAAAGCTTCGGCCGAAGCCTTTTTAGGTGAGTCGGTTTCCAAAGCAGTCATTACCACTCCCGCTTATTTTAACGATTCACAGCGCCAGGCCACCAAAGATGCCGGAACCATTGCCGGACTGGAAGTCATGCGCATCATCAACGAACCGACCGCCGCAGCCCTGGCTTACGGATTAGATAAAAAGAAAAACGAAAAAATTGCGGTCTACGATTTAGGCGGCGGGACTTTTGATATTTCTATCCTGGAAATCGGTGAAGGTGTTTTTGAAGTTAAATCCACCAACGGAGATACCCATTTAGGCGGAGATAATTTTGATTCAGAAATTATTAAATGGATCGTTGCCGAATTCAAAAAAGATCAGGGCATTGATCTTTCGAAAGACAAAATGGCGCTGCAGCGCCTGAAAGAATCGGCGGAAAAAGCAAAATGCGAATTATCAACCACTGCCGACACCGAAATCAATCTTCCTTTTATCACTGCCGATCAAAGCGGACCTAAACATTTAGTCTTAAAGTTAACCCGCGCCAAACTGGAACAATTAGTGGATCATTTAATCGAAAGAACCAAAAAACCATGTGAAGTAGCGCTGAAAGACGCCGGCCTGTCCGCTTCCGACATTGACGAAGTAATTTTAGTGGGCGGTCAAACCCGCATGCCTAAAGTTCAGGAAGTAGTTAAATCTCTTTTTGGCAAAGAACCACACAAAGGCGTAAATCCAGACGAAGTAGTTGCGATTGGCGCCGCAATTCAAGGAGGGGTTTTAGCCGGAGACGTAAAAAACCTGGTACTCTTAGATATTACTCCACTAACCTTAGGAATCGAAACGCTGGGCGGGGTGATGACTCCACTAATCGAAAAAAACACCACCATCCCTACTTCGAAAGCCCAGGTTTTCTCTACTGCTGCAGACGGACAAACCAGTGTAGAAATTCATATCCTGCAGGGTGAACGCCCGATGGCAACTGACAACCGCACCCTGGGAAAATTTTTCTTAGCTGAAATTCCGGCGGCACCGCGCGGAATCCCGCAAATCGAAGTAAAATTTGACATTGATGCCAACGGAATCTTACATGTTTCCGCTAAAGATAAAGGCACCAATAAAGAACAAAAAATCACCATTACTGCTTCTTCGGGATTAAATAAAGATGATATCGAAAAAATGAAGAAGGAAGCCGAATCCCACGAATCCGAAGATAAAAAGAAAAAAGAGTCCGCCGAAGTCCGCAACCAGGCGGATGCCATGGTTTATTCAACCGAAAAAACCATCAAAGATGCCGGCGATAAGGTTGACGCCGCAACCAAAGAAAAAGTTGAAAAAGCAAAAGAAGAAGTAAAAAAAGCGCTGGCCGATAACGACGAAGCCAAGATCAAAGAAAAAACCGAAGCTTTGCAAAAAGAAGTTTACGAAATGTCAGCTAAAATCTATCAACAAGGCGCTCCCGGACAAGGTGCTCCCGGACCAGACAGCCAGCAGCCCGGCACGGAAGGCAGCACCGGAGAACAAAAGAAAGACGAAAAAACGGTTGACGCTGAATTTGAAGAGAAAAAATAATTTGAATGGCAAGATCTAATAAAGATTATTACGAAATTCTCGGGGTTTCAAAAAGTGCCTCGGGGGATGAAATAAAAAGAGCCTACCGCCGGCTCGCCCGCCAGCATCACCCCGACGTTAATAAAGCAGCCGGCGCCGAAGAAAAATTCAAAGAACTCAACGAAGCCTACCAGGTTTTAGGTGATGACCGCAAACGCTCCCAGTACGATCAATTTGGAACCGCGGGCGGTTTTGGCGGCGGTGGTTTTGAAGGATTTGATTTTGGCAGCGGAAGTCCTTTTGGCGCAGATTTTGGCGGATTTTCGGACCTGGGCGATGTATTTGACATGTTTTTTGGCGGACGCGGAGGGAGGCAACAACGCGGCTTTGGTCCCGAAAGAGGCAATGATTTAAGTTTAGAACTAACCATCACCTTAGAAGAAGCCGCTTCCGGAATTGAACATGCAGTAGAAATTTCCCACCTGATTAAATGTCCAAAGTGTACGGGTTCGGGAGCTAAACCCGGAACCACACCAAAAAAATGTACGCAGTGCAACGGCTCCGGTCAAATCCGCAAATCACAGCGCACCATCCTCGGCAGTTTTACCCAGGTCGGGACCTGCCCGGCCTGCAGAGGAACCGGACAAGTTATTTCAACCCCATGTGAAGAATGCCGTGGACAAGGACGCATCCGGGAAAGATCAAAAATTAAAGTTCAAATCCCGGCCGGCATTGACAACGGCTACAAGTTAAAAATTACCGGCAAGGGAGACGCCGGTATCAAAGGCGGCCCAACCGGAGACCTGTATGCTTTTATCCGGGTAAAAAGACACCCGATTTTCCGCCGCGACGGATCCGATTTATATTACAAAACCAATATTTCCTTCATCCAGGCTACTTTAGGTGACGAAATTGAAGTTCCAACCATCGACAGCTATGTAGCATTAAAAATCCCCAAAGGCACCCAACCGCAAACCACCTTTAGACTCAAAGAAAAAGGAATGCCCAATGTATATAACCGTTCTAAAGGTGACCTTTACGTATTAATTGATGTTGCCGTCCCGACCAATTTAAACAAAAAACAAGAAGAAATGCTTAAAGAATTTGCGGTTTCTCGCGGTGAAGCGCGCAAACCCTGGCAGGGAAAATAATGGTCCCGCGTTTTTTCATTGCAAAAGAAAATATGGATCCAGCAAAAGCCATCGTCACCGGAAAAGATGCACATCACCTGATTCACGTATTGCGCAAAAAGATTGGCGACAAGCTTGAAATTATTGATAGCCAAGCTAACTGTTACCAGGCAGAAATTACCAAAATCGAAGATGAAAAAGTAACCTGCAAGCTCATCGAAAAGAAAAAAAGTAAAAATGAACTCCCCGTTAAAGTGACCCTGTTCCAGTGCCTTCCTAAACACAAAAAGATGGACTTTATTATCGAAAAATGCACTGAATTAGGCGCCACTCAAATCATCCCGGTTGTTTCTGAACGCAGTATCCCAAAACTAGATGCCGACAAAGCCGCTAAAAAGGTAACCCGCTGGAACGAGATTGCGAGATCCGCCGCCGAACAATCCGGAAGAGCTACCCTACCTACGGTTGCTTCACCAATCTCTTTTGCCGAAGCCATTAAACAAGGCAGCTTTGATCTTAAAGTCATCCCCTGGGAAACCGAAGGCCGAAACAGTTTAAAGAAAATCCTAAAAGAATATCCGCAGATTAAAAATATCGCGGTCTACATTGGTCCGGAAGGCGGCTTTTCTCATGCTGAAATTGAATTAGCCAAAAATCAAAACATTTTCCCGGTAACTTTAGGCCCGCGCATACTGCGCACCGAGACTGCAGGAATATACATTCTTTCATCTCTTTCATACGAGTTAGAATTATAAGGTTATTAGTTATCTAACTCCGATGCGATAACCTACCAGCAGCGTTACTCCCGAATAATTAGGGCTAAATCCGGTTCTAACTAATCCGTAGCCCGCTTCGGCGTAATAGCTTCCGGCGCCGGCGCGACCTTCAATTCCATAATAAGCCTGACCACCTGCGGATCCCGAAACCTGACCGGTAGTATAAGCATCGTAGTTAAATCCTCCGCCCAGATAAGACCAGATTCCACGATTACCAAACGGAACTAAACGATAGATCCAATCTACAAATAGGATTACATGTTTTCTGGTAAGGCCGGCAGTGTCTGCACCTTGTGCGTAACCCAACCCAACCTTTAACGTTCCGCGTTTAATATCCATCGGATCATTAAATCTAATATTTCCAATCGCTCCCGTCATCCCGGCAACTAAACCCACTCCTAATCCCATTTCTAAAGTTGGTCTCTTTTCTTCCGGAGTTATTACAATAAGCTTGGGCTCTTTTACCGGTGTAACCGGCTGAACCACGGGTTCCGGGCCGGGGCCTTCGATTTCGCGAATTAATTTTGCTTCGCGGATGCGCTGTTTTTGGATCAGTGATTCAAGCTGGCGTCTTTTATTTACGTCATTAGCCTTAGCTAATTTTAGTTCGAGCTGGCGGGTGTAGTTTCGGACGGCGTCCAGTTCCTGCTCCTTAGTCCGTGCCGCAAACGCTGCTGATGTTAAAGAAAGAAAAATTGAAACTAATACTATAAGAGCTAGTAATTTTTTCATCTTGACGCCTCCATAAATTAAATCAAGTTATTCAAATTCTAGTTAATAAAAGAAGCCTTGTCAATCTTACTACAAAGTTTATAATTATCTCATGAAATTCGTTCACATTTCAGATACCCATTTAGGCTATGCGGCTTATCGCAAACTATCCGAAAATGGCTACAATCAACGGGAAGAAGATGCCTTGGAAGCTTTCCGCCAGGCAGTTGATAAAATCATTGAGTTAAAACCCGATTTTGTGCTGCACGGCGGCGATCTTTTTGATATCGTGCGCCCTACCAACCGCATTATCCACTTTGCAATTGAACAATTGCTGCGGTTAGTAAACGCAAAAATCCCCACCGTTATCATCTCCGGCAACCACGAAACCCCCAAGCAAAGATACATAGGAAACGTCTTTAAAATCATTGAGGCTTTGCCGGTTGATCCGGAACTGCTCCGTATCGTTTATAACATGCAATATCAAACACTAACGATCGGCGATGCAACCATCCACGCTATCCCGCAGTGCCGCAACGGTGAGGAATTTGATAATGAACTTAAAAAATTAAAACCAGTCCCCAACACTAAAAATATTGTCCTGGCGCATTGCGGAGTAAAAGGCATGAAAGAATTCGCCCACGGCGACTTTAACGAGCTCCTCATCGATTATGAAGAATTAAGAAAAATGCCTTTCGACTACATTGCTTTAGGACACTTTCATAATTTCACTAAAATTACCGAGCGCGCTTTCTTTTCGGGATCGACTGAGCGCATGAGCTTCAATGAGGCCGGGATTAAAAAAGGATTTATTGAAGTAACCCTGGAAACTGAGCTAAAAACTAAATTCCATGAATTAAAAATACGCACCATGGCTGAAATTCCGTCGGTTAATGCCAAAGGCAAAGATGTCAACGCTTTGACCGGAGAAATCGAAAATCACATTCAGCAAAGTAACCCTAAAGATAAAATCATGCGGATGAAAATTAAAAATATCAGCCCCGCCGTACTTTCGGTTTTGGACGTTAAAAAAATCAGAGAATCCGCCAAAGCCGCGCTCCATTTTGAGCCCATTTTTGAAAAAATTACTGAAGCAGGGGAAATTGAAATTCTAAAAACCAACATCGGGGGTTTAAACGAAGAATATATTTATTTTATCGAAACCTCCCCTGCTCTTTCTAAAGAAGAAAAAAGCATTTTTAAAGAACAGGGATTGCACTATTTAGGTAAAGCACTGGAAGAAACGGAAAAACCGCTATGAGACTATTATCACTAAAACTAAAAAATTACCGTCAATTTAAGGATGCCGAAGTAGAATTTGCGGATGGGGTTACCGGCATCACCGGATTAAACGGCGCCGGAAAATCATCTTTGATCGAAGCGGTAGCCTGGGCCTTATACGGCAACATTATCTCCCGCAACGGCAAAGAAGGGATTAAGCGCTCCACCGCCAGTCCCGCCGCCGATGTAATGGTCACCCTCACCCTTGAGCTGGCCGGCAATCAATATCAAATCACCCGCGGATTTAAAGGGGCCCGGCAAGCTAGCATTGCTTCCATAATTTCCGGAGGAAAAATCATTGCCGACTCCATCAAGGGAACCGAAAAAGAAATTAATCATATTTTAGGCATGGATTATAAATCGTTCTATACCAGCTTTTTTGCCAAACAAAAAGAACTCAATGCTTTAACCGAACTCTCTCCTAATCAGCGCAAAGACGTCATCATCCGGATGCTCCGGATTGATGCCATCGATAAAGCGATTGATGAAATCAGAAAAGACGCCCGCGAAAAGAAAACCGAAACTGAAATCCTCAAAAAAGGGCTGAAAGACGAAAACATGCTCGAAGCCCGACGGATCGCCAAAGCTCAGGAAGTTAAAACTGCCGAAAAAGAAATGACTTCCGAAGAAAAAGAAATTAAAAAGATTGAACAAAAACTTAAAGATTTTTCCGCCCGCTTCATTGATGAACGCAAAAAATTTGAAAAATCCAGCCAATTAGACAAAGAAAAAGAAAAAATCCAGGTAAAAATTAATAGTTTATCTACCCGAGAGCAGGAATTAACCGAAGAGATGGAAACTATATTAGAAAATACCAAAGAACTAAAAATTAAAGAAAAAGAAGCTAAAAACTATGAAGAGTTAAAAACAAAGAAGGAAGAATTAGAAAAGCTGCGGGAAAGTGATAAAGACAAACTTAACAAAGATCTAAATCAACTGGCACACGAAGCCGCCGAGTATGAGGCTAAGCTCAAGCTACTGCGCGAAAAATTTAAAGAGCTGGAAGAAAGCAAAAAAACTATCAAAAAACAGGGACCTAAGTCCGTCTGTCCCACCTGTCAGCGTCCCCTCGGCAAAGACTTTGATGAAATTCTTAAACATCTCGAAACCGAACAAAAAGCAATTAAAACCGAAGGCGAAACACTGAAGCAAAAGAAAGAAACCGTGGATCAGCAAAGAAAAGATAAACAAAATCTACTGGATTCAATCGATAATAAAAAAGCCACAAAAACAGCCTTAAAATACGATCCCAAACTCTACCAGGATATCCTCAAACAGCTCGAGATCGCAGAAAAGGCCAAAGATGAATATCTAACCATAAAATCTATCGCGGTAAAACAACCTAAAATTCAAGCCGCGCTCAAAGAAATCAAACAAAAAATAAAAGAACTGGATACCAAATATAAAGCCGTTACCCAGGAAATTAAGGCCTTAGCTTTTGATGAAAAACAACACGAAAAAATTACCAGCGAATATGATCAAACCAAAGAAATCCTGGATGAAAAATACGCCGAAAGAAATAAAATTAATTTAACTAGCGTAGCATCCAATAAAGAACTAGAACAAATTGAGGCCGAAATTAAAGAACTGCAAGCTACCCGCAAAAATATCGATACGATCATCAAGCAACAAGAACAAATCAGTAAACTTTCCAATATTATGATCCAATACCGCACCCATTTGATTTCCCGGATACGCCCCGAACTAAGCCAGGTGGCTGGTAAACTTTTCTCGGTACTGACCGATAATAAATACAGCGACGTCGAACTCGACGAAAACTATGAAATGTTTATATACGAAGGCGGCAACAAGTATTCCCTATCCCGTTTCTCCGGCGGCGAAGCCGATTTAGCTAATTTATGCTTAAGACTGGCGATTTCACAGCTAATTTCAAAAGCGGCCGGCTCCGAAGGCGGGTTTATCATCCTCGATGAGATCTTCGGTAGCCAGGATCCAATCCGTAAAAATGCCATTATGCAGGCCTTAACTACCCTCTCTAAACAATATCAACAAATCATCCTGATTACACACATTGAGGACATTAAAGACCAGGTTGAAAATCTAATTGAAGTATTTGAGGACGAACAAGGGGTCAGTCGGGTCAAGCTGTAACTCCACGTTTCAAAAGGTTTACTTTAAAATTACCCGGTCAACCCCATCGACTTCTAATAATTCTACCTTAACTTCTTCGGTTTTTGCGGTAGGAATTTTTTTACCCGTAAAATTGGGTTCAATCGGAAGTTCGCGGTTGCCACGGTCAATTAAAGCGGCTAATTGAATCTTAGCGGCGCGACCATAGTCTTTTAAGCCATCCAGTGCCGCCCGCGTGGTACGACCGGCATAAACCACATCATCTACTAACACGACCACCTTATCTTTCACGGTGAAAGGCATCTCGGGTTTTCGAATTTCGATATACTGCCCTTTTTTAGATAAATCGTCCCGGTACATAGAAACATCAATGGCCCCGACTGGGATTTCTAATCCTTCCTGCTGGCTGATAATTTTAGCTAATCTTTTGGCCAGTGCCCCGCCCCGATTAATAATCCCGATCAAAACAATGTTTTCGGCTCCCTTATTAGCTTCAACAATCTGATGGGCAATCCTTACCAAAGCGCGATTCATTTCAACATCATTCATAATAACTTTTTCTCTGGTCATGGTTGTATTATCTCCTTATCCAAATATAGTCAAATTATACCAAATTTAAGCGGCTTTGATAATGTTTTCGACGAAACCTTTGAGCTGGGCAATAACTTTCGGACTTTCAGCTTCAAGATAGACACGCATCAGGGGTTCGGTCCCGGAGGGACGAATTAAAAACCAGCTGCCGTCTTTTAAAATAACTTTTACTCCGTCAAGCGTATTAACTTTTTCCACATTTTGGCCGCATACTTCTTTAGGGGGACTTTCTTTTAACGCATTGACGATTTTATTCTTTTTGGAATCATCGACATGCAGATTAATTTTATCTTGATAAAATGGACCAATTTCTTCGACCATCTTCTGATAAATTTCGGATAAAGGCATTTTTAATTTAGCCACCATCTCCACCATCAAAAGACCGGCCAAAATACCGTCTTTTTCGGGAATGTGCCCTAAAATGGATAACCCTCCGCTTTCCTCCCCTCCAATCAACACTTTGCCTTTTAACATTTCTTTGGCAATGTACTTAAAACCTACCGGAGTTTCGATGCATTTAGTCTTAAACTTACCGGCAATGGCATCCAGCATGTGGGTGGTAGCTACGGAACGCACTAGCGTTCCCTTCATCCTTCTTTCTTTTAATAAATAATAAGCAACTAAAGATACTACCTGATTAGCATTTAAAAACTCGCCCTGTTCATCCACCACCCCAAAGCGATCGGCGTCGCCGTCATTAGCTAACCCCAGATTGGCGTTGTGTTTTACTACTTCAACCGCTAAATCTTTAAGGCGTTTGCCGTCCGGCTCCGGATTACTCCCCCCAAACAACACGTCGCGGTAATTGTTAATGGCAGTAACATTAACTCCAATGGCATCCAAAAGTTCATCTAAATATCCCCGCCCCGATCCAAACATGGGATCGTAAACCACTTTTAACCCAGCTTTTTTAATTAAATCCACATCGATAAATTGTTCAATGTATTTTAAATATCTTTGTTTAGGATTGAAACGCTCAACCTCACCCGTCGATTTTTTTACTACCGCAATTTTTTTATCATCCTGTTCTGCAATATATTTTTCAATCTTTTTGGTAACGTCTTCAAAAACCGGCCCGCCATAATCTGCAATAAATTTTATCCCGCAATATTCAGGCGGGTTATGCGAAGCGGTTAACATGATGGCCCCGGCCGCTTTTTTATCCTTCACTTCAAAAGCCACGACCGGTGTCGGAGTATCACTTTCGGTTACCAAACAGTTAATCCCGTTGGCTTTGAGGACTTTGGCACACAAAATCGCAAAAGCATCCGCTAAAAACCGCGCATCGTATCCAATAATTACCGGTTTATTAGTTTTTAGATCGCTTTTGAGGTAGGTTGCAATCGCCTGCGCAACTTTGGCTACATTATCAAAGGTAAATTCATCGGATATAATTGCTCGCCAGCCGTCGGTTCCAAACTTAATCATAATGGTTGATAGTATATCATAATTAAATTAGAATTCTAGTATGCGAAAAACGGCTGAAAAATACATGCAATCCGCTCTTTCTGAGGCGAAAAAAGCGTACAAATTGGATGAAGTTCCGGTGGGTGCGGTAGCCGTTTTAGACGGAAAAATCATCGCTCGCGCCCATAATTTACGGGAAAGCAATAATAACCCGGTAGCGCATGCTGAGATTCTTTGTCTACAGCGCGCTGCAAAAAAAGTAAAAAGCTGGCGCCTCGAAAATGTAACCCTTTACGTCACCCTAGAGCCTTGTGTAATGTGTATGTCTGCCCTGCTGCAGGCCCGTGTAAAACAATTAGTGTACGGAGCTAATGACCCTAAAGCCGGAGCCCATAAATCAAAAGTTAAACTAAAAAGCATCAATCCAATAAATCAAAAGCTCAAAGTTACCGCCGGCATCCTAAAAGACGATTGTGCTATAATACTCAAAAAGTTCTTTAAAAATTTAAGGAAAAAGAAGAAATAATCTGGAGAGGTGGCCGAGTGGCCGAAGGCGCCCGCTTGGAAAGCGTGTATACGGGAAACCGTATCGAGGGTTCGAATCCCTCCCTCTCCGCCAATAAGGAGATGTAATATGGATAAAAAAAGATTAGTAGTTAGCATTGTAGTAATGGTTATAATAATCGTTCTGCTTGGGATCGCCAGTTATAAAGTTTTCACAACAACCCGCAAATCCGCTGAAGCTCCTATTGCAGAAACACCCGTATCCGAGGTTGGAACCACGGATTGGCAAACCTACCGCAATGAAAAGCTTGGTTTTGAGATAAAATATCCTCTAAATTGGGAGGTTCTGCCGCCGATAGAGTTTCTGCCACGCATAGCTTTTGGACAACCAGGAGAGTTTGGTAAACCCGGCTATGATGGAAACTGGTTTATTTTTGTATATGATGACTCAAAAATAAGTATAAACGAATCAATGAAAGACTCTGGAAGCCAATTTGGTAAAAACAAAAAACAGCAAGTTGAACCAATAACCATCGATGGTTTACCTGCAACCAAAGCTACTACCACCACTTCTACAAATAGCGATTGGAGATTAATTGAAATTTTTATAATAAATAAAGGTAAGCTCTACCTTATCCACAATGGCGCAATCATTAACGACCAATTCGAAGCATTTTACAATAGTTTTAAGTTGATACCTTAAGCTAACTATGGAGAGGTGGCCGAGTCCGGTTGAAGGCACACGCCTCGAAAGCGTGCATACCTTAACGGGTATCGTGGGTTCAAATCCCACCCTCTCCGCCATATAGAAGAATTAATCAAGGGAAAAACAATATGAAAGACCTAAATAAAATTATGGATTCAAAAATATTTTACGAAGATCGTTATGAACAAGGTTATATGGAGGAGTGGCCAGAGAACAAAAAAAATAGAGTTTATGAAATTATTAAACATTTAAATCTTCCAAACAAAGGGGATGGACTAGATTTTGGGTGTGGAAATGGCGTATTTACTAGAGTCTTAAAACAGGCTCTTCCAAATTGGAGAATTTTTGGTTGTGATCTAAGCGAAACAGCAATTAATAATGCTAAAGCAAAATCTAATGATTGTATATTCATTTCAAATGATGAAGCAACACTAATAAATAAAAAGTTTGATTTTATCATTACACACCACGTATTAGAACATGTTTTTGATATAGAAAATGTAGCTAAACAGATTGCAGAAAAAACCAAAGATAGTTCCTCGATGCTACATATTTTTCCTTGCGGAAACACCGGAAGTTTTGAGTGGCAGTTGTGTAATCTACGGATAGATGGCATTAATAAAAACATGGGAAATCGATTCTTCTTTGAAGATGAGGGGCATATTCGAAGAATGACTACCGAATCCTGCGTCTTATTATTTTCTAAATATGGTTTTACCTTAAATCAAGCTTTTTATAGCAATCAATATTATGGTGCCATAGAGTGGATAACCAGATCACATCCAGGCTTAATTTTCAAGATATTCAATCCACTTAAAGGTAAAAACATAAAAGCAAAATTAAAACTCAGTTTATTATTAGTAAGGTTTTTAATAGTTTCCGCGTCACGTCTACCAATAAGAATGTATGAAAAATTTAATTATCGTATAATAAAGATATTACTTTATATTCCATCTCGTATCTCTATTTATGCTGATAAATATATCATTTACAAAGCTGAACAAGAATGGAAAAAACTAAAAACCCAAGATAACGGTTCCGAAATGTACCTTTATTTCACCAAAAATAAGATCATGCGTAAGCAAAATGGATAAATTTACTCAAAAAGAAAACCTCTCTAGAATTAGAGAGGTTTTCTATATATAACCATGGTTACCAATGTCATTAAGTCACATTGGCAATCGCCATCCAAGTTTAGCAATGATTCCTTTAAATGATCCGCCATTGTATGGACGCAGCATTCCGTAGCCTATTTCAAAATACTGAGCTCCGCCAATATCTAAGAATTTTCCTTCAGTTCCTATAAAAGCTGCTCCTGCAAAACTGCCAGCTGCTTGACCACTTCGATAAACTACGTAGTTAAGCTCACCGCCAAAATAGGTTTTGGATTTCGGGAACAATGATGTTTCTAGATCCAGTGCTCCATCCGCAAATAAATAGATCATTTTGGTTGAGGTTGCCGAGCTATTATTTCCCTGGCCATATCCAGCGCCTAGACTTGCCCAGAAATTGTCCAAACCAACAATATCTTTCATTGCCGGAACTTTGAAGACGTATTCGCCTTCAATTCCCATCGCACCTGCAATATAATTTATATTGCCGCCAAATTTAGTCACCGGTTCTTTTGGCGTCATGGGCTTTGCAGCTTCTGGTGTAGGTTGTGGCTGGGGCGGCGGCGGCGGTTTCACACCTTCCGCGGCTATATTTTCTAATCTTTTTAATCGTAGCTTTTGTTGTGCAATGATCTGCTTTAAATTTGCAATACGCTTTGCCGAACGTTTAGCCGGAGGTTTTCTCATTTCCTGTGCTAACTGTTGTTCTCTTTGTGCGATGTATTGCTTTACGGCTGGGATCTTCATCTTTGCTTCAGCAGGATTCGTTGGATCTTGCGGATCAGCAAAAACTGCCGATGTTAAAGACAGCATTAAACCCATCATGATAACTAATGCAATTATTTTTTTCATAGCTTGTTTTACATAGTTTAATGAATTTTCTTGAAAAAGCATAATAAGTTGCCTTGTTGCCTTAATACGCTCTCCAGAATATACTTAGCAGCACTATGCTTTATTTCACCTCCGTAAACTGCCAAGCTGATACTATCATAAATCTCTGAGTATATTTGTCAAGTAAAAAAGCGATTGGGTTCCATCACATGATATAATTAATATATGGACCTCTTCGACGCAAATCTAAAAGACTATCAAGACCAAAACGCCCCGCTTCCCTACCGCATGGCCCCCCGGACCATCGATGAGATTGCGGGACAAGAAGATATTATCGGAAAAGGCAAACTCTTAAGGCGTTTAATTGAAACCGATAAAGTATCTTCGGTCATCTTGTATGGGCCACCGGGAACCGGAAAAACCGTAATTGCACGCGTGATTGCTAATTCCACTAAAGGATATTTTGAATGGATGAATGCTTCGATCGCTAAAGTTGATGACATCCGCAAAGTTAGTCTTGAAGCAAAAAACCGTATTAAACATTACAAGGCTAAAACTATTCTTTTCCTAGACGAAATTCACCGATTTAATAAATTACAACAAGATGCCCTGCTCCCTGATGTTGAAGAAGGAAATATGATTTTAATTGGTGCCACCACCGAAAATCCTTTCTTTTACGTTAATTCGGCGCTGGTATCTCGCTCAAATATCTTTGAATTAAAACCGTTATCTGTTGATAACTTAAAGGATCTAATCATCAGAGCAATAAATGATAAAGAACGCGGACTCGGGAATAAAAAAATAAAAATTGATGACAATGCCCTGGAACATTTAGCGAAATTATCCGATGGCGATGCGCGCCGTGCACTTTCGGCCTTGGAATTAGGTGCCCTCTCTACTCATCCTAAAAAGGGAGTAATTCATTTCACTCTTAAAGTGGCAGAAGAATCAATTCAAAAGAAAGCCGTAGTTTATGATAAAAAAGGAGAAGGCCATTACAACACCATCTCTGCTTTCATTAAATCAATGCGCGGATCGGATCCCGATGCCGCACTATATTATATGGCTAAAATGATCTATGCCGGCGAAGATCCTCGTTTTATCGCCCGTCGCATTGTTATCTGTGCCGCCGAGGATGTAGGCAATGCTGATCCATTGGCATTGGTAGTGGCCAATTCTGCTATGCAGGTCGCTGAATTTGTGGGATTACCCGAAGCGCGCATCCCCCTCGCCCAAGCTGCCATATATATTGCCACTGCACCTAAAAGTAACGCCGCATACGTAGGGATTGATCGTGCACTAAAAGATGTTAAAGAAAATCCTACTTTAGAAGTTCCCAAACACCTGATGAATGCCGTTTACAAAGGTGAAGAAAAGATGGGCAAAGGTAAAGGTTATAAATACGCGCATGATTATGAAGGCGGTTTTGTTCCTCAGGAACATCTTTCCCAAAATCGAAAATACTATGAGCCTAAAGATATCGGGTTTGAGAAAAAGATTAAGCTCCGCATGGAAGAGTTAGCGAAACGGGTTAAAGAAGCTCGCTAGTCTTGTCGCAATTCAGCGTAATCATCAGCGGATGACATGTTATAATATCTATCACTTATGACTAAACGAAACCTAAAAATTCAACCTTTCGAAGATCTCGGCTTTGCCAAGATCGATCACCATCGGCACCTGCGCAAAGGATTTCCGGAAGTTATCTACTGCGAAGGAAAAACGGCCCCTCAAATCATAAAAATCGCCCGGTGCATGCTAAAAAAGAAACATAACGTACTGGCCACGCGCGCTTCGGAAAAAGTATATAAAGCCGTAAAAAAATCAATCGCAAAAGCAAAATTTAACAAAACCGCAAAAATCATTACTATTCAGGCTACTAAACCCAAAAAGCTCAAAGGTGATCTTTTAATCGTCACCGCTGGAACTTCGGACATTCCGGTGGCAGAAGAAGCCGCCATCACGGCTAACTTTTTAGGAATAAAGGTTAAACAGCTCTTTGACGTAGGCGTCGCCGGCATCCATCGATTATTAAAACATATAAAAGCGCTGCACGACGCAGATGTAATAATCGTGGTAGCTGGAATGGAAGGAGCACTGGCTTCGGTTATCGGTGGTTTAGTGGGTAAACCCATCATTGCCGTTCCAACCTCAGTTGGTTACGGGGCAAGTTTTAAAGGCATTGCTCCCCTACTGACAATGTTAAACTGCTGCGCTCCCGGTGTTTCGGTAGTAAATATCGATAATGGTTTTGGGGCAGCTTGTGTAGCTTTTAGTATACTTAATCTTACTCATGAAAAAAGAAAATAAAATCGCCTATTTTGATTGTTCCTCAGGAATCGCCGGCAATATGATTCTGGGCGCCTTTTTGGATGCCGGCCTGGATCTGAATTACCTTAAAAAAGAATTAAAGAAACTAAAACTCAACCATTACTCCCTGATCATCAAAAAAGTAAAAAGAGGATTAATTCACGGCACCTACTTTGACGTAATAATTAAAGGCCATGAAAAACATCGTCACTTAAATGAAATTTTATCCCTTATCAATAAAAGCAAGCTCAGCAAATTTGTTAAAACGCTCAGCTCCAAAATATTTAAGAAACTAGCGGCCGCAGAAGCCAAAGTGCATGGCGTATCAATTAAAAAGATTCATTTTCACGAAGTGGGCGCTACCGATGCCATCCTGGATATCGTGGGATGTGCAATCGCAATTGAAAAGCTAGGGATTGAAGCAGTTTACGCCTCACCTTTGCCCCACGGCATAGGAACCATTAAGCACGCCCATGGCACCCTTTCTAACCCCGCCCCCGCCACCGCTGAGCTCTTAAAAGGCATTCCAACTTACGGAACCAAAATTAAAGGGGAGTTAGTTACCCCAACCGGAGCGGCAATCATTACTACTATTGCTAAAGATTTTGGTGATCTACCACGATTAAAAACCAAATCGGTCGGCTACGGAGCTGGATCCAAAATTTTTCCCAATCTTCCCAATTCGCTCAGAGTTTTTATCGGCGAAGCTCAGCTATCCACTAAAAAAGACGCCATCCTTCAAATTGAAACTAATATCGACGACATGAACCCTGAAAATTATGACCGAATCATTGCTAAAATCATGAAAGCCGGAGCCCTCGATACTTATATAACTCCTATCAGAATGAAAAAAGACCGATATGCAGCTAGTTTAACTATCCTCTGCTCCGCGGAAAATCGCGATAATGTCCTGGAGGAACTTTTTCAGCAAACCACGAGTTTAGGCGTCAGAATCTACTTAGTTCCGCGCGAAAAACTTTCTCGAAAAATTGTTAAAGTTAAAACCAAATATGGAAAAGCCAAAGTAAAGCTGGGATATCTGGGGAAAAAACTTACTACCATTGCTCCCGAATATGAAGATTATAAGCAGATCGCTAAAAAGCACCGCATTCCGATCCAAAAAGCCTACCAAGCAGTTAAAAAATCAACTTTAGCCCGCCGTTTCCGGTTTGGATGATTCTTTTGGTTCTTCCTTAGCTTTTACTTTTAGTTCGGGTACTTCATCGGCATAAGCTGAAACGTTTGGTTCGTCAATGATAGCGGCATTGGAGCGTACCGCCCGTGTTACCGTCCAGTCACAGATTTTTAAGATTGCACGCGGAACGCCACCGCTTAATTCGTAAACCATGTCCACTGCCGCAACGGTAAAAGGACCTGCTCCAGTTCCACCCGCATGCGTAATTCTTTTTACGATTAATTCCTGGGTTTCTTCACGGGTCAGGGATCCTAAAAGCAGGGTATCTACTAACCGGTCAAAAAGAGCCGGCAGTTCGCGTTTTAATTTTTCTCTGGACTGCGGGAGACCGGCTAAAATCAAATAAACATTCGGCAAGTCACTCAAGGTTCTTAAAAATTTCTCGAATTCCTCGTAAAATTCGTGGGCCTCGTCCAAAAGCAGTAAAATATCGCGTTTATAATTTTTACATAAATCCTGAAATTCATAAATGGAATATTTGCGCGTGAGCGAAGTCTTTTTGCTAATGGTCGCCGACATCAAATCGATTAATTCATCCGGTCGGCGCGGCGGCCGGATAACATAAATAGTTTCGAAATGACTTTTCAGCTTTCTTTCCAGCCACTGCAATAGTGTGGTTTTTCCGGTACCCAACTCGCCCAATATTAAAACGTGGCCGCTCAAGGTGCTTAGTTTTTCAATTAAAAGCCCAATATCATTTTTATGCCCGGCCAAAGTTTCTGGAATAATATTTAAAGTGAATGGATTTTTCTGCCAGTGAAACTTACCAAACCAGGCTTTTTGGGCATCCGTCATCTCAACTAAACGGAGGCGGGATCCGCACTTTTTACAAAATTCCGCATCCCTGGAGTTGCGGGTTTTACATTCGATACAATAAGTATGATGCCCGTGCCAAAAACGATTAATAAATTTCAATACGACAAAGACCAAGAAAGCTAAGACTGCAATAATTACAAAAATAATTAGCAGTAACCGGAAATATTGTTCTCTTTGCGGACCAGGTATCTTAACCGGCCCCGCAATTCTTTGCTGCGCAATCTGGTTTAAATAGTCTTGTGTTTCCGCATGTCCAGGAATAATCGACAAGACTTTCATGAAATGTTCTTCTGCTTTATCGTAAAGCCCAGCCTTAAAGTATTCTTCTCCGCGCACAAAATACGCATGCGCATCTTCGATACCTTCTGCAGCTTTTTTGGGCGCGGGAGCTGCCGGGGTTACGATAACCGTGGGTGCGGGTGCGGGCGCCGGCGTTACTTCCTTTGGTTTTTCTTCTTCGATCGTCAGGGCTCCTTCTTCTTCAAGTAAAGCTTTAAGCTCAAGCGCTCCGGCATGCTTAGGATTAATTTTTAAGGCTTGATTAACGTCCTGGATGGATCCCTTAATATCACCTTTAAGATACTTACTGGAGGCAAATTCAAAATACTCATCCGCAGTAAATCCAAAAACCGGAAGCATAAAAATTGCAATTCCAACCATAATCATACCGGCCAGCAGAATCAGTTTTTTAAAGTTTGCCCTTTTCATAAATTTCACCCGTTTCTTTTATTTTTCAATTTTTAACACTTTTTTCAAGCGTTCTTTTAATTCCAGCGCCTTTTCATTATCCGGCGCATAATATAACGATTGGTCCACTAATTCTTTAGCTTTTTCATAATTTTTCTTTTGAAATTCAATTACCGCCTCATCTAAAAGTTCACGAGCCTTTGCTTTTTGTTCCCGCAGGGCCTTAACTTTTTCGAGTAAGGTTTTTTGGCGCATTTCTTCAACAATGCGGTCTACATAGTCACGACTGTCTTTATTTAATGGATCCAGCTCCAGCACGGCTTTAAACTCAGAAAGCGCATCTAAATACTTTTGTTCTTTATAGTATTCGGTACCCAGTTCATAGTGCTTTTTAATTTCGTCTTCGGTAGTAATGCCAAACTGCAAAGCTAAGCTGATGCGGTGGGTTGCCCCTAAATATTCGTGTGGAACGTAAGCATAATCCAGAGCAAAATATTTTGCTCTAAACCCTAACCCGCCCTGGTAGCGAGACCGCGCGTAACCCAAACGAAGGATTAAAAAGTCATTAAAAGTATATTCACTACCAACATTAAGATACATATCACTGTCATTTGGCAAATTAAAATCAGCAGTAACCGTTAGTGGTTTGAAAATAAATCGTTTAGCCGCAATTCCCAGTGCAATTTTATTGGGTAACGGATTTGCCTCAGAGATAAAAGTTAAAGATCCGCCCTGGTTTTGAAAATTTAAGCCCAGGATCAAATCCGGATTTAAATTGTACAAAGCCCCCAGGTCAAAAGCGAAAGTGGAAGCACTGTAAGAAGCTAAAGTTTCAGAAATAAATTTTGCGTTAAGTCCTAATGACAATTTATCGTTAATAACTTTAGCCCAGGTTACATTTAAGGCCGCGTCTCCGGCATTTACGTCAGCTTCACGGCTGCCGGTGGCACTGTAGCCCGCAATGGCGCCATAGTTCAGCATGCTGTAACTGACCCCAAATACTCCCCAGTCTACCGGAGGAAATACAAACCCAATATATTGAAAAGAAGTATCCTGAAACCAGTCCGCATGCATCGAAAGCACTTCTAAAACTTCTTGGTTAGCAATTCCCGCTGGATTCCAATACGGCGCGTCAACTCCATCTGCCAGGGCGGTATAGGCCTCTCCCATCGCTACCGGACGACCGCCTACCCCAATCTTTAAAAAGCTTCCGGCCACCGTACCCGTAGCTGCAAACCCAGAACCGGCCCCTAAAAATAATATCAAAATTACTAAAACCAATATTTTTTTAATCATCTGATCACCATGATCTTTCCGGATTTGTCATCCTCCGCACTTTTGATATGATAAAAATATACTCCCGATGCCAGATTTGATCCAGCAGCGTTGGTAACGTTCCAATTGTACTGCGCATCCCCATCATTTTCATTTAATACCGCGACCAAATCTCCACTGACATCGAAAATTCTAATGGTACACTGTGAGGCCAGGTTTGTAAATGTGATCTGCGTATGCCCGTCATTTGGGATAAAAGGAACCGGATAAGCATAGGCATTGGAAAGATTAGTAACCGGCGCCGCCATTAAGGTATAAACTGATAAATGTTCAACCGGAATGGATACATAATTTAAAGTTGTATTAACCGTGGCTCCCGGAACCCTTACCCACAAGCTATTGGTTTCATCCAAGCGGTAAATCTGTATTCCATCTTCATTTAAAGCCGGCGAAGTACCGTCCACCGTACCATCATCATCGGCATCCGTGTAGTATAAATAAAGGGTTATCGGAGCAGTGAAATTACTGGTTACCCGCGCCCCGGTACTGTCATATGCATTAAATTCGGTTATCGAGGTAGTTATCGGATAATAAAAGGGATCACCTTCGGCCGCTATCTTTCCATTGGCTAAAAGTATGGCATTAGGATCTACCACGGTTGGATTATTAATTGGATCGCGATTAAAAGTAATCCATCCGTCTCTGGCCAGTGCGGACGCCGGCAGAGCAATCCGGGCCATGCGATCAAAACTATATAGATCATTTTGAACGGCATGATTCAAAATGATACGGAAGGACCAGGTATCTGAAGCATCCATAGAGGTCCCCGCATAATCCTGCGCTTCTTTAGAAATTGTCAGTTGATAAGTATATCCCTGATTAAAAGCCTGAATACCTTCAAACGAAACCGTTCGGTTATCAGTCCATAATAACAGTCCGCTTTCGGTCGTTACCGTTAAACTATTACCTAAATTATCATAAGTAGCTATCAGATAAAACGCATTCTCAACCGAATTAAAACTCATATCCCGATTAAACTCAATGGAAATCACTTCTTCTGTTCCAACGTTAGAAGCTTTATCTGACGGCGAACGCGATGTTATTTGCGGAGCCCCGGCTTCGGCCTCGGCAGTTGCGCCGTTACTCAATTCACTTTGTGAAGTGTCTTGATTTGCAACGTCCGAAGAATTGCGCGACTTGGTTTTAAAAGCATAATTTGTAACCGGGGGAGCTAAACCAGTGACCGTCACCGTACCCCAGGCTTCCCGTGTGGCCCACGCCGCAACAAACCCTAAAGCACCATCACTTTGCACATATTTATTTTGTGAAACTTCGTAAATCGCATACTCTAAGCCCGATACTTCACTTGCATTCTTTTGCACCGCAATATTAACCGTGGTGCTAGTTGGGCTACTAATCGTTGGCGCCGCTGGAGTATAAGGTTTTGCGTATTTATAAGCAATGTGCGGAGAAGTACTTTCGTTAGTAATCACCGTGCTAAAATCATTAGTAGATACACATTTAATCTTGCTTATATAATCATTACCATCTAAAGTAGCTCCCGCCTGGGTTTCCTGGGTGGCTGGATCAGCAGTATTACTTTGCCCCACTGTTGCCAACCCATATTCTCCCCCGTTAAGCGCTACAAAAAAGTTATTTTGATCCGGAAAGGCTTCGTCAAAAGAAGCTTTGAGCGATACGGTAGTTGATCCGGCATTGGGCTGCGCAGTTAAATGTACAACTTCGCTGACCCCAGGCGAAATTCCATAGCCTAACGAAATATTATCCAATTGCACTAATTGAGATCCATTCGAATGCAAGAAGGCTTTAAATAAAAACTGACCACTCCCTACCGGAAAAGATAAAATATTAGCATGCGCTACCGCAGCGGTATTTGATTGATTATAAGTTCCATCACTGGTTTCCCATGCCGCATTACCACTGTTCCAGTAAAGCCAGCTGGATCCAGCATCATTGGATAAAATATATTTAATCTCTCCCCCATTTTTGGTAGCGGTTTCTTCAAATGTGGTTAGACTAGTAAAATTCTGATAAGTAGAACCAATCGGTTGAACCGTAGGATTATCGGTTGGATAACTGATATTTACGGTGCCTACTTCAACGGTTGGGGTCGGATAAGTAAACTGACGCATTTGCTTATAAGACCATAAATTAGTTTCGTCACTTTTCGAACGATTTTCGTAATAAGCAAAAATCGGCTGGGCAGACACCAGCTTCCATCCCCCAGTTAAACTTAAACCAGAAAAGAGAATTTTGTTGACGTCGTCTCTCGATCCCCCGACCTCTTGCGAAACCAAAGCTCCGGTATTGTCATAAAGACTACAAGTGGTATTTGGTTCCGGGGCAGCAATGGCAATATATTCAACCTGATTAGCTGACCCGAAAACTGTTCCCAATTCTTTATAAGGTAAAAAAGTAACTGATTCCCCGCCGTCCCCATCCGCTAAATTTTGCACACCAATTGGGAAATTTGACGAGAAGCGCCAGGCTTTTCCGGTGCCTTGAGAAGACCCGCTATCCTGATTATAAAATCCACCGTATGAGGACAAAACACTACTACTAGTAGTGCCATCACTTTTCACCCAGCTCACACTGGCTCCGTTTGGGCCAGATCCCACCGTCAAATAACGCGATTGAACTCCATATAAGTAACCAGCATTAGTCGGATAAAACGATGCGGCATCATAGGTATCTGCGTAATGTTGGACCAAAATTGGGATATCGCTAGATACTCTTACTGTCTCATAATTTGTAATATTTTGATTAACTACCGTTCCAGATTCATCCACGGTTCCACTCCACACCGGAGTCCCATTTTCATATATTGTGACATTTGCCGTTCCAAAGGGAGAAACCATCGGAAAATAATCGGCATTTCGATAGCAATAGTAATAGAATTCGGTTCCCGCAAAACTAATCGGGGTAATCGTGTCGGTAGTATTTGCGTCGCAATCCCCAAAAAAAAGCTTTTGGGCTTGAATAGCAGTTCCTTGTGAAAGTTGACTTGCAGGAAAAGCCCCGGTTTGCTGATCATTTAAACTTAATATTTGGGTTCCATTATAAATTTGATTGCCATCCGCTAAACTTATTACATCCAGGTTACTGGCCGCTACAATTGAGCTTACAACATAACCTACAGTTCTTAGATCTGAATAACTAAACGTAGCTTCAATGCTACTAGTTGAAGTTGCAACCGCATTGCCATAAAACATATATATAGCATGAGTAGATGCGGCATTAATGGTTGGTACTTTTACCCAAATGCGTGTGCTTTGCCCCGCGTAATCAAAAGAATCTATATAATAATCCAGCAAAGTCGTTCCGTCTGCATCCGTAAATCTTATGTCTCCCCCGTCTGACTTTACGTTTGCCCAAAAAGTGGTATCCGAGCTATCAATATTAATTTCGATCTGATATTCGCTGAGGTCATTATAGTTAGTGGTGTTATAAACCGTGATCGCTCTTTTATATTGCCAGCTTGGATCAAAAAATACGCTTTTTAATTGTGCGGCTCCCCCAGAAACCTCAATTTTATCTGAATCATAAGTGTAATTTGAAGCGGTGGTAAAGGTCCAATTATTAATAGCGGCAAAAGCAGGCAGCATTACTCCCAGCAGAAACAAAACAAAAAGAATAACTTTGATTCGCTTGATCATTTACATCTAAGTTTATAACATAATACTGTCGGGTTTTCAATTAAGTTTTTAACCTAGATTTAACTATTCTGAATAGAATTTGCGGCAGTGATCCGCCTAAAATAATTTTTCTTGCTCTTCCAGCCTCAAAGTCGCCGCCTGGACAAAACTCTTAAAGAGCGGATGTGGTCGATTGGGCCTGGATTTAAATTCCGGATGGAATTGAGTAGCTAAAAACCAGGGATGATTTATTACTTCAACAACTTCCACTAAATTTCCTTCGGTATAAATTCCGCTTAACCCCATTCCTTTGGCAACAAATTCATCCCGGTATTTGTTATTAAACTCAAAACGATGGCGATGGCGCTCGTTCACTAAATCTTTTTTATAAGCTTCGTGCAGCAAGGTGTTTTTCTTGATCTTACAAGGATAGGCTCCTAAACGCATGGTCCCACCCTTGTCTTTTATCTTTTTTTGTTCCAGTAACAGGTCAATGACCGGGTATTTGGTGTGCTCATTAAACTCGGTACTGTTGGCACCCTTAAACCCTAAAACATTTCTAGCAAATTCAATCACCGCACAATGCATTCCTAAGCATAATCCCAAAAATGGAATATTATTAGCTCTGGCATAATGGATAGCTTTTATTTTTCCTTCGATTCCTCTAGGCCCAAATCCTCCGGGGACCACTACCCCGTGCACATCCCTGAAAAATGGTTCCATATCTTTTTCTTCCTCAAGCTGTTCAGAATTAATCCAAACAATGTTAACGCGTGCATTATTTTGAATACCGCCGTGTTTTAGAGACTCAATAATACTTAAATACGAATCTGATAATTGAGTATACTTACCAACAATCGCAATGTTTACTACTCGTTCGGCATTATTCATTTCTTCGGTCATTTTCTGCCATTCTTCCAGGTTCATCTTTTTAGCCGGGATTTTAAGAAATTTAAGTACGATTTCCGCTAAGTTTTCTTTTTCTAAGGCTAAAGGTACTTCATAAATTGAAGGCACATCCACCAAACCAATCACCGCTTCTTTTGAAGTATCACAAAAGAGTGAAATTTTATCTTTCAATTCAGGAGTAAGTGATTCTCTGGATCTGCAAATAATTATTTCCGGATGAATACCAATCCCGCGCAGTTCCTTAACGCTGTGCTGCGTGGGTTTGGTTTTAAACTCACCGGTAGTTCCTAAAAACGGAACTAGGGTTAAGTGAATATGAATACAGTTATCGTGCCCAACTTCTTTACTAAATTGTCGGACCGCCTCTAAAAATGGTAGACCTTCGATATCACCGACGGTTCCCCCAATTTCACAAATAACTATGTCAAAATGCTCATTTTGACCCACGCGTCTGATTCTTTCCTTGATTTCATTGGTAATATGGGGAACAACCTGTACGGTTCCACCCAAATAATCGCCGCGACGTTCTTTGGTAATAACCGACCAGTAAACCATACCGGTAGTTACATTATTTTCCTTCCCTAAATTAACATCGATAAATCTTTCGTAGTGACCCAAATCCAAATCGGTTTCGGCTCCGTCTTCGGTTACATAGACTTCACCATGTTGATACGGATTCATGGTACCCGGATCTACATTAATATATGGGTCTAGCTTTTGAATTGAAACTTTAATCCCGCGACTTTTTAGTAAACGACCTAATGAAGCAGCGGTAATTCCTTTACCCAAGGATGAAACTACTCCGCCGGTAATAAAAATATACTTAGTTGGCTTTTTATATACTGCTTCTTGAGTCATTTATTTTCTAGCCTCCCACGTAACGTGATTCATCTGCGTCCGCCCCGCCCTTGGTTACCTTTACCAAAGTAATTCTTCTGCGATGAACTCTTTCTACACTAATTAATACGTCTTCAAAACGCACTATATCCCCCACCGCCGGAACTTTTCCTAGTTCACCAAAAACAAACCCGCCAATTGTATCATATTCTTTTTCTTTTTCCGGCAAGGAAATTCCCATTAAATCATTTAAGTCTGAAATAGTGGTGGATCCCTTAACCAGATAAATTGATTTACCAAGTTTTTCGTAATCCTTTTCACCCTTTTCAAACTCGTCATGAATTTCTCCGACAATTTCTTCGATTAAATCTTCCAGGGTCACGATTCCGGAGGTGGTGCCAAATTCATCTACCGCAATCGCCATGTGGGTTCGTGCCGCCTGCATCTGATGCAGCAAGTCATCAATCTTCTTAGATTCCGGGATAAATATTACCGGCCTCATATAATCTTTTAGTTCGCGATCTTTTTCTGCTCCCAGCAAATCTTTGGCAAAGATCAAGCCCACCACATTATCTAAATTTCCTTCGTATACCGGAATCCGGGAATGGCCTTCTTTTTTCACCACTTCGATTGCTTTTTCAATTCCGGCACCTTTTTCTACGCAGTGCACGTCCGGCCTGGGCGTCATAACCTCTCTGACCGTGGTATCGCCAAATTCAAAAATCGAACTAATCATGCGGCGTTCGCCTTCCTCAATCACCCCTTCTTTTTGCCCAACCGATAAAATCATTTTTATTTCGTCTTCGGTCAAGATTGGACCTTTTTCCGGAGCTCTGCCCCCCAAACTATAAACCAACGGCCTGCAAATAGAGGTTAACAACCAGGCAACCGGCTGTAATATCCACTGCAACACCAAGATTGGACCGGATACCAACAAAGCTACCTTTTGTGCTCTGCGAATCGCAATAGTTTTAGGAGTAATTTCACCAAAAACCAAAAGAAAGAAAGTCATGAACCCCGTGGCAATGCCTACCGCAAAACTTAGGTTTGCCCAGCCTCTTCCCTCGAAATATCTGATTACAATTGAAGCCGCCAAAACAGAAGCCCAAATATTTACCAGATTATTTGCAATTAAGATGGTAGATAACATTTTAGCAGGGGATTCTCTTAAAACCTGGATGGCTTTGGCTCCACTTACTTTTTGATCAACTAATTTTCTGATTTTGATGCGGGAGACGGTGGTGAGGGCGGTTTCAGAAGCGGACATGAATCCGGAAAGTAATATTAATACCACAAGCAGTAAAAAATCTATTGAAAAATTCATAACACCTACCGAAATAATATAATCAGCTTGGGAATTAGCACCAAACAGCCGACAATTATAGCACAAATCCCGGCAAATAAGGTAGCCGCCGCAGAGATATCCTTGGCCAACTTAGCATGCAGGTTATGCTTTTTATATAGTAAGTTAATGGCTTCCTCAATGGAAGTATTTAACATTTCTACAATCAAAACCAAAAAAATGGCAAAAACAACTAACGCATACTCAATTAATGATAATCCCAAAAGAATGGAAAGCGCCGCCACAATAATTCCGATAATAATATGAATACACATGTTGCGCTGGGTAGTAATCATGTAATGCACTCCCGAAAAAGCGTGGCTAAAACTTTTGGCTAATTTTTTAGGCATAAAATTCTTCCTTTTGGCGCATCAGCTTGCGACCTTTAGCCTTGAGGTGATCATACCCCGCTAAATGTAGCATACCGTGCGTTAATAAGCGCTTACATTCATTGCCGAAAGCAACCTTATACTGCCGGGCTTGCTTTTGAGCCTGCTCAACGCAAATAATTATTTCACCTAAAAAGTTTCTTTCATCGCTTTCAAATGATAAAACGTCGGTTACCTTATTAATTTTCCTGAATTGATGATTTAAGCGCTGCATTTTATTTTTATCCACAAAAACCAGGTTAATTTTTCCCTTGGCTTTTTCCCTGGATAAAAGTCGGCGCGCTTGAGACTGTAGCGCTTGAGCTATCTTTTCGGGCAAAGAAAAATCTTCCTTAAGAATTATTAGGCAAAGCGGGTTTTTTGGTAGGGGCAAAAATATCTCCTCCCAGAGATTGAATCTTTTCAACTAAATTTTCGTAACCGCGGATCAGGTGCCGATCAATATCATCGATTTCGGTCTCCCCTTCGGCCGCTAAACCTGCCAAAACTAATGCGGCACCGGCTCTAAGATCCGAAACTCTAACCTGGGCTCCGGATAATTTTTCTACCCCATGAATAATCATGCTCTTGCCTTCAATTTTAATATCCGCTCCCATGCGTTTTAGCTCCGGCACGTGCATAAAGCGGTTTTCAAAAATGGTTTCGGTAACCACCGAGGTTCCTTTACTGACCGCCAGCAGTGAAGACAACTGTGGTTGAATATCAGTGGGAAAGCCAGGATACGGAAGAGTTTTTACGTCGGTTGCCTTTAACTTCCCATTGCCTTTAACTAAAATACTGTCTTGATCAACCTTTACCGATACTCCAATATCCTGCAATTTTCTAGTCAGCGCTTCAACGTGTTTTGGAATGGCTTTTTTTACTTTTACTTCGCCACCGGTAATGGCCGCGGCAATCATTAACGTTCCGGCCTCGACTCGATCCGGTATAATTTCATAGTCAATACCATGTAAGGACTCCACCCCTTCAACTTCAATCACTTCGGTTCCGGCCCCACTCACCTTAGCCCCCGCCTTATTTAAAAAGTTGGCCAGATCAATAATTTCGGGTTCGCGCGCCACATTTTCGATAATGGTTTTTCCTTTGGCAAAAGTAGCCGCCATAATAATGGTTTCGGTCGCTCCGACACTGGGAAAATCAAGATAAATGCGCTTGCCTTGCAGCTGGTTTGCCGTAACAATCACAAACCCATGTTCCATCCGAACGGAAGCGCCTAATTGCTCTAATCCTTTAATATGTATATTTACCGGGCGGGATCCAATGGCACATCCTCCCGGCAGCGGGACCTTGGCTAAACCTTTGCGCGCTAAAATGGGTCCAATCACAAAAAACGAAGCCCGCATTTTGGTTACTAATTCGTAAGGGGCCACATGCTTAACTGACCCGGTATTCCAAATCTTCACCTTTCCTCCGGCATGATATTCGGCGCGAATCCCTAAACTTTTTAAAACCCGCAAAATAGTAATGACGTCTAACAAATTCGGAATATTAGAAATGGTGGATTCACCGTTAAGTAAAATGGTAGCCGCGAGTATCGGGAGCGCGGCATTTTTTGATCCCGAAACGGCTACTTCTCCGGTAAGCTTCTTTCCGCCTTTAATTACTAATCTCTTCAAGAAAATTCCTCCGGACGCTTATCGGTAAATCCAAAATGATGCATAACCGCCCCCACGATGCGCTCGGAAGCTTTCCCGTCGCCATAAGGATTGGATGCTTTTGACATTTTTTCATAATGCGCTGGTTTATCTAATAAAAGTTTAATTTCATTAATGATGTTATCTTTTTTTACGCCCACTAATTTTGAGGTGCCGGCCATAATGGCTTCGGGCCTTTCCGTTTTTTCTCTGATTACTAAAACCGGTTTGCCGATCAGCGGCGCTTCTTCCTGGATGCCTCCCGAATCAGTTAGGATAAAATAGGCCGCATCCATTAATTTAACAAATGGCAGATAATCCAGCGGTTCGCAAAGTACAACATTATTTAAATCCCCTAAAATCTCGCTAACCGTTTCGCGTACGGTAGGATTTTTATGCTGGGGAAGCACAAATTGAACCTGATCAATATACGAAAGGGAAATTTCCTTAATGGCTTCACAGATATCACGCATGGGAGCACCAAAACTTTCGCGGCGATGAACAGTAACTAAAATCATTTTTTTATTTTTATCAATCCCTTTAACCATCTTGCTGAGATCATACGGTTTATCTACCACCATTTTAATCGCGTCAATGACCGGATTGCCGGTTAAATAAATATGATTTTTAGCAAAGCCTTCGGAGCGTAAATTTTGTACGGCCATTTTAGTGGGAGCAAAGTGCAAATCAGTTAGATTAGAAGTAAGGCGACGATTCATTTCTTCGGGATACGGTTCAAATTTATCGCCGGTGCGGAGGCCCGCTTCAACGTGCCCTAAGGTTTTTTTATGATAAAAAGCAGAAAGGGCTGCCGAAAAAGCAGTAGAGGTGTCGCCCTGTACCAGCACGATATCGGGATGCTCGCGTAAAATTATGCCTTCTAAACCATTTAAACAACGGGCCACAATCTGCGAAATAGACTGCGACTCCTCCATAATGCATAAATCATAATCCGGCTTAATATCAAAGGTTTCGAGTACCTGGTCCAGCATCTGTCGGTGCTGGCCGGTAACCACTACAATTGATTCCAACATATCCGGAAATTTTTCTACTTCTTTAATAATGGGTGCCATCTTCACCGCTTCCGGACGGGTTCCAAAAACAAACATGATCCTAAGTTTCGGAAACATGGTTCCTCCTGATTAAAACTATAACACCGTTATCAAAACTAACGCTATCAAGCTAAGAATTATACAACAAATATATATCGCAAGCACGGCTCCACGGTGAGAAAATCCGGCCGCCAGCAGGCGATGATGGATATGTTCGCCGTCGGCCTGAAAAATATGCTTTCTTAAAAAGATCCGACGCAGAATGGCTAACGCCGTATCTAAAATTGGAACTGCCAAAATTAATATTGGAATAATAAAGACCACGAATAAGGTGCTTTTGAGGGCGCCGATGACCGAAGCTACCGCGAGCAAAAAGCCCAGCAGATAACTTCCCGAATCACCCAGAAAAATCGAAGCCGGATTAAAATTAAAAAACAAAAATCCAAAGGAAACTCCGGACAAAACTAAAAGGATCACCGACGCCACTTCGGATTGGCCCTTAATTAATGAAACAAAAAACAAGGCCGCCGATGAAATCCCCACCACCCCGGCCGCCAGTCCGTCCAACCCGTCCAGTAAGTTAATTGAATTGGTGATCCCCACAATCCAAAAAAGAGTGATCGGAAAAGCAAACGCCGAAAGATAAACGAGTCCATTAAATGGATTAGAAATGAAGTCGATCGAAGCTCCGAAAGATATCACCAGGGACGCCGCAATTATTTGGCAAACTAATTTCACCTCAGGCCGAATATCCCAGATGTCATCGGCGATCCCGAGCCCTAAAATAATAAACGCCGCTGCCACGATCGCCGAAAAAAGAACCAGATCAAAATGCAGGATTCCTAAAAGATTACAGGCGATGGCAACCCCCGCGGCAAAAATAAATCCGATAAAAATTGAAAAACCACCCATCCGGGGTATATCGTTTGCATGGATTTTGCGCTCGTTGGGGTGATCAATTGCTCCAAAAATGTGGGCTAATTTTGAAGCCAAAGGAGTAAAAACTATGGTCGTTAGTAAAGCCACTGCAAAGATTAAAAAAAATACCAGCACTAAGTAAACCTGCCTTAAGTTTTTTCAATTTTAACACAGGGTTTTTAGGATTGCTACTAACTTGCCAAAAGCCTCACTTAAGTGATAAACTGAATCGATTAAATTTGAGGGGATAAAATGCAAAATCAAGACTTTATAGCTCAAATTCTTAGTTCCGAAGATCAAGCCAAAACCGAAATCAAACATAATGAGACCAAAAACCATTTAAAAATCAAAAACGCCCGCACCGACGTAGAAAAAAACCTCACCAGTTTCAAAGCCGGGCTCGCCGCCAAAAAAGAGGAAAGCCTTCAGCAGCAAACCATTATCAATAAAAAAGAGGTCCAAAATATCCTGTCCAATGCTGAACGAGAGGCAAATCAATTACAAGCCGAATCCGCCCAAAAAGTTAAAGAATTAGCAAAGCTAATCTCCCAAAAAGCTAAAGAACTTCTATGCCCATAGCCAAACTCGCAAAAATAAAATTAATTGCCTTAATAGAGGAAAAAGATAAAATCTTGGCGGCCCTGCAGAAGTTTGGGGTCCTGCAAATCGAAGAAACCGAAATTCAAAAAGAAGCGGTCGATATCAAACACGAAAGCAAGCTCGGCGAACTCAAACAGGCCATTCGACTGCTCGAAGCCTATGCTCCCCTTAAAAAATCTTTTCTGGAAAATTTTGTTTCTACTAAATCACCCGCCACCGAAGAAGATTTATGGAACGGATTTCATAAATTTAATTATGGAGAAATTATCGAGGCCTGTAAAAACCATGAAACTTATATTGCTCATGCCACCGCCGCCGAAGCTAAGATTGGGGCCGACCTTTTAGCACTGGAACCCTGGAAAAGCCTGCCCTTTCCCACTAAAAAACTACACGAATCCGAATATTTTTTCTTTTTTTCCGGAAAAATCTTCAAACATTTATTTGAAAAACTTAAAAGCTCGCTCGCCGCTATCTCCCCCAGCCTCTCTATTGAAATCGTCAATCAAAACAAAAATGATTATTTTATAATTGTAGCCGGTCCCAAGGAAGAACACGCTGAAACTCAAAAAGCCCTGATTAAAGAAGGCTTTGATTTTATTGAGCTGCCTTCCACCCAAAAAGAAATTTCAAAAGAGATCGAAAGCTTAAAAAGCCAGGTTAAGCTCTCCCAATCCGAAGTAGCCGCCGCCGTCGCCGAAATCCAAAAACTGGCCGTGCATAAATTTCAGTTGATGTGCGCTTACGATTTCGTTAACTGCCACCGCGAAAGAGTATCTGCTGCACATAAAGCCATGCAAACTGCTTATACTTTTGTTTTGACCGGTTTTATAAAAGAAAGTTTAATTCCAAAACTAGACAAAATCATCTCAAAAACCAGTCCCAATCACGCCATTTATAAAATTGAAATTAAACCTGACGAAGAAGTACCGGTCTTAATCGAAAACGCATCGTTCCTCAAACCTTTTGAGGTCCTTACCAGAATATACGGACTGCCTAAATCATCCGAAGTGGACCCCACCCCACTACTGAGCGTCTTTTTCATTTTATTTTTCGGGATGTGCCTGGGAGATGCCGGCTACGGTCTCACTTTAATTTTAGTTTCGCTGTGGCTAAAAAGAAAAATCCCCAAAGGAACCAACCCCTCCCTACTCAATCTTTTAATCTGGGGAGGAGTAGTCACTTCAATCATCGGATTCCTGCAGGGCGGATTTTTTGGTATCGAATTATACGTTTTCCCGGAGCCCATCCATAACGCAATGACTAAAATCCAGCTGATTGATCCCCGGCGCGATCCGCTCATTATGCTGATCATTGCTTTAGCACTGGGCGTCGTACAAATTTTATTTGGTTTATTGATAAGTATGTTAATGAAGTTCCGTGATAAAAAGTTTATGGACGGCATTTTAGATCACGGTCTCTGGATCTATTACATCGTTTCCGTAATCCTTTTCGGATTAACGCAAGCCGGAGTAGTTACCTTTATTTCTGCCAGCCTTTCTTCAAAACTGGCTTTAGCTGCGGTGATTGCACTCATTATTACCCAAGGTCGAAAACAAAAAAACATTCTGATGAAAATCGGTGGCGGATTTTTAAGTCTTTACAGCACGGTTGGTTTTGTTTCGGATATTCTTTCTTATTCCAGGCTGCTCGCGATCGGCCTCGGCACTACGGTGATTGCGATGGTCGTAAATATTATCGCACTGATGACCAAAGACAGTGCGCCGATCATCGGCTTTTTGATTATGATCGTGATCTTAATTATCGGACACGCTTTCAACCTGGCGGTTAGCACTTTGTCGGCTTTTATCCACTCTGCCAGGTTGCAATACGTTGAATTCTTTTCAAAGTTTTTAGAAGGAGGTGGAAAGGAATTTAAACCTTTCACGAAAGAGACGCAGTATGTTAAATTGAGCGACTAAGCGAATTGCGACTAAGCGACTAAGTTTTTCCACTTAGTTACTTAGTTGCTTAGTAACTTAATTGCTCCATAAAAAGGAGAAAAAAAATGGGTATAGGTTTAGCTTTAGCAATTTTAGGTGCAGCGCTCGCAATTGGACTGGCCGGTTCGGGTTCGGCCATCGGGGTGGGTATTGCCGGAGAAACCGGATCCGGAGTAATCACCGAAGATCCCAAAAAATTCGGAAAGATCCTGCTGCTGCAGGCGCTTCCCGGAACCCAAGGTATTTACGGATTCTTAGCGGGCTTTTGGGTGATGATGAAATTAAATCTTTTAGCAACTCCCATTCAGATTTCGCCGCAGGTCGGGCTACAAATATTATTTGCTTGTCTGCCAATCGCCATCGCCGGATTTATTTCCGGAATTTATCAAGGGCGAGTAGCTTCTGCCGGCTGCGGATTAGTGGCTAAAAAAGAAGAAGAAACCGGTAAAGCCATTATCTTTGCCGCCATGGTTGAAACTTACGCAGTGCTGGGACTTTTGGCAACCATTCTTTTATTAAACGGAATTCAAGTAGGTTAATCCGATGGGCATAAAAGAACTGGAAGCTAAAATAAAAGAAAAAGTTAACCAGCAACTTGAAAAGCAAAACAGCGAAGCCAACCAGGTTTTAGCTGAAATTGCAGCCGTTTTTAATCAGAAAAAAAACGGCCTCGATAAAACTTTTCAAACCGAAAGCAGAAAAGAAGTGGATCTTTTAATCAAAAAAGAGCTGATTCCCGCCAAGCTTAAATCCAAAAGCATGCTGCTTTCAACTAAACGCAATCTGATTAACCAGGTATACGAAGAAGCAAAAAAACAATTTACCGCCACTTCAGGCAAAGAATATAAAACCATTATTAAACAACTCTTAAAGGCTAATCCGCTCAAAGGCAAAGTCGAAATTATCCCTTGTCAGGCTAATGAAAAAGATACCAAAGTAGCGCTCGAAGAAGCTGCGAAATCGGCCAAACTGGAAATAACCTGGAGCGACCCTACCCCGACGATTTCCGGAGGATTTATCGCCAAGCAGGGATTGATTGATTTTGATTATTCTTTTGACACTTATTTTAAAACGATCCGAAAAACGCTGGAAGACGAAATCATTAAATTACTTTTTAAATCATGATGCAGGATAAAACAAAATTTGCATATGCCACCGGCAGGATCAGGGCCTTAGAAAGACACCTGGTCCCCCAAGAAATTATTGCCCGCATGGCGGAGGCCCCTTCTTTTGAATCGGCTTTTTCGCTTTTAAACGAAACCATTTACGGCCCGGCACTGGCCAAACTACAGCCCGCCTTTGAGGTGGACGAGCTGATGCATTTTGAAATTGAAAAAACCATCGCTTTATTAAACCAGCTGGCTCCCCAAAACGAAACCCTCAGAATGCTTTTCATGCAATATTTAATTCATAACGTTAAGGTATTCATTCACGCTCAGCGCTCTAAAATCAAGCCGCCAAAAAAGGCGCTCTACAACGTTTATCCGGAAGAAACTAACCACATTAGAAACAGCATTCTAAAAACTCAGGAAAAATTATATTCAGACCTCGACGAATTAATCGAACTGTTACAAAAAAATCCGGATTCAGCCAAAATTGATGCCCAGGCCGACTTATGGTACCTGGAAAAATTACTAAAATACGCCCAAACCAGCCACCTCACCCTTTTGATTAAGATCGCGCAAATCAAATTGAAAATTGCCAAACTTAAAATCGATCAATCCCCTAATTTTGAAGTCGAAAGGCTCCTCGAAGATCAAATCATGGAAGAAATTAAAAAGGCAAAATACATTGCCTTTGGCGTAGAACCTTTGATTGCTTTTTATTTTGCTAAACTTTACGAAACCAACAATATCGTATTGGTGCTTAAATGCAAAAAAAATGAAATACCCAAGCATGAGATCAATCAACACGTGAGAGAAATGTATGTATAACCAAATCGCTATTATCGGATCAAAAGAGATCGTAAAACCATTAAAAATATTAGGGCTGGCAGCCTTCGAAGCTGAAGTTCCCCACGTATTTAGCGAGGTAGCCGAAAAAATAGCCAAGAGCCGTGATTATGGGATTGTTTTTTTAGACGAAACCCTGGCTAAAGAATCACCCGAAGCTTTTGCCAGACTACAAAAAGATAAAAATGTAACACTTTCC
Organism: Candidatus Margulisiibacteriota bacterium; assembly: GCA_018823125.1. Lineage (GTDB taxonomy): Bacteria > Margulisbacteria > WOR-1 > JAHJIW01 > JAHJIW01 > JAHJIW01. The sequence goes on along the minus strand of JAHJIW010000001.1, from coordinate 7,570 downwards.
CTCACCCCCACCCTGGCGGGAGCCAAGGGATTAAGCCGGGAAATTACCGCCGGCCTGATTAAGCAAGCCATTGGCTTTAATTTTGAAACGTAGGATTAAGGAGGAATCATTTTGAATAAAGGAAAAGGAAAGATAACTAAAGTTTCCGGCCCGCTGATTATTGCCGAAAATATTCCCGGAGCGCGCATGGCTGACGTAGTCCGCGTTGGAGAGCAAAAACTAATCGGAGAAATTATCGAAATCAGAGGAAAAGATGCCTCCATCCAGGTTTACGAAGAAACTTCCGGATTAGGCCCGGAGGACCCGGTTGAAACCACCGGTCTGCCCCTCTCGGTGGAACTAGCCCCGGGACTGCTCGGCACTATCTTTGACGGAATTCAACGACCATTAGCCGCCATCGAAAAAGAATCCGGCGCATTTATTGGCAGAGGCATTGAAGTTCCCGCCCTCGATCGTAAGAAAAAATGGGAATTTAAAGCCACCGCCCAAAAAGGAAACAAAGTTAAAACCGGAGATATACTAGGAACCGTTCAGGAAACCAGCCTGATCGTGCATAAAATTATGGTTCCCGAAGAAGTTGAGGGTGAAATTACAGATATTAAATCCGGCAATTTTACCATCGAGGAAACCGTAGCCGAAATTCAGGGAGCTCAACAACTGCATAAAATTAATATGATCCAAAAATCTCCGGTCAGAAAAAGAAGACCGCTAAAATCCAAAATTGCAGTCAGTGAACCATTAATTACCGGGCAACGCATCATTGACACTTTATTTACGATTGGAATTGGCGGTACCGCTTGTATCCCGGGACCCTTCGGTAGCGGAAAAACTGTAGTTCAGCATCAGCTAGCAAAATGGGCCAACGTTGATATTGTAGTTTTTGTCGGCTGCGGCGAACGCGGTAACGAAATGACCGACGTACTGTTAGAATTTCCAAAATTAAAGGATCCTAAATCCGGAAAGCCATTGATGGAACGCACCATCATGATTGCTAACACCTCAAACATGCCGATTGCGGCCCGCGAAGCTTCGGTTTATACCGGCGCTACCATCGCCGAATATTACCGGGATATGGGCTATAACGTAGCGTTAATGGCCGACTCAACCTCCCGCTGGGCCGAAGCCTTGCGTGAAATGTCTGGCCGCTTAGAAGAAATGCCCGGTGAAGAAGGCTATCCAGCCTATCTGGGTACCCGACTCGCTGAATTTTATGAAAGATCCGGCATTGGTCTCTGCCAGGCCAGCGAAGAACGCAAAGGTTCGCTTTCAATTATCGGATCCGTCTCCCCTCCCGGCGGTGACTTATCCGAACCAGTGGTACAAAACACCCTGCGCGTAGTAAAAGTTTTTTGGGGCCTCGATTATAAACTGGCGCACAAACGTCACTTCCCCGCAATTAACTGGTTACTCAGTTATTCACTGTACTTAAACAACATCAAAAAATATTTAAAGGAGAAGGTTTCCCCCGAATTTGAAGGTTTAAGAATTGAAACCATGCAGCTTTTACAGCGCGAATCCGAATTGGAAGAAATCGTAAGGTTGGTCGGTCTGGAATCACTTTCTGAGCACGACCAATTAATTATGCTCACCACTAAATCAATCCGCGAAGACTTTTTATACCAAAGCGCTTTCGATCCGGTCGACCAATATTCAACTTTATCCAAACAATATCTGCTGTTAAAAACCATTTTATTCTTCCATAGTCTGGCCAAAAAGGCGCTCTCCGAAGGCAAAGAATTAAGTTCCATCGAAAAAATTCGAAGCCGACAGCTGATTGCTAAAGCCAGATTTATTCCCGAAGACGAAGTCGAGGCCAGAATAAAAGAGCTGGAAGAACAAATTAAATCCGAATTTAAGAGTTTATAAAGAAACGAGGTAAAACCATGCAAAAAGAATATCGATCCGTTACCGAAATCAGCGGGCCGCTGATTTTAGTCAACCAGGTAGAAGGGGTCAAATACGACGAACTGGTCGAAATCGAAATGCCCAGCGGAAAATTACGCTCCGGAAAGGTTTTAGAAATATCCACCGACACCGCACTGATTCAGGTTTTTGAAGGAACCGAAGGTTTAGACATCGGACTGACCAAAATCCGCTTTAAAGGTAAAAGCTTAGAGATTCCGGTCGCTAAAGAAATGATGGGCCGCGTCTTTAACGGATTAGGAAAACCAATCGACGGCGCTCCGGATATTCTCCCCGAAAAAAGCTTAGATATTAACGGTGAACCGATTAACCCCTACGCCAGAGATTATCCGAATGATTTTATTCAAACCGGAATTTCCTCCATTGACGGTTTAAACACTCTCAGTCGTGGACAAAAATTGCCCATATTTTCCGGCGCGGGACTACCGCACTCGCAACTGGCCGCTCAAATCGCCCATCAGGCTACGGTTTTAAAAAAAGGTGAATCTTTTGCCGTAGTTTTTGCCGCCATGGGAATTACTTTTGAAGAAGCCGAATTTTTTATGGAAAGCTTCAGGGAAACCGGCGCCATCGAAAATGCCGTTTTATTTATCAACTTAGCATCCGATCCGGCGATTGAGCGTATCGCTACCCCGCGCGTAGCCCTTACCTGTGCCGAATTTTTAGCTTTTGAAAAAGATACCCACGTTTTAGTTATTTTAACCGACATGACCAATTATTGTGAAAGTTTACGCGAAGTTTCGGCCGCCCGTAAAGAAGTTCCCGGACGCCGCGGTTATCCCGGATATTTATATACCGATCTGGCAATGTTGTATGAAAGAGCCGGAAGAATTAAAGGCAAAAAAGGATCGATCACGACCATCCCAATTTTAACCATGCCCGAAGACGACAAAACCCACCCCATTCCCGACTTAACCGGATATATTACCGAAGGTCAGTTAATTTTATCCCGCGAACTCCATCGCAAAGGAATTTATCCTCCGATGGACGTTATGCCCTCGCTTTCCCGTCTTAAAGATAAAGGAATCGGGGCCCATAAGACCCGCGAAGACCATTCCGATTTATCTAACCAGCTTTTTGCGGCTTATGCCCGCGGCCGCGACGTTAGAGAATTAATGGTGGTATTAGGCGAAGGCGCCTTAAACGATGTCGATAAACAATTTTTAAGATTTGCCGACGAATTTGAAGATCAATACATCCGCCAGGGCGTGTCCGATAACCGCACTGTTTTTGAAACCCTGGATCTAGGCTGGAAACTGCTAGCGCAACTACCCAGAGAAGAACTAAAACGAGTAAAACAATCAGAAATCGATAAATATATGCCAAAGGAAAGTAAATGAAGTTAAACGTCAGCCCAACCCGCATGGAATTGATGAAGCTAAAGGTGCGCACGGCTTTGGCTAAACGCGGCCATAAACTCTTAAAAGATAAGCTCGACGGCCTGATTCAGCGCTTTTTAAAGCTGATTAAAGACTACCACAGCTTAAAAGACGAAGCCGATAAAACCATGCACGCCCTATTTAACAAATTAGTGATCGCTTCGGCCCTCACCCCTTCCCGTGTCTTAGGGAAAATAACTACTTTTGATATTACCCCCCTCCTGCTGGTTGCTAACCGCATCAACATTATGGGAGTAAAAGTTACCGATTACGAATTAGAAAAGTTCGAAGAAAAACTTACTTTTCCTTTTTCGGATACCGACGTTCCGGCAGAATTATATTTGGCTTTACAGGAATTTTATCAATTCCTGCCCCAATTTATTAAGATTGCCAACATCGGTCACGCCATTGAGAAAATCGCGCTGGCGATTATTGAAATAAAAAGAAGAGTAAACGCCCTCGAATATATTTTAATCCCCGAACTGGAATCAACCTCAAAATATATCCGCATGAAATTAGCTGAACACGAACGCAGCACCCTGGTAACATTGATGAAAATTAAGGATATTGTAAGAGCGAAGAAGTAGTTAAGGGCTAATCTGCCTCAATAAATCTGGATTTAAAACATAAAAGTTATCAAAGATGTCGCCACGTGAAGCAAACCTCATCTGATGAAAATTTTCAGGTTTAATTGGCAAAGGAATATGCGCACTGTTACCGCATAAACCCAGTAATGCTTTATGCTTATTTGCTCCATCCCAAAAATCAAGCTCCCCGGTAATCTGTCGACCACAAAATTTTACGGTTAACGATAGCGGTTGACGTCCACGGGTCGTCGAAATCAGATCGGTCGCTTGCCATAAAGTAAGGTCACGATTATCAATTGGATAATGGCAAACAGATACTTCATCTATGGCCTCGATATAGTTAATATTGCTTCTCATTTTACTAATATCCACCCAAGTTACCCCCGGAACAACGCTAGCCAATAGTCTACTCACGCTTCCATGAAACTGCGGCGGTGACACAAAAAGAAGCTCTTCACGCAAACGAAACATCCAAAGCGGCTTACCGCGTGAACCATTGGTTATTAGCCCCGGGAACTCTCGCAAAATCGGCGTAAGCTCAATCGGAAACTCTAAATCAATTTTCTTTTGCGCCCGAACCGTAAGATCGCGGGATCGAAAAACGGCTTCCCGTATCAAGGGTGCACACCTGCGGCGCGAAGTAGCATCAAATGCCACAAAAGTTCGTTTATATGCAGTTTTTCCTTTGATAGTAAACATCTTCTATATAATTATCGGCAAAACGGGTGGGAAATTTCAGTTTTGGGAGGGGCTGAAAGGTGTATAATCTAAAATTGGAGGTGAAATATGGCAATTAAAGAAGCATATACACTACTAAATGAAGGACACGTACTTAGAATTATTTTTAATGACGGGACAAGAGTTTGGGGGGATTACGAGCACATAATTAATCCATCTACAGAATCAAATGATGAACTTTTAAAAACCAGATCAATAGATACTATTATTGGAAAAGACAGAGCTGAAAACATCCAACAAGAAGAAAAAATATGCAGTATTAGACTAACGACAAACAAAGATTCTTATGAAATAAAGTACTTGAGCGGGAAGAAAACGATTTCGAAAGCAGAGTTAAGAACTCTATACGAAATAATTGAGAATGCAAGACGTAAATATAATATTCCTGGAATTTAGCTTGTCTGACCAAATTTCCAATTTAATAATATTTTTAAATACTGCGACGTATAATCTAAGGAAAAGGAGGTGAAACATAATAAGCATTTGGCAAGCATGGAGTATTATTATTTTATCCATTGGCGTTTTGATTAATGCAATTTTTATCCCCCCATACGAAGGAGCAGTAGTATTAGCAGGAAAACCTGAATGGGTATACGATTTTCGCAAATATATAGGTTATTTTGCTAATTTTCTAATAATTATTGGTGTTATTGGACAACTACTTGCAGTATTTAATATTTTCTAGATTTCAATATTGTTCGAAAATATTCCATTGACTATCCCCAAGGGGAATTGTCATGAAGTTGGCGTATACTATTTAGGAAAAGCAAATATCGGGAGGTGTTTTGTATGGGTAACAAATGTTTTAATTGTGGCAAGGAAAATAAAGAAGTAAAGTTATGTGAATTACAGTCTAAAGATGGTAAATCGCGTAGAAATGAAATGCTTTGTCAAAATTGCTTAGAAAAAATACAAAGTGGAGAGTTAAATATTTTTGGTCGGAATTCTAAAATACATAAAGATATTACAATTGAAATAACAGAAACCGAAGAAAAAATATAATTCTCGAATTTCGAATCTCTAAATTACCCCCAAGGGGAATCTCACTTCTCAGACATCAGCCTGCTCTTTAAGATGTCTTGTCGTTTTTCAAGTGGTTTGCCTAATCAAACATTCATGAGCGAGCAATCTTTTGTTTATACCTTAACTAATAGAATAATGCGAAGCAAAACGAAAGTCGCGAGAAGAGCGAAAAACCTCGGTGGGGATTTTGACGAGCAAATTTCGGAGGGTTCCTTAGGGATACCGAAATTTGCGAGAAGCGTTTTGCGTGGCAAACTACTTTGAAATATATTAGCCCCAAGGGGAATCGAACCCCTATTTCAACCTTGAGAGGGTCGTGTCCTAACCGTTAGACGATGGGGCCGTGAGGTTATTTGTTGCCGATACTATTATTGTCATTCTTGGTAATTTCGTGATCTAAAACTAAAACGCCAGCGGAAATTACCGTGGTCCACATATTACGCTGGCCAATAGCGCTTTGGGTAATATTTTTGGTTTTAACAATTTCATCGGAGAGTTTCCAAAATTCCTGACGTTCGTCCCAACTGGTATCCTCATCAAACGAAACGCCTAAAGTTGTGGCCAGCATTTGAGCTGCAATATCTTCGGCGTAATCACCACATTCTTCATCGGTTAAACCATGCGCATGATGTTCGCTTAAATATCCGTAAGTATCTTTATCTGCCGGAAGCGCCAGCCCAACTGAAGCCGAAATCAAACGGTGGGGTTCATCGGTGTCATTACGGCTCATAACAATAAAAGCAATCTCACCTGGCTTAAGAAGTTTTTGTCCTTCTTCCTTTGAAATTAACTTTGCACCCGGAGGGAAAATTGAACTGACCTGAACATAATTTAAGGCCTGGATACCTGCGTCACGGAGCGCCATCTCAAAAGAAACTAACTTTTCTTTATGCCGCCCTACTCCTTTGGTTAAAAATACTCTCTTGGGAACCAAACTTTCTAACATCTATTTTAACTTCCTTCTACTTTTAATTTTAATTTTCAAATTTATTATAAATCAGTATATTAAATATGTCACGGAAATTATTAAATTATTTTTAATATAAAAAAGAAGAGCCCTCAAAAATTTTTTGAGGGCTCCCCTGAATCTAGCTACAGAAACGGAAAATTACATTATCTTATATCCAACTCCTGCTGCAATTTGGCCACTGGTATATCCAGTTCCACCATTTGGAGTGATGGATTGAGAAGTGTATTCTACATAAACTGCTCCTTGTTGAGACCAGGCAATTGCACTTCCTGCAGTTATGTCAAATTGAGTAGATGAAGCTGCATTATTATATGCAGTACCACGATAGGTGGCTCCAAGATATGGAACAAAAGGCGCAAAAATCTTACTGAGTCCAAGTGCTACTACAGCCTGGTTTCCATTTGCGGAAGTTCCAGCAAAAGTCATCGCTAAAAACTTATAACCAGCACCAACGGCTACTGAAACTGGAAAATCTTTTCCTTCTTGTACTACAGTATATTTTAATAACGCACCATATGCTGTACCACTCGCAGAAATACCAGCTGGCAGGCCACCGGCATTAGCAGAACCTAGAGTAACTAAAAGGTCAAGCTGATCTAATACTCCATAACCTACGTATCCTCCAATGGTAGTTAAAGTCCATCCACTGTTATTTGCCGCCCAATTAGAATCTTGTATCCCAGCACCTAAAACCCCAAGACTTCCTTGGCCTAAAGGTAGTGCGGTAACTAACAATTCAGCAGATGCAACAGAAGCCAATAACATTAAACTTAAAAATACTGTTAATAATACTTTCATTTGTTCCTCCTTTTAATCTCTTAACACCGAAAAAGATTACGTCTAACTATCACCTCCCCAAGTTAACGTATTAAACACATGTTACACGCCAATATTATAACTTTGCTAAAATAAGAACAAGATTAGGTGCAAACAGCGATGAGGAGGCTTTA
>JAHJIW010000019.1 GCA_018823125.1 Candidatus Margulisiibacteriota bacterium | reverse complement strand
ATTATTACAATGGGCAATATTTGCACTCGGCTTTAGGATACAAGGCGCCGGATCGGTTTGAGATGGAGTTTAAGGACAGCCATGTTTCTCTCTTAGTGGGGGCTTGAAAAATGGGGAGCACTACAATTCCTCGCCCACTATCTCTACCACCCCAAGCGAGGGATTTGCGTTTTTACATTAGTATCATATATGGTTCGGAGCGGCGGGATTCTTCTCGTAATTTCTGCCTTGCTTCGCACTATTATACAAATTATGGTAAAGACATAAATTCCTCGCCCACGATTCTCTACCACCCCTAGTGCAGGTTTTGCGTTGGCACTTTAAGTAGTGTTTGAATCGGAGCGGCGGGATTCGAACCCACGATCTCTACCACCCCAAGGTAGCGCCTTAGACCAAGCTGGGCCACGCTCCGATTCAAACAACTAAAATAATGCGTAAGCTCAACGCAAAACATATACTATTGCCTTAGACAAGTCCCGCCTCTATTTCATATATATTGTTGCGGGATCCCGACGTTAGTCGGGACTGGGCCACGCTCCGAACCATATAAATATCAATAATGCGTAAGCAAAACGCAAATCACGAGCCCAGCGCCTTAGATAAGTCCCACCTCAATACTATATATATTGTTGTGGGATCCTGACGCTAGTCAGGACTGGGCCACGCTCCGAGAAAATAAATTATAACATTAATTGACACTGCCAAGCCAGCCGCACTACAATGGCCCTATGAAGTTCTTAGTTGATAACATGCTCGGAAAACTGTCACGGCGGCTCAGAATGCTGGGATACGATACCGTTTATGAAACCAAGCTATCTGACCCAGAATTAGTTGAGCTAGCCATCAAAGAAGACCGCATCCTGTTAACTCGCGATACCGCTTTAGCAAAAAATGCGAGCGCCAAAACACTGCACGTTTTATCCACTAATCCGGAAGAACAGTTGCAACAAGTAACTCAAGCCTATAACTTAAATACTGAAATGGCGTTAACGCGCTGCACACTTTGTAATTCACCGCTAACTAAAATCAAAAAAGAAGACTATCAAGATCAGATTCCTTCCAAAGCTTACGAGTTTTACCAGGACTTTTCACGTTGTGAAAAATGCGGGAAAATTTACTGGAAAGGAACTCACATCGAAAGATTAAAAAATAAAAAAATATTGTAGCTTAGTCGAATTCTTTCGTATACTTCACGCGGGATTTATCGATGGTAACTTCTTCTCCGGACAGAAACCTTTTAATATCCGCCCGATGCGTATAAAGCGCTAAAAGAAACAGCAAAAACCCAAATAAGATATAATCGAAACTAAAAGAAGCCATCCACAAAAGTACCGGTAACAATGCCAGCACAATCAACGTGCTTAAAATTACATAGCGGGTAATAACTAAAACCAAGGCATAGCAAAGCAAACAAATTACGGTAATCACCGGATCTACTGCAAACATAGCTCCTCCGGTAGGCGCAATCCCCTTCCCTCCTTTAAATTTTAAAAAGATCGGAAAGTCGTGTCCGATTACCACCGCCAAACCACATAGAATGACTGCCATATCCGTTCTGCCATAGGTTAAGGCTAAAAGCACCGCGACCGTGCCTTTTAACATATCTAAAAACAAAGTCAAAAATCCCGCTCTTTTGCCGCCGACTAACAAAGTATTGGAAGCGCCAATATTGCCGGTGCCTTTAGTGCGAACATCTTTACCTTTAAAAAACTTGGTGAGTAAATATCCAAAGGGAATCGAACCAATGAGGTAGCTAATAATTACTAAAAGTAAAACAACAATAAAATGCATATTAATTATAAATCAAACTTTTTATGGATAACCTTAACCGCTTTTTTGCCTTGATCGGCCGATACGACACAAGAAATTTTTATCTCTGAAGTACTGATCATCTGAATATTAATTTTTTCTTCCGCCAGCGCTTCAAACATGCGTGCGGCAACTCCGGGTTGACTGATCATGCCCACTCCAACGATCGAAACCTTAGCCACCTTATCATCATAAATGGTGCCTTCGGCGCCCAGTTCCTGGGCGATTCTTTTAGCAATTTCTTCAGCTTTTTTCCCGTCAGTCTTTGAAGTAGTAAACGCCATGTCTGCCGCCAGTGCTTGAGAATGAACCGCCTGAATAATCATATCGACGTTAATGTTTTCTCTAGATAAAGCACCAAAAAGCTTAGCGGCGATTCCCGGTTGATCCGGAACTTTTAACAGTCCCACTTTGGCGACATTTGAATCGAGCGCCACTCCGGTTATTACGTTTTTTTTCTCCATTTCGACACCTCTTTTATTTCGTATCTTTAACCATGGTTCCGGTTCGGGCAAAATCAAAACTGGCCCTTAGGTGAATCGGAATTCCATAGTGTTTTGCGCATTCGACTGAACGCGGATGTAAAACCTGCGCGCCTAAACTGGCTAGCTCCAGCATTTCGTCATAAGAAATAGTATCTAATCGTTTAGCTTCGGGAACAATGCGCGGATCGGTAGTATATACACCATCCACATCTGTATAAATATCACACACATCGGCATTTAGTGCGGCCGCCACCGCTACCGCAGAAGTATCGGATCCGCCTCTGCCAATGGTAATAATATCCCCTTTGCTATCGATGCCCTGAAAACCGGTGATAACTACAACTTTACCTTCTTTAAATTCCTTTTTTATGCGGTCCAGCTTAATATGTTTAATGCGTGCTTTTTTATAGATATCTTCGGTTACTACGCCAGCTTGTCCGCCGGTTAAAGAAACGGCTGGGCAGCCAATATCGATCAAGGCCATGGCTAAAAGTGAAGCCGAAACCTGCTCGCCGGTGGAAATTAACATGTCGTATTCGCGGTGATCAGGGTTTTTAGTAATTTGGTGCATTAAATTGATCAGCTCATCGGTGGTGTGTCCCATGGCCGAAACAATTACGACCACGTCATTACCCTGCGCTTTAACGTTAGCCACGTGTCGGGCTACATTTTTAATTTTATCGGGGGTTCCAACTGAGGTTCCGCCGTATTTGTGAACTACAATTGACATAACGGGGAAAATTATATCATAGACTAGGCAACTTGTGCATCTGAGGAGACATTGGATTCAATCAAGCCCATAAAGGCCCGAGCTCGGGCAGCAGAAAATTCATATTCATAATAATAATGAGGATCGGCTTTCATTCCGATTCTTTCGTAAAACTTAAAAGCATTATCCGAGGCACGCAAGGTCATGACTTTACCAGAAGTAATGTCGGGATGATAACTAAAAAACATTCTGAGGGCTTCGTAAATTAAAACTTTACCAATGCCAGACAGGGCCACATCTCTATCGTAGTTATCTCCCCGTGTATTCCAGGGAGCCGAATAAAGGTGCCTAGCTTCTATATATGGTCGTCCATGATGAGGATGAATATCAAAGGCAATCGCACCCTGCACTTTTCCAACTTCATCAAAGGCTGCCAGGATAATTCTTTCACCAAAAATATACTCCCCAAATTCATGTCTTACGCCGTGAGACATTGGAACCACACTGAAATTATCAGGATTCCATAAATGTGGATTATCGTGATGATCTACGCGCAGATGAGCAATCTTCGGATTACATCTTTTAACTTGGATTTTTGCTAGATGGCCACGATTCTCTCTGCCCCAAAGCGTAAACCTTCTATTTCTTCGAAAATCAATTAACTTATGAGGAGCAATTGTGTTTTGCCGCGAAGTTCTTCTTATTAAGGCTGAAGCTATTCCAGATAATTTGAAGCTCATTGGCTTTCTCCTTTGTTCCTATATATATATCGACCAAAATAGCAGAAAATTTCAGAAAATCAGCAGATTACTCCCCCACCCACAACCTCATCCCCTACATAAAAAACTGCATATTGACCTGGCGTGATCGCCGCTTGCGGTCGGTCAAACTTGATGCGGGATTTCCCTTCGCCCAAATATTCGAGAGTGGCATCATCTTCGGGGGTGTTATAGCGGATTTTGGCACGGCCCATAATTTTATCTTTTGGCACTTGGCCTGAAATGAAAATAAAATCATCGGCGATCAGTTCGTCTTTTAAAACTGACTTTTCGTCGCCTATATATATAGTATTGGCATCTTTATCGATCTTTACTACATAGACCGGATAACCAACTGCGACGTTCAATCCCCGCCTCTGCCCCAGAGTATAAAAAGCAATGCCGCGGTGGGTACCAACAAAAGTCCCGTCCAGGGTTTTAATCGGTCCCGGGTTATCTAACTCGGGCATTCTTTCTTTTAAAAAACGCTCAAAATCATTGTCAGTGATGAAACAAATTTCCTGGCTGTCTAATTTTTCATGAATATGGAGATTAAACTTTTGTGCCAGCTCGCGAATTTGCTTTTTGGTTAATCCGGCATTGGGGAAAAGTGTTTTTGAAAGAATGTTTTGATCCATCATGTATAAAGCATAGGATTGATCTTTGCTGTCATCCTTCGCTTTTTTGAGTTTGTAGGCTGATCCGTTTTTCTCGATGCGCGCGTAATGGCCGGTAGCAATATAATCCATTCCGAGTTCTTTCGCCCGCGACAAAAACTTTTCAAACTTTACATATTTATTACATCTAACACATGGATTGGGAGTCCGTGCATTTTTATACTCTTCACAAAAATTTTGGATAACTTTTTCTTCAAAATACTCTTTAAAGTTAAAAACATAGTGAGGAATATCCAGCTGATGACATACGCGGCGGGCATCTTCAACTGCTTCCAGCGAACAACAACTGCGACCGGCTTCTTTTTCGTTTTTAGGAGCGGCATCTTCCGGCCAGATTTGCATCGTTGCCCCGTACACTTCATAGCCTTGCTCTTTTAAAAGTGCAGCGGCAACCGAAGAATCAACACCGCCGGACATCGCTACTAAAACTTTATTTTTCGTCATGGGAGTGTTCGCTTCGAGGTTTAAAACCGGGTAACCCCTTTCCAGTTGTCTTTAGATAATAATCATTCAGCGCAGATTTTAATGCATCTTCAGCTAAGACCGAACAGTGTACTTTGGGTCCGGGAAGTCCACCCAAGGCCTCAACTACACGTTTATTAGTTACCTTCAGAACATCGTCAATGGTTTTTCCTTTAATTAATTCGGTCAGCATTGAACCGGAAGCAATCGCCGCCCCACAACCATAGGTTTTGTATTTAACATCCACCAGAACATTGTTCTTAACCTTAATATATAAATCCATAATATCCCCACAAACTTCACTGCCGATATGCCCAATGCCATCGGCATCTTCAATTTCTCCCACGTTGCGTGGATTTTTAAAATGTTCAACCACTTTATCGGTATACGGTTCCATTTTTTTCTCCTATTTTTTCTTATACAACGGCGACATTTCTCTCAGCCGCGTAACTATCTTAGGTAAAACTCCTAAGACATCGGCAACGTCTTCTTTAGTTGAGTGTCGGCCTAAAGTAAATCGCAATGAGCCGTGTGACTCGCTGTGGGTTCGGCCCAACGCTCGCAAAACATGCGATGGTTCAAGCGAACCAGAACTGCAAGCCGATCCGGTAGAACAGGCGATCCCTTCTAAATCCAAATTAAGCAGCATCGATTCGCCTTCCACATATTTGATGGTTACATTTATATTATTAGGTAATCTTTTTTGCGGATGGCCGTTAAGCATGCTATCCGGAATAATATTTAAGATCCCTTCAATTAATTTATTACGCAGCGGCTCAAGATGCTTGACCCAATTTTCGCGTTCTTTCATCACAATTTCTACCGCTTTGCCAAAACCCATAATTCCGGGAACGTTTTCGGTTGAACCCCGGCGCCTTCTTTCCTGGCCGCCACCGTGCATAAACGGTTTAATGCGGGTTCCCTTTTTAATAAAGAGCGCACCCACCCCTTTGGGACCATAAAACTTATGAGCTGAAATTGATAACAAGCCCACGCCTAACTTTTGAACATCGATATTTAAAGCTCCGGCAGTTTGAACTGCATCGGTATGGAAATATACAGATCTGGAATGTTCGTGATTAAAATCTGTAATAATCTTTGCGATTTCTTCGATCGGTTGAATCGTTCCAACTTCATTATTGGCATGCATCACGGACACTAAAGTTGTTTGCGGTGTTAGCGCATTTTTAACGTCTTCCGGATTAACTAAGCCGTTGGTATCAACATCCAGATAGGTAACCTCAAATCCTTGCGTTTCAAGAAACTGGGCTGATTCGAGTACGGCGTGATGTTCAATTTTAGTCGTAATTACATGGTTGCCGCGCTCGCGATTAGTAAAAGCAATTCCCTTTAATGCAAAATTATCCGCTTCGGTGCCGCCGGAAGTAAAAACAATTTCTTCGGGCTTGGCATTCAAAAAATTGGCAACTTTAAGCCTGGCTTCATCCACTGCTTTGCGCGCTTCCCTTCCAAAGAAATGCAAACTGGAAGGATTTCCGAAAATATTATTGTAATAAGGCTGCATGGCCGCTACTACTTCTTCGTGGGTTGGTGTAGTAGCCGCATAGTCCATATAAATTCTTTTCATTTATAACTCCTCACAGATATCTTTTAGTGTTGTTGAATCTAAAAGATCGGATACTTTGCGACTGAGCTTGTTCCAGAGCCCCCGGGTTGAACAACAGCCGCTTTTTCCGCATAAACTTTTGTCGGTAATGCAATCCACCAGGGCAATCGGGCCTTCGGTCGCCCGCACGATATCTCCAATTTTAATTTTCTGGGGTTTTTTGGCTAGAAGATAACCGCCGGCCGGCCCCCGCACACTCTCCACCAGCTCTGCCCTTCTCAATTTGTTTAATATCTGTTCGAGGTAATCAATCGTGATGCCCTGTCTGGCAGAAATCTGTGAAATGGACACCGGACTTCCATCCTTGGAGTTATGGGCCAGGTCAAACATGGCGGTAACTGCATAGCGTGCTTTAGTAGATAATTTCATACCGGGGCATAATAATATACTTGACTAATCTTGTCAAGTTCATTTGAGGAGCTCGCGAACCTGCTGGCTTACTATCTTTCCATCCACTCCCGGATTTTTTTCCAATACTTCCTTCATCACCTTACCCATATCCTTCATTCCGGATGCACCCACGTCCTGGATGGCTTTTTTGACTGCGTTTTTGATTTCTTCTTCACTAAGCTGCTTCGGAAGATATTCATTTAAAATTATTAATTCTAGTTTGGCCTTATCCGCAGTTTCCTGGCGGCCTACTTTTTCGGCTTCTTCCGCTTCTTCCTTCAGGGCTTTACCATATTTAGTGACAATTTTAATAAGTTCGGCTTCGGGGAGATCTCCGCGGGCATTAACTAATAGAATTTTTGATTTCATCATGCGCAGCGTTTCTAAACGCAGCGTATCCTTAGCTTTCATGGCGGCTTTAATATCATCGTTAATTTTTTTAAACATGAGACACCTCCAAGGAAATTTTACCATATAATTTATAATTGTGCTTTCCTTGACATCCCCTGCCCCACAAGATAAACTTTTTCGGTAATGAAGATTCTCGCCATCGCTCTATTTTTAGCACTTTTCTGCACTCCGGTAATGGCCCGACCTTTTGATTACAACTTCACCATCGGCCCCGAATATTTTTATTTTTCCAGCAACCTAGCCAACGTCAGCGCCAATTTAGTTAGTTGCGGAATCATCTGCAACGGTAACTTGTATGAACGCTGGAATTTAGAATTTCGCGGCGGGGTTGGTGAAATTTCAACCACCAAAATGAACTTTAACGAAATTTCCGCACTTTATAATACCGAATATTCACCCTCTTCATACTTTGGCATCGGCACCACCCTGCTTTCGTACGACAATATAATCAATAAAGCCACTAACGTTTCATTTAGTCTGGCAAAACTAAACGCCAAGATGCAGTGGGAACACAGTTTTTCTCCGCTGCTTGGATTTTACGGAAAAGTGGTGGGGCCCACGGCGTGGGGATGGGAAGCGGGATGGTTAACTTACTTCAATCGCGACTACGGCGACTTTAATATTGTTTTAGGCTACAAAGATTTGCGTTTAAGTGAAAATATTTCTATGCGAGGACCATATATTGCATCCAGCGTTTACTTTTAAAATAATAGCTACGATATTAATCATCTGCCTGACCGCACCGTCAGCGTTTGGCTTTTTTGCCGGCAGTAATATTACTTTAATCACCGCCGAAAGCTATAACCAACCACTGGTTTTGGAAGGATCAATCGATAACCCCATCATTATCGCACCCCCACCCAAAATCAATTTTTCGGCTAATACCCAAAAACTGATCGTGGTCCCCCAAAAATTAGTACTTAAAGAAGAAATCGAAGAATTTACCATGTTTAGAAATCGTTATGTAATCTTTGGTTGTTATTTATTTGCAGCACTTTATTACAACTGGTTAACTAGGTATAGATGATATGTTAAAAATTATTGCCATATTATTATCAATAGTTTTACTCAGCCAAGGGGTTTTTGCTAAAACCTTAAGCCAAAATGAAGTCTGGTCGGGAAAAATTAAATTATCTGAAGATGTCACCGTTCCCGAAGGACTAACCTTAACTATTTCTCCCGGAACGAAGGTCATCACCAACGGTAAAAGAATTATTTCTTATGGTACAGTGGATATTCAAGGACAAGATGAGAACCGCGTAAATTTTATTGCCCCTACCCTAACGTTAACCCAGGAAGTCGCCGTTACCGAAGTAAAACCCTATCTAATTGACACTAAAATATTAAAAGACGAATTTTCAGTTTTCAGAGTGCAGTATGCTATACTCTGGTCATTCTTATTTGCCAGTATGTTTATCATGTTAGAGGCGCGTTAATGATCAAAAAAATTAGTTTATTTATAATTATCTGTTTACTTTTAGAAATTCCGGCCTTAGGCGCATCTCCCCTGGTTTTAAATTGTTTAGAAACCATCTGGTCCGGAGAAGTTGAATTAGCAAGCGACGTTATCGTTCCGGCAGGATCAACGCTCATCATTATGCCCGGCACCAATATTAAATGCGTTTATGATTACGAAGATGACAATTTTACTCCCAACGAATGGAAAATTATCGTAAAAGGCAATTTAATTGCCAACGGTGAGGAAAATGAGGCCATCATCATTGATCCCACTCCTTACGGATTATCCGCAATTAAGGTTCCGCTTAATTCAAATATCAATACGATTAAAATCGCCCCCAAAGAAATCAACACCGAAAAAATCAGAGACGAGTTTTCGGTTTTCAGGTGGCAGTATCTGGCTTTGTGGGGTTTACTTTTCGGAAGTATCTATTATGCAATTCAATCGAGGTAAAGATGATTAAGCACATTGCTCAAATATTAATTATATGTATGGCGCTTTTGCCCTTCACCTACGAAGTTTCGGCAAAAACCGTGGAATGGGAAAAAGAAGTTTCAATTACTGACGAAACCGTAATCGTCGAAAAAAATGAAGTTAGGGTAAAACCCGGTACTCAGGTAAAATTTACCGGCGGAAAAAGCAAACTCGAAGTTAAGGGCCGACTTTTAGTCAGCGGCAGTGAAGATAATCCGGCAGTAATAATAATTCCCAATTTACTTAACGGCACCACCCCTACCCCCATCCGCCAATTAACCGTTTTAAAGCTAAACAACAATATAAAAGAACTAGAAATTTATCCTTACGACGTTGAAACGGACAAGGTTATCGAAGAGCTACAAGCATTTCGCTGGCAATATGCTTTTGTGTGGACAGTACTAATGGGCGTTTGTTTTTATCTGGTGTTAAACAAGAGTACTTATTGGTAGGTTTCTTCTGCTAACTCCTCATTCATACTGCCAGTGCGATAGCCAATGAGGTCGACGGTAACATAGGTGTAGCCAAGCTTACCAAATTTCTTGACGATTTTGGTGCGTTCTACAACTAGACGCGGAATATCTATATCTTCAACTTCAATCCTTACCATATTACCGTGATGGCGGGCGCGGACTTGCTTAAAACCAAGGGTACGCAAAAAAGCTTCACCCTGATCTAATCGAGATAAAATTTCTTTAGTGATTTTAGTTCCATACGGAAAACGCGAAGCTAAACAGGCAAAGGATGGTTTATCCCAGGTAGGTAAATTGCGTTCTTTCGAAAATTTTCGGATTTCGTTTTTGGTGATGCCTACTTCTTGCAGCGGGCTGAGTATTCCCAGCTCTTCCGCGGCGCGGCTGCCGGGTCGATAATCTTTTTCGTCATCTTTATTGGAACCGTCGACGACCTGCTTCAAACCATGTTTTTCGGCTACCTCTTTAAGTCTGGAAAACAGTTCTTTTTTACAATGATAACAACGATCTTTATTGTTTTGCACAAACAGTTCGTTTTCGAGTTCTCCCGAATCGATTACCGCAAATTTTGCGCCGATTTTTTCGGCAATTTCTTTGGCCGCGGAAGCTTCCGAAGAGGGATAGGTTTCTGACCAGGCATTCACTGCCAAAACATTGTCAGCGCCCAGCACTTCAAATGCCACCGAAAGCAAAAATGTGCTGTCCAGGCCTCCCGAGTACGCCACCACTACACTTTGCATATCTTTGAGAAGTTTTTTTAACTTAGTAAGCTTATCCATTTCAATAATTATTATACACCCCGCCCCGTATTTTTGGTAAAATTCGAATAGCTTACTATGTTAAAAATCATCATATATAGTATATTAATCTTTACTCTCTGCCTGGCACCCGCCGCCGGAGCATTTGCGGAAGACGAAGACCTGATCGATTTTACCGAAGATTTAGAAATGACCGGCGATCCCCAGGTTTTCAATGTATATATACTGGATAAAAAACTGGACGACATTGATTTTGTGGTTAAATTTGCCGAACGCGATCTCTGGAACGGGATGGTTTACATTTCCGGCGAAGCTAAAACCGATATAGGAATCATTGATGTGGTTGAAGTAACCTTAGACGAAGGGCAATCTTATCAAAACGCGAAAGGCACCGACCAGTGGGAGTTTTCTTTTACGCCCAAAAATAATCATGAATATGTTTTCTCGGCGCGGGCCAAAGATTCGACCGGCAGCAGTTCCTACTTTGACGATCTCAACATGATCACCATTAAATATGCCAAATATTCTACCCCGCAGGAAGTTGCGCTCTGGTTAAAAGACTTCCGCGCCGCATATAATATGGAAGACCTGGGAAAATGCATGGGGCTAATTTCAGATGATTTCGCTGACGGAAAATCTGCCTTCGAAAAAGAACTAGACAACGAATTCAAGGCCAGCGAAAACATTCAAATCAATATTTACCCTTCCAATATTGATGTAAACAACGAAGATGATGAAGTAGTGGTGTCCTTTGCCTTTCGCAAAGAAAAAAGCGGAGCGGTATTTAACGGGAAAAGCCAAATTTTACTGCGCAAAGAACAATCCGGATCTACTAATGTCTGGAAATTAATTCAAATTCGCGGGGATCGGTTTGCGGGGCAGGATTAATCCATGAACATCCTCGCTATTGAAACTTCCTGTGACGAAACTTCCGCCGCCATTGTAAAAAATGGAAAAACGGTCTTATCCAACGTGGTTTCATCGCAAGTTGAATTTCATAAAAAGTACGGCGGCGTCGTTCCTGAAATTGCATCCCGCAAACATGCCGAAATCGTTAACGCAGTTATCCACGAAGCACTAAAAAAAGCTAAACTATCTTTTAAAAAAATTGACGCGGTAGCCGTAACCTACGGGCCCGGCTTAGTCGGATCGCTTTTAGTTGGGGTTTGCGCCGCCAAAGCCATCTCCTACTCTTTAAAAATTCCGCTGATCCCGGTCAATCATTTAGAAGGACACATTTATGCCGCCTTTATCGGCGGGCAAAAATTTACTTTTCCATTTATATGCCTGATGGTTTCGGGTGGACACACCATGCTAGTAGATGTTCAGGGCCATGGGAAATATAAAGTATTGGGACGCACTAGAGATGACGCCGCCGGCGAAGCTTTTGATAAAGTGGCACGTTTTATTGGTTTAGGATATCCGGGCGGACCAATTATTGATAAAACCGCTAGAGTCGGAAATCCAAAAGCCATCGATTTTCCACGCGGGATGCTCAAACAAGGTTTAGATTTTAGTTTCTCGGGAATTAAAACCGCAGTGGTAAATTATGTTAATAAACTAGGACATAAACCAAGCAAAAAAGAAATTCCGGATATTGCCGCTTCTTTTCAGGAAGCTGTCGTTGATGTATTAGTTGAAAAAGCAATCGTTGCGGTAAAACAAAAAAAACGAAAAACCTTAGTTTTAGCCGGAGGGGTTTCGGCTAACTCAAGCTTGCGCGAAAAAATTCAAGAGCGTTGTAAAAAAGAAAAGATAAAGGCAATTATTCCGCCTCTCGCACTATGTACCGACAACGCCGCGATGATCGGCGCCGCCGCCTATTTCCACCCAAAGCAAAAACCCTCGGCAGATTATAGCTTAGAGGCAGTCGCGAACTTGCAACTATAGTTACGCCCTTTATCCTCTTAGCAAAATCCTATATAATCTCGGTTATGACTATCTCTAAAAAAGACGTTGAACACGTTGCAAAACTAGCTAGACTCGGACTTTCCGAAGAAGAAAAAGAAAAGCTCACCCAGCAGCTCAACGATATTTTAAAATACGCGGAACAAATCAATCAGCTGGATACCGATAAGGTTCCACCTACCTCTCACTCGATTCCGATGCAAAATGTATTCAGAGAAGACGAAGCTAAGCCCTGTCGCAACACTGCCGATATTTTAGCTAATGGACCACAAACCCAGGAAACAACCTTTAGAGTTCCGAAGATGCTGGAGTAAAAATGAGCGATAAGCTTTACACAAAAACTGTTCACGAATTACATCAACTGATGAAAACCAAAAAAGTTAGCTCGGTTGAGTTAGTTACCGCAATTTACGAGCGCATTGAACAGGTGGATGACAAAGTTAAAGCTTATCTCACGTTAACTAAAGCCGCCGCACTTATAGAAGCACAAAAAGTCGATAAAAGAATTGCAGATGCAAAAGAAATCGGTCCACTCGAAGGAATTCCGGTCGCCATTAAAGATAACATGTGTACCGAAGGAGTAAAAACTACCTGCGCATCAAAAATTTTAGCAAATTATATTCCACCCTATAACGCCACCGCTGTCACCGAACTGGAAGATGACGGCGCCATCATTCTTGGAAAACTCAACATGGACGAATTTGCCATGGGTTCTTCCTGTGAAAACTCGGCCTTCTTCCCCACCCACAACCCCTGGAATCTAAAAACCGTCCCCGGAGGATCTTCGGGTGGATCGGCCGCCGCCGTTGCCGCCGACGAAGCGCCTTTTGCACTCGGTTCAGATACCGGCGGATCAATCCGGCAGCCGGCGTCATTTTGCGGCGTCGTCGGGATGAAACCAACTTACGGCCGAGTTTCCAGATACGGATTGGTAGCCTTTGCATCATCACTGGATCAAATCGGACCATTGGCAAAGGACGTAACTGACACCGCCATCATCATGAACGTGATCTGTGGTTATGATCCATATGATTCAACTTCGATCGATAAAAAAGTTCCGGACCACACCAAAGCGTTAACCGGAAAATTAGACGAAATCAAAACCGTCGGCGTAGTAAAAGAGCTTTTAGGAAAAGGAATTTCACCGGAAGTAAAAAAATCGATCGAGGAAGCAATTAAAGTTTATGAAAAATTAGGCGCGAAAATAAAAATGATTTCGATGCCCTCTTTTGAATACGCGCTTTCCTGCTATTATTTAGTGGCCACTGCCGAAGCCAGTTCTAATTTGGCCCGCTATGACGGCGTTAAATTTGGATTACGCTCCGCAGATTCACCTGATTTACTAAGTATGTATTACAACACCCGCCGCGAAGGCTTTGGCCCCGAAGTAAAACGCAGAATCATGCTCGGAACTTACGCCCTCTCCTCCGGATACTACGACGCCTATTATCTCAAAGCGCAAAAAATCAGAACTCTAATTAAAAGAGATTTTGAAGCAGCGTTTAAGGAAGTAGACGTATTAATTTCTCCAACTACACCAACCGTAGCCTTTAACATCGGCGAAAAATCCGACGATCCCCTATCAATGTATCTTTCGGATATTGCTACCATCCCAATCAATTTAGCAGGGATTCCGGCAATTTCGATTCCATGCGGACTTGCTAAAGGATTACCGATCGGACTGCAGATTATGGGTAATGTTTTAGAAGAAGAAAAAATTATCAAAGCCGCTTACGCCTTTGAACAAAAAACCAAATGGCATAAAGAGAGACCCAAATTATGAGTAAAAAATATGAAATCGTAATTGGATTAGAAATTCATGCACAACTGTCGACTGACAGCAAGATCTTTTGCGCCTGTTCCACCAAGTTTGGCAACGAACCCAACTCAAACATCTGCCCGATTTGCACCGGACAACCCGGAGTATTACCAACGCTAAATAAAAAAGTAGTTGAGTTTGCGGTTAAAACTTCGATCGCGCTCAATATGAAAAAAATCAAAGGCGAAAGTATTTTTTCGCGTAAACAATATTTTTACCCGGATCTTCCCAAGGATTTTCAGGTTTCACAATACGATAAACCGCTAGCCGAACACGGCGAAATTGAAATCGAAGTCGATCATTCCCCAAAAAAGATTGGCATTACCCGCATTCACCTTGAAGAAGATGCCGGAAAATTAGTTCACGTAGGATCCGATAGAATAACCGGATCTGATTTTAGCTTGGTTGACTTTAACCGTACCGGCGTTCCGCTGATGGAAATTGTATCTGAGCCCGATATCCGCTCCCCCGAAGAAGCCAAACTTTACGTACAGGAACTAGCGGCAATTTTAAGTTATCTCGGCGTATGCGACGCAAAAATGGAAGAAGGCAGCTTAAGATGCGATGCTAACATTTCCATCCGTCCGGTTGGCCAAAAAGAATTTGGCACGCGCACCGAACTTAAAAACGTAAACTCAACCAAAGCGCTTAAAGACGGCTTAACCGCCGAAGTTGAAAGGCAAATTGAAGCTTTAGAATCCGGTGAAAAAATCATTCAGGAAACCCGCCATTACGATGAAAAAACCGGCAAAACCATTGCCCTGCGTAGTAAAGAAGAAGCCCACGATTACCGTTATTTCCCTGAACCGGATTTAGTTCCTTTGGTAATTTCGGATGCAATGATCGCCGAAGCCAGGAAAGATATCGGGGAATTGCCTCAAGCAAAGATAAAACGCTACGTCGAAAAACTTAATCTTTCGGCCGAAGCCGCCGATACCATTGTAGCCGGCAAAGATTTAGCTGAATTCTTTGAGAAATGTTTAAAATCATCGGATAAAGCAGCCGAATTGTCCAACTGGATCATCGGCAGCGTTACCGCATACCTCAACGAAAAGAAAATCGGCATCGGGCAAAGCAAACTCACCCCGAAAAAATTAGTAGCCATGCTTAATCTGATCGAAAAAGGAACTATTTCTAAAAAAATTGCCAAAGACGTAATTGTTCAACTGCTCGAAACCGAAAAAAGCGCCGAAGAAATCGTAAAAGCATCCGGTACTACTCAAATTTCCGACGAAAGTGAAATTGAAAAGATCATTGATGAGGTCTTAGCTAAAAATGCCAAATCGGTGGCGGATTATAAAGCCGGGAAGATTACCGCCATGGGATTTTTAGTAGGACAAACCATGAAAGCCACTAAAGGCCGTGCCAACCCCGGCCTGGTCAATCAGCTGCTTCAGAAAAAACTCTCCGCATAAGATAATGTAACAAAAAATTTACCCCAAAAAGCGAAATTTCTTTTCCTATTTTGCGATAAACCATAGAGGTATCGCTATGGCACCCGGACTTTTTAATATTTTACTTGCGCCCCACGGCCGCGGAAGAACTTCCGGCAGCCGCCCGGCAACTCACTGGCGTACGCTGGTGCAATTTTCCCGCGTTGCAGCGGATGGCTCCTTAACTATCCGCACGCCTGAGGTGCTGGCCGCGCTTAAAACCCGCCGACCAATTTTTTTACACCACCGTCAAATGCGTGTGAATTTTGCCAATAAATTGGTACGCGTCGAAATTGTTGCCAATGGATCTGGTGATCCGCAAATTAGGCTTTTTAATCGTGCCCTGGCCAGACACCGCGGCCCTACTTACACTTTTTATTTTGATCAAAAAAATGAAGCAGCATATTTTCGACCCCTGGAAACACGTACCCGGCAAGAAGCTGAAGACGTTCGATGGTATCCAATGTGTTTTAGGTCTGGCCTGCCGACAACTTTAAACGGCTACACTTTTCATAAAGCCAGTGCGATGGTAAAGGATATTTTCCAGGTAATAACCAATAACGATGGTGAATTTTCCGAAATGCGAAATAAAAATCATGAGCCGCTTGAACACTCTATAGTCTACAAACAGGGAAGAAAAGTTACGGATTTATTGGTAGGCGCAAACCAAAAAGCCGCCGCCCAACTTAAAATTTCCGGTTTTACCGGACCCTTTAGCTTAAGGTTAACCTCAATTGATAAAGAGGGTGCTCCTTTATATAAATTCCCCACCGACGGGAGCAACTACGTTTTCGCCAGGGACGTCAAAAAATTGGGGATTGATCCCACCCAAGGCATCTGGGCACGCTATGAAAACGGACACGTAGTTGAAATTTATTCTCCGGCAGATCAAAACTTTGAAAACCCGGTATTTTATCGCATTATCAGAAACGCCGACTGGGAAGTTGAGCATACCGGAAGAGCAAAAATTCACGGGCTAAACTTAAACAGCATAATAATCGCTGAAGGAGTTGAGACCAAGGCCTTCACCGGCAAAGAGGCAGACGCTAGACCCAAAGAAATATGCTCATTTGGCAATAAGCCCATCCACATTGGAATGCTCACGCCGGAAGAAGCGGCCAGCGCCGAATCCGGTTTACCCTTTCGGCACGCATCTTTTATTATAGTAAATAATTCCACTCAGCTACTGACCATTCACGAATCCCGGTTTAATCAATTTAGCAGAAACGTAGCCAACGAAATAATCAGAATTTACCGGCAAGGATTTTTTTCTCAAGAAATCAAAGACTTAGCGGAGGAAGCTTGCCGAAATCAACAAGCGGGCAATCTCGACGCCGCAGCAAAGCAGCTTGCCATTTTAAAAAATTATCCAGTGACAGCCAAGCTTTCCCAAAAAGGAGATCTGATTTTAGAAAATCCCTGGCTGCTCTCGTTAGTTTGTGCGGCACAGCCGATCGCGCTTTTTCATCATCGATTAAAAAGTCATTTTAGAGAAACTAATCGGAACGAAGTAATAATTATGAAATCAACCCAGCCCCAGGAAGACCCCAGTGTAACTTTTTATGATCCAATAGATCCACATGCTCCTATTTGTACGGTACATTTTGACCAAAGGTACAATCTTGCCTATTTTTACCGAATTCAAAAACACGGCGAAGATCGAAGCGCCCGGCACTATGTCCTGCGCTTTGCTGATGCCGGACCAATTAAATTATGGGATCTAGATTTCCTGAGAGTCCCAAGCGAAGTGGCCAATCTCATTTTAGTAAAAGCAACTAAAGGAAAATTCCAGTTTGTCGAAAGTGTCTCCTTTAAAGTTCTATCAACCACTACGGTTTATGATTCAGAAAAAAAGCCAGCAACCGTAATCGTGAATGGACAATCTCTATCTGCCCCTTTTGATCTCAAAGTTTCTGGATATGCTGGTCCCTTTTCAATCTATGCCCAACCCAGACCTAAAGCCGCGGAAGTGATGGCTTCGCATCGTTTTCCCGAAAAACTAAATAACCATTTACTCGAAAGGGACCTCGCCGCCCTCCGCATTACTCCGGATAATTTTGCCGCTGGAGTCTGGGCTCTTTTAGAAGATGGGCAAGTAACCAGAGTATTTGCGGCCAGAGACAGAAATTTTAATCGGCCCATTTATTATCGAGTGGTCAGAGATAAAAATTGGGGCAACGTACAAACCGGAAGAGAAAAAATTCCAGGGCTAGACATGAGCGGAATTAAAATTGTTGAAGGAGGATCAACCCGCCTTTTCAATCCTTCCGAGCCAGGAAAAAGCTTAAGAGAATATGTTCATATCCATGGAAAAAATCACCCGTTTGTACTTTATCCCTCCGGCGCCTTTAGTGAAAAAAGTCCTTTCATGTCTCGTTTTTGTTCTTTTGTGGCAGTCGACAATAAAACTGTTCTATTTTACGCCTTCGAACCTTATTTTAATGCTTTTACCCGAAGAATTGTCAACTTAGTGATTGCCGCCCACGAAAGAGGATTAACTCCCGGGCAGACCAACGCCGTAAGAAACCTGGCTCACGAAGTTTATAAATCCTATAAAACCGAAAGCACAGAAACCGCCGAAAGAAAATTAGCATACCTACAAACATTACTAGAAGGAGACTTAGCTTTATTAATCCCCCAATCTAAACCTTCTCTTCCGCGCCGAAACCCGGCGCGGCAAACCCCTGCTATTGCTACCCCTGCTCCAGCTGAAAAGGCTCCTCCGCCCCCTGCTAAATCACCAGAAAAATCTGGGAAAAAAGTCGCCAGAAAAGCAACCACTATCAAAAAGAAAGCAGCTCCAAAAAAACCCGCATCTCCTGCACCGGCAAAACCAGCAACTCCCGCCGCTCAGAAAAAAGCAAACGGAGTTCGCAACCATACACTGCACAATTTAGCTCAGCGTTTCCCAAATACCGCCAGATCACTGAAATTATTAGATGCTCTCCTGCCTACGCAATCAAATAGCCTGTCTGTAGTTGATGTGGCTAAGACACTAGTTAGCATCCTGAACGCTTATGCACGCGAAGGTCTTTACGAAGAAGCTTTCTCTCAAATTGACGCAATTATCCAGGCTCTGCATCGCGGAGATATTAGCTTTGCCAGAAGCCGCCTTTCTCCGATTGATCCCAGAGTTAGAATATATTACGAGCGACTACAAAAAGCCCAAACCATGCAGCGAGAAGTTATGTTTAATCCGGTTAATGCCCTGCAAAATGCCAATCGAATCTGTGGTATCTTATATTTAGATCCTTTAGCTATCCAATGCATGAATTTCTCTAAATTTATGGTCCAGGCAGAAAACTTTAGGGAATGGCTGATCCTGCGTCTTTTCACTCAAAACGGGCCTCCCCCAGCAATTGAAGAATTACACCCGGATTTAAGGAAAACTCATGCACGCATGCAACGAAATGGAAAACTTAGAAGGAATAATCTTTAAAAATGCTATAATTTCATTCCATGAGCGCCATTACCTATAAAATTAGAGATTCACTTTATTTAAATATTACTAACCGTTGCACCAACGAATGTACATTTTGCATTCGCTATATCAGTAAACGCTTCAACGGCAAACATCCGCTCTGGTTAACCAAAGAACCTTCGGAAGAAGAACTGCTGAAAGAAATTATCGATCCCAAACAGTTTGATGAAATTGTTTTCTGCGGATACGGTGAACCACTGATTCGTATTGATCTGGTAAAATCCCTCTCGAAAAAGTTAATCGCCGCCCGCGGTTCGTCCAAAAAACCCCAAATCCGCGTCGATACTAACGGCCATGCCAACCTCTTCCACCAAAGAAACATCTTACCGGAATTAAAAGGTCTCATTGACGAAATTCAAATTAGCTTAAACGCCGAAAATGCTAAAAAATATGCGGAAATCTGCCGGCCAATTTACGGAGAAAAATCCTATCAGGCCATATTAGATTTCGCACGCGAAGCAAAAAAATATATTCCTAACGTTATCTTGTCGGTTGTCGACCTTACTCAAATCGACAAAGAAGCCTGCCGCCTCATCGCCACTCAACTCGACGTTGGATTTAGAATCCGCCCCTATTACGAAGAACAATATAAGAAGTAAATCTTTCCGCGTTAACAAATATCGTCTATAATCTAACCCATGTCAAAGTATGATTTAGTTGTAATTGGCGGAGGGCCGGGCGGCTACGTTGCCGCGGTTAGAGGCGCTCAACTTGGTTTGAAAGTAGCATTAGTCGAAAAAAATCAAGTTGGCGGAACCTGCTTAAATCGAGGCTGTATTCCCACTAAAGCCATTCTTGAATCCGCCAAGCTTTTTCAAAAGATAAAAGGTGCTGACAAATTTGGGATTACTATCGGTGAACCCAAATTAGATTATGCTCAAGTTATCAAACGCAAAAATCAAACCGTCACCAAGCTGGTAAAGGGCGTTGAATATCTTCTCAAGAAAAACAAAATTGATTTAATCCGCGGTGAAGCCAAAATTATTGATCGCGGCGAAATCGAAATAACCGCCAACGAAAAAACCTCTACCCTAACCGCTCACAACATAATTCTCGCTACTGGATCCGAACCCGCACAAATAAAAAACTTTAACATCGACGAAAGAGACATCTTAACCAGTACCGCCTTTTTGAACCTCGAAACCCTTCCTATATACATTATTATTATAGGGGGCGGGGTGATGGGCGTTGAATTTGCGAGCATTCTATCAGCATTTGGGGTTAAAGTTACGATCATCGAAGCCTTGGAACGAATATTGCCTACCGAAGACATCGAAATCAGCCAAGCATTAGAACAATCACTCAAGAAAGCCGGCGTTGAGATTGCTTGCGGTATCCCGATTAAGGAAATCAAAAAAGAAGGCAGCCAAGTAGTCGCCCTATTGGAAGACGGCTCCAGCTTCAAAGCCGACAAAGCATTGGTCACCATTGGAAGGCATCTCAATCTAGAAGGCTTGGAAGCAGTTGGGGTTAAAGTAGTCGACGGTAAAGTCGAGGTTAACGAAAAGATGGAAACCAATATCCCGGGGATATTCGCCATTGGTGATATTACCGGCAAGCAGCTTCTGGCTCACGTCGCTTCCGCCCAGGGAAAAGTGGCCGCCAACGTCGCAGCTGGGAAAGATACCCAGATGAAATATGACGCCGTTCCATGGTGCATATTCTCGATACCCGAAATTGCTCGAGTTGGGATAACCGAACTCGAGGCCAAACGCCTGGGCCATAAGGTCAAAACCTCCAAATTCCCCTATCGGGCGCTGGGGCGGGCCAAAACTATGGGTTCCGAAGACGGCTTTATCAAGGTCGTTATCGACGAAGAAAAGGACCAGCTTCTGGGGGTCCATATTATTGGGGCGGAGGCCTCTGAGCTGATCGCGGGGATGGGAATGGCACTCAATTCCAGCCTATCTCCAGAGGATATCGCCAGCACCATTTTCGCTCATCCTACCCTCTCCGAGGGCTTGGGTGAAGCCTTCGAATCCCTCTTTGGGCAGGCCATCCACGTTTAACCAACCCAAAATATATCGCATAATCATGCAAGTTTTACCTAAGATACCCCGATAGTAATAGTGGACACCGATTGATACCCACAATAAAGGGGGAGAAAGCCGAATGAGCTTCAACAAAATAACTAGATTATTTACCTTACTTACCTTAGTTTTCATCTTAGGATTTTCTATTTCTGTAGCACCGGTTTTTGCTGAAGAATTAGAAGTCAAAGAAATGGTTTCATATACCACCTCGCCTGACAAACCGGCTGAAAACTTCCAAGTAGATACAAACATTCGATCCGCATTCTATCCTTGGGGAGAAAACGAAAATCTTAACTTTGTAGTTGGAGCCAATTCCTGCGTTGTCTTCTTGAAAGATTTGCGAGGAGTAATCGTCAATGAAAACCCGGATAACCTGGCAATTGCTCTTACCAAAATTATGGGCACCGACAGCAAAGAAGAAAAAGTTACTACCTATACCGCGGCAGAAGAGCTTAAAGACCCTTCTACAGATGAAGACAAAGATACCTACACCAAAACCATCGTCAACGACACCGCCTATGATCGCACCGAAGAAGAAGGGGAAATTTACATCCTAACTATTTACGTTAATGGAAATACCGTTGACCACAACATCGATACCATAAAAGAACTCAAACTGACTTTTATTGCGGGCTCAAAAGATGGAGAATTAACCAACTCCACTGACATAAACCGCATCACCGGAGACACCAAAGAAACCATAGAACTTCCGGCAATTTTTCGTTACACCATTTCGAAAAATCAATGGATTGAACAAGGCAGAAACTCAACCTATTCGTATGGTATCGACGGAAACTTTGATCCCGAAAACGCGAGCTTAGCTGCACAGTTTAATATAGCTATTGGCGAGGAAAAAGACGTCCAAGTTAATGATCCTTTGTTCCTGACCTCTAACGGGGAAGACACCATTGTAGTTTCCAGCTTTGTTACCTACGACGAAGCGCTAAAAATCAATAATGGTTACATTGCCGCTTATCGCAAGCCCACCCCGGATGGAACATTTACTTTAGCCTGGGAAAAAACTTTTACCAATATCAAAGACTATAAGTCATTTTCTTCTACCGTAATTAGAGAAAAACTATATCTTTTAGTTAACGAAGCCAGCGCCAGCAAGATTTATGCTTTCAATATCGTTACCGGAGCCGTCATTGAAAGTTTTACTTCTGATTTTGAATTTACCAACGCTCCTACCGCAGTTGGAAATTACGTCATTTACAACACCTTTGACAATAATGAAAAACTTGCTTATTTAAACTGGTACACCTACGATCAAACTCACTTTTCCGCTAAGCTCATCGACGAAACCACAGCCCTTGGCCGAGTTGAACAAAAGGTGGTTTGTTTTGCCGGAGTTGTTCCGTTAATGATCGACATCCACGGCAATTTTGCCAAAGTTTTTGAAGACGGCGTTGACATAAGCCTGGACGGTAAACTTGCTAACTGTCAACTTTTCACTGAAGCTGGAGACGAAAATATTTATTTTATTGGAAACATGGGTACACAGCCCTTTTTAGCAACACTTTCACTCTTTAACGGAAGTTCAGTTATTTTCCAAACTCTAAACAATCCAGTTGTGGGAGCAGCGCATTTAAACGGACAAACCGCCGTTGCCCAGCAAAATTATCTTTCGTTCCATACCAACCTGTACCAAACGGGAGGCCTGTCAATTAATTTAGGCCAACCTATTTACATTGGCAATTATGTCTTAGCACTAAACCCAAATCTAAATCAAATTGCAGTAATCAATACTTATTATCCAAACACAAACCTATCCTTAGCAATTCCTAACAACACCACACCTTTTAATAATCATGGACAAGGATCCGGCTTTAACCAATACGCAATAAGTTTAGGATCAAACACCCTTATTTACGTAAGTCAAAATAGCGTCAACCATGCTCCAACTATTACCATTACTCCTGCATCAACTTCATTTATGCATGACGAAGAAGTGGTAGTTGACGTATACGTTACCGATCCAGATAGCGATCCAATTCAACACGTTGCTTATTCTGGACCAAGCTTTGGTACATTAGCCAAAATTACTGCAAATCACTATACCGTAACTTTCTTAACTGATGTTAATCCGAGTTCGGATCTGCCTTTACAATATACTATTTTTGCCAAAGATATTAATGGCAACGACGCTGCGGCATTAGGTGATTGTACTTTACTTAATGACCCCAGTATTGATCCAGCTGGTACGGTTACTTATGTTTACGTTTACCCAGAAGAAAACGATCCTAACTCTAGTGTTACTTTTACCGGAACAGTTGGAAACGACGATTGGTATGTAAGTGACGTAACCGCCACCGTAACCGCAATCGATGATTCAGACTTACAAATGATCTACCTGCAACTGGGTGAAGGCGCAATTTATGCCGCTGTTCCAGATGCTAACAATCAAGCTCAATTTATTATTAGAGAACAAGGTGAAGATGTAGCGGTTCGTGTCTGGGCTTCGGATATTAACGGAAACATGGAAACCACTCCTGCTTTAGCAGATGCTGCATTGCTCGATATCGATACGGTCGCTCCGGAAATCGAAGGACAAATTGATGGAGTAGATTTTGAAAATGTTAAGTCTTTGAGTATTGACACTAAAGTTGCGGCCAATGCATATGATGCAACTTCCGGAATCGTAGACATTAGTGTTCGTCGTGATGGATATACCGTCGGCGACACCGCTAAAATCTTAGTAGCCGCTGATGTATTCGTGGCAGATGAAACCAGAATGCAATCGGCTACCATTGCTGATTCTGTAAATTTATTGAACTTAACTGGAACCGACCCGGAAATCTCTGTCCGCGCTGAGGACGCCGCCGGAAACATAGCAGAAATAAAGGCAACTGGCACTGTCGCCCTAACCGCTGGCGTAGCCATTTACCCAAATCCTTGGGATCCTACTAAAGAAGAATTAAAAATCAACTTCCCGATCAATCGTACTACCGCATCACCGGTAAAAATCGTGGTATTCGATTCGGTTGGTAAAGTGGTTATGACTCGCGTACAAACCTTAGCTTCTGGCGCCCATGATGTTACTTGGAACGGCCAGAACAGTTTTGGCGGCAGAGTTGAATCTGGATTACACATTATTAAAGTTTACTACGCTGATACGCTCGAATACATCGGCGGAGAAAAACTGATCGTAATCTACGGAAATTAATTAATAATAAAAGGGGAGATTTTATTATGAGGAAAGTGAAATTGAAATTTATACTGACTACTATCTTATGTTTATGCTTACTGGCAGGAGGAGCTTTTGCGGCTACCGACCCGCTGGAAATTGGAGTAGGAGCAAGACCACTCGCTTTAGGTAAAGCTTATACCGCGATCGCTGAAGGTCCTCAAGCTGTATTCACTAACCCGGCTGGACTGGGCGGATGTGATCACTGGGAAGCCACCACCATGAACGCTAACCTGATGAGTGAAATCGGATATGTAGTTTTAGGCGGCGTTCTTCCAGTTCAAGAAGGACAATCAGTTGGATTAGGCATTGTTTCCGGCGGAAGCAATGGCATTACCCTAAGAGATTCAAGCGGCAACGTGATCGGATCAGCTGACTACAACAACAGCGTTTATCTTTTATCTTATGGCGTTGATTTAGAAAAAACCAGCTTAGGATGGAAAAATCTTTATGTTGGTTCTAACGTAAAAATCTTTTCTCAAACTATCACTGGTCACAGCTCAGTCACCGACGGAAATGCTTCAGGTGTTGATCTGGACCTAGGTCTTTTATACAAAGCTAATAACTGGTTATCTTTAGGATATTCTCAGCAAAACGTGCTCCCCCACTCTTTAGGCGGCGGCATGACTTATGCTAACGGTTATTCCGAAGGTATTCCAACCGTAACCAAACTAGGCAGTAACTCCAAAATTTTAGGCGCCGAAAACAAAGCTTTATACAAAGCCGCTTATGACTTAAACCTGGCCATCGACGTTGAAATGAGCCCAACCGAAAAGAAACCAGCACTTTGGCACGTTGGATCCGAACTTAAACCAGCCGAATTCTTATCTTTAAGAATCGGACTAGACCACGACGCAACTTCTGGTAGTGATACTGCTGCTTGTTTAACCGCTGGCGTTGGTATCGAATACCAAGGTTTCGCTTTTGACTATGCTTATCACCCTTACGGAGAACTATCGCAGGATGCTACCCACTTCTTCTCTTTCTCGTACTATGGAGTTGAAGAAGAACCGGTTATCGCTGACGCTCCTACCCCGGAAGCTAAAAAAATTGAATTAGTTTCCTTTGACGATGTTCCTAGCACTTACTGGGCACACGACGCGATCGTTTACTCAGCTACTGCCGGAATCGTAAAAGGTTACCCGGATGGAACCTTTAAACCGGATGCGCCGATTTCTCGTGCTGAATTATCTGCTTTACTAACTAGAGTAAAAGATATGGGATTAAAACCAGTATTTAATCCTCCGTTTAACGACGTTGCACCAAAACACTGGGCCGCACGCAACATCATGGCCGCTAAAGAAGAAAACATGATCAACGGTTACCCGGATTTCACTTTCCGACCGGAAAGAAAAATCTCACGCGCAGAAGGAACTTCATTGTTTGCTCGATTTGAAGAATTAGAACTTAACAGTATCCTTTCCGACAAACCTTTCCCGGATGTAGCGACTAAGCACTGGGCAGCTTCTGAAATCGAAGCCGCACAAGGTTTTGGGTTCCTAGATTATCTAGAAGGCATGTATTTCAGACCTGACCGTCAATTAACTCGTGCCGAAGCGGTCGCGATGCTTTCTAAAACTACCTTAGGCAAATTAAAAATAGACGAATTCTTTGGCTACAACGTAGCGATCAACGAAGGTCCATACCCTTACGAAGATTTCTACGTAGCCGCAACCCCAAAAACCAAAACGATCGTGAAAAAGACCTACAACAACTCGATCGTAGCTAAAAAAGAAGTACCAAAGAAGAAAACCGTAAGCAATACTCAAAATAAGTATGCTCAAGCACGCGACGAAAGATTGAAAAAGATTAAAGCCTACCTTAAAGACTCCAGAGGCGTTTACATTACGGGAACCACCAAAATGCAAACTGCCAGCGGTAAATATATCGTGGTCTACGTACTATCCGACCGTAAGTTCTTACTGGTAGAAGATACCGGTAAAAAACTATACGCGGTCAACATTTATGATCCAACTATTGGAAAATGGACACCGCTTTCAATTGATACCGTAGCCACGCTTAATCAGTAATCGTATTGTCCGCCTCAGGCGGGCAAGCTTAAAAATTTAATAGGTTTATATCAAAGCTGCCTTCTCCCCGGGCAGCTTTGTCTTTTTACGATTTGAAATATAAGGTTCTCCATACTAGAATACAATCAATGATGTACCAAATGCTTAACATACCTATGGATCCGACCAATGAGGGGACCTGGGGCAACCTCAATAAACTTCCTTATGCCACTCGTAAAGCCTGGATCAAAAAAAACTTAAAAATCATTTTAAAAACTTTAGAAAAAGTTACTCCTGATCAAGATCCCAAGACTTCGCCCCTGGATAATCCTTGGCACATCATCGGCTACGTTTGTTTAAACGATAATCTCTACACCGAAGCCGAAGAACTTTACGATGCCATGATTAAAAAGTCCCGCGAAAAAAAAGCCAGCTTGAGTTTACCGGCCTATTACCGCGGGATTGCCCGCTTCTTACAGGGGCGCTATAAAAATGCGTACGACGATTTTAAAATGGCCAAACAATATGATCTGCACCATAAAATTTTTGATGGCCCCTCTACCCGCGCCCTCATTTACATGGAAGAAACGCTTTTCCCCACCCGCGAAATGATCTTAAAAAATCAACATCAGCTCATCAAAGATTTAAATTCACCGCGGCTTTTAGAAAAAAGGATCGGCGGGGAAATCCTGCGCACCATCCATAAATGGAATTCATCCACCCCCCTCTTTTCACACGGAGTCAGTCAGGGCGGCGGCTATCTTTTAACTTTAAGAAACCCGCGCGGCGAATTAAAAGGCATTGCGATTGATCCGGGATACGATTTTTACGATATTTTCAGGGATTTAGGACTGGGTATTTGTGATCTGGATGCCATTATTTTAACGCACGACCATGATGATCATACCGAATCGGTTGAGGGGATCCTTTCTCTTTTGGCCCGCTACAATGACCGCAATTATGAAAGAAGTTCTAAGGTAATCGATATTTTTGGATCCGCCGGAGTCCTGCTTAAGTTTCACGGTCTCTTAACCGCCACCGATCCGGCCGGCAACAAAGAAATTAATTTTAAATTAATGGTTCCCGGCAACATCATCGAGGAAATCGAAGGCAGCTCGATGATCGAAAAGTACGGTTTCCGCCTAAAAGTAAAACAAGCCCACCATACCGAGCGCTGGACCAACCAAGAATCATCCGTTGGCTTGGTAATTGAAACCTTAATAAAAGATAATTCCGGACAACAGTTAAAAATCGGCATCACCGGCGACACCCGCTACGAGATTGGCATCGGCAGAGAATATAAAGACGCGCAACTATTACTGCTTAATATCGGATCGGTCGAAAAAGAAGAAGGGAAATTTTTAAATCAGCACCTGGGAATGTGCGGCAGTATAAATTTATTAAAGGAAGCCCGCCTCAATAAACCGCTGCTCGCCATCCTGACTGAATTTGGTGAGGAATTTTGCGGCAAAAGAGAAACCATCGCCCGCATCATCGAAAACTGGGCGCAACCCATCGAAGGCAACCACAACAAAAAAGACTTTCGGGTTATCCCTGCCGACGTAAACCTGGAAGTAAAACTTTCCAATCTAAACATCCGCGAAACCGATACCAATGTTTTCTTCCATTACAGCATGATTAATGTAGATGAATCAGACTCGGAAATCCTAAAATATAGGTTTAACGGGTAATGGGCCAGAAGGTTAAGCACCAAGGGGGGACCTATGCTGCTTCCTCCCGGCCCATTTTATCTAGACCAAGATCACTTCTTCTTCAACTTCTTCCTTTTCCACGGCTTTATTGGCTGCCTTAGAAAACTTATTATCCAGTAACTGTATATTGCTAACTACTACTTCCGTTGCCGTGCGTGATCCGCCGTCTTTGGCTTCGTATTTTCTGACTTGCAAACGTCCTTCCACGGCAATTAATCTGCCCTTTTTCAGATACAGTGAGCAAAGTTTAGAAAATCCTCTCCAGGCCACGCAGTTTACAAAGCTTACTTCCTTTTCTCCTTTCTTTTTAAAGCGGTCCACCGCTAGAGAAAAAGTAGAAACCTGAATGTTATCCGCAACAGTTTTGGTTTCTGGGTCCCGGGTAAGCCGGCCGGTTAAAACTATTCGATTTATACTGGTCATGTTTCACCTCCTTTCTTGGATCGGCATATAACTAGTAGCAATTTTTTTGCCAATGGCAGTTGTGCTCAAGGGTGTTGAAAGTTAAGACAAAGATATGATTTATCGACAGTTGATTTAACCTCTAAAGCCGTCTATAATTTCGATATGCGAAACCGCGGAAAATTTTCAAACGTTTTATTGCTTTTCGTGCTTTGTTTAATCTTAGTTTTAGGAGCAAGTAAAGCCATGTCAAAAAAACCGGAAACCATTAAAACCATTCAGCTTCCTGCTCCCAAAACCGCCAGCGCCACTTCATTAGAAGAATCAATTAAAAAACGCCGTTCAGAACGAACTTTTTCGAATAAAGATTTATCGCTTGCGCAGCTGTCGCAACTCTTGTGGGCCATTCAGGGGATCACGGATCCCGACTGGGGTCTGCGCTCGGCTCCTTCGGCCGGCGCAATTTACCCCTTAGAAATATACGTCATTAAAGCGTCCGGAGTTTTTCATTATCTCCCGCAAAAGCAAGCCTTAGATCAATTTAGCGAAGAAGACCTCCGGTCCGCCCTGTCGCAGGCAGCACTCGGCCAGGCTTTTGTGGCGGAGGCTCCCGTAACTTTTATAATTGCCGCTGACTTTCAAAAAGTAAGACAAAAATACGGCGGCCGCACCGAAAGGTACGTTCACATCGAAACCGGCCATGCCGCCGAAAATCTTCTTTTACAGGCCACCGCCATGGGATTAGGCGCGGTTCCGGTCGGAGCTTTCTGGGACGATGTCGTAAAAAAAGTAATCAACCTTCCCGAAGATCTGCATCCGATTTACATCATTCCGGTGGGGTATCCAACTAAATAATGAATAAGAAAAGAAAGATCGACTTCTTAAGGATATTGGCGCTGCTGTTTGTGGTTTTTGGTGTTTTATATTTCTATCTGTATCTGTTTTCTCCCGCGTCTATCCCCGGATTGCTGTTACTGGGCATTCCTAATCGCCAGGAAAATATTTTAATCATCGGGTCCGATGTTCTTTTTGATGCCGAAACTAAAAGTTTTAAAGAAGATGGATTTGGCAATTCGGACACGCTGATCTTTGCCAGCGTCAATCCTTTTAAGAAGAAAATAAATATAATTTCAATCCCTAGGGATACTTGGGTTAACATCCGAAATTACGGATCCAAAAAAATTAATGCGGCCTATCTAATTGGCGGACCTAATTTTACCGAGACGACCATCGCGGATAATTTTGGCATCCATTCGTCAGGATACGTATCACTTCACTTAAATGTCATTTCCGAAATTGTGGATGCCATTGGCGGGGTAAAAATTTACGTCGATAAAGATATGTATTACAAAGACCGGCGCGGCGGAGTATTTATCAACCTGAAAGAAGGCGAACAGGTATTAAACGGGGAAGAGGCCGCCAACTTTTTACGCTACCGCTTAGATGCCCTGGGCGACGTCGCCCGCATCCGCCGCCAGCAAAGATTTTTAAAAACTCTGGTTAACCAAATGATCAATCCTAAAAATATTACCGTTATTCCAAAGCTGCTCCCAATCATTGTTCACCATACTAAAACCAACCTTCCTCCCGGAAGACTAGTTAAACTTTTAAACTTGACCCGCACGCTGGATGTTGCCGATGTTAACTTTTACACTCTCCCCGGAAATTTTGGCGAAACCGAAAACGGCATTAGTATTTGGCAAGTCAACACCGCCGAGGCCAACGCACTCTTTGAGGAAATTCTTTAAGCTTTGAGGGCGGCTACATAGGGAAGGTTTCGATATTTATCTGCGAAATCCAGGCCGTACCCCACTAAAAACTTATCCGGCACTTCAAAACCAATGTAATCCAGGGGTACTAAAGTTTTTCTTTTTTCGCGCTTGTCTAACAAAACGCAAACTTTAAGTCTTTTGGGTTTATGCTTTTTAATGTTTTCTAAAATTACGTTCAACGACAATCCGCTATCAACAATATCCTCAACTACCACTACATTTTTTCCTTTGATTTCCATGTCGAGATCTTTAGTAATGCTTGGTTTTCCTGAAGATTGTTTTTGCTTGCCGTAGCTGGACACTTTAATAAAATCTAATCGAGTGGAGATTTTTATTTCGCGTGAAAGATCGGCTAAAAAAATAAAAGCCCCTTTGAGGACCCCCACCAGCATAACCTCCTCCCCCTGAAAATCAACATCAATCTGTCTGGCAATTTCTTTGACGCGTTTTTTGATTTGGCTCTGGTCAAAAAGGATGGATTCAATCTCTTTAGGATTATTCAAACAACTTCACCAACTTAAATTCAACTACATCGACCAATCCTTTATCGGTCAGCCGCAGTTCGGGAATAACCGGTAAGGCCAGAAAAGATAATGTTTCACACAGACGATCAATTTCGGCTCCTAACTCTTTAGTCGCCGCTTCTACTTTTTCTAATTGAGCCGCCACTGTTGCCGCCGGTTCCTCTGACATGAGCCCGCCGATTACTAACGGAAGCTCGGCCATCACTAATCCACCCAAAACCACCACAATGCCTCCCCCGATTTTCTCCAGCCGGCGAATAGCCGAAACCATGTCTTCATCATTGGTTCCCACACATATAATGTTATGCGAATCGTGAGCTATGGTTTGAGCGACCGCACCCTTTTTTAACCCGAAGCCTTTCACAAAACCAATGCCGATTCGGCCGGTCGCGCGATGGCGCTCTACCACTGCCAGTTTTAATATATCGGTACCAATATCAGGAAGCGCATATCCGCTCTCTTCGTGCACTAAAACAGTTCGGCTTTTAGTGGTAATCTGCGCGGGCACCACTTCAATCACTTTAATGTAGTTGGACTTTGCTTTTACTTTTAAATCTTTAACCGAAATTGGTTTAATTTTAACCGAATCTTTGACAAATGCCTTGGGTTTGGCTTTAGCCGGTTTAATCACTTTGCCTTTATCAAAGACAATTTCGCCTCTTTTAATCACGGTTTTAACTTCAAAATCCGTAATATCGTCTAAAACCACGAGATCGGCATAATATCCCGGAGCCACCGCTCCCACATCCGCAAGTTTGTAATGCTCGGCCACATTGAGCGTCGCCATCTGGATCGCAATGACCGGATTTACTCCTAAGGCCACCGCTTTTGCCAAAATTTTATCCATGTACCCGGCAATCAAATCATCTACATCAATATCATCTGAGCAAAACATAAAATTCCTGGAGTTAGCCGCATTGATGGCCGGAATCAAGGCTTCCATGTTTTTAGCGGCAGATCCTTCTCTCACTAAAATCTTCATGCCGTCTTTGAGTTTTTCCTGTGCTTCCGCGGCAGTAGTGGCTTCGTGCTCGGTATCGATCCCGGCCGCAACGTAAGCCGAGAGATCTTTGCCGGTAAGCCCCGGACAGCGCCCGTCAATACATTTCCCGCTGTCTCTTACTAAATCAATCTTTTCCATTACCACTTCGTTTCTTCTTAAAACACCAGGATAATTCATCATTTCCGCTAAACCCAGGACTCGCGACTTTTTTAGTAAAGGTTTTAAATCGGCGGCATCAATCTTCGCTCCCGAAGTTCCAAAATTTGAACAGGGAACACAGGAAGGCAGCATAAAATTCATTTCAACCGGCAATCCCTCGGACTGCTCTAACATATACTTAATGCCCGGCACGCCAAAAACATTGGCAATTTCGTGCGGATCAGCAATGATTGCACCCGTACCATGCGGGAGAGCCGCATTAGAAAACTCGGCCGGGTTTAAATATGAACTTTCGAGATGAGCATGGGCATCGATAAAAGAAGGAGTAACGTATTTACCATTTAAATCGATGACTTTATTGGCTTTGTAGTCTCCGATCCCCACCACCCGATCCTTATAGATTGCAATATTGCCTGAATAAACTTCCCCTGAAAAAACATTTACCAACTGACAATTTTTGAGTAAGAGGTCTGCGTTTTTTTGCCCTCTGGCCACCGCAATGTATTCTTTTAAGTTTCGCATATTTCCACCTAACTTCCTAAAGCCTTGGCAGTCTAACAAATGGGAATATCGAGGTCAAGTCTATCGCGTCAGGAGTTTCCCCAGAACCATCTTCAACCAATGGTCCACGCAAAGGGGAAATATTTTCCCAGCCAATACCCTGCGCGACGGTTTGCTTTAGGGCATTGGCTGTACAAAATATTATTTAGGGATCCTTGATTTTCGAATCGTGGGGAAACTCCATTTTGCTCAAACGATAGTAATGTATAGCTATATGCTATAATTCTCTCATGATAAATAAATTCATCGCCTTAGGCTTATCGATATTTATCGTAGGACTTGGACAAGTCTTTCTCGGCAAAAGCAAAAAAGGATTAATCTTGCTTTTTCTCTTTTATTTCTGGATTCCGCTTTATTTGCTTTCGATTTTAAATTTTAGCTTTTATCTATTCATTATTTCCTTTACTGCCGCATTGTTTGTAATGCCAATATTGTGGGGATATAATGTCATTGATGTTTTAAGAATTAAATCTAAATAGGAGCAATAATGAAACAATCTTTTAAGCTCATGACCGTCTTCGACATCCCGATTGAAATAAATTACACCTGGTTCATCATTTTTGGTCTGGTTTTAGTAACTTTAGCACAAGGGTTTTTCCCGCTGACCAACCCCGGCAATAACACTTTTATTTACTGGGCCGCCGCCATGCTGGCCACCCTATTATTATTCGGCTCCCTGCTTTTACACGAGCTGTCCCACTCTTACGTTGCCAAAAGAAATAAACTCCCCATCAAAGGCATCACCCTTTTTGTTTTTGGCGGAGTAGCTCATCTTGAAAGAGAGCCCCAAAATCCAAACGTCGAATTAAAAATGGCAATTGCCGGGCCAATCTGCAGCATTGCACTGTCCATTTTCTTTTATTCCTTAACCGTCTTCTTTAAAAGTATCGGAGTCGCTTCCATTCTGGTTTCTATGACTTACTATTTATTTATCATTAACCTCTTTGTCGCAATTTTTAATATGATTCCGGGATTTCCGTTAGACGGCGGCCGAGTATTAAGGGCCTTAATCTGGAAATACACTAACAACATTAGAACGGCTACTCGTATCGCCAGCAACATCGGAAAAGGCGTCGCCATTGCTCTGATGGGACTAGGGATTTTGCAATTATTCGGCGGAGCTTTTGTCGCCGGAGTCTGGTTAATTTTTATCGGCCTTTTCTTAATGGAAGCCGCCCAAATGTCATATAAACAACTGGTTTTCAAAAAAGCACTGGTCGGCATGCACGTTTACGACATCATGTCGCAAAATGTAATCACCGCTCCTTCGGATTTAACTATAACCAAACTGATCGACGAATATTTTTTCCGTTTTAGACATGCTTCTTTTCCGGTAATCGAAGATGACAAAATTATCGGGGTGGTAACTTTACACGACATTAAAGAAATTCCCAAAGAAAAATGGTCTTCGACCATCGCCGGTGCCGCCATGCGTCCCCTTTCGGCGCGGCTGACCACCTCATCACATAGTACAGTTGC
Source organism: Candidatus Margulisiibacteriota bacterium (assembly GCA_018823125.1). Classification (GTDB taxonomy): domain Bacteria; phylum Margulisbacteria; class WOR-1; order JAHJIW01; family JAHJIW01; genus JAHJIW01. Next base: position 28,639 of record JAHJIW010000019.1, on the reverse strand, counting down.
TTCGGCCCTGCAACTTTTGGCTACCAACGGCTTAGGCCGAGCCTTAGTCATGGAAGACGGCAAACTGCTCGGAATTGTTTCGCAAAAAGACATTGCCAAATTGTTTCAAATGAAAGAAGACCTGGAACAATAATGAAAAAAGCCTTAATCATCATCGCCAAACACATGTTTCAGGATAAAGAATATGCCGATGTGATTTCGGTTCTGGGACAAGCCATCGTTGGCACGACCACCGCTTCCTCTTCGGCCGGAGAGGCAACCGGAAAATTCGGCGGCAAAACAAAAATCGATATTACCCTGGATCAAGTTAAAGTTTCTGACTATGATGTTATCATTTTTATCGGCGGCCCCGGCGCCGACGAATATTTTAACAGCCCCAGAGCTCATTCTATCGCCAAAGAAACCGTTTCATCTGGCAAAATTTTAGCCGCAATTTGTATTGCTCCAACTATTTTAGCCAATGCCGGCGTTTTAAAAGGAAAAAAAGCTACGGTTTTCCCAACCGGCAGTCAAGATCTAACCCGCGGCGGAGCAAATTATACCGGTACCCATGTTGAAATCGACGGAAAAATAATTACCGCCGACGGACCTAATTCTGCAAATGCATTTGGTCAGGCAATTGTAAAAGCGTTGAAATAATTTCATGGAAAACGAAAAATTTGCACAAATATTTTTAGAATTGGCCTCCTTACTTGAACTGGCCGAAGACAATCCATTTAAAATCAGAGCCTACGGCAAAGCCGCCCAAAGTATCGAAAGTTTTTCCGGCAGCATCGAAGATATTTACAAAAAAGGCGGCCTCAAAGCGCTGCAGGAAATCCCCGGCGTTGGCCAACACATCGCAGAAAAAATCGAAGAATACATTTTAACCAACAAAGTGTCCGCCAGAGAAAAACTTCTCAAGCAATTTCCCCCTAAATTTTTAGAGCTGTTAACTATTCAGGGCATGGGACCTAAAACTGCAGTTATGCTTAGAAAAAAAATAGGCATTGATAGCGTTGATAAATTAGCAAAAGCCGCCAAGGCCGGAAAACTAAAAGGCCTGGCCGGCATGGGAGAGAAAAAAGAGCAAAATATTTTACGCGGTATAGAGCTTAAAGAAAAAAGCAGAGGCCGATTTTTATTATCCGAAGCCACTGACTACGCACATGCACTGGTAGAATGGCTGCAAAAAGTTAAAGACATCGATAAAATCATGCCAGCCGGCAGTTTACGCCGCGGATGCGAAACCGTGGGCGACCTGGATATTTTAGTAACCGCTAAATCCTCTAAAAAAATTATGGATCACTTTGTTAAATTTCCTGAAGTAGCCGAAGTTTTAGCCAAGGGCGAAACAAAATCTTCTGTGGTTTTGAAGAATGGCATGCAAGCCGATATTAGGGTCGTACCCCCTGCTTCGTTCGGGGCGGCGGCACATTATTTTACCGGCAGTAAACAACACAACATTCACCTGCGCGAATTAGGAGTAAAAAAAGGATTAAAAGTAAACGAATACGGGATTTTCAAGGGTAAAAATAAAATTGCCGGCAAAACCGAAGAAGAAATGTTTAAAACTTTCGGCTTTCCGTTTATTCCTCCGGAACTCAGAGAAAACCGCGGCGAATGGGAAGCCGCCCAAAAAAATAAACTTCCTAAATTAATTGAACTCAAAGATATTAAGGGGGATTTGCATATTCACTCTCCCGCCACCGACGGCACCGACCCCATTGAGAAAATTGCTAAAGTTGCCAAAAAATTGGGCTACGAATATATTGCAATCACGGATCACACTGAATCAACCCGCGTGGCCGGCGGCTTAACCGAAAAAGAAATGTTAAAACACTTTGAGGAAATTGACAAAATTAACTCTAAAATAAAAGGCATCACTATTTTAAAAGGTGCCGAAGTAGATATTCTTCCGGATGGCACTCTCGATTATTCAAATGAAGTTTTAAAAGAAATGGATATTGTATTAGCTGCCGTGCATTCACGTTTTAAAATGCCGGAAAAAGAAATGACCGATCGCATCTGCAAAGCCTTGAAAAATAAATACGTAAAAATATTAACGCATCCAACCGGTCGTTTGATCGGCGAGCGCGAACCTTATGCGGTTAACTTAGAAAAGGTCTTAAAGGTTGCTGCCGATACCGGCACCCATATTGAGCTCAACGCCAATCCCCACCGCCTCGACCTCAACGATATTTATTGTCACAAAGCCAAAGAACTAGGGGTAAAAGTCGTCATCGCCACAGATGCTCACAATGCTGACTCCTTGTACCTCATGTACTTTGGGGTAATCACCGCCCGTCGCGGCTGGCTAGAAAAAAAGGATGTCCTCAACACCCTGCCCCTTAAAAACTTGCTAAATTTACTTTAATTTTTCCGCTCCTTTAAAAATCTCGTTTTTCCATCGTAAAAAATTTTCCTTAAATAATGTATGGGATTTTCGATCAAAGATGTTATAATTTTAAAATATTTAAAAAACGCGGCGAAGCTATATAAAAAATAGCCCGAAATCGCCAAAAAATGGTGATAATCGCGAAACCGGTGAAATTTAATAAGGAAAGAAAATTTTTAGATGCTTTTTAGTTTTGGACTAAAAAAACTTAAATTTATTGCGCTGATTATTTCGTGCATTTCTCTTGCATTCATTTCCTCTGTGGCACTATCCTCCCCTGCTCACGCTGCCGATTTAATTATTGATTCACCTACAACTTGGACCAATACGCACGAAGTCTACGACACGGTTACAATAAGAAATGGCGCCACCCTCACCTTTAGCGGAATTGTTACTTTGGAGTGTACCAATTTAACCATCGAAGTGGGATCAAGCATCTCCGCAAACTATACCGGTTACACAGCCCAGCTAGGACCCGGCGGAAGCACCAGCGGAAACGGCGCTAGCTACGGTGGATTCGGAGGTATTGACTATAGTGGATCTACCGCAGACACCGGGCCAATTTATGGTGACCCATTTAATCCTTATCAAAAGGGAAGCGGTGGCGGTGGCACTGGAGGAGCTGGTGGCGGAGCAATTATTATTATTGCTTCAGGAATTGTTACCAATGAAGGCTCAATCACCGCTCGAGGAGAAGTCGGCGGCTGGTTAGGAGGCGGCGGTTCTGGTGGTTCAATTAATATTAACTGCGATCATTATGCCGGGAGTGGAACCATAATCGTACAAGGTGGACAAGGCGGGAATGGCAATCCTTCAGCAGGTGGTGGCGGGGGTGGTGGTGGAAGAGCACTGATCCAATATAACACTACCGCTCTCTCACAGTCGGAGATGGATGCTGCATCTAACGCCTTGGGTGGACCATTAAGAAATGGTAGCACAGCTGGTGATAATGGATCTTTCGCCTGGTTAGATAAGAACGATAATGATTTATATGTTTTTGACGGCTTTGATTTTCAAACCGCTACTGCAAGTTATAATAATTGCTATTTTAAAAATGCAGCAAACGTAAGAGCTTCAGTAGAAAGTTTTAGTTTAACTGCCACCAATAACATAAACTTCGATAACGTTATCTGGCTACCAAACATTAATACCACCATGACCCTATCCGCCAATTCTTTTCTTTTCTCAAGTTTAACCATGCAAAACGGAGGGTTTATTTCTATTGAATCGGGAAGTGATCTTACTTTTACTGATTCAACTTTCACCACAGTTGCTTCATCGTTAGGGAGTTTTACGTGTGCCGACAATATTTCGTTTAACTTTGTCAACAGCACCATTAATGGCATTGTAATTATTAATAATGCCGTTAACGTAGACATTGATTCAAATTCTTCTTTAAATGCCGACGGACGGGGCTATGCAGGGCAACAGGGCCCCGGCGGAAGCTCAAGCGGTAACGGCGGCAGTCACGGTGGAGAGGGAGGAATTGACTACGGCGGTTCTACTGCAGACACCGGTCCCACTTATGATGATCCCTTCTACCCCGATCAAATCGGCAGTGGAGGTGGCGGATCTACTGGATCAGCCGGCGGAGGATTAATAAAAATATTTGCTTCTGGAACCGTGACCCATGAAGGTTCAATTTTTGCCCGCGGATTAACCGGCGGCTGGTTAGGTGGCGGCGGTGCCGGCGGTACCGTTCATATTAACTGCGAACATTATGTCGGAAACGGAACCGTTAGCGTACAAGGTGGACTAGGCGGCAATGGCAATCCGGCAGCGGGTGGTGGCGGTGGTGGCGGCGGAAGAGCACTGATCCAATTTAATACTACCTCTGTCACGGTAGAAGGAATGAATGCGGCATCCAATGCCCTAGGTGGAGCCAAAAGAAATAGCAGTCAACCCGGTGACAACGGATCTTTCGTCTGGCTGGATAAAAATGATAACGACATTTACGTCTTCGATGGTCTGGACTTTCAAACTGCAAGTGAAAGTTATAACAACGCTTATTTCAAAGGTGTTGCTAACTTAAGAGCCGCATTCGCATCCTTCAGCCTGAGCGCTGCTGGTTATATAAATTTTGATAATACCACGTGGGTGCCAGACATAAATACCACCTTAACCTTATCCGCTAACTCATATCTTTTTACGGATACCACTCTCGCAAACGGCGGAAGTATTTCAATCGAATCCGCCAGCGATCTTTTGTTTTCTGGCTCAACCATAACCACCGGAACTTCGACCCAAGATAGTTTTTCTTGTTCAAGCAACATTTCTTTTGCTTTTACCGACAGCACTGTCAATGCCAACACAATTCTTGACAACGCGGTAAACATAATGATCGATTCCAATTCAACCATTAATGCAGATGCAATGGGATATCTTAAATCCGCCGGTCCGGGAGGCAGCACGGATGGCAACGGTGGCTCCCATGGCGGAGTTGGAGGACCGCGTGGCAGTGGTTCTTCCTCCAATACCGGACCAACCTACGAAAATCCGTTTAATCCCTGTCTACCGGGAAGCGGCGGCGGCAATGCAAACGGAGGCACAGGTGGTGGTTATATCATACTTTCTGCTTCGGGAACCGTTTCTCATGAAGGAACAATTACCGCAGATGGCAGTAACGGCGGAAATTATGGGGGTGGGGGCTCGGGTGGTACGGTAAATATCAATTGTAATGATTATAAGGGTGCCGGCACAATCACGGTTAAGGGAGGAAACGGCGGATGGGCAGCATCCAGCGGTCCCGGTGGCGGCGGTGGCGGAAGAATGCTATTACAGTTCAACACAACTTCTCTTTCTCAAGACAATATGGATTCAGCTACCGATGCCAGAAGCGGTTCCGGTCAGGTTGGCGGTGCTAACGGTTACTACGGCTCAGGAGTCTGGTACGATAAAGACACCAATGAACTTTTTGTCTTTGACGGCATTGACTTCCAAACTACCAGCGAAAATTATAACAACTGTTATTTCAAAAACGCCGCTTACCTAATGGCTACGCAGGAATCATTTACCTTAACTTCTACTAATAACATGAACTTTGAAACTGCCAATTGGTATCCAAGTAATAATACTTTGTTACATTTTATTGCCGATACTTTTGTCTTTACCGGCAATATTTTTGCGATTGGCGGCAGTGTTTCTTTTGAAACCAGTAATGATCTTACCTTTACTAATTCAAGCATCAGCGTCGGCACCCCTACCACTGAAGCTTTCACCTTAAATAACAACGTAAATGTAACTTTTAATAATTGCGATATCTATGCTAACACCATTATTGATAATGCGATTAATATCATCGTTGACGCAAGTACCAATTTTTATTGCAGTGAAAAAGGTTTTTCAGCACAACAAGGACCCGGCGGCAGCGTGGCATCCGGCCTCAGCGGAGCTGGAGCCAGTCACGGAGGACTCGGTGGCTTGGGCTATCCAGTTAATGGAACCCGCGGCCCAACTTACGAAAGTTATTCCAACCCAGTTATGCATGGTAGCGGAGGCGGCCGCACTGCAGGCGGCACCGGCGGTGGATTAGTTCTTCTCACTGCCTCTGATACTATCTATCATTACGGAGCAATCTATACTAATGCGGGAAATGCAACTGCTGGTTGGACATATGCCGGAGGCGGCAGCGGCGGTTCAATTAAACTAGATGCTCCCCGCATTATCGGATGCGGAATCACCCAAGCTAATGGAGGAAACGGGAGCGCCGGAAGCAGTAGCAGCGGGGGGGGTGGTGGTGGCGGCGGAAGAATTGCATTTTTAGCCACTGACTATATTGAATATTGTACAGTCACTAATGCTACGGTTACGCGTGGAACCAGAGGTAATTCTGGCGCCGAGTACGGCGAAGTTGGAACCATCTTCGGTTACTATGCGCAAATTAATTCGGTTTCGGCCATGCAGCTTCCGGGGGTAGAGGGCAAAAATATTCTTACCTTTGAAGCTGATCATCCCGGAGACAAAAATGATCTTATCGCCATAGTCGAATATTCTACTGATGCCGGCACAACCTGGAACCGGGCCACTACCCTCTCCACACTAGACGCTGACACCTGGGCTACCCAAGGTGACCCTTGGGTAATTAACACCAATACTTATCAAGTTGGTACAGCTGAACACTACATTGAAACTTCTGCCGGAGCTAATACGGTCACTTCAACTAACTGGGACATTTCAAGTATTACCGGAATCGAAACTACCGAGGCCAAGATCAGAGTCACCGCCATGTCCTACTCTCTCGAAGTCATCAGCGGGACAATCGAATCTTCAGGTTTTATCTGGGACACGACCGCGCCCACCGGATTAGCTGATTTCCAGGTTAATACCCAAGACACAAATAGTATCTCGCTTACCTGGACCGCAGCTAACGATCCATTCTCCAGCGAAGCATACTCTCAATATATAATCTGGTACGGCACTATCGAAGCCGATGTCGAAAATCAAACCGGTTCTGCCGATGATTGGACTAAAACTAACGATGCTAATTTAGCGGGTCTCGCCTCTACATCAACCACAGTTACGGGCCTTCTTGCCAACACTCAATATTTTATGAAGATTTTTGCCTACGATGATTATTTTAATAGCATGACCTTAAACGATATTAATGGCACAACTGAATCTCCCGGTCCGGATTATTATGTGGACGCCAATGCTACCTCCGGTAATATTACCGGCGACGGTAGTTACGGTAACCCATGGCAAACCATTACTTACGCACTTTCTCAATCTTCGGCGGGAAATACTATTCATGTCGCTACCGGTGAATACTCTGCAACCATGCCCGGTTCAGTTGAGACCTTCCCGATTACTTTAAGTACTACCCGCAAAATTGTGGGGCCGGACACCGGAACCGCAAATGTAAACGGCGCCGGAACTTCTCAACATGTATTTAACGTAAGCAGTAGTAACTGCACCATTGAAGGACTGACGATTAGTAAAACCGTATCCGACTATAATTATGTCCCAGTATATATTAACTCTAGCAACTGCAAAATTATAAATAATATTATTAATCGTAGCGGCAATTCAAGATCAATACAAAGTACATCTAGTGGCACCAATGCACTAATAACCGGCAACACGATTAACGCCGCGGGTGCTAGCCAGTGTCTTTACATTGACGGGGCAAACTCAACCTTTAGTTATAACACGGTTTATCCTGGCTCCAATGCCACTTCTAGCGGTTTTTACTTTCTCAGTAATTCAGACGGATTTACAGTGCAAAGCAATACCATCGAAGGAAGTCCTGCGTATAACTTAATCTATGCCACTAGTTCCAACGGGCACATAACTCAAAATAAAATAATTGGCGGAGGAATAGGAGCTTGGCCTGCTATAGGTATTGAAATAACTAATTCTACAGTTACCATTTCATCCAATGAAATCAGAAGCATGACAGACGGTATTTTGCTTGCCAATAATTGCCCTAGCATATCAATATACAATAACACCATCACAAAATATTCCAGCGACGGAATTCGCATTAATACTACCGGAGGCACCGCTTCGATCACCAAAAATATTATTAGCGCCGCTCCAAGTTTAACTAGCTTTACCGATGGAAGTGTTGGAATTTATCACCAAGCCGGCAGTGTTTCTGAAGGTTACAATAACATATACAACAATGACACCTCCTCTTACGACTTAATACTAGACTCAACCGACCAGCTAACTCAGTATCCTCGCTTTGTTGATCCGGACAACAACAATTACTATCTTTATAGTGATTCACCCTGTGTAAATCCAGCGGCGGGAATCGCATACATGGGAGCTTATCCTCCGGTCGCATATAGTTCTGGAATAACCACCGAAGGTTATGTAAGTGGATCAGGAAATGACACCACCGGAGACGGTTCACTTGGTAATCCCTGGAGAAGTATTACCTACGCCGTAGCCACTACCGAAGGCACTATCTACGTCATGGATGGTCTTTACAATACCGCCAATGGCGAAACTTTCCCCATCAACACCGGGGTATATACTCAAGTCCTTCAATACAACACCAGTACCGCCACGGTTGACGCAGCCAATAATGATGCCGCAAATCAGCATGTATTTGTTCTGGGTGATTCTTGTACCATTGAGGGGCTTATCATCAGATCAACTACTACCACCAATGATAATTATTGTATCTACTCTGAAGGTGATAACTGTTCTGTTTTCAACAATACAATTAACCGTAGCGGCCAACAATGCTCGATCAAATTTGAAAATAATAGCACCAATGCATTGATTACCGGCAACATCGTTAATGCCAGCGGTGCTGGAAATTATTGTATAGATGTTAATGGTGCAAGTGCAATTATTAGAAATAACGAGATCAATACCGGTAGCGGAAACAGCAGCGGCATAATATTTGGAAACCTGGCAGATGGCTCTACCTTGCAAAGCAATACTATCATCGGCAGTCACAACTATGATTTAATAACCGTCGGTACCTATGCTGACAATGTAACTCTCAATAATAACTTAATTGTCGGAGCCGGGTCATATACTGATTTTGGCATTCGGTTTAGTTACTGTGTAAATGGTACCGTTACTTCCAACGAAGTAAGAAATGTTGATACCGGGATCAATTTGGCGGCTGGCAACAGCGGCACCTTCAATATTAAAGAAAATACTATTGTTAAATTTACTTCGAACGGAATTTATATCACAACGGCTACCGCTAATATCAGGAACAATATTATCAGCGCCTCGCCTTATTTAAATGATTTTACAAACGGGAGCCGAGGTATCTATCGAACCGGCGGAACGGTAAATGAAAACTACAATAACATTTATAACAACGATACTAACTATGACGGAACCTTCTCCCAAGGTGCAAACGATCAAATTGCTCAATATCCTCGCTTTGTAAATCCAACAAATAATAATTTCTATCTTTATTCTGATTCACCTTGTAAAAATGCAGCGGATGACGGGACTTTTATGGGCAGGTACCCGGCCATCGGAGAAAGTTCAGGAATAACCACCGAGGGCTATGTAAGTGGAACCGGAAACGACACCACCGGAAACGGATCAATTGACAACCCCTGGAGAAGCATAACTCACGCCGTTTCCACAACCGAAGGAATTATCTACGTCATGGATGGGCTCTACAATGACGGCAATGGAGAATCTTTTCCAATAAAAACGGGATCCTATACTCAAATTCTTCAATATGCTACCAGCACCGCAACCCTGGATGCAGAAACTAATGCTCAACATGTACTTCAACTTGGCGATACTTGCACGATCGAAGGGATTACAATTAATTTTTCAACTACTACCAATGCAATGTACTGCCTCTACGTCGAAGGCGACGATTGCGACATTTTAAATAACATAATTAACCGTAGCGGTAAACAATGTTCAATCAATATTGAAAGCAACAGTACTAATGCTTTCATAAACGGCAACACCATTTATTCAAGTAATGACGGAAATGAATGTATAGAAATTGATGGAACCAACGCGATTATAACCAATAATTACATTAGAACCGGAAGCGGTAATAGTTACGGGATAGTTTTCAACGGGAATGCAGACGGCTTTACTCTAGAAAATAACACCATTGAGGGAACTACTAATTATGTAGTAGTAGATATTTGGTATAACAGCGGTTTCACTATCAAAAGTAATATTATTCAGGGTGCGGGAACCGGTACTGACGCCGGCATTAGATTCAGCCAATCATCCAACGGCACAATTACTTCTAATGAAGTAAGGAGTACTACTGACGGAATTTATTCTGCAAACGGCAATACCGGAACCACCACCTTAAATCAAAACACCATTATTAAAAATACTAACGGTGTTCATGTAAACTCCGGCACCGCTAACGTTAAAAATACAATTATTGCCAATGATCCGGATGATGCGGGCGGAACCGGCGGCGCCGCGGGTAGTCGAGGGCTCTATCAAACCGCCGGCACCTTAAATTCTCAATATAACGATATCTATGGCTGTGAAACACTTTATGTCGGAACTGTGGGAGATAAAACAGGGGATATCTCATTAAACTCCGCCTTTGTTGACACTTCTGGGAATGACTATCGTCTCTACGAAGATTCACCATGTGCCGGCACAGGAACTCCAACCGGAACTAATATGGGAGCTTACGGAACCATTGAAGGTCTTTCCTTCCAAGTTACCATCATAACTCCTAACGGCGGAGAGTCCTGGGAAGCAACTGTTACTAACTATATTACTTTTGAAGTTAACGGTAGTCCAACTTCTGCAAACTTCTACTATTCAGTTGATGGAGGAAATACTTATACCTTAATCGCCACTAACGAATCTGCAACCAGCCCTTATGCCTGGTTAGTTCCAAATGATCCAACCACCGAAGCTCGGATTAAAATGGAAATTCTGGGAAGCATCGCCACCGATGAATCGAATGGAGACTTCACCATTTACTACATTACACCTCCCTCGGTTTATTCAATTTCACCCAATACCGGAAATAATGATGAAATACTAAACGACGTAGTAATTACTGGTGAAACTTTTGCCGACGGGGCTGCTGTAAAATTAACCAAAACTGGTGAATCAGACATTGACGGCACCGATGTAACTTTTATTAGCGATACTCAACTTACCGCAGACTTTGATTTAAACGGGGCAGCCCTCGGATACTGGAGTGTAGTCGTAACTAATCCAAATACTAAAACCGACACGCTCACAGATGGTTTTGAAATTACTTATCCTCCACCGACCGTTACCGTTGTTACTCCCGAAAGTGGGCCAACCTTGGGTGGAACTGCAGTTACTATTTCAGGTAGCAACTTTTTACCGAGCGGATATCAAAGAACGATTACCGTTACTAATGACGGCACGGCCCAAACTGATTTCCAAGTATTGGTAGAATTAAATACCGCGGCTATCATTGGCGAAGGCAAAATGAGATCCGATGGCGGAGACATAAGATTTTATGCTTCAGATGAGTCTACCTCTCTCCCCTACTGGATCGAAGTTGGCACCAATACACCTAATACCAGGATCTGGGTTAAAATCCCTGAAATTCTAAATGGTGAAAATACCATTTATATGCGATACGGAAATTTAAGTGACGCCTCCCAAAGTAGTGGTACCGATACTTTTATTTTCTTTGACGACTTTGAAGATGGCAACATTGATGGGTGGGTACAATATGAATCAGGTTCAGTTGGAATTATTGCTGATCCAGCACCACCACCCGGCGTAACCAGTAACTATTCCCTACAAAAGTACAACGCCGGCGATCCAAACGGAGGATGGCGATCGCTAGGCACCACTATTGGTTTAGATCACGTTTTTGACGCCAGGATATATCGTTTCAGCGGCACTAATTACGACCGTTTATCAATTGAGAAAACCACCGTTTATGATGGTTACGGTTTCTTTGTAAATCACGCCAATACCATCGCCATCGAAGAAAGAGATAATGCCAACCCCACCACAATTGGAAGCACGGTTGCTTATGATCCTCCTGAACTAAGCTGGTACAAATCTGAATTTATTATGAAATCGGGAGGTAGCTTTTACTTAAACCTTTATGATATGGATCACAATCCGCTATCAAACGTACCTGAGCGTACTGATTCAAGTTTCTCGTCTTTTGATCTCGTAGCAGTACGCGGCGGCACGGTCTATTACGTTGACGATATAAGAGTAAGAAAATATGCCAACCCAACCATCACCACTTATGTCGGCACCAACGAAACCGGCGGCACCCTGCAAGTAAGATTTGGCGGGACTGCGGCTACTGGAATTCAATATATAAATTCAAATACGGTCACTGCCACTACCCCCGCCCACATCGCCGGCACCATTGAGGTAGACGTTAGAAATACGGACGGTCAAATTGGAACTCTCGAAGCCGCCTTTGAATTTACCGAAGATTTGGTTGGCCCAACCGTAACGGTTGAAGCCCCCAACGGCGGCGAAATATACAAAGGTGGAAATCATATTGATGTTACTTGGTTCGCCACCGACGAATCTGGAATCGATTATATTAGAATTTCTTATACGACCGGCGGCGGTTGGCTAACACTTGCCACCAACGAAGCTAACGATGGTGTTTATGACTGGAAACTTCCTTATATAACTACTACCGAAGCCTTAGTTAAAGTTGAAGCCGTGGACGATTCGCCGTGGCATAACATCGCTACCGATGAGAGCAATGCATACTTTACAATTGATTCCACTCCTCCACAAGTTAACCTTGGACAACCCATCGGAGGAGAAATATTAACCGGGAATACTTTCTACCCCATCACCTGGGAAGCTTCGGATAATATTAGTCTGGAAGCAACTCCGATCAGAATTCAGTATTCAATCAATAATAAGGCAACCTGGAATAATATTGTCACTAACGAAGCCAACGATGGATCATATCTCTGGTTGGTTCCTAACAATCCAACCAATGAAGCCTTTGTCAAAGTTCTGGTACAAGACGCTGCCGGTTGGATTGCTTCGGACGAAGGCACCGCCAGCTTTACCATTGAAGCCGCTTATGCCGGCCCACATTATTATGTTAATGCTGCAACTACCGAAGGTAACCTGGTTGGAGACGGAAGCATAAATAACCCGTGGCAGACCCTTACCTGGGCCGAATCTCTAACCGGCATAAAAGCTATTATTCATATTGCCACCGGAGAATATACCACCTCCATGACCGGATCCAGCGAATCTTTTCCGATTAATCTGGGTCCTGACAAAACCTACATCGGAGCCGGAACAGCCTGGACAACTTTCGAAGGAGGCAGCAGTAATATCTTTAATACCGCTGACTTTACCACCATCGATTCGCTATACCTCAATTCAAGCAGCGGCGCCCCCATGTGCATAACTGTATTTGGGTCACAAATTACCATACAAAACTGCGCAATCGAAAATTCTGCGGCCGCTCCCGGCGGTACCGGTATTTATGTAGACGCCTCCGGATCCGCCACAACTGCGGTACAAATATCATCCTGTGAAGTTTTCAGTCTCTACAATGGAATTCACCTTTCCAGTGGTGCTTCAGCCGGTCCGGTTACGATTGAATCGTGTAACATCCATGACAATGAATACAGAAATATTTACGTTGATGGATGGAATAATACAGTATTTATTACTAAAAACGTGCTCCGCGATTGCCCGCAGAATCCTTTTGCCGGAAATTATTACGGTTCCATAGTTATGGAAGATATTAATACCGGCTCACGCTATGTCACGATTGATCGCAACACCATTGTAAAAAATAAATTTGGAATGGTTGAAAATAATTCAACCTCTGCAAATATTACGGTAACAAATAACATCATCAGTAATGCCCCGGATGGCAGCGCTCCCGAAGCCGGCAGTGTTGGTATCGCCGGCTACGTCACCAATAGCTATAACGATGTCTACGATAATCAGACTAATTATGGAGTCGTTTCACAAGGACCCGGAGGAATTACCCAGCTGGCAAAATTTAGAGACGTAGCCAATGATGATTATCATTTAAATTATAATTCTCCGTGTATTAACACCGGCGATCCAACTGCTGAATCCGATCCGGATGGATCGCGGGCAGACATGGGGGCCATTCCATTTGATCTAACCATTCCCGCCACAATTGCAGTTTGCGTTGTTCAACCAAACGTCAAAGGAACAAACCTTACTGGAGCTACTACTTATGAAGTTATGTGGCGCGCAACCAGCGAAGCTTCTACTCCAATTACTAGTGTTGGAATTTTATATTCCATCGACAGCGGGGCAAACTATAACTACATCACCACCGAAGCTAATACTGGTTCATATATTTGGATGGTTCCAAATGTAACAACTAGTGCAGCTTATGTAAAAGTTGGTGCTTTTACCGCAGTATCGGCTGCAACCGATGAATCAGATAACAACTTTAACATTACCGCGCAGGACTTTACCGGCCCGGTAGTTACAGTTGAAGCTCCTAACGGCGGCGAAGAAATTCAAGGTGGTGCAACTTACAATATAACTTGGCTCGCAACTGACCCATCCGGCATCGACCGTATTTTAATTTACTACGCTACTGGTGAAGGATGGATTAATTTAGCTACCAACGAAGCTAACGACGGACTATATGTTTGGGCCGTCCCTTCTCTTGATACTGCGGAAGCTTTAGTAAAAATCGAAGCGGTCGATAGCACGGCAAGCCATAACGTTGGCACCGACGAAAGTGATGGCTACTTTATTATTGACTCAACCGGTCCTTCTGAGCCAATTTTACTTACACCACCTAGCGGCAGTACCACTTCCGATGCCACGCCAACTTTCACCTGGGAAGCATCCACCGATAATTTAACTGGCATCGGCAGTTACGAAATTACTATTTCCGGCATAACTACTGAAACCATTGGCAACATTACAAATTGGACAATCTCAACTCCTCTTAGTGAGGGACTGCATACCTGGGTAGTACGTGCTCGAGACCGCGTGGGTAACTGGGGAGACTACAGCATGGCCGGCTCGTTTACGGTATCGTATGAAACTTATGTGCCATCGGTTGAAGTTATTACTCCTAACGGCGGAGAAATCTGGAAAGGCGGAAGTAGTTACGATATTACCTGGACAGCTACTGATGAGAGCGGCATTGATGAAATTAGAATTTACTATTCTACTGGTGAAGGTTGGGTTACCATTGCAACTCAAGAATCTAACGACGGCTCTTATTCCTGGACCATTCCTACCCTAAGCACCACCGAAGCTTTGGTCAAAGTGGAAGCCATTGATGCGTCACTCAATCATAATATTGGTTCTGACGAAAGCAATGCTTACTTTACCATTGATTCTATTTCCCCAGAAGTGACCATTGGCCAGCCCAACGGCGGAGAAATATTAACTGGATATTCTTATTACAACATCACTTGGGAAGCTTCAGATAATATAAGCTTAGAAGCTAACCCAATTTCAATTTACTACTCAACCGATGGAAAAACTTCATGGAACGAAATTATTAGTGGAACCGCTAATGACGGAACTCATAGTTGGTATGTACCAAATAATCCTACCAGTGAAACCTGGCTAAGAATTTCGGCAATCGATGCCGCCGGGTGGATTACTTCAGTTGAAAGTGCAGCTAGCTTTACTCTTGAAGCTGCCTATTCTGGCCCAGACTTCTACGTTGATGCATCAACCACCGAAGGTAACGTGATCGGTGACGGAAGCATTGGCAATCCTTGGCAAACTATTACCTATGCACTGACTCGAACTTCTTCTGGTGCGATTATTCATATTGCGGCAGGAACTTATTCCGATACCATGACCGGATCTAATGAAACTATTCCGATCCCACTGAGTGCTAATAGAAGTTATATCGGCGTCGGGTCAAACTTAGCTACCATTGAAAGTTTAAGCGATACGGTCTTAGCACCTTTCGAAAACGTAACGATTGAAGGGGTCTGCGTAAATGATGCTGGAGGTAACATTGCGATATCGGTAAGATATTACAATTTCAATTTACGTAATTCAAAAATCATCGGAAATAACGGTTACGGCATTCACTTTAACGGCAACACCGGCGGCAACCAATCCGGCGGACGGGTAACCAGCTGTGAGGTATATAATCACTATACCGGAATTTATTTATACGATTTCGATACTACTTCTGCGGTTACCATCGAAGGCTGCGATATTCATGATAGTACAGAAAATATTAATATTTACGCTTTCGACTCACCCGTAACCATTTTGAAAAACGTAATTCGAGATGGATCAAGCTACGGAGTACGCTTGCGTTATATTGATAGCGGCAATAAATATGTAACTATCGACAGGAATACTATTGTAAGAAACAACTCTTACGGAATACGCGGAACCGACCTCGCTGCCGGCCGCGTTACCGTAATAAACAATATTGTCAGCTATAAACCAGACGGGAGCGATCCTGGCGGCAGCTCGTACGGTATACGCACTTCAATAGATATCGATAACGCATATAACAATGTTTACGGCAATACTTATGATTTCTCCGATGGAGCTGATCCAGGCCCAGGAAGAATCTCACAACTGGCTCAATTTATAAATATCTCAAACAATGATTATCACCTAAGCTATAATTCTCCTTGTATCGATTCTGGTGATCCATCCACCGAAACTGATCCTGACGCCTCTCGTGCAGACATGGGAGCTTTCTACTTTGATCTTACGGTTCCCGGCACAATAGCAGTCTACGTCAAAGCTCCAAACGATGGGGAAAATTTATACGGCGGTGATCCTTACGAAGTAACCTGGTACGCAACTAGTGACGCTACCTCTCCTGTTGTCGATGTTGATTTATATTACTCAATTGACGGCGGATCAAGCTTCACCCACATTACCACTGAAGCCAACGATGGTTCATATATTTGGACCGTGGCAAATGTTAGCACTACCGAAGCCAAAATAAGAGTCGGAGCATTTACCGCAACTGACGGCGCAACCGATGAATCAGATTATAACTTTAATATATCCGCATCGATTGAGGTTAACTTATTTACTCCGGACGGTGGAGAAAGTTGGGCAGCTACCACTACACAAAATATTACCTGGGAAACCACCGGACCGGTAACCGGCATCAATCTATATTATTCAATTGATGGAGGAAATAGTTATACTCCAATTGCAACCAATGAATCTGACACCGGGTCATATGCATGGCTCGTTCCCAATCAATTAACTACCGAAGCCAAAGTAAAAATTGAAGCTTTAGGCAGCATTGCTACTGATGAATCGTCCGGCACCTTCACTATTACCTCTTCTTCATATACCGGACCGCATTACTACGTCGATGCTGCAACCACCGAAGGTAACGTGGTCGGTAACGGAAGCATTAACAATCCGTGGCAAACAATTACTTGGGCTACATCACAAACAACTAACGGGGCCATCGTACATATTGCAGCCGGAGAATATTCAAGTTCCATGACCGGTTCCAGTGAATCCTTCCCGATTAATTTAGGAGGCAATCGAAGCTGGCTGGGTGCCGGATCAAGCAATACAACAATCGAAGCTGGCAACAACTCAGCATTAAAGTTATATGCAAATACTACCCTGGAATCCCTTTATATACATTACCGCGGAAACAACAAAGGAATTGAAACCTTTGGTGAAAATACATACATAACCAGTTGTGTTGCCAGCGGAGAAGTCACCGGATCAAACACCGGGATATATTTCAACGGTGAAACCGGCAACAACACTGGCGGCCGTATAACCAGCTGTGAAGTAACTCGGGCAAGTTACGGTTTCCAGATCGTAGGAAACGTATCAACTAAACCAGTTACAATTGAAAGTTGTAATCTCTACGGCAACGAAGTACAAATCTATGTTTATGCCTGGGGATCGCCGATTACGATACGCAAAAATGTGGTTTATTCTGCATCCGGCATTGGCGTAGGTACATACTTTTATGAGATGAATCAGGCCGATCGCGAAGTTTTAATCGATCGTAATACCATAGCTAAAAACCAGACCGGGATCCGGCTTAATAACTGTACGTCAAGTTACATAACCATAATCAATAATATTATTTGCTTTGATCCGGACAATCTCTCCACCGGAACTGAAAGCTACGGCTTACTATCGTCCCCTCCTGGATCAAGCGCCAGCAGTGGCTATAACAACGTATACGGAAATGCTGATAATTATTTTAACGTAGCGACGGGAGAAAGCAGTAAAACTCAAATAGCTCAATTTAGAAATGCCGCAAATGATGATTACCACTTAAATTATAATTCTCCGTGTATCGATGCCGGCAGTCCCGAAACCGAAGCGGATCCAGATGGTTCGCGCGCAGATATGGGCGCCCTCTACTTTGATGAAACCGTACCAGGAACAATTGCGGTTTACGTATCAACTCCAAACGGCGGAGAAACTTTAACCGGCTTTTCAGCTTATGAAGTAACCTGGTATGCAACTAAAGAAGGAACTCCACTTAATCGCGTAGAAATTGCTTACTCAATTGATAACGGTACTTCTTTCATCAATATTGTAACCAACGAAGCTAACGATGGCTCATACAGCTGGGCCGTTCCTAATACTCCAACTACCGAAGCTAAAATCCGTATTGGAGTTTTTGGATCAGCAGCAACTGATGAATCGGATGGCACATTTACCATTCTTTCTGGCGATACCACTACCCCATTAGTTACTGTCGAAGCGCCTAATGGAAATGAATATTGGAAAGGCGGCATTAGTTATAACATCACTTGGACTGCAACCGACGAATCTGGTATTGACGAAATTAGAATCTACTACTCTACTGGTGAAGGTTGGGTAACTATAGCAACTAACGAAGCCAATGATGGAACTTATCCGTGGACTACTCCATTACTCAACACTACCGAAGCTTTAGTAAAAGTATTAGCAATTGATAGTGCACCATCACATAACGTTGGTTCTGATGAAAGCAACTCTTACTTCACCATCGACTCTACTGTTCCTACCGTTGAAGTCGGCCAACCTAACGGCGGTGAAATATTAACCGGAAAATCATTCTATAATATAACTTGGGAAGCTTCGGATAACATTAGCTTAGAAGCTAATCCAATTTCAATTTACTATTCAACTGATGGTAAAACTTCTTGGAATGAAATTATTAGTGGCACTGCAAATGACGGCACCCATAGTTGGTACGTGCCAAATAATCCAACCAGTGAAACTTGGTTAAGAATTTCAGCAACTGACGCTGCCGGTTGGATTTCTTCAGCCGAAAGTGCGGCTAGCTTTACCATTGAAGCTGCATACGCTGGACCACACTTCTACGTTGATGCAACAACTACCGAAGGTAACATTTGGGGCGATGGTAGTTTAAGTAATCCATGGCAAACCATTAGTTGGGCAACGCTCGAAACTTCTGACGGCGCCATTATTCATATTCAACCTGGAACCTATAGTGATTCAATGACCGGATCCAGCGAATCCTTCCCGATTGATTTAGGATCAAACCGCAGCTGGCTAGGCACCGTTTTAGGAACCTCACTAATTGAAGCCGGCAATTCCGGTGGTTTCATCTGTCATGACGACACTACCATTGAATCTCTTTCAATTAACTTTGCTGGTAATAGTAACATCGGAATTGAAGGTTCCGGTCAGAGCATTAATATATCCGATTGTACAATCAGCGGAGAAGCAGTCAACGGAAATATTGGCATCTATTTCGTTAAAGTATTTGCCACTCCAGCTCAATATCAAACCGGCGGTACCATATCCAGCTGCGAAGTACATAGTGCTTATTATGGGATTAGTCTTAATTGCGGAGGAGGCGGCTATACCACCACTGCAGTAAATATTGAAAACAACTTAGTATATAACAACAGCTATGCTCAAATTAATACTGCGGGTTGGACTTCACCGGTAACTATACGTAGAAACCTAGCATATAGTAATAAAACTGATTCTTACGGCATAATTGTATTTAACTCCAATGCCGCCGTAGACATTAACCAAAATACAGTTAGTAAAACTAAGTACGGAATCGAAGCGAATGGAACTTCTTCTAATTTTGTAACTGTAAAAGATAACATTGTTTGTAATGCACCCGATGACATTAGCCCCACTGCCGGAAGTTATGGTATTCGAGTGGCTACCGGGAACAGTATTACGAATCGGTATAACAACATATATGGAAATGAAACCGAATATGTGGAAGACGCTGCTGCCGGCACCGGAAGCATTTCTCGTTTAGCTCAGTTTACTAACATCTCTAACAATGATTATCATTTAAATAATAACTCCCCTTGTATTGATTCGGGAGATCCAACTTCTGAAGCTGATCCGGATGGATCGCGCGCCGACATGGGAGCCTTTTACTTTGACCTGACTATACCTAACACAGTTGCTGCTTACGTAATTGAACCAAACGGCGGCGAAAACTTAACCGGCAATACAACTTACGAAACTACCTGGTATGCAACCAGCGAATCCGGAACCCCAATCGCGGCTATCGATATTTATTATTCAATTGACGGCGGATCGAGCTTTACTCACATTACCAACGAAGCTAATGACGGCTCATATATCTGGACTGTAGTAAACACTAGTACCGATGAAGCCAAGTTAAGAGTTCGAGCTAGTACGGCCGTTTCATATGCTACTGATGACTCAGACAATAATTTCGACATTTCTGCTTCAGTCGAAGTCAACTTAATCACTCCAAACGGCGGCGAAACCTGGGAAGCCCTCTCCTATCAAAACATTACCTGGGAAACCACCGGCCCAGTCACCGGAATCAATCTATATTATTCAATTGACGGCGGAACCAGTTATTCTCAATTTGCTACCAACGAGTCAGATACAGGATCATATTCATGGCTAGTACCTAATGAAGTAACCACCGAAGCTAAAGTAAAAATCGAAGCGTTAGGTAGTATTGCTACTGATGAATCTACAGGTACGTTTACAATTACTTCTAGTGTAGTAACCACTCCAACCGTTACCGTTGAAGCTCCTAACGGTAACGAATTCTGGAAAGGCGGAGTAAGTTATGATATTACTTGGTTTGCAACCGACGAAGCCGGCATCGATGAAATTAAAATTTACTATACTACCGGTGAAGGTTGGATAACCATTGCCACTGGAGAAGATAACGATGGGACCTATCCTTGGACCACTCCTTTACTAAACACTACCGAAGCTCTAGTAAGAATCGAAGCTGTCGATAGTTCACCTATCCATACGGTTGGCACTGATGAAAGTGATACTTACTTTACCATTGATTCTGTATCTCCAGAAGTTAACATTGGCCAACCAAACGGTGGAGAAATACTAAACGGAAAAACGTTCTACAACATTACCTGGGAAGCTTCAGATAATATTAGTTTAGAAGCCAATCCAATTTCTATTTACTATTCAACCGATGGTAAATCTTCTTGGAATGAAATTATTAGCGGTACCGCTAATGACGGAACTCATAGTTGGTACGTACCAAATAATCCAACCAGTGAAACCTGGCTAAGAATTTCGGCAATTGATGCCGCAGGTTGGATAACTTCTGCTGAAAGTGCGGCTAGCTTTACCATTGAAGCTGCATATGCCGGACCACACTTTTATGTTGATGCTTCAACTACTGAAGGTAACGTGGTTGGTGACGGAAGTATTAATAATCCATGGCAGACAATTACCTGGTCAACCATGGAAACTTCGGCCGGGGCGATTATTCATATTGCAGCTGGTACTTATAATGACTCCATGACTGGCTCCAGTGAAACTTTCCCGATTGATTTGGGTACGGGCCGCAGGTTGATCGGTGCAGGAGCGAACCTTGCTACTATTGAAGCCGGCATTTCCGATGGTTTCCATACCTATACCAATACGACCATCGAATCAATTACTATTGTTTTTGATGGATTGAAAGTTGGTGTCCATGCTTTTGGATCAAATACCGATATTATTAATGCTATCGTTAGCCACGAAAGTGGCACCCTCAACAGTTATTGCATACGCTACAACGCTGTTGATGGAACATCACCCGGCGGGAACATAACCAATTGTACCCTTCGTGGGGCAAACGGTGGTATTAATCTATATAACGATAATGTGGCAAATCCTACCACTACAGTTTCCATCGAAGGATGTTATATTGACGTTAATAATCCGCAAATTGCTATCTCTTATTGGGATGCTGATATTACCATACTCAGAAACGTACTCATAGGATCCAGCAACATTGGTTACGGAGCCGATCTTATTTACGTAAACGAAGTAAGTGGTAACACCTTAATTGACCGCAATACGTTTGTAAAATGCAGAACCGGTATTTGGAGCAATAGTTCAGCAGCTAATGTGATTTTCACAAAGAATAACATTATATCTAACGCACCAGATGGAGGTACTCCTTATAATCTAAGCGAAGGCATAGAAGACGACATTACTACCTCAATCGTTAATACCTATAACGATGTATTCGGAAATAAAGAAAACTATAAAGATTTCGCATCCCCCGGCACGGGCGATATCACCCAACTGCCACAATTTGTAGACGTCGCCAACGATGATTATCATTTAAATTATAATTCTCCATGTATCGATTCCGGCAGTCCTGAAACCGAAGCCGATCCGGATGGATCTAGAGCCGACATGGGCAGATACTACTTTGACCTTACGGTTCCGGGCACAATTGCGGTTTACGTCAAAGATCCAAATGACGGCGAAACTTTACACGGCAGTGATCCATATGAAGTAACCTGGTACGCAACCAGTGAAGCTTCAACGCCAATTCTTGATATTGATATTTATTATTCAATTGATAGTGGATCAAGCTTTATTCACATTACCAACGAAGCGAACGACGGCTCATATTTATGGACCGTAGTAAACGTAAGCACCGATGAAGGCAGAGTAAGAGTTAAAGCTAATACTGCCGGTTCATCCGCTCAAGATGATTCGGATGATAACTTTAATATTTCTGCTTCCATAGAAGTTAATTTATTTACTCCAAACGGTGGAGAAAACTGGGCTGCTACCACAACGCAAAATATAACGTGGGAAACCACCGGACCGGTAACCAGTATTAATCTGTATTATTCGATCGACGGTGGAACAACTTACAACACCATCATTACTGGAACCGACGACGATGGAATACATCCATGGCAAGTGGTAAATAATCCAACTACCGAAGCCAAGATTAAAATTGAAGCGATTGGCAGTATTGCTACCGTTGAATCTGCAAGTACATTTACCATTACCGCAGCTCCATACGCTGGCCCTGACTACTACGTCGACGCCGCAACTACTGAAGGTAACGTAGTCGGTGACGGAAGCGCAACAAACCCATGGCAAACAATTAGTTGGGCAACAATTGAAACTTCTGCTGGTGCAATTATTCATATCGCAACGGGAGAATACTCAAGTTCAATGACTGGTTCCAGCGAATCGTTCCCGATTAATTTAGGAGCAAACCGACAGTGGATCGGTTCGGGGCAAGGTTATACTACTATCGAATCTGGTACCCTGGATTGTTTCATTACCTTTGCAAATACAACTATTGAATCGATGACTATTCACGTTAGTGATACAGCTACTAATAGAAATGCGATATATGCATACGGACAAAATACACACATACTAAATTGTACCCTTACTAACGAAAGCGGAACCGATAACAGCTACGGCATTGTATTTGATGCAATAAATGGAACCCTAGTTGGAGGACAAATAACTAATTGTGATTTCAGTGAGTCCTATGGCGGCATTCGATTGTTAAACGATTCTTCGCACAACGCCACCGCTCCAGTTTCGATTGAAAGTTGTTATATACGTGCCCGAATTCTTCAGGTCATATTACAGTACTGGACCTCTGATATAACCATACACAAAAACGTAATTTATGGTGGGAAGGTCACCGGAATTGGAATAATGGCTTCTAATCTTCACCAACAAAGTGGAACAACTTTAATCGATCGCAACACCATCGTTAAAAACCTTTATGGCGTATGGAGCACCAGTTCATCCGCCGAAGTTATCACCGTAACCAACAATATTATATCCAACTCACCAGACGGAACTGCTTATACAAACAATAGCCGGGGTATATGGGACCAAAATACTAATTCGATTACAAATAGTTATAACGATGTTTACAACAATCATTATAACTATCGAGATAATGCTTCCGCTGGACCCGGAGATATAACAATAATTCCCGAATTTATAGATGTCGCAACTAATGATTATCATTTAAGCTATAATTCTCATTGTATCGATTCTGGCGATCCAACTGCCGAAGCTGATCCGGATGGATCACGAGCAGATATGGGAGCATTGCCATTTGATTTAACTGTACCGGGTACTATCGCCGTTTACGTATTAGATCCAAATGGTGGAGAAAGTATAACTGGTCTTACTAGCTATGAAGTAACCTGGTACGCCACCAGCGAAGCATCAACCCCGATTACTCACGTTGGCATTCTATACTCATCCAATGGTGGCGGAGCTTATAGCGATGTTGCCACTAACGAAGCCAATGACGGTTCGTATCTCTGGTCGGTTCCGAACGGAAAAATTACTCAGGCGAGAATTAAAGTCTGGGCATTTACCGCATCCGACTCAGCTTCAGATGAATCCGATAGTGACTTTGGCATCACAGCTAATATTGCCATGGACTTATTAACCCCGGACGGCGGCGAAACCTGGGAAGCACTGGCTTTCCATGATATCACCTGGGAATCAGAAGGTACCGTAAGCTCCGTCGATCTATATTATTCAATCGACGGCGGAACAACCTACAATACCATAATCACCGGAACGGTCGACGACGGCGTACATCCTTGGTACGTACCAAATCTACCCACCACCGAAGCTAAGGTAAAAATTACGGGCCACAACTTCCTATTAATTTCTTCCGATGAATCTCAGGCTGTATTTACCATTCTTTATACTTATCCTGGCCCAGATTACTACGTTGATGCCGCAACTACTGAAGGTAACGTGGTCGGTGACGGAAGTCCATCCAACCCATGGCAAACAATTAGCTGGGCAACCACCAACACTACTAACGGGGCAATTGTACATATTGCAACCGGTGAATATTCATCTTCGATGACTGGATCCAGCGAAACCTTCCCGATTGATTTGGGGACTAACCGAAGCTGGATTGGTGCTGGAGCAGACTATACTATAATTGATACTGGCAGTGTAAGTGCGCTGCGATGTCGCGCCAACACCACGATTGAGTCACTGTTTATATCCTACGGCGGCAACAACGAACACGGGATCGAAGCATTAGGTCAAAACACATTTATTACTAGCGTTACGGTCAGCGGTGAAGGCAATGTCGGCAGCAATGGAATATACTTCAATGGCAATACCGGAACCTTAACTGGAGGCCGAGTAACCAGTTGCGAATCATATAACAGTTATCGTGGAATTTATCTTTATAATTTCAACTCTTCCACCGCGGTTACAATTGAAAGCTGTCTCTTACATGACAACTTAGGACAAATTATGGTTTGGAAATGGGGCTCTCAAATTGACATTATCAAAAACGTACTATTAGACGACAAAAATGGTTCAAACTATGGTATGTATGCTAATGAAATGACCCTAGGTGGCATCTTGATTGACCGCAATACCATCGTTAAAAACCAATACGGGATTACCGTCCTGGCTTCAACTGGCAATCGGGTAATCACCAAAAATAATATTATAAGTAACGCGCCAGATGGAGTTTCTCCTCAAGCTGGAGGCTACGGTATCCGAGACGACAACGGAACAGGAATTGCCAATACCTACAACGATGTTTACGGAAATGAAACCAGTTACGTTGACTCTGCTGCTGCTGGATTAGGAGAAATTTCACAACTGCCGCAATTTAGCAGTGTGTCGGGCGATGATTATCATCTAAATTATAATTCTCCGGCTATCGATTCTGGCGATCCATCCACCGAAGATGACCCAGACGGTTCACGTGCGGATATGGGTACTTATCCATTTAACCTTTCAATCCCTGGAACCATTGCAGTTTACGTCAAAGATCCAAACGGCGGAGAAAGCTTAACCGGTGGCGGAACTTACGAAGTAACCTGGTACGCAACCAAAGAAGGTACGCCGCTTACTCATATTGAAATTTCTTACTCTACCAATAATGGCGTTTCATTTACCGTTGCTGCCACCAACGAAATCAATGATGGTTCATATATATGGAGCGTACCTCAAGTAGCAACAACTGAAGCTTTAATCCGTGTCGGAGCATTTGGCTCTGCCGCCACCGACGAATCAGATAGCATATTTACTATTACTTATACACCACCATATAGCGGCCCTGACTTCTACGTCGACGCTTCAACCACAGAAGGTAACATAGTTGGCGACGGAAGTATTAGTAATCCATGGCAAACAATTAGTTGGGCAACTCAAGAAACTTCGGTCGGGGCAATTATTCACGTTGCAACTGGAGAATATTCAAGTTCAATGATCGGATCAAGTGAATCCTTCCCAATCGATATCGGACCATCTGTAACATTAATTGGAGCAGGAACCGGCGCTACCACTATTGAAGGCGGAAGTTCATATGTATTCAGAACACTCAGCAATGCAACCATCGAAGCATTACAAATTAATTTCTCAGGTAGTTATGTTGGCATTAGTGTTTTAAGCATAAATGCAGACATAAATAATGTAAATATCCGCGGCACGGCTCAACAAGGAAGCGGTGTTCAAGTTATTGGAACTAGTTCTTCTGGTTATGCCGGAGGACACATAACCACTTGCGAAGTTAACGAATGTAACACCGGAATTACCATCGGTGGAAATACAAGTGCCACACACGTAACAATCGAAAGTTGTACCCTTTATGATAACGGAGATCGAAATATCTCAATCAGCGACTTCGGAGCGCCGATAACCATCCTGAAAAACGTCTTACGTGATTGTTCCGGCGAAGCTCTGCAAGACGCCGCAATTTATATTTCAGGCATGAATCAAGCTGGTCGTGAAGTAACTATCGATCGCAACGCCATCGTACAAAATGTACATGGAATCTACGGCAGCTCGGTCGATGCCGCCCGCTTAACCATAACTAATAACATCATCAGCAGTTATCCCGATGGATCAACTCCTTTTGGCACCAGCAACGGAATATCCATTTTTATTGGAAGCTCTGCCAACAACACTTATAACAATATCTATGGCAACGTTTCAAATTACGGGATTGCCGCTTCCGAAGGCACCGGAGAAATTCACCGACTGGCTCAATTTAGAGATATTACCAATAATAATTTCCATCTAAATTATAATTCGCCTTGTATCGATTCTGGAAATCCGGCTACCGAGGCCGATCCAGACGGCTCTAGAGCTGATATGGGTGCCTTCTACTTCAACGAAACTATCACCGGCACAATTGCAGTTTACGTCATCAATCCAAACGATGGAGAAAATTTGGTCGGCCTTGGAACCTACGAAGTAACCTGGTACGCAACCAGCGAAATTACCACACCAATCATCGATGTTGATATTTATTATTCAATTGATGGCGGTTCAAGCTTTACTCACATAACGGATGAAGCCAACGACGGTTCATATATCTGGACGGTAGTAAATGCTAGCACCGATGAAGCTCGCATAAGAGTTAAAGCTAATACTGCCGGATTATCTGCTCAAGATAATTCAGATTACAACTTTAATATTTCGGCCTCCATCGAAGTTAACTTAATCACTCCGGACGGCGGCGAAACCTGGGAAGCCCTCTCCTATCACAATATTACCTGGGAAACCACCGGACCGGTAACTGGCGTCAATCTGTATTATTCAATTGATGACGGAGCTAACTATACGCCAATCGCAACTAACGAATCTGATACCGGATCATATTCATGGTTAGTACCAAATCAAGTAACCACCGAAGCTAAAGTAAAAATCGAAGCTTTAGGTAGTATTGCTACTGACGAATCAGCTAGTACCTTTACCATTTCTTCTGGTGATAGAACTACTCCAGTAGTTACCGTTGAAGCACCTAACGGTGGTGAAGAATGGATGGGTGGAGCTACCTACAATATCACTTGGTATGCATCCGATGAATCTGGAATTGACAGAATATTAATTTACTACACCACCGGTGAAGGTTGGATTACGATTGCAACTAACGAAGCTAATGATGGAAGCTATTCTTGGACCACACCATTAATCAGTACGTCTGAAGCCAGAGTAAGTATTGAGGCAGTAGATAGTTCACCTTTCCATAATGTTGGCACCGATGAATCGGATGCTAACTTTACCATTGATTCGGAAGGTCCAACTGCTCCAAATCTGGTAACACCTGCAAACAGTAGTGTAACCACCGAAACTACGGTTACCTTTACGTGGGAAGCATCAACCGATAACTTAACCGGTATCGGAAGTTATGAAATCAATCTGGATGGAACATTAGCAACGCAAGACGCCACCACCCTCTATACTCCGCCTTACACCTTAACTCAAGGGCTACATACTTGGGAAGTTAGAGCTAGGGATAGAGCTGGCAATTGGGGTACACCAAGTGCTTCATGGTCGTTCACCGTTTCTTCAGAAGCTGGTAGACCTTCCGTTGAAGTTATCGTTCCTAACGGTGGTGAAGAATGGGCAGGTGGAACGGTTCACAACATTACCTGGATCGCTACCGATGAATCCGGTATCGATAGAATATTAATTTACTATTCAACTGGCGAAGGTTGGATTTCCATTGCGACTAACGAAGCTAATGACGGTGAATATCCATGGACTGTACCATCTCTCAATACAGCTGAAGCCTTAGTCAGAATCGAAGCAGTTGATAGTTCACCGCATCATTTAGTTGGAACCGATGAATCAGATGCAAACTTTACGATTGATTCACAAGCACCATCT
>JAHJIW010000018.1 GCA_018823125.1 Candidatus Margulisiibacteriota bacterium | reverse complement strand
TTTTCCCTTGAGCCCCTGAATGACGACCATTGCCTTAGTTCTCGAATCCCATTTTCTCCGTTTCATGATTGCCCTCCTTCTGAGCAGGACAACCATATTTTACTCCCTTAACTTGGCTTTATGCTAATGGGGAGCAGTATAATATCGACAGATCAGTTTGGAGTATGTATAATTAAACACATAAAATAAGTAAGAGGGGGTGAAGGGAAATGGGACATTTTGCGATAACAGCAGAGAAGAAGAAACTTTCGGAATTAAAAGCGGCAAAAAAGAAAACAGCAGCTAAAAAGAGCGGCAAAAAAAAGGCAAAAAGATAAATTCGATCATAACGAAGTCGCCTTAAAATTTGAGGCCGTTTACAATCACACGAGTATGAAAAAAAGGGATGCTTTATCTAGTATCCCTTTTTTATATAGATTGATTTGATAAACTGATGTAGTTTATGAGAAGAGGGGGTTTACTTGTATAGGGATGCGGTTAGTCTTCTTTCTCCGCTGATATTTTTACATCCGATTTTATAGTGTTCGAATTTAGAAGCTTTGCAGATAGCTAAGAGGCTTTTTCGGTCATGGAAGTAATAGACACCTTTTACGAAACTGTTCTTTTTATAGAACCTAATTTTTGCCAAGCGTTTTTCGGGTCCATAGCCTTCCTGTTTTAAATGTTCTTTTAGGGGCTTTGCCTCACCATTAAACGTTTCAATAAAAGCCAGACCATGAGATCGTAAAATACGAAATATTTCATTAAGCGCTTTTATTTGTTCTATTTTTGTTAAAAGATGGTTAAAGCTGGTCCAAAAGCATATTACTTTATCAAAACTATTATTCTTATATGGTAAGCGTAACATATTGCCGAGATCAAATTGGGTTTTTATGTTTTTATTCTTTGCTTTACGTTTTGCTGCTTTGATGAGCGTTGGGGAAAGGTCCATGCCCAATATGTTATATCCTAACTTAGAGAGGGAAATTGTCAGGCGTCCATAACCGCAAGCTAAATCTAGTATTTTATCGGATTTTTTGCATAGCTTTTTTATTAGTTTAAGGTCTTCTGTTTGTTTGCCTGCAGGTAATGATTGTTCTAGGCCATCGGCGCCATATTGTTTAAAAGTTCGGTTTGATGTTTTTTCGCTAGACAATTATTTATCCTGTTGTTAGCAGAAACTCGAATTAATTACTGCCGCTTTTTTTAATAGTTTTTGACAATAAAAATTGCATTTCTTGCAATTTAGATCACATTTGCTGGTTTTATCGAAAAAGTTACTTTTTTTAAGAAGATCATAATCAATCGAATTAAAATATGTAAGACAGGGACTGTCTAATATGTCCAAAAGGTCGCCTGAAAATGATTGATTGATATAAGCATCCAGGCATAATTTTATGCGTTCGGTTGAAAAGGATCGGGTTGATAATTTATTGTAATCAACGATTTTTGAATACTTTTTTAATTTTTCAGGGGGGATAAACGGGACGCGAAAAACATCGGCAGGGCTTTTCTGAAAAACACTAATGCACAATCTTTCAGGGTAGAGGCCTTTTATGGTTTGTTGGGACCTTTGTGCCCGATGAGAGATAAGATTATAGTGTAAATGTCTGAAAGGGCAGTATCTAATACAGCCTTCGTTAAGCAACATTCTGATTTTAAGTTTTGTTTGCTTTTTAATTTCGTTGATCAAGGGGATATTTCTGTTTATGGTTCGATCAATGGTTAAAACGTCAATTCCAAATTGTTTAAGATATAATGCCTGTTCAACCGTTCTTACGTAACAATTGATGGACGATTCAATAAGGATGTCTTTAAAAGCTTCTCTGATTTTCTGAATATAAACAGGATTGGTGATAACAATGCTTTTTAGCCCAAGTTTTTTTAGTCGCCGAATATAATTGATGAGCTTTGCAAAAAACTCCTTTTTTAGGCTCGGTTTGCCTTCGCAGGTTTCATTTAATAAAAGTTGAGATTTGATTTTTAATGAATTGCATTTTTTGATTATGATGGGGATTTCTTTGGGGTAAGATTTTTTTTGTTTAAAGCCTCTTCCCGTTCCTAAATATTGGTTGGGGATGGGAAAATAGAGCGCCTCGATGTTTTCTTTGTAATCATCCAGTAGGTCTAGTAATTTTGGGTCGTGATTGTATCCTATTGAGAATTTCATTTTGTTAAAACCTTTTAAAAGTATAGCATAATAGTAATTTTCTGATAAGAATAAATTAGGGGTGTTAACCCATACGTTGATAAAAAATAGTCGAATAAAGTGAAATTTATTGTGGTATTTTTCGAAGATTAGATGGATAGAATTATTAATCAATAAACAGAGGAGTAGTAAGCATGCCAGTGCGAAAGATGACCTCATCTAAACCTCCGGTTGCAGTGAAAGCTGCGACAAGGCGGAGAGCTGAGGCCACAAATTTAACGATTAGGGCTAAGGATGTTTTATCTCACGTATTTTCTTTAAGAAAAGGGCAAAGAATTTTAATTGTTTGTGATAGGGATAAGCTATCTATTGCACGGGCTTTTACGGAAGGGGCTGAAACACTGGGCGCAACGGTTGATGATTTTTTACTTAGCGAAAATCGTTTTGTTTCTGGAGGGATAGGAGAGATAGAGGCTGTTGTTCGGAGTGGATATGATATTTGCCTTAATTTTTTTGATGGTATTCCGGAAGAGACTGCGAGTAGGGTAAGGTTAGTAAAAGCAGAAATAGCAAGTGGTGCAAAAATTTGTCATTCTCCGGCGATTACAGAAGAAATGCTTAAAATCAAGGTAGATTATGCTGTACTTAAAGAAACGAGTTTTAGAATCAGCCAGGCTTTCCAACATGCCGAAAAGGTTAAAATAACTTCAAACCTTGGTACCAACGTAGAAATCCAAATTGCTGGAAGACCATGGCAGGATGATTTAATTGCCAGGCCGGGAGATGTAACAAATATTCCTAACGGAGAGATTTATTGTGCGCCGGTGGAGGATGGGGCAAATGGGATATTAGTAGTTGATGGGGCAATCGGTGACTTTGGTTTTGTCCCTTCTCCGCTAATAATCGAAATTAACAATGGCAAGATTAGAAGGGTAAAAAATGATTTAGTCGGCATTCGGTGGCGAGATCCTCAGTTTATGGATCAAAGCAATTTTTTAGGAAGATTAAAAGAAAAACTTTTATTGGATGAAATGGCTTCAGTAATTGGTGAGCTTGGGATTGGATTGGGGCCTTATAATCTGATTGGTAGCCTTTTGCAAGACGAAAAAGCAATCGAGACTATTCATGTTGCTTTTGGACACAATGCCACGTTTGGTGGAAAAAACATTTCAAAAACTCACCGCGATTTTTTAGTTATTCATCCGACGATCGAGGTTTTCTATCGTAGGCCTCAAATGCCATCCAAAATATTAATGCGAAATGGTAATTTGTTGATTTAGTGTTTTATCTTGGTTTAAATAATTGACAAGGGTAACTTTATTGTATATATTTTCTTTATGAACTTATACCTGAAAGGGAGGTGAAGAATTATGCCTAAGAAAGCAAAAAAAGCAGAAAGTATGAAAGAAGTTAAGCTTGCTGGCTCGAATGTTCCTGTATATGTTAAACAATCAGATGTAAAGAAATTAGCTAGCCACAAATTGATTAAAGTTCAAAAAGGAATTGCTAGATCAGTAGCATATTGGATTTAATAGGATTTTGTAGTTGTCGTTTATGGTCAAAAGTAAAAAAAAGCGTAATTATTTAAGTGCTCCGGTCCGGGTTTTTTTTCATCTGACCAAGCGATGTAATTTTAAGTGTAAATATTGTTTTGTTGATGCGCATGCGCTTCCCTCCAGGGATGAGCTTACGGTAAAAGATATCAAGAAAGTTTTTGATCAATGCCAAGAGCTCAATGTTTTATTGGTTAAGATTTCTGGAGGGGAGCCATTAATCAGAAAAGATATTCTTCAGGTTATCTCCCTTTTAAAACGTTACGATTTTTCCGCAACCCTCAACACCAATGGTTTTTTTATTACTAATGAGATTGCAAAAGAATTAGTCAAATCTGATATTGAATTAGTGAACGTTAGCTTGGATGGGCCCAAAATAATTCAAGAGCAAATTTGTGGGGTGCCGCAAAGTTTTCAGAAAGTCATTAGTGGAATTGAAAAGTTAAAAAGAAAAAACATTAAGGTCGCTTTAGAATTTGTACTTACTAAATTAAATTGTAGTTATTTTTATGATCTTTTAAGTATTGCGCGTGAATTAAAGGTGGATTTGGTTAAGATATTTCCTCTTTCTTTGGCAGGTAGGGCAGTGGACCAAGCAAAAGACTATGCATTATCTTATGAAAAATGGAAAGATTTTTATCTTGAATTAACAAAGAAAAAAATTAGTAATGATCTGGTTTATAAAAATATTCAGATAGTGCCTTTTAATTGTAATTTTTGTTCGTGGGAGTTGTATTATCCATTACCGGCAAAAGAAAGAAAGAACATTTTGAAAAAAGTATGGAAGATTGACCTTGAGCATGCGATTGTACCTACGGGAGACTTTCACTGTACAGCCGCGATTAATTGTTGTGCAATCTCTGCCAATGGAGATATTTATCCGTGTGAGCAGATGATGGGAATTGAGGAGCTTAAGGCAGGTAATATAAAGGAAAATGATCTGAGCAGAGTATGGAATGGATCTGAAGTGTTTAGTAAGCTGCGTGGACTAACCAGAAAAAATTTAATTGGTTTTTGTCGCAATTGTGAAAATCCTTATTGTTCGGGGGCCTGTCCGGGAGAAGCCCATTTTCTATCAGGTAATATGCTTGTTTCAGATTCGAGATGCGTGAGGGATTAAAAGATTATGAAAATTGGAGAAGTTTTTAAATATAAAGTTAATGGTAGGACTCAAATCATTAGAAAGGAAAAGGATTATTATATTGCTCATAATTCCGATGAAATGGCTACTTTTCTTTTAGATGAAATTTCTTTTCAGGTATTAAAACATACAATTAATAATTCGGTTGAGCGTTGCAAAGCAAGCTTAGCCAAAAAAATGCGCATTTCTTTGAAGATGGCAGGAGAAAGGATTAAACGATCTCAACAAGAGTTGCGAGCATCTAGTTTTTTGGGAAAATAATATACTGCTAATTGACACAGTAATTATCTAAAGTAGATGATTGACAAAAGAAGAATACTTTAATATAGTATTTTTGTTAGGTAAAAGGAGGTGAGGAGACATGAAAAAGAAGATAAAGAAATCAATGAAAATGAAAAAAGTTAAACTTGCTGGCACAAATGTTCCGGTATACGTAAAAGCAGCAGATGCTAAGAAACTAGCTGGTCAAAAATTGATTAAAGTCCAAAAAGGAATTGCAAGATCCGTAGCATATTGGATTTAATGTAAATGTTGTTGGTTGATGCTAATATGCTTCCCTCTAGGAATGGAAAACAGCAATACGATGTTTGGTTAGTGTCAGAAAGATAGTGTTTTTTGTATAAAGTTTCTGGAGGGAAGCTGACGGTTGTGAAAAGTATATCTTAATTGTTCTCTTCAAGATGAAAACCCTCATCACCTTTGTTATAATTAGTCTATGAAGATTCTTCTCTTAAACCCCGTGTGGTCTTATACTTGTGCCTCCCTGCCGGTTAATTTAGCCGAGCTAGCTGGATTTATTCGAAAAAAAGGGTATCGCGATATCCATATTCTCGATCTCAATGCAGAAGTGTTTGAGATAATTGATCCTGAAAAAAAGTTTCATAAGGCTTTGGAAAAGGTGGAAAAGTATTCCCCTGATGTCATCGGAATAACCTGCCAAACTATTCATGTTCCCTTTTGTGTAAAATTTACAAAAATGTTGAAGCAAAAATTAAACATACCGATTGTATTGGGGGGAATACATCCAACCTTTAGACCCAAGGAACTATTTGAATTATGTCACATTGATTATATTATCCGTGGCGAAGGAGAGGAAACTTTTACGGAATTGTTAGATTTTTTATCAGGCCGTGGAAAGCAGGTTGATTTGCAAAATATTTTGGGGTTGTCCTATAAAAAGAATGGGATAGTGCAACATAACCCTGAAAGACCTCTCATAAAGAATTTATCATCGCTGCCGTTCCCAGCTTATGATTTATTAAAACAAATTCGTCATGATAAAAGAATAAAATTAAGGCCCGCTCATTTTCAATTTTATCAAAGACCGCAGCTGAAGAAAAATGGTCGGGTGATTGCCAGTAGGGGATGTCCATATAAGTGTTTATTTTGTTCTTCAAATCGCATGTGGAAATATCAAAGACGGAAACCGGTGAAGATGATCCTTAAAGAAGTAGATTATCAGATAAAGAATTTAAAAACAGATTTTATTGGGTTTGAGGATGACTGTTTAACATTAAATCGAAGCTGGGCGTCAAAGCTTATTCGAGGGCTGAAGAAAAGAAATATCTCTTGGTCATGTTTAACACGTATTGATCAGGTGGATTATAATTTGCTGAAAAAAATGCGGGATTCAGGATGCGTGAGTATTTACCATGGTATTGAATCTGGGAATATGAAAATGCGCGGTATTCTAAGTAAAAAAAATAGCCCCTCCATTACTAATGAATACATTAAGAAAATTATCATCATCGAAAACAGTTTAAACATAACCTCTACTTGTTCGTTTATGGTTGGTATACCTGGGGAAACTGAAAAGGATTTTTGGGATACGGTTTCATTAGCTGCGGAACTAAAAAACCTGGGAGCAGCAATTCAATTTTGGATAATGACGCCATACCCGGATACCCCGGCGGTTAACGTGTTTAGAAATTACTTGAAAAAGTTAGACCGTTGGGCGGTTTTGAGGCAGGGAGATGTTTTTCTAGATGAACAAATGTTTTTATTTCAAGATACCTTGAATTTAATCCGTGATGAAAATCCAGATAAATTTGTATTTATTCCGGAAATTGGAATTAATAAATTTCTGTCTAATTATGAAAAGGCAAGAGACATGCTTGGGTTAGAAAATGTTTCGGGAAAAAGCTATTTTGTGTTCAATTACTTTCTTTATCGAGAAAAAAGTATATATTTTGTTGATTTTGAAAACAAAACAAAGCTTGCGAGTACAGATGTAAAGCGAAAATCGCCAACCAAAAGTTTAGTGGTAATTAATTCAATGGATTTCGATCTTTCATTAAATATTAGTAAGATTGATTTAATCAAACCCAAGTTTTGTTATCTTTCCGTGAGAATTACTCAGCATTGCAAAATTAATGAATTTATAAGAAATTTCCGTTTGTTTTTAAAATACTTGGTTGAAAATGGTATTGATTTTGTGCTTACTAAACCCTTCCCCCCAAATTTTCATGACAAACAAATCAACCAATTACTTAATAAGGCTATATTTATACCTCAGGGCTGCCAAGATTGTTTGGAGTTGTTTAAGGTTGAAAGAAATAAAGTAATAATTTGTGGAGAGAGAGATATCGGGAGGATGGATGCATTTAACGGCAGGAAACAGATATATTCGCTTTTTGATGAACTTATCGAAAAGGATAATGATTTTCAAGAAAGGCACCTTTGCTTTTCTGATAGCCAAAAGAAAAAGAGAGTTTCTGCAATTTCAATGGATAATATATATTTAATTTCTCCTGATGTGATTTTTGCCGAGAGAAATAATAAAAAAGATACCCTCCCGTTTATTAATCGAATATTGAGCAATCAGAAACGTGGGAAGAGATTTAAGGGGATTAAATTTGTACAATTAAATGATCTTGTAGTTAGCAGAAAAGAGTCACAGGTGCAAATTGGACAAGTCCTAATATTTAATAAGAATAGTGAAGAGATATATTATGATGATTCTGTAATTCTTTCTTTTTTGTGCCATTTTAATGGGAAAAAATCATTGAGTGATATTATGGGAACCTTAACAAAAAAAGAGATGAAAGCCTATCTAAAATTGGCAAAACAATTGTTGTCAGATGGGATAATCATTCCTGCTGATAAGCAGATAATGAAGTAGGATTATAATGAATAATGACCCAGATAAAAATTTGACAGTAAAAAAGAACCGCATAGCGTTGGTTCAGCCTCCGGATAGCGATGTTGATTTCTACGTTCCTTTTGGACTATTGTGTTTAGCTCAATATTTGAAGCAATTTAGTTTTGATCCGATTATTGTTGATTTGAATCTACATTTTAAAAGTGGTAAATTGGCCTCCAATTTTTTCAAGAGCGCGGCAAGGAAAATATTAAATTCGCGGCCGAGTGTAATTGGATTTACGGTGGTTTGTTCTACTTTGCCAGAAACACTCTTAATTGCAAAAGAATGTAAAAAAATTGAACCTGCGCTTCCAATTATTTTAGGGGGACCCGATGTTTCTTTTGAAGGCGTTGAACTACTAAACACGTTTAAATTTATTGATATTATCGTTAGGGGGGAAGGCGAGCTAACTTTTACGGAGGTTCTATCAAATTTTTCAAAGGGTGAGCCTCTCTCGAATGTTGCGGGAATTACTTATAGACAAAAAGGCAAAGTTATTCAAAATCCTGATCGGCCTTTTATTGAAGATTTAGATAGTTTGCCTCCCTTAGATTTTTCGATTCTTCCTCATCTGGATAAATACAAAATTGGACAAATTGAAGCTGGTCG
Source organism: Candidatus Margulisiibacteriota bacterium (assembly GCA_018823125.1). GTDB lineage: Bacteria > Margulisbacteria > WOR-1 > JAHJIW01 > JAHJIW01 > JAHJIW01. Next base: position 41,982 of record JAHJIW010000018.1, on the reverse strand, counting down.
GGGATGCCCGAATCAATGTACTTTTTGTTCGACCTGTAAAATGTGGAGAAAAACCTTTAGAATTAAATCCCCCCAGCGATTAGCCAGGGAAATCATGCTGGTAGATTCACTTTTTAATAAAACCGAGGATTCGTGTATAAATGTTATTCATGATCATTTTTTAACTTCGCGCGAAACCGCAGACGAATTTTTATCTTTAATTGCTCATAAGAATATCGCCTGGGCTTGTTCTTCACGTTTAGAGGCTTTGGATGAGCCCTTAATTAAGAAATTAAAAAAAGCCGGGTGTCGTGGTATGCTGATCGGAGTTGAATCAGCTTCTCCTCAAATTCAGAGACAAATTAAAAAAAACCTACCACTTTCCATGCTTCCTAAAGTTGTAAAGTTGCTAAGTCAGCATGAGATTCAATCTACACTCTCCTTTATTATTGGATTTCCAAATGAAAAGGCGTCCCAAATTGATAAAACGTTGAATATGGCTTTAAGTGCAAAATTATATGGATTTTTGGCGAATGTTTGGATTCGTCCGGCAACTTTTCTTAAGGGCAGCGAGATGTTTAATAAGGTTAAAGATGATTTTAAGAATGTAGAATTTTGGCATTCGGCAATTTCTCCAATGCTAACTGGTTTGTCAGAAGAGTTTGATTTAATTAAAAAATACCCTCGAATTTTCCCTTCTTTTTATTCTTTGAAAAGAAAGGATTTTCAGCCAATATTTTTAGCCAGAACCTGTTTGCTATTTAGTTTCCTGATAGAATTTTTCCCGATAACTACATCTTTGTTGCTCAAGTCCTTTTCGATGTCCCCGTTAGCATTGGATCGTAGATTAATTTCGTTTTTTAATTCCTTGGAAATAGAGTGGAAGGTAAAAAAACCCGGAAAATCCTTATTTTGTTATTATTTGCCATTTTTCAAGAAATTCGTTAAACACTATGCTGCGGATTTAATCAAAGAAGTTTTTGCTTACGAAGAATTGTTTCATAGAACCGACTTTTTTGTTGATCCTGGCCTATCTAATAGGAATAAAATCCACCTAACTTCTCGCCCTAAAATCACTAGGGGAGTGCAAATTAAAACATATAATTATAACGTTTCTTCAATTATTAAAAACTTGAGATCAGGAATAGCAATAAAAGTGAAAAGAGTCCAAAGTTTTATGGCTGTTGTTCCGGGAGTAACCGCTGAGTCTTTTGCTTTAACCCCGCATTTATATCGTATCCTTTCGCTTTGTAATGGCAGAAGAACAGCCGGCGAAATAATTAGCAATATTTTAGGTGTAGAGAATGATAAATTATCGAGAAAAGCATTGTTGAAATTATTAAAAGTTTTGCAGAAGCAGAACATAATTTATATTCCTAAGATATTTTCAAAGAAACCGAAAGGGAAATAATAAGATGCGCATTTCTCTTATTCAGGCTCCACAATCAGCTCCACATACGCAGGATGATTGTTTTATCCCGATGGGTTTACTATGTCTGGCCTCTAGTCTTAAACAGGAAAATCATCATCCTCATATAATTGATTTAAACTTACTTTTTACCAAGAAAAAGTTTCCGTCAAATTATTTTAAACGAACAGCCAAAGAAATTATGGGAAGTAATCCACAGGTTTTAGGCTTTAGCGTGATGTGTCTGACGCTGCCGACAATTTTGCTGTTGGCAAAAGAGTGTAAAAAAATTGATCCCAAAGTTCCAATAATCTTGGGAGGCCCAGAAGTTACTTTTGATGATGTAGAACTTTTAAAGGCATTTGTGCAAATTGATATAATTGTGCGTGGTGAAGGGGATGTCACCACAGGAGAGGTCTTAGCTGCTTTAGAGAAAAACGAGTCTCTTGCGGAGATTTTAGGGATTACTTATAGGAATAATTCTCGGGTTTCCAAAAATCCTGACCGCCCTTTAATAAAAGACTTAAATACACTTGTTTTTCCGGATTTTTCTTTGATCCCGCATTTAAAAAAATATAGAGCTGCTGAGATTGAGGCGGGAAGGGGCTGTCCCCACCAATGTACATTTTGTTCAAATTGTAGGATGTGGAAAAGAACCTTCAGAATAAAGTCCGCCGAGCGGTTGGCCCAAGAAATGAAAAGGATTCAGGAAATTTACAAAGAAAAAGAAGATTTTCTTGTCATGATTATGCATGATCATTTCTTGGTTTCTCGAAAAATTGTTGAAGGATTTTTTGATCTTATTTCAAATGATAATTTTCAGTGGATATGTTTTTCACGTTTAGATGCGTTAGATGGAGATATTATCAAGAAATTAAAAAAATCGGGTTGCAGAAGAATTTTTATTGGCATTGAGTCTGGTTCTCCAGGAATGCAAAGGAAAATCAAGAAAAATTTACCCCTTTCAAAATTGCCCCAAATTCTTAAATTGCTTACCGAAAATGGCATTCAAACGAGTTTATCTTATATTATAGGTTTCCCTGGCGAAAAAACCGCTCAGATTAATCAAACACTATATTCAATATTGCAGTCAAAGCTTTATAGTTTTGCTCCGGTGATTCAAGTTTTCCCGTTTTTATATCTGAAGGGTAGTGAATTATACGTTAATGCCAAAAGCCAATTTAAACAGGCTGATTTATGGCAAACGGATAAATTACAAACATTGACTAAGCTTCCAGAGGAAGTCGCTCTAATAAACAAGTACCTGCATATTTTCCCGACCTTTTATTATAAAAGGGAGTCAAATTACCAATTCCGATTTCTTGAGAAAATTTGTGATCTTTTTGTCTTTTTAAGTGAATCTTTTCCGCTGACCACTTTATTATTAATGAAACATTTATCAATGACTCCTATGCAGCTTGGCAAGAAAACGATTGCAGTGTTCGATTCTTCAAAAGCTGGTTGGGCCAGGATCATAAAATCAAAGCCCTATACAAATTACTATTTTCCTTATGTCAAAACATTTATTGATGGAATTTCTTCGCAATTGATTAAAGAAGTATTTATGCACGAAGATCTGTTCTTTAAAACTAGTTTTAAACAAAGCCAAAAAGCTAAAAAAATTCGGTCGGTACGATTGAATTCTCGACCAAAATTGATCAAAGGTGTAAAGATTAAAGAATATGCATATGATATCTTGGGGATAACCGATTATTTGCGAGGAAAAAAAAGAGAGCATATCCCCAAATCTAAATGTTATGTTTTATATGTTCCGGGGGAGATGATGGAGGCGTATTCTATAACACCATTTTTATATCAATTACTTATAAATAGTAACGGAAAACAGACAATTAACGAAATTGTTAACTTATTTTCGGTTAATAGTAAGAAAATTAAGCAAGATATTCTTAATACATTTAAATCATTTCAAAAGCAGGGGATAATTTCTTGTATTTAATTGGTCAGGTGTTATTTGACTTCTTTTTGTGGACTATTTATACTCACCATAATGAGTAATATCTGGCAATTCGTTAATAAAAAGCATAGTGTTTCTTTGACAATAATGTTTCTTTTGTTGATGATTACCAGTGCTTTAGCTGATACAGATGTATTTAAAACAACTCTTCCCAACGGCCTCACTGTTTTAATCAAAGAAAACCACACTTTGCCCATCGTGGCGACCACGGTCCTCTATAAAGTGGGTTCCAGAAATGAAATTTCGGGAAAAAGCGGGAAAGCACACTTAGTGGAACATATGATGTTTAAAGGAACAGAAAAATTTAAAAAGGGTGAAATATATTCAAGCGTACAGAAACATGGAGGAATGTTAGATGCCTATACTTCAGAGGACTATACCTATTATTCTTTAAGTCTTCCTGCTAAGTATTTAAAGATAGCCTTAGCGATAGAAGCGGATCGTATGCGAAATTGTGTTTTTGATCCGATGGAATTTGTTTCGGAAAAAAAAGTAATTATTGAAGAAAGAAAAATGGACCTAGATTCTCCCTTTGTAAGTTTTAGGGATGAAAATCTTAAAAAGGCCTTTAAGGTGCATCCGTATCGGAATTCTATTACCGGTTCTATAGAAGAGATCGAAGGTTTTACCAGGGAAGGGATTTTAAATTTTTATAATACATATTATCAGCCCAATAATGCTATTTTGGTGGTGGTAGGGGATATTCAAACGGATTCGACTCTTAAATTAATCAAAAAGTTATTTGGCCAAATTCCCGAAGGGCCAGATCCTCCTCAGGTAACAATAATTGAACCAGAGCAAAAACAAGAACAAAGACTCGAATTAAAACAAAGAGTAACTCATCCAATAATACAGGTATTGTTCCATGTTCCTCCAAACGATACTAAAGATAGTTATGCCCTTCAAGTATTGGACTACATTTTGACCGGCGGAGAGAATTCTCGATTAATCAAAAAGTTGGTGAAGGAGCAGCCCATTTTTACATTCATTGGTTCTTCTTATTATGAAAGTTTGGATCCTTATATTTATTCAATTACTGCAGAATTAAAAGAAGGAGTAAGTAGCCAAAAAGCCGAAGCTGACCTTTTCAACGAAATTGATAGTTTAAAGCAAGACCCGCCTTTAAAGCACGAAATTAAAGGAGCTAAAAATCAGCTGGAGATGGGGGCTCTTTTTTTGCAGGAATCAATAAATGACCAGGCAGAATTGTTAGCAACGACAGAGTTTTTTTATGGTATTGAACAACTTCAAAAATATGCACAAGAGATAGAATCTATTACTAGAGAAGATGTGCAAAGAGTAGCTCAAAAGTATTTAGTTAAAAAAAATAGAACAGTTGGCTGGCTTTTGCCGAGGGATAAGTAGTTAATATGTTTGAATTTAAAAAAATATATTTGATAGCTCTGATAATTTTGTCCTTTATGGCGCTGGGTTTTAGTGCTCCGCCCCAACCACCGGCGAGCATATCTAAAGTAGTTTTAGATAATGGCTTAACCGTTCTAATTTACGAAAATCATGCTTTACCTTTAGTTTGTTTAATCGCCCACGTTAAGGCGGGTTCCCAATATGAACCGGATGAGAAGGCAGGATTGTCTTATTTGGTAAGCGCAATGCTTACTAAAGGTACTCAAGCAAAAAGTGCTGAAGAGGTTGTTTCTCAAATTGAATTTGCGGGTGGTTATATTATTTCGAGTGGGAGCCAGACCGGCAGTTTTGTGCAATGTGAAGCATCAAAAAATGATTTGGATTTAGCGCTGGAAATGATTAGCGACGTTTTGATTAATCCTTCTTTTGACTATCAAGAAATGGAAAGGCAAAAGGAATATTTTCTTTCCGGCATAAAATCACGAGGAGATGATCCAGAAACAGTAGGTAAATTAGAATTCAATAAATATGTATATGGGAAACATCCATATCATCGGCCGTTGTCCGGGTATGAGGAAACAATTGAGAATATTACTCGAGAGGATTTAATCCAATTTCACCAAAAATATTATGTGCCAAACAATACCGTATTAGCCATTGCTGGAGATATAGATTCCCAAAAAATAATTCCCAAGATAAAAAAGGAGTTCGGTGGATGGCCCAGAAAATCGGTTAAGCTTCCTGAACTTCCTGAGATTTCAAGCCAGAAGGAAATAATAGCAAAAACAGTAAATATGCAGGGAGAACAGACTCACGTTTTTCTGGGGCATTTGGGAATAAAATACAAAAATCCTGATTATTATACCCTAGAAGTTTTAGATATCATTTTAGGTGCGGGCGGGCTTTCCTCGCGTATTGCTTATAACCTTAGGGATGTCAAAGGATTAGCCTATACAGCTTATAGTGACATTACTGGCTCTGCAGGGATGGAACCTGGTCGCTTTTTGGCATATATGGCTGTTTCTCCTGAAAACAAGGAAGCGGCGATTACGGGTTTACTAAATGAACTCCAAAAGATTAGAAATGAACCGGTTTTAACTGAGGAGCTTGAGGATGCTAAATCCTATCTAATTGGCAGCAGTTACTTTGGTTTGCAGGGAAACGAAGCCTTGGCAAATTATTTGATTCTTTGTGAAGTTTTCGATTTGGGATTTGATTTTATTGATAAATATCCAGAATATATCAACCATGTTACAAAAGAAGATATTCAAAGGGCTGCTAGAAAATACTTGCATCCGGAAGCATATACGTTAGTGATAGTGGGCCAGTAAAAATAAGGTTTGTTTTCCTTGAAAACCAAACATCTGAGGCTTATAATAAATTCATTGTTAAAATGTTATGAGAATAAGGAGGTGAGTTAAATGGCGGGAAGAGGTACATTAGGTTACAGCAGAGGTACGGTCGGTTATAGCAGAGGCACAGTGGGTGTTAGTAGAGGAACCGTAGGCGTTAGCAGAGGAACGGTTGGTGTTTCTAGAAGAGTTGTTGGCGACATACAAAGATTGAAAGCAGACATAAAAGCAATCAGAGCAGATATTAATGCTATTAAGAAAAATATCTAATAGGTAAATTTAAATACTGACAGGGATGAATAATTATTCATCCCTGTTTGTTTATTGCAGCTATACGGATATTATTGATAATAAAATGGGAAATTACAAATATAAAACATTTAAAAAGTCAGTAGTAAAAGAACCATGCTTTTATTTTCAAATATTGTCATCACTATTTGCTGCTCCAATGGCCTTTATTTCACATAAAATTGGATTTACTGCAAATCAATTAACCATGAGTGGCATTTTTTTGCTTTTCCCTGCACTTTTTTTTAATCTTAATGCACATTATGTTGCTGCAATAATTGTTTTTCATTTGTTTTATCTAATAGATGCTGCAGATGGGGTTTTAGCAAGAGCAACAAGAACTACTTCCTTGCTTGGTTCATATTTAGATGATTTGTCTCATTATCTATTTCATCCAATATTTTTCCTTTCGTTTGCGTTTAGTGTTTATTATGATGGTTACGTCGAGTTGTCATTTTTTGTAGCATTATTTGCCTTGGCCGATATTTTATTTAGAGCTAATCTCGACCTAATTTATGATAAATATGCAATTAATCAAGAAGGACTTACTTTTAAAACCTTTCCATCTAGCGGGAGGGTACCTATTGACGAACGATTAAGAATTTTTTTTATTAGTTCTTTTACTCTGCCTAACGTGTTGGTGGTTATGACCGTATTGTTTTGGAACTTTAAGTTGTTGGCAATTTATTTTGCCTATGCTGCAATTTGTTCATTGGGCTTATATATTTATTCAGTGATAAGGGCAGTTCGAAAGGGTTTTGAGTAGGACTACTTATTAAGATATACAGCCAGCCTTCTTCCCCCATACATATTTTTAAAGCCTACTATAAAATGCTTAAATTTCGAAGCTTTACAAATATTTGCAAGACTTTTTCGATCGTGAACATAGTGTAAGGTTCCATGGACAATTGCATTGAGCTCTATATCATAATCTAGAAATAGTAAACGTTTTTCTACCCCTTGACCTTCTTCTTTTAACAATAGTTTTATTGCTGTGTTATCTCCATCAAAAGTATCAATAAAAGCGATTCCATTCGGACGCAACACCCGAAAAATTTCATTAAGAGCTTTAATTTGCTCACTTTTCTTTAAAATATAACTGAAACTGGTCCAAAGGCATAAAATTTTATCAAAGCTATCTTTCTTGTATGGTAAGCGGAGCATGCTTCCAATATCAAATTGAATTTTTAATTTTGCTTTTCTTGTGTTAAGTTTCGCCTTTTTTATATATTTTGGCAGAAGATCCATCCCGGTGATATCATAACCTAATTTTGCAATGGGAATGGTTACGCGGCCATAACCGCAGGCCAAATCCAAGATTTTATCAGATTTTTTGCATAGCTTTTTTACTAGTTTGATATCTTCTGCTTGTCTTCCGGAAGGCAATATTTTTGAGAGCCCATCGATTCCGATATCACCAAAGAATTTGTTTGATGTCTTTTCGCTGCTCATTTATTTATCCTACCATTAATAGGCCAACTCTATAAAAGTATTTCTTTGCAGGAAATTTAAGTGAAAGGCCTAATTTTTTTAAGGTTTCAACAACATCGACACCAGTTGCTTCAACAGGAATTCTAGATGCTTGAGGAAATTTGCATGTTGGAGAGCATCCGTTGGAGCATAATTTACACGAACCCCCAATAAATGAAAGGGTATAGTGGTTATCTTGGTTAAAAGCAGATTTTTCTAATTTTAATAATATTTTATGAAGTTTATTGGTTGATTCTCTTCTTTTCCTTTCAAGATTCTTATTATTGAACTTCATTTTTACCGCAACAATTAATCCCTTTTTGTATTTTAATAATATGTTCTTATAATCTAAATTTGGGATCTTCGGTGGACAGGTGTTTTTCTGATTGTAATTTTTGCAATCAAAGCACTTTAGCCGGGCCCTCTCGTCAAAGATAAGATCAGAAGGGAAAATTGTATAAACTTCGGTGGCACCTAGTACTTTGGCTTGTTTTTTTAAATCTGCAGTGTTGCCGAAGAGCTTTTTAGCTTTTTCAAATTCTTCAGTGCGATCGATTTCAAGCCAATTGAAGCCTCGAACATCTAGCGCGAAAAGATGAATTTTATTGAGAATTAAGTTTAGCGCATCTTCATAATATAATTGTTTTTTGCCTTTTTTAATTAAGTTGTCCATTTCATTAATAAATAATGATGCTGTTTTGGAGGAGAACTTTTCAATCCCAACGGATTGTCCAAAAAGAGAATCCCGCTTAACTTTCAGGTTTTTACCTACGGAGACGACTTCGTTTTTTACGATTTTAGCCACAATGTGATTTTTTGATGGTTGGATAGAGAAATCAATAGCGATAACATCTTTTTGTTTAGCATGGATGATATTGCTGAGCAAGTCTTCTTCGCAGATTAAATCACCATCAATCAAGAGAAAAGCGTCATTGAGCTCGTGGCGAGCCAGCCATAAAGAATAAATTACATTTGTTTTTTTAAATTCACGATTATAAATGTATTTGATCTTTAAACCTTTAAATTTATCTTTAAGTTTTTGTTTTATTATTTCGGCTTTATGTCCTACAATCAAGATAGCTTCTTTAATGCCTTGGTTACCCAATTTGGTAAGCATGTTTTCAATAACGGTTGTATCTCCCAGCTTAAAAAGGCATTGGTGCATTTCATCCGTTAGGGGAGATAGCTTTTTTTCATATCCAGCTACCAGAATAACTGCTTTTTTAATTGACAAGTTAATACCTCTTTTTAATCAATGCTTTTGTGACTGCTGACTTTTGTGGGATAACCGAGCAGCCCAATTGAGTCAATATCTTTTCGAGAGATGAGATGGTTCTTATGATATCTTTTTGATCGATATCCCCAAAATTGCCGATGCGGAAAAGACGAGTTTTTAGTATGCCTGGGCTGGGAGCAATGGAAATACCATGTTTTTTACTCATAATTTTTACTATTTTGCTGGCATCGATTTTTTTCGGAGCCCATACCCCGGTTACGCAGTTTGCTGGTCGTTCCCCAGCTAATTTTAGTCCTAAAGCTTTGATTCCACTTCTTAACATGTTGGTCTGTAATTTATATTTATTTTGAATCTGTTGCAGCCCAATTTTCTTAACCTTTTGTAAACGGACATCTAACTGAAATATTAAAGAAATTGATGGAGTAAATGGGGTTTGTCCTCTCTTCCAGTTTTTTAGATAATCAAAAGCATCGAAATAAAATGTTCTTAGCCGCGCTTTTTTTACGTATTTCCAGACTTTGGGGCTAAATGATATAAAAGCCAGGCCAGGCGGGAGCGCAAGTGCTTTTTGGGAACTAGTTATGACTACATCACAATGCCACTGGTCCATCTCCAAAGGTTCAACCCCAATGCTGCTTATGGCATCAACGATTAATATAGCTTTAGTTTTGTGGACTATCTTGCCAATTGTTTTGATATCGGTTAGGACTCCGGTAGAAGTTTCGTTGTGGGTAGTAAATACTGCTTTGATTTGCTTATCTTTTTTGATAAGGTTTTCGATTATTGTGGGATTGATTGCTTTTCCGTAGCGCAACTTAATTTCTTTTACTTTTAATTTATGTTTTTTGCAAATTTTTACCCATCTTTCACCAAATGTTCCACCATTTATTATCAGGACTTTGTCTCCGGGAGAAAGAGTATTTGTTACAGCTGCTTCCATTGCCCCAGTACCTGAACATGACAGAGTAAATACAGGATTTTTAGTTTTAAATAAATATTGCAGATTTTTATTGATTCTTTTCATTAATGAGGAAAATTCGGGGGTTCGGTTATAAACTTGGGGTAGGGCACCGAGTTGTCGAATATTTTCCTCGATCTCGGTCGGGCCTAAAACCATTAGTAGCTTTTTCTTAGACATGCATTTTTCCCTTATTGAATATTTTCCTAGTATTTTCTAGCTCATCTTTTGTGTCAATTTCATGCCATAGATAATCATCTACGGTGATAAAATTTGCTTTTGAACCATTTTTTAACATCTTAACGACTGCAGACTCAAACCAACCAGTTACTTTGTTTTCTTTCATGAAAGAATCCAGTATGTTTTGTAGTAATTTTGCCGCACTTTTAGAAAATTTTATAATTCCAGCATATTCTCCACCGATAATATTTGGGGCTAAATTCATTCCCATATCTACAATATTCTTACCCTTGATTTGAACTTTGTATCCCTTTTTCGGATCCCATTTCTTTGAAATAGCGACACATATTCCGTCTTCGTTTTCTGCCAGACGTCTAAAAACCATCTCATCAAATATTATATCGGCATTCATAATAATTACATCATCGTCCAGTTCTTTTTTTGCTATCCAGAGGGATACTATACTGTTGGTAGTTTCATAGCGAGGATTATCTAGAACAGTAACCGAGTCTTTAAGGTGATTTTTTAGATCATCAATTTTATATCCACCTACCACCACAACTTCAATATCTCCATAGCTTTTGATGGCATCCAGCTGATGTTGAATAATTAGTTTTCCGCCAACTTCAAGTAAGCATTTGTGGGTCTTTTTGGTAATGGGGAATAACCGGGTACCCATCCCCGCGGCTAAAATGATGACTTTCATGAGGTAATTATACCATTTTTTTGTTTCTTAGTTGCCTCACTCCCCCCAATATAGTAAAATACCCGAGTTTCCCATGAACAAGGAGATCTAAATGGTAGTTCAATCCCAGGACCTGCGCCCCGGAATGACGGTCGAGATCGACAATAATATCTTCGTGGTAATCGAATACAATCACATCAAGATGGCACGGGGTGGGGCGGTTATCCGCGTTAAGATGAAAAACATTCGTAACGGGGCCACCATCGAAAAAACCTTCAAAAGCGGCGAAAAAATTAAACGCGCCCAGATCGACCGCAAACAAATGCAGTTTTTATATGCCGATGACGAAGTCGCCCACTTTATGGACCAGGAAAACTATACCCAAATTGGGATCGACCTAAAAACTATGGGCGATTCCATTAAGTATTTAAAAGACGGCGATGTTGTTCAGGTTACCTTTTACGAAGAAGAATCCTTAGGGGTCGATTTACCGGCTGCTGTACCCCTAAAAGTTACCGATACCCCTCCCGGAATCAAAGGCAATACCGTTTCCGGAGGATCCAAAGACGCCACGATGGAAACCGGAATCGTAGTCAAAGTTCCTCTGTTTATTAACAACGGCGATAAGATCAAAGTTGATACCCGCACTGGTAAATATCTCGAACGAGTTTAAGGAGGCCCTATGGTTGATTTTAATAAAATGGATAAATTGATTGATAAGTTGGTCGAAAAGATAAACCAACATAAAATTTCATCAATTTCAATTGAGGAAAATGGAATTAAGGTAGAGGTTAAAAAAGGAAACGGGGTTTCAAAATCGGTATCGGGCTCAGTCCATCACGAGGCTCCGCATGCCGCTCCGCAGCCAGTGGTTGCCGCTCCTATAAAGTCCGAGGATGATGGTCTGTTAGTGGTTACTTCTCCCATGGTTGGTACTTTTTATCGTTCTCCTTCGCCGGATTCAGCTCCCTTTATTGAAGTCGGCGATAAAATTAATCCGGGCAAAACCGTGTGTATTGTTGAAGCGATGAAGCTTTTTAACGAAATCGAATCTGAAATCAGTGGCACCGTCGAAAAAATATTAGTTGAAAACGGTAAACCGGTAGAGTACGGACAAAAACTCCTACTGGTCAAACCTAATTAGTCCGCCGGAGGCGGGCTAGCACACTTAAGAAGTAGCGAACATGAATAGTCTCACAAAGCGATGGGAAATCCTCCCTCCCGATTTTGATCTTTCGTCAAAACTTTCAAAAGAGTTATCGGTTTCGCATATAACTGCCCAAATTTTGATTAATCGCGGCATTACTAACGCCGAGCAAGCTAAAAACTTTCTTTCTCCTAAATTAACTACGCTTTCTGATCCGCTGGAACTTCCCCAAATCAAAGAAGCCGCCAAGCGACTTTTTGAAGCCAAGGAAAAAAAGGAAAAAGTTTTAGTTTACGGGGACTATGACGTCGATGGAGTGACTGGAACCGCGCTTTTGGTATCGGCTTTTCGTTTTTTAGGATTAGACACCGATTATTACATCCCGCATCGCTACGAAGAAGGTTACGGTATGAATCCGGATGCCATCAAAGAAATTGCCGAGCGCGGGGTAAAGCTCATTGTTACCGTCGACTGCGGAATTTCCAACGTGGAAGAAATTGCATTAGCAAAAAAGCTGGGGATAGATGTAATTGTTACGGATCACCATAATATTCCGTCTGAACTTCCTGCCGCGGTAGCGATGGTTAATCCAAAATTTTTAAAAGAAGATCATCCCACCCGGTATTTAGCTGGAGTAGGGGTCGCTTTTAAGTTTGTCTGGGGAGTATTTAAACTGGCCGGCATCAAAGACAGTGCTTTTTTAATGGATCTTTTGGATTTAGTAGGACTGGGCACCATTTCCGACATTGTGCCCTTAACTCAGGAAAATCGCGTCTTTGCGGTACACGGACTCTCGGCTTTAAACAAGAAAAAAAGAATCGGCTTGAAGTATTTGATGGAAGTAGCCGGAGTTAAAAATAAAGTTTCGGTGCACGCGGTTAATTTTCAGATTTCTCCGCGCTTAAACGCAGCGGGAAGAATTAAACATGCGGAACTGGCGCTTAAACTTTTGCTAACCACCAATGCCAACGAAGCTAAGGAACTGGCGGACAAACTTAATACCACTAATCTTGATCGCCGGGGGATCGGCAGCAGTATTCAGGAAGAAGTTTTTGACCGGTTGACGCGCGATATAAAACCGGAAGAAAAGATTATTGTGCTGGAAGGAAAAGACTGGCATCCCGGAGTGATCGGGATTGTGGCTTCGCAGGCTACCGAAAGATATTATCGTCCGGTAGTGATCATTAGTGTTCAGGATGGGGTGGGCAGAGGTTCGGCGCGCAGTATTGAAGGGGTAAATGTTTTTCAAATCTTAGATAGCTGTCGGGATATGTTTGTTGATTTTGGCGGACATGCCGGTGCGGCCGGATTTGAAATTGAAACCAAAAAAATCCCCGAATTAAAACAAAAGTTGATTGAAGCGGCGGGAAAATTAGTGAAAGATAGTGATTTGGCCGCGAAAATTAAAATCGAAGCTGAAATTATTCCCAAAATTATTAATTTGGCGATGGTGCGCGAACTCGAATCCTTAGATCCCCACGGCGAGGATAATCCTAAGCCGATTTTTATTAGTAGAAATTTAAAAGCGCAGGATTGGGGTAGAGTAGGTGCCAACAAAAAACATCTTAAGGGTCGTTTTTCGGATGGCTCAGCTACCTTAGACGTAATTGGCTTTGGTATGGGAGACGCGGCTTCGTATATAAATTTTGATGAAGAATTTGATTTAGCGTATAATTTGCAATCGAACGAGTGGAACGGGTTTGATAATGTGCAGCTTAACTTAGTTGACATTAGGGTAGCTAAAAGTGACTAAGCAACTAAGAGACTAAGTAACTAAGTGAGAATACTTAGTCGCTGAGTCGCTTAGTTACTTAGTTGCTAATGAAAGGAGCCCCAACAAATGAAAATACTAGTAATCGGTTCAGGAGGTCGCGAGCATACCCTCTGCTGGAAAATTAAACAAAGTCCTAAGGTAGAACAAGTTTATTGTGCTCCGGGGAATGCAGGTACTGCGTTGGTAGCTGAAAATCTTGGAATTGCCGCAACCGATATCGCTAAACTAGCCGAATTTGCAGAGAGAAATAAAATTGACATGACCGTAGTTGGTCCTGAAGCTCCTCTAGTAGAAGGAATTGTAGATGAATTTGAAAAAAGAGGACTGCGCGTTTTTGGTCCATCCCGTAAAGCCGCCTATTTAGAAGGTAGTAAAATATTCTCAAAAAACATCATGAAGAAATACAATGTTCCTACTGCTGATTTTAAAGTTTTTACCGAATCGGCTGACGCGATTGAATACATCGAACAAAAAGGAGCACCGCTAGTAGTTAAAGCTGATGGTTTAGCCGCAGGAAAAGGTGTATTTGTTGCTAAAAATACTGAAGAAGCCATTGATGCAGTAAAAACTATTTTAGACGACGAAGTTTTCGGTGAAGCCGGATCACAGATTATTATCGAAGACTGCTTAATGGGTGAGGAAGCCTCTATCTTAGCTTTTACCGATGGTAAAACCATTATTCCAATGGCGTCTTCTCAGGATCACAAAAGAGTTAATGATAATGACGAAGGCCCCAACACCGGCGGGATGGGTGCTTACAGTCCGGCTCCAGTAGTTACCGATGCGCTGATGAAAAAAATTAACGACGAAATTTTAATTCCGACCATCAAGGGTATGGAAAAAGAAGGCGTTCCGTATAAAGGAGTACTCTATTGTGGAGTGATGGTTACAAAAGATGGCCCCAGTGTTTTAGAATTTAACGTGCGCTTTGGCGATCCCGAAACCCAGGTAATTTTACCCCGCATGAAAACTGATATCGTTGATCTATTTGATGCAGTGATTGATGGAAAATTGAAAGACAAAAAAATCGACTGGGAAAATAAGGATTGCGTATGTGTAGTAATGGCTTCCGGCGGATATCCGGGTAAATACGAAAAAGGAATAGAAATAAAGGGCCTTGAAGCTGCCGCTAAACTTAAAGATACAGTTGTTTTTCATGCTGGCACCGCTTTGGACGGAGAAAAAATTGTAACTTCAGGTGGAAGAGTATTAGGAGTTACGGCTTTGGGTAAAGGAATTAAAGCTGCCATCGATGCGGCTTATGCGGCAGTAAGTAAAATTAGCTTTGAAGGTGCTCATTATCGTAAAGATATTGGTAAGAGGGCGCTAAATAGATAGTATGAAATTTATTCTAGCCACTAAAAATAAACATAAAGCCCAGGAAATCGCCAAAATTCTTGGGGTTGAGATCTTAAGCCTCCTGGATGTTGATAACCCGCCAAAAATTATCGAAAACAAAAAGACCTTTGAAGGTAACGCCCTCAAAAAGGCGCAAGTGGTAATAAAAAAATATAATCTTCCGGCGATGGGGGATGATTCGGGATTGATGGTGGATTACTTAAAAGGTGCCCCGGGAATAAAATCGGCTCGCTACGCTGGCCCTAACCCCACTAAAGAAAAATTGTGTAAGAAACTGCTAAAAAATATGCAGGGCGCTAAAAAAAGATCGGCTAAGTTTGTTTGTTGCGTAGCGATTGCCTGGCCGGACGGAAAAACTAAAATAATTAAGGGCGAAGTCCGCGGCCGTATTATCAATGAAATGCGCGGCCAGCATGGTTTTGGTTATGATCCGGTTTTTGTGCCACTGGGATACTCAAAAACCTTTGCCGAGATGAAACCTTCTTTTAAGAACAAGATCAGCCACCGGGCCAAGGCGTTTCGTAAGGTCAAGCAGCTTATTTTGTGCTAAAATTACTCTCAACATGAACAAATTTTATATCACAACACCCATTTACTACGTTAATGATATTCCGCATATCGGTCACGCTTATACCACCATTGCGGCTGACGTTTTAGCCCGCTATAAACGCCTTAAAGGCTTTGATGTTTATTATCTAACCGGATTAGATGAACACGGCCAAAAAATTATGGAAGCGGCGCAGGCTAAAGGGGTAGAGGTTCAAAAACACGTCGATGAAATGGCCGAAGGATTTAAAAAAGCTTGGAATAAGCTGGAGATTAAAAACGACGGTTTTATTCGCACCACCAGCGAAAAACATAAAAAAGTAGTCCAGGAATTTTTCAAGAAGATGATGGAAAAAGGCGATGTTTACAAAGGGCAGTACGAAGGTTGGTACTGTATTCCTTGTGAATCTTACTGGACCGAAATCCATCTTAAAGACTCACCGAAAAATAAAGATAAAAAGAAATACGTTTGCCCGGATTGCGGACGACCGGTTAAAAAAGTAAAAGAAGATACTTATTTCTTTAAACTTTCAAAATATCAGGATCAACTTTTAAAACATTTCGAGGAAAATCCGGATTTTCTACAGCCGGTTTCGCGCAAAAACGAAGTTTTAAGTTTTATTAAACAAGGATTAAAAGATTTATCGATCAGCCGCACCTCTTTTACCTGGGGAGTTCCGATTCCCGGTGATGATAAGCATGTTATTTATGTTTGGTTTGATGCGTTAATTAATTACGTTTCGGCTTTAGATGCTTTTGACGGCAAAAACTATAAAAAGTATTGGCCGGCGGACGTGCACGTCATGGGAAAAGAGATTATTCGTTTTCATGCGGTGATTTGGCCTATTATGTTGATGTCAGTTGGGGTACCACTGCCCAAAAAAGTATTTGGACATGGTTGGTGGACGGTCGAAGGCAAAAAAATGAGTAAAACCACCGGCAACGTAGTTGATCCAATCGCACTCGCCGAAGAATTTGGCGTTGATCCGGTCCGCTACTTCTTACTGCGCGAAGTTCCTTTTGGGGTGGATGGTGATTTTTCCCGCGCCTCGTTGATTGCCAGATTTAATGCTGATTTAGCTAACGACTTAGGGAATTTACTCCATCGCACTCTAACTATGTGTGAAAAATATTTCAAAGGAGAAATTCCTAATCCCAAAAATCATAAATTTGATGATTTAAGCAAAGAGCTGGTTGCTTTATCCGAAAAAACAATTGATGAAGTAGATAAATCGATGAATGCATTAGCTTTTTCGGAAGCACTATCTAAAATCTGGAAAGTGATCGGCGTGGCTAATACCTATATCGAAAAAGAAGCGCCCTGGAAACTGGCCAAAGCGGGCGAAACCGAAAAACTGGAAGCGGTCATCTTTAATTTATTAGAAGTGTTGAGAATTACTGCAATTTTAATCTCACCGTATATGCCTTCGACAGGGGAGAAGATGCTCTCCGAGCTCAAAGCCTCAGATATTAGGGAACTTTCCTTTGGCAAAAAACTTGCTGGTAAGAAGGTAGCCAAAGGTCAGCCATTGTTCCCGCGTTTGGAAAAATAATGCTGATCGACACGCATGCACATGTTAATATGCCCGAATTTTTCGACTTGGCCGACGTTTTGGCGCGCGCCAAAGAGAAAAATGTAAAATATATTATCGACGTGGGCTTTGATCCGGAATCAATTGAAAGATCATTGCAGCTTTCGGCTAAAGCGGAAGAGATTTATTCGGTAATCGGGATTCATCCGCATGATGCAAAGCTGTTTAATGCTGATTTATTGGCCTATTTGCGTAAAACTTTGGGGAAAAGCAAAAAAATTGTAGGGATCGGCGAAACCGGATTAGATTATTTTAAAAGTTACTCTCCAAAGGATAAGCAAATCGAAGCCTATCAGGCGCAAATAAAATTAGCGAAAGAATTTAAGCTGCCGTTAGCAATTCATTCGCGTGCTTCTGAGGATGACGCGATTAAAATATTGCGACAAGAAGCTTCGGATGAACTAAGCGGGGTGTTTCACTGCTATGCGGGGGACGTAGAGCAAGCGCAAAAGGTGATCGATTTAGGATTTTACATTTCCGTAACCGGAATTGTAACTTTTCCTAAAGCAAAAAATATCGTTGAAGTGGTAAAAAGTATTCCGCTAGACCGGATTATGCTCGAAACCGATTGTCCGTATCTGGCACCGATTCCATATCGAGGAAAAAGAAATGAGCCCGCAAACATTAGTATTATCGCTGATAAGATATCTGAAATTCTCGGAATTTCTACCGAAGAAGTTGCACTTAAAACTTCCGAAAACGCGCGCCGTCTTTTTAAGCTTCCTTAAAACCTTACTCCGCAAAAAAATTACCCTACAGGAAACCGCTAACTTTTTTAAAAAACTTTCGTACATGTTAGCGTCTGGAATTAGTCTGCAAAATGCTCTGGGCGTAGTGGAAAAGAGTGCTGCTCAAGAACTTTCCGCAAAAATAATCCAGGTAAGGAATAATTTATTAGAAGGAAGAGGCGCCTTTGACGCTTTTGAAGATTTTCCGCATATCGAAGGCGAGATTGGCTATTTAATTAAGGTGGGTGAGGAGACTTCGGACTTAGGCAGTGTGTTTATGGAGATCAGCCGCTACTTCGAAGATAAGATCCGGCTCAAATCAAAAATTATCAGTTCGCTTTCGTATCCATCTTTTATTATGGTTATCTGTTTTTCGTCTTTTATCGGCATTTCAGTTTTTCTGCTGCCCAACTTTAAAAATCTTTTTGCCTCGAGTGGGGTTAAGCTTCCGGCCTTGACTCAGTTTTTTATTGATTTTGGAATATTCTTACAGCTTTATGGGATTTACGTTGTTTTATTAATCGTATTGTTGGGATTTTTATTCAAAAGAGCACTTAAAAAAGAAAAAGTAAAAGAATTTACCCAACAAGCGTTATTTAAAATTCCGGGAGTATCCAAAATTATCTATTGTTATCTTCACCTAAGAATTGTTAAGGTCTTATTAACCCTTTTAGGCTCTCAGGTGCCTTTGGTCAACGCACTTTCGTACGTTAAAAAGGTGTGTCCCAATACCGTGTTTAAGAAAGGGTTTTCTTGTATAATTAGCGAGGTTGAATCCGGTGCCAGTCTTGCCGAAGCACTGGTAAAACAAAAAATATTTTCACCACTACTTAAAGAAGTAGTGATTGTTTCCGAAGAAACCGGAAATCTCGAGTCTCTGCTTTCCGGTTTAGGATCGGTCTTTGAAGAAGAGCTGGACGGCAGTTTGAAAAAAGTAACTATGTTTTTGGAGCCGGTGGCGACTTTAGGGGTGGGGGTCTTTGTGGGACTGGTCGCGATTTCCATGTTGTATCCGATGACAGAATTAATGAACTCAATTAAGTAGAAAGTAACTAAGCGAATAGCGACTAAGCAACTAAGTGATATTTATATGAGACCACATAAGAAATTGAATATCTGGAAAGAAATTATGTTTGCAATTGATGAGGTTTATAAAATAACCTCAATCTTTCCCAAAGAAGAAAAATATGGAATTGCTATGCAAATGAGAAGATCTGCCGTGTCAGTTGCTTCAAATGTCGCTGAGGGATGCGCACGTTATGGAAAGCAGGAGAAAATTCGATTTTTTACTATTTCTAAGAGTTCATTGAGTGAATTAGATGCACAAATTGAAATTTCATTTAGATTAGGATTTATTAAGGATAATGAATACAACCAAATGATCGATAAACTTGAGCGAATAAGTTGTATGTTGCAAGGTTTAATAAATAGTCAGAAAAAGGCAAAGTTGCTAAGTTGTGCTAACACTTAGTCTCTTAGTTGCTTAGTTTCTTAGTCACTTTAAACAAAACAGGAGGAATCTACAATGCATAAAAAAGGTTTCACTTTACTAGAAATACTGGTCGTAATCGCGGTACTCGCGTTATTAATCTTCTTTTTGGTTCCCAATCTTTTAAGTGTTCAAGATCGCGGTAAAGAAGCAGCGGTTAAAGGGGTTATGCGCAATGTTCAGTTAGCTGTCGAAGCTTACAATATGGAAAATTTAATTTATCCAATCGGCAGTGATGTCCCATTGAAAACTTTTATCGAAAACTATTTAATGCCCGGCGGCTACATGACCGAAGTTCCTAAAAATCCTTTTACCGGGGTGGCTTATACCGATGGAGATTCTTCTGGTAAAGTCATGTATAGTTATGATGATTCCACGGGTAAGTATTCACTAAAGGGGTATAAGCGGGGCGGATTGTTAAAGATTATTGAATTAACTAATATGTAATTCGCTTGACGCAAACCTTGACGAAAGCTTGACGCAAATGTATAATGCTTAAGTCATGTATCAGCCGAAATATCGTATTACTCCATATTTATTAAACCTTATTGGTGAAGCTAGTGCCTTGCGTTCCTGGATAGAGGAAGCTTCACTAAAGGTCGCCTGGCTTCCAATTATTCAGCGGGAATCCAGAGCTAAAGCTGCACATTCATCCACTGCAATTGAGGGGAATCCCTTAACTCTTTCTCAAGTGGAGGCGGTAGATCGGGGAGAGCCGGTAGGTGTTCCTCAAGAGTACGAAATGGAAGTGGCTAATTATTTGAAAGTCATGCGCTGGATAGGGAAGTATGCCCGCAGTCCAATGAAGGTGCCCGCAATTTTAAAACTTCACAAAATTTTAATGCGAAATCTAATGAATGATGAAAAATGTGGGAAATATAAAGATAAACAAAATTACGTAATCGACGAAAAAAAGATCAGAATTTATACCCCGCCTTCCCCAAAGCAAACTCCAGGGCTGGTAAAGGATTTAGTAAATTGGCTAAATTTGCCAGAAACTAAAAAACTGCATAGTATTCTAGTTTGTTCGATTTTGCATCATCGCCTGGTTTCAATTCATCCTTTTTCAGATGGTAACGGCAGAATTGCCCGGGCTCTCGGAACCTGGTCCCTTTATCAGCAGGGGTTTGATACCCATCATATATTTAGTCTGGATGATTTTTTTGCAGGAAATCGTAAGCGCTATTATCAAAAAATTCAACAAGCACGTGAACTAGATAATGACCTGACTTATTGGATTGAATATGTTACTGAAGGAATTATTAAAACCTTGGAAGAGGTTAAGCGGCGCATTGAAACTTTACAGGTATCCACAAGATTTAAGGGATCGCTTTCCCGTCGTCAGGAAGAATTGGTTCGGATATTAAGAGATAATCCGGCAATTGGTGTTTCCGAATTACAAAAGAATCTAAAGTTAACGCGCGCTAGAATCAATCAAATAATTGCACCCTTAATGAAAAAAGGATTTATAGTTAAGGAGGGAAAAAGCCGGGCTACCAGATATAAGCTGGCTTCATTTTAAATATGATTTTTAAAAATAGGATTGGTAAATTTGTAATCAGTATTTTACTTTTACTTTCCTTATTAGGCTGTACCGGTGATTCCAGCCGCGAGATAAAAAAACGTGCTGTAGAATTGCCCAAACTTTCACAAATGGATCCAAACGGGACCTTAGTGTTAGCACTCGGCGGAGAAGTTTCAATCTTAAATCCCATTTTATCGACCGATACTACTTCTTCGGCGGTGGAGGGTACTATCTTCTCGGGGATGATTCGTTTTAATAAGCATCTAGAGCCAGAACCGGACCTTGCTACCCACTGGAAAGTATCGAAAGATGGCAAAGTATGGACTTTCTATTTAAAGAAAAATGTTTTCTGGCAGGATGGCCATCCTTTTACTGCTGCAGACGTAAAATTTACTTTTGATTCGATCTTAAATCCCAAAGTTAATACGGTAAGACGCAGTAATTATATTATCGACGGTGTTCCGATTAAGTTTAGAGTAGTTGATAAGTATACCGTTCAAGCAATTTTACCCAAACCGTATGCGCCGTTCATTGTGCATGCCGCGATGAGTATTATTCCAAAGCATCTACTAGCCGGAAAAGATATCAACCGCGCTGAATTCAATCGTAATCCGATTGGTACCGGTCCCTTTAAGTTAGCGGATTGGCAAGTTGGCAATCACGTTATTGTTGAGCGCAACGAAAACTATTTTGGCAAGAAACCGTGCCTCAAAAAGATAATTTATAAGATTATTCCGGATGAGAATGCTCGCTTAGTGGCACTCGAAGCCGGTGAAATTGATAGTGCCGGTGTTCCTCCTAAAGATTACAAAAGAATGTGGACAATTCCCAGCGTAAATATTTTTGAATATGATGTTTTATTGTACGTTTACTTAGGATTTAATTTAGCCAATCCAATTTTCCGCGACGTTACGGTCAGGCAAGCCTTCGCGCATGCGACTAATAAAGATCAATTGATCTCATTGGTATTAAAAGGCTTAGGTAGTAGAGCGGATGTTCCCAATGCTCCGGTTTCGTGGGCTTATGCGGATGATGTCGTGAAATATAAATATGATCTTAAAAAGGCCAATGCACTTTTAGATCAAGCCGGTTGGAAATTAAATTCAGATGGCATACGCGAAAAAAATGGTAAAAAATTAGCATTTACGATAATTATCAACCAGGGAAACAAGGAAAGAGAAAAAGCGGCGATTATCCTTCAGCAACAGTATAAAAAAATCGGCGCGAAAGTAAAAATTAGAGTATTAGAGTGGAGTGCACTGCTCCGTATTGTTAATGCACCCAAAGGCCCCAAAAATTTTGATGCAGTCATTATGGGCTGGTCACTAGGATTAGATCCGGATGGTTATATTATCTGGCATTCCAGCCAATATCCGCGCGGATTTAACTTTATTGATTATAAAAACAAGAAAGTAGATCACTGGCTGGAAGTTGGGCGTACCGAACTTAATCGTAAAAAACGCAAAGCCACTTACGCTAAAATTTATCAAGAAATTGCGAAAGATGTACCTTACATCTTTTTATGGTATCCCCGAGCCGTGTCTGCCATTTCAAAACGGGTGGGGGGACTTGATCCTAATCCGGGGCCGGCCGGGGCTTTTCTTGATATCGAAGACGTGTTTGTAATAAAATAGATCATGCGCAAGTTTGTCATTCGTCGTCTATTACAATTAATTCCACTTTTAATTGGTATTTCCTTAATATCGTTTTTTGTAATTCACCTGGCACCGGGTGATCCTACTAATTTATTTGTCGATCCCTCTGTACAACCTGAAGAGTTAGCTCGCATTCGGGCCAACTTTGGTTTAGATAAACCAGTTATTGTTCAATATTTCTATTGGCTCAAAAATGTTTTACGCGGAGACTTTGGCACCAGCTATTTTACCGGGAAACCAGTGGTTTTAGAGATTGCCGAGCGGTTACCTGCAACATTGCTACTGATGGTCTCATCCATGCTGATTACTTTAATCATAACGATCCCACTTGGTGTATATTCTGCGGTAAAAAAGGGCAAGTTTTTTGATCAATTTTTTACCGTTTTCTCTTTTGCTGGAATGGCGATCCCTTCTTTTTGGTTAGGTTTAATGCTCATGCTTTTATTTGCGGTTCAGCTGCATTGGTTTCCGGCGGTGGGCATGTTTAGTTATCAATTAAAAGATGCGGTGTGGTATATCAAAGCTTTAGATGTGATGCACCATATGTTTTTACCGCTTTTAACCATGACCATCTTATCTTTAGCGGGAATGTCGCGTTATCAAAGAGCAGCGATGCTTGAAGTTTTAAAAGAAGAATATATTAAAACCGCGCGGGCAAAGGGTCTTCCAGAAAAAGTAGTTATTTTTAAACATGCCCTGCGCAATGCGTTAATTCCGACCGTAACAATTTTGGGGCTTTCACTTTCAGGTCTTTTCAGTGGAGCTTTTATTATTGAAACCATCTTTGCCTGGCCGGGAATGGGTAGGCTAGGAGTGCAGGCGATATTCTCCAGAAACTATCCGCTGATTATGGGAGTAGTAATGTTATCTGCAGTTTTAATTGCGCTAGGAAATTTATTAGCTGATATTGGTTATGCATTAGTTGATCCACGGATAAGGTACGGAAAAAAATGAATCAATTTAAGAAAAACAAATTTGCGATATTTGGACTAGTGGTTTTAGGGCTATTTATATTTTTGGCCGTTTTTGCCAATGTGATTAGTCCCTATAATCCTGAATCAATTGTCGAAAGTGAAACCCAGCCGCCGTCCTTAAAACATTGGTTTGGAACCGACGAAATTGGCCGCGATATTTTAAGCCGCGTATTCTACGGATCGCGGATTTCGCTTACGGTTGGATTTGTCGCCGTGGTAATCGCCATTATTATCGGGATCGTCTTTGGTGCACTTTCCGGATATTTCGGCGGTTTCCTGGACACAGTCCTGATGCGCTTTGTGGATGTCATGCTGGCTTTCCCATCGATTTTCCTGATATTAACTATCCAGATCATGCTTTCGCCTAATATATATAATGTAATGATCGTGATCGGGCTGACCTCGTGGATGGGGGTGGCGCGGTTGGTGCGGGGTGAATTTTTAACCCAGAAAGAGCGCCAGTACGTTGAAGCGGCGCATGCCATTGGTGCCTCAAACTTAAGAATCATTTTCCGCCATATTTTGCCGAATGCGATTGCCCCGATTGTAGTGGCTGCTACGTTAGGAATGGCAGGAGCGATATTAACTGAATCGGCATTATCGTTTTTAGGATTAGGGGTTCAGCCGCCAACTCCATCCTGGGGAAATATGCTGATGGATGCCCAGGCCTATATGCGTGATGCTCCGTGGATTGCTATTTTCCCGGGTCTTTTTATCTTGTTGTCAGTACTAAGTTTATACTTTGTGGGAGAAGGATTAAGGCAGGTCTTTAATCCTAAGGAATAATATGTTACTGGAAGTTAAAAATTTAAAAACTCATTTTTATCAGGAAGGCCTTCCGGTTAAGGCCGTGGATGGAATTTCATTTGGGGTGGGAGCGGGTGAGGTATTAGGTATTGTTGGTGAATCAGGATCCGGCAAAAGCACGGTCGGGCTTTCGCTTTTAAGATTAATTGATCTTCCCGGTAAAATTGTGGAAGGTGCAATCAATTTTGAAGGCATCGATTTGATGCAATTGCCCGAAAAAGCGATGCGCAATATTCGCGGGGCCAAGATTTCGATGATTTTTCAGAATCCATTTACTTCATTGAATCCAGTTTTTACCGTCGGTGATCAAATCGCTGAAACGTTAAGATTTCACCAGGGGCTTTCCAGGCGCAGGTCCCGCGACAAGACCATCGAGATGCTGAAGATGGTCCATATTAAAAATCCCGAAAGCAGAATCAACAGCTATCCGCATCAATTTTCAGGTGGAATGCAGCAGCGCGTAATGATTGCCATGGCCTTAGCCTGTAATCCCAAGCTTTTAATTGCCGATGAGCCAACTACGGCTTTAGACGTCACAGTCCAATGGGAAATTATTAAGCTCTTACGTGAATTAAAAGATAATCTGGATGTTTCGATTATTTTAATTACCCATGACTTTTCGGTGGTGGCCGAGCTGTGCGATAAAGTGGCGGTCATGCACAACGGTAAAATTGTCGAAGATGGAAATTTGAATCAAGTGGTGCAAAGGCCCAAAGATCCGTATACTCAAAAACTAATTTCAACCGTACCGAGGATTGAATAATGGAAAAAGTAAAAACGATTAATTTAAATAAAGAGTTTGGCGCCGTCCGTGCGGTTCAAGATGTGAACCTTATTATTAATGAAGGAGAGATTTTGGGGTTAGTAGGGGAATCAGGATCCGGGAAAAGTACCCTGGGACGTCTAATTTTAAATTTACTGGAGCCTACCAGCGGTGAAGTTGTATTCGAAGGTAAACCTATTAATAAAATTCCCCTTTCCGAGCTCAGGCAAAAGATGCAGATCATCTTCCAAGATCCTTATTCTTCGCTTAATCCGCGGATGAAGATTTTTGATGCGATTTATGAGCCCCTAAAAATCCATAAAAAGTTTTCTAAAGCACGCGTGGCCGAACTTTTGGATTTAGTTAGACTTCCGCAGTCGTTTATCAGCCGTTATCCGCATGAATTATCCGGTGGCGAGCGGCAGCGGGTAGTGATCGCGCGGGCGCTGGCCTTAAATCCATCCTTTATCGTATGTGATGAGCCGGTTTCGTCGTTGGATGTGTCAATCCAGGCGGAAATATTGAAACTATTGAAGGATCTGCAACAAAAATTGAACTTAACTTACCTGTTTATTGCCCATGACCTGGCGGTAGTTTACAATTTTTGCGATCGAGTAGTGGTCATGCACGATGGTAGGCTGGTAGAAGAGAATACCCCCGAATTATTGTATAAAGACCCCCAACAAGAATATACGCGCAAATTAATTAATGCTATCCCCAAAAAATTGTATCAGCTTTTGGCCTAAATTTTCACCGTTTTTATGAGCTAAAACCCGCAAATCTGCTGGATTTCCGCAAAGTGCTGTGTTAAGATATTTCCCGTCGGCATAAAAAAACTTTGTTAAAAAGTGAAATTTTTGATACTACTTGCCGATAATTAAATGGCCGGTGAAACCAGGAGGAGGCGAGCCAAATGAACCCAGAAGACATGAAAGAGTTCCGTTGTAAGTTTTGTCATAGACTCCTCGCAAAAGTTGGCGAAGCCAAGAAAGTCGAAATCAAGTGCCCCAAGTGTAAAACCATGAATCTGTATAACGATGACATGGTAGTAGTGGTTCAAGTTGACGAAGATTACCTGAAACGCAAAATCCAAAAGGGAAAAGTTTCATATAATTTCGTAACTCACTAATTTTTGTACCGATCCTAAGTTTAAATTAAAGCTTCTACGAAAGTAGAGGCTTTTTTTGTGCTTCGCATTATCTCGAATTTTCTAATTTGCAAAAAAATTAGCGATTTCCCCAAAAATAATTGCCCTCCAAAGTGAAATTTTTTTCTGCAGTGGCCGAAGATATGTCAGATAGCCAAAAGAGCTAAGCAGGGGAAGGTTCAATCGAGACCGTTTCGACAAGAAATAAAATTTTAGGAGGAAAAGAAAATGGCAAAAGTATCAATGACACAAGTTAAAAAAGCATGGAGACGAACCGCGCCGCGCAGGGGTTATAATTTTGGTTTTAATCTGAAGAATCTGAGAGCAACTAAAGCATCAATAACAGACTGGATAAACGGAGCAAGTAAAAATAATGTTGGTTCGCGTGATGGGCTAACCGTAGCTGCCTATTTCCCGCCGCTTTATCTTGCTCATGTTAATCAGCAGGCTGCTGGGATCTTTCGTGGGGTAATTGGTGCGCAAGAAATTCACTGGGCAGCACCCGGATCGCATACCAGTGGAGTCCATGCTGAATCAATTGCTGCTGATTTTGGAAACGTTAGAGGTGTGTTAATCAATCACTCAGAAGTCATTGGTGAACACGGAAGAACCCTAGAGCAAGCTGCTGGACAGTTACGTAGGGCATTGGACACCAGTCGTAATAGTGCAGCGTTTCAATATATTACGCTCTGTGTTGGTGAAGACCGAGCAACCTATGATAGAGGTACTACGGCATCGGTTAGATACGTGAAAAACCAAGTACGAACCATGCTGCAATTGGCCGGAGTAACGGCTGAAGAAATGTCACAAGTTGGAATTGCTTATGAGCCAAGATTTGCGATTCAGGTTGGAGATAAGCCAGGTATTCCACCTTCAGATGCGCATATTGCGAAAATGGGATGGGAATGTTTAAGAGCCACGGCTGAAATTGTAGGGATTAAAGCTATGGCACAGATGTTTACTCTCCAATACGGCGGCAGTATGAAAGGACCCGAAAACGAAGGCGCTCCAGTTCAACGCTTTGTTGGTCCTAAAAATTTGGTGTCCCTGGATTTATATAACGGTGGTTTAATTGGAACGGCTGGAAAAGATCCTGTGACCGCAGGCGCGATCTTAGCCGAGATTGTACCAGTTGCATAAGGTTTAGTTATTCATCTCCCTCCCAGATTTCTCTGGGAGGGAGAGTTTTTTTCTCCTTACCGTCATCGCAGTGTTTGGCGCACGTGATTAGCGCAGGTATTTTTCCTCGAAGATATTATCTAGGTTAAGAATTAACGCCGGATCTAAGGCTTTTTTTACCGCAGCCATTTCTTTAATGCCATTTTCACCGTACATGATTTTAAGATAAGGCTTTTTGATTTTACCAATGCCGTGCTCGGCGGAAATCGTGCCACCTAATTGCACCGCTTTAGTAACAAACAGCTTAATGTTTTTAAGCGCTAGTTCTTTTTCCTCATTGTTTTTTGGAAGCTGATTGACATGCAGGTGATAATTTCCAATATGCCCAAACGCTAGATGATGAATTGATAACGGTTTAAGAATCTCATCGTAATAAGCCATCATTTCATCAAATGCATCGGCTGGAACCGCGATGTCAGTGGCTAGTTTTTGAAATCCAGTGCGTTTAAATATTTCATTGATAGTTTCCGGGATTGAATGACGGATTTCTTTTAGCTCTTTATCCTCTAATTCAGTTAAGGCGATGCGGCATTGATCTAAATCGGCGCCGTGTTTTTCAATTAAA
This sequence comes from Candidatus Margulisiibacteriota bacterium, assembly GCA_018823125.1. Classification (GTDB taxonomy): domain Bacteria; phylum Margulisbacteria; class WOR-1; order JAHJIW01; family JAHJIW01; genus JAHJIW01. The sequence continues at coordinate 13,835 of JAHJIW010000018.1, read as the reverse complement.
TCACTCCATTGCTGTAAAAGGTCATCTTCAACTGTTTCAGTTGACTCCTGCTCAAAGAAAATAGCCGCTTTAGCGTCTTTAGGAATGGATGGATTTTTTTCTCGGATAAGATCCAGGGTGTATTGATCGAGATATTCAATCGAGGCGGCACTGAGCTTTGTAATATCACCTGATTTTTTGCTTTCCAGAGATATTTGCCGAACTTCTTTAACAAAATTTAAACAATCTTTTGGGTTATTGAAATATACGATCCCGCCAAAGATCTTTTCGGGTTTGACCGCAATCTTTAAATCCATTTCAACAATCACACCTAACGTTCCTTCTGATCCGATGAATAAATCAATTAAATCCATGTTGTCGTAAACGTAATATCCGGCCGCATTTTTAATCATAGGCATTTCATAAGAGGGGAGATCGCATTTGATCGTTTCAAAACGGCGGCCTTCGGCAAATATTTTTCCGCGTTCAATATCTAAAATTTCGCCAGTGGAAAGCACTACTTTAATTCTTTTTACGTGATTGCGGGTGGGGCCATATTTAAAAGTGCGTGAACCGGAAGCGTTGGTGGCTAAAGTTCCTCCCAGTAAACAAGTGGACTCAGTTGGATCTGGAAGATAAACCAGGTTTTCCTTCGCCAATGCTTTTTGTAAATCCTCAAGTACTACGCCGCATTCAACTGTGGCGGTTAAATTCTTTTTATTGATGTTAATAATTTTATTGAGTTTCTCGACGGATAAAATTTTTCCTTTTAATGGAATACATCCGCCGGTAGTGCCGGTTTTCCCAGATGAAATGGTTATGGGAGTATGATTTTTACTGGCTTCTTTAAGGATTTGGGGGATTTCATCCTGTGATTCAGCAATAATGACGGCTTCGGCTTTGGCACCCGGCATTACCGAGGTATCTTCGAGGTAGTTTTTGATCATATCCTGGTCGTTTTTGATGAGCATAGGCTAGGTATTATATCATGAGGAAAAGTGATATAATATCCGCCAAGGTGATAAAATGAAAAAATTAATTTTATTGTTTTTACTGTTAGTTTTTGTGCTTTCTTCGGTTGCATTTGCTTTTTCCACGGTTCCCAGCAAGGAAGCTAATGCGCGCGCCGCGATTTTAGGTAAAGTAAGGGTAGTTGGGAACGAACCTTTTACCGAATTAGTACTCGAAACCAAAGATGGTGATTTACTGTTAATCAGAGAAAACGAAGAAAGTGACTTGTGGTGGCTGCAGGGAACTAACGTTATCGTCTACGGAAAAGTTGTGCCCGCTCAGTCTCGTTATACCGAGGCCTACATAATTATTGATAAATATACTGAGGTAAAATAATATGTTTAAAATAATGAAAAAATATTCTGCGGCTCTTATCTTATTATTATTTGTAACAGTTATTGGATGTGGTCAGGCGAGCGATGGTGGAGGGGGCGGCGGAGGCGGCGGCGGTGGCGGTGGCGGCGGTACTTCCACGTGGGAAGTTACGGTTTTAACCTTTGCCAGTAATGTTGGGGGTATTACTTTTAGTGATTTTACCTCAGGAAAACAGGCTATTTTAATGTGTTCAAGTCAGCCGAATACGGCCTCTACTACAACCCGCACTTATTCTTTCTCGGCCAGCACTTCTACTTCACGTGCCCTGGCAACCCCAGCAGCTGAACCAGAGTTATCTGAGCGATCTGCGCGATCTTATGAATTAAGCCCACAAGAAAAAATTTCAGAAATAATGCGTGAGAACGAAAAAGAACAATTAGCAGACGCCGGTATCCCAAATCAATCCTTATCCTCACGTAACCAAAAGGGGATTGCGATGCTGGATGCGGTTGGTTCGGTGGAATCATTCCGAGTTTATAATTTCGGCACCGGTGGTTATGATTCTAAGACTGCTACTTGTGTGGCAGTTGGAACGTATTGTTATGTATATGTAGATAATACACTTACCGTGTCAGCATCTGATGTTACTAGTCTAATGAACGAGTTTGATAGTAATACTTATCCAACTGATAGAGCAAATTTTGGAGATGAGCCCAATCCAGGGATTGATAACGATTCGCGGGTTACCCTTTTGCTGGTAGATTTATCCGCAGGATTATTTGGTTTCTTTGATAGTATCAACGAATATCCTACCTCTACTTATTCAAATAGTAATGAACGCGAAATGTTATTTTTAAACGGAAATGCCGCTATTCTTCCGGATCTTCCTCAGACTATGGCCCACGAATTTCAACACATGATTAATTTTAATAATAAAACTTTAATTAATGGTGTCTCCGCCAGTACCTGGGTTAACGAAGGACTTTCAATGTATGCCGAACAAGTTTGTGGTTATGGTTTGCCGGCTGGAGATTATTTTGTCTTTGGTTCGGTACAAACCTATTTAAATAGTCCTAATACTAGTCCTTTGCCGATTTGGAATTCTAGTTATGGTTATGGTTCGGGATATCTTTTTATACTTTATATTGCTGAACAGTTTGGCGATGCGGCAATTCAATCTCTGGTAACCAGTAATAAAACTGATATCGCTAACATCGAAAACGCAACGGCAAAACCTTTTGCATTGGTGTTTAATGCATGGGCAATCGCTAATTATATGGATGGGTTAGCTGCACTTTCACCCTATTTTTACTCATCAATTGACCTGAGAGGATCCTATGATCTAGGCGCTGCCCACGGAGGAGTGCAAACCCTTACTGGGCCTACCTATGAAGCGGTTACATCGTACCCAGCTTCTTCATCGTCTAAATCGTTTCAATCTTGGGCTCCGTCATATTTAGTATTTAGTCCGGTTTCCAGTGGAAACGTTTCAGTCATTGTTACCGGCGGTACAAGCTCGTTTATTTCTGGAGAAGCGATTCATGGAGCTCTCTATTAATTAACCGGCAGGGTTATGTAGAAGGTGGTTCCTTGATTGATCGCGCTTTCGACATCCATCTTGCCTTTGTGTTCTTTAATGATTTGGTAGGATACCCACATGCCTAATCCGGTTCCTTCGCGTTTCATGGTAAAAAACGGATCAAAAACATTTTTCAATCGATCCTCTGGAATACCCAGCCCCGTATCTTTAAATTCAATCTGGATTTCGTTTTGACTTACTTTGCTTCTGATCCAAATACTGCCGCCGGTAGGCATAGCCTGGATAGAGTTTAATGCTAAATTAATGAATACCTGGCTTAATTGATCGGGGTCGGCCTGGGTTTGGGGGAGGGGATGCAGATCTTTAATGAATTCAATGTTCTTTTTGCGAGCCGAGTGGAAGAATAAATCGACAGTCTCTTCAATAACCTTGTTTATATCCGTCTTTTCCTTTTTTAATTTAGGAGTTTTACTGTAGTTGAGGATGTTATCGACAATTTTTTTGATGCGATTGATTTGTTTGGGTATCATTTCGTTGTAACTATTCATAAACTCTGGATCATTGGTGCTTTCGGGTAATACTTGAGTAAGCCCTTGTATCGAAGCGATCGGATTTTTTATTTCATGCACCATTCCCGCCATCATCGTGCCGATTGAGGTTAACTTATCTGCCATCAGCAGTTGTTTTTGGGTGTTTAGTCTTTCTTCCTGCAGCAAAGCGTTTTCCATCGAAATGGCTAGTTGATGGGCGAGGGTGGTTAATAAGTTGATATCTTCGCTGGTAAACATGTCTCCGGATAGTTTTTGGCCGATGTTTAGTATGCCGATGAGGCCCTTGGGGGTGGTGAGGGGCAGACAAAGAGCACATTTTATGGCTTCCAGCTCATTTTTTACTTTGGTGAGTTCTAAATAGTCTTCCGCATTTTTGTCCGAGCGGGATTCTAATTCGTAAGCAACTTCATCTAAAACGAGGGCTTCGTTTTTGCTGACTAAGTATTTGTATAATGGGTTATCTTGCTTTAAGGTTTCCAGAAACATGCCTTAGATTTTATATGGTTTTTTAGTGGTTTGCAAGATGTTGAATTTTACTACAGGTGTAGTGATAATAATCCCTCACGCTCCGACCAAAGATCGGGGCTTTTTTGGTCGCACATTGCATACTTGCACAGTTTCCACTACACTTGTCGAAATCCACTACACCCGCAATAATATAGTAAGCTCAAGCACCTATTCAATCTATTGGCAGAAAAGTTGCTTTATATAGACTAGAGACCAAAAAAGACCAAAGGCGCGGTGGCCGGTCTACAGTCCATAGTCTATGGTCTATAGTCCCCCAAAAGAGTAAAATTAATTGGCATTAGCGAAAAATCGGAAGGGGGATTTTCGGGATTTTAAGCAAAAATTATCGATAAATATATATGGAAAGGAATAAGGCAATGAAAAAGAAATTTACGGTTATTTTGATTGGTTTGGTGTTGGTTATTTTGGTAGCGATAGGAAAGTGTTTTTCTTTGGGACATGTGCCTAGGGAAACAGACCAAACCTCAAAAATCGAAGAAAATACACAAGAAACTGTTGCCAAACTTGTATTGGATGAACCGCAAGATAATTACTATTTATATCATGTGTTACTTGGCATTTATAAAGATAGTCAACGTGATCCTGAAGATGCGCTAACAGAATTAGCGTCTTTTGCTGCGAAGTATGAGGGCGAGGATGTAAGTGCGTATGATACAGATCCTTTAAAGGGAGCCTTTGGTGCAATGGCTCAAATGCTAAAAGCAAGAATCTATGCAGAAAAAGGAGATATTCGTAAAGCGCTTGTATCGTACGAATACGCAATATCAAGATACGGAGATATTGAAATTATTGGGGAAGATATGCATTCGTCGGGACCTTTTGGGAAGACGGGGGCATTTGCGCTTTTATGTATTGCCAATATTTACTTCGATAAGCCAGAAAAATCATTAGAGACCTATCACAGATTGATCCGACAATATCCTAAAGCTAAAAAGAATTATTATGAGGGAGGAGGGCAGTTTGATGTTGAAGCTTTTAGAAAAATTGTTAGGATAACTGAAAAAAAATATTCGTCAGAAAGAGTTATTATCGAATGTAATCAAGTTTTGAGAGAATCAAAAAATGAAGAATTGATATGTAAGGTTTTATTAACAAAAGCAAGGAAATTGGCTGAGCTAAATAAAACAAGAGAATCAATTGAGACTTTTCAAGAAATAATAACCAAATATCCGGAAGTAAAAACCTATTATTACCCCTCTAGGGAAGAGCATTACGCGTTAACGGCTAGCAGAGAAGCAGCGGCCCTAGAGCGTAAGATAGAGGATGAGGGTCTTAATGACAGAGAGAAGGATTAAATCTGGATGCGCCATAATAAAGGAAAAAGTACAAGGCGAACATGGGAATGATTTTTGGAATATGTATTATTTTATGATTTAAATAGGATGATGATGATATGTTCATTGTAAGGATGGCTAGTATATTAGTTTTAATATTGTCTTTTTCGATGCAGGTGGCTTCTGCAAGCACAAGTATTGAAAACTATCCTTTTAGCGAACATAAAGAAATGACAGCAAGTTTTGGAGAATACCGGATATACGATGGTTGGAAAACTAAACATGAGGGTGTAGATTTAAAAGTTCCGGTAGGGGAAGATGTTTATCCTATTGCCTCGGGAATTATTATAAAAGTAAATGAGGACGAGGAAAAAAGTTATGGCAATTATGTGATTGTTGAGCATGCTGATAAAACACAAACATTATATGCTCATTTAAGCAGTGTGGAAGCTTTTAGAAAAAATGCACCGGTTAATACAACAACATTACTTGGTTATTCTGGAAATACTGGCAATTCAAAGGGAGCGCATTTACACTTCAGTAAAGCATCGCAAAATGTTGATACATTAAGTTCTTCTGGTACAAACCACCAAACCAACCCCCTCAAAGACATTCTAGCCCAACCGAAGAATGCAACTGGTATTCTAGATGATAGAATCGGCAACGCATATCTGGAGACAAATGAAGGAAATCTCAAGGCACATCCCAAAATCATACTTCTGGATGCAAATACAGGAGAAGAAATAAACGCCATTCAGTCTGATTTAAGTTTAGTTTCAGACAATGATTCATTTCAAATACATCCGATAAAAATAATCGTTGAAGCTTATCAATATACCAGTAGATATTATGACAATAAGCAAAATAAGTATGAATATAAAAAGACAAATCCGTACAAGATTAAATTCATAATCACAAAAGATGGGATTGAAGTTTCAAATAATCCTGATGAGATTGTTTTTGACGACATGGATACGCCGGTTGGAGACGATTATAGAGTTGTTGAAAAAGACAGTAAAAGCAAATATGGATCCATGCCATTCAGCACGAAAAACTATTATTGGCGTTACTGGCAGCCGGGCGAAGCTGGATTATATAAAATCAGGGTAGAGGTATATCCAATCCATAATGATAATAAAGGGGTAAATTATACAGATAATGCAGAAAGAGAGATTTCGGTCGGGCTTAATTTAGTTGATTATTATGATGACAGCTATGGGTTAGCGTATAATCCTGACACGGGAGTATCCGCACCATCGGTTAGAGCTTTGGATATAACAATTAGTCCAACTATTTATTATACGGATATCAGTAATCAAATATTTACACCATATCCGGAGGCCGATGGTTTTTCTGATCATACTGTATTTTCAGCGCGTGCAAATTTATTATCTGATTGGAAGGTGCACATTAAGGATACTTTAGGGAATATAAAGGAGACATTAGATGGAGGGAGGGGGTACGAGGCAAAAACAGAGTGGAATGGGGATGTGTTGTCCGATGAATATACCTATGAGATTGAGGCTAAGAGTGTTTATTTGGATGGGATAAGAACGATCGAAGGATCATCGGTAATTGTTGATAGCGAGCCACCTGGTTTTTCAGATTCACCTGCTTTTGCCTCCGGGGCAAAGAGTGAAATTACCTCTACAGAAGAGGGAACCTCTGTTGTTTTCTCGCCAAACGAGGATCTTTCTTCAATCGTAGTTCATCTCTACAATGCGAAGACTGGTGAAAAGGTAGTTGAATACCTGGATGTATCGTCGGGCCTTGAAAAAGATGGCCAGATGTTAATTGATTGGTGGGATGCGGGTGCATATCCCAATGGATGGTATTTTCTGCAGATAGAAATGATAGATCTGGCTGGTAATATAACAAATCGCGGTGCAATAGAAATAAAAATTAAGATAGATAAACCATGGGAAGAGAGTGCGGGGTCAGAACCTACCTCCGAAGATGACGATGACGACCCCACCCCCGATAACCTCCCCCTGGTTTCCGACGTTGCTTTTGATTCATCCGGGAATATGTTTGTTTTGTACGCGAAGGATAGTAAATTAATAAAGTATGATTTAGAGGGTAACCAAATAAAAGAGGTAACCAGCTACGGCGGCGAAGATTTCAATGGCCCGCTTGGGCTGACGGTTAGTTCTGCGGGGGATAGAGTGTATGTGGTGGATACGTATAATAACAGGGTAGTAGTCTTTGACGGAAATCTTGCTCAAGTTAAAGAAATTAAAGGGAAGGAAGTATATATAACGGACTGTGATGTAGATGCGTATTGCTGGTCATGGTTTGGATTAATCAGATCGGATGCCGCTCCGACTTATGGCGGGGGGATACGGCATGTTGATGAGGAAAAATATTTGCTTCCAAAGGAAATTTGTTTATTCGGTGAAAACATGTATGTAGTGGATAGTGATAAACATCGAGTGTTAAAGTATGATAAAGAAGGAGAACCGGTAAGATTTGATGTTCTACTGGCTGATTTAAGAGGGACATTCAGGGAAGAATGTAACACACACTTTGTGGCTTCCGGTACAACAATAGAGAAATACCTGGTTCATTCTAATTCTCTAAATGATACAATAAAATTTGATGGTTATGACTTTATTCATCACAATGTTGAAAATCAGCATTCGGGAGATGGTAATGGCGAATTTCTGAATCCCGATTCTGTTGTGCTTGATCTTTCCGGCAACCTTTACGTAGCCGACACCGGTAACAACCGTATCCAAAAATTTTCTCCTGACGGAGCGTTTGTTTCTAAATTTGGCGAAGGAATTCTGTCTTCACCTCAAGGAATAGACGTCGATTCGGAAGGAAATATCTGGGCTGCAGACACTGGCAACAATAGAATAGTAGAGTTTAATTCTTCAGGTAGTCAGATTGCAGAATTCAAATCCGACGAATACGAAATCAATCCACATAAAATAGTTGCTAGAGGAGAGAATATATACATCGCCGATGCTAACTTTGAAGAACCGCTGGTATGGAATATTGCTGGAGAAATATCAGATGTTAAATTATCAGATAACTGGTTTTCGCCAAACGAGGATGGGTGCGGCGACTCGATAAGTATTGCATATAATCTGTCTCATCCGGCGAATGTATCGATTCAGATTTTAAATAGTGAAAGTAGCATTGATGCCCGCGCAATAAGTAATGACGGCGTGAACGTTGTGAACGAAGTTTCAAGAAATTCGGGAGAAAATGAAGAAATATGGAATGGGAAAATAGTACACAGTGAACAGTTTACAGTTGACGGCAGGGTGGATTCGGATGACTTTGAGGTGATAGCGGATGGGGAAGTTGTAAATCCTAAATCCGAAATTCTAAACAATATCGAAAATCTAAATTCCAATGTTCCAAACTTTCGGGATTTTGTTCATTAGGAATTAGAATTTGTTTAGAATTTAGTGTTTTGATTTTGTGCTCAAAAGGAAAGGGGAATAAAAATGAAAAAGGTAGTTATTGGCTTGGTGATTCTTGGGTTGATAATTGTAATTGGGGTGGGAATGGGGAAAAGCTTTTCTTTGGGACACGTACCCAGTGAGACAGACCAAACCTCAATAGCCGAAGAAAGCAATCAAGAAACGGTTGCCAAACTTGTATATGTTAGCACCAATGAAACACTTTCCGAAACTTTATACCATTTGGATTTGCAAGATGGAAAATTGGATGAACCGCATATAGTGGTTACAAATTTAGAAAACGATGAGGAGGGATTGACAACAAAAGGAATGGTAATAAAGAGAAAGATTAGGTTTATTGGAAAAGATGGCAAGATTAAGAGAGAGCTTTTGATAGAAGACCTTACTAAAGTGAGTTTGGAAAATAACTTTAGCGCCGTGAGAATTGTAGGATTGTCAGAATCTGGCCCGGTATATGAAAGATACTATGATGTAGAAGGCAATTTATTTATCGATAATAAGAGTTTTTATGCTTTATTTAGTTTTTCGCCAAATGGTCAATATTATATTAGATGGAAAAATATGTATCAGCAGCCCATAGAAAAGCTAGAATTTTTTGATATAACAGGAAAATTAAAAGGATATTATAAATACGATACGTCTCAAGGCCATTTTAATCAGCTAATATTTTCGAAAAATGGAAAATTTGTTTTAGCTGAATTTCACCGGGGAAGCGAAAAATCCCAGCCAGAATTGTTTATCTTTGACCATGCGGGAAGTCTTATCTCTCGGGTTGACTTGTCCAATTTTTATATAACGAAAGATTATGAAGGTATGTTTATTTCAAACAATGGGGAAGATGTTTATCTGTGTGGCTTTAATAAGGATGAGAAAAAACGCGAAGATCTTGAATTTATGAGTATTCTAGTTGTTGATAAGAATAATCAAATTAAATTTAAACGAACTTCGCCTTATTATTATGGCATTAATATGACTCCGGATGGTAATTATCTTGTAGCTGCGACTGAAGATTGTGTTCATGTTTTTGATGTTGAAGATAACTTTAGGGAAGAGAAAATGAATGTTGAAATTTATAAAGAAGGTATCAAATCTTTATCCAATATTTATATGATTGACAAAAAAAGGGTGCTTTTGTTTCAGCAGGTAGTTCAATACGAAATGAAAATATTATCCCGGGAAAAGGTGCAAAGTTACAATCTGGGTAAAACGAAATATTTTATACTTGGATTTGGCGGCAAGAGCGGATGGTTTGACTTCGAAAGAACTTATCCGAATATTTCAATATATTGTTTGGAAAATTTACGATGAATCGATCTGTTAGGATATTGTTGCTTTGTTCGATAGTTTGTGTTTGGCTTGCTTCTGCAAGTAATGCTAAGCCAGATGATTATCCTTTATCCAATCACTATTGGATGTCGCACGCCTTTGGTGAGTATCGAATTTACGGTTCTTGGAAGGCAAAGCATGAAGGGGTGGATTTAGCTGCGCCAGAAGGAGTTTCTGTTTATGCGATGAAAGGGGGGACCTTTTATAAATATGAATTTGGCAAAACCCACGCCTACGGGAATTATGTAGTTATTAAACACGATGATGGGATGCAAACACTATATGCCCATTTATCTAGTATTAAAGCTATTGCAAATGGAGCAAGGATAGACGAGGGGGCAGAAATTGGGAAAAGCGGTGCAACCGGCACTTATGTTGATGGTGCACACCTTCATTTTGGAGTAGCTTCACAACAAGTTGATGTTTTAAAATCCAGTGCCCACTACCAAACCAATCCCCTTAAAGATATCTTAGCTCAACCCAAAAATGCAACTGGTATTCTTGACGATAAAATTGGTAACGCATATCTGGAGACAAATGAAGGGAATCTAAAGGCACATCCAAAAATCATACTTCTGGATGCTAATACAGGAGAAGAAATAAATGCTATTCAGTCCGATTTAAGTTCAGTTTCAGACGATGGTTCATTTCAGATACATCCGATAAAAATAATCGTTGAAGCTTATCAATATACCAATAGATATTATGACGATAAGCTGCATAAGTATAAATATAAAAAGACAAATCCTCATAAAATCAAGTTTATAATCACAAAGGATGGAGTAGAAGTTTCAAATAATCCTGATGAGATTGTTTTTGACGACATGGATACGCCGGTTGGAAATGATTATAGAATTGTTGAAGAAGATAGTAATAGCAAATATGGATCCATACCATTCGGCACGAAAAACTATTATTGGCGTTACTGGCAGCCGGGAGAAGCTGGATTATATAAAATTAGGGTAGAGGTATATCCAATCCATAATGATAATAAAGGGGTAAGTTATACAGATGATGCAGAAAGAGAGATTTCGGTCGGGCTTAATTTAATTGATTACTACGATGATAGTTACGGCTTAGCGTATAATCCAGATACGGGAGCATCTGTTCCATCGGTTAGAGCGATGGATATAACAATTAGTCCAACTATTTATTATACGGATATCAGTAATCAAATATTTACTCAGCATCCGGAGGCCGATGGTTTTTCAGACCATACTGTATTTTCAGCGCGTACAAATCTATTGTCAGACTGGAAGGTAAACATAAAGGATGCTTTAGGGAATATAAAAGATACATTAGATGGAGGGAGAGGGTACGAGACAAAAACAAAGTGGAATGGGGATATATTATCCGGTGAATATACTTATGAGATCGAAGCTAAAAGCGTGCATTTGGGTGGGATAAGAACGATTGAAGGATCATCGGTAATAATTGATAGTGAGCCGCCTGGTTTTACAGATTCACCTGCTTTTGCCCCTGGCGCAAAGAATGAAATTACCTCTACAGAAGAGGGAACTTCTGTGGTTTTCTCGCCAAATGAGGATCTTTCTTCAGTTGTAGTTCATCTCTACAATGCGAAGACTGGAGAAAAGGTGGTTGAATACCTGGATGTATCGTCTGGAATTGAAAAAGATGGCCAGATGTTGATTGATTGGTGGGATGCTGGGACATATCCCAATGGATGGTATTTTCTCCAGATAGAAATGATAGACTTGGCTGGTAATATAACAAATCGTGGTGCAATAGAAACAAAGATTAAGATAGACAAGCCATGGGAAGAAAGTGCGGGATCAGAACCAGATATAGATGATGATGACACCCCCACCCCCGCCACCCTTCCCCTTGTTTCCGACATTGCTTTTGATTCGGCAGGCAATGAATATGTGTTGTACGCAAAAGAAAACAAGCTAATTAAATATGATCCAAGTGGAAATAAACTTGCGGAGGGAACCAGCTACGGCGGCGAAGATTTCAACGGCCCGCTTGGGCTGGCGGTTAGTTCTGCGGGGGATAGAGTGTATGTGGCGGACACGTATAATAATAGGGTGGTGGTTTTTGATGGGAAGCTTGCATCAATAAAAGAAATTAAAGGTCAAGACGTTTACATTACTAACGGTGATATTATCACCTACGACTGGGCTCTGGGGATTGCTATTATTAATCAATCAAATAATGCTGGCAATGGGATTAAGAAATATTCTTATGAAGGATTCAGTCTTCCTGAGGGGATAGCAGTATATCAAGATAATCTATATATATCAGATAAGGAAAAACACCGCTTATTAAAATATGACAGTAATGGAGAAGCTGCGATCTTTTCACTTCTGAAAGCAGACTTGAGAGGAGAAGCCAGGGATGCGTTTAATCGTACCCATCATGCATTAGGTATACCGGTTGCGGGGAGAACAGTTGATAAAGCTCTTGTCTATTCAAGCGCCCTGAACGACAAAATTGTCTTTGATTCTAAGGCGATAGACAAAAGTCGGTACGATCGAGGATGGTTGAGAGAAATGTTTAATTACTCTAGTCCGTCAGGGAATGCTAATGGACAATTTGCTTCTCCATCAGATGCAATTATTGATTCTTCCGGAAATATTTGTGTTCTTGACACTGGCAACAACCGCATCCAAAAGTTTTCTCCTGACGGGGCTTTTGTTTCACAATTCGGCGAAGATGTGCTTATTTCTCCCCAAGGGATTGATGTTGATTCTTCAGGAAATGTTTGGGTGGCAGATACAGGCAATCATAGGATAGTTAAGTTTAATTCATCCGGAAACCTGATTGCCGAATATAAGTCCGACGAATATGAAATCAATCCGCACAAAATAGTGATTAGAGGCGATAATCTTTACATCGCCGATGCCAACTTTGAAGAACCCCTGGTTTGGAATATTGCCGGGGAAATATCTGAAGTTGAGTTATCGGATAGCTGGTTTTCGCCAAATGGGGATGGGAGTGGAGACTCGATAAATATTTCATATAATCTATCCCATCCGGCGGATGTATCGATTCAGATTTTAAATAGTGAAAGTAGTATTGATGCCCGCGCAATAAGTACTGATGGGGTAACCGTTGTGAACGAAGTTTTAAGAAATGCGGGAGAAAATGTAGAAACCTGGAACGGAAAAATAGTGAGGAATGAAACCTTGCGGGGAGACGGAGGCAGCGACCCAGAAAACCAGGAAACCGTTGCCGATGGAAACTACACTTTAAAAATTATTGCTTCTTTTGGTGATTACAAAAAAACCGAAACTTTTGATATTCATGTTGATACGGTCAAACCAGGCGTAGCATTAAACCGTGATCCGCCGGGATTTTCTCCTAATGGTGACGGGACCAATGATTCTCTGGCTATCAATTACACCGTTTCAGATAATGCATCTCCCACTGCCGAAGTAACTATTTCCTTCCTGAAAGATGACGAAGTATTAAGCGTTATCTTTGAAGAAGAAAAATCTTTGTCAGTAGATGAATCTTTAACCTGGGACGGTAAGGTTGGATCCTGGTATGCAGAAGCCGATGGATTTTTAGAGCTCAAAGCTACTGATTTGGCAGGAAATACTGCGGTTGCCACCGCTGAGCTTATTGTTGACGGCAACCCGCCTTCTGCCTTTTCAATTTTATCTCCTTCGCCCGAAGCAATGCTTTTCTCCGGCCGCGATCTAACTATCGAATGGGAAAGACCGGAAGACACAAATTTGAGCAGTTTTAACGTATACATATCTACTGATTCCAGCGATATTATCGGTACTGCAATTACGCAATCTTCAACGTTAAGTGCGGATACAACTTCCTGGGAAGTGCCGGTATTGCTTTCGGGTAATTATTATTTTGTCTATGTAGAAGCTGCGGATAGGGTGGACAACCGCAGGGG
>JAHJIW010000017.1 GCA_018823125.1 Candidatus Margulisiibacteriota bacterium | reverse complement strand
GTCGGCGTGACCCGGACAGTCGATGTGCGCATAGTGCCGTTTTTCGGTTTCGTATTCGACGTGCGCAATCGCGATGGTAATCCCGCGGGCTTTTTCTTCGGGCGCCGCGTCGATCTGGTCAAAGGCTTTAGCTGTCGCCATGCCTCTGCCGGCCAGATACTTGGTGATCGCGGAAGTTAAGGTTGTTTTTCCGTGATCGACGTGTCCGATCGTTCCTACGTTAACGTGAGTTTTCTTTCTTACAAATTTTTCTCTTGCCATTTTTGGTTCCTCCTTGATATTTTTAGACTAAGTCGCGAGTAGACAGATTATATCTAAACCGTCTCATGGATGTCAATTAAATTAGCCCGCGGCCGGAGTTGAACCGGCGACCTTTTCCTTACCATGGAAATGCTCTACCAACTGAGCTACGCGGGCATGGTGCACATTTTATCAAGGGGAGAAAAGGCAAGCAAGGAAAGATTTAAATTAACTCGCTCTTTTTAAAAATCGGATCGAAGTCATAATTTTTTAAAGCTTCGGCAGCGCCTTCTTCTCGGTCAACTACAGAAATGACTTTTATAACCTTGGCGCCAAAATCTTCAACGGCTTGAATGGCCTGCAGTGCGGAAGATCCGGTGGTGGCAACGTCTTCAACGATGACTACTTGCATGCCGGGTTCAATGATTCCTTCGATTTTTTGTTTGGTGCCGTGTTCTTTGCCTTTTTTGCGGACGATGAACCCTGGAATATCGCTTAACATTATTATAGAGGAAGTAATTGGGTCAGCGCCCATGGTTAATCCACCTACGGCGTCAACTTTTATGTTTTTGGTTTTATCTAATAAAATTTTTCCGATTAGTTTTGCGCCTTGGGGATGGAGAGTGACTTTGCGGCAGTCGATATAGAAATTGCTTTTCTTTCCGGAAGCTAAAGTGAAGTCGCCAGTTTTAACCGCTTTTTCGAGCAGGAGTTTTTTTAGTTGTTCTTTGTCGGATTGAATGTTCACAAGTTAATTATAACAGTGGGATGGAAGGGGCGTCAATTTTTCCAAACAAAAAGCCCTATTTGAAAGCGCGACGCAGCTGTCTTGCCCAGTCATATACGTTGTATACCGGGCGGATTAATGTGCCAATAATGTCCTTGTCGTGTTTTCCCATAAAAAGAGTAAAGGCTGTCATGCGCGGATAAAGTTGTTGTGCCGCGTTATATTTTGCTGGGAATAAAAACTTGCGCCCGTAAGCGGCGGCCTTATTTAGTATTCCTTCAAAAAAGCCAATTCTTCTTGGTTGAGGAAGAACTCGCATTCGGGGTGCTTGCTGATAAATTGGATCTCCAAGGTCAATTTCTGGCACGTCTGGTCGAGGTGCCGGAGCTGCTCCACCGCCTAAAATATGAAACTGTTGACATTCGGATAGGCTTTTCGAAGGATCTGCTTGTACCCCCCCAATGAAGGGAACCGCTTCAGTTCGCGCGGGCCTTCTTGCTGCCGCGCTCCTTGCGTCAGACGTTCTTCGAGTAAGATCGGCGGCGCGCCGAGCAGTATTGGCGTCTCTTAATGTTTGAAGTCGTGGATTTAATCTTGGTGTTTTTCCCATTTTCTTTCTCCCTTTCCTGCCAACTATGGAATATTAACTGGGGCCAATGGCGGGATGTTAAAAGTTGATCCGACGGGAATGTTAACCCATCCGTAGTGTTCATAATGAATAAAACCAACGCTGAACCTGATTTTTACTCTGAACCAGTTCAGGTCTTCGGTCATGGATAAAAGGGCAACTTCGATGGGGATTTCAAAAACTACACCAGAATTTTTGTCGGGTTGAGCGTACAATAGGCGGACTGGAACATGATGATTGACAATCGCGGACGCGCTAGTGCATAAAAAGCATAATAGCAAAAGGCTCAGTATTAACTTGAGAATCGTGTTCTTCATGTTAAAAACCTCTCAAGAGCGAATTTCGGTATCCCTAAGGAACCCTCCAAAATTCGCTCTTCTACTATATATATCGGGATTAGAGGGCTAAAAATTGCATGTTTTTAGGGATTATTTTTGATCGTAGATGAATTATTTGCTTTCGGAGGGGGGCCTATTTTTTCGTGGAAGGAAGGTGCATTTGCTCTATTTCAAGCAACGCGTCCTGCTTCTGTCTTAAAGCTTCTGCCGCACCATCAAAATCCCAGTTTGATTCTGCCCACCGCAGTTGAGAGCTTGATCGCCGTACGGTTTCTATAAGATAAGCAAGCCTTTCTCCGGGCGTTTGAGGATGGTCCTTTTTCCAGTGTTTAGAAAGAAGCTCCCTGGTTTTTAAGCTCCCGTGAACCAGCATTTGTAATCCTTTTTCAATCCAGTTGCGAGGGAGCAAAGGGGGCAGGAGATAGGAGGAGCACCCTTCTTGGTCTTGGCTCCGCTCAAAAGCATCTTCCCAAACGCGCACGCGTTCCGCCAGCTCAAATGGATATCTTAAGGAAAGATAGGGGCGCGCATCCAGGTTAGTCAGCTCTCGGCTTATAGTGCCATTTTCCATTAAAAAATAACCGCGTCCGGTCCTGGGTAAAACGCGCAGGGCCTGGCCGGCTCTGTTTACGGCGGTTCTGATAGAAAAACGAGGTCTTTGAACCGCGCTTTTAGTTATAAACGGGCATCTTCTGCTGACAAGGTTGGTATTGGCAACCATTAAGCGTGCCTCCTATATAATTATCGTCAAAAAGAGGAAATAATTTCAGTTTAGTCTGGTGGTTTTTTAGAGCTTCAGCAGCTTTTTCAGTTCTTCCGCGCCTTTTTTCTTAAGGTCCTCGGTGGCTTTTTCGGCTTCCTTTTTGGCGGCTTCTTCAGCTTCTTTTTTGACGCGTTCGCTTTCCTGGTTGAGGCGCTCTTTGATTTTTTCGGTGGCTTTTTCTAAAACTTTTTCAACGGCCTTTTCAATTTTGGGAACCGGAATTGGTCTTTTGAGGCTTCCCTGCATTTCAAAGTCTAATGAAGCCGACCCATCTTTATCTTTTAGCATTTCGTATTCTTTGGGAAGATTTTTTGCCGCGTTAGGCAAAAGCGTTACTTTTAAGTTGTTACCCGAAACAAAGTTTAGGTTCCCAAGGTTTAAGCCTCCGTCGAATTGAACTTTTATATCACCGCCGGACTTTTCGCTGTCGGCGACCAGCTTGGTAAGCGTTAAGATTTTGTTTTTCAGGGCAAAAGCGGTGCTTAGCGTGTCTAGTTTAAAATCTTTTTTCAGGTCGGGCTGGTTGATTTTGTCAGCAAAGCTTTCTAAAACCGGAAAATGCTTCAGTTCTCCGTTAGACAAAGAGAAGGAACCGCTAAACTTGGCGTTTGCTAAGATATCTTGCCCTTCAACTCCGCGGCCGCCGCCGGAAGCTTTAAAATCAAGTGTCCCGTAAAGCTTGTCTTTCATGTCATCCTTATCTTTCATGGTCAGGAAAGAATCTACCATGGCGTTGATAAACGGATGGGCGTTGAAGTTGCTGATAGAAAGTTTACTAATCTGGTAAGAGATTCCCAGGATGTTTAAGTTTGCGGTAGCGGCAGCTTCTAGCTTTCCGCCGTAAGCAGATATTTCCGGAACGGAAAGGGAAACCACCTTGTTTCGCATGGAAACGTTAAGCGAAATTTTATCGATCTTTAATGTTTTGTAAGTTAAGTTATCAATATTGATTTTCCCATTAAGCGAAAGCGTCGATTTAATATTTTGCAGGCTGCGGTTCAGGTTTTTAGTGAGCTCGCCGGGGGCCGCTTTCGTTTTGGCTGAGGAGCCGGCGGCTAAGATTCCCAAAAAGGTTTCGGCCGAGAGCTTGTTGGAGCTGAGCGAAAAGTCGATGGCTGGTCCTTTGAAAAAATTTGAAACGACCGCGCTGATATTAGCTTTTTCGCCGGCAACCGAAAGGTGGGCGGCGGTAATATTTACTTTTTCCTTTTCCATAGCATAGAAAATTTTTGCCGAAGCCGAAACCGGGATCGGGGCCCCTTTATAAACCGCGGTAGCCGAAGCTTTGGCGCTGATCGGAGAAACGGCCGAAAGCACAATTCCCGACACATCGACGCTTAGCTCTTTGATTTGGGTGATTTGTGCGGGTTTGGTCGAGAGGTCGACGTTATTTAACTCGCCGCGCTTCAGGGTAAAAGTGTTTACTAATAATGAAAGGGGGGCTTTTTTCTCTTCTTCTTTGATTTTTTCTTTTTTGGGCTTCTTTTTAAAGAGCTTAGACAGGTTGGTTTCGCCGCTCGCATCTTTTTCGATAGTGATTTGCAGCTCGATTAACGCAATTTTATTAATTATCAGCTTTCCCGAAAATAGCGACCAAAATGAATAACGCAGCTCTGCCGTTTTAACGGAAATCGGCGCCTTTTTAAAGTAAACCGTGGGATTGCCGATTTGCAGGTTTTGTAATTTAATCCCCGAAAAAATATTAAACGAAACTTTTTCCAGAACAACTTTTTGCCCCAGCTCTTCTTCCATTTTGGTTACCGCGTAATCTTTAATCGCATCCAGAGGAAGGATGAACGGAAGTAAAATTGCCAGGATAATTAGTAATCCGATCAAGCTGCCGATAATAATTGCGATCCACTTTAAGAATTTTTTCATAGAGGGCCTCCTCGAGTAATGAAGTGCTTAAAAAGTATACCAGAAAAAACCATGCCACAAACTGAAATTTATTTAAAAAATGGACGATAAGAAGATGTCTCTGGCGAGGGGAAGAGCGGAAACGCCGCAAACTCAATCGGTTGACAAGCGTTAGCGTGATCAGTAGAATAAATGGAAATCACCCGGTGCAAGCAAAAAGAAAAGGAGTTAATTATGAAAAACAAAATGTTTGCTTTGCTTCTGGTTCTGGTATTCTGTTTGCCTTTCGTTTTAGGGTTCGGTGCTCCTCCTGCTAAAGATAAAGATACGACCACTTCTGCCTCCGCCGGTTATCCATACTTAATCGACAACTTTGAAGATGGCGATATGGACGCCAGTCCCGAATGGTTTATTTTTGATAACGCAATAATCAAAGTAGAAAAGAATGCGGGAAAGACCGCAGGAGATGCAACCGTAGTTGAAACCATTGGCTCCTATTCCATCGGAGTTAAAGGTTCTACTACAAAATGGTACGTTGGCGGCATGGGAACCATGATTGGCTTAGATGCTACCAAGTATAAATCAATTGAAATGGACGTTTACGGAAACGGCGAAGGATCCGGGAAAATAAAAATAGAAGGCTATGATGATGACAACGGAAACAACGAAATCGAAGTTTCCAGTGACTGGGTGCCAAAATACGACGATCTTTGGATGTATGAAATCGACGTAAACTGGACCGGCTGGAAGCACATCTCGATTGCTTTTCCATCCATGACCATTTCTAATCCTGGCAAAGGCGACGGATCTTTTAATCCTAACTTAGCCGGAGGATCTGGTGGATTAATAAAAATGCAATTGATCTTTGTTGCGGTTGAAGAAGAAGGCGATATCAACTTCAGCATTGATAATCTCGAGTTAGGAAAATAGTTCGCGTTACGGATTTACGAAGGCTCTAAGTTACTTTGTTAACTTAGGGCCTTTTTGTTTGGTTGACTCTCCCTCTTTTTATAGAGTAGAATTACAAATCTCTTACAGGAGAGGCTTTTATGCGCTACGGACATTTTGATACCGGAAATAAAGAATATGTAATCGAAAAGCCCAATACTCCACTCCCGTGGATTAACTACCTGGGCTGTGAAAAGTACTGCGCCCTCATTTCAAATACCGCTGGCGGATATAGCTTTTATGGGGATCCGCGCGAAAGACGCATTACCCGCTACCGCTACGATAACGTTCCGTTTGACCAGGGAGGCCGCTATATATATGTAAGGGACGAGAAGAGTGGTGAGTTTTGGTCGCCGACCTGGCAGCCAACCCGCACAGGACTAAAGAAATACAGCTGCCGACACGGAATGGGCTACACAGTTATTGCTTCTGAAAACAAAGAGATTGCTACCGAAGCCACTTATTTTGTCCCATTAGGCGAAGACCTCGAAATCTGGAAAGTAAAAGTTAAAAACAACAGTAAAAAAGTTAGAAACCTATCCCTTATCTCATATATTGAATTTTGTTTGTGGGATGCGGTGGGCGATGCCAGTAACTTTCAACGTACCTGGAACATTGGCCAAGCCCACGCCGAAGGAAATACGATATATCACACTACAATGTACGGCAACTGGATGGATATCCTAGCTTATTTTCACTGCAGTGCCAAAGTTTCGAGTTATGATACCCAAAGAAAAGAATTTTTAGGAAATTTTGGCTATAACGGACTCGAAGCACCGGATGCGGTAGTAAATGGTAAAGGATCAAATTCGGAAGCGATTGGCTGGGCGCCCATTGGTTCACACTGTACTAAAGTAACTTTAAAACCCGGACAAGAAAAAACTATTATTTTTGTTTTAGGCGTGGCCAAAGACAAAAAACATTCTGCGCTGAAAATAAAAAAATACGCAACCGCAGCCGCGGTAGATGCCGAACTTAAAAAACTGAAAAAGTTTTGGGAAGAAAAACTCTCCATTTTTAGCGCCACTACTCCCGACGAAGAAATGAACGAGTTCCTCAACGTTTGGAATCAATATCAATGCATGACTACTTTTAACTGGTCACGCTTTGCTTCATATTACGAGGCGGGGATCGGTCGGGGGATGGGCTTTAGAGATTCTAATCAGGATACTTTAGGTTTTGGCCACATGATTCCCGACAAAGTTAGAAAGCGAATTTTAGATTTAGCCTCGATTCAATTTGCCGACGGCAGTACTTATCATCAATATTCTCCCATTACCGGAAAAGGTGACTTGTGGGGATATTCGGATGACCAGCTCTGGTTAATTTATTCGACCGCGCATTATTTAAAAGAAACCGGCGACTTTACCATTTTGGAAGAAAAAGTTCCCTTTGCTGAGCGTACCGTTGCCGAAGTAGCCGTAAAAGGACATCACGAATACCTGCCGCCAGACTTACAAAAGAAAGAAAAAGCTAACCCCAAAAAATTTGGCACACTTTACCAGCATCTGCGCTTAGCGATTAAATATACCTGGGATAATTTAGGTAAACATGACTTGCCAAAATCCGGATTTGCCGACTGGAACGACTGTTTGAACCTATTGGGCAAGAAAAAAGGGGCGGAGTCGGTGTTGGTGGGGATGATGCTAGTAGGCGCCGCCGATCTTTTATCCGAAATTGCTCACCATATCGGCGAAAAGAAAGATCAAAAATCATTTTTAGAAGTAGCCGAAGAAATGCGCGAACAACTAAACGATGTTGCCTGGGATGGGGACTGGTATAAACGTGCTTTTGACGACAAAGGAAAGCCAGTTGGTTCCAAAGAATGCAAAGAGGGCAAAATTTATTTAGAAACCCAGGCTTGGGCAGTATTTTCAAACACTGCGGATCAAAAAAGAGGAAGAGAATGCATGGACGCAGTGCATGAAAAGCTGGCTACTAAATACGGAATCGTTTTACAACAGCCGGCGATGCGTCATTTCTATCCAGAGCTTGGAGAAATTTCTACTTATCCGCCGGGGCTTAAAGAAAACGCTTCCATCTTTTGTCATCCCAACCCGTGGGCGATCATTGCCGAAACCATGTTGTCTCACGGCGAGCGGGCTTTTCATTATTATAAGGCGATATTACCTTCGGCCCAGAACGACATTGCCGAAATCCGTAAAACCGAGCCTTACGTTTACTGCCAAATGGTGGCGGGGCCCGACCATCCTGATTTTGGCGAAGGAAAAAATTCGTGGCTAACTGGATCCGCTTCTTGGAACTTTGTGGCCGCCGCCGAATATATTTTAGGCATTCGCCCGGACTACGACGGATTAATTATTGATCCTTGTATCCCAAAAGGGTGGAACCGCTTCGAAGTAAAACGCGTTTTCCGCGACTCGACTTATATTATTGAAGTCAGCAACCCAAATAAAGTGAGCCGCGGGGTGAAATCTATCCTGGTAGATGGCGAAGAACTAGTAGGCAACGTAGTTCCCGTTTTTGACGACGGGAAAAAGCATTTAGTTGAAGTGGAAATGGGATAAGCCTCCCATTATAGAGAGGATGTTTTTAAAAAATGAATAAACTGACCAAACCAACGCTAATTATTTTGGCCTTAGTAGTGGCTGCCTCGGTTTCTTTTTCATTTAGCGCCCCGGTTGAGTCGGCCAATAACAACCTTTTAAAGAACGGATCTTTTGAAGAGGGGCTTAAAGAAAAAATCCCGGTTAGCTGGGGAACCGAGTTTTATAACGGCTATCTGATGGAAGACGGAAAAGTAGGCGACGTCTTTTTCCAAATCCGAAACGAAAAATCGGATATGTCTTTGGGCGCACAAAAAATTCCGCTGGACGGCCGGGACATTCGGCGCATTAATGTTTCCTGCTGGGTAAAGGCCGATAATATTATTCCGGGAAAAGAAGCCTGGCAAAAAGCAAATATCCAGCCGTTGTTTTTTGACGAAAACGACAAACAAGTTGGCGGTTGGCCGCAGCTGGGGCCGTGGGACGGAACGTTTGACTGGGTTTTTGTGAAAAAAGGATTTAAAGTTCCGGCCGAAGCACGAACCCTTAAATTTGTATTAGGATTATACGGTTGCACCGGAGCCATTTCTTTTGATGACATTCAGGTAACGGTTCAGGAGCAAAAACAAGTTGATCCGTATAACTTAATTTCCAACGGCGATTTTGAAATCTGGGAAGACTGGGCCTACGGCGGGGCAGAGGGCGGCGGTGTTTTTTCTCCGGGCTATCGCGGCGACGGCCTCTTAAGAATTATCAACGAAATTCCTGCCTGGTCATTTGCTTCGCAATCCATTCCGCTGGATGGCAATGAAGTTAGAAAAATAAAAATCGAAGCTTTCTGGAAAATTCAGGGAGTGGCCCAAGGGGCAAAACCCTGGCAGCAAGCGCGCATCAACATCGAATTTAAAGATGAAAACGGAAAACAAATCGGTGGTTGGCCGGTGGCCGCTTCGGCAGTTGGTTCTTTTGACTGGAAGAAGGTTGAAAATAGTTTTGAGGTTCCAAAAGAAGCCAAGCGCGTCGATATTTTTGTCGGGTTGATGGAAGTGCCGGGAACCATCTGGGTCGATGATTTAAAAATGGAAGGTTTTCGCGCCGATGGCAGCCGCGTAACGCGTAAAGGATATTTTCAAACTGATACTTCCAGCTGGTATGAATTTGCCCCCAAAAAAGCTTATCCGGTAAACACGGCGCCGGATGTTTCTTTTATATTAGACGCTCCGGCCGGAAAACACGGCTACGTAAAAGTTAAAGACGGACACTTTTATTTCGAAGACGGAACCCGTGCCCGGTTTTGGGGAACCAACATTTACGGACTCGATTGTTTTGTCGATCATAAAACTGCCGAGCAGATGGCCGAAAGATTAGCCCGCTTTGGTTGCAATGCGGTTCGCATTCACCACCTGGATGCTTATTGGGCGGACCCCAATATTTTTGATAAAAACTATAATGACACCCAGCACTTAGATCCGGATCAGATGGAAAAACTGGACTACCTGATTTACCAGCTCGAAAAACGCGGCATCTATATATTTATGGATCTTTTGGTGCACCGCCGTTTCAAAGAAGGAGACGAAGTAGTTGATTACGAAAGAGTAGAAGACGGCGCAAAAATTTCCGGCTTTTATAATCGTCGCATTATTGATTTACAAAAGAAATATGCAAAGCAACTGCTTACCCACTATAACCCTTATTCCAAACGGCGCTACGTAGATGACCCGGCGATGTGCACCGTAAAAATCATTAACGAAAGCATGCTCTTTTACATCAGCACTCAAGTTGGGCTCTCTCCGGTTTATTTAAAAGAGTTAGATGGTCTGTGGAACGATTGGCTGAAAAATAAGTACGGCACCCGTGCAAAACTGGATGAAGCCTGGACCGATAAATACGGCCGCAAAGATTTACACGCGGATGAGGATTTTGGAAATATCGTCCGCGGCGAAACACTGCTTAAATTTCAACGGGGCGGCTTTGGCAACCTGGAAAAAATGCGCGACAGTGACACCATGGCTTTTTACTATGATCTCCAAGTTAAATATTATAAAGAAATGGAATCTTATTTAAAGAGTATCGGAGTAAAAGTTCCAATGTCCGGCAGTAACCACTGGATTAATATTGCGGCGGACGTTAAAGCCAACGCGGTACTCGACTACGTTGACCGCCACCGCTACTGGGACCACCCTAAATATGGTTACGGCATCAACATTGTTTTTGAAGACCAGTCGATGCTTAAGTATCCTAATGAAGCGCTGCCTAATAACTTTGCTTTTTATCGTGTAGCCAATAAACCATTTTTCATCTCTGAATGGAACTGTTGTTTCCCTAACGAATATCGCGCCGAAGGACCGATGGTGATGGCGGCATATTCAAACCTGCAGGATTGGGATGGGGTATTGTTGTTTAGCTTTAAGGGGGGCGAGTGGGGAACGGTTATGCAGGATAATTTTGACATGGGTTCGTGGCCTAATGTTTTTGCGCAGTGGCCAGCGGCATCGTTGTTGTTCCATCGTAAGGACGTGGCAACCTCCAAACGTGTAGTTGAAGAATCTCTTCTACCGCAAGATATTTATGGCCCGATTCGCGAAGACAACCCGATGCTGGGAGAGCCGCTCCTGCCTTTAGTTACTCGCACTCAAGTTGGATTTGCCGGTTCCTTGACAGATGCCAAGAATCCCGATATTGAGCCAATTTTAGAAAAATACGTTAAAGAAGATAAAAAATATTTAACCAGTGATACCGGGGAGCTAACCTGGGACTGGGGCAGAGGAATCTTTAAGATTGATACCAATCGAACGCAGGGAGCCGTTGGCTTTACCAGCGGACAAGCGATTGTTACCAAAAATCTCGAAATTTTCCCTTCGACGGACTTTTCTTCATTATTTATTACCAGCTTAGATAATCAGCCGCTTAGCACAGCCAAAAAGATGCTGGTTACCGCAACCGCCAAAGTTGAAAACACCGGTGAAATATTTAACGCCGCAAAAACCCAGCTCAAAGAAGTGGGCCGCGCGCCGATTTTAGTAGAAGGCGTCAATGCTAAAATTTTATTAAAAAGAAAAGTATCCAGCGCTACGGTTTATGCTTTAAATATTGCCGGCCAGCGCATCAAACAAGTGCCGGTTACCAGAAAAAGTAATGGCGTCGAATTTTCTATTTCCGGAACAAATAAAGCCCTCTTTTATGAGGTCTTAGTAAAATAATTTTGGAGGCGATTTATGGATCTTAAAGTAGTAAATTGTGTTTTAGCTGAGTATGTAAGGCCTGAGCCGGGAGGGAAAATAACCGCCATCGGAGTGCCGCTGGTAATTCAGCTTCCCGACGTAACTAAGCCTTGTTATCCTTTAACCTGTTTTCTGCAGCTGCAAGGAACCGAAACCGGCGAAGCGGATTTAACCTTCCACCTGCGCGATGTCGAGCAAAAGAAGGATGTAGCTTCCTTTAAGAATAAAATCAAAGTTCCGGCGCGCAAAAAAGAAGGCAAGGGTAAAACTTTTAATGTCGTGCAAATTCAACCGCTGAGCAGGATTGTGTTTGGCCGCATGGGTGAATTTGATGCGATTGTAACCATCGACAAAACCATCAAAAAGACTTTTAAGGTACAAGTTGTAGAAGTTAAGCAGCCGAGGCAAGGACCAGCGAAAGCGGCGTAAAGCTTAATTTTTTAACTTTCCCCAAAAAAATCCCCCCAAAAAAGTGAAATCCGCGCCGAAATCGGCCGATACGTTTAAGGAGAAACTGAGCGGGTTGATTAATCAGTGACCTCCTGAGTGATATGAAATGATAAGACCAAAAGCTTTAATTTCCCGGTTCAATCGGGTTGAAGTCAGAACGGCTCGACAGGAAATTTTCCGTTTCGAACTCAATTTTTGTGTGTACAGCAGGAAATATTTTCTCACCTGCCACATTGGGAGACTTACCGTCGGGCACCTTGATTTCAGCGCGGAAAGAGACGGCGGATGGATATCGGTGACCGACGCCTGCTTCAACTTGAGCAGCGCCGCTTGCTACAGCGATTACATCTGTTCTACTTCCGACCCAGCTTTAGAAGTTAATTCTGCTTTTCGGCGACGCAACATTGCGCATGCGCTCTTCAGCGTTTTAGCGCAATGGGGAAGGCAGCAGTGTTTTGCCGGGATCCGTGTCCCCGAAAAATATGCGCAACCGTTGCGTGATTTAGATAAACTTGGGTTTAATTTGACGGGCGGCAATTGGGAGTTTGATTTCCATAGGAATCTAGATCCGGCACTTTTCATAAAATAATAAAACAAAAAAAAGTGAAATTTTTTTAGAAAAGTGTCGAGAATGTAATAGAGAAAACTGAAAGGAGAAAATAATATGGCACTTAATATTGGAGGTCCCCGGGCGACAGGGGTTCGGACAAGGGTTCGCCGAGCCTACGATGGTTTCAGGTCCGCATACGTTACCCCGTTAAGATTAAAACACCTGGGTGGAGGAATGTCCCTGGCGATACGGCTCCAGAACGCCTTGCGCGGAAAAGGCGGGGTCATCCGCATTGACCATGCAGGGGAAGTGCAGGTGAACGGCCTGTCCATTGGTAATTCCTATGGCTCCAAACACCTTGCTTTCCTGATGCAGGAAGAAGATCGCCAGCAAAGGGAGCTTGTCATTGTCGCGAACCCGACCATCAGCGGCAAAAAAATTGAATCCTTCCTTACCGGCATAAATACCGGGAACATCAGCGCCATCAATACCCTGCAGGGCTGCGGCATTGTTTTTATCAAAGATTACAATCTCCTCTCCATCCTGCGCGACAGCAATGTCGCGGTGGTAAAGGCCAGTCCGAAACTAACTCTGGCGGACAATGAGTATGAGACTATCGCCACATTCTTTAAAAAGAACCATTCCGTGCTCAGGGACTTCCGCTGGTTTAACCCGACCCAAAGGATCGTGGTCCTGAGGCTGCTTAGCCGAAACCTGCTGAACGGCCTGTTTAATTTCTGGGAAGTGCTGGACGCAAGGGCAAAAACGCGCCTGCTGGAAGACTTGACCAGGATTGATGTGGAACAAATATTTAAAAATATCGAAATCCACCGCGAATATATTGACAGCGGAGGGCAAAAAACCGGATCAAACGTCGCGCAAATAAAAGGCAGGCAGGACGTGCCGAATAAGGCAGAGATTACTGATCTTTCAGCGATGGAAGAACCAGAGCTTTCTTCTCTAGCGGAACGCGGCAAAAGATACATGGAGACCGGCAGATTTGGCGTCGTGGTAATGGCCGCTGGGGCAGCCGCCCGCTTTGGCCGGGGACCCAAAGCGCTGGTTAACGTGGAAGAAAATCGCTCTTTCATGAGGATCGCCGCTGAAGATGTGCTGGCCGCCTCTAGAAAAGCCGGCAAGGAAATCCCCCTCTTTGTTATGGTTAGCCCGGCCAATGGAGAAGCGATCAAACAGCACTTCCATGAAAACAGAAACTTTGGGTTAATAAGGAACCAGGTTTTCTTTTTCTATCAAACCGATGTTTCTCCGAAGATCTATCCCGACGGTAACCTTGCCCTGACTCCCGATAAGACCGGCATAGACTTTGCCCCTACCGGCCACGGCTTTGTGGTCAAGGGGATCATGGAACAGGTTGCCCCGATCTGTCAACAGCAGGGGATTAAAACTTTGGTCATAAAGAATATCGACAATTTAGGATCCACGGTGCAAGACGCAAGCTACGAGGAGGTTTTGGGCAACCACATTTCCTCTGGCAAGGGGGTGACCGTTGAACTAGTGCCCCCCAAAGTTAGCATTGATCCAGCCACTAACAAAAAGAAGCTTTTGGATAAAGGGGGAGGAGCGCTTTCCCTCGATAGCCGGAATGTTCTGGTCGAGCTTTTTGCGGTTCCCAAAGAATTACAGGACAAAGTGGCAGAGAACCCCTTTAACACCCTGACCCTTACGGTGGAAGTGGACGCTCTGGCGCAGCAAGCTAATCCCCAATCTCTGCCCTGGTATATTACCCATAAGGATTTCACCGTCGGATTAACTGATAGATGGCGCCGGTTCCAGTTTGAACAGCTGCTGGGGGATCTTACCCACCAGATCGATACAAATTTTGTAATCGTCGCAAGAGAAGGCGGCAAAGGCCGATTTTTGCCGGTTAAATTGCCTGAAGACCTGGCCGAGATCGTGAGAGTCTTCAAAGAGATGGAAGAAAAAAAGGCCGGTTAAACAACAATTGCATACTAAGAAGGAGTGGTTAACAAAAACAGTTAACTGCTCCTTTTTATTTTTCCCCAAAATTAATTGTATTTTTTGGAGGCTTTATTTTTTTGCACATTTTTTCAACACTTGATGCCTTTTTCGACACCCGCAAGATAAATCCACGCACGAATACTATTGGCAAAGAAATTGCTGGTAATAACTTGATATTCCAAATTGGAATTTCAAGATTGAGGTCGCATTTTGCGACCTCAAAGAGGGAGGTCAAAGTGAAGGGCTTAATTCCAGTAGAAAGAATTGAGAATAAGATTTATCTAATCCGAGGGCAAAAGGTGATGTTGGACTTTGATTTAGCAAAACTCTATCAAGTATCAACAGGGAGACTAAATGAACAAGTAAAAAGAAATAGAAATCGGTTTCCTTCGGATTTCATGTTTTCGTTGACGCGACAGGAAATTCTAAGCATATCGCAATTTGCGATATCCTCGGCAGTTAAATTTTCGAAGAATTGTAACGCTTTCACCGAACAAGGCATAGCAATGCTTTCTTCTGTATTAAAAAGCGATAGGGCGATTCTGGTTAACGTAGCAATCATGTGGACCTTTGTAAAAATTCGGCAGATGATTTCGTCTAATAAAGAGTTATCCCATAGGCTGGATGAGCTTGAGCGCAAAATCGCGCAGCGTTTAGATAAACATGATGCAGAAATACTCTTGATGTTTGAGACAATCCGAAAACTTATGGACCCACCCGCCCCCAAACCCAAGAAAATCGGCTTCATAGTAAACAGCGCACGCAGGGAGGCCCAACAAAATTCGCGCAAAAAGTGAAATTATTGTGCAAAACGGTCGATATATATATGAGAGGACAAAAAGCTTAGGGATGAACAGAAAGGAATTAATCCGGTGTAGTATCTTTAAGATGTGGGTGTCTCTCTAGAAAGGATGAGTGCCATGAGCACGTTAAAAACCTTAAAATCTAGAAACCCGGGGAATAATAAATTAAATAAGCATGAGTTTAAATGCCCGAGCATAATTGCGCGGGCTTTTTTGTATGTTGATAAAAGAAAACGAGCCCTTGATGTGGCGGAATATGTCTTAGCTTCATCCCTAAGCGCCGTCCCGGATAGGGCTCTTTTCTTATCTTTCGAAGAGGAGAACGAAAATGGCGGGTAGTAGCGGACCGGTTATTAATAGGGTAGCTCCCGAAAGACCTGTTAACCATCAGGTAAGGAGAACTGCTGCCCAAAGACAGGTTTCCTCGGCAAGAAACATTATTCCAGGCGCAAGAACTTCGCTGGATCGAGTTAGCGCACTCTACTCTGCTGAAGGAATAACCGGAATTGCACGTGGTGGAATGGCTTATGCCAGCGGAAAAACTGAATCAATTATCGGACACGCCAATATTGCGTACGAAAGAGCGTCTGAATTACTTGGAGAAAATGGAGCGCTGGGACGAGTAATGCCCGGAGCGGAAAAGATTTCTGCCCGGCTTACCGAAGAGTTAGATTTATTAAGATCCTGGGGTCCTTTCCGCGGAACGGGAAAATTTTTAATGGGCGAAGAAGAAGGGGCTGCAAAAACCTATCTTCTGATTGGCGGAACATTAGTTACCTTAGCCTTTCTGGCCAATGCTGCGATTATTCCAACCGGTGTTTTCTTAGCGGCGGGAGGATTGGTGGTTGGCGGGTTGTTAGTCAGGGGCGGAATGACTTCCCCTGTTTTTAGAGAAGCACTAAGAAGAACTCCTTGGAGTGCTTTTGCCGGAGCCTCCGCTTTAGTTGCGGTTGGCACGGTTGCTTTTGGAAATGGCGGAACGCTGCTTTCTCATGCTGCAGGATACGGAACCTTGTTTGGCTTATCTGCCATGAAAGCGATGGTGCATTGGGGTGGAGAGAAAGTTCGTGAGTGGCGCATTGAAACTGTTGAAACTTTTCAAAAAAGAGCGACAGCCATTGATAAGGCGAGAGAGAAACTATTTAAAGCGGAAGAAGAATTTACAACACTAAAACAGAAAAAGGGAAGACACGACGCAGAAACCGTTGCCAAGGCACGGGAGGTTGAAAACAAACGGGCAGAAGTGGCTCATCTCATGCGCGAACAACTAGTGATTAAAAAAGCTAACCAAAAGAAGGTGGCTTTAGCTCAGACTTCCCGGATGTTAGGCGTGCTTTACATGGGGGTTTTATCGCTTTGTTTTTTAGCTAAAGGATTTGATTTATTTAGTTCGATTGATTACACCCTGGTTTTTGTTTCGCAGGTTTATTATACCCTGGGAGCCGCAGTTTACTCAAGACTGGAAGAGGGCAACGAATACGCCGAGCTTAGTCGTGATCCCGCAGAAGAAGTTGATCCTACTAAACGCTTGTCAAAAACGGTTAACCGCTATTCAAATAAAGGAACCATGCGTCCTAAGCAAAGAGTTGTAGAGTATACGTGGAGCGATCTTTACAACTACATTGCTCATTTTGGGAAAAAATACGTCTTGTTCCACAACGACTCACGTAATAACTTTACTTTTGATGCCCGAGGTGCGGCGGTTTTAGCTGACCGTATCATGGCGCGTACCGCAGCGATAGAAGACGCCATTGCTTCACGAATACCAAGCTTAAATGCGGCGCCTCATATTGCTGATCCAAAAGCTGCAGGCAATGCAAATCGGGTTCAAGCCGAAATCACCAAAAGAAAACGATTATTTAGTTTTATTCTTTCTTCAATTGAAGTTAGCGTTACCTCAAACATGGCATTGGTTGACGACGCCGTTAATGAAGTTTATCCGGATTGTACCCCCCACGGAGAAAACGTTAGATTTAGAGATTCCTTGTCGCATGATTCACGGCTTCAGCCCCACCAGGGCGGGCAAGGAGAAGTGGTGGTCGGCAGGGCCCTGCAGGCAACCGTTATTGCAGGGTTAGACGTAGCCGCTCGTGAAGATACACGATTAAAAGATATTCGCAAAGGAAAATTTGCATCGGCCCTTTTAGAGTGGGCGATGAGGAGAAACGGTTTAGATTTAAATAATGTTACCGATCAGGAAGCGGTTGCCAGGGTTTGTGAGGAGGCCTCAAATGTATGCGGCTTAACCTCTACCCAGCGAACTGCCATTACGGAATTTGTTCAACAACGGTTAATGGCGCACCTCGAACTCGAACTTTGCAGGGCAGCTGAAAAAGCCGGCATGGATGCAGACCGGTCCGAAATGGTAGCTCGCATCGCGGTTAATAAACTACAAACCTACGATCGCTGGAAGCGAATTGCTGAAATTGGCGAAAGAATGCTTACCGGAAGATCTCTTTTGGATAGGAATTGGGATGTAACAGAATTAACGAACTTATTGATTGAGACTTTCCACCTTGAACACAGAGAAGCGGAATGGGCGGCAAGAGAACTTTTTAGTAGCGGGCCTGTGTTAGACCGTGCGGCCAGAAAAATGGCTGGAGAGCCGGTGGAGGCTTCGGATGCAACCGTATATGGACTAAGAGACTACTTTACTTTGGTGGCGGCCTTTGACATCAAAGGCATTAAGTCCGAAGAAAGAAACTTGCTCAACGTTTGGAGACACATAGTATCCACAATAGAGACGCACGGAATTGATGCGTTGACCCCTGGTCAAAAAGGAATTTATAGAACCGCTTGTACGGGCGCCGCGGAAAATGCAAGGCGTAAAGGAAAAACCGTTGCTCCAGGAAGCGAAATGCAGTTGGCAGAAGAGTGGTTTTACGGTCAATTAAATAAAGGCAATTCACCGATTCACGAATTAATGCAAAGGCAAATTGAACAAGATCTTTCTGAGGCGGAAATTTTTGGAGGCAAGAAAAGCAAGGGGAAATCGGCGAAACAAAGAAATAAGCTGGCTAGAATACTCGGAATCCAAATTGCCAGAAGAGCGGCGCCGCACCAGGTATTTGCCGGAGACTATTTGGCTGAATGCGAAATCTTAGGAGAAACAAGGAAAAACGTCTCGAGAGAGGCAGCAGAGGCCCGCGTTCGTGATCGTTTTGAAAGAAAACTCGAAGAAATTGTTGATGAAATAGTAACCGATGAATTACTGCGAGAATATGGAATAAATCCAAAAAAACCAGAGGGACAAAACGAAAGAGCAAGAATTATTGAAATTGCCGCCGAGGCAGCGAAAGAAGAATTTAGATCCGGGCATAATATGCCGGAGCGCATGGAGCTTGGTTTATCTTCTTTTGTACACCGTGAAAACACGGGATTGCGAGAAGTGGCAGAAGAACTTGAATCGAATGGCAGAGTAGCGCAAGCCGTTGATGCCCAGTTCGGGCGGATGAGGCAGGCGCGCCAGGATTGGAGTCAAAGAGTTGATCGGTTGGCAGGTTTCTTATCCCAACCGGGCGACACCCCTGAAGTTCAAGCCGCGGCGAGAGAATATGCAAACGGCCTTGCTGGAAAACTCAGGGAACTGGCTAACCAGGTAGTTGGTGACCGTAGAACATATAAGGGCTGGCTGATGAGCTTTGAAGAAATGCGAGATGCTTTGCCGGCAACCGTACTGGGCCAAAGGGATTTGCATTTTGCAGGATATCTTTTGAAGTCGAGAAAAGAGAATAAGCAATATACACCAAAAGAATTGCGCAGCGCAATTAAGGGCGAACAAGATCCAGCTAAAAAAGCTGTTCTCGAAAGAATGTTGATGCTGGTTACTAACGCGGAAGGCAATAAACAATTAATCCAAAACCTTAATAGTTTAATTGATGCTCAGGCAGAAAGACCCCGAGCTCGACTACAGCTAACCGATGCAATTATAGAAGTAAGAAATCAAGAAGCAGAACAGGATAATTCTGCGAATCCGATTAAAAACACAAGTGCTGTTTATGAAGACCTGGCGGTGTTGTTAGGGCACTTGGCAGAAGTGGCGGCTAATCCTAAGAGAAAAACCGTGGCAAACGCGCGCACCCCTCAGGCGGTGATCGAAAGCGAAGCTGCCAGAGCTCCGAATGATGCGGGGGCAGCTTGGCTGGCAGAATTTATTAATAATAATTCTGCGGCTATGTTACAGCGCCTGATTGAATATGAGACTGCTGATTATAGCGGGACTTCCGTAAACGATCCGGGTAAACCAATAAAACCTTTTTATGGAATTGATGCCGCGCGTTTACAGCCAATGGAAGCACTTTGTGCTCCGACATCTACGGGCGCTTCTCCTTTAGCGGCGGGGGCAGATGCGGTTGCACACGCAGCAAATAAGCGTCGCCAACGACCATTTATTTACTACCGCGCACCGCGCAGAGAATGGCTACTGGGTAAGGCAGTTAATACCAATGGAATATTAACTCCATATCGCCACGGAACTCAGATGGCTACCATTATTCGAAATGTTTTAGGGCGGGTTGCTGAAGAACACGAGGGCTTGTGGCGGGTGCCGATGACGCTGCACAAAAAAGCAGACGTAAACGTGGTTGATCAGCTGCGGTTTACATCCTCAACTACGGAAGATTTTGACGTTAAACTAAAAAACCATCTTCTTCCGGATGATATTGTAAGAGAAATGGCAGTATTAATGTACCACGAAGGGAAAAGCGCTACTGAAGCAGCAGACGTTATTTTCGGGCGCATCAATGCAGCCATGACCCCTGAAGGTAAACGATTAACCCGAAAGCTAAGCCGAGTTAACCGTTTAGGACAAATCAGAAAGAATTTAATTTTACTGGCAGAGGATATTCAGGTTTGTACTTTTGGTTATGCCGTTTCAGCAACAATTAATAATGCTGAAGAAGGGGTGGCGCAAGGTTTATCTAGTGCGAGAAGTGCTATCGGCCAAATTCCAAGCGCAAGTTTTAGTGTAAAACGAAAATTACGAGCCATTGCTAGCGAAGAAGCAGAATATGCAAATGTGCACGGACAAAATATTATTAATGCGGCGCGCTTTAGAGGAGCTCCTCGGACTACAGAACGAGGCCGCACCGAAAGCTATGATGTTATGGAACTTATGTTAACCCGCGGCCGAACCATTGACGAAGCCATGGAATGGCTTAAAACCATTCAAGGCGCACCACAAATCTTTATTGAAGAAGGAACTGCCAAGGCGGACGGAGCACTACTGGATGAAGTGGGACGCATCGGACAAGAACTATACCCAGAATATGGAAGAACTTCCGGGCGAGATAACCTTAGATATATTGATGAGTTTGATAAAGCGGCAAGAGAATGGGCGGATAATGCTCAAGAAAGTTTTGCCGCCGGTATTGGAAGAAGACTGCAGGAAACAGAAGACACTCAAAGAGATTTTTGCGGCGGAGTAATTGAAAATGTTTTAGATACCAACCGGTTCCGTCCGTCGGAAATGGAACAAATGGGAACCGATATTCAGATGAATGCGGATACCGATAATTACTTTTATGAAAGTATTGCCACGGCGGCGGGTGCTTTTGGCGGACATAACGGCGTTAAATCCTTTAGAGGGAAAATTATTCAATTTGGTCTGAATTACGATGATCCGGCCCATGCGCCGTTCTCTACAATGCAGAGAGACCGCGACCTTGGTTTGCCGCAAAACAAAGCAGATATTGCAAGCAAAGGAATTGATGACCGCACTACCGTTCAGCGCTGGGAAAGAAGCCGCCACCTGGCAACGCTAACCGGATACGCAAACCTTGCTTCAATTGATGATGCAATTGAGACCGTTGATTTCGTAGTTCAGCCTAACGTTGAGAATACGGCTTATTCAATTCAAAATTGGGGATGGTGGAACCGTAATTTTGGCGGAAACTTTATAGCCTTAGATGAAACACTCAGAGGCAGAGTGAAAAGTGATTGGCATAGTACTGAGAATGCGTTGAAGAAACCTTTGCTTGCGGCAAGGGGTGCGTATCGATGGGGCAGAACGGGCGTTCTGGGATTTGTTGGAATTACAAACAAAGATATCGTTAGCGGTAAAGGTGGCATTAAAACCAGAGGGACATCGACCCTCGGACACCGAAATGGATTAGAGGCATACCTGGCAGTTTGCCGTTGGAGCACTTATGGTTTAGTTGGTACGGCTGCTGCAGCAACGCTGGGTTCAGTTTTTACCGCTGCAATGGGATTTGGAGCGCTTACCTTGGCCCCGATGTTTGTTCCGGTACTAGGGATTGCGGCTGGAGCTTATGTTTTAACTAATCATGTGCCGAGGATTTTTGGCAGGCCTAAATTAACACAGTACTTTGCGGGAAGACGTTGGTATCATCTCCATCCTAGTGAAGACTTAGCTACTACGGTTTCGCTTAATAAAATTGGCGGCAGAGTAATTCAGAGAAAAGGCTTGCGCCAAATGAACGATTGCATGGTTGAACTTTTGGGTGATCTGGCGCAAAAAATTAGATGGCAGGCGTTTAACTCTCATCTTTTAAGAACATTCGGCGAAATGTTTCAAGACCATCCGCACATGTTAAATTATCTGCAAAAATTAGACCTGATGCTGGGGCCTTTATACAATACTTATTCATTCCCGGCACTGCTTTACCGATTAGGTATCGCCGGTTTTGTTTTTGGTAACGTTTTTGCCATGATGATGCCTGATCCTCAGCTTCAATCCCTTTCAATCGGATCTCCTTTAGGGCTCATTATGGAAATGGGGCTAATCAACTATACCGTAATCGAGTTGATGATTAGATATGGTCGTTACGTAAATGGCTCTCCCTTCGGCAGAGCAACTTCTGATAACTTTGCCTACGACTCAATGTATATGTGGTTTAACTACAGTCAGGTTTCATTGCGACTGATCAGTAACTTGAGAGCTGGTTTTAACGTAACCGATCCTCCGGAACAAAACGTGCGCATCCCGATGTCGGTAGGCTTTAGAGAAAAAGTAAACGAGACTGAAAGAGTTTTTCGATCTTTTATGAGAATGAACTGGGACGTAGTGGCCCTGGATCTTACGGCTGCAGCCGTAGTAGCCAAGAGTTACGTTTTAGAATCTGGAGTGATGGGAGAGTTTGACTTGATGGCGATTGGAATGGGAATGCTGATTCCGTGGTCGCTTAGAACTGCATATTATACGACAAAGGGCATGTGGAAGCTAAATGCCGGAATTATGTCGGTTGACCACAGTAAAAAAATGATTGAAAAAGATATTGAGAGGATCGAGAAAGAAGAACAGGCAGCCGCAGTACCAGACGCATCTTAAAAAATAAGCTCAAATATTAATTTTGCTGATGGGGAGAGGCAAATATTTCGTATTTTCCCCACAAAAAAGTTACTAAATAATCTGAGATTTTAGGCCAAAATTGTCGATATATATATAGAAGGAAGCAAGCTATGAATAATGTAAATTTAGCTCATATGTTACAAGCAACGACGATTGCCTATTTTGGGCCAAGCAATGCAGTGACGTCTCAAAGCGATCAGGAAGCACTACAACAGGCAACCATCAATCTGGTTAACACCTCACTTACCGAAGAATTTTTCTTAATTAATGCTGCCCCGCTTAATGGCGAGAGCGGCCCCGTTTACTACATCAAAGCCCCAACCCAACAAAACCAAATTGTTTCTGAAGGTATGGGGTACTGGATGAAGACCCTAACCGACATGACGTTGGTTAACGGCGACTCTGCCCTGGATTATCAAGAAAAATTTGATGGATTATTTAGAGGCGTTGAGCGCATGATTGAGGAATCCGCGGGCATGAAGGCCAACGATGGTCTTCCCGGATGGCGCTGTAAATATAATCTTCAAATTGGCGATATCGAATTTGAAAGTAACGATGAAGCTTACTCTGCTACCGACGCCGACTTATACATTGCCTGGGCTTTGATTTGTGCGGCTAGATTACAGAGAATGGGAATCTGGAATGATACCGGGATTGACTATCAAGCCCAAGCAGAAGAAGTCTTATCGCATATCAAAGGCAAAGATATTATTGCGATCACCGATGAGCAGGGCGATCCTCACTATGTTATCACCATGTCGGACAGCTGGGGTGAACAAGATTTTAAAGGATGTATTTCTTTCAATCCTTCTTACGTTGTTTTGGCAGCCTTACAGGAATTTGCGGATTTTGACCAGGACGGAGATTATTGGCATGCCGTTAGAGAAGATCAGTTTCTTTTATTAGAAGCGGCTAAGCGTTTTGGTGATAATGCGTTGGCCGAATTATCTTTAGAAAACCAAAACATAGTTGGCGAATATTCTGAGGGTCTAGCTAACCCGGTTAAAATTATCCGAATCGAAAGAGAATCGGCTGAAGTGTTGCGAAATCTTTTAGGTAAAATACGACCAGACCAGAACGAGCTGGCTCAATTTGAAAGATACGGAATCAGATTAGTTTCTCCAAAAGAGTACCCGCAAAGCGGCAGCCCAACCTTAGATGATCCTTTAGCAAGATTAGACATTGTCAGAGGAGAACGCGGCGTTGAAATTAATGCCGACGGCAGTGTAGACATTTGTGAAGATACCTTAGAGTTTATACTTTCCAAAATAACGTTGCATAATGTTTCCTCCTTTTTCCCGGACGTGGTAGAGGTTGAAGTAACTTCTGACTCCGACAACCCGTTTAGAGCACGGATTGACGTGGGAGTCAGAAATTTAGCCTTTACTGAAAACTACGATGGTATCAGGGTTTATGCTGAATTAGGGAAAGACCTGATTTATGCTCCTGCTTCTAATCCGCTGGAAAGCCGGGAACAGGAAATACTGGCCGGCGCTATTAACGGCAGATATCCGGATCGCGTCAAGGCGGGCAAATACCGAAATATTATTCCAATCTCTTGTTACTTTTTAGCAAACGTTGGCATCGGGACCATGGATCGCAATGCCTTTGCCAGAGAAGTTTTAAACTACGGAGCTTCCCGTAAAACCTTTTTTGATTACGATACCGATTTGCGAGGCAGAGTAAGGTCCCGCGACCCCGAATACTATAATGCATCATTAACTGCGCTAAATTTGAGCGCGTATCTTGCGGCTCCAATCTGGTCCGGAATTCCAAAGATGCGGGCAAATTGTGAAATTGAACCGATGGATAGAATGCCGGAAGCCGAAGAGCAACTTCCGGAACCGATTGTAGAAGCTTTTGGACAGCACCTCTATCACATGGATCATTTGATTATGATTACCGATAATGCACTTTCGTGGAAAGGAGATTCATTGTTAGACTTGGTTCCCGAAGGTCTTTTAAGCGATGCTCTGCAAGCGGTAGCCGATGAAAATCCACCGGCTTATGCAATTTCAGCACGATCACGTTTTAACCAGTTTAAAGCGGTTTTAGAAAACGGTACTAATCTACGGGAAGTTCCTGATCCTGAACTCCAATATTTGTTTGCAGTTTCACTTTTGGGGATTGGTAAGTACCGTATTGCTTCCGAAGTATTCTTCGATATCATTAAAACGATTGAAGATTTAGATTCTGAGGTTGGACAAAAGGTTTTAGCCCTCTCTACTAATTACCTGGTAAATGTATTTTCAGTATTAAACGTTTCAGAAGATGAAATTGGCGACATCTTTGCCTGGTTGCTGGAGGACAGTATGCCACTTACTAAACGTATGTACGTTAGGGCCATGTTTATTCGCCAGTTAAATAAAACCGGCAGATATAATTTAGCGATTGAACAGGAAATGAAGTTTTTTAAAGAATACGATGAATACCGCAATGACTTAGGGAGCGTTGATCTAGGCTTCTTAGGTCAATATGATGTGGGTGCAGAGGCTGGTGGTTATCGGGCCGAAGCTAGACACTTGACCCGCCGCGGCACAAACTTACGACTTCCTCTGCCGCACCGACAATTATTTGGCATGGTGGTGGCCGAATCAATTATTACTATCGGCGGACATTACATGTTAACCGAAAGCACGGTGGATGGCGTAAGAGAAAAACGTTATTTATACAGCGATGCCTTTGCCTTAGCAAATCTCTTTTTAGGACAAAGAAACATTGGGCTTCAAATGCAAAGCATGCTTCCGGTTGAGCAACAAAAACTTTTAGTGGAAGACGTAAGAAGAGCTGCCACAATAAGACCGCGTGGCTCAAACGAAAGAATTCTTGCGCTTTACGCACAAATCTCTGCACTGGCAGAAGAAATGCCGGCTGATTTTGACAGTCGAATAATGTTTGCAGCTTCTAAGGTAGCGTCAAATATGGCCTGGAGGCACCGCGACTTAGTTTTACAAAGGACGGAAGGCTACCGTCCCGCATGGATTGATAGATATGGCCCAAGTCGAGGCGTTGTTTTTGACGGATCCGGAAATTATGTGCCGGGAGACCACGAAAACGAATGGCGACGCTGCGTAGCTTATATTGATTTTGCTACGGGATTGATGGACTCGGCCATGCAATTAGAGTTAGGCGGGATTAGAGACGCACAATTCATAAATGAAGTTTATTTTGAAAGCACCGGAATCGCGGGAGCAAGAGCTGACTTTATCCGACGCGAAGCAAAATTACGCCAAGGACGACTGGAAAATTACTATAGTGAGGCAGATTCGGATGACGGATATATGCATAGTGATAGTGAGTTAGCCGCGATTAGCGCGAGCATGGCACAACTTGATGAGCAAGCTGCCCAAGCACTCGAAGATTGCCGTGCCAGACAGCGTGGTCTAATTGAAGAATACAATCGACCAGGCCGAGCTTTTGTGTCCCATAACTTTAGATTGCCGTTTACTGCGCATTTGGGGGATACGCAAATGAAAGCGGCGCAAACGATCGTTTGTTCTCAACCTTCGGCCGATCCGCGTAATGCAGCGCTTCATACCTTGCTGGGAAAAATGCAGGAGCTTTCGGTACAGTACGGAACTACTTTAAACGAACCGCAGTATTTTGCGGATGCCAGAATGTATGCGACGCTGATGGCCAACGTGTACGTGTCTAATCCTAACCAAAGAGCATTATTTATTTTTAACGGATTATTAGCTTATGCAGATGCCCTGTTTTTTGAAGCGGAAATGTATTCTTATTCAGGAAATATTAATGGAATTGCCGCAGAAGGCCTGATTGATGCTACTAAACTACAATTGTTGATAGATTATCCGGAATATATTGATTATCTAACTCCGTTAAGAGAGGGCGGAAATATTTATATGCTGCCGGATGATTTTGATGCGATGTTAGCCACTGTGCCTGCCGGAGAAATAAAAGAAGGCTTAAAAGAATTAAGAATGCAGGTTAGATACATGCAAATAAAAGAAGCCCGTACACATATCATTGTAATTTTTGAAGTATTACTGGGTGAAAAAAGATCTTCACAAGTACAAGATCAGATTACGTTTGAAGATGCCCGACAGCTTCTAGATCTTTTGGATGATAACCGGGTCGAGATGTCAAAACTTTTAGCACATAACCCAACCTTTAAATCTCAAGCTTATGCAAAATGCGGCAACTTAATGTGGTGGGGGACCGAGGATAAAGACTACCACAATGAAGCCTTAAGAAAATATGAACAAGCGTTAATGCAGGATCCTTATAACGCAGATGCCTTAATCGGAAAAGCGCAACTTTTCTTAAAGAAAGAAAGATCGCTAGATGAAGCATTGCGCTTAACCATTAGGGCATTAAGACGATTAGCTTCAGGTGAAAACGATATGTACAAATTAGCCGCGTTTAAAGGATTGTTCAATCAATTCGTTCAATTAAGAGATGCATTGAGTGAAAAAGAAAGAGAATTAATCAGACGCGTACAGCCGATTATTGACAAACCGGAAGAATTAACCGGCGAAGACTTTCGGCAAATATTAGAGGTTTTTAAGGATTATTAATCCTTAAGGAGAGATGAATCATGGGTGAAGGAACTAGAATAGGAGGCGGCTTAGGATACGAGAGTATGAGCGAACTCACCGTAAGTGAGTTTCTCAGAACTACTCAACAAGCTGACGTGCACCAATTGCGCGCCGCACAAAACCTGTCAGATCAGATTACTATTCATTTAAACCGTCAAGGGGAACAGCTAAGAGATGCTGATTTTGCGGGTGCTGCCGACGCACTTTCGAGAGACAACACTACCTTGGAAACGTTATTCGATAATACCAATACTTGGATTGGTGCTACCGCGAGCAATATTCCAAATACTCCTCATAAACAAACGGTACTGTGGAATGCAATTATTACTGCCATTAACTACTATCGTACCCGAGGAGCTTACTATCAACAAGCTAGCGATGGTCGAGCAGTAACATACTTGGGCAGAGCACAAGCAATCTATGAAGTGTTATTGCCTTCCGGAGATGGAATCAATAGTCATGGGCCTAATTCCGTAGGCTATCCGCCGTTAGGCAGATTTTTGGGCCCTCGCTATCAAGTGCGTAACCATTTTGTCCATAATGATGCATTAAAAATTGTGCAGTCTTCAATTCCTGAAGAATTTTTAGGCTATGCCGGAGTTTTGCAGGCTAGTATTAATGTGAATGATATCGTTAAATATGAAGAATTATTAGCCGAAATTGAAGGGGCAACCACAGAAGAGCAAATTATTGATGAAGCAAAAAAGATAGAAGATAAAATAAATGGTAAGTTTGGTGCGGTTGACGCGGCAATTAATCGAGCAGAGAGCGAATACGAAAATGGATATATCCCTCAATATTTTGGAAGAGGGACTAGCCGCGCAGACTTGAGAACCAGGGCAAAAGTAGGACAAGGGGCCAGTGTTTATATAGACATAACAACTGAATTAAGAGCCGTTTTTAGAATTGAAAGAAAATTAGCAGCCACTCGCACCCGCATCCAAATTGCTAAAGCTGATTATCTTTTACGCTTGGCAAAACGATTGAGGGTTAATAAACATCCGCTGGCCGAAAAGCTAGTAGAAAAAGCGATTGCTCTTTGTGAAGATGCGCTTAGAAATAATGTCGACGAAGATTACCCCGAAATTACCACTGCCGCTTTTATGACTTTAGCCTGGGCTTACAGCAGCAAAGCAAACCTGATGGAAGATAATGCCAAAGGATCCGGAGTTGACCATGCTTTGCGAGCGGTAGCCGTTAGAAAGATGATGCTTTATGGCACGGAACACGAAAGTTTTACTAGTGATACAGATATGCTAGCCGTTATCGAGCAACCGTTAAGGGATGGGGGCCCGTCATTAATCGATTTAATAAACACGCATAAAAATGATTTTCAATTTATTCGAGATAGTTTAGCAAGTATACGTGCGGGTAGTGGTCCAATCCCAGGGAGCTTTTGCTTAAGCCGGGTAAATCAGTTCCGATCAATCGACGTGCTCGCCCTTTTGGCAACTAACGAATTAGAACTTAACCTTTCTTTAGCCAATGATTTGCGTGCGGCAAGACGTTACGAGGAAGCTCGAGACGAATATCAACTAGTTTTAGATCGCAAGGAGCATGTTAAAGCGTTTCATAGGTATTATAAAGATAATCTGATCCGCAGAGCTAAAGTTGGAAAAGCTACAACATTAACTTTGATTGCTAATGATGCATACTGGGCAGATAGAGAAGTAGAAAATGCGACCACTCTTTTGGCCGAAGCGGAGGAGCTGTGTTATGACGCATTGCAAGAATCTCAACATATATTAGCGGGCAGGATAGAACATGGGAAAATGGAAGTGTCGGCACGAGAACTAAGCATGTCCTCAAACGAAGAAGATAATTCTTCGATGTTAAGCGCAGCCGATACGCTTTCTTGGATTTATTCATTGCAGGGAGCAATGGAATTACAAGAAACCGGCGTTAGAGGCGAAAAACTAGAAAGAGCAAATCAGATTTT
Source organism: Candidatus Margulisiibacteriota bacterium (assembly GCA_018823125.1). Taxonomy (GTDB): domain Bacteria; phylum Margulisbacteria; class WOR-1; order JAHJIW01; family JAHJIW01; genus JAHJIW01. The sequence continues at coordinate 109,926 of JAHJIW010000017.1, read as the reverse complement.
GTCAGCAATTAATTATTCCGATGTAGATGAAGATCCGGCCTTGGCCGCCGCAGCTCCAGAGGGCGCGAGCGAATTTGATCAGGTTGTACATAATATTTACCACATTACCCGATCATGGCGCCTAGGGGATGGCAGGATGCAGGCCCTGGTAATTGCGGAAACGTATTTTACTAAACATACTTTGGCTTTAAAGCGAGGAACTTCCCTAAGAAGTCTGCAGCGTTATGATGATGCCATTATTAATTTTGATCGAATCCCAACGGTTTCCGCGCTTTATTCGGAAGCCCGGGTATCATCAGTAGAAACCCAAATCGAACGCGACCGTCAGGCATTTTTAACCGCCGGATTTAGCACTCTTCCTGGGGCTAGGCAAGTTTTATTAGGAACACTTCAGGCAGCACGCATAGATCTGGCGCAGATTTCTCAAGAAACCGACGACCGGGTTTTACAATTAAGGATTGCTTTAGATATTGCTGGAACCCACGGCATGGCAGGCGATGTTTACCGCAGAAATATTCAGCCGGCAGAAGCGGTGGCCGCATTTAGTCAAGGGGCCGAAGCCTTAGATGCTCTTTTGCAAAATACCCAGCTTTTAGATCCGGCAAACTTAAAGGAAGCTAATATGTACCGTGAAGAAATTCGTTTAAGTTTGGCTGAAATGTATAGGGCAGCAGGCGATAGGGATAGAGTGCTTTTACAAAACGCTACCAGTAGTTATGTATTGGCAGCTACTTCTCCTCACAGTGCAGAACACGCAAATACTATAAAAGCACAACGCTTACATGCGATTGGAGAGCTGGGGATAGTAGAAGCTGGGCTGTTATCGGCGAAATGTCTCGAAAGAGATGGCCACTATCAGGATGCGCTAAACGAAATTAGCCAATTGGTGCCCCGCACCGAGGCGGCTCTTCAAATTTTACTTAATCAGGCGGCAACTTCTCCCCAGGCCGGGCGAGAAATTTATCGTGCACTTTCAACTTTGGCCTGGGCTTACGGAGCGCGGGGTGGTTTAGAAGAAAGAATTAGTGGAGATGGGGCGGGTCGGCAAAGTTTTGGTAAAGCAGCCTCAATTTATGCCGCCATGATCGGCGAAAGCTTAACTGGTGTTCCGGGCTTAACTTCTGAAATGCAACAAATTTTGGCAAGCAGCGACCTCCACCATGAATTAGGCGAAACTCCGGCCAAGCTATACTTAAATTATGCAGATTTACTGCGTGCATCTGCCAAATTAGGAGAAGGAACTTTTGATTTCGCCAGATTAACGCAAGCCCATGACATGTATAACGAAGCAGAGACACAAGCGGTAGCCGAAACTAAATTTGTAAGAAGCCAAAAGCTGATTTTTGATACGTTGCTGATAAGTTGGGCTGAAATAAAGATGATGCAAGCTTCGTATCGGGCTGAGCATGCTACTAATCCAAATACCATGCGCAAAATTTATTATCATGCGCTTAGAGAATATCAGACCGCGCTACTTGACGTTAGCCAGAACTTTAGAGGGATGTCAATTCCTGAGGCCGGACTTACTTTAGACCAGGCCAAACTGTACCTGCGCAGTGCTCGAACAATTTCCTGGGCACTGAGCGGGATTGCGGGCTTGATGGAAAATGATTATGCGAACGGCTTTGCGGAAGCCGTTTCCGAAGGCGGGACTCCACTGGCGGTTACTGATTACCAGCGTCTTTCCGCAGAAGATTTTGCCGATGCTTCGGCCGCCATTAATTTAGCGCTCTTGGGTGAAGAGGCTGATGCTGAATTGGCAGAAGCAGCTAATCGGATTATTAATGGAGGGGATGCGGGAGCCTTAAACCAGATTTTATCCGCCAGGGAACAAATTACTAATCAATATGTATTAGAAGAAATCGGATTAACTATTCCAGAAATCCATCTTTCGGTGGTGGAGGCCCTGATTGCGGGACATCGTTTTGTTTTAGCAGAGGATAGATTAGCCCTCACGAAAAAAGCAATTAAAGAAGATAAGAGCGACGGCCGTTATGGAATTTTAAAAGCCAGCGAGCTGATTGCACAGGTACACTTCAAACGCGGTAATCTTTATTGCTGGCATGCATTTCCGGGATTATTAAAACAACCTCGCATCCAAAAGGCCCGAAAATCCTACGAGGCAGGAAGGGCTGCCGTGCGAAGGCAAAACTCTTCTCCTTCAAGTATTTATGATCAAAATGCAGCATTGAAGATTAGAGATTTAGAAGCACAAGCCGCAATCGCTCATTGTTTTTACGAAGAGAGAAGATACCGCAAGGCAATCGAAACTTATCAGCAGTTGCGTGCTGAATTAATGCAAAAACTGGGAATCGAAGGTGTGCCTGCTAATGAATGGAGCTTTACTCCTGCGCAAGTGACGATGGCCGAAAGACTAGCGCGGACCTTCGATGCCGAAATTACTATTTTGACTTGGGCGAAGGGTGGAGCGGGTTATAAATTCCCGGTAAAAAGAGTTGAGCGTGATATTGACACCGCTTTAACTACCCGTGCTTTTGTATTAAATGGAATTCCAGCCGAACACAAGCGAACTGCCGCCGCCATGATGGAAGTTTTAGGCGATGTAATGAGTATGGACTTCAGAACCTTTAGAAAACGTGAGTTTTCCCGTGGTGATCACAACACTGATTTGGCTGCATATAACGAACTGGCGGACAGACTTAATCCGTTTATTAATTTACAAGTACCCAAAGTTATGTCGCGTATCTACGGGGCGCAGGCCTACATCTTAATGGAAAAAAGAAACTGGAACGAGGCCGAAGTTTTATATGCCCGCCAGGCTCGCGATGCCTGGGGCAGCTTAATTCCTTGGTACGACCCGGACCGCAACAGTATTATTAAAGGTTTTGAAAAAGGGCGGATGAATGTTTTACGTGAAAAACTAAGAAGTAACCCGAGCGTTGCGGTTACGGTTGGTCACATAGAAGGACGCTATGAAGGTAATCCTCAGATCGGAACCGAGGTTGAAGTATCCGGCAGAGCTCCGGTAGTTGGCAAAAAAGGAGCCATGTTAGTTATTGAAGGCGGCGGAGGATTTTCGGTAATTGACGAGCAGGTTCCGGGCTTAAACTTAGACTTTGGAAACTCAGGACAAGGCTGGTTGTCGACATCCTATTACCTTCGACCGGCTTATACTGCTGGAACCAAACTTGAACCGCACTTCAGCGCCGGTTTTAGAGGGCTAAGCCAATCTTTTGGAATTTCTACAGATGGAGAAGCAGAAAATAAACCGTATCGATGGGGGTATGGTTTATTAGACCTTTCCTTAGGTTCAGTTTTTACCGGGCCGCCCATCAATGCCGCAAACGAAGAAGTTCCGCTTTCGGTTAGTACTAACCTTAACTATTCGAGAGTGTTTGGTTCGGTAGTTACCTCCGAACATGCTGCCGGAGAAGCAGAGAGAAATGATCTGGATGCACTGGAAGGGCAGTTTTTTGTAAGTGGGGCCATTATTCCGGGTAGTCCCTTTGGCCCGGTTCGACCGTATTTAAGTACTAATTTTGGGGTAGGCGGAGGCTGGAATAATTACTACGTTGCGGGTTATGGTAGATATCTAACGCGAGACGATGTTTTCCCCGGCATGTTAAATATTTATGCCGGCGGAACTCTGCTTTTTGATTTCTTTGACTCAAAATTTGATTTAGCGGTATCGGGAAATTTTAGCGCTAACGCCCTGCCGCATCCCAATAGCGATCGCAATTTATCCATGCGCGGAGGCGTCGAAGCATACATTAAGGCTAAAAAGGCCAAATCCATCTTTTCGATTGGAGTTGAGGGCGGATTTGGCAGAAACATAGTTGGGCACAGCTGGGATATAGGCTTTACCCTTAGGTGGCTTTTGGACCGATCCGAAGTAGAAACAGCAAAATAAGTTTACACAAAAACTGAGATTTTAAGCAAAAATTGACGATATATATATAGGAGGAGAGAACCATGGATGTTAAGGGAGCAATTTCAAAGATAAATTCTTCAAGGGCGGCATATATGGTCAGGGAGATGGCACGGGTTAAAGATGCTGGCGTTGTAGTTCCGCTTGGCGCACCGCTGGCCCTATTTGGTTGTAACACGGTTTGTATTAATGCGCCCAGCATTACTGAATTTGTTTATACTACCGCAGATGGAGCCGAAACAATTTATGCCGGAGATACGCTGACTTTTGAAATCGTTGCCGTAAATTGTTCCGGAGATTCTGAAGAGTTGGAAATTACCTTTGATCCCGGAGTATCGGGCGGAGACGAAGATCAAATCGTAGTTATAATTAATAGCAACGGAAAAGCTTCTTTTACCTGTAACGAAGAATTTCAAGCCGTTGCAGAAGAAGCGGTTCGCTATGAAAACGGAGTGCTTTCTATTGATTATACTTATGCTTCAGGCGGATCAAAAAAGCCTAAAGTTAAAGCTACAGATTTAAGAGACCAGGTTGAAAGAGGATCTTGTGATTGGGTCGAGACTAGTATTTGGATTCAGGATAGTGGTTCTTCAACTACAGCAGGAATTGCACTTGGTGTTACCGGAACCCACTCAGTTACGCCGGGACAAAACTTTGATTTAACCGCACTGTTAACTCCAATTAACGAAAACACTACACTGGAAGGCGTGCAAGTAAAATGGCTGAACAATAGCGATGGTAACGAGACCTATACTAACGTAACTATTGATGGAAACCAGGGAACCAGCGCTCAATCATTTAGCATTCCTAACGAAGGTAGTTACTATATTTATGCTAGCGCGATGGACGGAGAAAATGATGTAACGGTTAACCAAACTCCAACCACTCACTATGTAAACGTAGTTGAAGAAGGAACCACTTCTTCCGGTTGCTCGGTTTTAGTTGGGGTAAATGGACCGCACAACGTTGAGCCAGGAGAACAGTTTGAACTTTCCGCCACCCTTACTCCGCAGGATGAAGAATGCCCGGCAGTAGAAGATCTTTGGGTTGGATGGGCTAACTCGGCGGTCGGTGGTCCGATGAATGAAACACAACAAACAACCCAATCTTTCACCATTAATGACGAGGGAACACACCACATTTTAGTTTATGCTTTATATGATGTTGATAATGATGGAAGCTTAGAAGACATTTCTTTTAATGCCGCTAATGATCATTACGTTAACGTAATCGCCAGCGGCAACACCGGAGATTGTTATGATTACGGAGATCCGCCAACTTACAATACCGAAACCAGAACCATTTCTCCAGATCCACTTGAAGCATACATGATGCCCGGCGAAGAATATTTATTTGAATTTACGCTTCCGGTTTGGGAGTGTGATTACACCTCTCCGGTAGGAGCAGCTTGTGGTGGAGATGAGTTTTCTAATACCTGTACGGCAGTCGATGGCGACGGCGATCCATATACTTACATCGATGTTTTAGCGCATGATATTTTCTATGATGAAGGAACCGGAGCCGTTGGACCCTACGATTGGACCTTTAGCTATGCCGCCGACCTGATTACCATCTCTGGATACGTTGATCCATCTGCCATTGGTACTTCATTTGTAGTTTGGACTTGTGGGCACGGTGATGATCCAACCTGTACCGACAAAACATTGAACGTGTTGAATTATGAAACAGGCGATATTACTTTTAGTGATAGTTTTATTACTGACGGAGAAACATTTAGCGTAATGGTTGGAGATAGTAACGGAGAAGAATATTATGGATCTTTAGGGTATTATATTACTGTATATGATCCAGCCGATCCTTACATGACGTCTTTATGTGATAATGCAATTGATCCGTTATCGAACCAAGCTAATTGTTCGGCGCTGGATCCGATGGTAGATCCTTATATTGCTGAAGCCTATGTATTTACTAATATTGGAGATCTGTACTTTGCGGAAGATCTCTACGTGCACGATTAAGCAAAGGTCAGGAGAACCTTACAAAGCATAAATTATGATTAAAAAATTACTTAAAATATTATTTCCGCTAATTTTAGTTTTACTTGTTTTACAAACCGCTTCTTTAGCGGTCAGTATTACCCAGATTAACCACTTATCGTATATTCATCCGGTGCTTTATGATTATGCCCACGCGACGATAAAAGCACTTAATGTTTCTGAAATAAGAATGTATACCTATGTTGATATTGAGGGTAGTTTTACGGATCTAGACGTTCGGCCGATTGTTACCGGGGCGGATGAAGCGCTAATTGATAATGGAACCTATGGAGTAATAGTTAATGGAGTTACTATCCCATCCGCTAACTTTTGGTATTGGGACGCAGATCACATTGCATTTTATGTTCCAGAAGGCATTGATGTTGGAGCAAATATTGATATCCAAGTAATCGATAACGGCTCGGCTACTTATAACGTTGATTTTTCTCCTCCGCCGCAAGTTACGATTAATAGTCTTACTAATAATGGTACAACCGTAACCGTTAATTGGAGCGTTAGTGATGCATTGAATCAAGGAGGATATACTGCTTCTTTAGGTTATAACTGTGGAATCTTAGTAGTTAGAAGCGAAAGCGCGCCGCTGGATGCTGGAGATTACCCGGTGGATGGTTCTTCATATTCTCCTCCGGCTGGATCCGCGGTAGTTTTTAATGCGCAAGGCACTTCTTGCAACGAATCTACTCCACCAGACGGATATATGTATTACTATCAGACTTTTATTCATGACGGAACGCCAAATTACAACCGAGACATTGAGTATACGGCTTTAAATTTACAACTTTTAATTACTGATATTTATGATGCGTATCCGAGTGGTAATCCAACTACGCAAGCTGGTCCCGAGGATACTATTTATATAAAAGGTGTAGGATTTGACGGAACCGGCGGATCCAGACAATTAGATATGTATGAAGATGGTCACCTTGGTGATCCAGCATACCTGGTTTGGCCTAGTTTTATCCCCGGAGATGCATATATTGGAACCGGCTGGTGGGTAACTAATGAATATGCGGAGAACGAAGTAGCCCATATTACTTTAGAAATTCCTTCTGTAGCTGACGGATGGACTTATTACGGTCTGGTAGATATTCTATTAACTAACGCAGATGGCAACACGGTTACCTTTGAAGATTTTGAAATTTCTGGCGGCGGCGGTCCTTCAAACCCTCCAGTTATCAGTACGGTAAAAGACTACACCGGCGCAGCTACCACGGAAGGTAAGGTTGGTAGCTACGTCCAACTTGACGGAACCTATTTTGGTGCAACCGATGTAGATTTAGTTTCGGTTAGCGTTGGTGGGTTTTCTCTTTCTCCTGGCGATCCTGGGTATGAATGGTATAGCTCTACCACAATAGGAATACATTTAGATCAAGGGGTAAAAAGCGGAGATATTGTAGTTACGACCGTAGATGGTTCTGATAGCTGGAGCTCTTATACAATTTTACCTCCAAGCCAGCTGTACTACTTTAACGCAACTGCTGGAGACGGTGAAAATTCTTTAGCCTGGACTAATCCAAGTGAAGATGCTTTTAGCGGAGTAATGATTGTAAGAAGTGATGCTTCGATTTCATGGATACCAACGGACGAAAATACTTCTTATAGTGTAGGGGATGAGCCTACTACTGGAGTACATGTAATTTATAAAGGAAGCGGCGCCTCCTCTACCGATACCGGCTTAACTAACGGAACTACTTATTACTACCGTGCATACACTTATGACGACGCCGGACACTATAATACCGAAACTATAAATGCAACTGATAATGCGACTCCTGCAACCGGGGCAACTTCTCCAAATATTGATCACTTTGAAAATGCTGTTCCGGCAATTACTACCGAAGCCCGCGTTGGTGACTATTTAGGAATTCACGGAACAAACTTAGGTGGATCTACCAGTACGGTTTATATCGGAGGAGTTTTAGCTGCTTTTGAACCATCAGCATCGCAAAATGATTTCTATCTAGGAATTATTGTTCCTAGTGGCGTTGCGGAAGGGTTACAAAGCGTAGAAGTTAGAGATAGTCTTGGTAACAGTGGAACAGATACTATTACCATTGTTGCCGGAACCGGCCCTGGACCAATTACCACGCCAGAGGCAACCGCATTAATTATCGACGACTATGAAGGTACCTTGGTTGACCCTGCTTCTTACTATGCATTTGATGCAGGAACCAGTCAGCCGACTTATAGCATTCAAGGCGCAACCGTATACGAAGGTTCTAATGCAATTGAAATACTATACACCTACCAAAATACTGGACCAGGAGACTGGGGTGGCGGTATCGGGGGCGTTTTGAGTAGCAGCTTAGATATTTCTTCTGCAGATGTAATTAAATTAATGGTTAAAGGTGATGGGTCGGCTAATAGTGTTCGTATTGATCTGTTAGATGCAGATGACGGTGAAGCCTGGTCTTCACCGGCCATTCCATTATCCGGAACTGATTGGCAAGAAGTAACCGTATCGTTAGATGATTTTACCCTTAATGTGTTTGGAGCAACCGGAGACGGCGTTTTTAGTAAAGTAATTGGTCAATATCAATTAATTTATGTTACCACGTCAACTTCAGCTAATTATCACTACGTTGATTACATTATCGCCACCAGTGAATCTACGGTTGTAACTGCAAACACACCGGTAATTACATCGGTTAATCCGACGCAGGCAGTAGTTGGCAGCGTAGTTACTATTAACGGATACAATTTTGGCAATACCCAAATGGATTCAGAAGTTCAGCTGGATGGTACTTCAGTTGGAGCGGTAATTACTGCATGGAGTGATACGCAAATTGTATTTACTTTGCCCGAAACCTTTGCTTACGGCACCTATGATCTTCAGGTTTATCGTAAAGACACTACCTTAGGAATTGATGAGTTTAGCACAGCTACTCCGTTTGCGGTTATTGCAATGGCAACTAAAGCTAAGGTTTATCCAAATCCGTTTAACCCGTTAGCTGGTTCGGTAAAGATTCAGGTTAGCGTAACTGAAATGACGGCAGTAGATCTTTATCTATACGATATGGTAGGCCGCATGGTTTACCAGGAAACTGCCCGAGTTTTACCAATTGGTACGTCTGAAATTGAATGGAACGGTAGAGACTATACCGGCTTAGTAGCTGGCGATGGCGTCTATTTAGTAAGAATCATCCGTTCTGACACCAAGGAACTGCTTTTCAAAGGCAAGATCCTGGTGATTAAGAGGAACTAATTATGAGAAGCTTAAGCTTAAAACTTAATAAAGTTATTTTAGCGGCAATTATATTTTGCCTGTTAATTGCTGCACCCGTTTTTGCAGTGGGCGCCATTGACCCAACTTACATTGGGGTAGGGGCGAGACCGCTCGGCATGGGTAAAGCCTACGTCGCTTACGGAGAAGGTGCCGAAACTATATTCTTCAACCCGGCTGGATTAGGCAACGTTAAAACGGTAAAACTTACTAGTATGTACACTTCATTACTTTCGGATGTTAACTACCTGGTTTTAGGTGGAATTTATCCAAGTCCGGACGGATCTTCGGCTTTTGGTATTGGTTTAGTTTCTTCTGGTGTTTCAGATATCGATTTATATGATGCTGGCGGAAACTTAACCGGTAATGGCAGCTGGAACAACAACGTATTAATGTTGTCTTACGGTACCGACTTTGGCGCATTAGGTGGAATTGAAGGATTAAGAGTTGGTGGAGCGCTTAAGTATTACTCCAGTGGTGGGTCAGGCTCACCTAGTGTTGAGGCTGGCGCTGGATCTGGTTTTGATCTAGACGTCGGTGTTTTATTTAATCCAACTTCATGGGCCACAGTTGGTATTGCGGTTCAAAACGCATTGCCGTTTTCAGCCGGCGGTGTAATTACTAGAGATACCGGAATCCAGGAAGGAATTTCTTCATCTACTAAAGCGGGGCTAAGATTAAATGTTTTAGGAGATAAAGATAAAGCTATTTCCGAAAGCAATCAGGAATTAAATATTGAATTCGACTTTGATTATCCAAACTTACAAAAAGACGTAAGCTCTACGTATCACGTTGGAGCAGAATACTGGCTGTCACCGGCCTTAGCGCTTAGGGTTGGAATGGATCAAGATCCATCTCCTACGGGAACGATTAGTAATCCTACCGCGGGTATTGGAGTTAGGATGGCTGGAATTGCTTTTGATTATGCTTACCATCCTTATGCGGATGTGGCCGATGATGCTACCCACTTCTTCTCACTTTCATATGTTGGAGAAGAAATTAAAACCGCTAGTGAGCCGATTAGCGTAGCGATCAAAAATCCAGCGGATAAAATGGTTACCCACTTAGAAGAAGTGGAAGTAACCGGAAAAGTTTTAAATGCTGATTATAAACAAACCGACGTAGCGGTTAACGGGGTAAGCGCTCCGTTAGACGAAGAAGGTAATTTTACGGTTACGCTCCCAATCGAAAAATTAGGTAAAAAGTTAATTGTGATCGAAGCTAAAGACCTAAGAAAAGACGAAGTTGTAGCTACTGCTGAAAGAAGAATCATACGACTAACTTCATACATGGACGTGGGCGAAGGATACTGGGCAAAAAGCCCGATTGAACAAACCGGAACCGTAGGATTAATTCAGGGCTACCCGGATGGAACCTTTAAGCCCGAAAGAGCATTAACCCGCGCTGAATTAGCAACCCTTTTAGTTAGGGCTAACGGGCTGGAAATAGTTGATTCCGGAACAAAGATTTTTACCGATGTGCCAACCGATCACTGGGCCAGCGCCTATGTTGAAACCGCACTAAAAGCTGGGTATGTCCTTGGTTATCCGGATGGTACTTTTAAGCCGGATCGTAAGATATCTAAGGCCGAAGGGATTGCCGTATTGGCCCGGGTTGACGGATTGCCGCTCGAAGCTGAGGTAGCGATTAAACCTTTTGATGATGTCAGCGAGAAACACTGGGCCGCACAGTATATCTTAGCCGCTAAAAATTCAGGAATGCTGGAGTACATTACTTTCTCCAGATTGGGGCCTAAAGACAGCTTATCCCGCGCTGAAGCGGTAACCATGCTTTCGAAAACTAAATTTGCGGGTGCGAAAATTAAAGAGTTAATGTCCTGGGTAACCGGATTTGAGCAGGAAACGAAAAAAGGCACAACCTCAGTGCCGTATTGTTATCGGGAGTTAGCAGCAAGATAATTAATCTGTAAAAAACACCCTCCTCGCCAAAAAAACCTTTCTAAAAACTGAGATTTTTATTAAGTTTTAACGAAAAATATATAGAAGAGACACGTGAGATGTTCACCTGTCTCTTTTTTTGTTGGAGAGGTAAAAAATGAGTGTTGTTGATAATGTAAAACTTGCAATATCAAATACTGTTTCCAAAGCCAGAAACATTGGAAACAGAACAAAATATGTTATTCGTGAAAGCGCAAAGCCTGCTGGGGAGCCAATTGTATTTAATAGTTCTCCGGGAGGAATTTCTTTTTTGGTTGGCTGTGTGGATCCTGGAGCTAAAGAAGAAATCCCTTGTGATGGAATAGACCAGGATGGAGATGGTAAAGATTACATACCGGATGAGGATAACGATGGCTATAGTACTTGTTATAGCGAAACCCAGGATTGTGATGATAATAATGATTCAGTTTATCCTGGGGCACCAGAAATTGAATGTGATGGAATAGATCAAGACTGCGACGGAGTAGACTACACTCCAGATAATGATGGAGACGGATATACGGTTTGTGATGATTGTGATGATGGTGATGCAAATACTTATCCTGGGGCAGAAGAGCTTTGTGATGGGTTAGATAATGATTGTGATGGCATACATGAAAATGATAGCGATGGGGATGGTTTTCTTGCCTGCGAAGAATGTGATGATACCTACGCATTTACATATCCTGGAGCGGAAGAACTATGTGATGAAATTGATAATGATTGTGATGGTGTAATTCCAGCTGATGAATTTGATTGTGACGGCGATGGATACTTGGCTTGTGAGGAATGTGATGATAATTACGCGCTTACATATCCCGACGCAGATGAACTTTGTGATGGTATTGACAATGATTGTGATGGAGCAATTCCTGCTGGAGAAGTAGATGATGATGGGGATGGACACCTCGCTTGTGAAGATTGTGACGATACGGATTGCCTGGCTTATCCAGGTGCCCCAGAGTTATGCGATGGATTAGATAACGATTGTGATGGAACAATTCCTGCGGAAGAAGTAGATAATGATAACGATGGATATTTAGCTTGTGAGGAATGTGATGATAACGAATATTATATTAATCCGGGAATGACGGAAGATTGGTGCAACGGAATTGATGATAACTGTGACGGGATATATGAAACGGACGCTGATGGTGATGGATATTTTATAGAGTGTGATGATTGTGATGATAATAATAATTTGATTTATCCGGGTGCCTCAGAAATTGAATGTGATTGGATAGATCAAGATTGTGATGGCCAAGATCTGGTGAACGAGCTTTTAGGTCAGTATAACTTAAGTTTTGCAACAACTTCTTTTATTGGTGAAGACGAAGACGATAACGCTGGTCTACTGCCAAACATAAATGGAGATATGAATGGAGATGGATATGATGACATTTTAATCGGCGCCCCTTTTAATGACGAGGGGGGATACCGGGCTGGAAAGGCATACGTGTTTTACAATCTAGTTGCTGGTACCATGGAACTTGATGCTGCAGAGGTTTCATTAATTGGGGAAAATGCTGAGGATGATGCTGGATCTTCTGTTTCTACAGGAGATATAAATGGAGATGGATATGATGATGTTTTGGTAGGGGCAAAAGGGAATGATGATGGGGGGGCAGGATGCCGGCAAGACATACGTATTTTATTCTCCCGTATTGGGTAATCAGAATCTAAGTAGTGCGGACGCGTTTTTTATTGGGGAAAATAATGGTGATTACTCTGGATTCTCTGTTTCAGGGGGAGGAGATGTGAATGGGGATGGGTATGATGATATTTTAATTGGGGCTTTTGGGAACAATGACGGAGGGACTACGGCAGGTAAAGCTTACATAATTTTGGGCCCAATTTATGTTCACATGGATTTAATTGGTGCGGACGCTTCTTTTATTGGAGGCAGTAATGATCAAACCGGCGATGCAGTTGCTACTGCAGGAGATGTCAATGGAGATGGATACGATGATGTTTTAGTTGGAGCATATTTAGATGAAACGGGAGGATCTGTGGCAGGTATAACATATTTGTTTTATGGTCCTGTATTAGGCGATATTAATGTAAATATTGCAGACGCTTCATTTATTGGTAACCCAGGCGACTTTTCTGGCCGTGCCATTTCTGGCGCATTGGATGTTGATGGAGATGGGTATGATGACATTTTAATCGGAGTTCCTAAAAACGATGACGGCGGCAACGACGCCGGCAAAGCATACTTAATCTACGGTGGATGCCAGTAAATTGGTATTAATTTGGACTCAATGAAGCCTTAGTAAATTCTACCTCGTCAAAACCTGCGAACCTTTAATCCCCAAAAAACCACGCATATCGGATAATTTTTACTTGACAATGCTATTTCAATAATCTACCATTTATGGTAGAAAAATGAAACTAATTGAAGTGCAGCAAAAACTAAACCAAAGCGGGCTTAAGGTCTTCTCCAAATTGGAGTTTAGACGTCTGCTTGGGATTTCAAAGATAGCGGCGCAAAAACTATTAGAGAGGTATACCAAAAGGGGAGTACTCGTCAGGCTTAAGGGCGGGTTGTATGTTTTAAAAACCAGTTGTCCTTCACTTTTTTTAATCGCTAACCGGTTATATGAGCCTTCGTATGTTTCGTTTGAAACCGCGCTTTCTTTTTATCGCCTAATCCCCGAAACGGTTTATACGCTTACCAGTGCCACTACAAAGGTTACCAGAGAGTTTGTCGCAGTAAAAAACAGGTTTAAGTACCATAAAATAAAGAAAAAAGCTTTTACCGGTTACCGGCTGACTGAAATTGAAAGTGAAATGGTGCTGTTTGCAGAAAAAGAAAAAGCGTTGGCCGATTATCTTTATTTTGTTTTTTTAAAGAAGAAAAAGTTAAATGACCGATTACAGCTGAAAGGGATCAGTTGGCCGCGGCTTAACTTTTTTCTTTCGTTATTTGACAAGCCTGGCTTAAAACAGTGGGTGAAAAATGCTTTCAGAAAAACGGCTTAGAGAATTAGCGGTAAAAACCCAAACCACTTTTATAAATGTGGTGCGCGAATATATGCAAAATCTGTTCTTAAATTATTTTTATTCACTGGAAAAATCCGAAAACATATATTTTAAAGGCGGTACGGCATTGCGCATTTTGTACCGCAGCCCGCGTTTTTCCGAAGATCTTGATTTTTCTGCACCATCAATTAACCGTAAGCTAATTGAAGATTTGATCGAGGAGGTTTCCCTGAGGATAGATAAGGAAGGAATTGCCATTGATATTAATGAGGCAACCATAACCTCTGGAGGTTATTTGTCAATAATCGATTTTGAAATTGGCGGAGAAAAATTTGGCGTAACCCTTGAAATTTCGGCGCGGAAAAAGAAACCTTCCGGGGAGCTAGTCTTGATTGATAACCCGTACATTGATGCTTATTCGGTTATGGCCCTCAAAAGGGAAGAATTGATCGCCGAAAAAATTGAGGCGCTGTTGAACCGCAAAAAACCAAGGGATTTTTACGACCTTTATTTTATGCTGCGGGCAAATCTATTGCCCGAAAAGGCAGTTTTGAAGATGGTTTTGCCGCTAGTAGAAAAAACGCAGATAAATTTTAAGCATGAATTGGGAGAGTTTTTACCACAAGGTCAACAGCGAATAATTAAGGATTTTAAACAGACATTGATTTCGGAAATAAGGCGCTTTGTTGTTTGATATTAGCTGCTACCCAATAGAAAAATCTAAGGAATCAGTGGTTTCAATATTTGTGGTTTCTACCTCAGCACACTCAACTACGAAATTCCAGAAAACAATTCCGGTGTTTTCAGGTAAGCGCGTGTCCCCAAAAGAACTTGGCCGGAGCGGGCGGCTGCCGGGCCTGGCCAGATCAAAAACCCTCAGGTCGTAATCGCTCTCTGTTGGAGTTTTAATTAGATAAAGCGGAAGCGTGTTAGTGATCACAAAATGCGTCAATCCAAACTCACTTTGTAATGCTTGCCCGCATAGTTGCCAGATCCCAACTGCAGCTTCGGTATTTGTTAATGGCAAAAACTCACGGATTTTTACCGGGTCATTTTGCGGGGAAAAATCACGAATGGCACGCGCGTAGCGGTGCGGGGCCCCTAAATTTACTAACGTTTGGTGTTGGCCAACACAAGAAAATTGATTGCCCATATTTTCATCCTGCGCTAGTGCGCTGGTGACGCGGTAAGAGGTGGCTTGAACCGGAAGGATAGCAATTTCTATATAAACATTTCCCCGCAGGGTTTCAGTGGTTATCTTATTCCACCTGATGCTTTGAGGCTTATTTTGCCTGACCCGTGTTTCATAAGGGAAATGTTCACTTTGAAAAATTAATGGATTTCCCAGACGAATGTCCTGGAGGCGCAACGGATCCCTAATGGCTTGCCCGGCTTTTCTAGCCAGCGCAGCTTCGGCTAAATGTTTAAAATCAGCGTGCCTTTTGGCATGGGTCATTAAGTATGAATCAGCAATTTTGATTCCTCTTCTTACAATTTTGGACACCAAAGCCAACCCCTTTCTTTCTATTTATGTTTCGGTAATTTATAGCGGAAATTTCACATATTTGCAATAATATTTCCTGATTTTGATTGCTTATATTTAATTGAAGCTCAGCCGGTTATTAGGTATAATAATGTATACAAATTAACTCAAAGCGTTTGACGTTTTGAGTTTTTGGTTTCTAAAAGGAGGCTTCCATAATGTTAAAAAAATTCCTGTTAATCGTATTAATCCTGATGGCTGCTTTTGTGATTTCAAGTTGCGCCGAAGAAGAAAAAGGTCCAGTTACGCTCAATATCTGGATCATGCCCAATTCCCTAGAGCCGGTTACCGATTTAGAAAATATCTTTAAGGATTTTGAAAAGGAAAACCCGGATATTAAAGTGAAAGTTACTTCAGTCGATTGGGGAGCAGCCTGGACTAAAATTACCACTGCCGCTACCTCCAATGACGTTCCCGATATCGTTCAGCTAGGTTCAACCTGGGTCGGATCAATTTCCAGCATGAACGCCTTGTGGGACATGAAAGATCGCGTGGATGAAATTGGCGGTCCTTCCGCATTTGTGCCTGCCGCCTGGTCAACCCACGGCCTTTCTGGCGCTGACCAGGTTACTGCGATCCCCTGGATCGTAGACGCGCGGGCGATGTACTATCGGACCGACGTATTTAATAAGTTAGGCTTAACCAGTAAAGATTTAAACGATTGGAATTCTTTTGTAAATGCTCTCGAAAAAATTAAAACAGCAAATTTAGTTATCGATGGAGTAAAAGTTGCTCCGCTGGGTATTTCCGGTAAAAATGACTGGAACGTTATTCATAACCTAGCCCCGTGGATTTGGGGAGCGGGCGGAGATTTCGTCTCAAAAGACAATAAAAAATCATTGTTGGATAGCAAACAAGCTTTCAACGGAGTGGTTTTTTACGTAGATTTAGTTAAGAAAGGTTTTGTCCCGCTGGAATATTTGGAACTCAATTCTGCCCAGGTTTCTTCAAACTTTAACCAAGGGGCAGTGGCGATTTACTTTGATGGTCCGTACGAAGTAAAAACTTTAACTACTCCACCGCAACAAGGTGGAGCGGCGGGCAGCGTGGCTTCGCGCAACTTTAACGTAGCGCCTTATCCAAAAGGACCGAAGGGTAGATATACCTTTATTGGTGGTTCAAATCTGGCCATTTTTAAAGCTTCTAAACATAAGGAGCAAGCCTGGAGAGCAATCAAACATTTAATGAAAAAGGAATCTCAAATTTCTTATGCAAAAGTAACCGGCTTCTTGCCTTCGAGGATGGAAGCTTTCAACGATCCGTATATTACCGCTAACCAGCAGCGCAAAGTGTTTAAAGAAGCGATAAAATACGGAAAAACCTATCCCTGTATTCCTGCCTGGGGCGTACTTGAGCCAATTTTAACGCGCCGTTTTGGAATTATGTGGGATTACGTAACTGGTTCATCGATAGGTGTGCAGCCTGAAGAAATTGCTAAACAACTTAAGCTGGCGGCCGGCGAAGCCGATTCAGTTTTATCTCAGACCAAATAATATTATTTAGGAAATTAAATTATGTGCGGAATCTTTGGATATATCGGGAAAAGTGAAGCGGTTCCCTTTATTGTCGAGGGCTTAAAAAAACTAGAATACCGCGGCTATGATTCGGCCGGGGTGGCAACTTATGAGCACGGCCGTATTTTTGTCTCCAAGTGCGAAGGAAAAATTGCCGAGCTTGAAGAACTTTTAACCGATAAGCCCATCGGCGGAGAAATGGGGATCGGGCACACGCGTTGGGCAACCCACGGGAGCCCTTCTGACGTAAACAGCCACCCGCATACTAGTTGCGACGGTAAAATTGCCCTGGTCCACAATGGCATCATCGAAAACTACCTCGAACTAAGAAGAAAGCTTTCCGAAGAAGGACATAAATTTAAATCAACCACCGACACCGAAGTTATCGTGCATCTCGTTGAAAAGTATTATAAGGGAGACCTCGAAAAAGCCATGCGCCAAGCCTTGCAGGAGGTTACCGGTTCTTACGCCATTGCGGCCATTTGTGAACAGGAACCAGGAAAAATAGTTTGTGCTCGGAAAGGAAGCCCTTTAATTGTTGGACTATCGGATAACGAGGCTTTTATCTCATCGGATATCCCTGCGATTATCAAATACACCAGTAAAGTTATTTATTTAGAGGATGAAGAAGTCGCCACTATCCAGCGCAAAAAAATTCAAATTTCAACGCTGGACGGAAAACCGGTTAAAAGAAAACCTACTTTGATATCCTGGGATCCCGAATCCGCTGAAAAGGGCGGTTATGCCCACTTTATGCTGAAAGAAATTCACGAGCAGCCGGGTGCCATTCGAAAAACGATTGCCCACCGTGTTAACGTTGATTCGGCTAAGGTACATTTTGATGAATTAAACTTAGAACCTAAAGAAATCAGGCACTTTAACCGCATTATTTTTACGGCTTGCGGAACTTCATGGCATGCGGCCTTAGTGGGCGAGTATCTGATGGAGCGGTATGCCAAGATCCCGGTAGAGGTAGAATATGCGGCTGAATTCCGCTACCGCGAACCAATTGTAGACGATAAAACTCTGTTGATTGCAGTTAGTCAATCTGGTGAAACCGCTGATACTTTGGGTGCGGTCTGGGAAGCAAAAGCGCGAGGGGCGAAGGTGATCTCTATCTGTAACGTTGTCGGCTCTTCACTGGCACGCGAATCACACGGCGTTATTTATACCGATGCTGGTCCCGAAATTGGAGTAGCTTCAACTAAAGCTTTTACTACTCAGCTGGCAGTAATTTATTTATTGACTGTACTTTTTGGGCAAGTCAGAAAAACTCTTCCTCAAGCCAAAGCCATTCAGATGATTAATAACTTAATGGAAATTCCCGATAAAATGGAACGTGTCTTAGCCAAAGAAGCGGATGTCGAAAAATTAAGCGAAAAATTTTATAACAGCACCAATGCTTTGTATTTAGGACGAGGGAAAGGTTTTCCGGTAGCTCTCGAAGGCGCTTTAAAGCTAAAAGAAGTTTCTTATATCCATGCCGAAGGCTATCCGGCCGCAGAGATGAAACACGGCCCCATCGCTTTGATTGATAAAAACATGCCGGTGGTGGTTTTAGCGATGCACGGCCGCCGTTACGATAAAATATTAGGTAATATCGAAGAAGTTAAAGCCCGCGGAGGAATTGTAATTGCGATTGCCTCTGAAGGGGATCAGATGGTAAAAGAAAAAGCAGACGAAATTATTTATATCCCGGCATCAACCGAGGCGGTCAGCCCGATGCTGGCAGTCGTCCCCTTGCAATTATTTGCGTATTACATCGCAGTTAAGCGGGGCTGCCATGTTGATCAGCCGAGAAATTTAGCCAAGAGTGTTACGGTAGAATGACCAGAAACCAAGAATTTATTTTTGGGATGACTTTTTACCCGGATAAATGGCCACGCAAGTATCTGGCGGGGGCTTTTTCTTTAATTGCCGAGGCCGGAGCCAATACGGTGCGCTTTGGTGAGATGAGCTGGGGCAACATTCAAACCTCCGAAGAAAATTTTGATTTCGAAATATTTGATGAAGCCCTTAAAATTGCCGCTAACCTTAAACTTAAAATTGTTTTTGGTGTTGGTACCGCCTACGCCCCGCAATGGTTAATTAAAAAGTATCCTGCAGTTCGTGCTTGTGACCAAGATGGGATTTTAACTCCCGAATACGGCCCGCGCCCCAATATTTGCCGCGACAGCGACCTCTACCTTAAGCTTTCCAAAAAATATTTAAAAGCGGTGATTACAAAGTATAAAGATCATCCGGCGATTTGCAGCTGGCAAATTGATAATGAACCAACTTATCCGCCGCTGGATGCTACCGAAAATAAAGATTTTTGCCATTGTGAGCATACTTTAAATCAATTTATCGAATGGGCCCGTAAAAAATATAAAATACTGGACCAACTTAATGAAGCCTGGGGAACTTCGTTTTGGGGATCGCGCTTTGGCAGCTTTAATCAAATTTCTACTCCTAAATGCGGCTTTTGGAACGGGGGGAATCCTCATATTTATCTGGATTGGTTCCGTTTTAAAAGCGACCGCTTAAATGACTGGCTTAAAACTTTATACCAGGAAGTTAAAAAAATTGATACTGAGCATACAATCGGAACCAACAACTTTATCAGTATCTGCAACCGCGTTCCGGATCACGAAAGAGTAGCGCAAGGGATGGATTGGTACGGATGGGACGTTTATCCTAAAGGAACGGATAATACAGTTGAGTCTTTAGCCGAAAATGCAGATATCTGGAGAGGTATTTGTGAAGCTGCCGGATCAAAATTTATCGTTGCCGAAATGCAGGGCGGCCCTAATATTCGCTGGGGAAGTCCGGCGTCAGTATCTTACGGAGAAATAATTTCCTGGACGCACCAATCGGTGGCGCACGGGGCCGAAGGAATTTTATACCACGTTTTCAGGCCGGCATTAATCGGCTCAGAAACCGGCGGCTTTGGCATTATTGCTCAGGACGGCTCTCCTACGGACCGCCTCAAGGCCATTAAACGCGTCGGCAAGGAAGTTAAAGATAACTATGCCGCACTAGACGGTTATTCAATTAAAAGCGATATTGCAATTGTATATTTAAAGGGCTCCGAAATCGAAACTTATCAAGAAGAAGGCCCGCAACGCAGCGTTCCCTCGCACTGGTTTTCGGGAAGAGGCGATATCGGACTCTTTCATTCATTAAATAGTATTGCCGGCGCTTATCGCGTTGGATACGGGAGAGGACTTTCTCCGCGATTTATCTTTGAAGGACAGCTCGAAAGAGCAGACGTAAAAATCGAAGAAGAAGTAATGCTGCTGCCCAACCCTTACGTTATGAGCGAAAAAGCTTTTGAGAAAATATATAATTTCGTTAAAGCCGGCGGCACTTTAATTACCGAAGCCCGCTTTGGCGCCAAAAACGAAAATGCCCACCTTCGGGAAATCCCGCTTTTAAGTGCTTTAATCGAAGCTAGGTTTGTCGGTAGCGAAATATTAACGGCTCCGGTTAAATTAAATAAACTCGGAGCCGAAGCCACCGGCTTCAGGGATATCGTTGCCGCCAAAAAAGGAGTAACTTTTAAGTTTGCGGACGGGCATCCGGCCATTATCGAAAAGAAATTGGGCAGAGGTAAAGTTATTTTTGCTGGTTATAGTATGTTTCAATCGTTATTGAAGTGGGAAAATCACAAACTTTTAGCTTATCTGCAGCGTCAGCTGCCCGCCCATAAAATTTCGGTCAAAGGCAGCGAAGCGGTTGAATGTGTAAGATGGGAAAAACCAGGCGGCAAGGATGTAATTTTATATTTAATTAACCATTCGGATAGTTCCGCTAAGGTGCAAATTGCGATACAGCGCAAAAGTGCTAAATCAGTTACTTTGCAGGCGCGTGAAGCAAAATTATTGAAAATATAGAAAGGCAGGAAAGAAATGACGCAGAGTGATTACGGATATTTTGATAAAGAAAATAAAGAGTTTGTGGTTACCCGGCCCGATACCCCGCTTCCCTGGATCAATTATTTAGGCAGCGAGGAGTATTGCGCGATAATTTCTAATACGGCCGGCGGCTACAGCTTTTATAAGGATCCCAAAGAACGAAGAATCACCAGATATCGCTATAACAACGTGCCGATGGATGCCGGCGGAAGATATGTTTATGTCAGGGATAACAAATCCAAGGATTATTGGTCTGCAACCTGGCAGCCGGTAATGAAAGATCTAAAAAAGTATAAATACGAGTGCCGCCACGGTTTGGGCTATACCACTATTTCTTCATCCTATTCCGGAATAAAAACCACAACTACTTACATGGTTCCGCTGGGTGAAAAAATGGAAATCTGGATGTTTGAAATTACCAACGAAAGCGATAAAAAACGCAATTTATCGGTTTTTCCGTTTGTTGAATTTTGTTTATGGGATGCTTTAAATGATATGACCGATTACCAATATAATTTAAACATTGGTGAAACCGAAGTTAAAAACGATATTATTTATCATCTAACCCGCTACCGGGTAGAGCACAGCTTTTTTGCTTATTTTGCCTGTACTAATCAAAAGCCTGAGTCATATGACACCCAGCGCAGAAATTTTACCGGTAGATACGGCTCTTTTGCCAATCCTCGCGCAGTAGTAGAAGGAAGCTGTCAGGAATCAATTGCCAGCGGCTGGTCTCCGGTGGGTGCGTTTCAGTTCGATCTAAGCTTAAAGGCCGGCGAATCTAAAACTTATATTATGGTCTTAGGTTATGCCGAAGATAAGGATGATGTTAAGCGCGTCATGAAGCAGTATGGAACTGCCGAAGGGGTAGGCAAGGCCATGGCGGATCTGGCGGCAAAGTGGGAAGATAATCTGGATAAGCTAAGCGTTCAAACCGAAGACGAAGATACAAACTTAATGGTCACCACCTGGAATCAATATCAGTGTATGACCACTTTTAACTGGTCAAGATCGGCTTCGTATTATGAATCCGGCATTGGCCGTGGCATGGGCTTTAGAGATTCAAATCAGGATACTTTAGGTTTTGTGCACATGATTCCGGCCAAAGTTAAACAAAGAATCATTGATCTAGCTTCCACCCAGTTTGAAAAAGGCAACGCACATCACCAGTATTCGCCTTTAACCAAAAAAGGTTATGGCAGCGGCTTAACCGATATCGGTTATTCCGATGATCACCTGTGGCTGATCATTTCGGTAGCGCAATATATTAAAGAAACCGGCGACGTGGCCTTTTTAGAAGAGAGGATTCCATTTGAATCCGGAAACCTTGCCTCGCTTTACGATCACTTAGAAAAAGCGATTAACTTTACCATTACTAATCTTGGGCCCCATGGACTGCCGCTCATGTTTTTTGCCGACTGGAACGACTGTTTAAATCTTCCGGGATCCAAAGGCAGGGGCGAATCGGTAATGGTAGCTCAAATGTTAGTTTATACCGCCAAGGAAATGGCGCGCTTAGCCGAAATTTCAGGAAGAAATAAAGAAATCGATAAATACCGCGAAATTGCCAAGAAAATGACGGATCAAATTAACGAAGTTGCCTGGGATGGGGCCTGGTACGTCCGTGCCTTTACCGATGACGGCAAACCAGTAGGCTCCAGTAAATGCGAAGAAGGTAAAATTTACCTTGAAACGCAGGGGTGGGCGGTAATGAGCGGCGTGGCCGAAGGTGAACGCGCGCAAAAATGCATGGATTCGGTTAATAAGCACTTAGCTACCAAGTACGGCATCGTACTGTTAGATCCGCCGTATGATGGTTATCGTCCGAATATCGGTTCGATCACTTTTTATCCTCCGGGATTAAAAGAAAACGGCGCCATCTTTTGCCATCCTAATCCCTGGGCCATGATTGCCGAAGCCATGGTGGGAAGAGGCGACCGCGCATTTAAATATTATAAAAATATTTTGCCGGCAGCCAAGTTACCAATTGCCGATACGCATAAAACTGAGCCATATATCTATTGTCAGGTCATTGCGGGTAAAGCGCACAAAGATTTTGGCGAAGGCAAAAATTCCTGGCTGACCGGTTCGGCCTGCTGGAACTTTGTCGCTGCATCGCAATGGATCATTGGCGTTAGAGCCGATTACGGCGGATTAATAGTTGATCCTTGTATCCCGCATACCTGGAATGGATTTGAGGCAAAGCGTAAATTTAGAGGAGACACTTATTTTATTACCGTCCGTAATCCCGAAAATGTGGAAAAGGGAGTAAAATCAGTTACTCTCGACGGGAAAAAGATTGAAGGCAGTGTTATCCCTCCGGTCTTAGACGGTAAAGAGCACCACGTTGAAGTAATCATGGGTGCATAGCCCAAAAAAATGGCCCTAGATAGTAAGTGTTTACTTATAATCTAGGGCCTTTAACTAAGTTAGGCTTTCTGCATTCCAAACCTGGTAACTATTACTCCGCCAAAACCAGCTAACACCACAATAAACTTAATCAACCAACCGATAAACGGAACTAGACTGATCAACAAAATAATTAAAGCGCCCAACAGTACTTCTAAGGCCAGCGGTTTCTTTTTAGTCTTAAAGGCTTTAAAGATTTTGCGTCCCAAGAGTGCCCCGATTGCAGAAAAGCCCATCAGGTAGGCGCAGAACACCACGAAGAGGAAAACCGGAATGAGCATGATCCCGATTAAGCTGATGATTAAAAGCACGACGATGGGAACAATTAAAATTACGCCTAAAATTCCCCAGCCAAAATTGGCTAGCATTTTTTTATCTACTACGGAAATAACGGCTTCGAGATGTTTGGGAAAGATGACCGCAATCAAAACTAAGAGCGCTAACATTGCAAGCGCCGAGAGAAGAGAAAAGGATGCCCCAATTACCGGGGCATTTGATGACAACTTTTTGATGGCGCCTTCCACCCAGGGGGCCCCAATTTCTACCACGTCTCCGCCGATCTTTGCGTTATCTGCCTTGAAGACGCCACCCCCGATAGCCACCGCGTCCCCGCCAACTTCTGCGCCGGAAAGTAGCTTTACTGATCCGCCAATCGCCACGGCATCTTCTTCAACCCGACCTTTTACCAGAACTGATCCCCCAATAGCTACCACTTGCTTAACTGATTCCCATTCTTCTACCACAACATCTTTATTAAACTTTACGATTTCTTTGGATTCGAGAACCGATTCAGCAAAAACTGCGGAAGCGAGGGAAATAATAAACAAGGCTGCTAAAATAAAACATATAAACTTTTTCATTCTGAAGCCTCCTTCTTTGCTAATTTTATTTTACTCCAATATTTAGCTATTTCAATGATTTTTAAGTGATTCGCGAGGAATAGAATGAATAATTAATGCGTGATATAATATATTAATGTATTACCTAGAAGTCTTTAGTTTGCTAAATAAACTAAAAGTGCGCTATTTGGTAGTGGGTGGAATTGCGGTGGTGTTGCACGGGGTGGTTCGATTAACGGCAGATTTAGATTTGATGGTAGAATTGGAGAAGAAGAATCTCCAAAAGTTTTTTGAAGCTTTAGATACTTTAGGCTATAAGCCTAAACTCCCGGTTAAATCAACTGACTTTGCAGATCCGGTAAAACGTCGGGAGTGGATTGAAAAGAAAAACATGAAAGTATTTTCTTTTATTCATCCTAAGGTTGATTATAAGCTGATCGATGTTTTTGTGGATGAGCCAATTCCCTTTGAAAAAGCATATCAACGTCGGCAGATAATGAAAGCAAAAGATACCGTGGTTGATGTTATTTCGTTTCAAGATTTAATCGTTTTAAAAAAAACCGCTGGTCGGAAGCAAGATTTAAGTGATATTAAAATGTTAGAGGAAATTGCGAAAGAAAATGAAAAAAAATAATTTTGCAAAAGCAAGTAAAGGATATAGTTACACGATCGATCGTAAAAGATTATTAGAATTCGCTAAATTTTCGATCGAAGACCGTCTGCAATGGCTAGAAGAAGCCAATGAGTTTTTAAATAAGGTTGCTTCACCCGAAACCAAAAAAATGTGGCAACTTTTTCGCGAAGGTAAAATTTAGTAAATATTGGGGCGTCGCCAAGCGGTAAGGCACCGGTTTTTGGTACCGGCATTCGGGGGTTCGAATCCCTCCGCCCCAGTTTCCGCTCAATCCTCCACGGTAGTATATAATAGTTACATGCCATACTACGTCTACATCCTCGAATGCAAAAATAATGCCCTTTATACAGGAATAACCAATAATCTTGCTCGGCGGTTAAAACAGCATAAAACCGGAAAGGGCGGGCGTTATACAAGTTATAATCCGGGAAAAAGATTTAGGTACTGCGAAAAATGCGGAACCAGAAGTAAAGCAACCAAGCGGGAACTACAGATTAAAGGATGGCCCAGAGCTAAAAAGCTAGCTTTGATAAAGGGTAGTTTTTGTTCAAGTAAGAAGCCTCGTAAGTAGTAATTTATGAAATTTCCCCCTTCTTTTAACGATAACTATATGGAGGATTGATATGCCCAATTGTTTACATTTAATGACGCGCTATCCGGCCGTTTTTCAGCGGACGGCGCGGCGACTCGCGCGAGGTGACGTGGGCTTAAGATCAGTTATGGGCAGGAAAGAAGAGCTCCGCATGTTATTGGATAGTGGAGTTATTAGCCATGTAAGAAGAGGCGAATTGATGCGAGCTTCTAGTATTTGGGCGTACGGAATTGTTACTCCTTGCACTATTGTTTCGGTTGCAGAATTTTCGAGGCGCGGAAATATAAAAAAGGCCGCCGTTGGTCATTTTTCTCCAAATGAAGTAGAAATTGCTCTCCCGGATATGCTTGAAGGATATAATCCGCAACGCTCGTATTTATTGATGGCGGGGATGGGAAGACGATCAAGTGTTGAGATATTGCGGGAATGTTGTGAGTTTTTAGAGCAAAGGATTAACGACTGGGGATTACCATGTGCACTAGGATGGCAACTAGAAGACTGGCCCCAGTTTTTGGATATACGCGATCCAAATGACGTTAGAGTAATATCAGATATTGGACGGGGAGTTGGGCAAGAAGATCTGTACCCGCGACATATATACGTTGGAATGACTGAACGCGAAATGATGATGTTTTCCCAAAGAATTGTAGTTGGACGGGGGGATCAATCTCCGGTAGAAGTATTGACCAGAGATCAGGGAAGAATCAAAATTACACCATCACAATTTTTGCCGGAGGAAATCCGTTAAAAGCCGGTACCGCACTGGCGCAGGAATAGGCCCCGATGTTTTTAACGTAGACGACGCTTCCCACATCTAATTCGGGGAGATCTTCGTTTAAAGAAATAATGTCAAAAGAATCGCAGGTTGGCCCGGCCAAAGTGCTTAAAAATTTATGGCCGCGGCGCAGGGTTTTAAATTGGTAGCGGCAGTGGTCAAACACGGTTCCGGAAAAATCGCCGTAAACGCCGTCGTTTAAATAATAGTAGTTTTTATTATTACGGAAAGTGCGGCCCACCACTTGGGTTACCAGTGTTCCGGCTGGTCCGGAGAAAAAGCGGCCCGGTTCAGCGATAAACCTGGTTCCTTTATCAAAGAGGCGTTTTAATTTTTTTCTGATTAGCTTAGCCATATGTTTAATTGTAATGTGGCCGTCTCCGTCAAAATGTCTGATGGGGAAGCCGCCGCCGATATCGAGCATGGTTAAATTAAGTCCTAATTTTTTAGCTTCACTAAAAATTGCAGAAGAAACGTCCAGGGCGCGCATGTAATTTTCTACATTGGTGCATTGGGACCCAACGTGAAAGCAAACCCCCATGGGCTTTAATCCCAGGGACTGTGCTTTTTTCAGTAAGAAAATGGCCTGGTCGGGATCTGCTCCAAACTTAAGTGATAATTCTACGGTGCTGCCGGTATTATCAACTTTGATGCGGACTAAAACTTTAGCATTCGGGCAAAACTTTGCAATTTTGTATAGTTCGGCTTCATTGTCAAAAGTCATCAGGGTTACTTTGCGTTTGTGGGCGCGGGCCAGGTCGGCGTTGGATTTTATGGTATTGGCAAAGATTATTTTGTCGGGAGACGCCCCCAGTTTTAAAACGGTATCCATCTCAGCTGCTGAAGCCACGTCAAAACCAGATCCCAGCTTAATAAATGTTTTAATGATTTCAGGATGAGGATTAGCTTTTATCGCGTAGAACGGTTCAACATTAGAAAGAGATCTTTTAAGGGTTTCGTATTGTTTGCGGAGCGCTTCTTTGCTAATGAGCATCAGCGGGGTGCCGTGCTTTTTGGCAGATTTGCGGATTAAACCTTCTAAGCCGCCGCGCCCGGATCCGTTTAAATCAGAATGGTTTGGTTTTAGGCTGACAAGCTTTTTTTTATTTTTCATAATTATTTTACTTTGCCATAACGGCGGCGCATTCGGGCGATAACTTTACCGCATCCAAGGAAACGAAAGTTAAATCCGGCTGCGATGCGTTAGCCCGGTCATAATTTTGCGCATGCAATGGATCCACTAAAAAGGTGGTAAATTGCCAGACGTCGCCATCTTTTGGACGAGGATAATCATACTTGGTAAATTTGGTGTTTAAATTTTTAAGCGGCGTCCAGTCTTTGGCCATTGATACAAACGGTGAAATATAAGGAATGGCGATGTCTAAAATAAATTTATGATCGATATCGTCGGGCAAGTGGAATCCCGTTTTTGGGTTTTTAATCATCCAAATTGCGGCGGCCACGACCGAGACGGCAACTTGAAGCGTGGTGGCTTGCTGGTGAGGAACTAATTTTCGCGCAGTATGAATATCGAGCAGGCTTCCGCACCACCAGGCGTTAAAATCGTGTCCCATGAGCAATACTCCCAGCTCATCGGCGCCATCAATGATTTCGTCGCTCATAATCCTTTGGTTTTTTTGCATGTCAAATTGTCGCATTTCAAGTTCACGCAGTGAATTAATGGCGGCATTGCTCGGGCAATAAGCGTAGTGAACCGTGGGCCGATAAACCGCCGTTCCGTTTTCCCAGACGGACATCCGGTCAGAAATGCTGAAGGCTTCGCCGTGGCGAATTACCATGCCGGTAATTTCACCGCACGGAACCCAGGATCTTACCCAGGTTTTCATTCCGATTGATTTTAGGCAGATTTGATTTTTAGGCCCGACCTTATGGAAGTGAGCGTTGCGGGGAATGTTTCTTTCGTGGGTTCCCCAGCCGAGTTCGGCCGGAGCTACGCCTTCTTCAAAAAACCCTTCAATGCTCCAGGTGTTTACAAATTCGTTTACTCTTTTGGGTTGGTTGGTGATTTGCGTGTCCCGCTCAGAAATGTGAATTACTTTGGTGCCGGCAAGCTGTCCCAGTTTTGCAAAATTTTGATCCTTTATATATTGTTTTAATTCGTTGACCCGCGGATCCTTTGGTTTTTCGTCAATAATTTTTTGCGCAATTCCAAGCAGGGCATGTTTGGTAAAGTGTGAAACCAGCCCCGGGTTTGCCCCGTGGTCAACGACTGCGGTAGGGGCATGCTCCCCCCAGGTTTGCATTACTTTTTTAATCTCCATGTGGCGGGAATAAAGGGTGTACCTGGTGGGATCATTTCTTTCGACATCTTTATAGGGATCCCATTCTTCAACCGAAGTGTTGCAGTAAAGAACCTGGTTATCTTTACACCATTTTAGGATTGAAATGCAGTCGATGTTCCAGGCCAGATCAATAATTAGGTCTCCGGGACCGGCGTATTTTTTTAAGAGAGCTTTATAGTTTTCTTTGGTAATTTTATCGGTTACATAGTTAACCCCTTTGGCTAAAGCATCTTTAACGCGCGAGCGATTATCGACAAAGTCCATGATGGTTACGTTTTTGGGGTCAACGTCGATGAGTTCTAATACTAGAGGAATGGCGCACTGCGAAACCGATCCGCAGCCGATGATTAAAATCTTCCCGTTAAACTTTACGTGTTTTTTCATTTACAAGTTCCCTTTCTGTTTTTGATTTTAAAATTAATTTTATTCTAACATAAAAAATAACTATTTCAAAAATATTTTTTCAAATCATTTCTCAGTATATTTGTGGAAACCCTGTAAATATCAGGGGTGCGGAGGATGGGCGTGGCAAAAGGCTTGACGTAGTCGCGGTCCGGTGTTATTATGGGCATATGCTCATAATGAAAAAGGGCGCAAAAAATAAAAAAGGAGATTAGTTATGACGCCGAGGCCCAGAAAATGGAGATGCTGTTCCCCTTTTAGAGGAGATACGTTTTATAAACCACGCGGAGTGCCGATGGCCGAGCTGGAAGTAAATTCTTTGGCTTTGGATGAAATTGAGGCCATGCGGCTTTGCGATTTTGAAGAAAAAGAACAAGCAGCGGCTGCCAAGGCGATGAAAGTTTCGCGTCAAACGGTACAACGTTTACTTTATGCGGGAAGAAAAAAGATAATGGATGCCCTGATTAATGCTAAAGCTATCGCAATATTAAAAGCAAGGAGGTGACTTTTTATGCCAAGCGGAGATGGAACGGGCCCCTGGGGTAGAGGCCCAGGAACGGGTTGGGGCTGTGGCCCATGTGGTGGAGGCCGAAGATTTAGACGGGGACAAAGATCCGGCTGGGGTGGTGGATCTGCACAGACAATAACCCCAGGAGAAGAATTAGCGGAGTTGAAACAGGAAAAGAAAGATTTAGATACATACATAGCTGACATTGAATCGAAACTGAAAAAGAAATAGTTGTGAACTATGTCAGGAGGTGAGGCGCCACCTCCTGATTGATTGAATCGCCTCTCAAAGTAAGTTATACTTTTTATACTTTATGTCAGAAAATATTCCAGAAGATTTACCAATTAGTTCAGGTGAAATCCCAAAAGCAGCAACTGGTGCCCGATTTTCGCATGTGCTGCGCAACCGCAACTTCCTTTTGATCTGGTTAAGTCAGCTGGTTTCGCAGCTGGCCGACCGCTTTTTACTTTATGTATTACTCATCTTTGCTTATCAGGCTACCAAATCTAATCTGGGCGTCAGTTTGCCGATGTTAGCTTTTGGAATTCCGTCCGTTTTATTTGGTCCCGGCGCGGGCGTTTTAGTAGATCGCTTTGACCGTAAAATATTAATGGTGATCTCGGCCTTATTTAGAGGGCTTTTAATTCTGGCGATAATTCCATTTGTAGATCAATCGATTATATTTGTATTTTTAATCAGTTTTGTTGTTTTTTCTTTCACCCAGGTATTTGCTCCGGCAGAAACCGCCTGTATCCCCGGCATTGTTGAAAAACGCGATCTGATTGCCGCGAATTCGCTTTTTATGATGACCTTAATGGGGGCTTCGATTATTGGTATTGGTCTGGCGGCTCCACTGACTACTTTTTTTGGCAATATTTTTGTTTTGATCTTTGCGGCGATACTGCATTTCATATCCTCCGCGGCAACATTTTTACTCACTATACAGCATCGTCCCGTCCATAAAAAAATCAGCGTGGCGGCGCTTTTCGAAGAATTAATTGCCGGGCTGAAATTTATTTTTGTTAAGCCGGTGGTCTCGTACGCTTTATTGAAAATGCTTTTTGCTACTTCGGTTTTAGCAACCATCAGTCTTTTGGCAGTAAGTTATTCGGAACAAGTACTTAAAATTGGTGCCGAAAACTTTGGCTATTTAGTATTTTCGGCGGGAATTGGAATGGTGGTGGGAGCTTTATTTTTGGGGCATTATAGTCATTATTTCAAGAAGGGTTGGCTGGTAACCTTTGGGTTTCTTTCTGCCGGAGTGGTGTTGCTGCTTTTGGCCAACACAGAAAACCTGTGGGTTGTGTTGGTCCTTATTTTTGTGTTGGGCTTAGGTAATGCTTTTATCACCGCACCGCTGCAAACCATTTTGCATGAACATGTTCCGCCCGATATTCGGGGCAGAGTATTTGGGGTTCAGCACATGATTATTAATTCTGCGTTTACTTTTCCGGTGGTGTTGTTTGGCAAGCTGGCAGATGTGTGGGGACTGCGTCCGGTGATCGCATTGCTTGGGGTTTTAGTGTTGCTCGGCGGATTTTTCGACCGCTTTATTTCCAAATTTAAGGATATTTAAAAGTTATTTATGCCGGAATTACCCGAAGTTGAGACTATCGTTAATGGTTTGCGCCCGCGCATATTAAAAAAGAAGATTTCTTCGGTAAAAGTTATCGATCGCCGCATATTAACTGGAATTTCTGCGCCAAGCTTCATTAAAAAACTTGCCGGCCGCTCTTTTAAAAGTATTGTCCGCCGCGCTAAATATATAATTATTGCACTAAATGATGGCGATTATTTATTAGTGCACTTAGGAATGACCGGAGGCCTGGTTTATCGCCACAAATTGGATAAAGATATTAAATATGTTAAATGGTTTATCAAATTTAGAAACGGCACCTTCCTGTATTATATCGATGCCCGGCTTTTTGGTGAGATTCGCATTGTAAACGATAAATATATTGAAAAATTAGATGCAAAATTGGGGCCGGAGCCGCTTTCTCCTGAATTTACCTTTGAAAAATTTTGGGAGAGATTAAATAAACGAAAAGGCAATGTTAAGGCTTTGCTTTTAAACCAAAGCTTTATTTCCGGGATAGGCAACATTTACGCGATTGAATCCCTTTTTATGTCAGGAATTAGCCCCTTAAGGAAAGCGCATCGGGTCACCCGGGCGGAAGCAAAAAAATTACATAGTAATATTAAAAAAGTTTTATTTAAGTCGATTGGTAGTGGGGGGACTTCGGTGGATAGTTACGTTGATTCGGATGGGGAAGAGGGTAGTTTTCAGTTTAAATTAAAAGTTTATTCCCGTAAGGGCGAAAAATGCTATCGTTGCGGCGGCACGGTTAAACGCATTTCCCTCGGACAAAGAGGAACCTATTATTGCCCTAAGTGTCAGAAGTAGGAATTTGTGGGCCACTCCCCCCTGACATAATTGGATCAATCATAGTATCTGAGAAAAGATAGCCCGCAACACTAAAGTCTAAAAACAATGTCAAAGCAGTTTCCTGTTCTAAAAAACTCCAATGAGCGGCAGGCGTTTTAACTACTGATCGACGAAGCGATTTCTCCCAAACAAATCTTTTTCCTCCGGGCTCTTCTATAACGATTGCGGCATGGATTATTTCTCTTCTCTGATTTAATTGGACGATCATTCCGAGGTGAGGCAACTCTTCTAAATGGTTCCCTTGGATGGTTCTACTAATACCATTATTGGCCTGTAATTGACTTATGTAGACAAAATCAAATAATTTCATATGAAAACGCGATACCAAAGCTACCATATCTAACGCGTCCATAGGATTCCATATAGTATTAATACCATGAAAATGAGCCCAGACCGACATTGCAAAACAGGTGCACAAAGCTTTTTCTCTATATGCTTCGCTTTGATTTAATCGTTTGGTTAAGGCATCAATATTGTAAGATTCACTATCGCGATTTAATCTGTCCAAAGCCTGCGGAATACTTTCAATATATTCTCCGGCGTTTGGATGACCTAGATAGTAGTCGGTAAAACGATGGAAAGATGCGGGATCGACTAAGTGCGGGATATCACTAATCCGCATGTTAACCGTACCGCGATCGGTCACTACCCTAGCGTGCCAATTACGCCGATTTTTTTTATCGCGTTGTTGGCTCGCGGGTTGTCTTTCGTATTTGTGAACGTAATAAACTTTTGGGGCTTGCATGTATGTTTATCGACCAAAAGGGAGAGAAATTGCAGTAATTGACTACTTTAATCCTGCCGCCACCTTCACCGCCGCCTCCGTATCCACAAAGTTAGCCGTGCCAACCTGAACTGCTTTAGCTCCAGCGAGGAAAAACTCTTTTGCATCATCCGAAGTCATAATTCCACCCACCCCAATCACCGGAATTTTTACGGCTTGAGCAATCTGCCAGACACATCTTACGGCGATGGGGCGAATAGCGGGCCCGGATAGGCCGCCCACACCCCGCGAGAGCTTTGGTTTGCCGGTTTTTAAATCAAAGGACATGCCCAGCACCGTATTGATAGCTGTAATCGCATCTGCGCCGGCCGCCTCTGCCGCTTTAGCAATTAAAGTTATATCCGTAACATTAGGAGTAAGTTTTACAATTACCGGAGCGGAAACAGCTTTTTTTACCGACTTAGTAATTTTTGATACTAAATCCGGATCACAGCCAAAAGCCATGCCGCCGGATTTAACGTTAGGGCAGGAAACATTAACTTCGATGCCTTTGACTACTTTTTCTTTCTCTAAAATTTTGGCCAGTTCGGCAAATTCTTCAATCGTTTCGCCGGCGATGTTAATAATTACCGGAATTTTTAGTTTTTTAAGAAAAGGGATCGCTTCTTTTAAAAATTTTTCGATTCCGGGGTTTTGTAATCCAATGGTATTGAGCATGCCGGAGGGGGTTTCGCAGATGCGGGGCGGGGGATTACCTTCGCGCGCCTTTAAAGTAACGGTCTTAGTAACTAACGCGCCTAATTTGTTTAAATCGGTATAATCCGCAAATTCTTTTCCGTAGCCATAGGTTCCGGAAGCCACCATGACCGGGTTTTTCATTTCGATTCCAGCTAAATTAATTGCCATCTTTACTCCCAAATAATTTCTTCAGCTTTAAATACGGGGCCATCTTCGCAAACCTTCTGGTACCCTGATTTTGTCTTAATTACGCAGCCCATGCAAGCCCCAATTCCACAGGCCATCTTCTCTTCCATCGAAAGCTGTGCCGGAATTTTATACTGCTCGGCAATTTCAGCGCAAGCTTTGAGCATGGGTTTAGGTCCGCAGGCGTAAATAATAGTTTCTTTATCGATTGATTTTGATTCTTCGAGGATGGGTAGCATGAAATCGGGCGCTAATCCCTTTTTTCCGGCTGAACCGTCATCAGTACAAGTTAAAACCTGACATTTGGCAGCGTCAAATTCTTTTTTATCAATGAGATGTTTTTTATCGCGAGCTCCGATAATGACATAAACCGCCGGAATTTTTCCTTTTAATGCTCTGGCCAGAAATAAAAGGGGTGCGATTCCGATTCCGCCGCCGACTAATATTGCCATTTTTTTGTCCGTGGGGATTTCAAAGCCGGTTCCTAACGGCCCCAAAATATCTAACTCTTCATTTACTTCTTTAAGGGATAGCATTTTGGTGCCTTCGCCTACTACGTCAAATAAGATTTCGATCAGCTCTTTTTGGGGCTCGGAATTATAAATCGAAAAAGGGCGACGCAGCAATGGCGAAGTTTCTTCGGAAATTCTTACGTTAACAAATTGACCGGCGGTCGCGTTAGTTGAAATATATTTTGAAAGAAGCGTAATTTTGAAATGATTTTCAGCAAGTTCGCGAATATCAAGTATTTTAGCTTTTTCCTGAATTGGCATCTTTCTTATTATATCACATTTCTTAGTCGAAAAACTTGGTTGAAAAAGTGAAATTTCTTAAGCGTAATGTCGATAAGAAAGGGAGTGCAGTTCAAGTACCTGGACGGCGCTAAAGGAGAAAAAGAATGCCTAGAGGATCAAATACCCTGCGTACCTATACCGCTATTCCGGTATCAAAAAAACGCAGCATTAACGTTAATATGTGGGGAACTACCGACCGAGGCTTTGTTTTGCGCGGAGTTCTAAAAGGCTTTAAGTTGTCCGGCAAAGCTCCGTCGCGTGCAGATTTGCCACAGATCCGAGTTAATGACCAATTTGCAGTAAGAATTCCTCGTAGCGGTGTCTTTGCAGTTGCGTTTCCAACTATTCCTACTAATTTACATCTTGAACTTAGAGAATTTAGCGAGCGCACACAAAGAATGGGACAATATGTAACCATTGCTGACTTTGATGCTAAAGAATTTCCAGATAAAGTTGGCTGGCACGAAGGCGGCCCGATCAATATTTTTGAAACGGTTCCGGTCAATGGTTCGGATTTCAGCATTATTCCGATGGAGATGGGTGGGATGCAGGTTCGCAACCCGCTCAATCCTAGTAAATTTTTAGGTTTGGCGATGGACCTTTTGACGACAATTGCGCATGAAGAAGGGCGTACGGTTAGCATCGGTGGGGCAGACATACGGGTTAGTGAACTTTATCCAACTTTATTAGGATTTGTAATCCGGGATCTTTTGGTCGGAAACCAAAGAGAGCTGGACGCTTTCTGCGATAACTTGGTTCCCGAGGGGATTACGCGGGGATCCGAAGCGGTCTTTTTAAACGGAGCCATGATTAATCATATTGGAGAAGATGCGATTGCCCGCGGTTTAGCATTTTTGGAAAGCAACAATATTAAACTATTGCAGTCACCGGGGGTCAGCAGTTGGTTAGCCGGGGGGCATCTTTTTGTGAAAAAGAAATTCCCCGACTTGGTAGACCATCGGCCCTTGCTGGTAATCGGCGTTGGCAAATACGGGCTTTTCTATGGGGTTGGGAGAACCGAAACTGACGTGGTAGATCATGTTAAACCGCTGCCGATGCCTGCTGGGTTTAAATACGAGTTTGAACTGCCGGCGGATGTAACCCACGAAGAAAGGGTCGGGCACCGTAATTTAGTGATTGATACTATTGCCGACATCATAAACCGCAATAGAATTGGTGATCATATTGCAAGACCGGTAGCTTTAGTAATTCCGGGAAGAGTAGTAAGCAGCGAAAAGGATCCTACACAAAGAATGGTCATTTCCGGAGGAGGATCAATTCCGCTGTGGCCATACTATGGGCCAAGCTTGGAGGATGATATTCGAACCAGACTTAAAGAGGATTGTCCGGTAATTTTAATTAATGATGCGGTGGCGGCTACGGTTCGCGGCCTCGATTTATTTACGCGTAGGGATCCGGATTTCTTTCAATTGCTTCATATCGCAATTGGTGGAGGATTTGGCGCTTCCGTTGCCGAAAAAGTATTGGATCGGCCAACATTTTCAGGAATACCATCTGGAAAATTTGTTGAGGAAGAAAGCGAAGGCTAGTGATCGTAAGCATGGATGAGGTTATAAGTTCTATCCAATACCAGCTTGATTTCCTCTTTTTTAATACATAACGGCAGAAAGAAATAGATAACCTTCCCCAGCGGACGCAGGAGTAGATTTTGCTTGAGACCTTCCTTGTAAATTTCTTTACTGATTTTATCTTTGGTTAACTCTAGCGCCCCGATCATTCCTAGTGCCCTTACATCTCCGACGATTGATAAGTTTTTAAATTTTTCTAATTCTTGATGAAAGAAGGGGATTAATTTTTGGGCGCGCGACAGCGTTTTCTCTTTTTTAAATACCTCCAGGCTAGCCAGGGCGGCGGCGCAGGCTAAGGGATTGGCGGTATAAGTGTGGCCGTGATAAAAAGTTTTGCGTTTTTCGACGTCCGCATAAAAGGCCTTATAAATTTTTTCGGTAGTTAAGGTCGCTCCCATCGGAAGGTAGCCGGCGGTAATGCCTTTTGATACGCACATGAAATCCGGTTGAACGTTAGCGTGTTCGGCGGCAAACATTTTTCCGGTTCTGCCAAATCCGGTAGCGACTTCGTCTAAAATTAAGTGTACGTTATATTTTTTGGCTAACTTGGCGGCTTTAGCTAGATATTCTTTAGGGTAAACGATCATTCCGCCCGCTCCTAAAACCAGCGGCTCTAATATTAAAGCGGCAATTTCGCGATTTTTATGTTTAAGCAGAGTTTCTAATTGTTTTAAACAGTCAATTTTACAGGACTTTCTATTTTGTCCGGCGGGGCAGCGATAGCAATTAGGGGTGGGAACCATAAAGCTCCTCAAAAAAAGCGGTGAAAACACTTCGTTATAAAGATCGACGCCGGAAATACTCATTGTCCCAACCGTATCACCATGATAAGCAGAATCCAGAGCTACAAATTTTATCTTTTCTTTATTGCCGGTGTTCTGCCAGTACTGAAAGGACATCTTTAATGCGGTTTCCACTGCGGTTGAGCCGTTGTCCGAAAAGAAAACGCGGGTTAAACTTTTGGGCGTGATGGAAACTAGCTGCTCTGCTAGTTGAATGGCGCCTTTATGAGTAAACCCGGCAAATAATACGTGCTCGAGAGTATCTAATTGTTTTTTAATCGCCGCTTTAATTATTGGATGATTGTGCCCGTGAACATTACACCACCAACTGGAGATGGTGTCGTAGTAAAATTTTCCATTTTCATCGAATAATTTAATGCCCTGGGCGCTTTCGATCAAAATGGGAGGAAGCTTTTCACACTCTTTCATTTGGGTATAGGGATGCCAGTTATATTTGAGATCTTGCTTAATCCATTTGCTTTGCTTTTTCATTAATTAATTTCCTTTAGTATTTTATTTCCGATAGATGCAAATGCGCGACGCAGCGTTGGTTTGTTTTTGGTCCAGGGGAGGGTGCCTAAAACTTTTACTCCGCTTACTTTAGCCACGATGCGCGGATTGTCGGCTTGAATGTTTTTCTTTTCTTTAGGAATTTGATTAAAAATGACCCCCAGAATTTTTATTTGACGCTTTTTTAAAGCTTCAATAGTTAACAGTAAATGATTAATAACTCCTAATTTATTGGGAGCCACAATAATTGTTGGCAGGGCCAAGTCTTTAGCAATATCCACTACAAAATTTTTGTGATTATAGGGGACCAGGGCTCCTCCAATGCCTTCCACTACTACATAATCGTTGGTTTTGGTTAAATCTTTAAAACATTTTTTAATATGCGCTGGTTTTATTTTTTTCTTTTCCAGGTCGGCGGCGAGGTGTGGGGAAGCGGGGAATTTAAATGTATAGGGTACACGTAACGCGCTGGCTTTGGCCGGCTTACCAATAAACTCCTGATGAAGATCAATATCGCTCGCTCCATTGGCAGCACCGGTCTGAATCCATTTTTGCGTGGTAGTCTGATATCCTTTTTTATCCAGAAAATTGGCTAATAATCCAGCTACAACCGTTTTTCCAGCTTCGGTGTCGGTGGCAGTAATGAAAAAGGCTTGCTTCATTTTTTGGCCTTGCAGTAAAAAATGTGGTGCGATGCAGTTATTTTTTTAAAATTGGATTTATATATTTTTTCTAGTTTTCTTAATGCCATGGGGCCTAACGGTTGACCCTCGATCCCGTTGCCTCTGGTTCCGGTATATTTTATTTTACTGAGCAGGGACTTGAGGGTGGGGTGCTTTTCGGTAATTATTTTTTCTTCGATCGTGAAATCGCTAAACGTTTCGCCCAGTAATTCGATCAGCTCATCTTTATCAATAAAGGCAGATGCAGCGAGCGGAAGTTTTTTCTTGGATAATTCCTGCAGTGAGGCGTGCAGTTCGAAGTAAGTTAACGGGCCAAAAATTGAAAACAGCAACGCGCCGTCTTTTTCTAGCATGAATTTATATCTGGCCAGTGCCGCCTTTAAATCTTCAAACCATTGAAAACAGGCGTTTGAAGAAATCAGATCGAAGGATTCATCCAGAATTGCTAATTCCCCGTCGGTAGTAATAAATTTAATGTTGTCTAGCTTAGCCTTAGCAATATTAGTCATTTCCGGAGAAAAATCAATGGCTCTGATTTGAGCCTGCGGGAACCGGTTTTGCAGTAGTGAGGTATAAATTCCGGTGCCGCAGCCAATCTCTAAAATATTAGAATAACCCGTACCGTCCAGTTTGGTTAGTAATTCACTGGCCACCAACTTTTGAATATTGGCATAGTTATCATAATGTGCGGCGGATTTCGAAAAGTTTTTTTGTATGGTTTCCTTATCCATTGGCTAGCCTTTCCTTGAAATGTCTATTCAAAAATGGAAGATGACCCGCGTTTTCGATAATAATCAACTTGGCCTGCGGCATATTACTGACTAAAGATCGGACCTCATCCACGGGTGCGATTCTATCATTTTTGCCGTGGATGAGGAGTAAGTTTTTTATTTTGCATAATTTTTGAGCGCTGACCTCCGCTTGTCCCAGCAACGTTAAATTGTTTAATAAGTTATCGGGCCGAAATTTATTAAGGTAGTTTTTCATTAAATTCTTTTTAAACCAGCTTAAGTTCTCATTACTAAAACAATCCTGGTAAAATTTATATAGAAAGGCTTGGTGGTTTTGCCGCAGCAGATTTTCGACGTTCTTAATTTCTTCCGCTTTATATTTTTTACGTAAACTAACCAGAATGGTTTGATCGACTAAATTTGGATTATCGGCGGCAAATTCCAATGCCGCAAAGGCGCCCTGTGACCATCCTAATAAAGAGATTTGTTCTAAATTATGTTCTTTTAGTGATTTTTTTAAGGCGGAGTCGAACGCGGCAATATTGTCGCCCGCAAAAACTAAATAATTATAATCCAAATCCAAATTATTAAAGATGTTTTCGTCAAAGGCCCATCCCGGGACCAGCACCAGGGTATTTTTTTGATTGCGGTTGATTAAATTAAACATGACTGTAAAACTTCTTTGATTAGTTTTTCGATAATTTCTTCGCTATGATCGAAGGTTAGCGAGAATCGTAGGCGTGCTTGACCTTGAGGAACGGTGGGCGGCCGGATCGGGAGCACAAAGAAGCCAGCGGCTTCCAGTTGTTGGCTCAAGGCTACTGCTTTTTTTGATTCTCCAACTATCAGTGGAATGATTTGTGAATTCCCTTTGGTTTTAAGACTAATACTTTCTAAGTATTTGTGGAATAGCCGGGATTTTTCGCACAGCTTCTTGCGGCGGTGGGGTTCTTCTTTTAATAGTTCGAGGCTGGCAATGTTGGCGGCGATGATGGCGGGGGGTAGTGCCGTAGAATAAATAAAACTGCGGCAGGTATTAATTAAATAATCAGTAATGGTCTTTGAGGCTGCAACGTAAGCCCCAAAACTTCCTAAAGCTTTGCCGAAGGTGCCCATGATGATATCAATTTCGTGGGTAAGCCCCTCATCTTCAGCTACGCCGGCGCCGTTTTTTCCAAAAATTCCGGTGGCATGGGCCTCATCCACTATCAACTGGCAGTTAAATTTGTTCTTTAGCTCAACTATTTCACTGAGCGGCGGACGATCCCCGTCCATGCTGAAGATAGTTTCGGTAACGACCAGTGCCCGGCGGTATTTATGTCGATATTTTTTCAGCAGCATTTTCAGATGGCCCATGTCGTTATGATGAAAACGAAACAGTTGGGCGCCGGAAAGTAAAATCCCGTCAATGATGCTGGCATGATTATGTCGATCCGAAAAAATTGCATCCTCTTTGGAAAACAGCGATTTAAATATTCCTGAATTTGCCTGATAACCCGAGTTAAAAATCAGGGCGGATTCTTTTCCTTTTAGGGCGGCTACTTTTGCTTCTAAAACATGATTAATTTCCAGATTGCCGGATAAAAGCCGCGAAGCCGAAGCGCTGTTTCCGTACTTTTCGGTGGCATGCCTGGCCGCCGCGATGATTTTTGGATGCGAGGATAAGCCTAAATAATCATTGGAAGAAAAATCAAAATATTCTTTGCCGTTAATATGAATTTTCCCGCCTTGGCGATGGGAGGCAGTGTTCAGCGCTCTTAAAAGATCATTTTCTTTTTGCTTATCTAGAAACTTTTTTATCCATTCCATAGTTTGGTTACCTCTTCGATTAATTTATGGTCTTCGGCTACGGTTCGTCCCTTAACCGTTAGGTAGCCGCCGATGAGCATGCCGTTGGCGCCGGCCATAAAGCCCATGGCCTGAAAATCTTTGAGTGTCGTTTCTCTGCCGGCGGCAATTTTTATGGTTTTATCTTGTAAGATAATTCTGAAAATACAAATTGTGCGCAGGGCATCCGAGCCGGATAATGGAGGCAACGATTCAAGCGCCGTGCCTTTAATCGGAACTAAAATGTTGATGGGAACGGAATCTACATCTAATTCTTTAAGCGTGGTTGCCATATCAATGCGATCCTGCCAGGTTTCCCCCATGCCGACAATTCCCCCGCTGCACACTGAAAGGCCAACTTCTTTAGCGGCTTTAACCGTATTAACTCTTTCTTCAAAGTTGTGCGTGGATGCAATTTGGGAATAGTAGCGTGGAGAAGTTTCGATGTTGTGATGGTAACGGGTTAATCCCGCGTCTTTTAATTGTGTTAATTCCGCTTTGCTTAAAGCTCCCAGCGAAGCGCAAGGTTCTATGCCGATATTTTTAATTTCAGTAATTGCTTCGGCAATGGTAACCAGTTCTTTTTGATCTAAGCGGTTGCCGCTAGTAACAATGCCAAACTTTTTGGCGCCGTTGGTTTTCGCAGCGCGCGCCGCGTCAATAATTTCTTCTTTAGCAATGAGAGGATAAACAGATATTTCACTTTTGTGATGAGATGATTGTGCGCAAAACTTGCAATCTTCACTGCAGTGGCCGGATTTGGCATTGACGATGCCGCAGAGCTCAAAGTTTTTGCCGATAAACTGTTCACGCACCTGATTAGCGCGTTGGATGAGCTTGAGCAGCGGGGCCTCTAACAAAAATTTAGTATCGATTTTGAGCTTTTCCTTGAAATTGTTGGGTTTCATGCGAGGTAATTATACCGCAGATTGGCAGGTGAGCTCAAATGGTAGGGGCGGGCCCGAATAAAAATACCTATTTTGTGAAATTTTAATCCGTAACGTACGATAGTTTCTTGGAGGATGTGCATATCATGCGCTCAGGAAAAGTCAGGAATAATCCTGCAAAAAATGTACAACGTTTTCGATGCCGGCCGCAGCAGTTTCGCTGTGAGGCAAGGTGTTGTGAGCATCCTAGTAATCGACCGGCCTTGATACTAGCTGATTACATTACGCTTAGCCAGCATACCGGAAGACGCATGTCGGATATTTGGATGGAAGAAGGCGATATTTATCTTGGTCCTCACGATGAACGTCCGGATGATTTTGTAATTGGTTTAGGTTTATTGTTTGATCCTTGTTGTTTATTTTTGGCAGA
Source organism: Candidatus Margulisiibacteriota bacterium (assembly GCA_018823125.1). Lineage (GTDB taxonomy): Bacteria > Margulisbacteria > WOR-1 > JAHJIW01 > JAHJIW01 > JAHJIW01. The sequence continues at coordinate 68,135 of JAHJIW010000017.1, read as the reverse complement.
AGATAATAGTTGTTTGGTTTACGAAGGAAGGCCTAACCCCTGCGTAGCATTTCCTCTTATGACCATGATTTATGATCGATATGCTGAGGTAAGGTCTAATCGTTTAGATATCTTTCCGTGTCTTAAAGGTGTTGAGCCAACGGCAGCGCAGCGAGATTGGATGAAAAGATATGTCAAAACATCTAGACAGGCAATTGCTCTGGAGGTTCCACTATTATGGGAGCGAGGAGGGTTGCCAAGATTTATAACCTTTACGGATTCAAGGCGGATGTTTGAGTTAGTTGGGCAGGCGATGGGACGTGTCCAGCGGCTCGGCCCGCGAATTGCCGAGGATAGAGCAGCAAGCCTTGAATGGGCGGCTGGTCGACTGGTTGGTATGGCGGAGGCGGGTGCGATTGCCTTGGAAGCATTAGAATTATCGGAACTATTAGCTCCGGCTTATTTTATCTTGTTACAAGATAAGATTGCAGCGGGATTAGATGATATTCAGGATCACCACCTGCCCGAGTTTAAGCGTGTCATGAAAAGTTTTCGCAGCCTGCGTAAGGAAGCGAAAGAGATTATCTAATTCAACCGCAATTTTGATATAACCAATAATATTTGTTGCGAAGCGAGTATGGAGATTCTTGATCGATGGCTGGCGCATAAGAAGAAATTTCTGATCCGGAAATACGAGAATAAAGGGGTGCCTCTTCTGACATTATGAGGCGATCTCCAAACAGACGGTCATATACATGAGCGAGATGATCCTCTCGACTTTTAGCCATTAGTAACTCAAAGCCCAATCCAGGCGCCAATTCTTCAAGTGCGGCTATCGGAAAATGCTTACTCCATCTTAGTATTTTAAAAAGACGATTATTCCCCACTCTTTGTTGTCGAACGGATTCCAAAAAGTGTTTATCCTCTTGAACTTCAAAAATAAGTAATCCCAGCCTTCCTCTGGCGAGCGGGAGGGGCAGCATCTTTAACCAAAGCAGTCCTTCGAATGCGTTGGTGCTAAAAAAGTTTTCTGCAATAGCTAAATCAAATGGCGAAAAATGATATTGTCCGTTGGAGAGATCGTTTGGGTTTCTTCTTTCCTGGGGAGTTACCGAAAGAGTAACTCCATCGGGAAGCGAATTTCTAGCAACTTGCAGACCCAGATTTAAACCGCGACCTTCAAACATCGTTACAAACCTAAAAGTTAATCCTTCAAAAGAAAACGAATGGCGATGCAAAAACACCGCCAGTTTTAAGAAAGGCTCAGGACGCATTATATCTTGCCATCGGGCGGTAGGCTCAGCTGCATATCTGCGCGCCAGCAATTGTCCTTCCAATTGATCATATATTTCAGCAAGATGTTGTGGGCGTAGCTTTTCTTCAGGAAGATCAATCGGCATGACGCCGCTAGTATTATTTCTAGGCTGCACGGGTTGAGGCTGCTTTCTTTCCCAATGAAAAGTAAGCGGCCCATGGGTCATTCTTTTTAAACTTTTTAGACCTGTAGGTGGCATAGATACTCCTAATAAGTTATCGGATGTTATTGTTGGAAATTTCAACATATTTAAGGCATTTTCGACGGTTTTCTTCATGAGAATTGCTGGCAAAAAAATTGCTTGTTATAGCCTGGAAAGGAGCAAAACGATGTCGAAAGAAGCTACATTAATACCGATTGAACGAATCGAAAACAAGATTCTATTGATACGAGGCCAAAAAGTGATGATTGATCGGGATTTAGCCGAATTATATGGAGTGGAAACTAAGCACTTGAATCGGCAGGTTAGAAGAAACATTGAAAGATTTCCTAAGGAATTTATGTTTAAGCTAACTAAGAAAGAGAAGGATGAGCTGGTGCCAATTTGTCACCACCTTGCGGATTTAAAATTCTCATACCAGTTACCTTGCGCTTTTACTGAGCATGGCGTTGCTATGTTAGCAAGTGTATTACGAAGTGAGGCCGCGATTAAAATTAGCATCTATATAGTTAAGGCTTTTGTGAAGCTTAGACAAATCATATCCAGCCATAAGGCGTTAACTAGTAAGCTGAATCAACTTGAACAAAAAGTTAAGGGGCATGATGGTGAGATTCAATTAATAGTTGAAACGATTAAAAAACTTATAGAACTCCCTTCCGAAAAACCCAAGAAGAGAATAGGATTTATTGATGATGAGTGATTAACTTGGGCGCAGCAGGGTTCTCCTCGCGACTTTCATTTTGCTTCGCATTATTATATGAATTAAGGTAAAAATAAAAGATCGCTCGCCTACGACTCCGGTTAACTTTTTCTAACCCTCTTGCGGTACATGTATTCTAAAAGCATATGCGGATAAATCGGTATTCAGCAATTCAAATACCCCCTGCGAGCGTAGTCTCGTGTTGTTTGAGCCTGTACTGATTATTACTTTGTTGTGACAAGTGTGTGCGAGTTTATGAGCAAGCGAGCAGGGTCCAGGTGTTTGAATTGCAGAACAAGAAATATGCATATGCTTAGGGGAAGATGGTGGGCGCAAGAGGGATCGAACCTCTGACTCCTTGCCTGTCAAGCAAGTACTCTACCGCTGAGTTATGCGCCCATATATATGAAAGTGGAGGCGCGGGTGGGAGTCGAACCCACGCATCGCGGTTTTGCAGACCGCTCCCTTACCACTTGGGTACCGCGCCAAAAAGCGGGAGACGGGGATCGAACCCGCAACCTTTTGCTTGGGAAGCAAAAGCTCTACCGTTGAGCTACTCCCGCATATTTAAAGGATCCAAAGCAAATAATTTTACCATATGTGAAATTTTTACTCAATTTAGACGATAACAATATAGTGACTCTTTCAATCTGGAGGCTATTTTGGGACACGGCCGAGTACTAATTAAAAGACCAGCTGCGACAGCTTATAAAAAAGCTAGTTGTGGTGGCTATTGTGGAGACTATCGTGATCCGCAAGGTTTAGCGGAGCGTTTGGGAAGACATCTCGAAAGTGCACGCATAGATAGGCACAGCTGGAGAGGAGACCCGCGCGGAGTATTAGCGCCACACGTTAAGCCCCGGGGTGACGGCGCCCGAGTACAAGCCCATGCTTATTCAGTAATTAGAGATATTCGCCCGGATAAAGTAGTAGTGGTTTCAATGAACCATAATGAGAAAGCGGAACCCAGACAAGAAGGAATCCACGCGCCTAATTTTACGCATTACCGCATGCCTTTGGCAGATCTGAGAGTTAATTTTGACCTGCTGGATGCGGTTTGTGGAATTCCTGCTCATAATTCAGTTGATATGTTTGAAGGACAAAATTCCATGGAAGTTCAGCTTTTATGGCTTTCCGCAATTTCGCGAGCGCTGGATTATGAAATTGAAATTGCTCCGATCATATTGGATTATTTTGAAAATCATCATATAAATTGGCAAAGAAGTGCGATGGTTGGGGAAAGGGTAGCTAGGCTAGGCGATGATTTTGGCCGGATTATGCTGATTGCGACGGCAGATTTATGCCACGGACACAATAAAGATATAACCCAAAGGGTGGACCAGCGAACCATTGCGCAGATTGGCTTGCTTAACCGGGAAGGCATGCTTAAATATTTTTGGGATACGGTTTATTATGGGCGAACTGAATTTGTCGAAGATATTCGACAGCCCTGCTGCAGCGGAAATGCAATTGCGGCTTTTCTTGGATTAGGAGATGGCCTCGAGCGGGCAAAAGTTGTTGAATTAGCTCGGGGCAGTACCCATGATTATATCCAAAGCGATGTATCCGATAACGTTGGGTTTGCCTCTCTAGCGGTGCTTGATAATTTTTAAGAAGGTTCTTCTGCGGTAGCTACGTTTTGATGTCGGGTTAAGGCATGTTTCATTTTAGCGGTGGCTTCTTTGCAAATTCTTGATACCTGAGACTCCGAAAGGCCAATGTCTTTGCCAATTTGTTTAAATGTTTTGTCGTGTTTATAATACCCTTTAATTACTTTTCTTTCTTTTTCGTCTAAAACCTTCATGGCGTAATCGACGTGCAGCATTTGGTCGATTTTATCGTGATAGATGATTTGTTTGTTGAAGGCCATGTAAACGTTAGCGGCCGATGTAATCCATTCGTATAATCCGGCGACCGGATCGGTGCCTCTTTTTCTTAAATAATCCTGCATCGCACCCTTTAAGCGAAACGAAACATAAGGCCAAAGATCTCCCTTGCGGGGATCCCAGGTTTTTAGCGCGTCCACAAATGCAATGCGGGCTTCGGAAGTTAAATCGTCGGATTCGGACGTGGCGATGTGGCGGGGCAGTCCCTTAACGTACCATTTGACGGCAGCTTGAATCTGATTTTTATACTTTTCAACTACTTCGTCCGAGTATTTTAAAAAATGTTCTCTTAAAATTTTAATAATGCGGTCTTCAGTTTCTTTGCGGCTTGGCAAGGCAAGTCTCCTAACCTAACGGTTCTTAAAATCTTTTTCGATTACTTTTAAAAATTCACCTTCGCGGTCTTTGAGTAAGTTTTTGTTAAAGCGTTGCGCCATATCGCGGGTGAATTTCCAAAAACGTTTTAATACCGAGGGGATCCCAATTGGCATTGCAGTAGCAACTTGACCTAATCGGGCTGAAATATTAACGGGTTTTCCTTGTATTCTTTTGCTGGATGACACTCTGTATCCTTCACCTTTTAGTTGCTTTGGGCATCCTTCTTTGAAATGTATAAGCTGGCAATGGCCAAAGCTTGTCGTCTGAGTTCGGGATTGGTAACCACTGCATCCGCAATAGCACCAGTCATTTTATCAAACCCACGACTTAAAGTAAAGGTAGAGCCAAATTCGACTTCGAGGGCGGCTCTGACGATATTTTCGATGAGTTCCTTAGCGGAAAGAGAAGGGCTTAAGAGGTCTTCGAGCCTTTTTTCAAAGACGTCGCGGTTAGCAGGTTTTTTGGGGTAAAGCTTTTTGCTTTTTCTTTCTTCAAAAGGCTGTACGTTAAGAAAATTCTTCAGGAAAGTTTCCTTAGCGGCTTCACCGCGGTTAAAGTTTTTTTGTGACCAATTTAACATGATTTTTCTCTCTTTTTCTTTCTACTTCATTATCGTGCGAGTTTCAAAAAAATTTCACTTTATTTTCAATTATTTTCCTAATCCAGGCTGATCATTCCAATGGACTGAACTTTTACCTGCGGAACGATTTCGTTGTACGACAAGACCGCTACATCCGGGAAACTGCGTTCGATAAAGCGTTTGAAGTGCGGACGGAGCCGTGGTGAACACAAAATTACGGGTGATAGCTTCATGCGTTTAAAGTTTGAGGCGTTATTTGAAATTTGCACCAGGATTTTTTCGCCGACACTGGGATCCAGGGCTAAAAATGACCCATATTCGGACTGATGAATAGAGCCGATCATGGTTTCTTCCAGTGATGGGTCGATCGTTACCACCGTAATTACGCCGTCTTTGTCGGTGTAATCTTCGCAGATTTGTCGGGCTAGAGATTGCCGCACATATTCGGCTAAAACGTTGATATCGCGGGACAGGTGAGCGTAATCGGCGAGTCTTTCAAGTATAGTGGAAAGGTCGCGGATCGATACCCGCTCACGAACCAAAAGCTGCAGTACTTTGTGAACCTGGCCTAAAGATAACATGTCGGGAATTAGTTCTCTTACGATCGCGGCATTGGTGTTTTTAACCAACTCGATTAAGGACTGCACATTTTGCCGGGTCATAATTTCGTCGGCATAACGTTTAACAATTTCGGTAAAGTGATTGGAGACTACATCCACCGGATTTTCGGCCGGAATGTCTAATTTTTGCAGAGTGGGGAGTTCTTCGTCGGGAACCCAGGTAACCGGTTCGTTGGTTAAAGGATCCTTGCCTTCGATACCGGTAATATTTTTTTGTTTTAATTTGGAGTAGCGCACGGTTACCCGATGATGGTTAGGATAAGCTTCGCCGACGGACACCTTGGTTCCCCTGATTTCAACTGCATATTGGTTGGGCGGAAGACTTAAATCATCCATGACCCTAACCCCGGGAATTACAAAGCCTAAATCCTGACCAATGTGATAACGAATTAATGTAATGCGCTCAAGCAGGGCTCCTTTTTGGGCGGGGTCGATTAAAGGAATTAGGTTGCGGCCGGTTTTTAAACTTAAAGGATCTAACCCCAATGTGCCTAAAATACTTTCCGGTCTTTTCAAAACATCTTTGGCGGTTACTTCCTCTGATACTAAAGAAGATTCATCCCGTTTGGCTTTAGTTTGTACTAAAACTAAAGCGGCAACTCCGGCCATGACCGATAAAATCAAAAACGGAACGGTAGGCAGCCCCGGGACAATGGCAAAGAGGCCTAAAATTAAACAGACAAAAGCAAAAGCTTTGGGCTGCCGGAAAAGCTGTGCGGCAACATCAGTTCCTAAGCTCATTTCAGATGCGGATTTAGTAATAACTAAACCGGCGGCAATTGAAACTAAAAGTGCAGGGACCTGGTTTACCAGTCCGTCTCCAACGGTCAGCAGGGCGTAGGTTTGGAGCGCCTCCATGATTCCCATGCCTCTTTGCAGCCAGCCTACTAAAATCCCCCCGATGATGGTGATCAATACAATCACAATGCCGGCGATCGAATCTCCTCTGACAAACTTATTCGCACCGTCCATCGATCCGAAGAATGTAGCTTCCTGCTCGATTTTTCGCCGCCGGGTGCGTGCTTCGGCCGCGTCAATTAATCCGGCATTAAGATCGGCGTCGATACTCATTTGTTTACCGGGCATGGCGTCTAAGGTAAAGCGGGCGGCAACTTCGGCGACTCGCTCCGAACCTTTAGTGATAACTACAAATTGAACTAAAGTAATGATTGAGAAAATAATGGCGCCTACAATGTAATTTCCGGATACCACGAAATTTCCAAAAGCCATAATTACTTCTCCGGCGTATCCGTTTAGCAAAATTTGCCGCGTGGCCGCAATGTTGAGAGATAGCCGGTAAAGAGTTATAACCAAAAGAACCGAAGGAAACGCTGCAAATTCCAGCGGCTCTTTTAAATACATGGCGACCAAAAGAATGGTCAGCGAAAAAGCAATATTGGTGGTAATCAGTATGTCTAAAACTGCTGGCGGGAGTGGAATAATCATCAGCGCGATAATACTTACCAGGAGCAAGGCAACAAAAAAGTCACTAGCAGAAAAAAGTGCTCTTAAATTATTAACATCAAATTTTGGTAGTGCCATTTTTAGTATTGTACTCTACTTACTGAAGGGTGTAAATATTTTTTCAACTTTGGCCCATTCCTTGAATGCTGGTCTTAAACACACTATAATACCCCAATTCGAGGTGTAAAATGAGCTTGGCAGCAGTGATTTTAGCGGCGGGAAAAGGGGTCCGGATGGAATCCGACCTGCCGAAAGTTTTTCATAAAGTTTTGGGTAAGCCTCTACTGCAATATGTAATCGAAACGGTACAAAAACTATCTCCGGAAACAATCTGCATCGTAGTTGGTTATAAAAAGGAAGACATTCAGGAATATTTTAAGGATTATCCGGTAAAATTTGCGAAACAAGATGAACAACTGGGCACCGGACACGCGGTTTTGCAGGCTCAGCCGTGCTTAAAAGATTTTAAGGGCGAGATTTTAGTGCTGAACGGAGATATGCCCCTGATCAAAGAAGCAACCCTTAAAAACCTGGTAGATTTTCACCGCAAACATAAATCGAGTGCCACCGTTTTAACTGCTAAAGTCGACGAACCGGGCGCTTTTGGCCGGGTTATCAGAAACAAAGAAGGGCGCATTGAAAAAATTGTTGAAAAAAAAGATGCTACACCTGCAGAATTGAAAATTAACGAAGTCAACACCGGAACTTTTTGCTTTAATGCCGAACAATTATTTAAAGCGCTCCAAAAAGTTACCCCTGAGAACGCCCAAAAAGAATATTACATCACGGATACCATCGCTCTTTTAAAATCCGAAGGGCAGCCGGTTTTTGCTTACCAGACCGGGGACGAGCGGGAGGCGATTGGCGTTAATACTAAAGATGAGCTCAAATCCCTCGAACAAGACATGGCCCGCGGCTAAAATCCTCAAAAAAATATCCTGCAAAACCTGAAATTTTTCTCGCGATATGCCGATATATATTCGGAAAGAGGAGTTTATAATGCCCAAAGTAGGATTAGCTAGAAGAGTTCGCAACTGGTACCGGGATCCGCGCCCGGATGTCATGCCGGCTTTGCGCCAGGCTTTAAGCCGCGAGTGCAAAATTGCCCGACCTATATATGAACTCGCGAAGTATACCGTTCAGGTTGCCGCCAATAAGCGCCCCTGGATGCAAAGACTGATCGGCAAGAAAGCTGAGGTAGATTTTGCTACCTATCTGCAAATTTATGATCGAACCACGGCTACTTTTGTTCCTTATAAAGATCAACTGACCAGAGTTGCTGATTTGTTAGATATTAGCGGCGGCGAGACGGTAGTAGATTTAGGTGCCGGGACGGGAAATCTGACATTACAAGTTAAGCAAAGAGGGGCGGAGGTTTACTCCATTGATTCCTCTCCGGAAGCAAATGCCATCCACCGCGAAAAAAATCCCGACGCAAGAATCCTTGAGGTTAATATTGATCGACCGGATAATATACTTGGTTTTCTTCCGTTTGAGGATAACAGCGTAGACCGGGTTTGCGGTGCTAATTTATGGACCTATATCAGAAATCGCGAAACACTTTATGCGGAAATTAGACGCATCTTAAGACCGGACGGGATTTTTGTTTTAGCCGTTGAAAAAGAGGGATATGACACCACTGCGATTTTTTCTGCACATCGATCCATGGTTTATCAGAACTATTTGAATTTAGGCTACATGCCTTTAACTGCGGCCGTGGCTACCTTTGCCAAGGTATTTGCGAACTTGGGAGACCTTTTAATTGCAGCCGATCAATCTAAAAAGCTGGTCAGCGGCATGGCCGCCGGCGAATATGCCACCTTTAATGAATTGGGAATTGCGCGCGAACTTAGTCAAGCTAGATTTGTCCCCAGAATTACTGATCCAGATGCTTATGCCGGCCAGGTAATCATCACCAAAAACACGCCTCAAGGATAACTTTTAGCCTTTATTGACCTTTTGTGTATTCAGTCTTATACTTAGCATGCCATGCAAGGATTATTATCTCTGAATAACCATATCCTGATGCTCACCTTTATTATATATGTAGGGCTTGGCATCTTTATTTTCTTCTGGAACAAGAAAAATCAATCTAATCGTTCTTTTGCCGCTTTTTTATTTTGCGTTGCGCTTTGGACGCTGTCCTTTTATATTTTTCAAAACGTTACTACGCCCGACTGGGTACTGATGGCGCGGCGCTTTACTCCGGTGGGATCGTCACTATTAGCCGGATATTTTCTCTATTTTTCTTTAATTTTTCCGAGTGAGAAACAAAAAATTGCAAAGTGGCTGCAAATGGTTGTGCTGCTGCCGGGTTGGGTCTTTGCCATTATTTCGATTTTCTCAGGTCTGATGATTAAAGCCGTGGTGGTGGAAGGACTGATTCCGTTTACGGTTAAGCCTATTTTCGGGCCGGTTTATCCTTTATTTACGGTTTACTTTATCATTTACTTTTTTGCCGGCATTGCTGTTTTAATCTGGAAGTACCGCCAGGCGGTAGATAAGGCTAAATTACAGTTAGCTTACGTTTTAAGCGGAGCTTTAATTTCGGGAATCCTGGGAGTAATTGTCAGTTTAATTCTTCCTCTGCTGGGCATGTCGTTTCTATTTGTTTCGGGCCCTCCGTTTACCTTGGTTTTGGCAGGGTTTGTAACTTACGCCATCATTAAGCATGAACTGTTAAATATCACTGATTTTGTTGCGTGGGGCGTTTCGATTTTAGCCGCTTTAATTGTGTTAGTTGGATCAATTTCAATCATTGCTTCCGGCAACACAACTTTACTGCTGCGTTTTTATATTATGGCGGCGATGTTTTATTTGGGGACGCTGGTTTTAATCCGCAATCCCTGGAACCCGGTTAACTATTCATTTTTTGGTTTGACGGTTGGTATCGTGGCCTGGTCAGTGTCGATATTAAGATACTGGACCAGTGGCACTACCGAGCAAGCCCTGTTCTGGGCGATTTTAGCCAATGCTTCAGCGGCATTTATCCCGGCGTTTTTCCTGCACTTTACCACCACTTTTCCAAAGGAAAAAAAGCCGGCGCCGTTGTTCATGAAATTATTATGGGGAGCCGTTCCCGTTTTCTTTTCGGTTGCCGCACTTTTGCGATTTGTGGTGCGGGATGTTTCGCTGTCCCCGCGCGGTTACGACGTGGTTCCGGGTCCGCTTTTTATTTTTTACATGCTTTATTTCCTTTTATATTTTATTATTGGTTTTTCTTCTTTGATCAAAAAGCACCATATTTATACCGGCGCCATCAAGATGCAAATCCGCTACGTGTTTTTAGGGTCTTTGCTCGCCAGTTTCTTCTCGTTAATTACTAACTTGGTGATGCCGCTTTTTGGCAATTCCAGCTTAACCGGCCTGGGCCCTTATTTTATTTTCATTTTCATTGCCTGTACGGCTTATGCCATTGTGCGGCATCGCCTGATGAGCATTGCGATCGTTATTCAGCGTGGTACTGCTTACGCTATTGCGACCGGACTAATATTAATCATTTATGCGTCAACCGTATTGCTTTCGGAATTATTTTTCAGAAGAATTACCGGATATTCTTCGGTATATATTATCGCGTTTGCTACGATTGTGATCGCGGTTATCTATCAGCCCCTGGTGCGCAGTTTCCAGGACATTACCGCGCGCTTCTTTTTTCGGGGACGCTACGATTATCAGAAAACTTTGCAAAAAGTAAGCCAGGAAATTGCATCCATCCTGCGGCTCGAAGAAATTTCGGCCCTGATCGTAAATGTTTTTGTTAAAGTAGTGGGCGTCAAGGAAATTTCATTTTTACTCTATGATCCGCGGAAAGATAAATTTAAAAGCGCATCGCCCCCCTCGGTTCCGGGCAGTGAAAAATACATAAAAATTGAGATCGAGGCCACTAACCCTACCATCGAATTACTAAAAGCTAACCGCGAAATATTAGTTTCGTACGAGTTAGAAAGAGACCTCCCGGTATCTCCGCGTTCGGCCAAGTTGGTGCATAAACAAGCGGTCTTAAAGAAAGCTTTAGAAGAAATGTCCCGCCTGGAGCTGGTAGTCTGGGTGCCGATTATTTCTAAGGACGAATTAGTCGGCTGTATTACGGTAGGAGACAAGGAGTCGGGAGATGTTTTTACTACCGAAGATCTGGCTTTATTTTCGGTTTTAGCCGCGCAAATTGCGGTGGCTTTAGATAATGCCCGCCTCTACGAAGAAGTCTTAAACATGAAAAATTATAACGAGGACGTTTTGCAATCAATGTCGAGTGGAGTTTTAACTACTGATCTCCGGGGCCATATTATAACTTTTAATAAAACCGCCGAACGCATTACCGGGTTTTTACCGGAACAGGTAATCGGAAAAACCTGTGAAGAAGTGTGCGGGGCGGGCGGAGTAATTTCCACATTAGTAGAAAAGGCTTTGCGCGGCAGAAGTAATTTGCGCATCGAAGCGGATATTTCAAACCCGCATAAAGGGTTTGTGCCGGTGGCGGTTTCGGCAACCCTGCTGCGGGATAGTGGCGGCAAAAAAATGGGCGTGCTTTTGACCTTAGACGACTTAACCATACTTAAAGAGTTAGAAGATAAAGTCAGACAATCCGATAAACTGGCGGCGCTGGGGACGATGGCGGCGGGAATGGCCCACGAAATTAAAAATCCGCTTTCATCCATGAAAGTTTTGTCACAATTGATGCCGCTTAAATTTGAAGACCATGAATTTAGAGGTAAGTTTCAGGAAATCATGCCCAAAGAAATATCCCGCATTGACCGGATTGTAGAAAATCTTTTAGGTTTTGCCCGCGCTTCCGCCCCCAAGTTTGAAAAAGTTAAGATCGAATTGATTTTAGAAGAAAATTTGGATTATTTCTCTAATCAGCTTGAGTCCGCCAAAATTGAATTGGTGAAAAAATTTGAAGAAGTGCCCGAAATTATTGCGGATGCGGCGCAGCTGTCACAGGTGTTTTCAAACTTCATCCTGAATGCCATTCAGGCCATGCAGGGCGGGGGCAGCCTCACCATCGAAATGGGAAAAGGCAAAATTTCGGAAGGCGAACTGCAGGATGTAGTAATTTCTTTTACCGATACCGGATGCGGAATGAGCAAGGAGCAGTTAAATAAGTTATTTGAACCGTTCTTTACCACTAAATATGGAGGAACGGGCTTAGGTTTAACCATAACGCATAGTATAATTGACGGACACGGCGGCACCGTCAGCGTGAAAAGCGCGCCGGGCAAGGGAACCACCTTTAAGGTGGTTTTTCCAATCTCGCAATAGTACGGAGAGATAAATGAGCGATAAAGAGATTATTTTATACGTATTAACTGATGACGAAGGCGTTAAAAGCTTTCTTTCTGAAAATTTAAAAAACGAAGCAAAAATCGATTTTCTTCAATCGGTGCCGGAAGCAATTGAAAAAGCTAAAGCGGCGCCTCCCGCCGTTTTCATCATCGATTACCACCTGAAAGCGATGAACGGGCTGGAAGTATATAAGCTGTTAAAAACCAGCCTTTCGGATTTAAAAGTTATCATGCTTTCGGTTTTAAACAGTATTCCCCTGGCGGTTTCCGCCGCCAAACAGGGAGTGGATGAATTTTTAAGAAAACCACTGCATCGGGAAAGTTTTTTAAAAGCCCTGCACGAACTAATTGAGGAAAGCTATAAGGTTTCTTCATTTGATTTGCCTAAAGAAGAGGGGATGGAGTGGCTTTTTGGGCGGGGAACTACCCTTAAGAATACGATTGTCGAAGCCGAAAAAGCTTTAAAGGGCTTTAAAGATATTATTATTGTTTCGGAAGCGGGCATTGATAGCCTGGGTTTTGCCAAAGCCTTACATGCTAATGGCCGCCTCCCGGGACGAAAATTTGTAGTCTTAGATTTAGCTTCGTTTGAAAAAGAATCCAGCGAGTCGCATTTTTGGACGATGCTGCAAAAGTTATTAACCCTTAAAGAGGGCTCGCTCGAAACCGAAGAAGAGCTTTGCGGCACCATTCTACTGGTAAATTTTGAAGCGCTGGAATTTCATTTTAGGCACAGCATTCTAGAATTCTTAAAAAATAAGTCTCAGCGCATCGGCGCCGAAAAACTGGACAAAAAGATCCGTATTATGGTTACGGTTTCGGATAAAGAGGGGCTTTCCGCTTTTACTAAAGACGGGCTGCTCGATTCGTTTTATATTTTGAGCTTACCCAGCTTACGCGACCGCAAAAATGACCTGCCAAAAATATTAGTGGCTTATATCGAAAAATATAATCGCGATTATGCAAAGCAGGTAAAATATATCTCTACCGAATGCCTGGATTTACTGTTTTATAGTGCTTTTCGGGGCAACTACAAGGAGTTGGAAGATTTAGTTGCTATCGCAATTTTGAGAAGCCAAACCGAATATTTGGGAGTAAAAGACTTACCGCTCACGCTTAAAGATTTGGAAGATATCACGCTGGCCAAACTTTCGGCCAAGCGGTTTTTTGAGATGAATTTAGCCGAACGCGAGTTTGACGATGTCTTTTTGAAGACCATTTTTGAAAAAGCATCCGGGGATGCCGATGAAGCTGCCCGCTTTTTATCCATTTCTAAGCTAGCCCTCCAGGAACAAATCAGCTAAAAATATTTTTCCAGAAAAGTGAAATTTTTGCTAATAACGATCGATAATCCTTTAGTTAGCCTATTTCATGAACATATTGTTCTGGAGGAGAAATCTGTGAGCCCAGCAATGCGAAGAGTAACTCAAGGGCGACCGGCGCCGCAAGCACCGCGGCTGCCCATTCAGTCATCGGCGGGACGTTTAATCGATGATTTATTTAGACGCCCTCACCTAAGAAGACTAGAACCTTTAGTTAGACAAGAATGCGGAGCGATCGGTATCATGTTTCGCCCGCTTAGCTTTTCGCCGAGAAGGCTGGCTGAATTGAATGATGCCAGATATAAGGCGATGAAGAGTCTGCTGAGTGAAGTTGTTAAACGGATAAAGAGAAAAAGCGTTTTTCTGGTTTTGCCTGATCACAGGATAATGGCCCGGTCAGAGGTTGAAACCTTAAATGGTCCGCAGTTTAAATTACTGGTTAAAAAAGTTAAAGACGAAGGGTTAACCTCAGAAGGCGATACGCTGGACTTACATCGATTACCACAATGGATTGGCGAAGTTAGAGGTTCTGCTGGTGGCAATGGAAGCAGGACCCCAGTTGCTGGTGGAGGAAGCAGCGCAGAACCAAACACAGAAACAAACTTGACGGCATGGCCGGCTCGACCTTCCTCAACTATAAGGGCGTTGCCAAGTGGTTCTCGATCAAATCCGGTATTTGCAATTCCGCTATAATTTCAAGCGCCCCCCCCATATTTTCCAAAATAATCTGAAATTTTTCCTGATATTGCACGATAATAGATATATAAGCGTTTTTATTAATATAAAAGGAAAAGAATGCCAATATTTTCTACTAATACTACTGGTAATTTTACGTTTCGGCGCGCCGTGCGTTCACACCGACGGGTCAACTCTGACCTGGGAAATAAACTGCGCCGCGGTCCGCTCACCACATTTTTTATGCGCAGGATGGAACCCGAAACTTATACCTCTCTAGTTGGAATTTTGAGGCACGCGGCTGAAACTCACGAAGGACGGCCAGCCGTAAAATTGGGCTTGCGGCCGATCCGTTTGGAAATGCTGGATTTTGAGGGGATTCCGAATGAATTGGCTTATAAAATAGTTCCCCGCGGAAAAGGCGGCCAAGCCGTCATTTTTGACGGAGTGTCAGAAAGAATCTCAGGTTATTTGTTTAAATCGGGAGCAGAAACTGCGGAAGTTTCGGATCGGCTTAGTGTAGATTATTTTCAATTATTTCAACGCTTGTCAAAAGAATTAGAGCAGGTAGTTGCTATGCCCTGGGTCAGGGGGACCGATAGAATTTGGGAAATGGTACAAAGACACATGCGTCTGATTCTTGATAACGAGCATTGCCGGGTAGCGATCCACGAACCAGTATCCGCAGAAGAAGATCGCTGGATAAAATTCGGATACCATCCATCGGTCCAGGCAACTAAAGTTGGTGATCCTCTAAAGGGAGGAGATCCGGCGGGCCGCACGATCCGGGGGATGGCCGCGGGAAGTGAACGGATCGTTTTTGTCGACATTGGAAAACCGGAAACATTTGTAGACGTAGATCTCGAAGCCAGTCCTACCAGAGAAGCAGACCTTGAGCACTCGGTGGGCGGTTTGGGGATGGGTTTTATTAAAGTTGGACGTTTTGTTATTCAATTGCATACCCGAACTCGTATCTCAGACCTTACTCCAGAAACAAAAAGCAGTGCAGGGGATCCGCCGCCGCTCTTAAGCAGTCAGGCGGAAAAAAGAAAAGCGCAGCTTTTGTGCCTGGACGTTTACTTCAGAAACTTAAAAAAAGTAATGAGAGAAATCCATCGCCGGGAAGATACTCCCGAAGCCAGTGCAATGTCGGATCAGCATTTATGGGAATCACTTTTAGGGCGCAGCTGGTTGTCCCAATTAATTGCTAAATTTACCGGCGGACTATTGGGACTAACCCGGTTTCCGTTGAGCAGAAGCAGATATTCAGACGGCAATAAAGTAATCCCGGCCGGTATATTAAGAATTGAAGATCCGGCGTCCAGGATTCCGGTCGAACTTCAGCCGCACCTGCATAAACTTTTAGGCAGGCTGGCCGTTGAAGCTTGGTCTTCCATAAGCAGCCAGGGCGAACCCGAAGGATATGGTCCCGAGTTTGTGGCGAGAAACTTTATGCGGGTTGGAACCCAGATGTTAGTGTACGACCAGGCATCGCAAAGATTTGTTGGATTCCAGGCCATGCTGAGAAAAACTACCACAGGAGAAAACCCGATAGTTTACCGCGCAATCGAGGCGGCCATGATCAATAAGCTGGCCGATCAAATGGGAATTACTACTGATCTGGCCAGACGATACTTACAGGGTGAACTTACCATGGAAGGGCATCCGATTATTGTTGTGACCCGAACAGCTAATCCGAGGGCGATCGGACCGCTGGTTACCCGATTGGCGGATGCCTGGCCCCATCCGGTGGTTATTACTATGGCGATGCGGGCGGCGTGGGCAGAAAAGAATATATCTGATCCGTTTGGCACGGCTTTAAATATTGATGACAAAAGTATTAGCTGGGCAGCCGTAAAGCGTGATGTTTTGGAAGCCGCACGCAATATTACTTTGGAAGAGGTCGAAGCGCAAATACCTGAGGTGATGATGAGAATCGGGAATTTTCCAGATAGGCACCTGCCGCATGCTGCCTGGAGCCTCAGAGATTTTGCTATCAATCAGACCCAAAAAGATGTTTTAGCCGATTTTGCAGATCACTTTAGCCCTGGTCATGAAACTGCTTTGTATGGGGCCTTTGTGCGCGGGGTTTATGCGGAAGATAGCGGGTTAATCGTTGATCCGGATAAAGTGCAATGGCATAACGACCCTTACGTTAATACCATGTGTTGTCTGATCAGATACGGCGAAGCACCCGGCAATGTTTTCAACGTGTTTTCGATTTATCATACCGGGGTGGAAAGAAAAGTTTTATTAGACCAAATGGCCAAAAGAAAAGCAGCTCAGAGAAATCGCTTGGGAATTATTTTCCCTATTCTTTCTTCCTTATTAAGGATGAGATCCGGCAGTGGTGATTATACTGCTGCAGAACGAAAGAGGTTGGGGATGGGAAGAGACCAAAAAGAACCGGAAGCCGGAGAGGATCAACCTTCGTAATTTTTTATCTGATTACACAAGTCTGTAATTTGTTTTAAATCTTTCCCTTCCCCGTAAATTCTCACAATTGGTTCGGTATTCGAAGCTCTCACGTGCAGCCACTCGTCGGGGAAAATAACTTTTACGCCATCGGTTAAATCTTGTTTTTTGTTTTTAAACAGCTTTTTGGTTTTTTCGATCAGCGCTTGCGCATCGTCATTATTTGAAACCTCAATTTTATCTTTAATTGAATAATATTTTGGAACACTCTCTGCTAAGCTAGAGAGTTTTTTATTGGATTGAGCCATATAGGATAAAATGATGGCCATGCCTACCAAAGAATCGCGGTTAAAGCCAACTTTGGGATAAATTACCCCGCCGTTACCTTCGCCGCCGATCTCTGAACCCAGTTCTTTCATCTTTTCTGAAACGTGCACTTCACCGATTTTAGTACGGAGAACCTGGCCGCCGTGCTTTTTTACGATATCGTCTAAGGCCATGGTAGTTGAGAGGTTAGTAACCACATTTTTGTTTTGTGGGTTTCTCCCTAGCATACAGTCGGTTGCCAAAACGATCGATAACTCTTCGCTTAATGGGGTTCCGGTATTATCCACTAAGCTTAAACGATCTGCATCGGGGTCAATGGCAAATCCTACCGCAGCTTTGGTTGCTTTAACCTTTTCACAGAGTTTTTGTAATGCTTTAGGAGTTGGTTCAGGGGGTCTTTCAAATACTTTTGCGGGATCATCGTGAATGGATATTACTTCGCACCCTAGTTTTTTTAATAGCCGAGGCGCGGCAACGTAACTAGCGCCATTGCCCGGATCAACTACCACTTTATATTTTTTTGCTTGGATTGGCTTGGAATCAATTACGCTTAAGATTTTATCGATATGTATATCAATTGCATTGGAGGTTTTGGTGGCGTTTCCGAGTTTGCCCGATTTTTTGAATTTTTTGCTTTCAAATATTTCAATTAGCTTTTTCGCCTGAGTCTCGTTTAAAAAGATACCATCGTTACGCATTAATTTAATGCCGTTCCAGGGGAGGGGGTTGTGGCTGGCGGTGATCATAATGCCGCCGGCTAGTTTTTTTTCGCGAACGTAGACGCCGATGGTGGGGGTGGGAGTAATCCCGGTGTCGATACAATCAATCCCAAGGTCTACCAAAGCATTAATGACATAGTTTTTAATTTCATCTGAATTGGGACGGGTGTCACTGCCGATTACGATTTTTCCCTGACCGAGATATGTAGCATAAGCTTTAGCAAAGTCTTCAATCACTGCTTTGGTTAATGCGTCGGGGGTTCCTCTTACTCCTGATATCGAAACTTTTAATGGCATAGGGCAGATTTTATCATTTTAAGACTTACAATGGAACCTCTTCGTTAATTCCTGGAGCCAGCACCTTATTATTTTTGCTGGCGGCGGCGACGCGGGTTAAATCCGATCTTCTTCCGTGTACCAGGATGGTGACATTGGGGGTGGCCGCTCGGACAGTATTGATAATATCATCTGCATATGGATGATCGGCTGAGGGCGGGGCGAGCACCGCGCTGCGATATTCACTCTGCAGTGACAGGCGACGCAGCATTACCTTGTGAAAATGTTGTTTGTTTAAAAGCAGGATCCCGTTTTCGGCAATAATTTGTCTGGCAAATTTTTTGGCATGAAAACCAAAGAGGGTTTGATACTTAAAGTGCTGGGTAGGCATCATAAAAATTGCCCCCTGCAAAAAAGTAGGGTCAAAATCGGCGCCCAGGGGGATCAGCGATCCAAAATAGTTTCTAAGCGCATTTCTTCGATTTCCAAATTGTTCACGAAACCCAACATACAGTTCGCTGAAAAAATCCACGTGGCTTAATATCAGATTGCGGGTAGATAAATCCATAAAAGACTGGCGGGCGTCGTTAGGATCCTTTAAAAAGTCAACACAAAAAATCGGTGATTTTCTAAGTTTACCGGCTTCCATTTGACCTGCCAAATACAAAATAAATTCTTGCGCTAAACCCAGCGCATCGACCGGCACCAGCATATTATGTCCGCTTTCCAGCGTGCTTTGCACCCGATGGAGCAGGGAGTTTCTTTCTGCCGGATAATCCGGACGCTCCATACCCACAAAACTACCGTCGGATATAATTGCGCGGTATTCGTAATCTGGAACGGCAAAGGGAGTAAGTACTCCCCGCGGTTGCGGAGAAAAATCTCCGGTAACTAATATCTTTCCGTCCGGACAATCGAAAATGCAGGCGGCGGAACCCAGCATGTGGCCGGCGTGGTTAAGGCTTACGGTAACTTCTCTGGTTAATTCCTGTCTTTGCCGGTATTTTAGGGCGACTACTCTTTCCATTAATTGATGGAGCTGGCTGTGATCTCTATATGGCAGTCTTCTTGAAAAGACCTGGGTTATTAATTGTTTAGTTGGCCGGGTGCAATATGCGGTAATCGTTGGACATTGTTTTAACACCTCTAATAAATTTCCAAAATGATCAAAGTGGGCATGGGTTATAATAACCGCTTTTAGATTATCGATTCTGGGGAGCGAAGACTCTCCGTTAATATTTCCAGGATCAACCAGAAATCGATCATTACCGTAACTTATTATAAAGGTATGCTTGGCAGAAGATCGGCTTGAGCGCCCATTCCCGCGCAGCGACACAAAGGTTAAAGGCCGGTGTTTAATTATTGATGTTTTACCTGAGTTCATACATTAATATATCCGAATAATCGAGGAAAAATTTCAGTTTATTTCGAGGAATTTACCCCACCGGCATCAGCGGGACCCGGCGGCTGCGATCTTTGCGGTCTTTCTTAATTTTGTAGACGTAAGCCAAAACTTCGGCGATGGCTTGATAGAGTTCGGGCGGGACCTCTTGTTTAATTTTAGTGGTTCTGAAGATGGTGCGGGCCAGTGGTTCGTTTTCGACAATCGGGATTTCGTGCTCTTCGGCGATACGCCTGATTTCTTCGGCAATTTTGCGTTCACCTTTAGCTAAAAGCGCAGGCGCTTTCATCTTAGCCGCATCATATTTTAAGGCACAGGCTAAGTGGGTAGGGTTGGTAACAACTACGTCAGCTTGCGGAACCGCCCCCATCATACGCTGATAAGCAGCTTGGCGCTGCATGTCGCGCATGCGCTGCTTAACCATCGGATCTCCTTCTAAACGTTTATATTCTTCTTTAACTTCTTGCTTGGTCATTTTTAAATTGCGCATGTATTCCCAGCGGCGAAAGAGGTAATCCAAAAGAGCAATGAAGATATAAAATATGCCTACCCGCATGGCAATTTTATAGGCGATTCCTCCGCCGGTAGCCAAAGCATCCCAGGCTTGGCTATTAACTAAAACGATAACACTGGGCAGCTCGTCTGCGATGACTGACCAGGAAATATAAAATACGATTACAATTTTTAAGATAGATTTGATAGTTTCTACAAATCCCTGGATGGAAAACATCCGCTTAAAGCCTTCGAAAGGGCTAATCCGTTCAATCTTGGGAGAAAGGGGATCAACGGCGAATACCAATCCGGTTTGAAAGGCTTCCGCCAGGATGGCAGCAAGAAATACCACCGCAAAAATGGGCAGTACCGTATACGCAAAGCCCTGTGCGGCAATTAATAAAATGTATCCGGCAAAGGCCAAGCTAAATTCGTGGGCATTGGGAATCTGGTAAAGGATGGCGCGGACCGTAGTGTACAGTTGCTTAAACATAAAGGGGCCGATGTACCTAAAAAAGGCAAAAGAAATTATAAGCAAAAACGCGGTAGTAATTTCTTTGCTTTTGGCAATTTGTCCCTTTTCTCTGGCCTCTCTCAGGCGGTGGGGTGTTGGATCTTCAGTTTTATCTCCACCTTGTTCGCCCATGCTCTGCTCCTTACTTCAATGCTGCCAATAATTTTACTATTTCTTCGCCCATCTTTTCCACTAAACCGGAAACATATTTTACAAAGAGCGGAGCCGAAGTCATTAAGGCAAAAATCCCTAAAGAGGGCTTTACTTGGAAACCTAACATAAAGACGTTAACCTGCGGCGCTACGCGGGAAACAATTCCAAAGGTAAAATCAGAAAGAAAAATCATCAGGACGATTGGAGCGGCCAGTTGGATGGCAATGATCCACATTTGACCACCCAGGGCGAGGAGCTGAACCGTGACGGCGCCGTTGAAAATATTAATGGGTGATCCAGCCGGAATTACGGTAAAGCTGTTGTGCAGCCCGGAAAGTAATAAATGATGGCCGTTGACTGCCAGAAAAATTACCAGCGCTAAATAGAAGGTTAGTTTGCCAATTATGGAGATAACGGAACCAAAAACTGGATCCAGGGCAGTGGCAACCGAAAGTCCCATCTGCAGGTCCATGATCTCCCCCGCGGCCTGAACCGCGACAAAAAGGATATTACACACCAGGCCGATTAAATAGCCCAGTGCTACTTCCGCCACTACCGCTAAAATAAACATGGGGACCGTAACCGGCAGAGTTTTACTCAAAGGCACTACAAACCATAAAGCAACTGCAATCCAAACTGCCATGGCAGTTTTGGCCTGAGAGGGGATACTGCGCGAAGAAAGGACCGGCGCCTGGATAAAAATACCAGCAATACGGGCAAAAATTAAAAATGCGGCAACTATTTGTCCAAGCGTTATAATCATTTTTTGCCTTACTTTTGCTATCTAACCATGTATGGGATATTGCTCCATAAATTGCGGGTAAAGTCGATTAAAATCGAAGCAATCCACGGAGAAGTAAACGCTACCATTAAAAGTACGCCGATAACTTTAGGTACAAAGGTTAAAGTTTGTTCTTGAATTTGCGTAACCGCTTGAAACAAACTGATGATGAATCCGATTATTAGCCCAACCCCCACGATC
This sequence comes from Candidatus Margulisiibacteriota bacterium, assembly GCA_018823125.1. Classification (GTDB taxonomy): domain Bacteria; phylum Margulisbacteria; class WOR-1; order JAHJIW01; family JAHJIW01; genus JAHJIW01. The sequence goes on along the minus strand of JAHJIW010000017.1, from coordinate 46,494 downwards.
GGAAGCGACACCAAAAGAATGGTAGTAACTCCGTTTTGTATGACTTGTACTACAAAATCCACGCTCATTGGTTTTTTCCTGCCTCGGTTACCTAAAGCTCATTAAAAGTCCGCGCGTAATTAAATTCCACCCGTCTACTAAAACAAAAAGCAGTACCTTAAACGGCAGCGATACCATTACCGGCGATAACATAAACATGCCCAGCGAAAGCAAAATATTAGCTACGGTTAAGTCGATAATGATAAACGGAATGAAAAGTAAAAATCCAATTTGAAATGCGGTTTTTAACTCCGAAATCATAAATGCCGGAATTAAGACGTAAGTTGGAATATCATCAAAAGTTTTGGGTGCTTCAATTTTTGAAAAGAGCACAAAAAGCTCTAAATCTTTTTCGCGGGTTTGCTTAAACATAAACTGCCGAATGGGCTGCATGCCCACTTCCAGCGCTTTGGCTTGCGACATGCGGCCCTGGTTGTAGGGGACGACGGCGTTTTCGTTTACTTCCTGCCAGACCGGGCCCATGATAAAAACGGTCATAAAGAGTGCAATGGCAATGATAATCGATGAAGGTGGCACTTGCTGGGTTCCGACCGCGGTACGAATTAGGGATAAGACAATTACGATACGTAAAAACGAGGTTACCGACATTAAGAAAAAAGGCACGAGAGAGATAACCGCGAGCGAAATAATCAGCTGAATACTGTTTGAAAATTGGGGGGAAGCCATCAGCGCGTTAACATTGACCGCAGCAGATAAGGGGTCGCGGGGCGCCGCTAGGGCGCTAGAACATAAAAAAAATATGGATAAAACCAGTGCCCCGAGCAATATTTTTTTCACTTTTAAGCCTCTTCTAATTTATCAACGACGGCCACGTTATTTTTACTCACCACGATCACCCAGCGTTTTTCTTCGGCGCGAATAACATAGGCCGTAACCTGGGGATCAAGTCCGATGCGGTCTTCCAGGCTTAGGATGGTCCCTCTGCTTTTAAATTGCAATCTCGGTAAAACGTAGCGTGCGGCTAAGTAAATGATTCCGAGCACGATGATGAGAGAGAAAAGAACCTGCATTATGTACCCGAAGGTTACAATTGGCGTTTGATTTAATGATAAAGCTTCGAGTGTTGGATTCATTTTATTAAAACATTGGTGATGCGCAGACCATAATAATCATCGATGGCGACCACTTCGCCCTGCGCAATCAGTTGCCCGCCGACCTTTAAATCCAGTGGTTCGCCGGCTAAACGGTCTAATTCAATAATTGAGCCTTCGGAAAGATCTAAAACTTCGCGGAGTGACATTTTGGCTTTGCCGAGTTCTACGTTTACTTGAACCGGGATATCGCCCAAGGCTTTTCCGCCGAGTTTGGCTCCTTTTTCCCCTGCTTCAAGTTCAGGAAAGTTTACTTTTTTTACTTCCATTGCTTTCCTCCTAAGGTTTCTTCTTGCCCGGACCGCCCCTTAACTTGTTAATAGAAAAATTATCTAGCTTCAGGTCGTCATCTTTTAGGGAAAAGTTGTCTAAATTTAAATCTTCTTCTCCTAAAACATCTTCGTCAAAATCTTCATCTTCAAAGTCTTCGAAGTCTTCAATCTTTTCGCTTTCAGGATACTCTTCTTTGTCTTTTTCTTCAAGTAAAAAATCTTTTTTGGGTTTTACCGGTGCTTTAGGTGTTGTTGGCATTTCTTCTTCCATGCGAATGGTTTTTAGCTTGTCTTTGAGGGTCGATATTTTAGGTTTTTCGGCCTTGGGTGGGGGAGGAGCAACCTTTTTTGCCGGTGGCTCCGGTTCATTAGCGATGGCGGCCGGTTGCTCGGGTTCTTTGGTGGCAATTTCTTCTCTTTCTTCCTCTTCGATGATGGCGGGATCAATTTTCACTTTTTCTTCGTGGCGCAAGCCAACAATCCGGGTATTTAATTTTTTGTCGGTTCTGCCGGGCTGCCCCAGTAAAATTATTTTATCGCCAATTTTTACTTCGATAGGGCTATCGATGGTTTTTTCTAATGAAATTACGTCTCCCACTTCGAGCGCTTGCAGGTCTGAGGTGGAAATGGTGGTTTCGCCTATCGAAGCGGTGATGGGGATGATGAGTTTATTGATAACCGCCGTCGGCAGTTTATCTAAACTTAATACCTTGGTACTTGGTTTGGTTTGAAGTTTGCCGAGTAAACCTTTAACTAAGGTTCCCGGAAAGCCAACCGTGATTTTGGCGGGAGGATTATCATTAAAAGCAATGTTCATGCCAAACACAAAAAAGCTGCTGGTTGGATTGATGGCGGGATCCACGGTGATATCGGGAGAGTTAACGATAGTTATTTCTGCGGACTTAAATATTTTGTCAAACGCCTGAACATAAAACTCGCCAATTTTATCCAGTAAGGATTTAAAGATTTCGTTTTCCAGTTCGGTTAAGCCGCGGCTGAACAGTTCGGTGTCTTTCCCGCCCAGCATGTGATTGATAATGGTATTTACTAAAGATAAATCCACTAACAGGATGCCCGCATCATCGTAACCCGGAATGGCAATTTTAAGCTGAATGATTTGGCCGGATGAAGTTCTTAAAAAATGGAGATAGTCGCTTTGTTCTCCGGAAATTTCGTGCAGTTCGTTACCGATTTTTAACTCTACGCGGAAAAAATGCAGCAGCTTGGTGATGAAATCATAATGCACTTTAATTAATTGGTCTAAATCTTCTTCGGGGAGGCGGTCAAAACCATAAAGGCCGGAGCGGATTTTTTTGGTATAAACCTTAGCGGGGCGGTAGGTGGTCCAATCGCCGATGGCGGGCGGCAGCTTGATCACCTTTTTATGGGGAGCCCTTTCCGATTTTATGGTTTGCTTTTCTGCCATTTATTAACCTAGCCTTGAGATAAAGTTTGAAATAATGTCACTGGCTAACCGGATCATGGTTAAATTGCCGTTCATGGCACGTTGGATTTCTAAAGATTTCAGGGATTCTGATAAATAAAATACGTTGGAGGATTCGGTGTATCTAGCCGTAACGCTGCCGGCCGCTCCTCCGGGAAGAGCTGCAGCTGCGGGAGCGCCCGAAGCATCGGTTTCTTCGAAAGTTGATCCGGCAGATTGGATTAATCCTCCGGGATTATTAAAGTAAGTTAAAGCAATTCTAAATCCGGTATCGGCCTGCACCGAAGTAAAAGTATCGTCCGTGTATTCTAAGAGGGATCCGGCACTATCAAAACTTAAATTATTGGTATTATACAAAGCGGAAGATAAACCAGTAATCGGGATTAATGAAGTGCCGGTGCCGAAGAAACCGTAAACTTGAGCGCCGGTTGACGTTACCAGATTTCCGGCTGAATTAATGGAGAAATCTCCACTGCGGGTATACTTAAAAGTGGTTCCTCCGTCGTCTGAAACAGCAAATAATCCCTGACCGCTAATGGCTAAGTCTAAATTTGAACCCGAGGCTAAGTCTCCCTGAGAAAAGTCTACTTTTAAATCCGCAATCCCCATGCCTTGGCCCAGTTGGATGGGGTTGGTTCCGCCTAAATTATTGGTTGAGCCGGCCGCGCTTCCGCGATTTAAGATTTGTTCGAAGATAGATTGAAAAGAAATGTCTAAACGTTTATAACCGGTGGTATCCATGTTAGCGATATTTGAAGTAATAATTTTTAGTGCTGCTTCTTGAGCGGCGATGGCATTTTTAGCTTGTCTCATCAGATTTAACATAATATCCTCCTACTTGTCCGCCTTGGGCGGGCTATTCGGTAACCGATTTTAAGTATTCTGGAGTAATGGCTGTTCCAGAAACATTAATTTGCAAAATTCCGTTATCTACAGAAACGCTGTTAACCGTTCCAGATTTGGTATCTTTGGTATTGGAAGGATCGTAATAGGTAACCGTTTTACCCACTAAGTTGCTGCGAGCGATCAGTTCGATGTAAGCGGGATTGTTGTTGTAGGCGGTATTGGCGCCGCCCACACCCGAAAGTTCGGCCGGCAAATTTGATCCTACGCCTCCAAATAATGAAGTATCGCTGGTGTCAAACCCTGAAGAAGATGAATTACTGCCAAAGATAGAATTATAGGCATCTTCAGAATCGCCAAAAAGAATATTAGAAAAACTGGTATTTTGGGACTGCGCTAAAATGACGGCAAATAAATCGGGATTAGTGGTAGCGGTGCCCGTGCGGGAAAATTGAGAAACATCAACTGTTCCCGAGTTGCCGTATTGCCCGAAAATTGCATTCACCGGGACCCTGGTCATGTGTTCTCCTTAAACTTTAGAGTAAACACTTAATTTTGGGAGCCAGCCGAGCAACTTTCTCACTAATAGCGGATCAACACTAATATCCACTTGTGAAGAATCTAATTTATCTTGAATTGATACGACTTTTCCGGTACTAGATTCTTCGCTTTTTTCCGCTAAGTTTTCGGATTTTCTTTTCCCGACCGAAACGGTTAGGCTCCCGATGTTTATATTAGCATTTTTTAAACTTTCTTCAAGCGAAGAAATGTTTTCTTCGATCATTTCTTTTGCGTTTTCTGCCGCGAAAATTTGAATGGTGAGCCCACCCTCATTTTTGGTGACGGAAAGCAAAATTTTTCCGAGCTCCTGCGGAGAGAGAATAACCTCCAAAGTTTTTCGCTCTCCCGCCTTTAAAAGCTTAGCTTGTTCGACAATTTTTGAGATTATAAGCTGTAAATCAATTTTTGAAGCGGCAATTTTTGAAAAACCCGCACCCCACAGCGCATCCACAAAGAAAGGACTGCCGGCCAGGTTAACTTTGATCACGGCTTGTTCTAAATTTTCCTGAGAGGACCGATTATTTTTTTGATCGGAAATTGCGGCGGCGTTTTGCTCGCTTTTATTTTGATCATTAAGCGGAAGATTAACGGCCGGGATGGATTCTTCAAAGGCTTGGATCTTTTGGTTAGCGAGCGAGGAGGACGTGCTTTCGACTTTGATCTGGCTGTCGAATCCCAAGAATAAATTTTGAAAAATATTTTCAACCGTTCCCCAGGGCAGCAAGCTTTGCGTTTTATATTTTTCTTCCAGCTGGGCCTGGGCCGAATCGAGTTTGTCCTGGAAGGAGGCGTCATGGTCAGAGCGTGAAGATGATTCAACTTCAAAACCAGCGGAATCTATTGAGGGCACTTTTGATACTTCAATCATCCGTTTCAACCTCTACTAATATATCGTTATGAACCGCGAAAAACTTGTATAAATGCCTGGGAGGAGATTCGAACTCCTACGCTTTTGAAGGCGCCAGCCCCTCAAGCTGGTGCGTCTGCCAGTTCCGCCACCCAGGCGCGATAACAAATTTTATCAGATAAAAAGGGGTAGGGCAAAGTATAATTAAGAGAGAGTTTCGACAATCTTTTCGAGCTTTAATCCGCGTGAAGCTTTAATTAAGATTACATCGTTGGGTTGGATCAGTTCGCTTAATTTTTTTGCCGCGGATGGTGACGTTTTATAGTGAAAAGTCTGGGGCGCGAGCTTATGTTTATTAGCCCCGTCAATAATATATTGAGCCTGATCTCCGATCCCGACTAGAATATCGATGCCGTGGCCGGCGGCAAATTTACCAATTTCTTTATGAAATTTTACTGACTTAGGCCCCAGCTCTAACATGTCACCCAGGACTGCAATTTTTCTTCCTTCGTAAGAAGCCAGCACGTTTAATGCCGCCCGCATTGAAGAAGGATTGGCGTTGTAAGTATCGTCGATGATAGTAACTCCATCCGGACGGGTAAAAATTTGCAGGCGATGGGTTGAAGGTGTGAATTTTTTTAATCCGGCTTGGATGTGTTTATCTTTTAATTTTAAAATTTTTGCTACTGCAACGGCTGCCAGCGCGTTATAAATATTATGTTTTCCGGGAAGGGCTAAACTTGAAAGCAGCAGTGCGGTGTGGTTATTTTTAGGGGTGACGTCAGCTTTGTTTTTGATGCCAAAGCTGATAACTTTTAGTTTGCGCTTTTTAGCCCGGCTCGATAGATATTTATAAAACTCGTCATCCGCGTTTAAAACCACGTATCCTTTTGGTCGCACGTGGTCGATAACTTCGCTCTTAGCTTTGGCGATATTCTTTTTTGATTTTAATTGTTTCATATGTGCTTCGCCGATGTTGGTAACCACTGCAATGGTAGGGGAGGTAATTTCTGCAATTTCCGCAATTTCGCCTAAACCCTGCATGGCCAGTTCAATCACTGCGGCGCGGTGTTTGCGGGTAAGTTTAAGTAAAGTTTTGGGAACGCCGATTTCGTTATTAAAGTTTTCTTCGTTTTTAAGCGTTTTAAATTTTTGCGATAAAACCGAAGCGAGCATGTCTTTAGTAGTAGTTTTTCCGGCGCTGCCGGTTACCCCGATGACCGGGCGTTTAAATTTTTTACGGTGGAAAGCCGCGATGTTTTGGAGAGCCTTCAACCCGTCTTCGGTTTCTAAAACGGTAGCGCCTTTTAAAATGGCTTCGGGAATAAAGGTGCGGCCGTCAAAAGCGTCACCCTGCAGAGGAATAAATAAATCGCCGGGAAGGACGGAGCGCGTATCAGTTGAAATATTTTTAAAAGTGCGTGCTTGGCGACCGGAGAGGTGCGCACGAGGGGCCGCTTTTAAAATATCTTTAAGTTTGAACACTATCTACTTAATATCTGCACTCTTCAAGAAAGCTTTATTCGATTTGTACTCTTTCATGCGTTCAATTAACTGCTCGGTGGCGTCGGATCCTTCATAATTATCGAGTACTTTTCTTAGGAGCCAGATACCTTTTAGTTCTTCTTCAGGGAGTAGTAACTCCTCGCGACGCGTGCTGGACATTTTGATATCGATGGCAGGAAATACTCGGCGATTAGCCAGTTTGCGGTCAAGATGGAGTTCCATGTTACCGGTCCCTTTAAATTCTTCGTAGACGATGTCGTCCATGCGGGATCCGGTATCAACTAAGGCGGTGGCGATGATGGTTAAACTTCCGCCATCTTCAATGTTGCGCGCGGCGCCGAAAAAGCGTTTGGGACGATATAAACAAGTTGGATCCAGACCGCCGGAAAGAGTTCTGCCGGATGGGGGAGTAACCAGGTTGTAAGCTCGAGCCAGTCTGGTAATAGAATCCAGGAGGATAAATACATTTTTTCCGGTTTCAACCAGTCTTTTTGCCGATTCAATGCAAAGTTCGGCGATCCGAATGTGATCCTCGGGCGGCTCATCAAAAGTTGAATAAATTACTTCACCTTTGACCGAGCGCTGCATGTCGGTAACCTCTTCGGGGCGTTCATCGATCAATAATACTTTAATAATTACTTCAGGATAATTTTCGGTAATACTGTTAGCAATGTTTTTCAGGATAGTGGTTTTACCGGCTTTGGGAGGAGAAACAATCATGCCGCGTTGACCGGCGCCAATTGGAGAAACTAAATCAATTAAACGCGATGCAATTGGAGCTTTCGGATATTCGAGCTGGTATCTTTCGTTAGGGAAGATTGGCGTAAGAATGTCATAAGGGATTCTTTCGCGGGCGGACTCGGGATCGCAGCCGCCGATGGCTTCGATTTTTAATAAACTGTAATACTTTTCGCCTTCTTTGGGAGGACGAATTTGCCCGGAAACCAAATCCCCGTTTTGCATGTCAAAGCGGCGAATCTGAGTTTGCGAAACGTAAATATCTTCACGGCTGGGCAGATATCCAGAAGTTCTTAAGAAACCGTAGCCTTCCGGAAGTATTTCTAAAACCCCTTTGGCGAAAATATTGCCGTTTTGCTCGGTTTGGTTTTCGAGAATTTTAAAAATCAGGTCAATCTTTTTTAGTTGTTTATAATTGGGGATCTTGGACTTGACGGCCAACTGATGCAGCTCACTTAATTTTTTACCTTCTAACTCAACGATATCCATAATGTTCCTCCTCTAGTTTTGTAAACTTATCTGGTGGTTGCTATTCTTGAAATAAATGTTGAATGCATTTGTGATTTTAGAAAAATTGATAAAATTTGCGGGTCAAGGTCACGTTTGTGAACTAATAGTATTATGTAACCTGCATAGTGTCAAGCTCGATTTTAATAATGCCGCGGAGAGGAATTGAACCTCCAAGCCTTTCGGCACATGTTCCTGAAACATGCGTGTTTGCCGTTTCACCACCGCGGCAGAATGAACTCAATCTTATCTCTTTTGCGCCTTAAGCAAGGAACCGCACTATTATGGTACATTGCAGGAATTAATACCAGAGATTCTTTTTTTGCATACTTAAGTTCCCAAACTCTTTTGTCGGGAATAATAATTCCACTAATATCAAGTAGGAATTGAATTTTCCCTTGGAGCCAAATAATATGTTCTAAGCTGCCAGACAAAAATGATGAATATATTCGTTGGCAGTTTTTATGTAGATAATCTTTGTATATTCTATATGTTCCGTCTCCGTCGAAGTGTCCGCGGAGGAAGTCTAAAAAATACGTGTCGGGAATTTTTAGTGGGCCAAGGGTTAATGATTTTCTTGGTGTTAAGCCGAGCGTGACTAACCAATTATAAAAGGAGATACTGCCGATTTGAATTCGATGATATATTTTACTTGTTTTGCCATCGGATTTTTTGCCGATTTTTATTTTTATTTCCAGGCAATCCATGGCCGTTTCAAGTAGATCGGGGTCTTTTGATGTTATGTCTATGTGTCGACCATCAGATGATAAACAACCATCTGTTGTGATTAGTCCGACAACATAGGCTAGGTTAGAATTCCAATTAGTGTTGATGATTTTTTGTTTGCCCATTGAAAAGCCTTGGAGAAAAAATGCCGAAGGAGGGAGTCGAACCCTCACGCCCGCAAAGGCTCACGATTTTGAGTCGTGCGTGTCTGCCAGTTCCACCACTTCGGCGTGACTAAAAATTATCCCATAAAAGGAGTACCTTCGCAACCGCGCCGCTATCTTGTATAATCCTCTATATGCTTAGGATTCAGGGTAATAAAATTGTCGATAATAACGGCAAGGAAATAATCCTCCGCGGGATTGCTTTGGGGGGCTGGTTGATGATGGAAGGGTACATGCTGGGTGGGGAAAATATTCCGGAAACCCGCTTTAAAGGAAATTTGGCGAAAGCAGCCGGCGTAGAAATTTTAGAAGAATTTATCTGGGAGTTCAGAAAGCGATTTATCACCGAAGAAGATGCCGAGCGCATAAAAAAGCTTGGATTCAATTGTGTCCGCATTCCGTTTAACCATAAAGTTATTGATCCGCGCGGCATGGAATTATTAAAACAGGCGGTTGCCTGGTTTACTAAACGCAAAATCTATGTGATTTTAGACATGCATGCGGTCCCCGGTTGTCAGAATAAAGACTGGCATGCCGATTCCTGCGGCGAAATGTTATTTTACTCCCAAAAAGAAAACCAGGATCGTTATGTTGATTTATGGAAAGAGCTTTCTAAGGTTTTTAAAAATGAAGAATACGTTGCTGCTTACGATATTATGAACGAGCCGGTGACGCAGGATCTCGAAACGCTCAAAGAGGCCTACCGCGCAGTTATCAAAATCGTTCGCGACCAGGATGACCAACATATTATCTTTTTAGAGGGCAATATGTGGGCGCAGGAAGTAGAATTTTTAGCAGATATTGTAAATGAAAATCGTAATAACAATGTCGCCTTAAGCGTTCACTTTTACGAGCCAGTTGAATTTGTTTTTAATCAGGATTCATCTTTAAAATATCCCGGGGTGGTCAAAGGTAAATCATGGAGCAAAGATTCCATTCACCAAAAACTTTCATCATATGCAAAATACGATGTGCCGATCTATGTGGGGGAGTGGGGTGTAGCTTCGGACGCTGCCGATAGAGGTGCCTACGATTGGGTAAAAGATACATTAAAGGTTATGGATGATCTTAAATACCACTGGACTTATTGGACCTATAAATCGGTAAAGGGAATGCAATTCCCGGATGGTTTATATCAATGTTCTGCGCCGGAAAATATATTGGCGGGAATGGATAAGATTGCCGCGCAGTTAACCTCAGACAAAAAGAAATTTTACCAGCATTTGGATACGAAGAAGTTTAATTTGAATGAAAAGGTAAAGCAAATAATTAGTTAGTAAGCCTACCCGTTTTCAAAAATCCCCATTTTGCGGAATTTATTATAGCGGTCAGCGATCAGCTCGCGGCTGGTCATGTGCATCAGCGGTTTTAGATTTGTTAGAATAGCTTTTTTTATGTTTTGCGCCGTTAATTTGGTGTCCTGATGTGCGCCGCCGATGGGTTCTTTAATGATTTCATCAATTACGCCCAGTTTCAGAAGATCCTTCGCGGTAATTTTCATGGCTTCCGCGGCGAGGCTGGCTTTGGTTGCGTCTCTGAATAAAATCGAAGCGCAGCCTTCTGGTGAAATTACTGAATATATTGAAAACTCAAGCATCATAACTTTATTTCCCATCCCGATCCCCAACGCCCCGCCGGATCCGCCTTCACCGGTGATGATGGTGATAAACGGAACGTGCAACTCTGCCATGGCGCGCAGGTTTTTAGCGATAGCTTCAGCCTGGCCGCGCTCTTCGGCGCCGATTCCGGGGTAAGCGCCGGGAGTATCGACAAAGGAGATGATTGGTTTGCCAAAACGGTCGGCTACGCGCATCACGCGTAAAGCTTTGCGATAACCTTCGGGCTGAGCCATGCCGAAGTTGCGGGCAATATTTTCTTTGGTATTTTTACCTTTTTGATGGCCAACTACGACACAAGAGAGATCGTCTAATTTGCCGATGCCGCAAATCATGGCGGGATCGTTCGAAAAGTTACGGTCGCCGCGCAGTTCTACAAAGCCTTCAAAGATTTGGCCGATATAATCCAAGGTGGTGGGACGGCCCATGTGGCGGGCCACCTGAACGGTTTGGAGTGGAGTAAGTTCAGCAAAAAGTTCACGACGGGTCTTTTGAATTCGTTTTTGGATGAGCTTGGTTTCTTCTTCAAGATTAATTTTGCCGTGACGGGCCATTTTTTGCAGATCTTCTATCTTTTTGTAGAGCTCTGCAATTGGTTTTTCAAACGGTAATAAAGATTTATAATCTAATTCCATTACTCACCTTTAAAATCAAAAAAGCTTAAGATATTGGTTAAAACCTTTTTGAGATCTTTTCTGGGGGATACGATATCGACCATGCCGTGCTCCTCTAAATATTCGGAACGTTGAAACCCGGCCGGAAGCTTTTGGCGGATGGTTTGTTCAATAACCCGGGGGCCGGCAAACCCGATTAAAGCGTTTGGTTCAGCAATATGAATATCTCCCAGCATAGCGAAGGAAGCGGTCGTCCCTCCGGTAGTGGGATCGGTCAAGACACATATATACGGAATACAGTTTTCGCGCAGTCTCCCTAATGCGGATGAGGTTTTGGCCATCTGCATTAGAGACATAATGCCTTCCTGCATGCGGGCTCCGCCGGAAGATGAGAATATAATGGCCGGAATTTTGCGGTGCAGGGCATGTTCAAAAAGGCGGGTAACCTTTTCGCCCACCGCGGATCCCATACTGCCTCCCATAAAACTAAAGTCCATAGCACCTACGGCCACCGACCACCCGTTAATTTTTCCTTCTCCGGTAACAATTACTTCGGGAAGCCCGGACTTCATCTCGGCGTCTTTTAGTCTTTTGGCGTAAGGCTTGCTGTCGACAAAACTTAAAAAATCGGTAGATTTGATATGGGGGTTAATTTCTTCGAAAGTGCCTTCATCTACGGTGAATGAGATGCGTTCCGAGGCAGAAAGTCTGAAATGATAATTGCACTTGGGGCAGACCTTCAGGGCGGTTTCGAGGTCTTTACTATATATAGTAGTGCCGCAACGATAGCACCTGACCCACAAATTTCCGGGGATATCGAGCTTTTCGCTCGTGTGCGCCTGGGCTTTGCGTTTTTTCTTCTTTTTGAAAAAGTCGTGAATTGAGATAGTCATATTGACAATTAGAAAACGTGTGGTATTATACACGCTGTTTGCTAGCACTGTAAAGCAATTCGGAGGACTTAAAATTGGCTAACATAAAATCTGCAAAAAAGAAGATCAAAGTTTCCTACAGAAACCAGCAAAGAAGGAAAAAAGTAGTGGTGGCGGTCAAAGCCGCTTTCAAGGTGGCAGAGCGCGCCATTACTAAAAAGGCATCCGAAGCTGCCGACCTAGTAAAGAAAGCCTGCAAGGCCATCGACAAGGCAACTTCTAATAAAATTTACCACAAAAATACTGCAGCCCGACATAAATCCAGATTGGTTAAGAAGTTAAACAAGATCAAAGCCTAAATGGATCACATTAACCTCAAAGCTTTCGCCAAGATTAACCTCTCGTTAAGAGTTTTGGATCTACGCAGCGATAAATATCATAATCTTGACTCCATCATGCAGTCGATTTCTCTACATGACATCGTAAAAATCAAAAAAGTCCGTAAAGGAATCCATCTTACCTGTAGCTCAAAGAAAATTCCGTGTGATAATAAGAATACTGCATATAGGGTGGCGGAAGCGTTTATAAGGACCAGAGACCAGAGACTAGAGACCAGAGACAATGGAGTAGAAATTACCATCGAGAAAAATATACCGATCGGAGCGGGGTTAGCGGGTGGCAGTGCGGATGCCGCGGCAGTACTATTTGGCATGGATCATCTTTTTGGCACTAATTACGCATTGAGTAAGCTTCAGGAAATGGGAGGAAAGATTGGTTCAGATATTCCTTTTTGTTTAGCTGGCGGACGGGCGCGAGTGATGGAGCGGGGCGATAAAATTGAAAAACATGAAGTTAATGATAAAAAATTGGTGGTGGTGGTTAATCCGGGCTACGGAGTTTCTACAAAATGGGCTTATGAAGAGTTAGATCGGGTGCGGGGTAATAAGGGCGTATCTAAAAATCCCAATCCTGACCAATATGTAAATGATTTTGAAGATTTAGTGATGAGTAAACATCCTGAAATTACCGTAATCAAAGAAAAATTAATGCAGCTGGGCGCAGAATTTGCGCAGATGACCGGATCGGGACCTACGGTGATTGGCTTATTTTCAAATAAAGAAGTTGCTTCAAAAGTTTTCGAAGAAATAATCAACTCTTATCCCACTACATATTTAGCTGAATTTGAAAATCGAGGCGTGAAGGTTATTGCCTAGCGTTGCGACTGTTAGATTCCCAGATTATATTTTTAGAAAGAGTAACCGTACCATCATTGGCGATGGCTGCGTTTCCTTCTCCTCCGGGACCAACCGAATAGACAATAAAATAGCGGCCGTTGTTGGATACGTCATATTTATACGGAGCTTTAGTGAAGGGATCGATTAAAACCTTGTCAATAATGGGGCGGGAAGTATTAACTAATTTATGTTGCCAGGCGATGGATTCGTCCGGATAGGTTCCGGTGCTGCGATAATATGATTCGCAGGCAATTTTTAGTACCCGCAAGTCACCTTCGGCTTGGGTTTTTTGGGATTCTTCACGCATGCTCATAAAAGAAGGAATGGCGATACCAATTAAAGCCACGATCACGGCTAAGATGATAACGAGTTCAAGTGCAGTGAAACCTTTTTTTCTCATGATAAATTTGTTCCTATCTAAATTGACGCAAAAGTAACGGTACTATATAATTTTGGTTAGTGCTTGTCAAGAAAGGCAGGCCGTAAGGTAAATCAGATTGAACCCAATAGTACTCTATATTTTATTATTTATTTTAGGCGCCTGCGTTGGCAGTTTTTTGAATGTTTGTATCTCGCGCCTGCCCAAAGATCAATCCGTTGTCTTTCCGCCTTCCCACTGTCCGCACTGCCGGAAACGTTTGAAATATTATGATTTGATTCCGGTTTTGAGTTACTTGATCTTAGGCGGGAAGTGCCGCTACTGTAAAAAAGCTATTTCTTTGCGTTATCCGGTAGTTGAATTGCTTTCGGCGGCGGCCTTTGTAATTATGTATTTGTGCGGTTTTGATATTATTCATTATGTTTTTTATTTGTTTTTCCTGTTGTTGCTCATCATTATATTTTTTACTGATCTGGAGGAGGAAATCATTCCTGATCAGGTAATAATTTTAGGGATTATTGCCGGCCTGTCGTATAGTTTTTATTACGGCGTGATTGTGAATGCATTGGTTGCCATGTTAATCGGGGGCGGCTTCTTTTTTATGGTTTATAAGATTGCGTACTGGTATTACAAGAAAGAGGGTTTGGGGCAGGGGGATATTAAATTGGGGGTGATGCTGGGGGCTTGCTTAGGGATTCCCGGGTTAATTGTATGTTTATCGGTGGCGTATATTATTGGGGCCGTGGTTTCAGCTTTTTTGCTAGCGCTAAACTTTAAAAAGTTAAAAGACCGCATTCCTTTTGGTCCGTTTTTGGTGATTGGAGCGGTTTCTAGCGTATTTTTTGCCGGGCGTTTAATTGGAATGTACTTAAGCTTATTTCGATAGATTTTTTGTGGTATAATTTCCGGGCTAGATGAAGGTAGCGCTGGTGAAACAAAGGTAAAATGGTAAAAATCAAGAAAAATCGATGGGTCAAGCTTCTGTTTAATCCTGGTGTCATCATAACGCTCTTCTTATTCTTTTATTTAATTTTCTTAATCCGCGGCGATCTGGTAAAATACTTCGAGCTGATCAGCGAGAAAAAGTTTATCCAGAAAAGCATTTTAGCGGAAGAAAACTTAAAGCAAGCGTACCTGGCGGAACTTAAACAGCTAGATCAATCCGATTATATTGAAAAATTAGCCAGATTGAAGCTGGGGCTGGTTAAAAAGGGCGAAGTGGGTTATAAAATTTATTAAAAAGGAGATGGAACAATAAAATGCCGGTAGATATAGGAACAGTTGTTGCAGGAAAGATTACGGGAATCACTAAGTTTGGAGCTTTTGTCGAACTTCCGGAGGGTAAAGTAGGGTTGGTGCATATTTCTCAGGTTGCCGGAACATTCGTTAAAGACATTAACGAGTTTGTAAAAATTGGCGACCAGGTTAAGGTTAAAGTTTTGGGTGAGCCCAAACCTGGCAAATATGATCTATCAATGAAGCAAGCTGCGGAACCAAGCGCGCCGGATGCCGCGGGGCCTCCCCGCCCGCGACCGGAAAGAAGAGCGTATGGTAAACCAAAAGAAATGCATCCTCCCGGATCTTTCGAAGATAAAATCACCCAATTTTTAAAACAAAGCGAAGAAAAACTGCTCGACGTTAAACGCAACATACAGTACAAAACCGGCGAGAGAAAAAAAGGCAAAACCAAACTCAAAAAAACCTAATATATGGGCAAGTGGCGGAACGGTATACGCTGTGGACTTAAAATCCATTCTCCGCAAGGGGGTGAGGGTTCGACTCCCTCCTTGCCCAGTTCTCTCCTAAAACATATGTTCCCTTCTCATGTTTTGCAATCCAAACACCATAAAAAAGTTGCTCATCACACTCGGACATATGCAACCCTTCCGCTCGCTTCGCTGAACTCGCCCCGATTTCATCGGGGCTCAAACAGCAGCTTCGCTACGCTCCAGGGCGCATATGCTCCTCGTGGATACAATGAAACCTTTTACGAGTGGTGTTTGGATTGCTGAATACCGATTGGTCTACATATGTTTAATGGATTAACTGGGAAGAGGGTTCTTTGGCGATGGGAAAGAGTGTTATAATTACCCCATGAAAAACTTTATATTAATTCTCGCTATATTAATCGCCGTAGTGGTTGCGAATATTATTGTTTTCAATATGGGCAAGGGGATTGGGTCGGTGCCGGAGCAATATCGGATTGGGGTGCCGTTTGATTTGGAAGAAGAGGATGTGGCGGAGTTTAAGGATGCGGGGTTGTCCATTGAACTGGATCATTTAGTATTTGAAATGATCGTTGGGGATGCGACGGAGGGTCGGCCGGCGGGGAGTGGAGCGGCGGTTGATCTTTATGTAATCAAAAACGGACAAAAAACCAAAATCAGTTTAAGCATTGCTCCGGCAGGATATGAAGTTCAATCACAGGATAAAGTAGATGGATACGTAATTACTTTACTGGAAGTATATGAGAAAATAAGTAAAGTTGATGACTCGATAAAGTATTTTGCTAAATTGAGAGTGGACTAGCTAATCCCCAATGTCTCAATCTTCGTAGCTAACACGCGTGGGGCCAGACCCAATAATCTAGAAGCTTTTTTGATGTCTCCGCTGGATTTCTCGAGGGTTTTTTTGATAAAGGCTTTTTCAAAACTGGTTTGCATTTCGTCGTAGGTTAAGTCTTTGCCTTCTTTTGATCCGTAAAATGATGGAGAACCTACTAATATTTCGAGCGGCAGTTCTTTAACCTGGATCAGCTCGTTGGTGGTTTTAAGAACCAGCAGCTCAACCATTGAGCGTAGCTCATCTACGTTGCCGGGAAAATCGTAAGAAGACAAGATGTCGATCGCTTCGTTAGTTAGCCCGGTAATTTTTTTGTGATGGATGATTTTAAATTCTTCGACAAACTCGTTAATCAGGAGGGGGATGTCGGTGGTGCGGCCCGCCAGACGGGGCAGGTCAATGGTTTCCTCCGCGATGATTTCCAATAGTTTTTTATTGAACTTATCTTCTTCCGCTAATTTTTTTAAATCTTTGGTGGTGGCGCAAACCAGGTGGCAGTTAAATTTAATGGGCGAAGATGAGTCCTGACGAGTAAATTGCTGATTAGTCAGGGTATCGGCTAAGACTCCCTGAAAACTAAGCGGAAGATTTTCGATGTTGTTAATAAATAGAATTCCGTCAGTGGCCTTTTCTAAAAGGCCGATTTGTTTTTCGAGCGATACGGTAGAAGATCCGGTGCCGCGGCCAAAGAATAGGGCGTTAAGTTTTTGCGCAGATACATTGGCTTTTAGATTTTCCACTACTAAAACACTGTGGTTTTGATTGCTCTTTTTTTGGATCAGACGGGCTACGCTTTCTTTTTCGGTCCCGATCGCGCCTTTAACTAAAACATTGGCGGCGGATTTTGCAATTTTGTCGATTTTATTTTTTACCAGTTGAATTTTATCTGAGCTGCCGATCAGTTCCGGCGGGCTGATTAAATACTGGGCAACTTGCCTGACGTTTTTCGATTCTTTGACGATGGCTTTTTTCTTTAAGACGTTGGCAACCATGTTGGTGATTTGTACCACGTCGAAAGGTTTGATTAAGTAGTTGACCGCGCCGGTTTTAATCGCTTCCCCGGCTTTTTGTACGTCGTTGACAGCGGTGACCATCACTACTTCTACATTGGGGTCAATTTCTTTGATTCTTTTTAGCGCCTCCAGCCCGTTCATGCCGGGCATGCGCACGTCTAAAAAAACCATGTCAATTTTTTCGTCGACTAATTTTTTAAGTGCGGATTCGCCGGTGGCGGCCAGGTGGAGGGCGTAGGGGCCTTCGAGAATTAATCGAAAAGACTCGCGGATGCTGAGCTCATCATCAACGACCAGGATGGTGTTTTTGGGAGATTCCATACCTAGCATTGTATTATTTTGCGAACTTATCTGCAATCATTAATGCAGATTTTCGAAGATGCGGATCACTTTTGATGCCGTGCATAATGGTTTTGGTCATTTGGGTTGCGCCGGCGGATTTAACAAAAGTTGCTCCAAACTCAGCCGCCAACGCCATGCGCACGATTTTTTGCAGGGTCATCTCGATGGAATCGTCGGAGCTAAGTTCGTGAGCTAATCCTTTTTCGAACTCTTCTAGTTTGCTTTGTTCTTTTGGGTCATTATCTAAATCCTTTAGGCTCATACCTTCCGTAAATAAAAATGAGAGCCAGGGACTTTTAGCTTTTTCGGTCGGTTTACTTTTTTTATGAAATTGATTTTGCATTTTTACCACCTCTGCCTTTAATATAGCAACTTTTTTGCCAGATTGTCAATTTATGCAAAATTTGCTGATAGACTGCTAAAAACCATGTTTTTAGAACAATTTTGTGCACAAATTTATGTGCATTTGGAAGAATTGAATACAAAATTTTGTGCAGATTTAGTTGCTTTTATTCTTTTTTTCTATGGTGAAGAGAGTATTGCGGTGGATTCCCAGTATTTCGGCCGCTTTAGATTTACTGCCGCCGGCTTTTTGGATGGCTTTTTTTATAAAATCGGATTCGAAACGTTGTGAAGCTTCTTTGAGGGAGAGGTCAAATAAATCTTCTTTGCTGCCGGCTTGAGTTTTTAATATTTCTGAAGGAAGTTTTTCTTTAAGCAAATATTCTTCTTTGGATAGGGCGACTAATCTTTCCATTAAGTTTTCCAGTTCTCGCACGTTGCCGGGCCAATCGTAAGCCATAAGTTTTTGGAGAGAGTCTTTTTGAAAGCCTTTTGCTTTTTTGTTAAATTTCTTGTTAAAAATATTTAAAAAGTGATTAATTAGCAGCGGAATATCTTCGGGCCGTTCCTTAAGCGACGGCAGATTAATCGGAATGACGTTTAATCTAAAAAAGAGATCTTCTCTAAAGTCTCCTTTGCTGACCATTTCTTTAAGATTATTGTTAGTGGCGGCGATAATTCTTGCATCTACCGGGATGAGTTTGCTGCCGCCCACTCGTTCTACTTCTTTTTCCTGGATGACACGCAGCAGTTTGGCCTGCATCGGGAAGGGGAGGGTGCTGATTTCATCTAAAAATAAAGTTCCGCCCGAGGCCAGTTCAAATTTTCCGATCCGGCGGTCCATGGCGCCGGTAAAGGCGCCCTTTTCGTGACCAAACAGTTCGGACTCAATTAAGTTTTCGGGAATGGCGGCACAGTTAACCGTAACAAAAAGATGATCTTTTCTGCCGGAGCGGTTATGGATGGCGCGTGCCACTAATTCTTTGCCGGTTCCGGAGTCCCCGGTGATTAAAACCGTAGAACTATTGTTGTCTGAAACATCTTCAATCAGGCTGAAGATTTCTTTAATTAGAGAACTTTGGCCCACAATTTTTTCAAACCCGCGTTCGGCTTCGACCACCGATTTAAGATAAAGATTTTCTTTAGAGAGGCGTCTTTTTTCGAGCGCGTTTTTCACTATGGATTGGATCGAATCAATATCAAACGGTTTGGTGATGTAATCATAAGCGCCGATTTTCATGGCTTGTACCGCGGTGCCCACTGTAACCACGGCGGTAATCATAATCACGTCGATCGAATCATCAATTTCTTTGATGGTTTTTAAGGTTTCGATTCCGTCCAGTTCAGGCAGGCGAATGTCTAAAAGCACCAGATCGAGCGGTTTCTTTTTTGCAATTTCAACTGCTTCGCGTCCGGTTTTAGCGGTAATGACTTTGTAATCTTCCTGCAGCATCATGCGTACGGTGTCGCGGATGCTTTTTTCGTCGTCCACTACTAAAATTGTGTAATTTTTATTCATGCCGTTTGTCTTTCCTTTGCGGCCGGGATGTTTAACTGCTTGCGATAATCAGCGACGGCGCGGCGGCTAACTTTAATGCCGCGCTCCTGTAGTTGGTTTTTAATTTTTTCATCGCTGATCGGATGATCTTGACTTTCAATCTGAATGATTTCTTCAATCAGCTCTTTCATTTTACGTTTCGAAATCCCCATCCAAGATCTTTGACAGAGATTTTTTAGATGATAAAGCCCTTTTTGCGTCTGAATGTATTTTGCGGCGAGTGCCCGGCTTACCGTTGATGGGTGTACGTCGACTTCCTGGGCGATTTCTTTTTGTAGAAGCGGGCGGACCCAGTTTTCGCCTTTTTTAAAGAAAGCGATTTGATGCTTAACGATGTAGGCTGCGATTTTATTTTGAGTTTCCTGGCGTTTTTTTACTCCTTCGACTAATTCCTTGGCTCGTTCCATCTTTTCCTTAAGATATTTAATGGTTTCTTCGTCTTTGGTTTCTTTCAGTATTTTTTCGTACTGCGGGCTGATCTTTAAGGTGGGCCCGTACTTTTCTTCAAGGTTTAAGACAAAAGGTTTTCCGTGTTCGTCCTCCTCGTAAGCAAAGGAAGGAACGAGATGTCTTTCTGCTTCGGCAAAGATTGAACCCGGCTTAGGATTTAAGTTGTTTTTAATGAATTCGGCTACTTGCTTAACGCCTGCTTCACGGATGCTTAGCGATTCTGCGATTTTTTGGAAATGACCTTCGGCTAAAGCTTCGAGATGTTTTTGGATAATGGTTTCGACAATCGTTTCGAGCTGGTCGTTTTGAAAATTGTGTTCGCGCAACTGGATTAATAGACATTCTTTTAAGTCGCGGGCGCCGACGCCGTCGGGCTCAAAGGTCTGGATGATCTTTAGGATTTTATCTACAGTTGGCCGCGAAACGTTAAAATCTTTTTCAATTTTTTCGCGTACTTCCGGATAATGGAGGAGATAACCATCGGGGTTGATGCTTGAAATTAATGCTTCAGCGATTTGATGATTTGGTTCGGAAAGTTTTTCGAAATCCAGCTGGGTTAATAAATATTTCTCAAGCGTTTGGTGCTCGTCGCCGATGTTCTCGATGCCGGGCAGGTCTTTGAAATCCAGTTGTTTTTTCTGACTGGGATGGGAGCCGATATAATTAATGAGCCCTACGTATTCGTCCTGGTGCTCAACTTCGAGCATGACATTTTCTTCGGATTCTTGTTTGATTTTTTCTAATAGATCCTGGTAGGGGAGGTTTAAAAGCTTAAGCATGGCCAGCATCCTTGGGGCCAGGGTGAGCTCCAGCGTTTGCTCAAGGCGTTGATCAATATGTTGACTTACGTTTAAATCCATTTTTATCCCGGCCTTTTAAGGCCCTCATCCTTTTTATTTTAGCACTTTCATTTTCGATGAGCTAACGATTAAGCTTCATCGTCAAGCGTAAACGGCATTTCTGTAAATAAAGCAATTTCCACCCGGTCGACAAATTTTTCTTTTAATTCTCTCTGGAGATTTTCGACCATGGTTACTTCAATCGGCGAGCCGATGGGAAGCGTTATTTCGTATGTTTGGGTGTCATTTCTGATTTCGCGTTCCATGTCGAATTCAACTTCACCAAACAATGCCCGCAGTGGGCTAATAATTTCTACGGTGGGAGTAGTGCGCAATTCCGATTCCCAGGATCTCCGGTTTTTGATTATGATATTAAATGCGTAATATACATATTCATCTTCCGCGTTTTCTCTAATTTTTTCAATTATATATTCGGTGGCAGCCGCGGCAGAATGCAGGCCAAAGCCAACCAGATCGTCTCTGATCTTATCCAGCGGAACACTGGCGGGTAGATCGGTTTGATGACGATATAAATCTTCAAGGGTTAAATGATATTGCTGTAGAGCCTCGTTGAGGGCGTATTCTGCATAAAGTTTTCGGGTTTCTTCATCCTGGGCTTTGAGCCAGCGCCTAAGTCCACGGACGGCAACCAAAGAGATGGGCATATTTTGCTGTAAGCGGGCAAGGTGATCTCCCAGGTATAATTCTTCCTGAGTATTGATGGTTACTGTAGCAACTTTTTTCCCCATGGGTTGGTGGGGATTGGCGATGGGAGAGGGGCCAAAATAGGTGCCATCCGGATTAAAATGCATTCCCCTGCCCACGTGCCAGGCTGCTTCAAAGGGAGTAAGATTTGGCGGTAATATGCAGTCGTAAGTATTAGGATTGCTGGGTCCGGTTACTCTTACGGTTACCCGGGTAGCTTCACTTAATGCATCAATAAGATTAAAACGTGCTTCGAGATTACTCAGCTGAGGATCCAGCAGTTCGAACAGGAAATGTGAATCAATTATGGCCAGCGGCGGCCGGGTATATTTTCCGTCCTTATACGCTTCGGCCATAATTCCCTGCTCGGCAACTTTTTGCATCTCGGGAGTGCGGATTTGAAATCTGATGGTAACCGCGTTGCCGCTTTCGTCTACCGCTTCAACTGCAGTATGTAAAGACTGGTAACCGTTTAATTTTGGATCATCGATATAATTTCTGAAGTAGCGGTTAAGCGGCACAACCCTTTTGCTGTTGATTTCTAGCTGGTGAACCTGAGATAACATTTCAAAACAGGCGGTGCGGTCCGGGACAATGATTTGCATCATGGCCACATCGTGCAGGGGATGGGCCATAGACTTTACGCCGGTATATAATTCTCGATTTATTTCTACGTTGCGCAATTCAAAGGGAGTGCGCGGATGTTTTTGAGTTTCAATGTTATAATTCTTTCCGGTTGCTTCAATTGCTGCAGATACCTGATCTAATAAAGGACCGTACTCTTGCATAGTGGTATCTATTGTTTCTCTTAATCTTTGGAACTTGTCCGGCTCAAGAATGCTGAAGGCTAAATTCGAAATTCTGCGTGCGGCACGCATGCTTCCCATAATATAAAGTAAGGGGAAATGGATGCGTAGTGCTTCCTGCGCTTTTTTCGTTCTTATCATTTGACTTAAGCCTTTTTCAGAGAGAATGCAAGCCCTATCTTCGGCCGCAATTAAGGCAACCCGGGGATCAACGAGCCAATATAAAATTAGTTTAATTTGCGTATTGATTTCTTCCGCGGCTTTGTCCGGGTGAGATTCCATTTCGTTGATAAACGTGATGAGTGCTTCTCTTATTGGTTCCCGAGCTCTTTCCTCAAGGCGCCGTTTTAAGTGTACGAGGGTAGTTTTAGCATCAATTTCCGGGTTTGAAATTTTGGTTTTCCCGTCTACCAGAAAAGCGACTCCCGGTCCAAATTCGGCTTCCATTTGTTTCAATGTGTAAGGCGAATCTTCTACGGTATCGTGTAGCATGTCGGCACATAGCACCGTGGTGCTGCATTCATGTCTGAATTGGGAAGCAAATTCGCATACGTCGATCGAATGTGCAACATCATCTCTTCGTTTTATCCCTTGCGCTAGTTCTTCCGGGGTGGGAACGTATTTTCTTTTTCTTCCTCTTAAATAGTAAAGTGCAGCGCCGCTGGCGGATAAAAAAGTGTCTCTATCAAAGGTTGCTTCGCTTTGTTTGGCATCTTTTGCTGCCTGATTGCACAGCGCTAATATTCGGTCGCGGTGTTCTGGTTTTGAATTTAGGGCAATTTGTTTAAAAAGATATCTTCTAATGTTTATCAGGTGAGGTTTTTTTGTAAGGTCTTGAGGAGATTCAAGAATGCTTATTTCCTGTAGCCCGCCTATTCTCGAAGATAAATGTAAGGCAATGGTTGATGTAGCATTTATGATGTGTCTTATAGGAGCATTGGATGGTGTTGTAGGAGGCAACAATGTTCTTTTTCTAAGAACAGGCAAGCCTGTCCTAGGGCCGGGTTTGTTGGGTGGGGGCACACGACCAGCCATTGTTTCCTCCTTTAAATAAAACTTTGGTGCGGCCTTTAAGTGTAGTTAATCTCGAGGTTAATCTGCAAAACAGCCTTTTAGCATATTTATCTCGTCAAAAAGCCCCGCCGATTTCACCTTTCGGGGCAGTTTTTTTTGTGTTATAATCAAGTTTAACTAAAGTCGCGTAAGCGGCTTTTTTAGCGCTCGGGCATCATAACCCGAAAGATAATTGATAATTGAATAGTAACTATAAAAAGCGACAAATAGGCAAGCCAACTTCTTGTCGCGGGGTAGAGCAGCCTGGTAGCTCGTCGGGCTCATAACCCGAAGGTCCTTGGTTCAAATCCAAGCCCCGCTACAAGAAGAAAAAGGTTTTCTTTGTCGCTTTTTATTTAGATGTATCTGTCGGGCTCATAACCCGATGGTCCTTGCGAGCGAGTGATTCAACTCCACTCCACGCGCAGCGCGCCCCGCTAAAATCAACTATGTTATAATATCCCCGCTATGAAAATTGGTTTAGTTTCGGATAGTCACGGCAATATTGGCATCTTGAAAAATGCAATTAAAAAGCTAGTGGATGCCAAAGTTGACCTCATTATTCATCTCGGCGATGACTCGACTGACATGGATACGATTAAATCCTCGGTTCCGTGCGATTTGATAATAATTCCGGGAGTTTTTGAGGAGGTTTATCAGCATCCGGGAGAAGCACACCGCCTCATTAAAACTTTTGAAGGTCTTAAGTTTTTAATTACCCACACCGCCGAATCCCATAAAAACGATTTATCGGACGAGATAAAGCCGGAAGAAATCGTGGCCAAAAAGGAAGTAGATGTGGTTTTACACGGTCACACGCATGTTCCGCGGGATGAAGTAAAAAAGGGGATAAGATTTATTAATCCCGGCCATCTTAAACCCGATGACAAACGAGGATTCAAACCTTCTTATGCTATTTTGGATGTAAACGATAAAAATATCGATGTAAGAATTATTGAAGTTTAGTTATGCGCTTAAATATTCGGGTTATTCCCAACGCCAAAAAACAAAAAATCGTAAAAGAAGAAAATCGTTATAAAGTTTATCTCAATGCGCCGCCGGTAGAGGGGAAAGCCAATAAAGCTTTGATTGAGTTTTTGGCTGAGCATTTTAAAGTTAAAAAACGACAGATTAAGATTATCCGGGGAGACAAAGGTAGAGATAAAACCGTGGAGATAGAAAACAATGGATGAAAAAATAACTAATATATTATTGCGTGGTGTTCCGGGGTGCGGCAAAACCACTTTAATTAAAGAAATTATCGGCCGGCTTGGAAATGTTAATGCGCAGGGCTTTTATACTTCTGAAATTCGCGAAGACGGCGAAAGAAAAGGTTTTAAAATTACGACTTTAAACGGCGATGAATCAATTTTGTCACACGTAGATTTCAAGGGGCCCCATAAAGTTGGTAAATATACGGTTAATGAGGAAAACCTGGAAGATGTAGGTGCGGATGCGTTGATTAAAGCCCAGCGGGATGCGGATGTGATCGTGATTGATGAGATTGGCAAGATGGAATTATTTTCTGAACTGGTGAAACTGTCGATTGTTGAAGCATTAGCTAGTTCAAAGATTGTTTTGGGCACCATCATGAGTAAAAAAGATGAATTCGCGGATAAAATTAAAGACCGCGAAGATACTATTATTATAGAAGTCACTAAGGAAAACCGCGACAAGCTTACGGATGAGATCATCAAAATAATTACCGACCTCTTAAGCTGATTTTGGCCCCCAAAAAGTGAAATTTCCTCCCCAAATTGTCGATATATATAGTAGGAAACGCAGTATGTTTAATGGAGGAAAAAATGAGCAAAATCAAAGGAAATCCGGTATATAGAAGGATGATTAACGAATGGACAACTGCTCTTCGGCAAAGAAGCGCAATCCCTGCTCCAAGGCGATCCGGTGCAATCACTAGTTCCTTACCGGATATGTCTTTTGGCTATAGGTCTGATTTTGTGATAAATAGGCATAGGGTAGCGGAAGGAATTTTTGCTCAGTTTGTTGAACAAAGCAGGTTTTGTCTTCTGGATAATCGCGGAGCACTTTCTTCTGATATAGAAAGATCTCCATTTATTGCGTTGTTGAGAGATGGTTCGATAATTTTGACGGGCACTCCGGACAATAAAAACGTAAGAGATGTGGTGGTGCATTTTACGCCGGAAGGTAATCGTTGGAGAGTGCTTCAAAAATGTATGGTTAATGCTACTCGTTTGGGAGAAGCCTTAACGGTAGTAAGGGTTGGAGAGAATAGTCCGCGCATCAATGCGGAAGTGCTGGAGGCGGCAACCATTTGTCCTCCGCTGAGAATTAGTCTTCGGCCTACCGGGTTCCATGCCGGCAGAGCGCAGATTATTGGAAGGCTGTTAAACGATAAAGGTTTAATTTAGTATTTTTAAGATACCCTTGGAGGTACAAAAGTGGTTCGTATTGTTGGAAGACCGAGAATCCCCTCTCATCGTGAGTCAATTATGGCTACCTGGAATGGAAGGGCCCAAAGACGATCCGCCTCCCGTACCCCTTCGCCGAGAGAAAGCTCAAGTGCTTATCGCCAACGGGAACAACATGCATATGGTGCGGAACTGCACTTTAAGGTGATAGCTTTAAGAGATGCAAATCCAAATGGTAATTTTAAAAGTTTGCTTCCCTGGGGAGCATCGGCACACTTTGAAAATTTAGCGCGCGTTAAATTTCCCGGCCTGAATAATGTAAAACGTCGTACTCAATATACTGAAGTTTACGAAGCGCCGGTGACGGCTAAGTTCAAACCGGCAGCTATATCCGCTTAATTATTACATAAGCAAAAATAATTGCCCCAAATTCTGCAATTCTTAACCCCGTTTGCCGATATATTTATGTATAAATATTAAACTGCGAAGTTTTTTGCTTCTGCCTTTCCCCGGTAAGGTACGCGAAAGGGATAATCATGGTTGTGTCATTAGCAACAAAAAATGCTGGTATTAGGAAAACGGTTCTTCCTGCGCAGATTCAGATGCGTAGGTGGCGCAATCAAGGAATTTTTCGGGGCGCCCATAAAATTATTGAAGGCCGTTTTAATACTAATGACTTAAGAAATTGTCTACTTAGAGATATGCGTCGCGATGAAGTATTTTGTCGATCGTATGAAGTATATAACGGAAGATTGAATGTCATTGTTATTGCCAACGATGGTAAAAAAATGCGAGACACTTTAGGGTTAAATGGCCGAGAAAGACTTTTGGTAGCAGTCAGACAAGAAGAGACTTCGAATGGAATCAAAAGAAAAGTTTTGTATGGTTGGGACTGGAGCGAAGCTTCTACCTGGGGCATTATGAGTCAATCTTGTATTAGCCTGGTCATAGCTGAAAAAAGGGTCGGTAGTACTGATTGGCAAATATTGCGTAGACCTAAAAGATTATCCGGTTTAACTACGAGACAGGAAATGCGGAGAGAACGCCAGCCTACGATTGATGTTTTAAACGGAAAATTAAAGCCCCATGAACATTATGGCCGTTGGTTTACGGTAACCACTAGTACTTCGGATGGACACACAAAAAAATATATCCAGTACGCTACCGGCAAGGGTGCTGAACCGATGATCCATGGTTTTAAGGGATTGGATAAAGTTTATGCCATTTTTTATCGAGTTAACCGCGGGACAGAACATTGGACCGTAGTTAATTTTTATGATCGGGAAGTTAAGCCGGAAGATTACGCGGATCCGATTAAAGTTGCGGTGGTATCCAGAAGATGCAATCGGGGATACGGCTGGAGTAAATGGAAGCCTTTGGCAATACCAGAAATTATTTATGCAGACGGACGCAGTCCTTCGCAGCAAAGGGATGTTGACATAAGAAGGGTTTCAAATTTCTTGTTAGAAGATTATGAAGCCGGGCACCATCTTGACCTTTTATTACCAAATATAGTTGATAGGGAAGGTTGCATTCGTCTACGAATAACCGGCAGATCCCTGGCTTTTAAGGGTTACGGAGATTATATTGGAAAACCGGTTTTTGGAAGAATATTAGCTGGCCAAGACCGCAAAGAAATTAGTTTTTGGCCGAGTGCAGAGGTAAGAAATTCTATGCCCCCAATTATTTTAGATGGCCACTCTGTTGCGCAAAAAAATGGCGATAGTTGGGAAATCATTCGTTATAACAGTACGGAAGCGTACCGGGAAATGGTGGCTTCAACTAGTGATTATGTTAATTTTTGTTTCCGAACCGCTGGATCTGAAGTTTATCCTGAAGAGTGGATGGCACGGGACGGAGTGCGTGGCCAGACTCCGATTAAACGGGTGTATAAAGTTATTCGTGGTAGCTTGCGCAGTCTGGAATTTGCCAGCTTGCCTCCGGGCGTTAATCATTTATATTCCAGGACCCGTGAATTACAAGGCCGATTAAAAATTGTAGAGTTTTGGCATCGGGAAAGCGACTGGCAATCTGGCCAGTCACCGATTGCATTAAGGCCGATTACTCTAAGGTTATCTGACGAAGTGGTTGCCTTGGGTAGATACACCGGTTTTCATATTAACCGATGGATTCCTTTTTGGACCTTGTTTGACCGACCGGCAAAATGGAGGCATGCGGTAAATGGAAATTGGATTAGTTTTGATGAAATAGTTCGTATCCTTAGATCTGATTATTTAGAAGCAAATTATCGTGATCTGACCCATCAATTAATTGAATCGATGTTTGTCTATGTTCCGCCGGAGGGCAATGATGGTGAGTAGCGCAATACCTAAAGGAAGAATGCATGCTGACGGTCCCCAAGGTTGGGCAATAGTTCAACCCCGGACCAGGATGCCGCGCCGTGCTTTTTCGCGTCCGGCACCTCGTTCGTTGTTTTTAAGACAAAACGGGAGCTTAAAGCATCCCTATTTATTACAAGAACCATCAAATGAGCATCCCATTAAACGGGTTCCCTCTCGTGATCGCTCTTTGTTAATCCGAAAAGCAGAGGCGTCTTTTTTCAGGAAAGCCCGCAATACAGACTTTAAACAGTTTTTGAAAGAAGTTGCGTTGCAGTGGCTGAGACGAGAAAACATGTTTGAATATATTGGCCTGCACTTCACCGGGTTTGAAAGGATGGAGGAACGGAATTATGTTGGTTGTTTTTCCGAAGTTGATATTTTAGCTTTTACCGCCGACGGTGCCATCTATTCCTTCAGTCAACCAGCACTGGATGGGACCAGAGGATTGGCTTGTTCTTATATTGATCAAATCACCGGCAGAAAAACTTTGTACTATTCAAGCCGATGCCTTCTCAGAAGCGGGGCGCATTATAATAAACCGATGGAAGTTTTATTGTTTCAGGGCAGCCTCCTGCTGGTCGCACAAGAAAGTAGCAATGCTCGAAGAGGTTTTAGGATTAACTTTCATCGGGATGGTGATTTATCTACTTACCCGGTGCGTGAATTAGCGACCAGAGACGGAGATGTTTTTGAAGACGGCCCCTCGGCAGCGGACCTAAGAAGAGTTACACAGTTTTGGGATAGGCAAGTTGCTCAGTTTCGACGAACCTAGTATGTTATAATCTTCTCAAATGGCTAAAAACAAACCCAAAGAACTTAGATTATCTCCATCTTCACTTAATCTTTATCTGGATTGCCCGCGCTGTTTTTGGCTGCAGTTTAACAAAGGTATCAAACGTCCTTCTGGCCCTTTTCCTTCGCTTCCCGGCGGCATGGATATCGTGATCAAGAAATACTTTGATACTTTTCGTGCCAAAGGAGAATTACCTCCCGAACTCGAGGGCAAAGTCGAAGGTAAATTATTAAAAGATATGGAGCTGATGCGCAAATGGCGTAACTGGCGAACCGGTTTGCGCTACGAAGATAAAGAATTGGATGCGGTTTTAAGCGGGGCCCTGGATGACTGCCTGGTAGACGATGGAAAATATATTCCGGTGGATTATAAAACGCGGGGCTTTGACTTAAAAGCGGATTCTTCAGCTTTGTATGATAATCAACTTAGCTGCTACAACTTACTTCTCGAAAAAAATGGCTATCAACATAATTCGTCCGCCTATTTAGCTTATTATATTCCCAAGGAGGTGTGTGAGGGTGGGGTGGTCAAGTTTAAAATCGAAGTGGTAAAAATGAACGCCGATCCGGATAAAGCCTTTCGTACTTTTAAAAGCGCGGTTCAGCTATTAAAAGGCGATATCCCTCCGGCAGATGAGCGGTGTGGGTTTTGCGGGTGGAGCGAAGGAAAAAAGTAAGCGGATTCCTTGAATCCTTAGAGTGAAAAGGCGTATAATTTCAAAGCTGGTGAATATTTAAGGAGGTTATTGATATGAGAGGTAAAATTATTTCTTTATTGATTGTTGGACTGTTGTTTTTTGGGTTGAGTGGGATGGTTTGGGCGGATGAATTTACATTGCCAATGATTTATGGCAATACAGTTGTCTGCACAGAAAGTGATATTCCTGATACTGCTCGCGACGCAATTATTGTCTATGATATTTCCTCTAAGCAAAAAAAGATAATTACTACAGGAATGGGGTTTAACCAAAATTACCACAATGATTATAGTATCTCGGGGAGTAAGGTTGTTTTTACTTCTATGGCACAGGCGAAACAAGTGGCTCCCAGAGACATTTATTTGTACGATGCAGGTTCGGGGGCAATGAAAAATTTAACTAATACTCCGGATGTTTGGGAAATGTATCCCAATATAAGCGGAAATCAGATTGTTTATGGAGCAACCAGTCCCGATGCCCCAAATAATTATCACATTGTTTTGCAAAACATAGATACGGGGGATCAACAACAAATTACCGGGCAGGACCCTAAGCAAAGGGCAATTTATAATGACATTGATCCGGTAATCTGCACTGGCTATATTGTCTGGACCAGAGTTATTTTACCCAGCGAAGACCGCAAGATTATGGCTTATAACCTGAGTACCAAAGCCGTTAAAGTTTTGGATTCGCGCAATAAAGACGGTTATTTATCATATTTAAGAGGCAATCAGAATTTTGTGGTATGGAGAAGACTGGTGAAATCGGGAGGGGAAAATTACTGGCAAATTGTTTTGTATAATTTATCAAACTCCACTGCTACTAATGTGATTAGCAGGAAAATGGATGATTATGGTGTTGGAGCCCCGGATGTATATTCCCTGCGGGGTAATCCAACCGTTACCTGGAGCGAATCTATTAATACGACCCAGCCGACGCAATATCAGATTTGCTACAAAGTTGGAACGGGCGGTAGTATTGTTAAGGTAGATAGTAATAATATTGTTAAATCTTACCCTTCCATATACGGGAGTAAAATTGCCTATCGTAGAGCGGGTGATATTTATTTATACGATACCGGCACAAAGGTAAGGCAGAAAATAATTTAATAGCTAAAGCTTAGTTCTTCCAAGGCCTCATCTTCTGTAATAGAAAATGAGGCCTTTTTCTTTGGTGGCAGCTCATCAAATTTTTGCCATATAACGCCAAAAATCACATCGCAGTTTTTCCCGATATAACGCGAAAAAATAACCAAAAATATTTTCAAAATTCATGCAAGTTTTACCCCTCCTTAAACGATAATATAAGTGTACAGTTCCTAAGCCATCTGCAAAAACAGTAATAACTTTGGTTATTAGCGTGTCAGGTGGACACGCTTTTTATTTGCAGAAATATGATCGACGGAGATCGACAGAGTGCAAAAGAGAACCTTAATAATTTTATTCATATGCTTAGCTTTTACCCTCCTATTAGGCGTGGGTCAAAGTTTTGCTTTTTCTGTGGTGCCGCCTGACGATGATATGGCTCCGCAAGGTTATCATCAGTCAGCTTCAACGAGGGATAAATATACAGAGGATAAAGATAGAGTTAAAGAAGAGGATCAAGTAATCGAGGAGGAAGAAGAAGAGATTGCAGAAGAGATTGTAGAAGATGCGACCGGAGAAGCGATTGAAGTGATTGCGGAAACCGAAGAAGAACTGGAAGAGGATTGCGAAGAAATTTATGAAGAGGATTATGAAGAGGATTATGAAGAAGAAGTTGTGGAAGATGCAGAAGAGGAGCTCGTAGAGGAGACCGAGGAAGAAGCCCCAACCACCACCCTGGCTTCCATGGGCCGCCCGATGAACTATCCTAATCCGTTTAAGCCGGCGCAAGGTCAATCGACCACTATCCGCTACGAATTACCGCAAAATTATGATACTACGGTTATGATCTTTGATATGACCGGAAGACAAATCTGGAGACAAACTTATCTATACGGAACTCCGGGTGGTTCTAACGGCGTTAACGAAATTACCTGGGATGGCCATAATCCATTCGGCACGTTTGTTGCTAATGGAGTTTATTATTACGTCATTGTTGGGGATGGGAAGGTGCAGGGCCGCGGCGAGATGGCGGTTTATAACTAATCCTTATTTTTTCCCCCTCATTTTGTTGTTTCTCCACTTTTTAAGAGTTAAAATACCTCTACTGGTGAAAATCATAAAAGGAGCTGATCGTGATGAAAATTAAATTGGTTGGTTTGTTAGTGATTATGATGTTGGTGGTTTTCTGTGGTGGGGCGTTTGCGGTAGATGGTTATCTCTGGCCAGATATGTTAGGAGATAAACTCGCATGCGTAAGAAGTACGCAATCGGGTAGATATAGATCATTAGTTCTCTACGATATTCCTTCACGTAAGAAAATAAAAGCTTCGGGTGCTCTAATTGTAGATCTGGTTCCCCCAATGCTGAAAGCTTTGACGACCAGATTTGGCAAGGTAATCTCTAATTATCAAGTTTTTTTCTCTGCTCATAGCGGGCTTGGCGGCATATCAGATATTTATCAGTATGACGTGAAATCAGGCAGTATTGTAAATTTAACCAATACTCCGACGGTTTATGAACTTCAGCCTTTTGTGTTGGGGAATAAATTGGTTTATACGGCGCCAAATTTTGTGGGCAATAATTATATTATTTTAAAAGATCTTAACACTGGAACTACGCAGCAAATTACTACACAGCAGTCAAACGTAACGGATAATAATCCAGCAATCTGGAGTAACTATGTGGTTTGGTTGCGAATTCATAGCGATACTGGAATTTATGAGTTGATGAAACATAACCTTGCTAGCGGGAACCAAGAGGTGCTTGCTACTTCTCCAGAGAACATTTATTTTATTAATGCAAAATGTGTGAGCGGAAAATATGTGGTTTGGGTCGAAGAAAAAGACAATAAGGAAAATGTTTATTTATACGACCTGTCTAATTCTACGAAATATCAAATCACTAATGACGGAATCTTGAAGCGTAGCGTTTGTGTCATTACAAATAATAATATTCCAACCATTATTTGGTCAAAATATAATAGCTCTTCAATATATTATAAAGTAGGTGTAGCAGGAAATCAGCTGATGGCAAATGTTAACGCGGCGGAGAATATAGTAGAACTGACTGCATATGGGATAAAATATTTTGCTTGGTCAGAGTCGGTGGATGGCCAAAGAGAAATTTTTAGCTATAACCGACAAACTAATGCTAAAGAACGCTGGATATATTAAAAGATTAATTTATAAGATCTTTGATCTCCAAATGCGGTTCTTTATACCGATTTTTCTTTTCGGAGCCAAAATAAGTTTGAATGGCCTTTTGCGGACATAGTTGAATACAGCGCATACAGGCTTCGCAGTGTTTTCCCCACGTGGGTTTGCCGCCTACCATTTGAATATTTTTAACCGGACAGATTTTTGCACAAATTTCGCAGGAATTACATTTATTATCTACCCTAAATCCTGGCCAGAAGATATGAAACTTGATAACCGTCCTATAAAAAACGTACATAAACCGCATTATTATTTCGGAAAACGAGCTTTTCTGGATTTTGGGCTCTCCAGATAATATTTTTTTGGCAAAAGCGGCGGCGGCTCCTTCGGCGGCCTTAACTTTGAAGGTAGCTTTATCCACCGGAGGAGGGTCGTACACCACAATAAAGCTATCCGGCATGGCAATCGTGTCTCCACCCAACATTGCATAACCTTTTTTCTCCAAAATTTTTCTAGCTTGGTTTAGGGTTAAACTTTTGGCGTAAACGTTGCCGGCAGTTAGCAGTAAAAATGATTTTTTCCCGGAAGCCGGAGGCAGAGTATGCATAAATTTTTCCATAATCCGTGGAATTCCCCAGAAATATACCGGAAAAACAAATCCGTGGATTTCGGCGGACAGATGTTGAGGATCTAATTGACCGTCTTCAATCGATTTGACCTGCGCGGAGTGACCTTGTTGTTTAAAACCTTCTGCGGCGACGTCTGCGATCCTTTTTGAATTGCCGGTGCCGCTAAAATAGTAGATTAAAATGTTCATGGTTAAATTATAGGAGGATTATGTTAAAATGACAAACATGAAAAAGAACTTCCCATTAGATAAAGCGTATCGACTGCTAAACCACGGACCGGTAGTTTTAATTTCGTCTACTTTAGACGGTAAAAACAATATTATGCCCATTGCCTGGCAGTCGCCGGTTGATCTGGATCCTACTCGATTAGCTTTAATCATTGGAGATCATAGCCATACTTTTAAAGTCGTGGGGAAAACCAAGGAATTAGTGGTTAATTTGCCCACGGTAGAGTTAGTAGACAAGGTGTTCAGCTGCGGTAAATGCCACGGCCACGAAGTAGATAAGTTTAGAAAGTTTAATTTAACTCCTGAGAAAGCATCAAAAGTAAAAGCCCCTTTAATCGGTGAATGTGTGGCCAATTTAGAGTGTAAAGTAGTCGACGATAAGATGATGGATACCCATAATATTTTTATCGTTGAGGTAGTGGCGGCCTGGGTGGAAGAGGGTGCCTACGACGAGTTTTTAAGAGTAGATAAACCTAACGTGAAAACCCTTCACCATCTAGGTGCCGATGTATTTACGGTGCCGGCCGAAATAATAAGGGCGAAAAAAATAAATGTTTGAAGCATTTGCTAACTGGCTAGTTTATACCTTAATTGGAATGGATCCCGCATCTACCTTAGGCGGGGCAGTGCAGTATTTTATTTACGGTGTATCCAAGATTTTTGTGATGATGGCGTCCATCGTTTTTGTGGTTTCTTTTGCGCGCAGCTTTTTTCCTCCTCATAAAATTAAAGAAATATTATCACACGAAAAATGGGGGATCAGCCATCTAACTGCCGCGCTTTTCGGGGCCATTTCGCCTTTTTGTTCTTGTTCTTCGATACCGATTTTTATTGGATTAGCCGAAGCTGAGGTTCCACTGGGAGTGGCTTTCGCATTTTTGGTAACCTCACCTTTAGTTAATGAAATTGCCTTTGGAATCATGGGGGCCACCTTCGGTTGGAAAATTGCCTTCATTTACGCTGGCAGTGGAATATTGTTAGGCGTGGTTGCCGGGTTAATTATGGGGAAGCTGGGGATGCAAAAAGAATTACTGAAACGTTATAACGGAGAAGAGTGCACTTTCTTGCCCACGACTTTAAAAGGCCGCATAAAATTTTCGGCAATGGAAGTCTGGGATATAGTAAAACGAATGTATCTATTTATTATTGGTGGAGTAGCGCTAGGAGCGATCATTCATGGCTATGTTCCCGCCGAATTTTTTGCCCAGTATATCGGAAAAGGTAATTGGTTTGCGGTTCCGTTTGCAGTTTTTGTTGGAATTCCAATTTATGCCGGATGTTCAACTGTAGTTCCGGTAATTTTTGCCATTGCGACCAAAGGAGTTCCGCTGGGAACGGCACTGGCTTTTATGATGTCGATTGCCGGATTATCTCTCCCCGAAGCACTGATCTTAAAAGGATCAATGTCGATGCGGCTTTTAACTATTTTTTATATTGTAGTAGCCATCGGAATAATCTTAATCGGATATTTGTTTAATATAATACTTTAAGATTGATTATTCCCCTCAACCTTATCCACTTGTCCGTCGACTAAATAGATTTTCTTGGTAGCATGTCTGACCACTTTAGGATCGTGAGTGGAAAAAATAAAGGTAGTGCCTAATTCTTTATTCATTTTAAGCATGATATCGACAATATTTTCGCCGGTTTTTGAATCGAGATTGGCGGTGGGTTCGTCAGCTAGTATTAACATTGGTTTATTGATCAATGCACGTGCAATAGCTACTCTTTGACGTTGTCCTCCGGAAAGTTCATCCGGACGGTGTTTTTGATATTGTTCCAAGCCAACTCTAGTGAGCAGTTCGGTTACGTCTTTGCGGTTTTCGGCGTTGTCTCTTTCGTTAATCAACAGCGGAAACTCAACATTTTCGAAAACGTTTAATACCGGCACCAGGTTAAAGGTTTGGAAAATAAAACCTAGTTTAGTGGCGCGGACCCGCGTAGCTTCGCGGTCGGGCAGGTTAGAAACATTCCGCTCTTCAAAGATGATTTCTCCGGCAGTCGGGGTGTCGAGGGTGCCGATCAGATTTAAAAGTGTAGTCTTTCCTGATCCGGAAGGTCCGGCCACCGCGATAAAGTCGCCTTTTTCGATATTAATGTTGATATCGGTCAGAGCATGCACGATCGTTTTTCCCAGGTGGTAATCTTTAGAAACTTTATTAATATGTATTAGAGACATCGGGATCAACTCCTTCTAAATTTTATTTAATGCGTCTACTACTTTCATTTTTGCCGCTTTTCGTGCCGGAAAATATCCTCCGATGAGTGCGGCTACTAAACCTAAAATGCCGGTGCCGATGTATTCGGTTATGCCGGGTACCCCGTACATTACTTTGTCCACCGGAACATTAACATTTTCAAAGAATTCTGCGGGCATGGGAAGGCCATGGAAGGTCAGGTATGCCGAAAGCAGAGATCCAAAAAACCAGCCAATCAGGATGGCGATAATTCCGGTAATAATGGCTTCGTATAAAAATATGCGGCTAATTCCTTTTCGGGTGATACCAATGGCCCGCAGGGTTCCGATTTCCCGGGATCTTTCCATCACGTTCATCGACATCGTGTTGATAATGCCAAAGATTGCCATGGCCACTAAAATTCCAAAAAGAATGACCATGCTGATTGAATCACTTTCAATGTCTTCCATGACCCCCTGGGCGAAAGCGGTCCAGGGTGAAACTTCAATCTTTTTCAATGTTTCCGGAGATAGGGCGGTATTAATTTCTTCGAATGCGGCAATTGTTTTATGATGGCTGCCGGCGCTGATTACCATTTCATTAACGTCGCCGCCCATGTCTAAAAACTGATCCGCCAGCTTAAGGGGAATAAACACAAAATTTTTGTCCATGTAATCAAAACCATAAGAGAAAATACCTTTGATTTCTACTTCAACTAAATTGTGGGTGTTGAATTTAGTTTGAGAATAAAGATTAAGGTAGTCTCCGACCCCGACGTTTAAGTTTTTGGCCAGCTTGTCGCCGATTAAAATTCCTTCGTCATTGGCTTTGAGATAAGACCCTTCGATAATGGCATCTTTTCTGACAAAGATTTTTGCTTCGTCTTCGGGTTCGATCGCCACGCCCATCACATTAATGGTATCCATCATATTGCTTACCGATCCGGCAAATTCGATTCGGCGGGCGACAGCGGTTACTTTCGGAAGCTTTTTAATTTTTTCTTTTAAATCCAGGCTTTTTTCGATGTTGATATCGAGCGGCGCCCGGCGTTCTTCTTTTAAGAAACCGTTAGCATGAATTTGGACATGGCCGGTCTGGTAATCGGTGATATTTTGAAAACTGTTTACGATCCAGCCGCGATAAAAACTGGTGTAAGCAACAATGGCAAAAATATTAACCGAAATCGCGATAATATTTAAAATTGATCTTCTTTTTTGCCGCCAGACGTTGCGGGCGGCTACCTGCCAGTAAGTTTTCATGTATTTTCCCTCAATGCGTCAATGGGTTTCATTTTAACCGCCAGATAAGCCGGGTAGAACGCTCCCAAAAAGGCCACGCCCACGCCGGTGCAAAAGCAAATTAAATAGGTTTTTAAGGTGAATCCGGTACGATAAACCGCACCAAAGCCTTCTACCATATCAGAAACATTTTCGAATACCATGGGATGATAATAAAACCAGGCGATAAAGGCGGATCCGATGGCGGTGCCGATCAGGGAACCCAGGATACCTAAAATTAATGCTTCGGTCAGAAAAGAAAACATAATGCTGCCTCTCGAAAATCCAATCGCCCGCATGGTGCCGATTTCGCGGGTTCGCTCAAAAATGGAAGTTAGCATGGTGTTGATAATGGAGGATCCCGCTACGGTAAATATAATAACCATGAATATGAGCATCATATAATCAATTATTTTGGTCATAACAATTAAAAATGCATTAGTTTCCTGCCAGGCAAGCGCTTCCAGGCCATATTCTTTAACAATCGGGGTAATTTCTTTTAAGACCGGTTTGCTTAAGTAAGGATCGGTAAGTTTTATATTCATTTCGGTAACCGAATCTTCGAGAGCCAATAGTACTTGCGAATCCGGAAGGGTGATAAACATATTATATTCGTCTTCGCCGGCAATGTTGGTTTTAAATAATCCTACCAGCGTTGCTTTGCCGCCGGCAAAGCTGTCGTAAACATCGTTAGTTAAGAGAATTATTTCATCTCCCAGCTTTGCCTTTAAAAGTTCGGCCACCGGCTCGCCCACAATAATTTCTCCGTCCTTTTCGATAAAGCGTCCCTGGGTGATGGCTTCTTCAAAATGTTTTAAGCCGCCGCGCTTGGTTTCGATACCCTTGCCTAACATGGTCAGATTGGTTAGATCTGAAATTAAAAGCGATCCGAAGGTGATATTGCTGTCTACCGAAACAATATTTGGGTTTTCTTCGAGTTTTTTGCTAATTTGTTTCCAGTTATAAATTGAGGGTTGAAGCGGAAGCATGTCTGATTTTTCTGAATACCCGGTGGCATGGATGGTGATATGACCAATATTGTCAAAAGCGGTCTCCATAAAATCGCCCATGAATCCGTCAATAAACCCCAGAAAAAACTGCATAAGCGCCACGCTGATAATAATGGCGAGGAGTATCGCTAACGAGCGTCGTCTTTGTTTTAAAACATTGCGGATAGCGACTTTAAGTAAAAACCACATTTAGAAAAATTATACTCTTTTAAAATGGCGAGTCAAATGTGTATAATGTGGCTATGCGACCCACCCACAATATACTAATTTTTGCGGTTTTGTTAGTTCTGGTATTTATGATAGCTATCTGGGGTTGCGGACAAACGGGAGGGGGCGGTACCGGCTCGATAACTTCGATTATTGTTATTCCTTATGCCGCTTATGTTTCTCCTGAAGCGACCCAGCAATTTTTATGCTACGGCTATAGTGGAAGTACCAACGTTGGAACCGTTTCCGCGACCTGGAGTTTTGATGGAACGGTTGGATTTATTGATTCCGATGGGCTTTTTACCGCTTCAACTGAAGGAACGGGTACGGTTGAAGCGGCTTATAGTAGTTTTTCGGCTAATTCTTCGGTTACAGTTTCAACTACCTACGAATCCGGACAACTTTACCAAATTGAAGTTTCGCCCACTTCGGCCACGGTTAGAGTTGGTGCTATACAAGCCTTTACCGCTACCGGAACGGATATTGATGGAAATACGGTGTCGATGATTCCAGTCTGGAGCGTAAGTAATACTACGGTTGGTGGCATCGATAGTGACGGAACATTCTATGCGTCAGTTGAAGGTGGTGCGCTGATAAGATGTACGTCAGGAGAAGTGGTTGGTACCGCGACGGTTTCAGTTGAAGGTGTTTCGGTTTCAATTACAGCCGAAGCGGATACCTATGTTGATAGCAGTAATTCAACTACTAATTACGGATCAGAAACATCGATGACCGCTAGTTATGACAACACCACTACTACCGAAAGATACGTTTACGTTCAATTTCCGCTAGGTTCAATTCCGGCTGGCGCTTCGATCGAATCGGTAACCATAAATCTATACGTTACTTCTACGGATGGTTCTGACTATGAGATTTATTTAGTTTCAACTAGTTGGACCGAGGGTACGGTAACCTGGAATACCAAGCCAACCCAGGGAAATTATATTACTACCGGAAGTTTTTCGAGTGGGCAGTATAATTCGATTGCTGGGGGTAATTTGCCAACCATTGTTCAGGGGTGGCTGGATGGAACTACGGGCAATAACGGAATATTAATCCGCAAAGGTACCGGTGCGGAAGGCAACGTAACCTTTTTAACGCATGATAATGCGGATGATAAACCCATGCTAGAGATTGATTACACTACCCCGTAGTTAATTCAAAATTTATTAGTCTAAGGGAGGATTTCAAATGAGGAATTTTAGGATGATCTTTTGGATTGCGCTGGCGGTGGTGGCGTTTTTATTTTTGACGTTTGCTTCACAGCTGATTAATTTTTACACCGACTTTTTATGGTTTTCACAGATTGGCTACCTTTCGATTTTTACCAAAATTGTTTGGGCTAAAGTGTATTTATTTGCTTTTGCCTTTGCGGTTTTCTTTGCTTTTGTGTTTTTTAACGTGCAATTGGCGGATAAGCTTTCCCGTAAAAATCTACTGAAAGTGGATATGAATGTTTTTGAGATTTTTGAGGAGAATGCGGCGCCCATCTTAAAGAAAATTATTTTTGGCGTAGTCCTTTTTATCTCTTTTATCTCTGCGACCGGAGCCAGTTCCCTGTGGGAATGGCTGATTAAATTTCAAAATTATCAGCCGTTTGGATCATTAGATCCGGTGTTTTCTAAAGACATTGGTTTTTACGTGTTTCAGCTTCCTTTTATTAAATTTTTACATGGCTACATCATGTTTGTGCTGTTTGTAGCGATCATTGGTTCGGGTTTAATTTACTTTTTCCGCCGCAGCTTCCGTATTACTAAATTGGGACTAACGATTACCGATAAAGCTCGCATGCATTTAAGTATTTTAGCGGCCTTACTAGTGTTAGGTGTATCGTATGGGATTCGGCTTTCGATGTTTGATCTTTTGGTTAAAGAATCTTCACTGATTACCGGTGCCGGTTTTGTGGATGTTAATGCAGTTTTGCCGCTCATGTATATTATGATCGGCTTGTGCGTTATTTCAGCCATTGGATTTATTGCTTTTGCGTTTACCAATAAATTAACCCTGGCGGTGTCGCCTTTACTCCTGCTAATTGTGGTTTCATTGCTGGGCAGAGGAGTTTATGTTGAATTAGTACAACGTTTATACGTAGCGCCCAACGAATTAGCCAAAGAAACGCCGTATATCAAGCGACACGTAGCGGCTACTAATTTGGCTTTTGATTTAAATAGGATTAAAGTAAAGGAACTAGAGGTTTCTACTTTAAACCAGCGGGATTTAAATAATAACCGCTCGACTTTACAAAACATTCGACTTTGGGACCACCGTCCGCTCAAAGAAACCTATAGTCAGCTGCAGGAAATTCGTACTTATTATGATTTTAACGACGTGGATGTTGATCGCTATCACTTAAATGGTGACTACCGTGAAGTAATGATCTCGGCCAGAGAATTATCGTACAGTAGTCTGCCGAGTAGGATCTGGATTAACGAACATTTAACTTACACTCATGGTTACGGTGTGGTGGCCAGCCCGGTTAATAAAGTTTCAAACGAAGGACTGCCGGACTTCTGGATTAAAAATATTCCGCCCAAGAGCACGGTAGGCATCAACGTTACCCGTCCCGAAATATATTACGGTGAAGAATCCAATGACTACTGCTTTGTGAATACCAAATCTAAGGAGTTTGATTATCCGGCGGGGGCTAAAAATGTTTATTCAAATTACGGGGGCAGCGGGGGAGTGCCGACGGCGAATTTGTGGCGCCGCCTGGCTTTTGCCGCCCGTTTTTCAAATATGAAAATTTTACTATCGGGTGATATTAAAGCTGACAGTAAAATTATGTATTACCGTGAAATTGGCGAAAGAATTCGAGCGATTTTGCCTTTCATCCAGTTTGATCCGGATCCATACATAGTAGTTTCTGAAGGAAAACTTTATTGGATTATTGATGGGTATACCTCCACTAATATGTATCCCTATTCCCGTAGATACGGATCGATTGGCAATTACGTTCGTAA
Source organism: Candidatus Margulisiibacteriota bacterium (assembly GCA_018823125.1). Taxonomy (GTDB): domain Bacteria; phylum Margulisbacteria; class WOR-1; order JAHJIW01; family JAHJIW01; genus JAHJIW01. The sequence goes on along the minus strand of JAHJIW010000017.1, from coordinate 5,399 downwards.
TTCAGTTAAAGTAGTGGTCGATGCCTACAACGGCTCGGTTGATTTTTATATTTCCGATACTAAAGATCCAATTATTGCGGCCTACCGTTCTGCTTTTCCTGAAGTGTTTAAAAGTTTAGATACATTACCGGAGGATTTAAGAAAGCACGTTCGATATCCGGAAGCAATTTTCAAGGTTCAATCTGAAATGTATCGCACTTATCACATGACCGATCCGCAAATTTATTATAATAAAGAAGACTTGTGGGATATCCCGACCGAACTTTATTCGGGCAATACGGTTTACGTGGATCCATACTATATAATAATGAAACTTCCCGGAGAAAAGCGCGAAGAATTTGTTTTAATTATTCCTTTTACCCCCAATAAAAAGGATAATATGTCAGCCTGGATGGCGGCCCGCTCGGATGGCAAAAATTACGGGGAAATCACGGTCTATAAATTTTCAAAGAAAAAGTTAATTTACGGCCCGATGCAGATAGAAGCACGCATCGACCAGGATGCCGATATTTCTAAAGAATTATCGCTTTGGAGTCAGCGTGGTTCTAAGGTTATTCGTGGAAATCTTTTGGTTATTCCGATCGCGAACTCTTTAATTTATGTTGAGCCGTTGTATTTAAAAGCCGAACGTGGTGAAATCCCTGCTTTAACCCGGGTAATTGTTGCTTACGAAGACCGCGTAGCGATGGAAGAAACTTTTTCCGAAGCTTTGTCTTCGGTTTTATCTGGTATCAAAGTGGGGAAAAGAGTAGCGGGCGAAGTAGCGGAAAGAGTGTACCAAACTCCAAGAGAACTGGCCGGTAAAGCGTTATCTTTATATAACGAGGCCCAAAAATACCTGCGGCAGGGAAATTTTGCGAAGTACGGTGAAACCATGGATGAACTGGGAGAAGCTTTGCGAAAGTTGAGCAAATAAAGAAAAAGGGCCTAATCCGCCTGCGGCGGGCTAGGCCCTACACCGTAAATACTAGAAACTATTTCTTTACTAATCCGATCAGTGCCGGAACTCCAATTGAGTCAACTGCTACGAATCCACACAGAAGAACCCAGTCCATAGGAGTGTTAATGAGGCCGGAAAGCTTCAGGATCAAAAATAAAATTGTACCCATTTTCTTACCTCCTTATCGTTTGTACTATCGAAATTATACAAGCAGATAGTTTAGAAGTAAATCAGTTTTGCCGGATTAATCCAGTACGGTGAGGTAACCTTTGAGTATGCTTTGGGCGCGTCCGCCGGCATCGGTGCGGATGGCTTTAATGATGTAAATACCGTTTCCAACTTTACCGCCGAATGGAGTAGCTCCGTCCCAGGTATATTCGTTGTATCCCGTAGTTGCATTGAATACTGCTGAATGAACTACTCTTCCATCGGTACTGTAGATGTATAGTTTTATGGTAACGTCTTCGGTCATGTAGAAAGCCATCTTTACCGGCGGATCAGTTAATGCTTTCCATGGAGTTGGATAGCACAGGATCACGCCTTCGGCAATTCTGACGTCGATTAACGTGTTGGCGCTGTCACTAACATCGGTTACCGCCGGATTTACCGTTGAAGTAACCCTAATAAATGTATCGGTACTTGGATCATTCGGTACCATCCAGTTATAGGATCCATCGCATGCGGTAGAATCTACGATGTCTTTGTAATTAGTTCCGCCATCGGTTGAGTATTCGATCTTAACGCTTGGGATGTTTCCAGTCCAAGTCCACAGCAATTCATATTCTTCAAGAATTGCGATATTCTTGCCGCCGTTCGGCTGAGTAATAGTAATGCTTCTTCGGATGGTGAAGTTAGCATCGCTGGTATCCGTTGCCGTATTATCATCGGTTGCCGTGATGCGGATACGTGCTTCGGTGGTTGGACTATCTGGAATTGTCCAGCCATAGCTGCCGTCGTTAGTCGTTGAAGCTTCAAGCGTGCTGAATGTAATTCCTCCGTCCAGACTGAGATCGATCCTGACATTCGTAATTCCGGTGCTGGTTGTCCATTCGATATTACGGCTATCTCCAACCAGCCAGGTTTCACCGCCGTTAGGTGAAGTAACTCTAATTACTTTCATATCTACATAACCAGCCGGGGTTGCTTCGTTGCCGAATGCATCCACTGCCCAGATCTTTAAATAGTATCTGGTGTTAGCCGTTAAACCAGTAATGGTGGTTGTAGTAGTGGTTGCCGTTGCCAAGTTAGGATCATTAATTTCATCCCATTCTTGAGCAGAACCGGTTCGGTTTTGAACATCAGTTAAGTTAGTTCCGTACCAGATTTCATAATGTGCAAAGTTAGTATCGGTTGCGGCGGTCCAGGTAACCGTTGCGGTAGTATCGGTATTAGAAGACAAGGTAAAGTTAGCTAATCCTTGTGGTGCCAAGTTGTCTACGTCAAATCCAAGCGGTGATACGCCGTTAGCGCTGTTATACAATCCATCGTTTACCATAAACCTTAACTGAACGTTGGTACTTTGAGCATTATCAATGTAATCCTTAGAAGTATCCCAAACCAACGTATGTAATGTGCCGCTCATGTTGGTGGCTGAAGATAATCCGGTCTTAGTTCCAGTAATATCGGTATCGACAATTGCGTTCCAGCCACCAGTGTTTACTTGATAGAAGAAGCTGCCGTTTATTGCAGAACAATTATTGGCATCAGCATCTTTGATTCTGAAGGTAAAGGTAACATTGCCGCTGCCGTCCGTAGCCTGAGCAGGGGTTGGCAGTACGTTATCAGTTGTACCATCATGTAATACTGGAGCAGAACCAACTGCTTCGATAGTGAAACTAAAGGTGACACTAGCAGCACCCCAGTTTCCTACACCATCTCTAGCTCTGACTTCCCAAGTATGCACTCCGATTGAAAGTGCAACGGATGGTGTGTAAGTTGTAGTTGCGCCTTGGGTTACAAGCGTTGTATCTATAGTAATTTCATAACTTCCAACACCAGTTAGAATATCAACCGATGCCTGCCAACTAAACGTTGGCGTAGTTTCAGTGGTAGTACTGCCATTAGCCGGTGCAGTTAATACTGGTGCAGTTGGCCCTTGAGAATCGATGGTAAAGTTAGCATCCGATTCATCCGAAGCGACGTTATGAGTTGGAGAACCATCAATCGCCATCGCTCTAACTCTAGCTTCAGCGGTATTAAGCGTTGGTAATGTCCATGGGTACGAACCAGTATTGGTAAGGCCAACAACAATAGAAACCCAACCTTCACCCGTGGTGTAGTAGATGCGTATTTCATCAATGCCAGACTCATCAGAAGCAGTCCAAGTAATATTGTGTACTGAATTACCTTGCCACTGCTCGCCGCCGTTAGGAACAATAACTTCTACTGACGGAATATTAGATTCAGTAGTAACGGTAAATGTCCAAGCAGCGCTAGCGGTGCCCCAGTTACCCACTCGGTCTCTAGCTCTAACTTCCCAAGTATGGAGACCGTAACTTAGAGAAATTGTTGGCGTGTAATTAGTAGTTGCACCTTGGGTTACCAAAGTTGTATCAATGGTAATTTCATAGCTTCCGATACCAGTTAAGTTATCGACTGCAGCTTGCCAGGTAAACGTTGGCGTAGCATCAGTGGTAGCGCTACCGTTAGGTGGTGCAATTAAGTTAGGTGCCGACGGTCCAGTTGAGTCGATTGTAAAGTTCGCATCAGATTCATCTGTACCCACTAAGTGTTGCGGCGTGCTGTCAATTGCTTCTACCATTACTCTGGCTTCATTAGTATTCAATGCTGGTACTGGCCATGAATAACTACCATCGTTGATTTCACCGATTGCAATTTGCACCCAACCTTCACCGGTAGTGTAGTAAATGCTGATTGAATCAATACCTGATTCATCAGTAGCATACCAAGTAATGTTATGAGTAGATCCACCTTGCCATTCTTCGCCGCCATTAGGAATATATACTTCAACTGAAGGTCTACGTGCTTCAGTAGTAACGATGAATGACCAGATTGAACTAAAGCTGCCCCAGTTACCAGCACCGTCTCGAGCGCGAACTTCCCAAGTATGAGTGCCATAACTTAATGCAGTTGGTACTGTGTAAGTTGTAGTAGCACCTTGCGTTGTAACAATAGTATCTAAGGTAATTTCGTAACTTGCTACACCGGTTAAGTTATCAGTTGAAGCCTGCCATACAAGGGTAGGCTGTGTTTCAGTAGTTGTACTACCGTTCGGTGGTGCAGTTAATACCGGTGCACTTGGGCCGGTTGAATCAATGGTAAACACTGCATCAGATTCATCGGTTCCAACTAAGTGTTGTGGTGTGCTATCAAAAGCTTCGATTCTTACTCTGGCTTCTGAAGTATTGAGAGTTGGTACGGGCCACAGATAATCACCATCATTAATTTGGCCAGTAGCAATGGTTACCCAACCTTCACCGGTGGTGTAGTAGATGCTGATTGAATCAATGCCACTTTCATCGGTAGCGGTCCAGGTAATATTTTGTGATGAACCACCCATCCATTGTTCGCCGCCGTTAGGAACGATAACTTCGACCGAAGGTCTTCTGGCTTCAGTTGTAACATTAAATGTCCAAGCTGCAGCAGGTGTGCCCCAGTTACCAGCACCATCTCTCGCCCTAACTCTCCAGGTATGCCATCCGTATGACAAGGCTGATGGTGGCGTGTACGAAGTAGTTGCGTCTTGAGTAATTAAGGAGCCATCAATATTAATTTCGTAACTAGCTACACCAGTTAAATTATCGGTCGAGGCTTCCCAAGTAAATGTTGGTTGAGTTTCGGTTGTAGAACTGCCGTTTGGCGGCGCTACTAATACTGGAGTTGATGGGCCAGTTGAATCAATGGTAAACACGGCATCAGATTCATCGGTTCCAACTAAGTGTTGCGGGGTGCTATCAAATGCTTCGATTCTTACTCTAGCTTCTGATGTATTAATAGTTGGTACTGGCCATGGATATTCACCATCATTAATTTGGCCAGTAGCAATGGTTACCCAACCTTCACCGGTAGTGTAGTAGATACTGATTGAATCGATTCCCGATTCATCAGTTGCCTGCCAAGTAATATTATATGTCGAACCACCCATCCATTCTTCGCCGCCGTTAGGAACGATAACTTCGACTGATGGTACAGTAGATTCGCTGGTAACATTAAATGTCCAGGCCCCACTTGGTGTACCCCAGTTGCCAGCTCTGTCTCTAGCTCTAACTTGCCATGCATGAGCGCCGTAGCTTAATGCCGATGATGGTGTATAAGTAGTGGTTGCACCTTGAGTAATTAAAGTACCGTCAATATTAACTTCGTAGCTTCCGATGCCGGTTAAATTATCCGTTGAAGCTTCCCAGGTAAATATTGGTTGTGTTTCGGTAGTAGTGCTACCGTTTGGCGGTGCTACCAACACTGGTGTTGAAGGACCGGTTGAATCAATCGTAAAGTTAGC
>JAHJIW010000016.1 GCA_018823125.1 Candidatus Margulisiibacteriota bacterium | reverse complement strand
TTTTCCCTTGAGCCCCTGAATGACGACCATTGCCTTAGTTCTCGAATCCCATTTTCTCCGTTTCATGATTGCCCTCCTTCTGAGCAGGACAACCATATTTTACTCCCTTAACTTGGCTTTATGCTAATGGGGAGCAGTATAGAATTTATGTCTTTACCTCAATTTGTATAATAGTGCGAAGCAAGGCAGAAATTACGAGAAGAATCCCGCCGCTCCGATTCAAACGCTGTTTAAAGTGCCAACGCAAAACCTGCACTAGGGGTGGTAGAGAATCGCGAGAAGAGGAACTTCGATTTATTATATCCCCAGATAAACTTCGCCGTTATAAGCAGTAATCCCATCGGAATAGCTATCGCCGGATACAAATTTAATGTTGCCTTCTGCTCCTTTTTCGATTAAAGCTGAGACAATGGTTTGTACCGAAATTGAAGCTTGGGCTCCGGCCATGATATATATCTGACAATTTGGTAAATCGAAATCGTCTAAGGACTGTAATATTGTGTCTTTGCTAACTGCCCAATCTATATGTGCCATGTAGTGCTGGTTGCCATCGATGACTACCAAGGTTGTACATTCAATCATTTTTCTAGTTGAGAGTGGAGTATCTAGTGGTTTGATTTCATATTTTTGTTCGTGGATAAACATGCCTTCCTCGCCGGTATAACGAGACGGAGAAATTGTTCTCGATTCATCATTGGTAGCTTGATCTAAAAAGCTAATTGCTTTTTCAAGCAGGTTTTGCTCTCTTGTCTGTTGTTCAAAAGCGACCGCATCTTGCTGTCCGAATAATTGAGCTAAATAATGACATTGGGCATGTTGGAATAAGCCGGCAAAGAGCGCGGCCGATTCTTCAGAATATTGAATGTTAATTGGTTGATTGCGACCGTCAAGGATAAAGTGAACGCGCGGACTATAATATGATAAGGGATGAACGGTTATTTGGACTCTTTTGGTTACTTGCCCGGTTCCGTATTCATATTTTTCGGCTTCAAATCTAATTTCTCCGTAAGGAGTTTCGATGATTACGGTTTTTATTTGATCGTGGCCGTTGAGTAGGGGGCTGTCCAAAAAAGATTCGAGTTCATTTTTGGCCAGAACCGGATCATCAATATTATTTTCGATAGTTTCGTCGGCGGTCTTAGTGAATTGCGCAGCAATCACCAGTTTTTGGGATAGACCGAAAGATATATTTGGGATAAAAACCATAGCGTCCCTTCCTTCAATCATTCATCGACAAAAGCGACCCAAAATTTCACTAGCCACAAAAAAAACCGCAAAATCATACAATTTTTACCCTGCTAAACCCGATAATACATGTGGGGAGAACGCTTGAAATATAGCGCTTCCTTTTTGTTTTATAAGAGGTGTTGAAAATGGTTAGAGTAGAGGGCCAAGGAGCCCCAGCTAGGTTCCCGCAAAGAGTACAAAGGCAAAGGCAAGACTCTGACGAAGGATACCGGGCCAATCAAAGGGCTCAAGAAGGGTCATCCGGGAATAACGAAACTACAGCTGAAAGAACCGTACTGCACGAAGGTGCTTGGCATACGGTTTCATTAACAACCAGAGATGGTCGGCCGGTAAAGGCTGAGTATTCTATCGATAACGGAGAAGAAGTAAACGAGCGCGTAGTAGAAAATGGACATGACCGAGTAGTCACCAGAAATCTTAATGGTCAGGTTAAAAGGAATGCCAGAGAAACTGATAATCCCTCTCAAGAAGTTTCTGCTTTTGAACAAGAAGTTCTTTCTGATACAGTTGAGCTTATGCAATACTTTGATATGGGTTCAGCAGAAGAAGCCGAACTTTTAGAAATTATTCAAGGAATTGAAAGTCTGGCTAAAGGGGAAGGCGGAGAGGAAGCCAGCGTTAATGAGCCGGCCCCGGCGGCACGTCCTCAGGACATCAATCCAATTGAACATACTGATACTAATGCCGGAAGAACGTATAGTATTGAATTAGAAAACGGGGCGGTGTGGGCCTGTGAGACCACAAACTATTTGGATGGTTCAAGTTATGGCTGGTGTGGAGTTACCGCGGAGCAATATGCCAGTACCATCACTGATGAAACAAACCGACAAGGTATAGTTATCGGTTCAAACGCAGGGGAACAGTGTGCGCCAGATGATGCTGCAATTAGAAACCGAACTTCTGAAATTATGGATATTTTGGTTACAAATCGTCCGGGACAAAAAGCGAAGCTGAACACAATTAATCAGTTTCTGATGCAAATCTACCAAGGTGTTGACCACAAAGTCGCCCAAAACGACTAACCAATAAAATTCCTGCCAAATAACTTCCCTAAAAAGTGAAATTTTTCCCCCGATGTTGCGATATATTTATAGTGAGTTATTAGATTCACCCCCGGTACCCGGTAATAAAAATTGAAAGAGAGATGTATTTGTGAGTATACCTCGGGTCGCCAGAAATTTTAAAAGATTAAATGGTTTTGTTGTGCGGCCGGTACATGTAGAGCCCCAGCAGGGTGCAATGACCATTAGGCCACGAACTTTAGGGTTAGGTTATATCGATTCGGTTCATACGGTTGCGGGACGCCGCTTTAGATGTGCTGCTCCGGATAGGATTCAAGCGCACGCCTGGAATAGTGCAGCCGTAATGTTAGATTCTTCTGAAATCTCCGTGCTTACCAATGGCCGAGTTTTACTGGTTAAACCTGATTCGCTTCCACCAGATATTGTTTTTGCCCCATCTGCTTTAGGGTTGAGGGATACATTGAAAGAAGTTTGTGATTGGGTAGCATTTTGTCCTGATCTAACGGAGGAAGTTGACGGTAGATTAGTTCATTCCCCAGGTTTTTTTATGGAAAGAGTAGAAGATGATGAAGCCGAAAGAATTCTAGCAATCAATATGGTTACCGCGCGCCGATTCTATTTAAGCGGACCAGCTTTTGTTGAATCTATGCAGGCTATCTTACGCGAAATACAGCAATAATTACCTCCCAAAAAACTGAAATTTTTACCCATTTTTGACGATATATATGTAGAGGCAAATAATTGCCCAAGGAGACACTCAGATGTCCGGAACAATAATTACCTTATATTCAAACGTTAGTAATCCTAGCACTAGGTCTTCTCGCAGAACTAGACCTCCGCGAAAAAAACCTCCTAGTTTCCATGAATCGGTTTCTCCCAGCAGACTATCTATCCCTCGTTTTGTCGGCCAATATCAGGTTGGTGGACATCTTGGACATGGCGGCACGGCTTCGGTTCATATGGCACAAATTGGAACAAGTAAACCGGTAGCATTGAAAGTATTTGATCATTCAGACTCGGCGACACGTTGTCGATTTTATGATGCCGAAGTAAATGCGTCACGCGCGGTTTCTTCGTTACCGGGTGTAGTGGGATTAAGGGGTTATGGTATTCATAATTTAGACCAGGATACCGGCTACAATCCTCTACCTTATATTGCCATGGATTATATTCAAGGCATTACTTTACGGGCACTGATTAGCGGACGTAAAAGTGAAAACCGTCCGATAACTCTACCCGAAGTTATTAATATCATGATGCAAATTTGTTATGGGTTAGAGGCAATTCGACAGGTACGCGACGCAGCAGGTAATGACCTGGTTTATGCTGACGTAAAACCCGAAAACTTTATGCTTGAAGGTTTTCCGCAAGATTTACTCAACCGTCCGGTTGATCAGATAAACGTCAAAACTCTTGATTTAGGTGCACTCGGCATATTGATGGCAAGAGAAAAAGAAGATGGAGATATTGCTTCGAATTACAGAAAAGGATCAATTATTGGTACGCCGACTACTCTGGCTCCGGAGGTTTGTTTTGGTAATCGTCCGACCATTGCTTCTGACGTATATAGCTGCGGAATTTTGCTATATTGGTTGTCTTCTAAAACCGTTCCATTTGATTTTACTGGTATTTCTCATTTAAAGGGTTTTGAAGCTACCGCAGCTTTAATCCAGAAACGGACAATGGAGCCACTTTTGCCTCTACCAGCTAGTTTGCATTTGAGCGGCCGTCGCGATGAAATGCAAGCTTTGATTAATGATATGACCCGACGTGATTTTGCGCGGCTTAGAGCAACTAACGGACGCATGCATATTGACCACCCGAGTTATCTTGAAGTTGCTCAAAGACTTGAACAAGTGGGAGCTTAAAAGTGAAATTTTTAGCCATTTTTAACGATATATATATAGAAGGCAATAGGGCACTGAAATAGCCCATTGGCCAGGGAGGCACCCAAGATGCCCGGAATCGCAAGCGCAATTAGAAATGTAAAAAGAGCTATTCAAAGGCCATTTTTTGGTCGTCAAACCGCACGTCAACCTCGTTTAAGTCGGGCCGATACCCTTCCTCCAGGTGCCGTAAGTTCACTACAAAACTACCCATCGCGAATTGGTGATTATACAATTGATCGCCAAATAGGTTCTGGCGGTTTTGGTCTGGTTTATCGAGGGCATAGTCGGGCAACTGATAAATACGTTGCAATAAAAGCTTTTCATGAAGGGGTAGCGCCTGAATTCTTACACAGAGAAAAAGACGCATTATTTGCACTTGAACATGTACCGGGTGTTCCCACTTTTGAAGAAGTGATTACCGAAGGTAATCGTCAATATCTAGCCATGGAATTTATCCCGGGAGAAACTGTTGATGCACAACTGCGAACCAGGCGTTTGACGGGAGCACCTTTTACCCCTACAGAAACCAGGGATATTCTTTTAAATGTACTTGCTATTCACCAAGGTGTGTACGGAATTAAAAATGAAGCGGGCCAGGGAATGGTCCACAGGGATCTGAAGCCTGGAAACATAATGTGGCGTTCAGATAGTAGGCAGCATGTTTTATTGGATTTTGGGCTGGCTACCCACGAAAAGAAATCGGTGGACGGAGATTTGCTGTGTGCTGAACATGTACGTGGCACCCCAGCTTATATGGCTCCCGAAAATTTTCGGGGTTTTTCTGCTCATCTGGGTTCAGAATTTTATGCAGTAGGAATTATGGCTTATGAATTGTTAACCGGACGGACCCCTTATCGCGTCAATGAGAGTAGATTATCGAATGGTGCAATGTTTAATATGTATGCCAAATTACATGGTAATAAAAAATTTCCCGCATTGCCTTTAGATTGTAACTTAGAAGGACAGAATCCTTTGGTGGTGCAGAGCATTATTAACCATTTTGTTAGTAAACTTCCGACCAAAAGGCCGCGAGATCACCGTGAAGCCATGCGGATTATATCCGCTTTAGCACCCAGAGATCTGGGTGAGATTAGGTAAATAAAAATAAAAAGAAAGGATGTGTAAGGATGAAAGAACGAGTAAAGGATTGTGTTTCGATGTTAAGGAAAGATGCTTCGAGAAACGTAGGGGTGGGAGAGATTGCCGCAAAGCTTGAGGGAATGGCATTGCAGGCTTTTGCGGAAAGCAGGGCCGGAGGGACCCGGATTGTTGCCGGTGATTTAGTTAAGGTTGCGGAACTGATGGTGGTCGGGGCCGAAGTTTTAGGTAAATCCGGAAACAAAAAATCACAGGCTTATGCTTTAAGCCATGCCGGCAAAGCTTACATGGAAGCCGGCTGGATGTTAGAAGGTAAAGTCCTGATTGAAAAAGCGACCCGCATGTTTTTAGAACTGGGTATCTTGGATCAGGCTTTAAATGATTCAATATATGCCGGAATTAAGTGCAACGTTATCTAAATAAATTTAGGGAGTAATAATGGCGTCTGGAAGAGTTAGCGCTAGAAAATATAGGCCGGAAATTAGAGTTAATCCTCGCTCGCTGGCGCAACAAGCAAAAGTAAAATTGTTGGTGCCGGATGAACGCGTGCGGGATGGGATACTAGAAAAGCACCCTGAACTTAGGCCGCATGGTTCTGCCGGGCTAGTGCTCACACGATCAGAAATGATTGATACTTTAAGTGCTGACTGGCATGGCCCGCTGTTGTTTTCTATGCTGGAATCATCGCGCGTGATAGCGGATAGTTTTACCAGAACGTTTCAAAGTGTTCTAGATGTTGGTATTGCATACCGAGAAATATTTAAAAATGAAGGATTTAGGGAAGCGCGCAGCAAATATGCACGACTAGTAGAGAAAAATGAAAGAGATGGGTCGGTAGATATTGAAGATACCAGTTTTATATTAGCTTATCATGAAGAGGGAAGACTGCCGGGAAGACAACTTACTGAAGATGAAAAAATTATGCTTCAATATTATCATGCCCTGCGCGCTGTGGTTGACCGGGCGGCTAGCGAGAACGTGCGTTGGGTATATTTAAATAACGGAACTACCAAATCGGCCTCCCGCTTATGTTCATTATCCGATGAAATCCGAACCGACTTTGCGTCAGCAATTTTAGAAACTAACGCCACAGTAGCACGCATGAGAAATAGGGTTCGTTTGTACTGGTCGCTTGGAGCAATATCGCTGGGAATTGGAATTGCAAATGTTTTAGCGGGAGCGCTTACCGACTATAAATTTGGAATGGCGATGACGATGATGGTTACTTTTTCTACCGCAGCCGGTTATATTGGTACCCAAGCGAGAAAAACGGCAACAACCATAAGTATGTACGAAGAGTCACCGTTTGATCCTTTATCCCGCGAAGATATTGGAGACAGAGCCCTTAGAGAAGTTGGTCGCTTTGCCGCTCGATTGGAAAGAGATATTGCAGAAGTCGAGCAAGAAGCACAATACGCAGAAGAAGAAACGATCCAACCTTAGTTTTTAAATTTGAGCCCCCCTCGATTGCATGCTAAAATCCTCACTAGATGATCAAAGAAAACGTATCTCAAATTTTATCCAAATTACCACCCGGCGTTGAACTAGTGGCCGCTGCCAAAACCCGCACTCCACAGGAAATACAGGAAGCCGTAAATGCAGGCATAATAATTATTGGTGAAAATTATGTTCAAGAGGCAGAGGAAGCGTTTGGCGTAGTTGGTAATAAAGCTAAGTGGCATTTTATTGGCCACCTCCAAACCAACAAGGTAAAAAAAGCCGTTCAAATTTTTGACGTAATTGAAACCGTGGATTCTTTGCGGCTGGCTAAGGAAATTGATAAACGCTCTGCCGTAATTGGCAAAGTAATGTCGGTGCTCATCGAGATCAACAGCGGCAAAGAACAACAAAAAACTGGCGTTTTACCCGAAACTGCAGAAGAATTAATTCGGCAAATTGCAGCATTAAAGAATGTAAAAATAATTGGGCTGATGACGATGGGCCCATTTTCTGAAAACCCCGAAGATTCGCGCCCTTATTTTGTAGTAACCAAGCAATTGTTTGATAAAATGAAGTCGTTAAACATTCCTAATGTTGAAATGAAATATTTATCGATGGGTATGAGTAGTTCCTACGGGGTGGCGATAGAGGAGGGGGCCAATCTAGTTCGCATTGGCACCAAAATATTTGGTGAAAGATCCCAAAAATAAAGGAGTAAATATATGGCCCAGGCCTGGCTTTATACTTTTGTTAGCGTGACAATCGTGAGTCTATTATCTCTGGTAGGAATTATTGCAGTCGGGATCAAAAGATCAATTTTAGATAAGCTGCTTTTAATTTTGGTTAGCTTTTCAGCTGGAGCTCTTTTAGGCGGTGCATTTTTCCATCTTTTACCCGAAGCGGTTCACGAAGTTGGCTATGGCCTGCGCATCGCAGCATATTTACTTTCAGGGATTATTACCTTTTTTGTATTAGAAAAATTTATTTGCTGGAGACACTGCCACATTCCAACTTCTGCCAATCACCCGCACCCGGTCGCATTTATGAATCTGGTCGGAGATGCGTTCCATAATTTTATTGACGGCATGATCATTGCCGGAAGTTTTATCGTAAGTATTCCATTGGGGATAACTACCACTTTGGCAGTCATCCTTCACGAAGTTCCTCAAGAGATTGGTGACTTTGGGGTATTGGTATATGGCGGATTCAGCCGACTTAAAGCTTTAGGGATGAACCTTTTGGTAGCCCTAACTGCATTTTTAGGGGCGTTGGTGGTTTTGGTTTTAAATTATCGGATTGAACATGTCGGTAATTTCTTGCTTCCTTTTGCGGCGGGTGGATTTATCTACATTGCCGGGTCAGACTTGATTCCCGAACTTAAAAAAGACATCAAACTTTCCAATTCGATTTTCCAGTTGATTTCTCTACTGCTCGGAGTAGGTTTAATGCTGCTGTTAGTCCTCTGGGAATGAGCCTTTCATTATCCAGTTAGTTCCCACAAACAAAACCGTTGCCGCTAGCGCAAACCCCGCACAGGTGTAAAGTGCCACACTAGAAGAATATGCATCCCACAAATATCCAGTTAACATACTAGCCGGAATTAAAGTAATCCCAATCGCCGTATTAAACATGCCATATGCCGTAGCCCTTTTATGCGAAGGAACTAAATCTGCTATATGCGCCCTAAAAACGCCTTCCGATAATCCGTAATGAATGCCGTAAAGTCCAAATAAAATCCAGACGGCGGCGATGGTAGTTGAAAATCCAAAGAAGAAATAAACGACAGCATAGTATATAAATGAAACCGCGATGACTAGTTTCTTTCCGATTCTGTCCGACAGGCGACCAAATATCGGAGAAGAAGCACTGCTTACCAAATTATAAACCAACCAAACCACCGGAATTAAAAGCGGAATCACTCCTACTTCGCGAGCTTTCAAAATTAAAAAGGCATTCGATGAATTTCCAAAAGTAAAAATCACCACGGTGATCAAGAACAAAAGAAATTTCCCGTCAAATTGAAATGAGGCTTCCTCCTTAGTTGGGACAACTGATTTTTCCGGCCTAATTTCTTTAGCGAAGATAATAAATATTAAGGCGATGGAGGCGGGGATGGCTGATAATAAAAACACTAATCGTAAGTTACCCGGAGCAAAATATAAGATCAGCAGAGCTAGCAAAGGACCACCGGCGGCACCTAGCCGGTCCATGGCCCGGTGAAATCCAAATGCGGCTCCTTTTTTATTAGCCGGGGCCGAATCCGAAATTAAGGCATCGCGTGCCGGAGTTCTAATCCCTTTACCCGTGCGATCAATAAATCTTACCGCTAAAACTTGTGACCAGCTTGCCGATAAATAAAGAAAAGGTTTGGCAATTGTAGATAGTCCATATCCGAGCGCGACAAAAAGTTTCCGTTTCTTCCACTTATCCGAAAGTCTTCCAAATACGGTTCTAAACAGTGAGGCCGTACCCTCTGCAATACCTTCAATAATTCCAATTAGAGATTTGGAGGCTCCTAAGCCTACCAAAAATTCCGGAATCAGCGGATATATCATCTGGCTGGATAAATCCGTAAATAAACTTACCATGCCCAGGATAAATATGTTTCTATTCTTTTTCATAAACTACCTTTGCCTATATATTTTTGTATATTATATCATGTATAATATTCATTGCTTTTGGTTCGGAGCATGGCTCAGCTTGGTAGAGCGCTGCGTTCGGGACGCAGAGGTCGTGGGTTCGAATCCCGCTGCTCCGATTTTCGCGGTGCCGATTTATTAATTTTCCGGAGGCGACTTTTATGAAAATTGCAATGTTGCACTGGGGTTTCCCGCCGATAATCGGCGGGGTTGAAACGCATCTGACTTGTATTTTGCCCGAGCTGGTAAAAAAGGGACACAAGGTTTCTTTGTTGACCGGTACCGCCGATAATTCTCCGCACGCGTTTGATTTTTTTGGCGCAAAAATTTACCGGTCGCAGTATTTTGACTTAAACTGGTTGTTTAAAAGCGGTTTCCAGGAAGTGGACGACAATGTGCATGACGTAGTGTATGAATTTTTAAATAAGGTTAAGCCGGATGTTATTCATGCTCATAATATGCACTATTTCAGCCGCTACCATATTCGAACCTTGGAACATTATGCTCTGGCCAAGAAAATTCCGCTGGTGCTGACCGCGCATAATTCCTGGACCGACAAGTTATTTTTGGATTTAACCTGCAAAGTAAACTGGAATAAAATTATTTCGATCAGTGATTATATTTCCCGCGAATTGATGGCGGTCGGCGTCCCGGAAGATTTAATTGTAAATTTGCACCATGGCATTGACAGCGCCGCGTTTTCGCCGGGCAAGGCTTCCATCAAAACCTTAAATGCCCACCGGATTTTGAAGGGCAAGAAACAAATTGTTTTTAATCCGGCGCGCATGGGGCTGGCCAAGGGATGCGACATAACCATCGAGGCCTTCCGCCTGGTGAAAAACAAGTTTCCGGATGCTTTTCTTTTAATGTCGGGCAGCGGCAATATTATCGACTGGGGATTAAGCCAAAATAAGGATATCGCGTTTTTCATGAGTTTGATCAAGCACCTTGATCTGGAAGACAGCGTTTATTTAAATACTTTCTCGATCGATAAAGAAATGCCCGATTTATATCGGCTGGCGGATGTAATTGTTTATCCGTCATCCGTGGAAGAGCCTTTCGGCCTGGCCATGCTGGAGGCGATGTCCACTGCCAAGCCGATTATCGTTACTAATTCGGGCGGCATGCCGGAAATTATCCATAACGATGTTAACGGCTTTGTTGTTCAGAAACGCGATCATAAAGCTTTAGCTGATAAAATTATTATGCTGCTTTCCTGCGGCGAACTGCGCAAACGTTTAGGAGACACCGGCCGCAGCCTGGTTGAGGAAAAATATACCAAAGCCATTTATACAGACCGGTTAATTAAAGTTTACAAAGAGGTTATCGATACCTATTCTCCGGGCAGAAGAAAAGTTCAGCCGATGGCGGTGAGAGAAGGAGATTTGATTTAATGCAGCTGAAAGGTGCCATTTTTGATCTGGACGGAGTAGTGGTTAATACCGTTCCCCTGCATTTTAAGGCCTGGAAAAGAATGTTTGAAGAATACGGGCATACATTTACCATGGACGATTATCTGGCCAAGGTTGACGGGCGGCCGCGGATGGAAGGGGCGGCGGCGATTTTGACGGAGCTAAGCTTTGAGCAGGTGATGGAAGCCGGCAACAAAAAGCAATCGTATTTTGTGGAGTATCTTGAAGCTGATCCGATCGTAACTTTTCCTTCTACAATCTCACTTATTCACGAATTAGAGGCCCGGGGGGTAAAACTGGCGGCGGCATCGTCCAGTAAAAATGCTACACGCATTCTACAAAAAATTGATATGCTTGATAAGTTTGCAGTTAACGTTTCGGGTAATGATTTTAAAAAAGGAAAACCCGATCCCGAAATATTTTTAATGGCGGCTTCAAAAATGGGGCTTAAGCCTAGCGAGTGCATCGTTTTTGAAGATGCCAAATCCGGAGTGGATGCTGCGCATAACGGCCATTTTCCCTGTATTGGAATTGATCGGCACAATAATGCCGCCGCGCTTAAAACGGCGGATAAAATAGTAAAAGATTTGGATGAAGTAACGGTTGATGATATTATCAAAATTGTGGAGGAACATTAATGCCGCATGAAATATTTAAACTAAGTTCGGAAGATTGGTTAGTCAGAGAAGAGGGCTATCACCCCCGCAAGCAAAATGTGTATGAAACATTATTCACGCTGGGCAACGGTTACTTAAGCCACCGTGGCAGCCTGGAAGAAAACTCCCCCGGTTCCTACCGCGGGACCTACGTGGCGGGAATATTTGATAAATCAGAAAGCTTTGTCACTGAAGTTGTTAAAGTTCCCGGATGGGTTGATTTTTCCATATGGTACGGCGGAGAAAAGTTTGATTTTTCAACCTGTAAAGTA
The DNA here is from genome assembly GCA_018823125.1 of Candidatus Margulisiibacteriota bacterium. Classification (GTDB taxonomy): domain Bacteria; phylum Margulisbacteria; class WOR-1; order JAHJIW01; family JAHJIW01; genus JAHJIW01. The sequence continues at coordinate 40,875 of JAHJIW010000016.1, read as the reverse complement.
TTAGAACACGAGCGCATTCTGGACATGAAAAAAGGAATACTGCATCGCGTTACCCGCTTCCGCAACAAAAAAGGAAAAATCTTAAAAATCGAGACCCGGCGGGTGATTTTTGCGCATCAGGTCCGTGGATCGATCATGGAAATTTCGATCACCCCCGAAAATTTTTCAGGCGGCATCAAAATCATCAGCGGAATTAACGGCGACGTTACCAATATCGGTTATTATCCTTACGAGCGCATCAAGCATTTTGGCCTGATTACTATGCATCGTGAAAAGGACTGCATCTATTTAGAATCGGAAACCCGCGACAGTAAAACCCGGGTTGCGCTGGCGGCCTCGCTGGTTCTGCACGATGCTCCGCAGGATACGATAAAAGTAAACCGGATTTATGGCGAAAAGTTTGCAGAAGAAATTACCTTCCAGGCCGAAAAAGGCAACACTTATCACATGACCAAATGGGCGTCAATCATTACCAGCCGTGAAGGCTACGAACGACAGCTTAAATCAACTACCGTTGATCTTTTGCGGGACATGCAGCGCGACGGGCTGGCCCATCATATAAAAAAGCATATTGAGTACCGCGAAAAAGAATGGGAAAGAGCCGACATTGAGATTAAGGGCGATCGCAAAGCTCAGAAAGGGATTCGCTTTAATCTGTACCATTTGCTGATTGCTAAACCGCACCATGATCCCACCGTCAGCATTGGCGCCAAATTTTTAACCGGTGAAGGATATAAAGGCCACGTATTCTGGGATACCGAAGTATTCATTCTGCCTTTTTACATATATACTTTTCCGGAAGAGGCTCGAGGCCTTTTGATGTACCGCTACTATACTTTGAAGGGCATGCTGCAAAATGCGAAGAAGATGGGGTACAAGGGGGCCAAGGTGGCCTGGGAAAGTGCGGATACGGGTGAAGAAACCACCCCCGACTTCGGTTATCTTGAGGACGGCACTGAAGTTAAGATTTTTACCGGTGACGAAGAACATCATATCGTATCGGACGTGGTCTTCGGGATTTATAACTATTACAACGCTACCGGCGATTCCGAATTTTTGTATAACTACGGCGCGGAGCTGATTTTCGAGACGGCGCGCTTCTGGATGAGCCGGGTAGAAAAAAGAAGGGACCGCTACGAAATACGAAAAGTCATCGGTCCGGACGAATTTCATGAGCACGTTGACAATAACGCGTTTACCAATTATCTGGTGATGTGGCATCTGAAGAAGGCGGTTGCACTTTATGGTGAAATGACGAAAGAAGTACCGCAGAAATTAAAGCTGCTTACCAAACGGCTCCGGCTTACCAAAAAAGAAATTGACCGCATGGCAGTGGTTTCCAAGACAATTTTCTTTCCTTTCGACCAGTCTACAAACCTGATCGAGCAGTTCGAAGGCTATTTCTCGCTTAGGGATTACAAAGTCGGGGAGCTTAACGCTCACGGACTGCCGGAATTTCCTAAAGGTTTGGACCTGGAGGACCTGGACCGCACCCAGCTGCTTAAACAAGCGGATGTGGTTTTGCTTTTATATTTGTTTATTGATAAGTTTCCGCCTGAGGTAAAAAAGAAGAACTTTCATTATTACGAAGAACGCACGATGCATAAGTCTTCTCTTTCTCCCTGCATCTACGGACTGATGGGACTGGAGATTGGCGACCACAAAAAAGCCTATAATTATTTCATGAAAACGTCTTACATCGATTTAGTAGATGCAAATAAAAATGCCGGTGACGGAATCCACGCGGCGGCTGCCGGCGGCGCCTGGATGAACATTATTCACGGTTTTGCCGGCATGCGCATCCGTTTCGGCAACTTATGTTTTGATCCCTGGCTGCCTAAAAAATGGCAAAAATTAAGTTTTAATTTCGTCTGGCAGGGAAGCGTGGTCCGGGCGGAGATTAACCATAAAAAAATAACCTTTAAGATGCTGGCGGCAGCGGATAAAAAAGGCGTCAGCCTGACGGTTTCCGGAAAAATCTTTAAATTAAAAAATGGCGAGTCGGTTACGGCCAAAACTACCAGGCGAAAATTCTAATCTGCGTTTAAGTTTTTGGTCTGAATGTGTCTTGTTTATTTTTTAGCGGTATGCTATAACTTTACTGGTTAAAACGGCTAATTTATAGGGTAAAAGGACAAATGAAAAAACAAAAAAAACAAAAGAAAGATCATTATTTGACCTTTCTGGTTGTTCCGCACGGATCCTCAAACAGCACGGTGAGCTTCAGGCTTAAATACTCTACTTTTATTGCTTTGTGTTGTTTGATTGCAGTATTAATCGGAGTATGCGCATCTTCGTTTGTTTATTCGGCCACGCTTTCTAAAAGGTTAATTACTTATAAACTCGGACTCGAAACTATCAAAGCGCAAAAAAACCAATTAAGCTATTTTTCTTTAGAAGCCACCCAGCTTAGGGAGTCAATTAAGGAATTATCCGAAAGAGACAATGATTTAAGAAGACTCCTGGGGTTAAAGAAACACGATGCCGTGGCGGGTTTAAATTCGGTAGTAATTTCTGATGAAAGAAAATTCATCGACGAGCGGGTGGGGCTGGAGCTGGGGGATGTTTACGGTGATTTTAAAAAAGCAGAAGTAGATCTGGCCAAACGCAAAGAAAGCTTGGCCGACCTCCAAAAAACGGTTAGCCAAATCCGTCAGCGTTTTGCCAATACCCCGTCGGTATGGCCGGCTTACGGCCGCATCGTTTCGGGTTACGGATACCGCTATTTTCCGTGGAGGGGATTTCACACCGGCGTAGATATTTCGGCCTGGTACGGAGCCCCGGTCAGGGCTACCGCATCCGGCAAAGTAATATATTCAGGTTGGCGGGGAGGTTACGGAAAGACCGTGGTGATTGATCATGGCAGTGGTCTGTCTACCTTATATGGGCATAATTCAAAGTTAACGGTTTCGGTGGGACAAACAATCAGAAAAGGCCAGGTAATTTCTTACGTTGGTACTTCTGGATTTTCCACCGGTCCGCATTGTCACTATGAGGTTCGGCGCAACGATAAGCATATAAATCCGGTGGCGTATCTGGGGCTAGATATTTTTACCGCTAGCAAAACCTGGAATCGCTAATTAATAAAGAGGAGTTTTTAAAATGAATATGTTTGGCAGTAAACAAAAACCGGCTGATTTTGGAACGATTGAAACCGTAATCGGGGAAAAAACAAAAATAAATGGACAAATTTCCTGTGATGGTTCGCTGCGGGTTAGCGGCGACATCGAAGGAAAAATCGAAGCCGCCTCCGACGTTTTTATTGGTGAAAAAAGTAAGATTAAAGGTGACGTAGCCGGCAACCACGTAATTGTAGCGGGTGAGGTCAACGGTAACGTCACGGGCTGGGCCGGTCTTGAAATTGAAAAATCAGGGGTAGTGCACGGAGATCTTTCGGGAGATAAGTTGGTAATCGAAGAAGGCGCTACCTATAAAGGTAAAGTATATATCGGGGCCAAAGCCCAGGCGTCAAAAAAAAAGTCGATTGAAATTGCTGCCATAAAGGAAGAAAAGGCGCCTTCGGCTACTACTGAGGTATACCAACTTTTCCAGCAAAGCGAAAACTAGTAACTGATGGGAACACTTTTTGTCTGTGCTACTCCAATTGGTAATCTTTCAGATGCTTCTCCGCGCTTACTTGAGACCTTAGCGGCGGTCGATTTGATCGTGTCCGAAGATACCCGCCAAATCCAAAAACTGTTAAATAAATTTTCGATTAAAGCCCACGCCATTAGTTATCACAAATTCAATATTCAACAAAAAACCGCCTTTATTTTGGATGTTTTAAAGCAAGGGAAAAAGGTAGCGCTGGTGTCCGATAGCGGAACCCCGGTGATTTCTGACCCCGGCTACGAATTAGTGAATCAGGCTTTAAGTAAAAAAATTAAAGTAGAGCCCATCCCGGGTCCGTGTGCGGCCACCGCCGCGCTCTCCGTCAGCGGGATGCCGGCCGATAAATTTGTCTTTGAAGGATTTTTACCCAAAAAACCAACCGAGCGCCGGTCCCGGCTTAAAACCCTTTCTATCGAAGAGCGCACCATCGTATTTTATGAAGCCCCGCATCGCATTTTAAAGGCGCTGGGTGATATTTTATTGAATTTTGGCGACCGTGAAGTTTCGGTGATCAGGGAAATTACCAAAAAATTTGAAGAAATTATCAAAGGAAAGCTGAGTAAGGTTATTCATCATTTTAAGGAAGCGGAACCGCGGGGCGAATTTGTGGTGGTCGTGAAAGGACTAGAGACCAGAGACAAGAGACCAGAGACCAAGAAAGAAATCGAGGAAGATGCGCTGATTGAGGAGTTAATAAAAACCGATCTTTCTAAGAAAGATATCTCAAAGATTGTAGCCAAGGTTTTTGACGTTAGTAAAAACGATGTTTACAAAAAATTGATCTAGTGTTAAACTTTTTCTGCCTGAGTTGTTCAACGGGGGAACATTTTTGCGAGTTCTACTCTCGCCTTAGGAAAAATAAACCGTAAGGGGTTGTCCCGGAACCCTATATCTTTAAGGAGGTATAGGGATGAAAAAGTTAATTGTTATCTGCTTCGTGTTTCTCTTCGCTTTGGTTTCTTCGGCCTCATTTGCGTACCAGGTTCCGGCTTTTAAAGGGAAAGGGTTAATTGTTACTGCTACCCGGTATCTTACTCCACGGATTAGTGCACCTTTTAGTTCCACGGTTATTGATGCTGACGATATTGCCGCCATGGGATCCAGAAATTTAGCCGAGGCACTGCAATTTACGGTGGGGGTGGATGTAAAGCAGATGGGTTCTCTTGGCACCACTTCAACACTTCGTCTGCGGGGATCTACTTATGAAGAAGTGCTAGTCCTTTTAAACGGCCGCCGAGCTAATTCACCTCTTTTAGGTGGTTTTGCTCCGGAAGATGTGTGGCTGGATAATGTCGAAAGAATTGAAGTAGTACGGTTTCCGGTTTCATCATTATATGGGGCGGATGCGGTTGGCGGAGTCATAAATATTATAACCAAAAAACCACAACCTGGTTTTTCGATCGAAACTTATTTTGCGACTTATGATACCCAAAAATATTTAATTGCTGCAGGTAGTGATATCCTTGATTTCTCAGCCGGATATTTAAAGAGCAATGGATTTCTAACTAACAATGATTATACTTCTCAAAATTATACCGGTGCATTTAAATTAGGAATGGTGGATATTGATTTTGGCCACTACGTGGGGGATAAGGGAGTGCCTGGTTCAACTGTATTTCCAACTCCTAATACCCGCCAGGTAGACCGTAAAAGCCATATCAATTTTGCCGCCGGCGGATTAAGTGCTTTTCATGATGAAAAATTGCAGTTGTTTAATTCTAATCCCGGAACGGACCCCAATAGTATCTATAACTGCTGGACCGATAGTGTAGGCTGGCAGCAAAACTTAGATATATTATGGAACGATCTTACTTATGGAGCAGAGTGGAGAGAAGACCGCGGCGATAGCGCTGCGGCCGGTATTCATGTAGTTAATAACGCTGGTCTATTTTTAGCGGATGAAATCAGCTTTGGCGATTGGGCTACGGTTAACTTAGGATTAAGGGGAGATTCACATTCGGTAGTAGGCAGCAGTATTAATCCTAGAGTTGGAATGGTATTTGAGTTAGCTCGTGATCTTAACTTACGCATGGGAGTCGGATCTGCTTATCGAGTTCCAACCTTAAATGAATTATATTGGTATTACCTGGATCCGTCCTGGGGAATCGTCACCCGCGGAAATGCCAATCTAAAACCCGAACAATCTAACTCTTTGGAAATTGGCCTGGAGCATGAAATAGATCCAAAAACCAGAACCTCGATTAGCTTTTATGCTACCGAAACTACTGACATGATCCGCTGGATTGACGTCAGCGGAACCTGGATGACCTGGGAAGCACAAAATATTGCTGCGGCCAAAGCCATGGGAGTAGAAATCGAAATTGCGCGCTCATTTACCGATAACTTCTGGGGATTTTTAAACTACACGTATGAAAATGCGGTAGACGGGACGACGGGGAATCATTTAACTTACAGCCCGCTCAATAAAATTAATGCTGGATTACAGTATGATAGCGGAAAGGGTTGTGGGTTAGGCCTCTTTGCCCGACACGTGGGTGAGCGTTATGATGATATAAATAATACCCGCACCGTTCCATGCTATACTGTAGCTGATTTAAACCTTTGGAAGAAGATTGCCGATTGGACCATTAATTTTGGGATTAACAATCTTGGGAATGAAGTTTATCAAGATACATTAAATTATCCTATGCCTGGACGAACCTACACGATTGGGGTAAAATTAATTAAATGAGGTGTATAAATGAGAACTAATAAATTAAATTGGATCAAGATTTCGATCATTGATGTTTTAATATTAGCGATGGCAGTGATAGCATTTTTCGCGATTCAAAATGTTACTTTTACTACCAAAGCACAAGCCCCGGTATTCACTTATTCGGAGGTTATTGTGCAACCGGTAACTAAGCCGGCAGCTAAGGTAATATCTATAGCCAAGCCCATTGCTGCTTCGGTTCAGCCATCTGCACCGGTTGCCAAACCACTTCCGATTATGCCTCCCCAGCTGATTAAGCAAGTTTTACCGGTTTATCCGGAATCAGCGGTTAAGGAAGGCATTGAAGGCGTAGTTACACTAAATTTAATCATTGGGAAAGACGGTAAAGTTGTTGAATCCCAGGTTAAAAGCTCATCCGGAAGTGAATCACTGGATCTAGCTGCCTCTCAGGCTGCGTCGAAATGGGTATTTGTGCCGGCTAAACAAAGTGAAGCTGCGGTTTTATCCCATTTTGAAGTGCCGATAACCTTCAAATTAAAAGGCTAAGCTAAACTGCGAATTTAATAAAGATGAATAAAAGTCTTAAAACTTCAGATTTCGATTATGCCTTGCCCGAAGAGTTTATCGCCCAGGCTCCACTCAAAAAACGCGATGCTTCCAAACTTTTAGTTTTGGATCGTAAAACTCATCAGATTTTCCACCGTCGATTTTTTGATATTGTAGATTATTTAAAACCAGGGGATTTGTTAGTGTTGAATGATACTAAAGTTATTCCTGCCCGGTTGATCGGCGAAAAAGAGGGCGGGAGTGCCAAGATCGAAGTAGTGCTGCTGCGTGAGATGGAAAAAAATAGCTGGAACTGTCTGGTCCGCCCCGGAAAACGCCTAAAAATCGGCTCTCGCGTGGTTTTTGCAAAGGGTAAGTTAGTTGCCGAAGTTTTAGAGAAAAAGGCCGACGGCAGCCAGCTTTTGCGCTTTGAGAGTAAGGGTGTTTTCAAGCAATTATTAGATAAGCTCGGGAAGGTTCCGCTTCCCCCGTATATTCAAAATTCAAAAGCGGTATCGAATAAGAGCTTTTTGGGTAAAAGATATCAAACCGTTTTTGCAAAAAGTGGAGGGGCTTCGGCGGCACCCACGGCGGGATTACATTTCACTAAGCCCTTACTTTCAAAACTAAAGAAGAAGGGTATCGATATTGCCAATATTACTTTGCACACGGGCCTAGCTACTTTCCGTCCGGTTTATGCTGATTTTATTCAAGACCATAAAATGCACAGTGAATATTTTGAGATTGATAAGGATTGCGTTGCTGCGATTAATATATGCAGAGGTCGCGTTGTTGCGGTGGGAACTACCGTGGTGCGGACCCTTGAAACGCTAGCTCGCAAGAATAAGCTCGAACCTTGTTTTGGTGAAACAGACCTATTTATTTACCCTGGATTTGAGTTCAAATTAGTAGATGCTTTAATCACTAATTTTCATTTTCCGCGGTCTTCGCTATTAATGCTGGTTTCAGCTTTTGCGGGGCGGGAAGCAATATTATCTGCATACGAAGAAGCCAAACAACGAAAATATCGGTTTTTTAGTTTTGGGGATGCGATGCTGATTGTCTAGTTTAACCACACTCTTTTCTCCCTTGTTGTAATTTTTGACACTTCTGAGCATATATATATTGGCAGAAAAATTGCTTATATTGAGGCATGAACGAGCTAATCCCAATCAAGGGTGATAAATACATAAATTTATTGAATGATATAAAGCGAAGAATTAGGGCAGCTCAATATGAGGCTCTTAAATCAGTTAATAAAGAGCTTATTTCGCTTTACTGGGACATTGGTGAAATGATTGGTGAGCGGCAGGAAGGGAAAACGCGGGGAAAATCGATTGTTGAAAATCTGGCAAAAGATTTGCAAGCGGAGTTTCCAGGCATTCGAGGCTTTTCGTTTAGGAATATATGGTACATGCGAAGGTTTTACGACAGCTATAAGGAAAAACTAAAACTGCAACCATTGGTTGCAGAAATTGGGTGGACACATAATTTGATAATAATGGAGAAATGCCGGGATGACCTTGAGCGCGAGTTTTACATTCGGATGACTTAATACGACTGCCAGATGAAAATCCATCAATTGGCATTATATTGTGCAAAAATAAAAATCAGACCATTGTTGAATATGCTTTGCGAGAATCAAATAAGCCGATTGGGGTTGCACGTTTTCAAATGTTTTCAACCGTTCCTGCTGAATTGCGAGGTGAACTTCCATCCCCTGAGCAGATAAATAGATTGTTAGGAGAAATTAAGTGAGAGGGGGGGGCAGATTATCTATCCAGCTCCATTAATTCGGCTAGATCAGAGTCAATTTCAGAGGCTACTTTAGCAGGTTCTTTAGCCGCCACTTTGGCAGGCTCACTTAAGTCTTTAGCATCGCCGGAAATCTCAGCTAATTCAGCTACAGCTTTGTCTTCAGCAGGTTTCTTAACAACGGTGGTTTCTTCAACCTCAGGAGAATAAGAAATTGAGAAGTAGTGAGTCATGTTATCTTCTAGAGTTGAATCTTGTCGGTAAGCATAATCGAAACTAACGCCTTTATAGTTGATACCAATACCAGCAGTTAGGTTGGTAGAAGTAGTTCCAGCATTGTCGCCAGTAGTAGATGCCGCTTGGTCAAAACCAGCTCTTACTGAAATGATAGAAATTGGCTTGTACTCAGCACCAATGTGCATAGTTAGCGGGTATGAAGATAAAGAAACGTCAGTATCAGCACTGATCGTTAGCTTGTCTTCAAGTAAGGTCTTAGCGCCACCAAATTTGAATGCAGCCGGTAGCCCTTCAGAGTATCCAGAAGCCCAAGAAACTGAGCTCAGGATGTTGGTTAGGGTAGCTCCTAAAGCTAACCCATCGTTATTTTCTAATATAACACCAAAATCAGTCGCATAACCAGAACCAGAATAACCGTCTACGCCAGTACCAGCAAAGCCTTTGTTAACTAGCTTTAAAGTAGCACCAACCGTCAGGTCACCAATGGATCTAGGGTTATTGAATTGGTCGTTAACTTTGTAACCACAAGACATAGCAAGGGTAGTATCTCCGTAAGAGATCGGTTGAGCAGAAGCTAAGCTTCCAGAATCAGTGGTGTAATAACCAGCTGGGGTAGAAGCTGAAACGTAACCTAGACCGTAGGTAGCATTACCGTAATTATAGGTACCAGCTAACATTTGATAAGAAACACGGTGAAGTAATTGGGTAGACATTGAAGTAATGCCCCATTGTGTATCAGTAACGGTACCAGCTGGGTTAGAGAAGATCGAAGCCGTACCGAGTGATAAAGCAGTAGAAGCGCGACCCATGGAAACAGATTTAGCGCCGTAACAAACAATGGTAGTATCAGCGGTAGTAGAGTCAGCAGCAAAAACCGCACTCTGCAGTGCTAATACTGATAAGATAAGGGCTGCTGAAACGAGCAGCTTAACTATCCTCCTATTAACTTTTGATTTTGCCTTTCTCATTTTTACCTCTTAAAAAAACTTAAAGAGCGTGCCAACTGCATCCGCTCTTCTATAGTAATATTCTATTATTGCAGATGGCTTCACTTATATTATCGGGTTCAACCACCCTAAACTTGCATGATTTTGCGGTTTTTTTTCTTCCGAAAAGACAAAAAAAAGAGGAGCACGCCATCTGCTAATGTAATGCTCCTCAATATAATTTAAGGGAATCCTATGTGATTAGTGGTATACGGCTATTTCTCCGCTGCCTAATACCTTGCCGCCGGAAGTGATCATGTAGATGTAAACACCGTTTCCGACTCTGGTTCCAAAGTCATTTTGTAAGTCCCAAGTAATTTCGTTTTGACCAGCGCTACCACCGGTAATTCCGGCAGCATAAGCTCGTCTCCAGATGAATTGACCGGTCATGCTGTAGATCATGAGTACGATATCCGCATCCTGGGTCAGGTTGTAACGAATGGTAGTACCAGTAGTATAGCTACATGGGTTAGGGTAGTTCATTGGAGTACCAGTGACGGCTAACATGTCATAGGTACGGAACGTGATCGTTTCACTATTAGAGGTACCAGCAGCATCCGTAGCTGATATATCCAGGGTGTGTTCACCAGCTGAGAAAGGAGCCACTGAGCTTAAGTTAACGTCTAAGGAAGTAGATTCGGAACCAACCGCTAAAATTGATAAGGAGCTGCGGTCAATCGCAGAAGTGTCCAGGGTAATAGATACGGTATCTTCAACTACACCATTAGCGTCAGTAGCGGTAATTACGATTTCAGCGTTTTGGTCGATAACCTCTGGGATTTCGCTTAAGTCGTAAGTCTCACCGTCGATCGCAATGCTAAATTCAGGACCAGAGCTAGATACGTATCTATCGGTAGAATCAGTGATCTCACCGTAGGTAACGGTGATAGTGTAGTTTCCATCATCTGAAGGAGTAGTATAGGTCGTGCCAGAGAAGTCTCCAGCGATTGAACCACTATCAGCGGTCCAGGTAAATACTAAGTATCCTTCGTAAGCTGACAGGTCAGCTAAGCTGTAAGTATTACTGAAAGAGTCAGTAATCGTTGCAGTAATACTAACTGGTGATGTAGGAGCAATCGCAGAAGAATCGTCAGCTAAGTCAATTGCGGTAACATCTGGAACCACCCAGTAAGTTAAATCTTCGTAATCGGTTTCAGATAAGTTAGGTATGGATTCGGTATTTTCACCTAAAGTATTTCCGGTGATCGAAACCGTGCCACTTTCAACAACGTTGTTATTGTTATCTTTAATAGTGTAGTTAACATCTACAGATTGGCCTTGAGGAATAACCGGAACGGCAGGATCAAAGGTCCAGTGAGTAGCGTCAGTAGGGCCAACTGCAGGGTCGAGAGTTACATATTGGATAGATGTAACTGCATTACCAGCAAAGTCAGAAATTACAAATACAAAAGTATAGAGAACTGGGTCAGCTTCGTAATCAATCTTAAGATCAGGGATTGAACCGCTGAAAGACTCGCTAGTTGAATAAGAAGATGGGTCTCCCAGAATATGTAATGAATCTGAATAATAGGTTACTTCGTAATCCGGTTGAGTTTGAGGAACGTTATTTAAATCGTATTCACCTTCCCACACACCGAGAACTATACGTTCGATACCCGCAACTTCGTCAGCGCCATTGGTATTAGGATCTGTACCGCTACCACTGACTGAAGGAACTAGATAATCGGTACCAGAGATGTTTTGGTTTACGACTTCAACTACTGGTGCGATTTCAGGATCAACGGTATCTAATAAGACCGTGCTAGTATCAGAAGAATAGTTGCTTTGAGCATCTAATGCTTTTACTTCGATTTCGTTAGTACCATCGTCAAGTTCGAGTTCGTAATCAATGCTGGTGAAATCAGAAATGGTAGCTGGATCTAAATCTCCGTATTTAGAACCATTAACGTTAATTTCAATGTTATCTAATTCGCTTCCGTCTTGAGTACCAATTTCAAAGTTTAATTCAACTTCGCTTTCGTCAACGATACTTTGATCAGCTGGATCATTAATGATAGTTGGCGGGAATACCTGGAAGGGGAGTACATAAGTAGCTTGATTTCCAGCCCAGTCGGTCATGGTAATTTCCATCGAATAATGCCCAATATCTAGTTCAGGAAGCGTTTCGCTAATGGCGGCACTGGTGGCAACAGTTACAACGTTCCAAATAACTGCTGGATCTTCAAATGCAGTTGGATTTGACCAAATAGAAATCCCGTCTGCATCGAATAATTCTAGTGATACGGTATCAACACCGGAATAAGTATTATATGCATTTGGATTTACGTCAGTAACGGTACCGATAAGATTTAGAGTTACCTCTGAACTATATACACCATCAGCGACGATGCCGCTGACGTTGGCTTCAAAGGTTGGGGGCGTAAGGTCTTTTACAAAAGCTACTCCTTCAGTTGAGGTGTTACCTACGTTATCGGTAGCGGTCATTAAAAACAGGTAGAAACCTTCGTCTAAGTTAGTATATTCAAAAGAAGTATCAGTTGGATACGGAACCGAATCGGTTCCACCATATACCCATGATCCGGTGTATTCAAAATAGTTGAGTACGAGTGAATCCACGCCGGAACCCGGAGCTCCGTTTTGTAAGTCGGCATCCGTGACTGTATCCCAGGTTAGGTTAACATTTTCGGTGTTCACCGTTCCGACTAATAGTGTGTAATTGTTGAGATTTAATATCTGACCATTAGCCAGGTTATCAGGCGCAAAAGGCGGTGTAGATGGTATTGAGGGTCCAGTGAAGTCTACATAAATATATTCGTACGGCGTCGTTGAGGAATTACCAGCCTCATCGAATAGTTCAACTTCAATCTTGTATGCTTTTTCGTAGGTGATTTCAGTATCAAGTGAAATTGTTGAGCTTCCGTCGCCGCCGTTAGCGATATTCCAGTTATTGTGATCCAGTGAACCGTCAAGGTAAACATCAAAAACATCTAACCCTGAGAAGTAATCGTCTTGGTAGTTAAACGTAATAACCGGATGAGAGTTGCCGGTGTAATATTTACTGTTATTCAGCACGTAACTAGACATATCTAAGGTTGGGGTGGGCGGAGGAGAGATGTCTTTCATGCTGAGTTTTATATCATAGTCGGATCCCGAATCTTCGGTTACTACGAAAAAGATATTGTTTTGGGTGCTATATTGCATATCTAAGTTATTAAACAAAGAAGAATAGCCGTACGGTTCATCATTGATATAGTTATACGGCTGGTCCCAAGTGCCGTAATTGGGATCGAGTGTTGAGTAGTAATATTCGTCGTCTACGGTATCGAAGAAAGCAGCGATCATTTCATCCTGGCTGTTAATAGTTAAAGATTTTAGGTCACAGCTGTTATAAGAGCTGGAATCTACAATGTAAGAGTCAGTAACAACATTTCCGCCGGTGCTGACTTTAATATATAATATTGCATCTCTTGACCAAAGATTTTCGTATTGATAGGCTACATGAAAGTATCCATCACTATCACTAACCACAAAGATATTATTATTTTCTAAGCCGGTATTGCAGTTATCAATAGTTGATTGGTAGTCATTGTTGTTTGCAAGATTATGTCCCCACCATCTCAGGTCACCTGAATCATCAATATAAGCAATGCCAAATTTATCCGGATTGTTTTTATTAAAGGCTGCATCGAGTTTGTTGCCAATTGGAAGTTCATCGTGTCCAAAATCTAATAGATTTCCATCGTTATCTAATATATAACGGGTAATATGTTCTTCGCCATTAGTATTATCGTAATACCAGGCAGCGATACCAACTTTATCATCGGTTGATACGTCAAGGGCTACTGATCCTCGAAATTCATATTGTTCATTGTCTACTAATGCATTCCCTTCTGCTCCATTGCTCCAGCTTGATCCGTTAAATATTTTATGGTGGATAGTTGCGTAGTCTCCGTAGGCTCCGGTTGGCTGGTATTTTTGATAAGCGATATGAATATTTCCTTCTGAGTCTAGCGCCGCATCTAACGGGCCGATCCAAGTTGAATGCGAATCAACTTCATATTCATCCCAATTGTAATGATACCAGGGGTTAGCATTTATAATGTCCTGCACTGCAGCCCGGCGGTGGTAAATTGTGAAGTCAACAACATAAATTATATTGACGTAGCCGTCGGCACCTACCAAAACTTTTGGATAACGTGGTTCATCAACACTTGGTTTTACGTCGTAGTAAGATTCACTCCAGTTCACTGCATAGGTGGGTACGGCAAAATACCCTACGATAACCAGTACCGTTAAAAAGGCTAATAATATATTTTTTATGTGTTTTATCATCTTCATTTTTTCCTAATAAAAAAGAGCGTGTCATCTGACATCGCGCCTATATGCGTAAGTCGTTGCAGATGACTTGAAAGAGCTTTTATGCTCCTTCCACCTATATAATCGGGGTCAGACCCCCCAAACTTGCATGAAATTAACGATTATTTTGGCCAAAAGGACAAAAAAAAGAGGAGCACGCCATCTGCAAATGTATGCTCCTCTGTATAATCTAAGGGAAATTAAGGAATTAGTGGTATACGGCTATTTCTCCGCTGCCTAATACCTTTCCGCCGGTGGTGATCATATAAATGTATACACCGTTTCCGACTCGGGTTCCAAAGTCGTTTTGAAGATCCCAGGTAATTTCGTTTTGACCTGCACTGCCGCCTACAGTTCCGGATGAATAAGCTCGTCTCCAGATGAATTGACCAGTCATGCTGTAAATCATAAGTACGATATCAGCATCTTGGGTCAGGTTGTATCGGATTGTAGTACCAGTAGTATAGCTACATGGGTTAGGGTAGTTCATCGGCGTACCAGTGATAGCTAAGGTATCATAGGTACGGAAAGTGATGGTTTCACTATTAGAGGTTCCTGAAGCGTCAGTAGCTGACATATCCAGCGTATGTTCACCAGCAGAGAAAGGAGCCACTGAGCTTAAATCAACGTCTAAAGAAGTTGATTCAGAACCAACCGCTAGGATTGATAAGGAGCTACGGTCAACTACTGCAGTATCTAAGGTGATTGATACGGTATCTTCAACTACGCCGTTAGCGTCAGTAGCGGTAATCACGATTTCAGCGTTTTGGTCGATAACTTCAGGAATATCGCTTAGGTCATAGGTTGTACCATCAATGGCCACGCTAAAGGTAGGCCCGGAAGCTGATACATATCTATCGGTAGAATCAGTGATCTCACCGTAGGTAACGGTGATTGTATAGTTACCATCATCTGAAGGAGCGGTATAGGTCATACCAGAGAAGTCTCCGGCGATAGAACCACTATCAGCGGTCCAGGTGAATACCAGGTATCCTTCGTAAGGAGCTAAATCAGCTAAGCTGTAAGTATTACTGAAGGAATCAGTAATTGTAGCTGTAATACTAACTGGTGATTCAGGAGCAACCGCAGAAGCATCATCAGCCAGAGTAATAGCGGTAACATCCGGAACGACCCAGTAAGTTAAGTCTTCGTAATCGGTTTCAGATAAGTTAGGAATTGATTCGGTATTTTCGCCTAAGGTGTTTCCAGTGATTGAAACGGTACCACTTTCTACGACGTTGTTATTGTTGTCTTTAATGGTATAACCAACGTCTAAAGATTGACCTTGAGGTACAACTGGAACAGCTGGATCAAAGGTCCAGTGGGTAGCGTCGGTAGGGCCGACAGCCGGATCAAGAGTTACGTATTGAATGCGCATAGTTGAATTACGTGCGAAGTCTTCCACAATAAATACAAAGGTATAAGTTTTTGGATCATCTTCATAAGAGAGCTTCAGGTCAGTGATAGATCCACCAAAGGTTTCACTCGTAGAGTAAGAAGTTGAATCATTAAAGACACGTAATGAATCTACGTAGTAGTCAATATTATAAAGTGGCTGAGTTTGCGGGAGATTATTTTCATCATATTCGCCTTCCCAAACTCCAAGGACAATAGCTGAGATACCCGCTACTTCATCGGCGCCGTTGGTATTAGGATCTGTACCAGTACCGCTAACTGAAGGTACTAGATAATCGGTGCCTGAGATATTTTGATTAACGATTTCAACCGTAGCTGAAATGCTTGATGCAACGGTATCAACCAGGATGGTCGTTGTGTCGTTAGAATAGTTGTTTTGATTATCTGAAGTTTTTACCTCAATTTCGTTAATACCATCATCCAGTTCGAGATCATAATTAATGGCGGTAAAATCTGAGACAGTGGCGGGATCTAAATCTCCATCTTTGGTGCCATTAACGAAAATTTCAATGTCGTCAATTTCACTGACATCATTTAACTCAATCGCAAAAGTTACTTCATTTTCACTTTCATCTACCACACTCTGATTAGCTGGAGCACTGATGGTTGTAGATGGGAAGATGCGGAAAGGAATTACTTCTGTAGCTTGGTTTCCACCCCAGTCGGTGGAGATAACGTTAACCGAATAAGTGCCTGTGCCTAGTTGAAAAGGAGTTAAGTAATTTGCTTCGTAGCTAGATAAAACAGTGCCGACTTCCCAGGAAGCGGCTAGATCTTCGTATATGGTATAAGGGCCATAGATAGAAATGCCTTGATCATCAAAGAACTCGGCTTCAACTTTTTGTACTCCTGAATAGGTATTTCCTGCATTTGGATTGACGTCATCAACTAGACCGGAAATATAGAGCGATTCGTTGTATCCATAACAACCATCGTGTTCAATACCATTAGCGTCAGGAGTGAAGGTTGGCGCGGTAGTATCAATTAAAACGCCGATGCTTTTGAGCGAAACGTTATTAGCGTAGTCTACAGAGCTTAAAACATAACCCTTCCGCCCGTCGCTGGTTTCGCTGATGGCATATGAAGTGTCAGATAAATTTAATTCGGTGGTACCATCGATATCGGTCCAGTAAATGTGAGCAACTTGTGATCCAGCTATACCAACGTCAATATCTGGATCATCGATCGTGAAATCAAAAGTAGCTTCCCGAGAAGCAAAAAGCCCATACGTGATACCTATAATTTCCTGGTGATACTGGAGTTCAGCCGGTGGCGTAAGCGTAATTTCAGGTCCGGTATTATCTATGCGCAGCGTGATTGGTGATGATTGTGAAGAATGTCCATCGGCATCATAGATTTTGGCGGTTAGTTCATATTCACCTTCAGCCAGAGTATAGGAAAAATCAAATGCTTTGGGGCTTTCTCCATTCGCTAATGCGCCGCTGGCAAGCACGGTGGTATCTGCTAATATTTCAAAACTATCAATGCCTGAACAATAATCATCTTCAAAAACTAAGTCAAATATGAAATGCTCAGAATTATTTTTATATTCAGGATTATTTAACCCGCTAATGGAAGGGGTAGCCGGAGCAGACTGGTCGATCATGCTGAAATGAAGAGTTGGTACATTAGGATCATGACTAGTAGCATAAGAAATATACATGTTGTCATAAATGTCATGACTCAAGTACAAATCATAAGTAGGCTCTGAAGGGTCTCCTAAGATGAGGGTTTGGGTGCTCCAGGTATTTTCACCAGAATTTTGGGTTCTATAGTAAAAATAACTGCTGGTTTTATAAACCGCGTATAATTTATCTTCGCTGTTAACATCGAGCGAGTTAACGTAATAATCAGAAGTTAGGGAATCACTGGTTACATTGATGGTGTCGGTTACAGTTGAAGTATAGAGTGTGCATTGCACCTTTGCCTGACGAACATAATGGTAGCCACTCCCGTTTTCTTCTTCGTAAATGACGTGGAAGGTACCATCGCTGTCGCAAACCATATCAAAATTAGAAGATTGAGGACTATCGAGAGAGATTATAGGAGAAGATATAACAGATCCATTTCGATAAGCTTCAAAATGTAAAGTGTCAGCATATTCTGAGTAGAAGGCGTAAGCAAAAATTCGGGCGTCGGTTTTGTTGAAGGCACACCTTAGCTCTCCATTTTCATAAGGGACCCCGCCGCCTGCCGTTGTGGTATCAAGAATATTGCCGTCCGTATCCAGGATGAATACCTTATTTTGGTTGCCTCCCCATTTATCAGCGGCGCCAACCACTCCGATAAAAATGTCATTTCCATCATCGTATACGTCAACTGCAACCTCAAAATAATCATAAGCAGCGTCATTATCTAATGTTACAGTCCAGGAGCCGCTGCCAATTTTTTCTATATAAAGGTTATTTACTCCGTCGCCACTGTTATATTTTGTGTAGGCGATATATTTGTTGTCTTCTGAATCTATCGACGCATCAAAAGCATCAATCCAGTTAGAGCTAGTGGTGATCGAAGTTTCGTTCCAATTGGTTTGATACCAAGGGGTGGCATCTTGCAGATCAATGGTGTTGGCTTCCCGACGTGCTAGTTGGTGAGTTCCGCTGTCATAATAAAAGAAGATATTTGCATCTCCATCAGATTCAACTATAGGTGGAGTGAAATACATCCATGAAAATTGCTGGGCTTCTTTAACGGTGTATTCATCTCCACTCCAGGCGGCATGTGCAGTCATGGCGAAAGGCACTGTGATAACGATTGCCGTTAGCAGTATTAATAATAAATTTTTGAAATATTTGCTCATTTCTTTCCTTATAAATAAAAAGAGCGTGTCATCTGACTGCCGCTCTAATATACGTTTGTATTCGACTATTTGCAGATGACTTGAAAGAGTTTTAATGCTCTTTCTATATATATAATCGGGGTAAAACTGCTAAAACTTGCATGGAATCGCTATATAATTTTGTCGAAAAATCATTTTTGTTTACGAGGGTTATCTAGCAACCAATGGTCTACAGCAAACCATCATAAGGCCGAGCGGCCACGGACCCCGAGCTTGTCGAGGGGGAGCGAGGCCGTAATGTGAGCACCGAAAGACTCGGAGGGGCTTTCGGTGCGTGTTTGCGTAGGCCAATTGGTTGGTAAAATACCCGAGTATGACAAAAAAAGAGGAGCAGCCATCTGCTAATGTTGCTCCTCTTATATTGTCTATTCGGGGTGCCCTGAAAGGGCCGTATTTATCTATCCAGCTCCATTAACTCCGCTAGATCAGAGTCAATTTCAGAGGCCACTTTAGTAGGTTCTTTAGCGGCAATCTTAGTAGGTTCACTTAAGTCTTTAGCATCTCCAGAAATCTCAGCTAATTCAGCTACGTCTTTATTCTCAACTGGTGTCTTAACTACCGTGGTTTCTTCAATCTCAGGAGAGTAAGAAATTGAGAAGTAGTGAGTCATGTTGTCTTCTAGAGTTGAATCTTGTCTATATGCATAATCAAAACTGACACCTTTGTAGTTAATACCAATACCAGCAGTTAGGTTGGTAGAAGTAGTTCCAGCGTTGTCGCCAGAAGTAGAAGCAGCTTGGTCAAAACCAGCTCTTACTGAAATGATAGGAATTGGCTTGTACTCAGCACCAATGTGCATGGTTAAAGGATACGAAGATAAGGAAATGTCAGAATCAGCACTAATAGTTAACTTGTCTTCAAGTAAGATCTTGGCACCACCAAATTTGAATGCGGCAGGAAGACCTTCAGAGTATCCAGAAGCCCAAGAAACTGAGCTCAGGATGTTGGTAAGGGTAGCTCCTAGAGCAAACCCATCATTATTTTCTAATATAACGCCAAAATCAGTAGCATAACCGGAACCAGAATAACCGTCTACGCCCGTGCCGGAAAAACCTTTGTTAACCAGCTTTAAAGTAGCACCAACCGTAAGGTCACCAATGGATCTAGGGTTATTGAATTGATCGTTAACTTTGTAACCACAAGACATAGCAAGGGTAGTGTCGCCGTAAGAGATTGGTTGAGCAGAAGCTAAGCTTCCAGAATCAGTGGTGTAATAACCAGCCGGAGTAGAAGCGCCAACATAACCGATACCGTAGGTAGCATTTCCGTAATTGTAGGTACCGGCTAACATTTGATAAGAAACACGGTGGAGTAATTGGGTAGACATAGAAGTAATACCCCATTTAGTATCAGTAACGGTACCTGCCGGGTTAGAGAAGATCGAAGCGGTACCTAGAGATAAAGCAGTAGAAGCACGACCCATAGAAACAGACTTAGCGCCGTAACAAACAATGGTAGTATCAGCGGTAGTAGAGTCAGCAGCAAAGGCGACACACTGAAGCGCCAGCACCGCTAGGATAACAACTGCTGCGATGAACAGTTTGGCTATCCTCCTTTTATTTTCCTTTCTAGTAATCATTTTAATTCCCCCCGAAATTATTGATTGTAAACAGCCATTTCTCCGGAACCTAAAACTTTGCCGCCAGAAACGATGAAGTAAATGTATACTCCGCTTCCAGCCCTGGTTCCGAAGTCGTTAGTGCCATTCCATGTGATCTCATTTTGCCCAGCGCTACCACCGGTAGTGCCAGAAGTATAAACTCTTCTTAAAACGTGCTTTCCGGTAATGTCATAGACCATGAGCGTGATATTGGTATTTTGCGATAACGTATAACGTATAGTCGTAGATTGACCACCGTTAGGATTGAACGGATTAGGGTAGTTCATTGGTGTTCCGATAACTGATAAGCTATCGTACACTTTAAATGATACGCTGGTAGATGAATTTTCCCCGGTTGCGTCATCAGCTGAAGCAACTAAAGTGTGTACTCCGTCGCTTAATGAAACCGAAGGATTAACTTCTAGAGAATCAACGGTCGCAGCACTTAAGGCTGAGATTGATAACGAAGTAACCGGTGCTGAATCAAGGGTAACTGAAACTGAGCTTTCGACTACGCCGTTAGCATCAGCAATAGTGAATATAATTTCCGCATTAATATCAATTAGCGTATCTGTAGTCATTGAAGTTGGATCAACTTCTACGCCGTCAATAGTAACCGTAATTGAAGGTCCGCCTGAGTTAACCATGATTTCAATTGAATCGGTAACGGTTTCATCTGCTGCGCTGTTAGCGGTTAGCGTGTAATTTCCATCTTCAGCTGGAGCAGTATATACATCGTTTGCAACTGATCCACCGGTAGTGGTCCATACTAACCAAGATGATTCTAGCCCTAAAGCGGCTAAGTCTAATACGTTTTCAGATGAGTCATAAACTGTATAGGTTAAAGTTGTGTCAGATGAAGGATCAACGGCATTGGTAATTTCGTCAATTTCAATTGAAGCGATATCCGGAGCGGATGCAGAAACCTCGTTTGATAAGTCAGATACGTTTCCAGCGCGGTCGACAGATACAACTGCAATGGTATAGGTTGAGTTTGCAATGTCTAAACCAGTGATTTCGGTTTGCATGCTGGTTGCGGTAGCATTAACTTCAACGTATGGATCAACTGAAATATCAGGAGTTCCATCCGTTGAGTAATATACTTGGTAGTAGTCGGTATCTGCTAAGTCAGTATTTGCATCATAAGTGTCAGTCCAACTTACGGTAGCGGTAGTTGGTCCGTATGTAACTAGCGCTAAATCGGTGATGGGGTTAAGGGCGGTGAAGTCGTAGTTAACGATCGATTCGTTAGTTGACTCCATGTTACCTTCTCCGTCAATTGAATAATATGATGCTTCATATTCGCCTTCATCAACAAAGTCGATGGTTAAAGGACCGTCATTTGAAAAATTGAATGAACCCGAAGTCTGTGATCCAGTAGTTGTATTTGAAATAGTGTAGTAGGTTTCAATATTAGTGTTGCCGATTCCTAAGTCAGTTGCTGCTAATTCTCCAGTTAAGCTGGCATCATTATACCAGTTGTTATCTGAGTCTTGACTCATAGTTAGAGTTGAAACCGGAGCATCGGTATCTGGAGCATAGATAGCTTCATCGATAATAATCTCTCTGGTTTCAGAAACTGCGGTGTTCCCAGCGGCGTCGGTTACTTCTAGGTACCAGGTATAGTTACCGGTTCCCAGACCTAAAGCAGCAAATGACTTAATTGATTCGGTCATGGTTTGATCAATACCGGTAATGGTTGCTTGTCCGTCCCCGTCAATATAAATGGTTCCGGTAACGTCCGTTCTGGTTGTACCATCTTCTAAGTCAGGATCAGTTAAGGTATCCCAACTAAATGTAATGTCATCGGTAGTAGTATAAACCTCAGCGGTTCCAGGACTTAAAAGATTTGGGGTATCAGGAGCTACCGTATCAACAATAACTGACCAGGCAGAACTAGTTGCTGGATAGCCTAAGTAATCGGTTTCAGCATAAGGATCATAAGCCTCTACATCCCACTCATAGGTTCCGTCACCCGGAACAGCATAAGATTCACTTAATCCAGATGTCACATCAACTGAATAGTTACCGTGAGTAGCGTTTCTTACGGATAGATTGTATTTTACAATTTCAAAATTATCTGTTGCTGCATTCCACTCAAAAGTAACCGCTGAGTTGTTAGTTTCTGATGTATCGGCAGGTGAACTTAGATTTGAAGCAGTAGCCGGTACATAGTCCTGATCAGCATAATAAACTTTAGAGTTATCTTCATCATAAAATACAAAGTATGAACATCCATCTGTATCAACAAACGCATCCGGATAATTTACGTCATAGCCAGAAATTCCAATGAATCCTGTTCCAGAATAGGTGCCGTTTGCAAAGTCATAATTAAAAGTTCCAATTACTTTGTTGGGTCCCAGAACGCCGCTTGAGAATGCAAAGCACAGTATGTCATTTTCGGTCATATAGGCGGATATGGTTTCAACTGCAAAGTTGGTATAGGCGTTGCTGTCTAAAATTGTTCCGGAGCTATCGACTTTTAGATACTGGGCTTCATGGGCGGCATCTAGATAGATAACGTGGAAATCACTGGCTTGGTCAGCCACGATTTCAGTGTCAAAAAGATTTCCCGTATTGATAAGTTCATAGGAGGTCTGGGGACTAGAGCTGTGTGCAAATTCTAGGCGGTAGCAAAGAAATATGAGATCTTCTCTTAAGTAAGTAACTGCATATTCTCCGGATTCAGTCATAGCGATTGAGACTTTACTAAGATTGTTGTCAGCGGCGTCAAAAGCTTGACTAGCGTAATGATTGCCAATTCCAATTTGTGCAACTATGATACTGGTGCTGAAAGTATCTTTGTGGGCATAAGCAATACTTACGATTTCTCCGTTAGTTGCGATGGCAATATCATCACAACGAACAGAAGGATTTTGAGTAATGTCTTGAGGAGTGCTCCAGTTCGGATCTGAGATCCCCTTATACATATAATAAACTGCATAATCGGAAGTGTTGGTGTCGTATTCGATCCAGGCAACGTGCAGGGTGTCGTCATCGTCAATACAAAAGTCTACAGATTCTATGTTGACGTCAGCATCAGTGACGTATGCGTGCTGAAATGCTGCCCAGCTACTTTCATCTGCTCTGTTTTCAAAGTCAACATAAGTGTAATCAATATAATTTTTTGCCATGCCATCTTCGAAAAGGTATATAGCATGGAGATCGTTTTCACTATCTTTGACGATTTTTGGGGAAGGATTTGAAATGTATGTAAAACCGTCAATGTAGGTATAATCTTCAACCGCAAAAAAGGCGGATGCCGAACCAGCAAACACGACTGTTAACAACAGCGTGAAAATTATTGTACTAATTATCTTTTTTACCTTGTGCATCCTTTGTGCATCTCCTTGAAACCTTTTCTAGAAACTAAAAAAGGCAGCCTATCTGCTGCCTTAAAATTTGTCTTCTTCAGACACTTGCAGATGGCTTCACTTACTATATCGGGGTGGGAGCGGCTAAACTTGCATGATTTTGTGAAATTTTTTTGCCACCCCGCCAAATCCCCAATTTGTGCTAAAATATCCCCATGTCGATATCCTTCCAAATTAAGCATAAAAGTAAAAAATCAAAAGCGCGAACGGGAAAATTAATAACTCCTCACGGCGAAATTGATACTCCGGCCTTTATGCCGGTGGGTACGCAAGGTTCGGTAAAAACGGTCACGCCACAAATGTTAAACGAGATCGGAGCTCAAATCATTCTTTGCAACGCATACCATATATATATAAGGCCGGGAAGTGACCTGGTAAAAGAAGCAGGCGGCATTCATAAATTCATCCGCTGGGACAAACCGATTTTAACCGACAGTGGTGGATTCCAAGTATATAGCCTGGCTGATATTCGGAAGATCACCGATGAAGGGGTAGAATTCAAGTCGCATAAGGATGGGGCCAAGATATTTTTTACTCCCGAAAAGGTAGTTCAGATGCAATTGGACATTGGTGCCGACATCATTATGCCTCTCGATGAATGTGCTCATTATCAAGCACCGCGCAAAGTGGTAGAAGATGCAGTGATAAGGACTACCAAATGGGAGAAAACGGCCCAGCAGTATTTTACTGATCAGAAAGCCAAAAAACAAACGGGTCACAGCAGCTTATTTGGTATCGTTCAAGGCGGCACGCATGCTGACCTAAGGAAACGCTCCTGTGAAGAAATTGCCGCACTCGATTTTCCGGGGTTTGGGATTGGGGGATTGTCGGTAGGGGAGCCGCATGAAGAAATGCAAGCCATGTTAGAAGTTGTGGCCGATCATCTACCAGAAGAAAAACCCCGCCACCTGATGGGAGTCGGTTATGCCAAAGATATTATTGAATCGGTAAAACGAGGCGTAGATTTATTTGATTGTGTGATCCCAACCCGCCTCGCCCGCCATGGATCTTTTTTAACCATGGACCGCTTTGAGGGACTCCGTAAAGCTCAATACGAAAAAGACTTTTCGGTACTGGATCCTAAATGTGATTGTTATGCATGTCGGGGTGGATTTACTAAAGCTTATATCCGTCATCTTTTGATGGCCCGCGAAATTTTAGGGTATACTCTTTTATCCATTCATAATCTAAGATTTTTAATGCGCCTGATGGCAGACTTAAGGAAGAAGATCAAAGAAGGTCAGATCTAGTATGGAATGTAACAAATCCCGTAACCTAAAAATGTGTAATTGCACCTTTTCGTGTGACAAAAAAGGGGTTTGCTGCGATTGTCTCAAATATCATCGTGATCGCAATGAACTTCCTGCCTGCTATTTTTCGAAAGAGCAAGAAGCAACCGGTAACCGGTCAATCGAATACTATATAGAGTGTAATAGTTGATATGAAAATAATTCCAATTGCTTTTGATTCTTTAGGTGTCCGCAGTATGGCCACCTACGTTGAAACTCCGGATGTTAAGATACTGATTGATCCTGGTTGTGCCCTGGCTGGCAATCGCTATGGTAGACCCCCGCACCCCATCGAGCAAAAACTAATGATGAAGTTCTGGCACGAGATCAAAGCCTACGCTAAAAAAGCGGATATATTAATTATTACCCACTATCATTACGATCACTACAACCCGGATGATGTCGAAATATTTAATGGCAAGAAATTATTCATCAAACACCCGGAGCAAAAAATCAATAAGAGCCAGGCTACACGTGCTCGTGCCTTTCTGAAGAAGGTCGTTGGGCTTCCTGAGGTAATTGAGTACTCAGACGGCCGCGAATTTAAGTTTGGCCATACAATTTTAAAGTTTTCTCAGCCACTTCCTCACGGCGCGGATGAAAAGCTAGGCTGTGTGACCTCCGTTTCTATATCAGATGGCAAGCATAAGTTCGTTCACACCTCTGATATCGAAGGAGCCACCCTCAAATCCCAGGAGGACTTCATTATTCATGAAGATCCCGAAATTTGCATCATGGACGGACCGATGACATATATATATGGTATGCACACAAGGGCGCTGGCTAAAATCATTAAAGGAACCCACAAGCTAAAAACCCTGATTGTTGATCACCACTTCCTTAGGGACCTTAAGTGGAGAGAAAAAATGAAGGATGCTATCCAAGCCGCCAAAGAAAAGGGCGTCAAACTAGAATGTGTAGCCGAATATCTAGGCCAAAAAGAAAACCTGCTTGAGCCCATCCGCAAAAAACTCTTCGAAGAGCATCCGGTTACGTCTCATAACAAAGACTTCAACGTTCCCTGGAAAGCTTAGCGAACAACTTCTATATTTGTATCGATTTCAATACGCCCGGGGTTAGTTTGTATAACACTGGTTCCAAATTGGGATGCAATACTTTCAGCTGCCGCCAGGTCATTCGAGTTTAATCCTTCGAATACACCTGCAATAATCTGATAGTCGGTTCCTTTATCAGATGGCAGGAGAGATACCATGACCGGCTCCCCTGGATGATTCATTTTAATTGCATTTAATAGTTCTAATGCACTTTCTTTTATTTCTTCTGGAACAAAGGGGCGCGCATCCCTTCCGCCAAAGTTAATTACATCAAAGCGGGCGGATATTTTACCTTTTTTCTTCATTAAGGTTAGATGGTCAGCTTTTTCCTCAACTACCTGGCCACCAAAATTTTCTTGGGCGATTGTTTCTGCCGCCGCAACGTCTTCCGCGCTAACGGTTGAACCTCTTAGGTGCGCATCAATCCTTATTTCCCCATCCTCTACGTTAACTGCTACTAATATGGTTCCTGGGCCATGAGAATTTTCTAGCGCGGTTTTTAATTCCATCGCAGCTGTTTTGTAGCTATCTGGAATATTGTTCAGTTCTTCTCTGGGGTGGTAGTGAATGCCCGATTGAAGAAAGGCGTCATTTACTCCTCTTGGATAACTTGAGCCCGATCCACCTGATACTGGACCAACCATACTATACACCTCCCTAGTGATCTTTAAAAAGTGTAATCTTCCTGGGGCTTTTTGTCAATTTGAGCCGGCGATTAATTTTTTGGGTCGAATCGCCATAAATTAATAAAAACCGCTTGACAACCATTGACTCCGATAGTAAAATTTGCCTTTGTTCGTCGAAATTTAATATCCTCTTTTTCCTAAAATGCATATTTTTGGGGGAGGGGTTTTTTCGGCCTTTTACGGATTTAATTAATGGAGTTTTAAGAGGAAAAATGCAGGAAATTATAGCGCTGTCATGTGAAAAATGTAAGCGAAAAAACTATACCACTACTAAGAATAAAAAGAACGTCAAAGATAAACTTAAACTGAAAAAGTATTGTAAGTGGTGTAGAGCGCACACGGAACACAAAGAAACCAAGAGATAGGTTTCTGAACCTTAGCGTGATTTTGGTTGTTTGGTATAGGCGAGTAGCTCAATTGGTAGAGCACTGGTCTCCAAAACCAGTGGTTGCAGGTTCGAGTCCTGTCTCGCCTGGAGTTTAAAAAGTATGCCAGGAGAAAATAATAAAGTAGTGAAAGCCGGGTCAAAGATTGGCCGGTTTTTTAAAGAAACCCGGGCCGAGGTTAAAAAGGTAGTTTGGCCCGATCGTCGGTACGTTATGGTAGCTACCATTGTGATATTAGCAATTGTAATTTTGGTTTCGGTATTTGTGATGTTTGTAGATTGGGGTTTTTCTAATATCTTTAAAACATTAAGAACTATTTTTTAAGGCGGGATCATGGCTGAAGAAAATTTTGAAAACAAGGAAGAAAAGCTGGAAGAGCACAAATCTCAAGACGAAGTTAACGCAGAGATTCAAGAAGAAGATAAGCTCATGAAAGCAGAAGACAAAAAAGAGGCAGAGGCGCTCGAAGAGCATAAGTCACAACCAGAAGTTGATATTGAAGCCGAGGAAGAAGAAGAAACTATTAAAAAAGAGGAGCGGGAAGCCGAAGTCACTCCTCATCCTGAGCCCGAAAAGCCCTGCCTGCCGGCAGGCAAGGAAATAATTGAGCCTTTGACTGATTTATCGAAGGAAGAGCGCAAGTCACAGCAGGAAATTAACGTAGAAATCGAAGAAGAGGATGAGGTTATCAAAGATGAAGCCTCGCCCGAAGAGAGAAGATGGTTTGTAATTCAAACCTATTCCGGACAAGAAGATAAGGTTAAGGCCAGTATCGAGCGAACCGTAGCTCAAATGAACATGGGTCACAAGATTTTCAGGGTATTAGTTCCCGAAGAAGAAACCCTCGAAATCAAAGGAAGCAAGCGCATCGAAAAAGTAAGAAAGATGTTTCCGGGATACGTATTTGTTGAAATGGCCTTAGATGACGAATCTTGGTATGCCATCCGCCAAACCCCCGGAGTTGCTCGGTTTATTGGTTCCAGTTCTAAGCCGCAACCGGTAATTGATCGTGAAATGCAGCGTGTCTTAAAGCAAATCGGGGTCAAAGAAGAAAGATTAGAGGTTGCGTTTGATATCGGAGAAACAGTCAGAGTTATCAGTGGGCCTTTCCGGGGTTATTCCGGAACGGTTAACGAAGTAAATGCCGCTAAAGGCAAATTGAAAATTTTAATCAGTATCTTTGGCCGGGACACGCCGGTAGAGGTAAATTTTGAACATGCGGAGAAGATGACATAATGGCAGCACCAAAAAAGAAGAAAAAACAAAAACAAATTATCACGGTTATCAAACTTCAGATTCCGGCGGGCAAGGCTAATCCGGCGCCTCCGATTGGACCGGCCCTGGGTCAGCACGGCGTCAATATTATGGAGTTTTGTAAGGCTTATAACGAAAAAACCAAAGACAAGGGCGATACCGTAATCCCCGTTATCATTACCGTTTACAAGGATCGCTCTTTTACTTTCATCTTAAAGACTCCGCCGGCCGCCGTGCTCTTGAAAAAAGCGGCCAAAGTCGAAAAGGGGTCGGGGATTCCAAATAAGGAAAAAGTCGGATCAGTTACTAAAGAGCAGATCCGCGAAATTGCCAAAACCAAAATGCCGGACTTAAACGCTAACGACATCGAGGCGGCCATGAAAATTATTATGGGAACCGCCAAAAATATGGGAATCACCGTTAAGTAATTGGGGAGCAGGTTATGCACAAAAGTAAAAAGTATCAAGAAAAACTAAAATTGGTCGACCGCCTGAAATTATATAGCTTAGACGAGGCGATTGCGCTCCTCAAACAAACCAAACGCGCTAAGTTTGACGAAACGGTAGAAGTTTCGGTCAAACTTGGTCATCTCAAAAAGGGTGATACGGTCAGAGGAACAGTTTTGTTGCCGGGTGGATCCGGAAAAGCCAAAAAAGTGGCGGTAATTGCCAAGGGTGATAAATTAAAAGAAGCCGAAAAAGCCGGAGCCGATGTATTCGGCAGCGATGAATTAGTCGAAAAAATTCAGGGTGGGTTCATGGATTTTGACGTACTGTTAGCTACTCCGGATTCCATGAGTTCAGTCGGAAAATTGGGGCGAATTTTAGGAACCAAGGGCTTAATGCCAAACCCAAAGAGTGGAACCGTAACTTTTGATATTGAAAAAACGGTGGGCGAATTTAAAGCCGGAAAACTCGAATTTAAGGTAGATAAAACTGGCGTCATCAATGTGCCGGCCGGAAAAGTTTCTTTTGACAATGGCAAAATCAAGGAAAACATCACCACTTTAATCAATGCGGTAATTAAAGCTAAGCCGCCCAGCGCTAAAGGCGGCGGTTTTGTTAAAAGTATAGCCCTTTCAACGACCATGGGACCCGGAATCAAAGTTAATATCAATGAGTTTGCCGCAGTTGCTGCCGCTCACGGAGGAGAATAATGGAAGTTGCTAAGCGAGAACCCAGACCAAAAAAAGTAAAAGAAGTACAGGCTTTAAAAGAAAAGCTGGAAAAATCAGTGACTTGCGTAGTAACCGACTATAAAGGGATGTCCGTAGCCCAAATTAGCGAACTTCGCAAAAAACTGCGCGAAAGTCAGGTCGAGTATAAAGTTGTTAAGAATACATTATTTTTAAGGGCCCTGAAAGAAGCGGGTATTTCTGGTTTAGACGAGCACATTACCGGACCCGTGGCGGTTGCTTTTTCCAATGTTGATCCGGTTTCTCCGGCTAAGGTGCTAATCGATTATTTCGAAGAAAACGAAAAACCGTTGGTTAAAGCCGGAATCGTTGAAGAAAAATTGGCCGACATCAAGCTCTTAACCCATTTAGCCCAACTCCCTTCCAGAGATGAATTAATTGCCAAAGTAGTGGGCGGCATCAAAGGCCCGCTGCAAGGATTAGTGCTTGTTTTAAGTGGTTTACCAAGAAAATTGGTTTACGCACTAAATGAAATAAAAAATAAGAAAGGTGGTGAGTAGGATCATGGGTGAAGCAAATACTAAAATCGTAGATATTATGACTTCAATCGAAGGCATGACAGTTTTAGAACTTTCTGAATTAGTAAAAAGTTTAGAAGATAAATTTGGTGTAGTGGCTGCAGCACCGGTAGCCGTAGTGGGAGCCGGAGCAGCTGGTGCAGCCGAAGAAGCTAAAGACGAATTTGACATAATTTTAGTTTCGGCAGGTGCCAAGAAAATCCAAGTACTGAAAGCAGTACGTGAAGTCACCGGCTTAGGGCTGAAAGAAGCTAAAGAGTTGGTCGACAGCGCACCAAAACCAGTTAAGGAAGCTATTAAAAAAGAAGAAGCAGAAGAAATTAAGAAGAAGTTAGAAGCAGAAGGCGCAACGGTAGAGGTAAAGTAAGCGCTGCGAGAGTAAACCTAAGTGTTCAAACTCTTCAGCTCTAAAATCAAGAAAAGGAAGTGAGCTAGCTTGTCTAAGACTAAGCAGCGACATAGAGTAAACCTGTATAAAGGTCAAGCCAAGAAAACTTTAGAGGTACCCGATCTTTTAGCCCTTCAAAAGGATTCTTTTGTATGGTTTCTTAAAGAAGGGTTGCCCGAAGAGCTAACCTCATTTTCTCCTATCAAAGGATACGATAAACGCTTCGAGTTGCTTTTTACCGGCGATTTTAAGCTGGAAAAACCAAAATACGATGCTCGTGAATGCTTGATTAGAGAAGTTACTTTTTGTGCGCCGCTTAAAGTTAAGACCAAGCTCATCGACCGTGAATCCGGCGAAGTTAAAACGCAAGATGTTTTCATCGGTGATCTTCCCATTATGACTAACCGGGGAACTTTTATTATTAATGGTGCCGAGCGTGTCATTGTTGCTCAGCTGGTCCGGTCGCCGGGTGTTTATTTCAGGCTTAATAAACGCATCGAGCAACTGGGACGTCAATTTTATTACGCTACTATTATTCCCGATCGGGGATCATGGTTAGAAATCGAAACCGACTCCGGCGGAGCTATTTTTGCCCGTATCAACCGCACTCGAAAAATTCCGATAACCCTGCTTTTGTCTGCCATCGGCTGCAGCGAAAAAGAAATTTTAAATGTTTTTTCGGATAGTGATACCAAAAGAAAAACATTAAAAGAATGCCCGATTAAATCCAAAGAAGAAGCGCTGATTGAAGTCTATAAGCGACTGCGACCCGGCGACCCGGTTACCATGGAGGGCGCCCAAGTTTATTTAAACAACTTATTCTTCAACGCCAAACGTTATGACTTAGGACGCGTGGGAAGATATAAGATGAATAAAAAAATGGGTCTTAAAATTAAGGAGGATGAATTTACCCTTACTAAACAAGACATTTTAGGCATTGTTAAGTATTTGGTAACCATCAATGCCGAAGGCGGCATGCCGGACGATATCGATCACCTGGGCAATCGTCGCATCCGGGCAGTAGGAGAGCTGCTGCAGCGTCAATTTAGAGTTGGCTTAGCTCGCATTGAGCGTTTAATTAAAGAACAGATGGTAGTTTTAAGTAACGAAAATGTTACTCCGCAGCAATTAATTAATATCCGACCATTAGCTGCCGTAATCAGGGAATTTTTCGGTTCCAGTCAGCTTTCCCAATTTATGGATCAAACTAACCCGCTGGCCGAAATTACGCATAAGCGCAGGCTTTCAGCTTTAGGTCCCGGTGGATTAACCCGCGAACGCGCCGGTTTCGAAGTCAGAGACATTCACCCTTCACACTACGGTCGAATTTGTCCGATCGAAACACCAGAAGGACCCAACGCCGGTTTAATATCTTCGTTGGCAACTTACGGACGTGTAAATGAATACGGCTTTATTGAATCACCTTACTATAAAGTTAATAAAGGCGTAGTTACTAAAAAAATCGATTATCTAACTGCCGATGTTGAAGATCTGTGTAAAGTTGCTCCTTGTGATGTAAAAGTTAATAAAAGCGGAAAAATTACCGACGATCAAATTCCGGTCAGATTTAAACGTCAGTTTGTTTTTGCTACCCCTCACGAAGTAGATTATGTGGGTATTGCACCGGAACAAATTGTCGGGGTTACTACCGCACTCATACCTTTCCTTGAACATGACGATGCTAACCGAGCTCTGATGGGAGCTAACATGCAGCGTCAATCGGTACCGCTGCTTAAATCTGAAGCACCTTACGTTGGAACCGGACTGGAGGCCAATGTAGCACGCGATTCTAAGTTAATGGTTGAAGCCGAAACTGCCGGTAAAGTTACCCATGTTTCGGCAGACGATATCGAAATTGCATGCACTACCGGTAAAAAGTATAAATATTCGTTGGTTAAGTTTAGCCGCAGCAACCAGGATACATATATACATCAAAAACCAATCGTGAAGGTTGGGCAAAAAGTAGCTAAGGGCGATATCATTGCCGATGGATCTGCAACCAGTTATGGAGAGTTAGCCTTAGGTAAAAATGTTTTAGTGGCGTTTATGCCCTGGGAAGGATACAACTACGAAGACGCAATTTTAATCAGTGAAAAATTAGTTAAAGAAGATACTTTCACTTCATGTCACATTCAACGACTGGAAGTAGATGTCCGTGCCACTAAATTGGGAATGGAAGAAATTACCCGCGAAATTCCAAACGTGGGCGAAGAAGCCTTAAAAGATTTAGATGACCGCGGAATAATCCGTATCGGCGCCGAAGTAAAGCCCGGAGAAATTTTAGTAGGTAAGGTTACCCCTAAAGGCGAAACCGAACTGCCCGCCGAAGAAAAATTGCTGCGCGCAATTTTTGGTGACAAAGCCAGAGATATGCGGGATACCTCACTTAAAGTTCCGTCCGGCGAAGGCGGAAAAGTAATTTCGGTTCGCATCTTCTCTCGAGAAAAAGGCGATGAGCTTCCTCCGGGAGTACATGAACTGGTTCGAGTGTATATGGCTCAGCTCCGCAAAGTTTCGATCGGAGATAAAATGGCTGGACGTCACGGTAATAAAGGGGTTATCTCCCGTATTCTTCCGGTTGAAGATATGCCCTATCTTCCGGACGGAACTCCGGTAGATGTAGTATTAAATCCGCTGGGCGTTCCTTCTCGTATGAATATTGGTCAAATTATCGAGCTTTTCTTGGGACATGCTTCACATGTTTTGGGCGAAAACTATCGGGTTCCGCCTTTTGATGAAGTATTTGAAGAAAATGCTTCCCAAAGATCAGTGGAGGAAAAGTTGGCTGAGGCGCGCGAAAAAGGCAAAGTCCCCTGGATTGAAGAGTCAGGCAAAGTCGAGCTTCGCGACGGCCGCACCGGGCTAGCATTTGGCAGAAAAATTGCGGTGGGCTATATGTATTTAATGAAATTGATCCACCTGGTTGACGATAAAATGCACGCGCGGTCAACCGGACCTTATTCATTAATTACTCAACAGCCGCTCGGTGGAAAAGCGCAGTTTGGTGGACAACGTTTCGGGGAAATGGAAGTTTGGGCGCTCGAAGCATATGGCGCCGCTTATACTTTACAAGAAATTTTAACCGTAAAATCTGACGACGTAGTTGGTCGTTCTAAAGTTTACGAATCAATTATTAAAGGAACTTCGATGGGGCAGCCCGGAATTCCTGAATCGTTTAAAGTTTTGCTTAAAGAACTGCGCAGTTTAGGGCTGGACGCAAAAACCATTACTAATTCCGGACAGGAAATCTCAATTGACGAGGAAAGTAAAGAATCAAAATCACTTTTTGGCAAAAAACGGGTCAAAACCAAGTCGAAAGGGAGGAAATAACGCATATGCCACTTGCAAAACAAGAAGCTCCTGATTTCGATTTATTGCAAATAAAGCTGGCTTCAACCGAGCGCATCTTGTCATGGTCTTACGGCGAAGTTGAAAAACCCGAGACCATTAACTACCGCACTTTCAAACCAGAAAGAACCGGACTTTTTTGTGAAAAAATATTTGGCCCGGTAAAAGACTGGGAATGCCATTGCGGAAAATATCGCCGGGTCAGATACCGCGGCGTAATTTGCGAACGTTGCGGCGTAGAAGTTACTACTTCCAGAGTGCGTAGAGAACGCATGGGACACATTCGCCTGGCGGTTCCGGTCGCGCACATTTGGTTTTTACGCGGAGTGCCCGGATACATGGGACTACTGCTTGATATTTCTACCAAATCTTTGGAAGAAGTGATTTATTATGATTCTTACATTGTTACTGAGGTTGCAGCTGGCACCAAAACCAAGTACAAAATAGGCAGCGTATTAAAAGAGGCCGAGTATATTGATGCAAAGGATAAGTTAGGTAAAGCCATTAAAGCCGAAACCGGCGCCAAAGGCGTCAGGGGACTCCTGGCAAAAATTGATTTACATGCGCTGGTTTCTAAACTGCGCCGCGATTTTAAAAATTCTACCGGACAAAAACGTCTGCGCATTATTAAACGCTTGCGAGTGGCCGAAGCATTTATGAAATCCGGCGACCGACCCGAAAGTGTGATTCTCGAAGTAGTGCCCGTTATGCCGCCGGACCTGCGTCCGATGGTTCAACTCGAAGGCGGCCGTTTTGCCACCTCCGACTTAAATGACTTGTATCGCCGGGTACTCAACCGTAATAACCGTCTGAAAAAAATGATGAACATGGGTGCTCCGGACATGATCATCCGCAACGAAAAGCGCATGCTGCAGGAAGCGGTGGATGTATTAATTGATAACGGCCGCCGCAAACGTGCGGTTACCGGTTCAACCGGGCGTGCTTTGAAATCACTCACCGATATTATCCAAGGAAAACAAGGCCGCTTCCGACAAAATCTATTGGGTAAACGCGTCGACTATTCGGGTCGGTCAGTTATCGTGGTTGGTCCCAACCTTAAAATTCACCAATGCGGATTACCTAAAGATATGGCGCTCGAGTTATTCAAACCTTTTGTGATTCGCAAACTAGTGGAAAGAGGCATTGCCCAAAACGTTAAAAGTGCGCGCCGCCAGATCGAAAATCGCGAACTTTTAGTATGGGATATTTTAGAAGAAGTAATTAAAGGGCATCCGGTTTTACTAAACCGTGCTCCAACTCTTCACCGCCTTGGTATCCAAGCATTTGAGCCGGTTTTAGTCGAAGGAAAAGCGATTCAAATTCACCCGTTGGTTTGTCCGGCCTTTAACGCTGACTTCGACGGTGACCAAATGGCGGTCCACGTTCCGCTGTTAACCGAAGCCCAGGTTGAAAGCCGGCTTCTGATGCTCGCTTCCAACAACGTTTTGTCACCGGCTTCGGGACGTCCAATTATTACGCCCACCCAAGATATGGTATTAGGCACTTATTACATGACCGTTTTTGATGACCGAGAAAAATTGGGGGCCAACATGGTATTTGCCAATGATTGGGAAGCCATGCTGGCGAATGATGTTGGCACGGTAAACCTGCACGCCCCAATTAAAGTTCGCAGAGCTGGAAAAATAATTGAAACTACGGTTGGCCGGGTAAAATTTAACCATACGTTAAATAAAGTCATTGCCGAAAATGTTCCGGGAGAAGATTTTGGATTTATTAATCAACTGGTTGATAAAAAAGGGCTCGAACGTCTCATTTTAGAAGTCTACAAAAAGTTTGGCGCCTTAGTTGCCTCTACCATTGCCGACGAAATAAAAAGGTTAGGCTTTAAATACGCAACTTTGGCGGGGGTCTCGATCTCAATCGAAGATTTAAAAGTTCCGCCGGCTAAGAAAAACATTGTGGCTAAGGCTACTAAAGAAGTTGCCGAACTGGAACGGCATTATCGTGACGGAACGCTTTCCGCAAAAGAAAAATTAATTCGTTCACTCGACGTTTGGTCTGGAGTTACCGAAGCCGTTACCGAAGCCATGCTGCGCGAGTTTGATAAATTAAATTCAGTGTATCTGATGGCCTTCTCCGGGGCGCGAGGAAATATTCAACAGGTCAGACAGTTGGCGGGTATCCGAGGACTAATGGCGGATCCTTCCGGAAACATTATTGAAATCCCAATTAAAAGCAACTTTAAAGAAGGTCTAACCGTTACCGAGTATTTTATTTCTTCTTATGGAGCGCGCAAAGGATTGGTAGATACCGCGCTCCGAACCGCAGACTCCGGATATTTAACCCGCCGCTTGGTAGATGTTGCTCAAGACGTAATGATTACCGAAGAAGATTGCGGCACTAAGCGCGGCATTGTTCTTTCTCCTGTTAGGGATGGTTTCGATGAAGTTATTCCTCTCAAAACTCGTTTGATCGGACGTACGGTTACCAAGACGGTTGCCGATCCGGTTTCTGGAAATGTGCTGGCCAAAGCCGGTACCGAAATTGATAAAGCGACGGCAGATTTAATCAGCGAGGCCGGAATCGAAAAAGTAGAAGTTCGTTCTACTTTAACTTGTAAAATTAAACGCGGTATTTGTCAAAAATGTTACGGCCGAGATCTTGCTACCGGCAAATCGGTCAGTATTGGTGAAGCGGTAGGTATCGTGGCGGCCCAGTCAATCGGAGAGCCGGGAACCCAGCTTACCATGAGAACCTTCCACATCGGCGGAGTCGCTCTCCATAAAGCTGCTAAAGCGGCGATTCGCACTAAACACGCGGGTGAAATATTGTTTGGCGAAGGATTCGAATCAAAAGATACGGTAGATGACCTGGGTAATAAAGTTAAAATGGTTACCCGCGAATCTATTATATATGTAAAGATCAAAGATAAAAAAGAAGAACATATTCTGCCGATCGGCTCTACCTTACAGGTTAAAAACAAAGATAAAGTAGAAGCCGGCGATACTTTTGCCGAATATGATCCAACCATGGAATACGTCGTAGCCTCCTCTCCAGGAAAAATTAAGTTTTTGGGACTGGAAGTAACTACCAAAAAGAGAAAAGTTTCTGGTAAATCCTTAGTAGAACATATTGCCAAAAAGGATGGAGAAATTTTCGTCTATAACCCGAAAACCCGTAAAGAATATGCCGTGCCGGCTGACAAAGTTTATGTAAAAGAAGGACAACGCGTCAAAGTTGAAGAAGAAATTGCGCAAGGCGTAGTTTCTAAGGTTTCGGGTTTGGTGCTGGATATTTCCGAAAAGGGTAAAAAGGGTAAAGTAGTTATTGCTCCGGGAGAATTTTATTCGATCTTTACCGGTGCCCGGGTGATGGTGGCCGAAGGTGATACCGTAGACGGTTACGACTTAATCTCCAGGGTCGAAGCCATCCGACGAGACCCCAGCAAAACCAAAGATATTATTCAGGGGCTTCCCAAAATCGAAGAATTGTTCGAAGGCAGACGTCCTAAGGATCCGGCCTTACTGGCGGATATTGAAGGAGAAGTAAAAATATCCGAACAGGAAGGAATCCGATTGCTTACGTTATCCGGCGCCAAAGATCAAACGAAAGAATATTCGGTTCCTTACGAAACCCGATTAAAAGTTATTAACGGCGACCGGGTACGATTAGGAATGCAGCTTACCGAAGGCAATCCAAATCCACACGATATTTTAAGAATTTTAGGGACCCGCGCGGTACAAGAATTTTTGGTAGACGAAATTCAAAAGATTTATAAAGGACAAGGCGTTACCATTAACGATAAACATATCGAAGTTATTGTAAGGCAGATGACTAGAAAGGTTCGCATTGTTAAACCGGGCGAAACCACACTGTTGCCCGGCGAATTAATTAATGTGGATGATGTGGAAGAGCTCAATGCAAAATCAAAAGACGAAAAAGCCGAGGTTGCGGAAGTTTTACTGGGTATTACCAAAGCTTCGCTTTCAACCGAGTCGTTTATTTCTGCGGCATCCTTCCAGGAGACTGCCCGGGTATTAACCGATGCGGCGGTCAGGGGTAAAACCGACGAAATGTTTGGATTAAAAGAAAATGTAATTATCGGCCGGTTAATCCCAGCCGGTACTGGTTTTCATGGTTATCGATTTTTAGAACTAGTTCCCGAAACGCAAGAAGCAAAGTAAGTTAATCAGGAGGATAAAAAGTGCCAACACTAAATCAGTTAATTAGAAAAAGCAGAAAGAGTAAAAAAGAAAAAAGCAAGGCTCCCGCGCTCGAAGGTAATCCATTGAAGCGTGGGGTTTGTATACGGGTTTACACTACTACTCCTAAAAAACCAAACTCAGCGTTAAGAAAAGTGGCGCGTGTCAGATTAACCAACGGCATTGAAGTTTCGGCTTACATTCCGGGGGTTGGTCACAATTTACAGGAACACTCGGTAGTGATTGTACGGGGCGGAAGGGTAAAGGACCTGCCGGGGGTTAGATACCATATCGTAAGAGGAATCATGGATACCGGAGGGGTTGAAGGAAGAAACCAGAGCCGCTCAAAATACGGAGCGAAAAAACCTACTAAAGGATAATTAAAGGAGTAAAGGATTTATGCCAAGACGAGGACAAATAAAAAAACGAAAAATAGGACCCGAACCCAAATACGGCAGTGAATTAATTCATAAATTTATTAATAAAATGATGTATGACGGAAAAAAATCAAAAGCTGAAAAAATTGTTTACACTGCAATGGAGCAGGCTGCCGCTAAGTTAAAGAAAGAGCCTTTGGAGGTTTTTGAAAAAGTAATTAAAAACTGCTCGCCGCTCATGGAAGTAAAGCCCCGCAGGGTAGGCGGAGCTACTTATCAGATTCCGGTTGAAGTTGACAGTGGACGAGCTAAAGCGCTGGCGATGCAATGGCTGAGACAAGCCTCGCGGGCCAGAGCCGGCCACTCGATGATCGAAAAATTAGCCGCAGAATTTATGGATGCGTATAACGGGGGCGGCGGAGCAATGGGGAGTCGCGAAACAACGCACAAAATGGCAGAAGCCAACAAAGCTTTTGCCCACTTTAGGTGGTAAGGTAAATGGCCAGATCGCACCCAATGGAAAAATATCGAAATATTGGTTTTGCCGCGCACATTGATGCGGGTAAAACCACGGTGACCGAGCGTGTACTTTTTTACACTGGAATTTTGCATAAAATCGGAGAAGTACACGACGGAGCGGCCACCATGGACTGGATGGAACAGGAAAAAGAAAGAGGAATTACCATTACCTCTGCGGCCACCACTACTGTGTGGAGGGATTATCGCATCAATATTATTGATACTCCCGGCCACGTTGATTTTACGGTTGAAGTGGAAAGGTCATTGCGCGTTTTAGACGGCGTAGTGGTTATCTTTTGTGCAGTGGGCGGAGTTCAGCCGCAATCCGAAACGGTTTGGCGACAAGCAACCAAGTACAAAGTCCCGCGGATCGCGTTTGTAAATAAAATGGACCGCGTGGGTGCCGAGTTTAAACGCGTGGTACGCCAAATTCGAGAAAAATTGATGGCTAATCCGGTTCTTTTGCAGCTGCCCCTTGGCGCCGAAGACGGTTTTAAAGGTGTAATTGACTTGTTAAAAATGGAAGCCATTGTTTACGAAGACGGACAAGGAATCGATTACAAAATTGAACCGATTCCAAAAGAGTACGCAGCGGACGTGAAAAAATATCGTGAAGAATTGGAAGAAATAGCAGCCGAAACGGATGATGCGTTGTTAGAAAAATATTTAGCGGAAGGCAAGCTTTCTAACGAAGAAGTGCTTAAAGGTATTCGCAAGGCAACGATTGAAGCAAAAATTATTCCAGTTACCTGTGGCACCGCTTTTAAAAATAAAGGAATTCAACCGCTTTTGGATGCGGTAATTAATGTTCTTCCTTCTCCGGCTGATAAACCGCCGGTGATAGGATTTAGCCCGAAGAGCGGAGAAGATGAAGAGCGTAAAGCAGAAGATACCGAACCCTTTTCTGCTTTGGCATTTAAAATTATGACCGATCCTTTTGTAGGTAAACTAACTTACTTCAGGGTTTATTCGGGAGTATTAAATTCGGGATCTTACATTATTAATCCTGCCAAAAAGAGAAAAGAACGGATCGGACGAATACTGCAAATGCACGCTAACGAACGTGAGGAACTGGCGGCGGTTTATGCGGGTGATATTGCAGCGGCGGTAGGTTTAAAAGATACCGGCACCGGCGATACTTTGTGTGACGATAAGCACCCCATTGTCTTAGAGTCAATCGTATTTCCCGAACCGGTTATCTTTGTGGCGATCGAACCCAAAACTAAAGCCGACCAGGAAAAATTGGGAATTGCCCTTAGTAAATTGGCGGAAGAAGATCCCACTTTCAGAATTAAAGGTGATCCCGAAACCGGCCAGACTATTATTTCCGGAATGGGCGAACTTCATCTGGAAATTATTGTTGACCGATTACTGCGTGAATTTAAGGTTGAAGCTAACGTTGGTAAGCCTCAAGTTGCTTATAAAGAAACGATTAACGGGACCGCTGAAGCCGAAGGTAAATTTATCCGTCAAACTGGTGGTCGCGGTCAGTACGGACACGTTTGTATTACAGTTGAAAAACAAGAACGCGATAAAGGTTTTGAATTTGTGAACGAAATCGTAGGCGGTACCATTCCAAAAGAATACATTCCGGCAGTAGAAGCCGGCGTAAAAGAAGCCATGACCACCGGGGTACTTGCAGGATACCCCATAATTGATCTAAAATGTACACTTCATGATGGCTCATACCATGAGGTTGACTCGTCTGAGCTAGCTTTTAAGATTGCGGGTTCGATGGCTTTGAAATCTGCGTTCATGCGCGCTAAGCCGGTAATCTTAGAACCAATCATGAAAGTTGAAGTGGTAGTTCCAGAGCAGTATCTGGGAGATGTCATGGGAGATGTCTCCTCACGTCGTGGAAAGATTGAAGGGATGGAGGCACATGCAGGGATCCAGACCATCAAGGCTAAAGTTCCTTTAGCTGAAATGTTCGGGTACGCAACCTCACTCAGGTCTTCTACTCAAGGTCGTGGAACTTATAATATGGAATTTTGCGGTTATGCAGTAGTGCCCAAAACGATTTCAGAAAAATTAGTGGAAAAGGCCGGAACGGCTAAAGAAAAATAAGGAGGAACCAAAAATGGCTAGAGAAAAATTTGTAAGAAAGAAAACTCACGTTAACGTAGGAACGATCGGACACGTCGATCACGGAAAAACAACCTTAACTTCCGCGATCACCAAGTATCTGGCCGGCAGAGGGATGGCGACAGCTAAAGCCTTTGACCAGATCGACGCGGCGCCCGAAGAAAAAGCCCGCGGGATTACCATCGCGATTGCGCACGTCGAATACGAAACCGAAAAACGGCACTATGCGCACATCGACTGTCCGGGTCACGCCGAC
>JAHJIW010000015.1 GCA_018823125.1 Candidatus Margulisiibacteriota bacterium | reverse complement strand
TGAGGGAGTAGAAATGATCATGCCCGGCGATAACACCAACATTGTCGTAGAGTTGATCCACGATGTAGCGTTAGACGAAGGATTAAGGTTTGCGATTAGAGAAGGTGGACACACCGTAGGAGCCGGAGCAGTTTCTAAAGTAATCGAATAAATTTAGAAGAGGAGAAAAAAGTGGCTGGAACAAGGCAACAAAGACAAAAAATAAGAATCAGGCTGAAAGGGTATGATCACCGGGTATTAGATCAATCGGCAGGAAAAATTGTAAACACTGCAAAGCGCGCCGGATCATATGTTTCAGGGCCCGTTCCTTTGCCAACCCAACGGGAAGTGGTTTGCGTACTGCGGTCTCCTCACGTTGATAAAAAATCAAGAGAGCATTTTGAAATCCGAACCCACAAACGATTAATCGATATCTTAGATCCTGCACCGCAAACCGTGGATGCACTGATGCAGCTCGATTTGCCGGCCGGAGTAGATATCGAGATTAAACTCAAGGAGTTATAAAGGTACCATGGCAGAAGAAAAGAAAGTAACAAAAGAAGAAGCCCCCGCCAAGTCGGAGCAGGCAAAAATGGAAGCGCCAGCAAAGGAAGCTAACCCAGCTGCGGAAGCTAACCCTGCCGCTCCTCAAAAAGAGGCCAAGCCCGCTAAACCGGTTCCCGGAATTTTAGCTAAAAAGTTGGGAATGACCCAAATTTTTGATGAAGCGGGTAAGGTTATTCCGGTAACTGTGGTTGAAGCCGGCCCTTGTGTAGTATTGCAGAAAAAATCAAAAAAATCGGATGGTTACGATGCTATTCAAATTGGTTTTGGAAACAAGAAGAAGGCCAATAAAGCCTTAACCGGACATGCCAAAGCTGCCGGCAAAGGTGTTTCCAGCTTCGTTAAAGAATTTGCGGTTGAAAAACTGGATGCGTTT
This sequence comes from Candidatus Margulisiibacteriota bacterium, assembly GCA_018823125.1. GTDB lineage: Bacteria > Margulisbacteria > WOR-1 > JAHJIW01 > JAHJIW01 > JAHJIW01. The sequence continues at coordinate 72,211 of JAHJIW010000015.1, read as the reverse complement.
GAAGTTGGCGAAGAAATTAGGGTTGATTCGTTTAAAAATGGAGATGAGCTGGATGTTTCGGGTACTTCCATTGGTAAAGGTTTTGCCGGAACCATCAAGCGCCATCATTTTAGCAGAGGACCCATGAGCCATGGTTCAAAAAACCATCGTCTGCCGGGTTCCATTGGTGCCGGTACTACTCCGGGCCGCGTTTTTAAAGGAACTAGAATGTCGGGCCGCATGGGGGGAGTTACCGTAACTGTTCCTAAAGTTAGGGTGGTGTCGGTCGATCTCGAAAAGAATTTACTTTTACTTTCCGGAACCGTACCCGGAAAGAAAAACAATTTTGTTACATTGAGGAGTCGAGCATAATGGGACAGATTCAAGTAGTTGATGCTAAAGGCCAAGCAGTTTCAAAACTAGACGTCAAGGACGAAGTATTTGCGGTTGTTCCAAAAGAAGCCGTAGTGCACAGCGCACTGGTGGCGCATACCTCAAACCTGCGTCAAGGAAATGCCAGCACTAAATCACGCGGCATGGTTCGCGGCGGCGGGAAAAAGCCTTGGAAACAAAAGGGGACGGGTAGAGCCCGAGCGGGAACCAGTCGTTCTCCTTTGTGGCGCGGTGGCGGAGTAATATTTGGACCCAGCCCGCGCAAGTATACTAATCGATTGCCTAAAAAAATAAGAAAGCTGGCAGTTAGAATGGTTTTGTCCGAAAAGCTGGCCCAAAACAAGATAAAAGTATTAGATGAAATTAAAGTTACCGGGAAAACTAAAGAAATGTACCAACTGATCAATGCTTTAGGCTTAAAAGGTAAAATTTTAATTTTGCTTAATGCCGAAAACCAATTGGCCAGACGATCTGCACAAAACATCAATAAAGTAGAGGTTAGGGATGAAGCTTCGGTTAATATTTTTGATCTTTTAAATTGTGACGAAATATTATCCGAAAAGACAGTGCTGAAAAAGGTTGAGGAGGCTCTCGCGTGAAAAACCCAAGCCAAGTTTTAAGAGGGCACTTAGTTACCGAAAAAACATCGGGAGAACGCGTTCATAATCGTTATGTTTTTCAGGTAGCACTGGATGCCAATAAAATTGATATCTGTCGCGCAATCGAAAAAACATTTAACGTTGAAGTAGAAAGCGTCAATACGGTTAATTGCAAAGGCAAAAAACGAATGTGGAAGGGTAAACCAGGAAACACCGGCCGTTATAAAAAAGCATATGTAACCTTAGCGAGTGGCCAAAAAATCGATAAAATCGATGCGGCCATGTAAATAAATTGAGGAGAAGGAAATGGCAGTAAAACCCAGAAGACCATTAACGCCCGGACAGCGCTTTCGCGTTGATGATCCGTATGATGATTTAACCGCGTCGAAGCCAGAAAAATCTCTGCTGCGCCGCATCAAAAAGCATGCCGGCAGAAATAATTCCGGAAAAATCACCATGCGTCATCGAGGGGGCGGAAACAAAAAGTTTTATCGTTTAATCGATTTTAAACGCATTAAAGATAACGTGCCGGCTAAGGTAGTTTCAATCGAATACGATCCTTTCCGTAATGCCCGGATTGCCCTGCTGCATTATGCGGACGGAGAAAAAAGCTACATTATTGCCCCGTTAAAAATTAAAGTTGGAGATGAAGTAATGTCCGGTCCAGAAGCCGAAATCAGACCGGGGTGCGCACTGCCGATGAAAAATATTCCGGTGGGAACCACCATTCATAATGTCGAACTTAATCCGGGGAAGGGTGGACAGATGGGGAGGTCCGCCGGGAGTGTGATTGTATTAGTAGCTAAGGAAGGAAACTTTGGCATTATTAAGCTTCCTTCGGGCGAACAAAGAATGGTCAATATTAATTGTCGAGCTTCGATCGGCCAAGTCGGAAACCCGGATGCTAAAAACGTTATTTTAGGTAAAGCGGGCCGCATGCGTCACTTAGGCAGACGCCCGATGAACCGTGGAACTTCGATGAATCCTTGTGATCACCCGCACGGTGGTGGCGAAGGAAGAGCGGGCGTTGGACGTAAACGTCCGGTTTCAAAATGGGGTAAACCTGCGCAAGGCGCTTTGACCCGACATAATCGTAAAGGCAGTAGTAAATTTATTTTGGCAAGGAGGCCTAAGTAGCAGTCATGGGAAGATCAACTAAAAAAGGTCCATTTGTAGATGCCAGTATTTTAGAAAAGCTTGATCGCGCCAAAAGCGGTGACAAAAAAGTAATTAAAACCTGGTCCCGCCGATCAACCATTATACCCGAAATGGTAGGTTATACATTTGCGGTACATAATGGGATTAAGCACATCCCGATTTATATCCAGGAAAATATGGTGGGGCATAAATTAGGTGAATTTTCACCCACCCGCATTTTTAAAGGTCACTCGGCACCGGTCGAAAAACCAACGGAGGCAGCAGCGTAAATCATGAAAGTTAAAGCACAAGCCAAATGGATTAGAATAGCACCGCGTAAGGTAAGGCGCGTAATCGATGTTATCCGCGGTAAAAACTGCGTTGAAGCACTGGCCTTGCTTTCGTTTATGCCGCATAAAGGGGCCGAAATTGTTTTAGAGGTTATCAAATCAGCGGTGGCCAATGCAAAACATAATTATAAACTAGAAAACGAATTATATATTTCTGAAGCGTTTGCGGATGAAGCTACTCCTTACAAACGTTGGAGACCCCGTTCCCGCGGACGTGCCCATCCGGTTAAAAAACGCAACAGTCATGTAACAATTTATGTCAGTCCGAGAGGAGAGGAGAAAAAATAAATGGGACAGAAAGCCCATCCAAAGGGATTAAGACTTGGAATCATCGAAGATTGGGATAGTAACTGGTATGCCGAAAGAAACTACGCGGATAATTTAGTTGAAGATAGAAAAATCCGCACATTTTTGAAAAACAAGCTTTACCGGGCCGGTATTTCAAAAATAAAAATTGCGCGTAGGGCTAACCAGATTGAAATCGATCTTTATACTGCGAAACCGGGCTTGATTATCGGAAAAGGCGGCCGGGAAGTAGCGGCTTTAAGGGATCAATTAGTAGCCCTGATTAAAAAACAAATTCAACTTAACGTCCGTGAAGAATCCAGTGCCGAAACTTGTTCACAATTAGTGGCCGAAAATATTGCACAGCAGCTTGAAAAACGGGTTTCCTACCGTCGGGCCATGAAGCGCTCGGTCACCCGCGTTTTACGCGCTGGGGCCAAAGGCATTAAAGTTAAAGTGGGCGGCCGATTAGACGGATCCGAAATTGCACGTAAAGAATGGTATCACCGCGGTCGGGTACCGCTGCAAACACTCAGGGCCCGTATCGATTACGGATTTACCGAAGCGATGACTATTTACGGTAAAATCGGTGTAAAAGTTTGGATCTATAAGGGCGAAGTACTCCCCGAAAAAGAAAGAAAAGAAAAGGAAATGCTGGGAGAGGTACTTAAAGCTGCCGGCGAGCCTGAAAAAAGAGAGGCCAGAGCATAATGGCACTGATCCCTAAAAAAACAAAATTTAGAAAAGCACAGCGCTTAAATTTAAAAGGACGTAAAGCATCGGCGGGCAGTACCTTATGTTTTGGTGAATTTGGATTGCAGGTGCTCGAGTTTTATTGGTTGAAAACTACGCAAATCGAATCGGCCCGAAAAGCAATTACGCATTGTTTAAAACGCGGTGGAAAAGTTTGGATCCGTGTATGTGCAGATAAACCTTACAGTGCCAGAGCTGCCGAAACGCGAATGGGATCCGGTAAAGGTGAACCAGTCGGTTATGCAGCGGTGGTTAAACCCGGTCACATCCTTTTTGAAATTGCGGGTGTGTCCGAGGAAGTTGCCAAAGAAGCGATGAGACTGGCGGGGCATAAGCTTCCGGTAGAAACCAGATTCGTAGTGAAACATTAATCGAGGAGCAGTGATGAAATCTAAGAAAACAGCAAACGAAATAAAAGAATTAAACCTGGACGAGCTGAAGTTTAAAGAAATTGAGCTCAGAAAAGAACAACTCAACTTAAGAATTGAAAAAGCCAGTCAACAGTTGAAAAATCCGCTGCGGCTGCGCGCTGTGCGCCGGGATATTGCCCGGGTTTTAACTGCAATTAATGAAAAGGAGCGTGCACAAAGTGGAACGAGGGCGTAGAAAAGTAAGAGAAGGCAGAGTATTAAGTAATAAAATGGACAAAACGGTTACGGTGGTAGTTTCACGTACCACCTCCCATCCTTTATACAAAAAAGTGATCCGTTTAAAATCCAAATTCAAAGCACACGACCAGGAAAATGCGTGTCAGATTGGTGATTTAGTCAGAATTGTTGAGTGTCGACCGCTTTCCAAAGATAAAAGGTGGAGAGTTGTGGAAATTTTAGAAAAAGCAGAAGCAAAAAATATAGGGGAGATGGCACACAGTGATACAGCAGGAAAGTAGATTAAGAGTTGCCGATAATTCGGGCGCCAAACAGGTACTTTGTATCCGCGTTTTGGGTAACAGCGGACAGCGTTATGCCGGAGTAGGGGACGTTATTCGCTGCGTAGTAAAAGATGCTACTCCACACGCCACAGTTAAAAAGAGCGAAGTGGTATTTGGTGTCATTGTCAGGACGGTTGATTCCATTCGTCGGGATGATGGTTCTTATTGTAAGTTTGATGATAATGCGGTGGTCATTATTGACGCGCAAGGCAATCCTCGAGGGACCCGCGTTTTTGGACCGGTTGCTCGCGAATTAAGAGATGTAGGGGGGCCGCAGGGAGCTTCTTTTATGAAGATAATTTCTCTGGCTCCAGAGGTGGTATAAGTGACTTATCGATTAAAAAAAGGGGATACGGTTTTAGTTTTGTCGGGAAAAGACAAAGGTAAAAAGAACAAAATTATCAAAGTGTTGCGTGCGGAAGATCGGTACGTGGTTGAGGGTACCAATATGGTAAAAAAGCATCAGCGTCCTTCCCAAAAGTTTCAGGGAGGAATTATTGATATGCCGGTGGCTTTGCAGGGATCCAAGCTGGCGCTGGTGTGCCCGCGTTGTTCTAAGCCAACCCGAGTAGGATTTTCCACTCCAGAGGGTGGGGAAAAAGTACGTTCCTGTAAAAAATGCAATGAAATTATTGATAAGGTGTAAATAATATGTCAGCTTTAAAAGAAAAATATAAAAAACAAGTAATCAAAGAACTGATGAAAAAGTTCAAGTACAAAAACGAAATGGAAGTTCCGCGGATCGTAAAAGTGGTGGTGAACCGCGGGGTAACTGAGGCCACTGAAGATTCAAAAGCGATCAACGCTTCGGCGGAAGAGCTGGCCGAAATTACCGGTCAAGCTCCCCAAAGAATCCGCGCTAAAAAATCGATCGCTACTTTTAAACTAAGAGAAGGATTAGAAATCGGGTTAAAAGTTACTTTGCGCGGTATTCGGATGTACCATTTTATGGATAAGTTAATTAATCTTTGCCTGCCCAAGATCCGCGATTTTAGAGGACTTAACCCAAAATCGTTTGACGGACGGGGTAATTATTCCTTGGGGATTAAAGAACAATTAATTTTTCCGGAAGTTAAATACGATAAAGTTGATCGTGTCCGAGGAATGGATATTACTATCCAAACTTCAGCCAAAACCGATGAAGAAGCCCGTGAGCTATTAGCTCTTTTGGGTATACCTTTTAGAAAGCAGTAAGGAGTAATTTCAGATGGCAAAGAAATGCTGGATAGAAAGATTAAAAAGAGAGCCTAAATTTAAGACCCGCCGCATTACCAGGTGTAATGTTTGCGGCCGGACCCGCAGTTACATTAAAAAGTTTGGGCTTTGTCGAATCTGTTTTAGAAATATGGCGCACGAAGGTAAACTTCCGGGCGTAGTAAAATCAAGTTGGTAATAAATTGAGGAGGAAAGGTTTAACATGCAATTAACTGACCCAATTTCGGATATGCTGGTTCGAATGAGAAACGGTCTCAAAGAAAAAAAAGAAAGTGTGGATGTCCCTCATTCGCAAATGAAAGAAGCGATTGCTAAAGTTTTTGTGGGCGAAGGCTACATTAAAAATTTTGAAAACATGCAAAAGGGTAATCATAAGCTGATTCGTGTTACTCTCAAATATGACGATAAAAAAGCTTCGGTAATTTCGACGCTTAAGCGTATTTCTAAGCCGGGCTGCCGAAGTTATGTAAGTTCAACTAAAATCCCAAAAGTATTGGGTGGTTTTGGAGTAGCAATCTTATCTACTTCAAAAGGGGTTTTATCTGATAGTCAGGCGCGAAAACAAAAAGTAGGGGGCGAGCTCCTACTGCAGATTTGGTAAGTCCGCCGTAGGCGGATAAGGAGGATTTAGCTGTGTCTAGAGTGGGAAGAGTACCGATTGAGATCCCGAAGGGAGTAGAAGTTAAAGTAGCGGGAGAAAACGTGACCATCAAGGGCCCTAAAGGCAGCGGGTCCCTGACGGTAGATCCTCTTATTACGGTAAAAGTTGAAGATAATAAAATTATCTTAACTCGTGTAAACGAAGACGGTGGCGCCCGTGCTAAACACGGACTTTACCGCGCTTTGATTTATAATCACGTGGTTGGTGTAACCAAAGGATTTGAAAAAAACCTAGAATTAGTGGGCGTTGGTTATCGTGCCGCTAAACAAGGCAAAAAATTAGTTATTCAGATTGGCTATTCGCATCCGGTCGAAGTTGATCCTCCCGAAGGAATCAGTTTTGAACTGGAAGGTCAGACCAAAATTAAAGTATTAGGGATCGATAAATGGATCGTGGGACAAGTGGCGGCCGACATTAAGGCAATTCGCAAGGTTGAACCTTATAAAGGTAAAGGCATTAAGTATGCTGGTCAGTTTGTAAGAAGAAAAGCTGGTAAAGCAGCTAAAGCGGCCGGAGCCGCCACCTAAGGAGTTAAGATGGCACGCAAAATTAGAAAAATTAAAAGAGTAACCGGCACGGCAGCCAGACCGCGACTTTCGGTTTATCGAAGTTTACGCGGTCTCTACGTTCAGTTTATTAATGATGACGAAGATAAAACCATCGTGGGAATTTCTTCGTTGGGCAAGGGCGGCAAGAAAAAAGCTCCCCTCAAAAACAACCTGGAAAGCGCCAAAGCTTTTGGAAAAATAATTGCAAAAGTCGCAATCGAAAAAGGAATTAAAGAAGTGGTTTTTGATCGCGGATCGAGGCGTTATCACGGAAAAATCAAAGCCATGGCCGATGCCGCCAGAGAAGCCGGATTAAGTTTTTAATAAGGAGGACTTAAGTTTTGCGAGAGAAACAATTAAATTTAGAAGAAACAGCAAAAGAGTTTAACGAAAAAGTTATCCAAATCCGCAGAGTTACCAAAGTGGTAAAGGGCGGTAAAAAAATGGGATTCAGAGTGGTCGTGGTGGTGGGTGACGAAAACGGTCGAGTAGGAATGGGGATTGGTAAATCCAACGAAATTTCCATTGCAATCCGTAAAGCAGTTGAAGCCGGCAAGAAACAATTAATCAGCGTTAAAATGGTCGGAAAAACCTTGCCGCATCCGGTGGTTGGTAAGTTTTCTTCCTGTCAGGTTATCATGCGGCCGGCACCCCGCGGAACCGGCGTTATTGCCGGCGGCGCAGTCCGTATTATTTTAGAATTGGCAGGCATTCGGGATGTAGTGGCTAAGTCTATTGGCTCTCCCAACGCGATTAACGTAGCCCGCGCCACGATTCAAGGCCTTTCGATCTTAAAAGATATCGAAGGGGAAATGAAAAGACGCGGCAAGCCACTTAAAATTAGATTTGTGGGAGAAGAAGCCGCGGTAGCTCAAGGAGCAAGTGAGTAATGTTAAATTTAAGTAATCTTAAACCAGGAAAGAATTCAAAAAAGAAGAAAAAAAGAGTAGGGCGGGGACAGGGTTCTAACTTAGGTAAAACTTGCGGTAGGGGCCACAAAGGCCAAAATTCAAGATCCGGCGGCGGAGTACGCCCTGGTTTTGAAGGAGGACAAACTCCGCTTTACCGCCGTCTTCCTAAAGAGCACGGCTTTAAAAATACTTTATTTAAAACTACCTACCGCGTAATTAACGTTTCAGATCTCGAGTCTTACGACGGTGAGGTTAATCCGGACGTTTTAGTGGTGGCGGGGGATGCACGTGCGGGTGATTTAATTAAAATTTTAGGCGACGGAGAAATCAAAAAAGCACTTAAAGTTGAAGCCCATAAATTCAGCGCCGGTGCTAAAGCTAAAATCGAAAAAGCAGGAGGATCAGCTTCGATATGCCAAACATAGTCAGCGGCATATTTAGTATTCCAGATTTACGTAAAAAAATCCTATTTACGATCGGGATGGTCGTGCTCTTTAGGTTAGGTGCGCATATTCCAGTAGCCGGTATTGATCCGACTAAATTAGCTTCTTTATTTGGTAAAGGTAATTTACTGGGATTTTTAGATTTATTCACCGGTGGAGCATTGATGCGTTTTTCTATCTTTGCGATGGGAATTGTTCCTTATATCAATGCTTCGATTATCATACAGCTTTTAACGGTAGTCATTCCTCAGCTTGAGGCGCTGTCCAAGGAAGGCGAGGCCGGCCGCAAAAAAATTGCGCAGTATACTCGTTTTTTGACGGTGGCATTAGCGTCCGTACAGGCCACCGGAATGTCTTTCTGGTTTAGAGGAGTGTTGCAGCCCGGTTACAGTTTTCCACTGTTTCTGGCCGGGTCAATAATTACTTTAACTGCGGGTTCGGTTCTGGTGATGTGGTTTGGTGAATTAATTACCGAAAGAGGAATTGGCAACGGAGCCTCTCTGATAATTTTTACCGGTATCGTTTCTCGAATGCCGGCCTATGTTGGACAAACGGTAACCCTGGTCAGAGGTGGAGCTAGTTTAATTGGCGTATTGATATTAGTGGTAGTTTTTCTAGCGATGATTGCCGGGATTGTCATTATTCAAGAAGGACAGCGTCGGGTTCAGGTGCAGTATGCTAAACGGATTGTGGGCCGCAAAATGTACGGCGGACAAAGCACTTATATTCCGCTGCGAATTAATCAGGGTGGAGTTATTCCGATCATCTTTGCGTCATCGGTTTTGCTGTTTCCTGCGACCATTGGGCAATTTATTCCGGTTCCTTTCGTGCAAAAAATTGCAGCGGGAGTGGGACCGGGAGGCGGGTTTTACATACCCATGTTCTTTGCGTTAATCTTTTTCTTTACCTATTTCTATACGGCCATAACCTTCAACCCGGTTGAGTTGGCCAACAATATTAAAAAATACGGCGGCTTTGTTATGGGAATTCGCCCTGGCAAGCCGACCGCGGATTACTTTGAGTACATTATTACGCGTTTAACACTAGTGGGTGCTCTGTTTTTGGCGTGCGTGGCGATTATGCCATCGGTAGTTGAAAAAATTACGCATATTACTAGTTTCCAGGGATTGGGAGGTACGGCACTGTTAATTATGGTCGGTGTTGTACTGGATCTGGTCAGACAGATCGAAACCCATCTGGTTACCAGACAATACGAAGGGTTGTTAGCTTAAGCATGAAGAAGTTAATTTTACTCGGTCCTCCGGGATCAGGAAAAGGAACTCAGGCGAAAAAGCTGCAAGCGATCATGAAGGTTCCGCATATATCCGTAGGGGATATGTTGCGGGAGGCAGTTGCCGCCCAAACCGAAGTGGGAAAAAAAGCACACTCTTTTATGTCGCAGGGAAAGTTAGTTCCGGATGAATTATCGATCGAACTAACCCGGCAGCGTCTGGCCAAACCGGATTGTAAAAGTGGATTTCTTTTAGATGGATTTCCACGCAATATGGTTCAGGCCGAAGCGCTGCAAAAAGTATGTAAGGATTTGGGACTCGTTTTGGATGCGGTGATTTACGTTGCGGTACCACTCGACCAAGTGGTTGCAAGGCTGTCCGGCCGACGCAGCTGCAGGCAGTGCGGGGCAGTATTTCACGTGAAATTTCATCCCCCAAAGGACGATAATAAATGTGATGCCTGCGGAGGTGAACTTTATCAAAGGAAAGATGACGTTGAAGCGGTGATTAAAACCAGATTCAACGTGTATCAGGAACAAACTAAACCTTTGATTAAGTTTTACCAAGAGCAAAAATTACTACTTGAGGTAGACGGATCCCGATCAGTGGATGAGGTTTTTGAAACAATACGCAAATCCCTTGGGGTTTAGATGATTAGGATTAAGACTGAGAAGGAATTGGTCCACATACGAGCTGCTTGCTCGGTGGTTGCCAAAGTTCTCTCCAGCCTTAAGGGTGAAATCAAACCAGGTATCACTACCCGGGAGCTGGATGCTTTTGCCGAAAAGCAAATTGTAACGCTGGGAGCGCTACCGGCCTTTAAAGGATACCGTGGATACAAACACGCAACCTGCTTATCGGTTAACGAAGAAGTAGTGCATGGTATTCCGGGAAATAAAGTTTTAAAAGACGGGGATATCATCGGGGTTGATGCGGGAGCCATCGTAGCTGGCTTTTACGGTGATGCGGCCATTACTTTTCCGGTTGGAAAGATTGATAAAAAAACCGAAAAGTTGCTGCGCGCCACCAAAAAAGCTTTGAGTCTGGCGATCCGGCAGGCGAGAGCCGGAAAATATCTGGGCGATGTTTCTGCCGCAATTGAGCAGCATGCGCTAAAGTTTGGCTACCGGGTAGTACGTGATCTTTATGGACATGGGATTGGATCCGATTTGCATGAAGATCCCTTAATTCCCAACTTTGGCAAGGCGGGACAAGGCCCGCAGCTCAAGAAGGGGATGGTTTTAGCCATTGAGCCCATGTTTAATTTGGGCGGCTATAAAATCGAAACCTTAAAAGACGGTTGGACGGTGGTAACCGCAGACCGCAGTTTATCGGCTCATTTTGAGCATACGATTTTGATAACTGACGGAGATCCGGAAATCTTAACTGAAATAAAGGACTAAATGAATATTTATGGTAAAAGATAAAGATGTAATCGAACTCGAAGGAGAAGTAGTAGACGCACTGCCGAATGCGCTGTTTAAAATTAAACTGGAAACCGGGCAGGAAGTATTAGCCCATGTCTCCGGAAAAATTAGAAAGCACTTTATCAGAATTTTGCGCGGCGACAAGGTAAAAGTAGAACTTTCACCTTACGATTTAACCCGCGGCAGAATTGTATATCGACTAAAATAAGGATAGGAATAATTATGAAAGTTAGATCATCAGTAAAACAAATTTGTGAAAAATGTAAGGTTTTCCGCCGCGGCGGAAGAGTAAGGGTTATTTGCACTAACCCTAAACATAAACAAAGACAAGGATAAGATTTTTCGAAAGGAGATAAATTGTGGCTAGAATTGCGGGCGTAGATTTACCAAGAGAAAAAAGGATAGAAATTGCCTTAACTTATATTTACGGGATTGGACGATCTCTGTCTAATGTGCTTTTGGCAACCGCCGGGGTAGATCCCGGGGTTAAAGCTAAAGATTTAAGTGAGGATCAAATTGTAGCGATTCGTGATGCCATGCGATCGATTGCGGTCGAGGGAGACTTACGTAAAGAAGTTAATCAAAATATTAAACGTTTAATTGATATCGGAACCTATCGCGGCTCTCGTCATAAAAAGGGACTTCCGGGAAGAGGGCAGCGTACCAAAACCAATGCGCGAACCAAGCGCGGCAAACGAAGAACGGTTGGTTCGGGTCGTAAGAAAGTAGAGAAAACATAAAAGGAGTAAATAATGGCTGAAGTTAAGGCTGCAAAAAAGAAGAAAAAAAAGAAAATCTCTGCTAAAGGAGCGGCGCACATTAAGTCCACCTTTAACAATACAATTATTTCCATTACCGATGACAAAGGCGAAGTAATTGCCTGGTCATCGGCCGGAGCGGCTGGTTTTAAAGGCACCAAAAAGGGAACTCCCTTTGCAGCGCAGTCCGCAGCCGAAACTTGTGCGAGGCGAGCGGTCGAATTAGGTCTTCGAGAAATTGATGTTTTAGTAAACGGTCCGGGATCCGGCAGAGAAACAGCTATTCGGGCCCTGCTGGCTGCCGGATTAGAAATTAGCACCATCAGAGATGTAACGCCTATTCCACATAACGGTTGCCGACCACCGAAAAGAAGGAGAGTGTAATGGCTAGATATCGAGAAGCAAAATGTAAACTTTGTCGACGAGCGGGAGAAAAACTCTTCTTGCGCGGCGATAAGTGTGATACCGAAAAATGTCCACAAGGTCGCCGTCCTTATCCACCGGGTCAACATGGCAAAGCCAGAATCAAACCATCGGAATATGCGATCCGTCTTAGTGAAAAACAGAAAATGCAAAGAATTTATGGCTTAAACGAAAGTCAACTGCGCAGCTACTTTAAAAAAGCATCGCAAAAATCAGGGGCGACCGGCGAAAACTTATTGCAAAGTTTAGAACGCCGGCTTGATAACGTGATTTATCGGTTGGGAATGGCTCCTTCCAGGCAGGCTGCCCGCCAATTTGTGGCGCACGGCCACGTTAAGGTTGCGGGACGCTCGGTTAATGTCCCTTCTTATCTGGTTAAGGCCGGACAAGTAGTTGAAGTATTCGAAAGTTCACAAGCTAACGTAAAAAAACTATATCCAAATTTAGCTGACAAGGACGTTCCTGCTTGGCTAGAGCTGAATGCTGATCAACTGCAGGGTAAGGTAGTATCTTTACCAACCCGAGATCAAATTGGAACGATTGTCGCTGAAAACTTGATCGTAGAGTTTTATTCGAGATAAAGGAGGAAAAAGTTTATGGTAATGATTGGGGAAAAGCCATGGGTAAAGTTCGAGGAAATTTCTGATACAGAAGGTAAGTTTATTGTCGAGCCGCTGGAGCGGGGCTACGGATCAACTTTAGGAAATTCACTGCGCAGGGTATTGCTTTCTTCTCTACCGGGAGCAGCAATCACTTCGATTTCGATCGAAGGGGTGCCGCACGAATTTTCTACTATTTCTGCGGTAACCGAAGACGTTTTAGAAATCATGTTAAACCTTAAGGAAATTGTGGTGAAATCACACTCTGATTCACCTAAAGTCATGAAACTTTCGGCCAAAGGAAAAGGCGATGTGGTCGCCGGCGATATCGAACACGACGCCGAAATCGAAATTATCAACAAAGATAAAAAAATCGCAACCTTAGATGCCAAAGGCAAATTAAATATGGAAATGACGGTGGAACGCGGCAAAGGCTACGTGCCGGCCGTGAGAAATAAAAAGGGTGGGTTGGCGGCTGGAACTATTCCGGTAGATTCAATCTTTACCCCGGTTTTAAAAGTTAACATTACCATTGAGGAAGTCCGCGTGGGGCAAGAAATCAACTACGACAAGTTAATTTTACACGTCTGGACCGACGGATCGATTGGGCCGGAGGCTGCGATGAAAGAAAGCGCCAAGATTTTAGCGCGCCACGTTGATATGTTTGTACATTTAGGTCAAAAATCTGAAGTATTGGGCATCCCAATTAAAGGTGCCGAAGAAAAAGGCGAATCCGCCATGGATATGACCATTGAGGATCTCGAACTTTCAGCCCGTTCTTATAACTGTTTAAAGAGTGCTAATATTAAAACGGTTAGAGAAGTCGTTAAATATTCTGAAGAAGATTTAATGAATTTAAAGAATTTCGGACTGAAAAGCTTAAACGAAATTCGTGAAAAACTTTCTGAATACAAAATTAACATTCCATCATCTGAAGAATCCGGAGCGAAGGAGTAAACCATTGAGACACGGAAGAAAATACCGAAAATTAAATAGACCTACCGACCAAAGATTGCAGATGTTGACGGATATTGCGGTCGCGCTTTTTACTTATGATAAGATAAAAACCACGGTTACGCGCGCTAAAGAAGTAAGAAGATTAGCCGCTTGGTTTGTATTTTGGGCCAGAGAAAATAAGGTTGCGGCAAAACGCAGGCTGCAGGCTTACGTTAAAGACCGTTCTAAAGTTAAAATGATTTGTGAGAAAAGTTTGCAGCGTTTTGAAGGCCGCAAAAGCGGCTTTACGCGTATGGTGAGGGTTGGGATGAGGCGCGGGGACGGAGTTCCGATGGCTCGTTTGGAGCTGGTTTAATTAGGTTTTAATGAGAAACTTTAAATTTAAGGTTTCTTATTTTGGATTGCCCTTTTACGGGTTTGGAATTCAAAAGGATGTTGTCACGGTACAAGGGGAACTTGAAAAAGCCATAAAAAAAGTTACCGCACAAAAAGTGAGGGTGCATCCGGCGGGTAGAACCGATGCCGGGGTACACGCGGCGGGGCAAATTATTAGTTTTAGATTACAAACTAAGCTTTCGCCGGATAAACTTAAAAGTGCGCTGAACGCCCATCTGGATGATGGAATTCGGATTATTTCCGGGGAAGAAGTAAACGATCAGTTTCATGCTCGTTATTCGGCCAAAAACCGGATATACGTTTATAATCTGTTAGTAGGAGAGGAGTGCCCCTTTTATCTTGATGCATACGTATGGCACCTCCGCTCAAAATTGGATTATAAAGCTATGCAACGCGCGGCCAAGCTACTAATCGGCAGACACGATTTTTCTTCTTTTTCCATTAAAGAAAAGGATAAAAATTTGGTTAGGCTGATGCAAAAAATCACTTTCCGTGAACGCCGCGTCGAAAGTTATTTAGGTAATAATGATGTTTTAAAAGTAAAACTTATATCGATTACTTTTAAAGCAAATGCTTATGCCAGGGGTATGATTCGGGGGATAGTAGGGAGCCTGGTGGCGGTTGGCCAAAAAAAGATTTCGGTGCCCAAATTCAATGAAATCTTTAGAGCTAAAGACCGTACTCAAGCCGGTAAAGGTGCCCCGGGCAAGGGCTTAAGCTTGGTACAAGTTGATTATTAAGAAGAGAGGCTTTTAAGTTATGAAAAAAATGAGAAAAACATATTCAGCAAAAAGAGAAAATATCGACCGTAAGTGGTATTTGGTTGACGCTGAAGGTAAAATCTTAGGCAGACTGGCAACCCAGGTGGCTACCATTTTGCGCGGCAAACACAAACCTACTTATACTCCGCACGTTGATACGGGGGATTACGTAGTAGTAGTTAATGCCAAAAAAATTAAGGTGACTGGCAAAAAACCAGAGCAAAAAATATATTTTAGGCACTCTGCATATCCGGGTGGGGCACGCTACGAGGTTTATGCCGATGTGCTAGAAAAGCATCCCGAGCGCATCCTGCATGCCGCAGTTTTAGGAATGCTGCCCAAAGGCAAACTCGGCCGCAAAATGTTGAAAAAATTAAAAGTAGTTGCCGGGGCCGAACATAAATTTCAAGCTCAAAAGTTAGAAAAATTAGAGGTGTAATTCATGGCAGAAGAAAAAATAAAAAAAACTAAAAAGGCCGTGGCCAAAAAGCCCCGGGCCACAAAAAAGAAAAAAGTCGAAGCCCCTAAAAAGGAAGTAGTTCAGGCTAAGGAAGAGGCCAAGGTTGAAAAACAGGCGGCTCCAATAGTTGAAGCGCAAGCAAAAGTTGAGGTTCCGCAAGCTGCTAAACCGGCCGAAATACCGGCAGCGCCTAAAGTTAAAACTCACAAAAAAGTGGTACGTCCCGCAACCGTTGCTTATTGGGGTACCGGCCGCCGAAAAACCGCCGTCGCCAGAGTAAGATTAGTCCCCGGTAATGGAAATTTTAAAATTAATGGTCGCGGATTACTGCAATACGCCACCGGCCGGGTTTTATTAGAATACCAGGCTAAACGACCCTTGATCATTACCAAAAATCTAACGGCATATGACGTAATTGCTAAAATTCACGGGGGAGGCACCGTCAGTCAAATTGGGGCCCTTTCTCTAGGAATTGCCCGAGCTTTACTTGAAATAAATCCGAATTATCGTAAAGCACTGAAGATCGAAGGATTATTAACTCGCGATCCCAGAGAGAAAGAACGCAAAAAATTCGGACACAAAAAAGCCCGTAAAAGCTTCCAATTCTCCAAGCGATAATACTATAAGAAAGGGTGAGGGCATATGGTTAGAGGACCGATTGGTCGGGAAAAGGGAGTATTCTACGAACAGGAAAGAAATCGCCTTCCGGATCCGTATATTTCCTCAAAAAATCATTTTCCTGAACCCACGGTTTGTCCAACCTGTAAGCTGGTATACGCCAAACAGCATTGGCATAAAAACGACGGCGAAGCTACCTTGCTTTTGAACGATAAAAAAACCCATAAAACAAAATGTCCGGCCTGCCGCAAGATTGAAGACAACTATCCAATGGGCGTAGTAAATATTTCCGGAGATTTCGTGTCCGAACATTTTGAAGAACTGGTCAATTTAGTTAAAGCCGAGGAACGTAGGGCACTCGAAAAAAATCCACTGGAGCGTTTAATGAAAGTTGATAAGGTTGACGGGGGGATTCACGTTGAAACTACTTCCGAATCCTTAGCATTAAGAATTGGGCGCATGCTCAGTAAATCTTATAAGGGCAACACCGATTTTAAATTCAGATACGGGGATAAATACGTAATTGTTGACTGGGCGCGCTAATTTATATTAAGAAAGGATAAAGCGATGACAGAAAAAAAACCACTTAAACAATTTCTCATGATTCCGGGACCCACTCCCATTCCGGTCAGAATTTTGGCCGCCATGAACAGGGAAATGATTGGTCACCGCGGGCCGGTCTTTTCCAGGATCCTGGGAGAAGTACTGGACGGATTAAAATGGTGTTATCAAACTAAAAATGATGTAATGATTTTCCCTTGTTCAGGAACCGGAGTTATGGAGGCGGCGGTAGTCAATACTTTGTCAGCCGGTGACAAGGTTATCGTATGTAACACCGGAAACTTTGGCGAACGTTTTATTAAAATATTAAAAGCTTACGGGGTAGTAGTAGACGAAGTAAAAGCGCCTGCTCTCGGAAAAACAATTAATATTGCAGAGCTTGAAACCAAACTTGCCGCTGATAAGAATAAAGAAATAAAAGCGGTATTTATGCAGCAAAACGAAACTTCGACCACCGTATTAAATGATGTTAAAAAAATTGCCGAAGTAGTTCGTAAACATGGTGCACTAATTATCGTTGATGCGATTTCCGGGCTTTTAACGTCTCCGTTGCCCGTTGATGAATGGGGACTAGATGTGGTCTTATCGGGATCGCAAAAAGCTTTTATGGTTCCGCCGGGAATTGCCGCGATATCCATGAGTGAACGGGCCTGGAAAGCTTGCGAAACTTCAAAACTTCCCAAATATTACTGGGACTGCAAGCAGCAGAAGAAGTTTGCCGATAAGGGACAAACTTTTACTACTCCGCCGGAGTCGATTATTTTTGGCATGCACGAGTCGATCAAAATGTTAAAAGAAGAAGGCCTGGAAAATATTTTTGAAAGACACGCGCTGGTTACCAAGGCGGTTCGAGCGGGAGTGAGGGCGGCCGGCTGTCAGTTATTAGCTGACGATGCTTGCGCTTCACACGCGGTTACCGCGATTATTCCTCCGGATGGCATTGACGGTGAAACGGTAAGATCTGAAATGAGAAAATTTGGAGTAGAGGTCGCACCGGGACAGGGCGAATTAAAAGGAAAGATCTTCCGCATCGGTCACCTGGGTTACGTTGATAAACTTGAGCTGGTGGCAACCATTGGCGCACTAGAGTTGCTATTTACACAACTGGGAGCCAAAGGGATCGAAATTGGCAGAGGTCCCAAGGCCATGTTAGAAATGTTTTCCTAGAAAGGGTTTCAAGATGGCATTTAAGGTATTAGCTGCTGATAAAATTGCCGAAGACGGATTAAAAATGCTTAAGGAAGCTGGTTTTCAGGCCGACATGAAAACCGGTTTACCCGAAGCCGAACTGGTTAAGATTATTCCCGAATACGATGCGATCGTGGTGCGTTCAGCTACTAAAGTTACCGCCAAAATTATTGAAGCCGGAAAAAAACTAAAAATTATTGCCCGCGCCGGAGTCGGGGTCGATAATGTTGATATCCCGGCCGCCACCGCCAAAGGAATTATTGTAGTTAACTCTCCCGAAGGTAACACCATTGCTGCCGCCGAGCATTCTTTTGCCATGATTTTATCGGTGGCGCGAAATATTCCTCAGGCGCACCGGTCGTTGGTAGCCGGTGCCTGGGACCGTAAAAAATACATGGGAGTCGAACTTTACGGTAAAACCTTAGGATTAGTTGGACTGGGTAAAATTGGCAGTAAGGTTGCTTCTTTTGCGCAGGGTTTTGAAATGAAAGTAATTGCCTATGATCCTTTTGTTTCAGAAGAAATGGCTAAAAAAATCGGGGTAGAGCTAAGAGAGCTAGATACAGTATTAAAAGAAGCGGATTATATATCTCTGCATCTTCCGAAAAACAAAGATACTTTAAACTTAATCAATACAGACAAATTGAAATTGATGAAAAAGTCGGCACGTTTGGTTAACTGTGCGCGGGGCGGGATTGTTAATGAAGATGATTTGGCGCAAGCCCTTAAAGACAAGGTGATTGCGGGGGCCGCCATTGACGTGTTTGCTAAAGAACCCACTACCGAAAGCCCCTTATTTGGCTTGGATAACTGCATCACCGTTCCTCATCTGGGAGCATCCACCCAAGAGGCTCAGGTTAACGTTGCTATCGACGTGGTTGAGCAAATTATTGATGTTTTAAACGGCGGGGAAGCACGTTCAGCGGTAAATATTCCATCGATGAAACCGGAAGTAATGGCTCGCGTTAAACCTTACATGGGATTAGCGGAAAAGCTCGGATCTTTGGCTTCACAGCTTTCTAAAGGAGCGCTGGATAAGGTTAAAGTTTCGTATATTGGTGAAATTGCCGATTTAGAAACGGGGCCCTTAACCATGGCTGTCTTAAAAGGGTTACTCTCCAATGTATTAGAAGAGTCGGTTAATTTTGTTAATGCCGGGTTAATTGCTAAACAGCGTGGCATTAAGATCGTTGAGGCCCGCGTCGCCGAATCCGAAGACTATGCTAACCTCATTCACATTAAAGTTGAAGGCAAAGATATTAAACGTGAAGTCGGAGGATCGCTTTTTGGCGGCAGAGTAGGAGCCCAAAGCGAACATATCGTTTTAATTGATGGTTTTAACGTGGATGCCATTCCCGAAGATTATTTATTAGTGATTGATAATATTGATAAGCCGGGTATGATCGGAAAAGTGGGCACCCTGTTAGGGAAACATAAAATTAACATTGCGGCGATGGATGTGGGACGCCAAAAGATTAGTGAAAGGGCCGTAATGGTCATCAATATCGATAACGAAGTTCCTGATAAGGTCTTAAAAGAACTTACCAAGATCGACGGCATTTCAAATGCGGTCGTGGTTAAGCTTTAATTTAAATTTCCGGCTACTCGATTAAAGTGTAAGATTACCTTCGCGTTATGTTCTGTATATTCTCCGGTAGCATCGGCGTGAAATCCAGCGTATTTCAGGTGTTCTTTCTTTGCAATTTGTTGGCCGATATCATCGATGTGGTGTACTTCAAACAGGTTAAAGAGGTCTACGGTCATCGGGGTTTCTTTTTCTATTGAACAATGGTGCATAGGGTATCATCTCCTTTTTTGACCTTTGCTTTGCGACCAATGCAGTATTTTGATTGGCCACAACCCATCGGTCGTTTTCAGGTCATCGCTGCAAACCTCCTTCCGCTTTGGCCTTATCGTATGTGGCCACCAGCATTTCTTGGGTTTTAGGCAATACTTCTTCGTAATGTGAAAAGTGCATGGAAAAGCTGCCCTGGCCGTGGGTCATCGAACGCAGCTGAGTTGAGTAGTTGGCTACTTCGGCCAAGGGGACGGTTGCCGCTACTTTGTCGATTTCAATACTTTGGATGCGGGCGCGTTTACGGTTAAGATCGCCGGTTACGTCTCCGATGTATTCCTGCGGAGCATAGACTTCGATATGGACGATCGGTTCTAAAATGACTGGTTTGGCGTCGGCAAAAGCTTTTTTAAAGCCCATCGAAGCGGCAATTTTAAAGGCCAGGTCAGAAGAATCGACTTCATGGAAGGTTCCGTCGTATAAAGTAACCTTTATATCTACTACGGGGTAGCCGGAAATTACCCCGGTAATCAGGGTTTCTCTTACTCCTTTTTCAACTGAAGGAATATAATTTTTAGGGATAGCGCCGCCGACGATGGTGTCGGTAAATTCAAAGCCCTGGCCGCGGGGAAGGGGTTCAAGCTTGATCCAGGTGTCGCCGTATTGACCACGGCCCCCCGATTGCTTTTTATATTTCCCCTGAGCTTGGGTTTTTTTACGGATGGTTTCTTTGTACGGGATCTTGGGAGCCCCTTTTTCGATTTCTACTTTGTATTTTTCTTTGAGATTTTCAATAATCGCTTCCAACTGCAGATCACCGATTCCGGAAATTACGGTTTCTTTGGTTTCGATATTGTGGCTCACTTTAAAAGTTGGATCTTCACTGGCAAATACGTGCAGGCCTAAGCTCATTTTTTCTTGATCGGCTTTGCTTTTTGGTTTTACCGCCAGCGAACACACGGCTTCGGGATAAACCGGGGATTCAAAGGCAACTTCGCGGGTTGAGGTGCATAAACTATCGCCTGCCTTAGTGTTTTTTAACTTGGGGATTACCACGATGTCCCCGGCGTGGGCTTTGCCGATCTCAACCTTGTTTTTTCCGCACATGGAAACCAGCTGTCCCGCTCTTTCGCTGCTTCTTTTGGTAGTGTTGAAGACATTGGCTCCTGGAGCCAGCGTTCCAGAATAGATTCGGATGTAAGTTAGCTCGCCCACGTGCGCCTCAATCACGCTTTTGTAAACATGGGCGGAAAAAGGTTCTTCATCTTTGGCAATAACTTCAAGTTCCTGGTCGTTCTGGCCTTTGGCTTTTACTATTTTTTCGGAAGCCGGGGGCAGGTATTCGTCGATTTCTTCTTCGATTAGCTCAATACCAATATTTTTAATTGCCGAACCGCATAGCAGAGGGAAGAAGGATCCTTCTTTAATGCTGTGCCCGAGTGCTGCTCTTAGTTTTTCCTCGGTAATTTCTTGGTTGTCCATGTAATCTTCGAGCAGTGAGTCATCTACCTCGGCAGTAGTTTCGATTAACATTTCTTTGTAGAGAGGAATCATATCTTTGATTTCATCCGGGACCGGAATTTCTTTCTTTTTGCCGCCGTCAAATTCGTAAGCTTTTCCGGTAATTAAGTCATAAACGCCGCGGAAATTAGCTTCGGAACCGATGGGAATTTGTACCGGAGCCAAATGGGTGCCAAATTTTTTGCGGATGTTTTTAACTGCTTCGTTAAAGCTTGAACGTTCTTTGTCGAGTTTGTTGATGAATCCGATGCGGGGCAGGTGTTTTTCTTCGGCCAGCTTCCAGATGCGTTCGGCGCCAACGCCGGCGCCTTTCAGCCCATCAAAAACAAAAAGAACTCCGTCCGCCACCGACATTCCGGAGATCGCTTCGCCGATAAAATCGAGATATCCCGGAGTATCAATCAGGTTAATTTTGTGTTCATGAAATTCAAGCGGCGCTAAACTGGATTGGATACTCATTTTTCTTTTTATTTCTTGAGGATGGTAATCGGTAGTGGAGTTCCCGTTATCAACTGATCCTAAACGGGGGATGGAACCGGCGCAGAAGAGAAGGGCTTCAACCAGGGAAGTTTTTCCTGCAGAAGCGTGTCCTACTACCACGACATTTCGAATATTTTCAGGACTATACTGCTTCAAAATGCGGCCTCCAAGTATTAAATATTCTAGCAAACTGGTACTTTAGTGTAAAGCGAAACTGTGTTATGATTCGTCCATAATGAAATTTTTTGATTTCTTAAAACCCAAGGTTGCTCTTATTCTTCATAAGAAAAAAGTGGGGCTGGCTTTGGGCGGGGGAGCGGCGCGCGGGTTATGCCACATTGGGGTCATCAAGGTTTTAGAAAAACATAAAGTGCCCATCGATTTTATTGCGGGAACCTCGATGGGGGCCTTAATTGGAGCGGTATACGCGGCTGGTATTTCGGTTGAGGAGATGGAGCGGCTTGCCGCCAACACCGGTTGGGGTAAGTTATTACAGTTAACCCTGCATGCCCATGGTACTTTTTCGGGAAAAGGCTTCTTTCGCTTTGTCGAAAACCGTATCGGCAAAGATAAGTTTTTTAGCGACTTAAAAATTCCGCTGCGTATCGTTACCACCGATTTAAAAAGTGGAAAACCATTTATTTTTGATGATGGATTAGTGGCAACGGCGGTTCAGGCCAGCACTACTTTCCCCGGAGCTTTTGTTCCCTTGGCACACCGGGGTAAGTTATTGGTAGACGGGGGGATTGTAAATAATGTTCCGACTTCGGTGGTGCGTGAGATGGGGGCTAATTTTGTGATTGCGGTGGATGCGGTCCCCGATTTTGAGATGGTGGAAGATCCGAAAAACGTTCTGCAGGTAGTGGGAAGGACGGTAGATCTTTTACTGAAAAAAGTGAGTGAAGAAGGCCGGCAGACTGCGGATGTTTTAATTCAGCCCGAATTTGATGAGGATATGTGGCATCTCGATCTGCATAAGGCTAAACACCTGATTCAAGAAGGCGAAACCGCGGCTAATAAAATGATTGATGAAATTGTGCACCGACTGCATATTAAGGAATAACCCGAGCTATTTTATCCCCAGTACCTTCATTTTTGAGATCAACGTAGTGCGATGGATTCCTAAAAGTCTGGCGGCTTGAGTTTGATTGCCTTTAGTTTTACTTAAAGTATTTTTAATTAATTCTTTTTCAAAAGAAGTGCGGGCTAAGCTAAAAGTGGAAAGGTCTTCAATGGTATCGGTTAAGGATAAGTGGATTTCAGCGGCTGTGATTAAATCATTTTTAGTTAATACCACCGCGCGCTCGATAATGTTTTGCAGTTCTCTTACGTTGCCTGGCCAATCATATTTTAATAGCTTGGTTTGGGCATCTTTAGCAAAGCCTTTTACCTTTTTGTTTAGTTCCGTATTAAATTTTTGAATAAAATGTTGGGCCAGGAGAGGGATGTCATCTTTTCGGTAACGCAGGGGTGAAACATGAATGGGAATAACGTTTAATCTGAAGAAAAGGTCTTCTCTGAATTTACCGTTTTTTACCTGTTCCGAAAGGTCGGTATTGGTGGCCGCAATGATGCGGATATCAACCTGTAAAGAGTTGCTTCCGCCGACGCGTTCTACAACTGATTCCTGTAAAATTCTTAGTAGTTTTGACTGCATCGAGTAGGGGAGGCAGCCGATTTCATCCAGAAAAATTGTTCCGGTATCCGCAATTTCAAATTTACCTAGTTTTTTAGTGTCGGCGCCGGTGAATGATCCGGCTTCGTGGCCAAAAAGGGTGGATTCACATAGTTTTTCTGGGATGGCCGCGCAGTTTACTACCACGTATGGATTTTTTTCGCGGGGGCTGGCGTTATGAATCGCGCGGGCGATTAATTCTTTGCCGGTGCCCGATTCGCCGGTAATCAGGATGGTGCTTTTTGCCGGGGCGATAGTTTCAATGGTTTGGATAATGTTAGAAATTGCATTGGAATGGCCGATCATTTCTTGGTATTTATTGGATTCGAGCAGGCTGTCTTTCAGGTATAAATTTTCTTTCATTAATCTTCTTTTTTCGATGGCGTTGGTGATGACTTTGATTAATTCCTCAACATCAAAAGGTTTAACGATAAAGTCGTAAGCGCCTTGTTTCATCGAATCGATAGCGGTTTTTAGCTCTTGTGAGGCAGTGACCATGATCACGTCTAGATCTTTATCATATTTTTTGATTTCTTTTAGAGTTTTGACGCCGTTCCAATCCGGCATGCGGATATCCAGTAAAACCGTTTCGGGGTTTTGTTTTTTGATGATTTCAAGGCCCGCTTCTCCGGAATCGGCTATTAATACATTAAATTTCTTTTTTAGAACTAGCTGATATGTTTTCAACAGATCTTTTTCGTCGTCAATCGCTATAATGGTTGGCTTCATGTAATGTCACCTCGACCTACTATCAGCAACTTTTTTGCCAATGGAGGATGGCGTTATTCTAGCTCAAATCAGAGGGAAGGTGTAGTGATTTTCGACACCCCATGCACATAAATCACTGCAGTGAGCATGTCGGGAAGGTTATCCGATTATCTGGGCGTCAATCTTGTCGTGTTCTTCGCGGATCGCTTGAGCTACGGCCCAATCGCAGGTTTTGATTACGGCGCGGGGCATGCCCTTTGAAAGTGAATAGATTTTTTCCACGGCTTTTTGGGTAAATGGAATTACTCCGTGTCCACCCGCATCTTTAATGCGTCTTTTAATCAGTTCGATGGTTTCGTCCAGCGATAATGGTTTCAGCGTTTCTTCAGCAACCAGACGGTCGTAAATAGGGGGGAACTCTTTTTTAAACTTTTCGGCCGTTTCCGGCAGTCCGGCAATGACAAAATTAATATCATCTAAATCTCCTAAAGTTCGGAGCGGGCGTTCAATATCGGGTTCAAATTCGTGCGCTTCATCCAGCAAAAGCACTAATCCTTTTTTAGTTTGGGCGATATATTCGCCGATGTTGTAAACGGTGAGATCTTTCTTTTTGGTATTAATTCCCAATTCTTCGGCAATCAGTTTCAATAAGTCTTCAAATACTTTAGGGGGACGTGATATGTAGATGGCGTTGAGTTCTCCACTGAAATAAATTTCGAGCCACTTAAGCAGGGTAGTTTTGCCGATGCCGAGCGGTCCCAGTACTAAAATATGCCCGCTTTTAGAATGCAGTTTTTCGATGATGGTTTTTACCTGTTCGGTATGGCCGATAAATAATTCGGGGATCGAATTTAAAGTAAACGGATTTTTGTGCCACCCTTGCTGTTTATGCCAAGCATGCTGTTGTGCTGGAATATCTTTCCAGGCTTTTATTTTTGCCCCGCAGAAAGAACAATATTCGGCTTCGGCCAGATTTTTGGCTTTGCAGACCGGGCACAGTCTTTTTTTCTTGAATTTGATGCGCAAGCGAGGAATTTTGATTTTTCGAATCAACCAGATCAGCAGGAGAATAAAACCTAGCAGTACGGTAGCTGCAGCACAGATCAAAACTGTAATCGTGGCAATTCTGATGATTTGTTGTCGTCTTTGGGCTAAGGATCGGGATTTTTGTCGTTGATCGGTTTCCGCCAGATTGTTAATTTTTTCTTCGGATAATATTTTATAGCGGGTGGCTTTAGCATGGGTTGGAAATACTTCTAATACACGGTTAAGCTGGGCCATGGCTTCCTCGTATTTTCCTTCATCGTATAATTTTAGCCCTTGCTGCAGCCAGAAGGTAGGGGAGTTTACGTTAGTATTTTTTTCAGACTCACTGAGGTTTTGGATGGTAGGGAGCAGGGATTTAGCGCCGCGGTGGGCGGGATCAAGTTCCAAGCATTTATTTAGATCCTGAATGGCGCCTTCGGTATCGCCTTGCAGATGTTTAGTAGTGGCGCGGTCAAAATATTCGTTGGCGGTCAGGGCAAAGGCAAAACTACTCAGCAGGCAAATTAATAATATGATTAAGAGAGCCTTGTTTTTTAATTTCATATTTACCTGACAATAATAAATTTACCAAACTTTTTGTCGGTAGCACTTTCGATTAAATAAAGGTATAAGCCGCTCATCGTATTTTCGCCGGCGGTATTGGTGCCGTTCCAGGTAGCTTGACCATCGCCGTCGGTTTCTTGAATAATGGTTATCGGATCACCGGAAGCAGAGTAAATGCGAATGGTGCAAGTGGCCGCTAAATTATTAAAAGTAAGCGTAGTCTGCCCGGCTCCAATTGCAAAAGGATTGGGAAAAGCAAAAGCATAACTTAAATCTCCGGCAAGTGCAGGTGCGGCAGTAAAAAGTAGCATGCAGAGCGTGAGGCACATTGGGAGGACCGCGAGTTTTGTTTTGGACATCAAACTTCTCCTAACTTTCCGATTAAATGAATTATAAGTAAAGATCAGGTTGGTTGCAACTGGTTTAGGCCGTGTTAGAATTAAATCCAGTTATGTCGCTTTTTAAAGTTGAAGCCATTAATTTAAAAACCACTCCTTTTGCGGAACAGGATAAGCTGTTGACTGTTTTTTCAAAGGAAAAAGGCAAGCTCAGTGTAATTGCCAAGGGGGCCCGGCGCCCTTCCTCAAAATTTGGGGGAAGATGCGAAATTTTTGCTTATAACCACTTATTGATCGCTAAAGGTAAAAGTCTTGATATTCTTAGTCAGGCTGAAACGATCGAAACCTTCCAGAAGGTGAGAGATAACCCCTCCGCTTTTATGGTTGCGGCATACCTGGCCAGAGTAGTTAATTCGTTTTTAGAAGAGGCCGCGGTCAATCGCTCTTTATTTGAGGTATTGCTGGGTTGCTTAAAGCTTTTTCAAGCCGGGGTTGATCCGCAATTTGTAGCGACCGTTTTTGAAATTAAATTTGCGGCAGTCGAAGGGTTTACTCCCATCTTAGACCGCTGTTCGCATTGCGGACGCAAGGTAAAAAAGGCACCCCAAAATATCCGCTTTAGCGATGCCGCGGGAGGGATCGTATGCGAAAAATGCAGTTTCAGTGTTTACACGCCGCGTTTGGTTTCTTTTCCTCTTTTGGTATTGTCACAAAAGATTAGGGATCAGGATTTTGAAACGCTGCGCAATAATTATAAGCAGCACGGTGACCTTTCCCAGTTAAGTGAAATTTTTGTGGCGTATATTAGTGAACATTTAGGAAAAGATATTTCTGAGTGGAAGCGATTTGGGATATAATTAAAACATGCGACCTTTGGTTTGTAATTATTATGTAACGCTTAAGTGCAATGATTCCTGTGAGTTTTGTCCTCACTGGCAGGAAAATTCTCCGGCAGAAGAAAGCAGCCTCGAACAAGTACGTGATAATCTGCGCGGATTGAAATCTTTGGGGGTACTTTACTTAGATATTACCGGCGGCGAACCGCTGCTGCGTGATGATTTACCCGAAATCTTAGCCTACGCTAAAAAACTTAAACTTTTTACTGCGGTTACTACTAATTGTATGCTTTTCCCGGAAAAAGGAGAAAAAGTTGCGAAATTGTGTGATCGTTTACTTTTTTCGCTGGATTTTCCGGACAAAGAACAACACAACCGCTCCCGGGACGAAGATCTTTTTGATCGGGTAGTAGAGAGTATCAAAATTGCCAAGAGTTTTAAAAAGAAACCCATCATTAACTACACGATCACCCGGGATTCGGTCAGGTTTTTACCCGAAATGGAAGATTTTGCCCGCAAGCATAATCTTTTGGTATGGTTAAATCCGGTCTATGAATCTCCGGCCCATGAAGGTTTAACTAAAGAATCAATCTATTACGTCAAATATTTCATTAAGAAAAAACACGTTGCCGGAAATTTAGCCGCACTTAAACTTTTAA
This sequence comes from Candidatus Margulisiibacteriota bacterium, assembly GCA_018823125.1. Lineage (GTDB taxonomy): Bacteria > Margulisbacteria > WOR-1 > JAHJIW01 > JAHJIW01 > JAHJIW01. The sequence goes on along the minus strand of JAHJIW010000015.1, from coordinate 45,024 downwards.
GTAATTACGGCAATAATTTGGACTGGCCGGTTTGTAAAGCCGCGCGCGCGTGCGTCACCATTACTCCCGATTCTCACGTGGTGGCGCCGTGTTATTTTAATCAAAAGACAAAAATCAAGATTGATTGCAATTTAAAAGAAATTTTTCATAGTGAAGAGTATAAAAATGCATTTCAATATCAGGGGAGGAGCAGCCGTTGTTCCGGTTGTTTGATCTGGGGCTATATGCTACCATCCTTCTGGTTTAGACTAGATCGTTACTTTTTTATGAATTTATATTCAAATTGGATGCTTTTGTTAAAAGAATATATCCTAAGTAAATAAAGGAAAAGGAGTTAAGTTATGTCAGACAAATTAAAAGTTGCGATGGTGGTTCCTTATTTCTATCCCCACACCGGCGGCACCGAGAAGTACGTTAAAGATTTATCGATTGCCTTAATGCGGGCCGGACACACGGTTGAAGTAATTTCCTCTAATCTCCCCGCCGAAAAAAATGCTTTGGCCGAAGAAATAATGGAAGGATTTAAGGTTATTCGCCTGCCGGCCACTAATATGTTTAATTATCTTCCGGTTACCAAGAAAAAATTTGATATAAAAATGCTGGATGATTATGACATTGTGCATTGTCACGTTCCGGCTTATGGATTTTTAAGGGAAGCTAGGAAAAGCAAAAAACCAGTAGTGGTAACTTTCCATTGTGACATCACTGTTTCCGAAAAATATTACGGTGTCCCGATCCCGGGATTTATTGTGAAACTATTTGAGTGGGCGGGGGCAGAGTACGGACGACAAATACTTAAATGCGCCGATGTTATTTACAATACTACAAAAACTTATGCCGATACTTCTCCGGTTTTAAAAGATATGAAAAATATTCGGCATATTCCAATCGGCATTTTTCATGATCACATTGATGCTATGCAAAAAAAGTTAGGCTTAACCGAAAAGGATAAAAACCCAAAACAAATTTTATGGTTGGGCAGGATGGCGGGCAATAAGGGTTGCGACTACATGGTTAAGGCTATGCCTGCGATTTTAGCCAAACATCCGGACACCAAACTAGTAATTTGTGGAGACGGCGAAGAAAAAGCCTTTATTAATAGCTTGATTGATAAATTTGGCATTCGAAATTCAATTGAAATGTACGGCATGGTAGATTTTGCGAAGTTAGTTGAACTATTCTATAAATCATTAGTATATGTTTTCCCGTCGATCAATCGTTTAGAAGCTTTTGGTATCGTTCAGCTTGAGGCGATGGTGAATAATACGGCAGTGGTTGCAACCGATATTCCAGGACCAAACGCAGTCATGGATGAAGGAAAAACCGGCTACTTAGTACCCAAACAAGATCCTGCGGCGATTGCCGAAAAAGTTAACGAACTACTTAGTAATCCCCAAAAAGCAATTGAGATGGGTAAAGCCGGCCGCAGATTAGTTGAAACCAAGTACGATTGGAAGGGAATTGCGGATCAGGTAGTTGAGTTATATAAAGAGGCGTTGGCGAAGAAAGAAAAATAATTAATGAAAATTCTGGTTACCGGCGGCGCCGGTTTTATTGGATCCACCGTAGTTGATGTTTATCTAGCTAACGGCCACGAAGTAGTAATTGTGGACGATCTATCTTCAGGTAAAAAAGAAAATATTCCTCCGCAGGCTAAGTTTTATAAAGTGGACGTAACCTCTCCTAAACTTGAAGAAGTATTCAAAAAAGAAAAACCGCAAATTGTAAGCCATCTGGCGGCGCAAATTGATGTTAGAAGATCGGTTGAAGATCCGGCGTTTGACGTAAAAATTAATATTTTAGGAATGATTAACCTTTTAAACCAATGCGTTAAGTATAAAGTTGAAAAAATTATATTTTCTTCAACCGGTGGGGCTCTTTACGGGGAGGTCGAAGGGGATCCGGCGGATGAAGATATGCCACTAGTTCCAATTTCTGGTTACGCCATTGATAAACGGGCGGCCGAAATGTATTTAAGTGCCTACTCTGCAAACTATGGCTTAAAATATACCGTTTTACGTTATGGAAATGTTTATGGTCCAAGGCAAGACCCTCACGGTGAAGCGGGTGTAGTGGCGATTTTCTGCGGGAAGATTTTAGATAATGCCGCTCCCTTTATATACGGAGACGGAGAACAGCTGAGGGACTATGTTTACGTAAGAGATGTGGCCGAAGCTAACGTGATTGCACTTACCAAAGGTGATAACGACGTGTATAACATTGGTACGGCAGTCGGCTCTTCGGTTAATACTTTATTTAATGTATTAAAAGACGCCACTAATTTTAAAAAAGATGCTATTTATAAACCAGCCCGCTTAGGAGAACTTCAGGTCAGTATATTAAGCTACGAAAAAGCCCGCCGCGATTTGGGTTGGAAACCCGAAGTTGATATTAAAGAAGGTCTCAAGCTGACCTTCGATTGGTTTAAGAGTAAACGATAACAAAAATCCCTCAAAATAATCTTTCCTGAAAGTGAAATTTTTAAGTATATTCTTCGAAGAATTCTTGTGTAGTATTAGTATCAGAGGAGATCATAAATGGGCGTAGTTTTAGGGCGGTCCCGCGGGCTAGATAAACGAGTTTATAAACCGTTGGGCAGCCGCCGTGGTGGATCCACACCGCAAAGAGTCAAAATTACCAGCATAAGAGCTGGCGTACTGGGTCGTGGGCTAAACGATACGTGGCCGGTAACCGTTCAATTTTCTCCTATACATATTAATGGTCGCAATTTTGACTGTGCTTTATTTTACGGTGATAATCAAATGATCGATCGGCGCAGTTCAGAAGGTGGTCGGGTTACTTTTGAGAGGGTTAATTTAAATGCTAGGTATACAGTTAGAATAATGAACTCGATTGATCAAAGAGTTTTAACTGAAATTTCTTTTATGGTGAGCCATGACCGCAATGTTCAAATTATAACTTCAACCAAGGCCCCCGCAGCTCCTACTCGTTTAAGTGCCTATGAAGCAGAAAATAACCAAGTTGTTCTGGAATGGTTGGGAACTGCAGATCATTTTGAGTATCGCGTAAATCATGGGGAAACCGGGGCAACTACAGATAATATTGTATCTTTTAGAGGAGTTCAGTCTCAAACTTATCGATGGAGTATGTGTGCAGTTAACGTAGATCCGCTTGGTGAAAAATTATATAGCCGGTGGGTTAATGGTCCAAGTGTTAGAGTTGGTGGAGAACAGCTCCTTGCCCACGAGGCGGTGAAAGCTTTATCCAGGGAACTTCCTGAAGGACATGGAACTGCTGTCCAACGTGAAGTTCCTCAAGCACCCAAAAAGACAAAAAAGCAACCTCGCCACAAAAATGGTTTAACTGCTGAACAAAAAGCCGCAAGGAAAAAGAAAAGGAAGGAAAAAGCAGCTGCAGAAATCGCGGCGCTGGGTAATCCTTCTAATCCTGGAAATCCAATTTCGAATAATCCTGGGTCAACCAAACCTAAGGATGAACGTTTAGTAGATGCCAAAAAAGTGTTCAAGAAAACATTTGGCTGGCGGTTTACTTATCGTTTTAAAAAAGGCGGAGTGGTTCAAGGGTTGCAAATTGCCGGAAGAGAACTAATTGATTTTGCGATAGAACAGGAACTTTCTCGCCAAGATGCTTTTCAAATTATCGAAGAGGAAATTGAAAGAGTAGGCTTAGATGCTGATCAGAAACAAGCAGTAATGTTTACTCTGGGCGGTTACGCCAGTCATAAACAACTCCGCTAAAAATCTTCTTTCTTTTAAAAAAGTTACTCCGATGTTATAATTCCTTCCATGACTAAAAAAATTCTTTATCTTTTTTCGGATACCGGTGGAGGGCACCGCACCGCGGCCACGGCATTAATCAAAGCGGTTAATCATACTTCTAATAGCAAGTATCAGCAGGAAATGATCGATGTTTTTGTGCAGGGCAGCGGCATTCTTAGTTTTATTACCGGCCTTTATGCTCCGATCATAAAGTATATTCCCTGGTTTTGGGGCGCCATGTATTATTACCTGGATGACCCGAAAAAACTGCAATTACTCGAACTAGTATCTAAGCCTTTTATTTTAAGAAATCTTAAAAAGATGATCAAAGACTTTGATCCGGATCTTATTGTTTCGGTGCATCCGTTAGTTAATCACTTAACGGTTAGGGCTCTCAAAGAATTAAAACGCAAGACTCCTTTTGTGGTGGTTATTACTGACCCGGTTACTCTGCACCGGGCCTGGGTGGCAGACGATGTGGAAATGTATTATGTAGCTACCGAAGAAGCAGCGCACAATTGTGTTAAATACGGTTTAGATAAGAAGAAAATTAAAGTATTAGGTATCCCGGTTGACCCTAAATTCGCTTTAAAAGATTTTCAAAAAGCAGATGCGCGGGTGGATGACCGATTAGAGCCCGATTATTTTACCGTGATGCTGATGGGTGGCGGCGAGGGCGGTGGCGGCATGTATAAAATTGTCAAAGCCATCGAACAATCCGATCTTAATATTCAGCTGGTAGTGATAGCCGGACGCAACAAGGTATTAGAAAATAAATTAAAAGCCGAAGCTAAAAATCTAAAGTTTCCGATGAAAGTTTTTGGTTTTACTAGCCGCATTGCCGAGCTGATGAGTGAATCTAACCTTTTAATCACCAAAGCCGGTCCCGGAACCATTGCCGAAGCGCTTTCCATGGACCTGCCGTTGATTTTAACTTCCTGGCTTCCTGGTCAGGAAGAAGGCAATGTTGAATTTGTGGTGAAAGATGGTTTGGGACGGGTATGCCCGAACCCGGATGAAATTGTAGAAGTTATCCGCTCTTTAAAAGATACTCCCGAATACAAAAAAATGAAAGAAAACATAAAAAAAGTAAGTAAGCCGCATGCTGCTTTTGATATTGCAAAAGAAATAATTAGGCATTTATAGGTGATGTTGATGAGGCGGAAATTCGCTTTGTCGGTTTTAATCGGGTTATTACTCATTACCCTATTTTCAGTAGCGGCTGTCTCCTCCGATGAATTTCGTGACCTTCCTCAGGATTCTTCTCATTGGGCCAAAGACGCCGTTTATGATTTAGCTGAGCGGGGTGTCATTTCGGGTTACCCGGATGGTACTTTCAGGGGAAAAAAAGATATTGATCGCTACGAGATGGCAGCCTTTATTTCAAAACTGGACACCAAACTTTCTCCGGTAGCGGCCAAAAACGAAAAAATCATCGCAGAGCTGCGTTTTGAAACCCAGCGCTTAAAATATGACTTAGCCGAAATGAAAAGAGAAGCTCCTAAAAGGTTTGGTTCAGTTGATACCAGTTATAAGATTCACCGGACACTAATCGGGGAGGGGCAAAAGGGGCCCGAAGCTTATTATCGCTTTAAATATTCGGTCCATAAAGATTTTGGTGACGGGGCGAAGGCCGGTATCAATTTTGACACCAATGACGCCGGCTTTAATACCACTATTACACGGGAAGTATTTTTGACTATGTTTGATCTGTCTGGTCAAGTTACCTACGGAGATGTTATCTATACTGCGAATATTGGCCCGGGCAGTTTAGTTTTTACTCCGACCGATATCGATGCCTACGAAAATGACGAAGTTTATCTGCGGCCTAAGTCGTCTGTATCTGCAGAAAAGAATATATTTGGAGTAAATTCTAAATTATCATATGTGGCACATCAAATTGATGCTTCCGGTCTGATCGGCTTAAACGAAATTCGCACCGATTTTTCCTGGTATACTAAAAATGTTCCATTGGTGCAAAGAACGGACTTTGATTTTACTGCCCATTATTTATTTGCCAACATGAGTTCTAATAACTTAAATGATTTTCATCTGATTGGCGAATTTACCTCTGATTTTTTGATTTCGCGAAAGGTAAGAAAGATTTTGATTTTAGGATTGGGAGCCGCGGCTGATTTTCCGCACGGCGCTTACGTGAGTGGTGAGATTCGACTTAGGGATTATTTCAATACCGGAACTGATTTGGCGGTAATGTTTAAAAAAGTCGGCAGTAAATTTAGGGAAGGCCTGGATCCTTTGGGTACTTACCGTTTTGTTGGTCTGAATTATGACGGCGATCTGGTTTTAGACGGTAAAGTTGACTGTGCTCTCGCCATTTCTCAACAATTAGCTAATAATTTAAAATTAGACGGCATGGTTGATTTTCAGCTGACTGGAGCTTACCAGCTAGGACCGGATTATGTCGGAACCAGCACCGTAGCGGGGTTAGTGCTCAATTATGCCTATGCTGAAAATGTGCAGGTTTTATTTGGTTATAAAGCTACGTTAACTCCCAGTGGCGTAGATCAGTTTGGAAGGGTAACCGATACCCAACAGGACGAAGCGGGCGTAAAAGTTAGTTATAGTTTTTAAGGGATTTTATGAACTCAGTCGTAATTGTGATCATCAGCTTATCAATTTTCCTCGCCGGCTACAAACTTTACGGTTCTTTCATGCAGAAGTTGTGGAAAGTTGATTTTTCCAAAAAAACTCCGGCGCACCTTAAGCGCGACAACGTGGATTACGTTCCGGTTAAACACTGGACGGTTTTATTCGGGCATCACTTTGCTTCAATTGCGGGAGCGGGGCCGATTATCGGACCGGTAATTGCCTGTGCCGTGTTTGGGTGGGGGCCGGCGCTGCTCTGGATTGTTTTTGGATCGATATTTTTGGGTGGTGTTCATGATTTTTCAGCTTTGATGCTTTCGATTCGTCACGAAGGCAATTCAGTCGCCAGTGTTGCTAAAGCAGTCATGGGAAACCGCAGTAAAATCATCTTTGCATTGTTTTTGTGGCTGGCTTTAGTGTTAGTGGTAGCGGTTTTTGCTGCCGTTACCGCGGCTACGCTGATTGCCGAACCGCGGGTGGTAATTCCAACTTTTGGCATGATTGCGGTGGCGTTTTTAGTAGGAATTTTGTTGTACCGTCTTAAAATTTCACAACTGTCTGCCACATTATTCGGATTAATTTTAATTTTAGTGTTGATCATGATTGGTTTTCAATATCCACTCACGCTTAATTTTCCGCAGGCGCTGACGATTTGGATTGTGATTCTGATGGTTTATGCTTATATTGCTTCAATTTTACCGGTGCAGGTATTACTTCAGCCGAGAGACTATCTTTCGGCTTTTATTTTGTTTTTCGGATTAATTGCCGGCTATGCCGGAATTATTATTTCGCATCCGCCGATGCGCGCTCCGGTTTTTATCAGCTTTAATACATCGCAGGGACCTCTCTGGCCGATGATGTTTGTCATTATTGCCTGTGGAGCCATTTCTGGATTCCATTCTTTAATCGCCAGCGGCACTACTTCAAAACAATTACACAGTAAAGCGGCAGTTAAGCGGGTAAGCTATGGAGCAATGATTTTAGAGGGAGTTTTATCACTCTTAGCGGTAGTTTCGGTTTGCGCGGGGCTGTATTGGATAGGAGGGGAGGTTGGTTTAGTTTATCCTACGCTGATGCAAGAAAAAGGATGGATCGTGGCTTTTAGCACTGGTTATGGTCAGTTGGTGGCTCCTTTGATCGGGGCTTCTTTTGGCTCGGCCGTGGCGATGGTGACTTTAAATACTTTTGTTCTAACTACTTTAGATTCGGCTACCCGTATCAATCGATATATTACCGAAGAACTTTTTGGTGATGCTTTTAAAATTAAGATTTTTAAAAATAGATTTGCCTCGACTGCATTGGTCGCGCTTTTGGCCTTGTGGCTGGCCCTGGGCAATTGGCAGGCCATCTGGCCGATTTTTGGTGCTTCCAATCAGTTGATTGCGGCCTTGGTTTTGATTATTGCTTCGGTATACTTGTTTAGTATCAAGCGGCCAGCGGTATATACTCTTTACCCGGGTATTTTTATGTTAATTACCACCATTGCAGCCTTAATTTATCAAATGGTTAACTTTTTTCAGGATCAAAAATATTTGCTTTTTGTGATTGCCGTGGTTTTGCTGATTTTAGCGTTATGTATCTTGATTGAGGCCGATCGGGTACGCCGAAAAGTGTTATCACGGAAGGCTTAATTAAGTTGACAACTTAGTCTGTAGTGCTATAATTTTAGGTAATAAATAGTTATTTTTTCTTTGGAAAGGAACAAAAATGCCAAGAAAAGTATTATTGTGTTTAATTTTATTGATGTTAGTAGCTTTTTCAACCTCTGCTGCTGCAGTGCGCGAATTTAAAGATGTTCCGGAAGATATGTGGGCTGCTCCTTATGTGTATGATTTAGTTAAATTAGGCGTAACTACCGGTTACCCGGATGGTACTTTCAGAGGAAAAAACAAGATTACCCGTTACGAAGCTGCCGTTATGATGGCAAAACTGGCCGATAAGCTGGGTGGCGTGGATTTGATAGAAGTTAAAGAAGATATTGCTACTCTTAAACAACAAATTGCCGACCTGCGGCGTAACCCTCAAGGGGGAGCCGCCTTTTCGGCAGAGATCGATTCTTACAGTAAAGCTGGAAACCTCTTAACTGCTTCTGGTCAACGTGGACCAGTCATGGATTACCGTTTAAAATCTTCGGTATCCAGAGATTTTGGCGATGGAGCTTCAGTAGCAGTAAATCTTGATACTATGGATGCCGGATACGGCGGTGGACAACAAGAGCTGGCAACCCAATTATTAGATGTCGAAGGCAAATTAAGTGCGGATGTCGGAATGGAAGCGCCCATCGATTTTACGGTAACCGTTGGCCCGGGTGCGAGGACCCATACCGTTACTACTGGTGCGTTGGTAGCCGAAACCGGCGAAATTTTTGTTCGACCGGACAGCGGGGTTTTAGCTCAGTCAAAAATGTGGGGAATGGACGTTGAGGGTGGAGCTTTTGCAGATTCGATTGCTAATAATGGATATTTTGACTCATTGAAAATAATTGCCGGAGTAGGTTATTCATTGGGTGATTGGGTTCCGGTGGTTTCTGGTTTAGATTTAGGTGCAACCGCCACTTACTTGCGTAGTGCGGGTGGATCTGACACGGATCGTAAAATTGACTTAACCGCATCGGCAATTTTTTCTCCTAAAATCATTACTGATTTCAGATTAGGAATTGGCGGTTCTGATAAAAGTGGTTTATTGGTTGGCGCGGATATGGCCTTGAAGGATGTTTTTGATACCGGCACCATTATTAATGTTTCTGCGGTAAAAATCGGAGCACAGCATATTAATCCCAACTTCGCCCTTGATATTGCCGGTTTAGATTATTTTAACCGTGCTTATGTTAACAGTTCAGTAGATCTCGCCGGTAAAATTGAACAAGCCGTTTCCGAAGACTTATTCATAAAAGGAATCGGAGATATTCGTTTGTCATCCGATTTTGGATACGGTGCCGGTAAAGCTAACTCATTATTAACCATGCAGGGTGGTTTGGCTTATCAGATTGCTCCCGGAACTTTGGTAGATGCGGCTTATCGTATTTACCAGGATCCAAATGCAACTGACCCAACTACCGATATGGCAGTCTTGGGCCTAACCTATAAATTCTAGGGGCAAGCATTAAGGTTCAAGAGATAAGAAAAAATCTCGCTTTTGCGGGATTTTTTCTTTTTAGGAGCAGTCAATGAGCAAAATTATTGGTAAAAATATAATTAAGCACGAAGAACTTGATTCTACCAATACCATGGCGATGACGCTGGCTAAGGAAGGGGCTGAGGAGGGGACGGTCGTAATTACTAAGCAGCAGCTGCATGGTCGCGGAAAGCCTGGCTACACCTGGTTTTCAAAATACCCGGGTAGTCTTTGTTTTACGGTAGTTTTGCGACCGCGCAAGAATGTGGATGAACTTTCAGAAATTGTTTTATTAGGAGCTAAGGCACTGCAGGATATTTTACGTAAGGATTATGGGATTGAAGCCGAAATAAAGCTTCCGAACGATGTTTTGATTTCCGGGAAGAAAGTTTGCGGTATATTAGTGGAGCGGGCGCGGGATAAGGAGGGGAATCCTTTTGTGATTATGGGAATAGGAATAAACGTTAACCTCAAATTAGCCGATTTTCCGAGCGAACTAAAAGAATCAGTTACTTCTCTGCAGCTAGCTAAGGGAAAAGCACAAGATTTTAAGCTTTTTTATGATCGATTAGTAAACGAAATTGATAGAAAGTATGTTCAGTTTCTGTCCGAGTAGGACCATTGCCGCCGCTTAACTAAAATGGTAAGATATCTTATAAATTTGAGGTGAAAATATGGCAGTCAGAGGAATCCGCGGAGCAATTTCCGCTAAAGACAATTCTAAAGAAGCAATTATTAAGGCTACCGAAGAACTGCTTGAAAAAATTGTTGAAGCTAATCAAATTAAGGTTGAGGACGTGGCTTCCGCAATTTTTTCAACTACTAAAGATTTAAATGCAGCTTTTCCAGCCGAAGCGGCGCGTAATTTAGGCTGGCTTTATTCCCCGCTTTTGTGCACCAACGAGATTGATGTTCCCAACGGACTAAAAAAATGTGTTCGAGTTCTGCTGCACGTCAATATGGATAAACCTCAGTCTGAAATCAAGCACGTTTATTTAGGCGCAGCCGAAAAACTAAGACCGGATTTAGGTAAAAAAAGCGAATATTACCTCAGCTAAGGAGTAAGCTTCTATGATTATCATAATGCGTCCGGATGCCACCGATGAACAGGTTAGCCACGTCACCGATAAATTAAAAAAGCATGGATTTGGAATTCATTTGAGCCGCGGGGTGGAGCGTACCGTTATCGGAGCGATCGGAGATAAAAGTGCAATCGAGATTGAAACTATTCAGATGCTCCCGGGAGTGTCTGAAATCATTCCTATCCGAAAACCGTATAAATTAGTCAGTCGGGAATTATATAAAAGAGAAACCATTGTTAAGGTAAACGAAAAAGTACGTATCGGAGGCCAGGCACCGATTTGTGTTATGGCGGGGCCCTGCTCAGTTGAAGGTAGAAAAGAAATTTTAGAAGTTGCCGAATTGGTAAAAAAATCCGGGGCGCGGATGCTCAGGGGCGGAGCCTTTAAGCCACGCACTTCTCCGTATTCTTTCCAGGGATTAGGCGAAGAGGGGTTAAAATACTTGGCGGAAGCACGTAAAAAGACGGGACTGCCGATTGTTACCGAAGTTATGGATACCAGAGACGTTAAATTAGTAGCCAAATACGCGGATATGCTGCAAATCGGCGCCCGCAATATGCAAAACTTTAATTTATTAAAAGCGGTTGGCAAAACTAATAAGCCGGTCTTTTTAAAGCGGGGCGCAGGATCTACCATTAAAGAATTATTGATGTCGGCCGAATATATTATGTCTGAAGGCAACAAAAATATCGTACTTTGTGAGCGCGGCATCCGAACTTTTGAAGATTCCACCCGGAATACGCTGGATTTAAATGCGGTTCCGGTGATAAAAAAGTTAACGCATCTTCCGGTGGTGGTTGATCCGAGCCATGGCACCGGCGAATGGGATTTGGTTCCGGCAATGGCTAAGGCGGCGGTAGCGGCGGGGGCGGATGGCTTAATGATTGAAGTACATCAGCATCCCGAAGATGCCATGAGTGATGGATCACAAAGCCTAAAACCCGAAACCTTTACCCAACTAATGAAAGAACTAAAGGCAGTTGCGGCGGCAGTCGGAAGAAGAATTTAGTTACTTAATAAGCCCATCAATTCCGGAAAGCCTTCTTTTTTAAGCGCACTGATTTTTACCGATGGAGCATACTTTTTAGCCAGCTCGTCTAATGGTTGTTGGTCTTTGACCAGGTCAATTTTGTTGAATACAGTAATAATCTTCTTGGTAATGGCTCCGATTTCTTCTAAAACGTTATAAACCGCGTTGATTTGGTCCTCTGCGTAGGGACTGGATGCGTCGACGATGTGTAATAGTTGATCCGCCTGCGATACTTCTTCCAAAGTAGCGTGAAAAGCATCTACCAGTTGGTGGGGCAGCTTCTGAATGAACCCGACGGTGTCACTGATTAATATGGTTTTTCCTCCGGGAAGAGAAAAACGCCTAACCGTAGGATCTAAGGTTGCAAATAATTTATCTTGTACTAAAACTCCAGCGTTAGTAAGCGCGTTTAGTAAAGTAGATTTGCCGGAATTGGTATAGCCAACTAAAGATATTAGCGGCATGGCGGCTCCGCGTCTTTTGGCGCGGCGCAGGGCTCTTTGCTGTTCAACTTTTTTTAGCTCTTTTCTTAAATCGGATATGATTTTACGAATGCGGCGGCGATCATGTTCGAGTTTGGTTTCACCGGGGCCGCGCGTACCAATGCCGCCGCCCAATCTTGACATCGAAACCCCGTGGCCGGTTAAGCGCGGCAGCAAAAATTGGTATTGGGCCAGCTCTACCTGCAGACTTCCTTCGCGACTGTGCGCGTGTTGGGCAAAAATATCTAAAATTAATTCGGTGCGGTCAATAATTTTTACGCCCAGGTCTTCTTCCAGGTTTCGACTTTGGGAAGGGGAGAGTTCTTGATCAAAAATTACGAGATCGGCATCGTGGGTATGTATTGCAGCATGGATTTCTTCTACTTTACCGCTGCCCATGCAATATTTTGGATCCGGTTTTTCACGTTTTTGGGTGAATTTGGCTTTTACGATAACACCCGCGGTGTAGGCTAAACGGGCCAGTTCAACCATAGATTCAGCGATGGGGATACTTTTATCTCCCTGGAGTTCAATTCCAATCAGAATTGCTTTTTCAGGATGTGGAAACTTTGCCATTTATTTTTTAAATCTTTTCCAAATTAAAGCAATTAAGTAATACAACAAGACCCAGGGTAAAATTACAATTACTAAAATAATTATCAGCGAAATCGAAAGGACCAGCAGTTGGACTCCTTTCATAATTCCGTTTTTGATGATGTACCAGAGCCCGCGTTGATGGGGAACCGATGAAGTGGGCTCGAACAATGAGATGTTGACGGTGGCCATATCGACCAGGCTATCATAATACTTAATGCTTCCCTGCATGCGTTCGATTTCTTCGCGTACCCGGCCGATTTCTTTTTCCACGTCTAATAAATCTGAAACTTTTCCGGACTTATAGAGCAGGGCCAATAGTCTTTTTTCCAGCTCTTTTTTGTTAGCGATGCGGGTTGTGATATCATAATATTTTTCTGTAATATCCTCACCCGAAAGTGATTCGGAAACCACCGTGCCGATTTTTTTAACTCTTTCGGTAAAGGCGTCCAATTGGTTAGGGGGTATTTTTACGGTTACGTAGCCGCTTTTGCCGCCGCCGCTTTTGTAAGAGCTTGAGTTTAAGATGTAGCCGCCCAGGCTGGCAGCGGCATCTTTAACGTAGGAGATGGCCTGGTCTACTTTTTGGACTTCCAGATTCATATTAACCGTAAAGATTTGTTTACGAAGCATCGGGGCCGATGTTTTAACGCTGTCGCTGGCCTCATATGACTCAACCATCATTTCGGATTTTTTAGCCTGGCCAGCTGAGCGCGACGGAGCCGATCCCCCGACACTGATACCAACGATCTCTAAGGTGTCTAAAATGTAATCGATAGTGAAGAACAAGAAAACGATGACGATAATGGCGGCAATGATGGAAATGATGACCGGTTTTTTCATGGTAGCCTCCTTATTTTTCTTCTTTGGCTTCGCGATTCATTAAATCAGACAAAGCCTGGTAGGGATCCTTATTTTCGAATAACACTTTGTATACTTCGAAGGTAATTGGCATATCGATTTTTAACTTTTTAGCCAGGGCTGTGGCGGCGGCGGCGGTCGGCACACCTTCGGCGACGTCCGGCATCGACGCCAAAATTTCGGCTAGTTTTTTTCCTTGAGCAATTTCGACGCCAACTTTGTGATTGCGGGATAATTTGCTCTGGCAGGTGGTAATTAAATCTCCAAAACCGGATAATCCGTAAAAAGTTTTTGTTTTAGCCCCCAAATGTTTTCCCAGACGGGCAATTTCAGCGATTCCTCTGACTAAAAGCGCCGATTTGGCGTTATCTCCCAGGGAAAGACCTTCGGCGGCACCGGCGGCGATGGCAATTACGTTTTTTAACGCTCCGCCAAATTCAACTCCTTCGACATCCCGGTTGGTATATACCCGAAATCTGGATTGCATTAAAAGTTTTTGGCCGGTCTGGGCTGATTTCTTTGAGGTTGAGGCAATTACTGTCGTTGCCGGAAGCCCTTTGGCAATTTCTTTTGAAAGATTGGGTCCCGAAAGCACGCAAATGTTGCCGGATGGGTGCTTCAGTTCTTTAGCTAATATTTGTGACATCCTTTTGAAAGTATTTTTTTCGATTCCTTTAGTGGCGCTGATTACCGGTATTTTATTATTGATTTTACCTTTGAGCTTTGCCGCAACTTTTCTTAAATGTTCGGATGGAACCACAAAAAAGACCGCGGCCGCTTTATTGGTTTGATTGGCAGCCGACTCTAAATTGGCAGTTGCCTGAACACGGCTGGAAAGCTGAATGCCGGGAAGATACTTTTGATTTTCGCGCATTTCGTTGATTTGTTTAGCCACCGGGGCTTCAAAGCTCCAGATGGTTACGTCATGATTATTTTCGGCTAACAGACTGGCCAGCGTGGTTCCCCATGACCCCGCCCCGAATATAACTACTTTAGACATTAGTTTTTTCTCCAATCTTTCTTTCGGTGCCTTTAATTAAACGTTTAATGTTAGGTATGTGTTTTAGGATGATTAATAAGGCGGCGATGGCGGCGGCGATACTGTAGGGGAGGGGTTTATCCGCCGCAAACATATAGATTGCAACTAAAGGTGAAACCGAAATCGATGCCAGTGAAACGTAGCGCGTAATGATAATAATGAGTGCTACTAAGAACATGGCGCCAATAAATGCCTCGGGTGCGATGCCTAAAAGAACGCCGAGTCCGGTAGCCGACCCGCGACCACCTTTGAATTTTAGGAAAACCGGGAACATATGTCCTACGATGGCAGCAAAACCTGAAATTACGATCCAAAGCGGGTCATTGAGCATCAGGATGGCGATATAAGTAGCTAAAGTGCCTTTCAGAAGGTCTAAGATAAAAACGGTTACTCCGGCAGTCGGGCCCAGGGTTCGAAATACGTTGGTGGCGCCGATATTTCCGCTGCCTACCTTTTGAATGTCTACCTTGAAAAGTTTAGCCAGAACGAATCCAAAAGGGATCGAACCCAGAAGATAACTGATTAAAATTGAAAAAACTATTAGTAAATATAAAGGAATTGAAAGCATCCGGACAAATTATACCACATTTTTATTTGTTGAGGATTTGCTTAATGGTTTCGAGGGTGGCTTCCTGATCAAATGGTTTTTCAATTATACCGTCGACTTTGTATTCTTTTCCTATGGTTTCAACTACATCTTCCTCCATGCTGGTTAAGAAAATAATTAATTGGTCCGGATGATCTTTTTTGACGGTTTTTAAAAATTGGAACCCATCCAGATAAGGCATATTGACGTCGGCCAGGACCAAATCAAATTCGCCGGGATGTTTTTTGAAAAGGATCAAGCCTTCTTGACCATTAACTGCGGTAGTGACCTCATAGCCGTTGTCTTGCAGCATCTGGCTGATGATTTTGCGCATGCTTTCTTGATCGTCCATTACTAAAATATGTGCCATATATGTTTATTTTATTGTGCAAAGGGGAAGAAGTCAACAGTAAATGTCGCGCTTGCCGTTCGCGATTTTGACCAGACTTTCCTTGGTAAATTCTTTGGTTTTTGCTTGGGGGATGGCATTGATCTCCTTTTGAATCAGTTTTTCTCCAATCTCTTTAACCTTGGGAGAAGCATAATCCACTAAATATTCTTTAAAAGTTAAAAGTGCATTGGGTAAGCACTTGTTTTTTATTTGTCCAGGTTTGGCCAGCTCCATAAAATCTAGCCCGGTGCGGCCTAAACGATAGCAGCTGGTGCAAAAAGAGGGGATATGCCCTTGTTGGCAGATATCATGGATTACTTCATCTAAGGATCGGTGGTCTCCTAAAGAAAATTGTCCATCGTGTTCATTACGTCCTTCAGCATAACCCCCAGGATTGGTGCGGCTGCCGGCACTGATCTGAGATACTCCTAAAGAGAGGGCTGCGCGGCGCATCGCGGCATTTTCGCGGGTACTTAAGATGATGCCGGTATAAGGAACGCTTAGTCGTAAAACCGCAATGATTTGCTGAAATTCCAGATCAGAAACCGGGAAAGGCGGATTTTTGGCAACCGCCGAATTAGTGGCCGGCTCGAGACGCGGAACAGATATGGTATGGGGTCCCATCCCAAATTTCTTTTCGAGATATTCGATGTGCATCATGAGAGCTAAAATTTCAAAACGAAAATCATAAAGTCCAAAGAGTGCGCCGATGCCGACATCATCAATTCCGGCTTCAAAAGCGCGATCGATGGCACTTAAGCGGTTAAGATAATCGGATTTTGGTCCGGCCGGATGCATATTTTTGTAAGTTTCCAGGTGATAAGTTTCTTGAAAGAGTTGATAAGTGCCAATTCCGGTTTTTTTGAGGTTTTTGAACTCGACGGTGGAAAGTGGGGCCAGATTAACGTTGAGGCGGCGGATATTATTGACTCCGTCGCGGGCAGAATAAACTGTTTTAATAGAATCATAGATATATTGCAGTCCTTCTTTGGGATAAGTTTCGCCGGCCACCAGTAAAATTCGTTTTTGACCGGTTTTTAAGATGGATTCGGTTTCTTTTTTGATTTCTTCCTGCGAAAGAACGGCGCGTTTGATGTCTTTATTGCTTTGCCGGAAAGCACAGTATAGACATTCGTTTTGGCAAAGGTTAGAAACGTAGAGCGGAGCGAAAATTACCAAGCGATTGCCGTAAATTTCTTCTTTGACTGTGTTGGCGGCGGAAAAAAGTTCTTTAAGTGTAGCTTCATCCTTTACGTTTAGTAAAGCGGCGGTTTCTTCTAACGAAAGACGGCGCTTTTCGATTGATTTTTGAACAATATCTTTGATGCGAACCTTATCTGGTTTACATTTTTCAAGTAGTTCAGTAATTCTTTGTTCATTAATCATGCGTGATTCCTAAATCGGTGGGGGCTCTTCCCAAATCCCTTAAAACTTTAAGCGTCGTATCAATTTGTTCTTGGATTCCCTCACCGGCGTGTGCCCGGCCGGGATAAATTGAATAATTTTCACTATATTTTTTGGGAGTTACGTTTAACATTACCGAATTGGCCCCGGCAATTAATCCCTCTTCCCGGGCGCCTGCGTATAAAGTTTCAAATCCGGTAGTTACTACAATTTTTGCATCTTTTCCGCCGGCGATACGCGCCACCGCTAAAGTTTTTAGTACATCTTTTACGGCCGGAGGTTTAACTTTTGCTAACGGAGTATGGGGGTGGGGAAGAAAAGGACCAAAAGTGTACATCTCGGTGTTTAATCGTTTGGTCAAAAGGATATCATTTAAGATATCGGTTTTAGCTTGACCGGGTAGGCCAATTAATCCGCCGGTAATGATTAGATATCCCATTTTGAAGGCTTCTTCTAGGTGTTGTAGGCGGTTCTCTAACGTTTTGCCTGGGTGTAATTTATCATAGAGCGCTTTATTGCTAGTCTCAAAACGCATCAGAAGGCCTCTGGCGCCCGCTTGGTAAAGCTTTTTGAGGCCATCCAGGCCTACTTCGCCAAAACTAATAAAGATTAGCACCGCCGAGCGCTTTTTGATTTCTTTTACGATATCACTTAGGTCGTCGATTGAATACTCTGGATCTTCACCGCTTTGCAAAACCAGAGCTTTAAACCCATCTTTTTCGATTGCTTCGTAAGCGGTCTCAATAATTTCTTTTTTAGTCATGCGGTAGCGGGGGAGAGCCTTATTGTGATTAGAAATTCCACAATAGAGACAGCCTTGAGAGCAATAATTGGAAAATTCGATGATGCCGTGTACGCAACAAGAGTTGCCTAAATGTTTTTGACGCAGGAAATTGGCAACTTTAAATAGTAATTCAATTTGTTTATCATCTTCCAGATTTAAAAGATGGAGTAGGTCGGCTTCTTTAAGCGGTAGATCTTCGGCAGCCCTGTCTAAAATCAGTGCCAGCTTTTTATCGATGCCTTTTTTTTCTAAATCCAGGCGGGATAATCGCAGATCCAGCTCTTGCAGTTCAAAAAAAGTTTCTTTCCAGGTAGTTAAAATGGATTGGGCTTCTGCTTCGGGGATATTTTTTATGACGTAGCCGCCCTGGGCATAAATATAATCGCCAACTTTAAGATCATCAATCTCGTTGATGGCTTTTTTTTGTTCTCCAAAGTATTCCACCGTGACGATTTTATTATTTATATCAATAACTTTACCGGGGATGGCGTAACACATAATTTACTCACAATCAAAAGATAATAGCCTTAGCTCCCGCGTTGGACTAGACTCAATTAAAACCTCGGCGCCTTCGGCCACCGTGCCTTTAGCGTGGGCGGCAAAAAAGTGTAAAAGAATTTCCGGGTTGATTTCGGTGAAAGTGCCCATTCGTAAATAAACCTTAGTGACTTTTTTAGCGTTATTATCTTTAGCGGCGTTTAAGATATCGGATAATAAGTCTTTTAATAGATGCATCTCATGCATTTTATTTTCCTCCACCAATTAGATTAATAATTTCATTAGCGGCCGCTTTGACCTCAGCCGACAGGTTTTCTCCCAACTCTACACTTTGCGGCTGGATCCCTAAAAAATGAACCGGAGCCTGACAATCAGTTTCTAATAGTTTTGCGATCACTTTTAACGGAAAAGTATGAGTACTAAGCGTTGTATTAGGAATATGTTCGCTATCAATTACTTTAACTTCGCCGACCGTGCCGCCAAAATTAGCGGCATCAATAATAATTACCCGGGATGGTTTTTTTTCGACGGCCTCATCAATTATGTTTTCTGGTTTTTCGCCGGCGTTTAAAAGTACTAGTCCAGTTTTTAATTTACTGGAGTTTTGGGCAATGAAAGGGCCGACCCCGTCATCTGATCTTAAGTTGTTGCCAATCGTTATAATTAGGGTAGTGCCGGGATGGTCAGTTGTCAGTAACTTTTTTGCTTCAGCGGTTAACAAACTTCACATCCAAAAAGTGCGCAGAACAGGAAATACAAGGGTCATAAGCCCGGACGAGCATTTCTAGGTCCAGCGTAATTTCTTCATCTGATTTTTTTAATATTTCCGGAACCAGCTTTTTCATGTCGTGTTCAATGTTATTCACATTTTGATTGGTGGGGATGATGCAGTTAGCTTTGGTGATAATACCTTGGTCATCAACTTCATAATTATGGAACAGGATACCGCGTGGTACTTCGACTGCGCCGACACCGTTACCGGCTTTGACCGGGATGGTTCCTTTTTCGTTTAACCCGACAATAATTTCTTCGTCGTAATTGATACCGGTTTTCTTCAGATCTTCTAAAATTTCAAGGCCGTCTTCTAGCGAATGTACACATTCAACCAGCTGGGCAACGGTGTTGAGATAGGGATTGGTACATTTAGGTTTTAAGCCAACCGCTTTAGCTACTGCCTTGGCTTTGGGATGCAGCTTTTTAGAATTTAAATTAAAGCGGGCCAGCGCTCCGACCGCGTAGGATGCGCGGCTTAGTTTAGCGAACTTCGCGGAAGAATGGGGAACAATAAATTCATTAGTGATAGATTTATATTCCTTTTTATTTTTGCGAACGCCGTCGGTTGAGCCCACCTCGCCGGTTAACATTGGATATTCATCATTATCGCTTACTAAACCAACGTATTCGGTATCGCGTTCAAACTCAGGAAATTTAAACTTGGCAGCCAGTTCAACGGTGGCCTCCATATCTTTGCGTAGATGATGGAGTAGTTTATGCATGGCATCGATGTCTTTTTCTCTGGGTAGTTTGGTGAAACCACCGACGATACTGGAAATGGGATGCACGTGTCGGCCAACTAATATGTCGCAAACGTCATTGCAGGTTTTTTTCATTCTTAGTGCGCGGCGCACTATATCATTATGAGTGTTGATCAGCGGCACAAAGCTTTTGACGCCCAGTAAATCGGGTGCCACTAATAAATAGATATGTAGAATATGACTGTCCAGATTTTCCATGTGCAGGAGGAATTTTCTTAATTTGGTAGTTTGTTCAGAAGGAATAAAGCCGATGGCGTCTTCGGCGGCCTGGATCGAAGCTAAGGTATGTCCGCAGGAGCAAATTCCGCAGATACGGCAGGTAATATGTTGGGCTTCGAAAATGGATCTTCCCTGCAGCATTCCTTCAAAAAAGCGGGGAGCTTCTACGATTTGAAGCTGGCAGGTTTCCAGCTTATTATTTTTAACGTCGACCACGATGTTGCCGTGACCTTCGACCCGGGTTAGATATTCGACATTGATACTAACGTTTCTTTTGCTCACTTTGATCAATCTCCCTGCATTGGTTATACATGTTCATTTTGTTCCTGACTAAATTCATCGGAACATTATATTTTTCGATTACGTCTTTGGCGCCGTTTTCGTTTGGATTGGTAACCATGCCCCGGCAGCCGTAGCAGATATTGCCGTTATTGATACACCATGAATTACAACCGGCTTTGGTGACGGGCCCCAGGCAGGTAACGCCTTTTTCGTACACGCAAACGTTTTCGTTAAGTTTACATTCAACGCAGACCGCATGATCCGGAACCTGATAGGGCAGGCCGGCCAGCACCGCTTTAAGTACGTTCACGAATTCCGGGATATAGACCGGGCAGCCGTGCACCAGATAATCAACTTTTACAACCTGGGGCACCGCGCGGGTTTCAACCGTTTCAAAGTATTTATAATCTTTTCCGTAAACTTCTTCACGGATTTTGTCGAGCGGGAAGTTATTTTTCATGCCGTTGACGCCGCCGATGGTAGCACAGGAACCGTAGGCGATTAAAACTTTACAGCGTTCTCTGATTTTCTTTATTTTTTCGATGGCGTGGGGAGTGGTAATGCTTCCTTCAACAATGGCCACGTCAAAGTCTTGATCCCATTTTTCGGACATGACCTCGCGGAATTCTACGACATCGATCGCACCCAACACGTCGAGTAATGATTCGCCCATATTAGCAACCTGTAATTGGCAGCCTTCACAGCAGGCAAAATCAAAAAATGCAACTTTTGGTTTTGACATAATTATAGAGCCTCTGGAATATTTTTAATTTTATCGTAAGAAAATACGGGACCGTCCTGGCAGCAATAAAAATTATTGATCTGACAGTGGCCGCATTTTCCTAAACCGCATTTCATGTGTCGCTCAAGTGAAACTAAAATATGGCGCTCGGGAATTTCTTTTTTTAATAATTCCTTAATCACAAACTTATACATAATGGGTGGGCCGACTACCACGGCAAAGGTACGTTCGGGCTTAAGGTTGATTCCTGGAATGAGGGAGGTAATCAGGCCGACATTGCCTTTCCAATCCGGATCGGCTTTATCGACGGTACAGTTTAACTTAACGTCCAGACGTTTATTCCATTCATCAACTTCTTCGTTAAAAAGCATGTCTTTGGGGGTTTTACAACCCAACAAAATTTCAACTTTACCAAAGTCGCGGCGGTTATCGATTACGTAGTTAATCAGAGAACGCAAAGGAACAATGCCCAGTCCCCCCGCAACACAGAGTAGATCATTTCCTTCAAATATTCTGACCGGAAAGCCTTTGCCAAAGGGGCCCCGGATGCCGACTTCGTCGCCTTCTTTTAGTTTGTGCAGTGCTCCGGTAACTTTTCCAACGTTTCTAACTGCTAATTCAAAAGAGCCTCTTTTGGTGGGAGAGGAAGTAACCGAAATGGGGGCTTCACCGACGCCAAATAATGAAACTTCGACAAATTGCCCGGGTTCATGGTCAAGGCTTTCTCCTCCGGGCAACGCAATTTCGAAAAACGTTTCGATTGCCGTCATCTTTCTTACGCGGAGGATTTTGCCTTTTTTTATTTCATATTCTGAATCTTTAAGCGTTAGTTTTTTCATTCGGTTTCTCTGCCGGCTTTGAGATTTTTCATGCCTTGTTCCTCGACTAATTGGTTTAAGGTTTCTTTTAGGTTGATTTTGGCCATGCAGGTGCGGCTGCAGCGGCCGCAGCCGGTGCAAAAGAGCCTGGAAAATTTTTCCATGGGATATTTAAATTTTCGAAAGTAGCGATGGCGCTGGCGCGCGCTTCTTTCTTTGCGAAAGCTTTCTCCGCCGGCAACTTTTGCAAAGGCTTCATTCTGACAGGAATCCCAGCGGCGGAAGCGTTTCCCGGTTTGTAAATCAAGATTGGGTTCATCCGTGACGTCAAAACAATAACAGGTGGGACAAACATTGGTACAGTTTCCGCAAGCCAGACAGCGTTTACCTAAATCTTCCCACACGTTGCTGTCATAACTTTTACTAAACATTTCAGGCATTCTTTCGTGCACTACCGGAACTTCATTTGCAAAAATTTCTCTTTTCTTTTCTCTGATTTTAGCTAAAGCATTAAGATCCGCTGGGGTAGCGGGTTCAA
The DNA here is from genome assembly GCA_018823125.1 of Candidatus Margulisiibacteriota bacterium. GTDB lineage: Bacteria > Margulisbacteria > WOR-1 > JAHJIW01 > JAHJIW01 > JAHJIW01. The sequence continues at coordinate 22,678 of JAHJIW010000015.1, read as the reverse complement.
AAAGATTAGTTTTTTCAGTTATTTCATCGCCGGCCAGGGTATTGATGTGCACGAAGAATTTATCGCCAAGATTAATAAAAAAAAGATCATAGCCGCCGTTGGGGGTATGGCTGTGCACTAAACGGCAGCTGGCATATTCATCGCAATAATCGTTGCAGCCGTATCCAATGATGGTAATTTTGCTTTTGCGGATTAAATAATTGATGTCTTTGGGCCGCTCTGAAAAGACCATGTTTAAACACTGAATGCCGGCTAAATCGCAGGTATGTACTCCAAAGAGAATCAGGTCTTCGCATTCCACCACGGGATTCATTTTTTGGCTGCTATTGGCGTGATAGGTGGCCAGCGTTTCATATTGTGGCATAAAATATTTCTTGGGAGGCAGGATGGTGGGAATGTGATCCAGGGCTACTTTTTCTCCGGATTTTACTTCTTCAAAAGCAAACTGATTATAGCCTTTAGCAACCGGAGCAATTACTTTTTGATCCTGGGCTAACCTAGTAATAAATTCGTTTAAATACTCTTTTTTAAGTACGGCGTATTGCATATTTATCTCTTATTTTATACTATTTTTCCACACTCTACACTACCTTTTTCTAGGACCTCTAAAGCGTGCGAAATGACCGGTGAAATGATTGCCAAGCACTCTTTAACTGCCTTAGGACTGCCGGGAAGATTTACTACTAAACTTTTACCGCGGCTGCCGCAAACGGCTCGGGAGAGCAGGGCGGTTTTTTTGATTTTATAAGATTCCATGCGCATCGCTTCGGCTAGTCCCGGAATTTCTCGATCAATTACATTTTTAGTGGCTTCGGGAGTGACATCTCGGGGAGATAAACCGGTTCCGCCGGTAGTAATAACTAAATCACAGCCTTTTTTATCAATAAATTCGATTAAGGCGTTAGATATTTTATCCATTTCATCCGGAACGACAATATATCCATAAGATTCAGCTTTTACAATTTCACGGATAGCTTTTCCACTTAAATCTTCTCTTTCTCCTTTAGAACCTTTATCTGAAACCGTAATAATTCCTACTTTCATGGTAAAACCTCCAAAGCATCTTTGGCTTTTACTTTGCCGCCGACCAAAACTTTGCCAAAAATACCTTCCCGCGGCATGATACAGTCGCCGGTTTGGTAAAATATTGCGCAGCGCTCGACACATTCTTTGCCGATTTTGGTTACTTCCACTTCTGCCTCGCCGATTTTTAATTTTTGGCCGATTTTAAGTGCGACTAATTCAATTCCTTCGGTTACGATATTTTCACCGAAAGCTCCGTCGTCAAGGTTAAGTCCCTTGGCTCGCATTTTTTCAATACTTTCGTGTGCCAACAAGCTTACTTGTCGTTCTCCGCCCTTTGCGTGAAAGTCGCCTTCAACTCCAAGATCTGCAATTAAGTTAATCTCGGAGTCAGCGAATTTTCTGCCCTTGGATTTATTTATACAGACTGCTTGGATTTTTGGCATAGGTAAATATCTCCAATTTTCATGTTTTTATCGACTGCTTTACACATGTCATAAATGGTTAGGGCTGCTGCCGACACCGCAGTCAGCGCTTCCATCTCAACTCCGGTTTTGCCGATGCATTCAACCTTGGACTCGATCTCCACTTTATTCTCTTTGATATCAAACGAGAGATCAATATTGGTCAAAGCCAGCGGGTGGCAGAGCGGAATGAGTTCATGGGTCTTTTTAGCTGCCTGAATCCCGGCAATTTTAGCAACCGAGATTACGTCTCCCTTTTTGATTTGATTTTCCCGGATAAGCTTAATTGTTTCCGGGGCCAGCGCTATATTTCCCTTGGCAATCGCAATGCGTTTGACGTCTGGCTTGCTTCCCACATCCACCATTTGAGCTTTTCCTTCGTTGTTTATATGACTAAATTTATCCGCCAATTTGAATCATCTCCCTTTTTAAAGATTTGTGTCCCTTTTGGGGTTTGTTGCCGATGGCTTTTCGGAAAGCTTCCTCGATGCCTTCTTTTCGTATATCAAATTCACAGTCAGAAAAAAGACAGGATCTCATTTTTCCGTCGGCGGTAAGACGAATACGGTTGCAGATCGAACAATTACCGCCTGCGCCGCCTTCAACTTGGTAATAATCGCCGCTTTTTAAGTCCATTTTCTTAATGAAACGGGCCTGCATATTATTTTCTGCCGCAAATTTTTTAAGATTTTCTTTTTCGTCGTCGTTAAAGCCATCTACCAGTACTGCGTTCAGTTTGGTTTTTTCAAAACCGGCTTCGCGTGCGGCTTGAATTCCGGCCAGCGCTAGGGTTAAATCTCCTCCGCGACTAATTTGGCGATATCTATCCGCCCGAAGCGAATCAAGACTGATGTTTAGGCGTGAAAGCCCCACAGCTTTAAGTTCTGTTGCATATTTTGGGAGTAAAAGTCCATTCGTGGTCATGGCCAGTGTTTCTATTCCTTCGATATTAGCTAAAGTTCTAACTAAATCTAAAATGCCTTTGCGAATTAGTGGTTCACCGCCGGTTAAACGGAATTTATAAAAACCTAATTTAACTGCAACTCTGACAATTTCTTCGATTTCTTCATAGCTTAAAATATCGTGGTGAGATTTCAGCGTAACACCTTCCTCCGGCATGCAATAGGTGCAGCGCAGATTACAGCGATCGGTAACCGAAATGCGCAAATAATAAATATCGCGATTATATGGGTCTAACATTAACTAAAGTTCCTTTTTTTAAATTTTTTATCCCTTTAGCGATGTGCATGATTCCATCCGCTTGGGTTAAAGCCTGCATATGTGCGGAGCCGTGAAACTTAAGGGGGCGGGCGCCGCTTTTGGTGATTTGAATTGGAAAATATTGTTCCCGGTTAGCATTTCTGCGCTGAAAGTTTTTTAGGAGACGCAGACTGGTAAGTTTTGATTTGGTAATCCTTCCCACTATTTTATCGATAGCCGGAACTACAAAAAGATCGAAAATAATCAGCACCGAAACCGGATTGCCGGGCAGTCCGAACACGGTTTTATCTCCATATTTCCCGAAAACGGTTGGTTTGCCGGGTTTGATGGCCACTTTATTGAATAAAATCTTTACGCCGCAGGCTTCTAATACTTCGCGTACAAAATCATAATCTCCAACCGAAACTCCCCCGGATAAAATCAGGATATCGGCCTGTGCCAGGCCTTTTGAAACTAATTGTTTTGTAGCAGTAAAGTTATCTTTTGCGATTCCAAGATAGATTCCTTCGATCCCCAGCCTTTTTAGCTGAACCAGCAGCATCGAACTGTTGCTGTTTCGGATTTGACCGGGTTTTGGGGTTTGAGATGGTTCGGCCAATTCGGATCCGGTGGAAATAATGGCCACTTTGGGCTGACGCAAAACTTTTACGGTTGGTTTACCTACGGAAGCCAGCATGGCGGCTTCTTGGGCGCGAATTTTGGTTCCTTTTTTTAATATTAGTTCTCCTTTTTTTACATCTTCGCCCTGCAGAGAAACATTTGATTTCTTTTCGGCCTTCACGATTTGCATTTTATTATGCGAAATTTGTTTTGTGTTTTCTACCATTACAACCTTGTCTGCGCCTTGCGGAAGCATGGCGCCGGTCATAATCCGGGCACATTTGCCGGAACTTATAGTTTTTTCTGGAACTTTTCCGGCCGGAATATCTTCAATAACCGTAAATATTTTGGATTTATCTTTAAAATTTATGGCAAATCCATCCATTGCCGAGCGATTAAAAGGAGGAATATTTACGTCTGAATAAATATTTTCAGCTAGTACGCGCCCCAGGGCAGCCGTCAGTGCGATTGCTTCCGTTCCGAGCGGTTTTGAATTATTTAATATTATTTTTAATGCATCTTTGGATTTAATCATTAATACACCTTTATAGAAGAAGTTTTGAACGTTAAAAAGACATTTTGTCCGACGTTAATCCCTAATTCATCTAACGATTTATGGGTAATTTGGCTGACCAGTTTAATTCCACAATCTGCAGTGAGTTTAACTATTTTTCCTTCATCAATAATACTAATTACTTTTCCGGGAAGTGAATTGCGTGCGCTGGAAGTAAACTTTTCTTTTGAAATAATGATTTCCTTGGGATCGATGGAAGCTTTTGCTTGGCCTTCTTTATCGATGGCTAGAATAAATGCGATCTGATCATTGATTTTAAAAGATTTTAATCCGTTTGAGCTGATAATTTCTCCTGCAAAGAAATTTTGGTACGACTGCGGAAAAACCTGCCGGTCATGGATGGTTATCACTTCATCGGCGAGGCGATAAGCAATATCCAGTTGATGGGTTGCGAAAATAATGGTGTTTCCTTTTTTTCTGGACTGAGAAAGCGCACCTTCAAGCAGTTGGATACTGGCTTCATCCAGATTGGCCGTTGGTTCATCGAGCAGTAAAACCGGCGTGTCCAGGATAAAGGTTCGCGCCAGGGCGACTTTTTGCGTTTGGCCGCCGGATAAGCGGCTTACTTTTTGATCGAGTAGGGGATCAATCCCAAAAAGACGGCTGATATTATTAACTTTTTCGTTTACCTTATTTTCCCTGCGAGCTTTTAAGCCGTAAGCAATGTTGTTAAAGACCGTAGTTTTAAATAAAAAGGGCTGCTGCATGCAATAACTAATATTTTTGCGGCGAGAGGGGAGATTGTTAAAGAATAAATTGCCGCCTTGGGGAGCATCCAGGAATGCCAGCGTATTGAGCAGGGTAGTTTTGCCGCAGCCGATTTCTCCAACCAAACAATAGATTTTTCCATCTTCAAAGGTAAGGTTAACGTTGTCTAAAATATCGTTATTGTCATAGCTTCTTTTAATTTTTTCTAGTTTATATACACTCATGCTTTTTCACTTCTATAATTTATATACGAAACGGTTGAGTTTACTCCCAAAGCTACTATCAAAAGAATAAAACCTAGCGCTAACCCTAATGCAAATTCACCTTTTGAGGTTTCAAGTGCAATGGCGGTAGTCATGGTTCGTGTGTAGCGGTAAATATTTCCGCCCAGCATCATGGCCACCCCCACTTCTCCGATCACCCGGCCAAATCCGGCCATGATTGCGGCGAGCAGCGGGATTTTTATCTCCCAAATAAAAGATTTGATGGCGCCGAAGGGAGTTGCTCCGAGACCGTAGGCAGTTTTTAATATTTTTTTATCTTTTCCTTGAGCAACTGAGAAAACCATTGCGGCCACAATCGGGAAGGCCAGGAAAAATTGACCAATCACGATTGCCGTGGGAGTAAAAAGCAGTCCCATCGAACCGAGCGGGGCTTGGTGGGTTAAAAATGAATAAACCAAAATGCCGATTACTACGGTGGGCACGGCCATCAGCGTATTTAAGATTGCGGAAACCACTCTTTTTCCTTTAAATTTTTTCAAGGCCAGCAATAATCCTAAGGGAACACCGGCCAAGGTAGCCAAAAACGCAGAAGTGGCAGCGATTCTGACCGAGGTCCAGACAATAAAGTAGATGTCCGGATCAAAACCCAGAATCAATTCAAACGCTTTAGTTACCGATTGGCCGATATAGTTCATATTATTTTACCGCTGATGGTATAAAGAGCGGTTTCCCATTAATTTGAAAATCCTTAATAATTTTTTGGCCAGGCACCGAAGTTACCCATCCGATCAACTGCATGGCTCCCAGATAGTTTGAATCAGGGTAAAGTGCAGGATTGACTGCGATTACTCCGTAGGGGTTGAACATAGCTTGATCTCCTTCAAAAACAACCGCTAAGTCAATTTTGTTTAAATAAGCAAGATAAGTTCCCCGGTCGGCCAGCGTATATCCCTGTTTTTCGTTTGCAATTTGGAGGGTTGCGCCCATTCCTTGTCCGACGGCGTTGTACCATTTTCCGGCCGGAGCGATACCGGCGGCTTTCCAGAGAGCTTTTTCTTTTTTGTCGGTGCCGGAATCATCGCCGCGGGAAATAAAAGTAAATTGACTGGAGGCAATCTTTTTAAGGGCGTCGGCGGCATTTTTTGCGGATTTAACTTTAGCTGGATCATTTTTAGGCCCCAGGATTACAAAATCATTAAACATGACATCGCGGCGGTTAACTCCAAATCCGTCGGCAACAAATTTATCTTCCGCGTCTCTCGCGTGAACCAGGATTACATCTACATCGCCGTTTTCTCCAAGTTTTATGGCCTTTCCGGTGCCCACGGCAATCACATCGACGCGTACATCATATTTTTTCTCGAAAGCGGGGAACAGTGCTTTCAGTAGCCCTGAATTATCGGTGGAAGTGGTGGTAGCTAACTTGATTACATCTGTACCAAAAACGGGGTTAACGATTAAACAACATAATAATACTAAAAAGAAAACCTTTTTCATGATTACTCCTTTCCAATTACGGGAGGCGAGGTCGTTTCCAACCAGACCCTATCGTCCATTTTCCGTGACCTAAGTTTTAGGAATAATGGATCGGAGACAGATATTAAATTATTCTTCGGCGCCTAAAGCTTTTAACTCGGCGAATGTAAATACGGGTCCATCCGTACAACAATATTTATGTCCAACTAAACAGTGTCCGCATTTACCAATACCACATTTCATGTGCATTTCCATGGTGGTAATGATGTTGTCGGGCTGCATTTTTTTCTCTTCGAGAGTGATGTTGGTGAATTTAATCATGATCGGCGGTCCGCAAAGATAAGAAATAGTTTTTTCCGGATCAAATTCAATCTTTTCAAAGAGTGTAGTTACCACACCCACGCCGCCTTTCCATTCGGCGGTAGGAGAGTCAACGGTTTGCAGTACTTCAACATTGTCTAATTTACCCCAGCGAGCCAGCTCGTCAGCGTAAACACATTCTTGAGGAGATTTTGCGCCGTAAAGAATCCAGATTTTTCCATAATCTTTACGATGATGGAAAACAGCATTCATTACCGAGCGTAAGGGGAGGAGTCCAATTCCACCGGCGATGAATAAAATATCTTTACCCTTGCCTGCTTCCCACGGGAAAGAATTTCCGTAGGGGCCACGAATAAAGAGTTCGTCGCCTTCTTTTAATGTGTGGATGGCGTTAGTTAAAGAACCAACCCGACGAATGGCGATTTCTAGATCGTCTCCTCTTTCGTGCGTAGAAGTGATTGATATCGGAGCTTCTCCGACACCAAAAATAGAAACCTGAACAAATTGTCCGGGTTTATATTCAAACGGCTTTCCGTCCTTAAATTTTAAGGTGTAATGTTTTACATCTGAGCTAAGATCACGGATTTTAGTGATCTCAACCGCACGGGGAAGATACTCGTTCTTCGCGGCTCCTTTTTGTGGCTTGGTACTGGCTTTATATTTTCCTCTTTTCATTTTTTTATCCTCCTTAATTTAGTGCGACTGAGCGAATAGCGACTAAGCAATTAAGTGTTTCCACTTAGTTGCCTAATTGCTTAGTTGCTTAATCACATCTTTTATGTCGACCTTAACTGGACACGCATCTAAACAGCGACCACAACCCACGCAACCGGAATCACCTAATTTTTCTTTATCCCAGAGCAGTTTGCAGAAATAACGGTTACGGGTGCGATCTTCTTTGGCTTCTTTGGGATTATGTCCGCCGGCCATGCGAAAATATCCGCCTAAGATACAAGAATCTAATACTCTTTTGCGGGTGCCGGCTTTATCTTTTTTGTGATCAATAACGTTAAAGCAGGTACAGGTTGGACATGTGTAATTACAAGCTCCGCAGGAGATACAGCGATCGGAGATTTCGATAATCATTTGTTCTTTAAGCGGAGTACGTCCCATATTATCGAGGGCTTTCTTTTTGTTTACATCTTTCTTTGTAGTTGATTCCTCAGCTTGCTGCTTTAATTCTTTCCATTTTGAAAGATCAGCCTCACCGGCCGCTTCAAAAAGAGATGAGTTATCGTCAACGATTTTTTGTCCTTTTTTACTGCCGATATTAACTAAGAAAAAACCATCTCCCATGTCAGTTAGCTGCAGGTCAAAACCTTTTTCGGCAAAAGGACCGTGTCCCATCGATGCGCAGAAGCAATTTTCATTGGGAGGAGTGAGGCAGGCCAGGGTAATGATGGTTAGTTTTTTGCGAGCGTTGACGTAATAGAAATCGGCAAACTCACGTTTCGCAAAGAATTCGTCGTTATAGAGAATCCCGTCTAAGTCGCAATTTGGAAGACCAAAAAGAATAGTATCTTTGGCCGCTTTTACCGGTTTAATTTTGGTCCCGCTGGCGGTGTCTTTGAAGGTGATCATATCTTCAAGTTGACCAAATAAAACTTCACGGACGGCCGGCATCAGCGGTTTAAAGTGTTTTAAAACCACCTGACTGGCATCTACGACTTGCTGAAAATAGGTATCGCCGTATTTATCAGTTTGCGGAGCCAGTAAATTTGATGCATCCTTTAGGGCGTCCAGTAGTTTTACTAAATTTTGTGTTTTAACTTTTAAGTTTTTCATTATTTGCTACCTCCAAATTTTACGGCGCAAACTTTATACTCCGGTATTTTGGCGCCGGGATCGAGCGCATCGTTGGTTAGGCGGTTAGCGGCTCCTTCGGCAAAGTGGAACGGAATAAATACCGTGCCAACTTTTGGAACTTCGGTAACTTTAGCTCTAACCGTGATGGTTCCGCGACGTGAAGAAACTTTTATTAAGGTGCCGTTGCGCACTTTATATTTTTTAGCATCGGCCGGATTTATTTCTACATAACTTTCCGGAACTTCACGCTCCAGGGAAGAAGTTCGGCGGGTTAAGGTCCGGGTGTGCCAGTGGAAGTAGCTGCGCCCGGTAGTTAAGGTGAGCGGATATTCGGCATCTGCCATTTCGGCGGGATCTTTATATTCTACGGCGAAGAAGGTTCCTTTCCCTTTTGAGAATTTTCCATCTTTGTGAAGGAATGGAGTGCCGGGATGATCTTTAGTAGGGCAGGGCCACTGCAATCCAAACTTTTCTTCTAAACGATCAAAGTCCATACCGTGATAGATTGGAGCAAGCTCGGCTAATTCATCAAAGATTTCTTTGGGCGAAGGATAATCCATTTTATAGCCGCAGGCAGTTGCCACATCGCAAATAATCTTCCAGTCGGGCCGGGTATCGCCGATGGGTTCTATTGCTTTGCGAATGCGCTCAACTCTTCTTTCGGTGTTAGTGTAGGTTCCGTCTTTTTCGGCATAACTGGTTCCGGGCAGAACTACATCTGCCAATTGTGCGGTTTCAGTTAAGAAAATGTCTTGCACCACTAAAAAGTCTAAGGCTTTTAGACCTTTTTCAACGTGGGTGATGTTAGGATCGGAAACCATGGGGTTTTCTCCCATGATATAAAGCGCTTTAATTTTTCCTTCGAGGGCTTGATTTGGAACTAAAGTAACCGCAGCTCCAATTTTGTCAGAAATTCCGGTAACGCCCCAGGCTTTTTCAAATTTTTCTTTAGCTGCCGCATCCGTCACCTTTTGATAACCGCAATAAACGTTCACTAAAGCGCCCACGTCGCAGGCGCCTTGCACGTTGTTTTGTCCGCGCAGCGGATTTACTCCGGTTGAAGCGCGGCCGATGTTTCCGGTCAGCATCGAAAGGTTAGCGCAGGATTTTACGTTGTCGACGCCCACCGTATGCTGGGTGATGCCCATCGAATAAACGATACTTGATTTTTTACTTTTAGCAAAAGCGCGTGCGGCTTCGGCTAATTTGTCAGCCGGGATTCCTGAAATTTTTTCAACGTATTCAGGAGTATACTTTTCAACTGTTTTCTTGAGTTCTTCGTAACCTTCGGTATGATTTTTGATGAATTCTTTATCTTCTAATCCTTCTTTAATGATGACGTGCATCATGCCGTTTAACCAGGCTACGTCCGATCCGCAATTTTGCGGCAGATGATATTTAGCGTGTTTTGCCAATTGAACTGCTCTGGGATCAACTAAGATTAAAGTAGCTCCTTTTTTTACCGCATTGATGATGCGTGAGCCAATCAGCGGATGCTGTTCGGTGGTGTTGGATCCGGTAACCAGAAAAACATCACAGTCTTCGAAACCACCGATGGAGTTGGTCATGGCACCTGAGCCAAAAGTAGCCGCGAGTCCTGCAACTGTAGAAGCGTGACAAAGCCGAGCGCAGTGATCGATGTTGTTAGTTTTAAATACGGCGCGGGCTAATTTCATGATTAAGAAGTTTTCTTCGTTGGTGCATTTTGCCGAACCAAAGAAAGCCACCGAATCGGACCCGGATTTTTTGGCATGCCCGGTGAATTTTTTGGCAATTAGCTTGAGAGCTTGCTCCCAGCTGGCTTTTTTGAATTTGCCGTCCTTTTTGATGAGGGGATGGGTTAATCTTTCGGGGTGATGGACAAATTCGGAGGCATTCCATCCCTTTACGCAAAGCTGACCTTGACTGACCGGGTGGCTTTGGCTGGGGGTTATCCCGATAATTTTGCCATCCTTTACTTTAAAATAAAACTGACAACCGCACCCACAGTAAATACAGGTAGTTAAAACATTTTTTACTTCAGACTTTTTTTCTTTGGCCATAAACTTTCTCCTTTATAATGAAATTCTTTCTGCTCCCGCGTAAATATTTAAACGGGTTCCCCGGGCAAAACCCACGAGGGTTAGATTAAGTTGTTTCGCGATGCTGACTGCCATGTTGGTGGGAGCCGAACGGGAAACAATTAGCGGAACCGAAAGCCGAGCCGCTTTAATCAAAATTTCCGAAGAAATTCTGCCAGAGGTAAGTAAAAACTTATCTTTAGGGTTTTCCCCTCGCAGAATTACTTCGCCGATGATCTTATCCACTGCATTGTGCCGCCCGATATCTTCGCTGAAAGCGATGATTTTTTGACCGTCACATAGAGCTGCGCTATGTACGCCGCCCGTTTCCTTAAAAGTTTCGGATTTTTTCTGAAACTCGGCAACCAAACCTAAGATATCTTTAGCCGAAACTTTTAAATTTGATTCGATCGGCTGGCAGTTTGAAAAATCGCGATAATTGTAAAAGGTTTGCCCTCTACCACAACCCGATGTGATAATGCGTTTTTTATCTAAATCGGTTTTATTAATCGGATTTTTAGTTTTAATCCGGATGGTAGTGGTTTTATCGTTTAAATCAGAGGACACAATGTCATCTGCAGAAGCAATAAAGCCTTCGGCGATTAAATAGCCTACCGCTAACTCTTTTAACTTTGCCGGCGAGCAGAGCAGCGTTGCCAGCTCTTCATCATTTATTATAATTGTCAAAGGTACTTCGGTAACAACCTTGTCTTCGAGTGGTTTTAGCCCACATTGCGTTTCAAATCGTTTTATCTTTATGTTCTCAAACAAGCTTCTATTCTTTTTAGATCTTTTTGTAGGTTGATGTTGAGGAAGGAGGAGAGGGTGGGATCAAACCGCTTTACCTCGTCTTCTTCTACGTAATGTGCATCAACTCGACTAAAGAAATTTTGTATTTTTAAGTCGCCCGCCGCAATTTGGTTTTCGATAGCTGGAATACAGCCTTTCGCGTAAACCGCGTGCAGCGGCTCCAGTCGACCATTGATTCTGGGAACCACCACCTTTCCACTGGGGATCGAAGCAATATATTGTATGAGTCTGGGATTTAAAAGCGGCATATCACAGGCAACTATAAAGTTTCGATCCGTGTCGGATGCCGAAAGTCCCGAATATATCCCAACCAGTGGACCCCGCCCCTTAATCTTATCGGTTACTACTTCAACCGGAAAATCTTTATATTTATCCGGATGATTAGTAACTACAATAATCTTGGGAAATAGCGGAGAGAGCAGGAAAAGGAGGGATTCTATAATGGTAGAACCCCTCACTTTCGCAAATGCCTTATCAGTTCCAAACCGACGGCTTTCTCCCCCCGCCAGGATAACCGCGTTAACCATGAATTTATTTATTGTTAGCTGGTTTTACGTAAACTAACCAGTAAAGTAATCCAACGACTAATGCTCCACCAACCATGTTTCCAAGCGTAACTGGAATCAAGTTATTAACCACCATAGAACCCCAGTTTAGGTTACCTAGGTTAAGTCCGGAAGCAGCGGCCGCGTCCGTTCCTTTTAATAAAATTCCTAAAGGAATGAAGTACATGTTTGCAATACAGTGCTCAAAACCTAAAGCCACAAAGGTCATGATCGGGAAGAAGATAGCCCAGATTCTGCCCACAATATTATTTGAAGCCAAAGCCATCCAAACCGCCAAACATACTAATACGTTACAAAGAATTGCTCGGGTAAAAGCTTCGCCCCAGAGGAGATTAACTTTTGCGTTAGCAATATTTAAAGCGGTAATGCCCGTAGCAAAATTTCCACCTTTCCAAAGGCCGGTGTTAAGCATTAACCAGGCCATTAAAACCGAACCAAGGAAGTTAGCGATATAAACGACGATCCATTTATAGACCACTCTGGTATAAGGAACGCGTCCGTCGAGAGCACTCATCAGCATGAGGTTGTTTCCGGTGAAAAGTTCGGCACCGGCAATAACTACCAGCATTAGTCCTACGCTAAATACCGCGCCAATAAAAAATTTACTCAGGCCAACTCCGACAAATTGAGCTGCATCCGTGGCTACTAGGGTAGCAATGGCTGCACCAAAGGCAATATAGATTCCAGCCAAGATTCCTAAAATAACTAATTTCCATACTGTGGCGTTAGTTTTAGCAACGCAAGTAGTTTTGGAAAGAGTGTCTGCCACATTGGCAGGCGTTTTACAAGCAATATTGATTACGTCTGGCATCTTTTTTTCTCCTTAATATAAATAGAATGAAAACCGATTTACTGAGGGAAACCAAGGTTCAATTCCTACTTTCTTTAGCACACCTCCTTGTATCAGGGATTAAAGATTGTGAATCAAATCACAAGGGTATATGATACAGAGGTTGGCTGGGGTTGTCAAGGGGGTTTTAGCGGATAAAAAAGGATAAAGTTTTAAGTTCCATGGCCAGGTCGATGTTGTTGATTTTAACCTTTTTAGAAAGCGATAATTTGACCGGCGTAAAGTTTAAAATGGCTTTAATGCCGGCTTTTTCCAGGCGTAGGGCAGTTTCTTGTGCGGCTTCGGCCGGAACGGTTAAGATTGCTACTTCGATGCTATGTTCGTTAATAATTTTGGAGAGATTTTTGATGTCGTGACAGGTATGTCCACGGATTTTATGGTTAATCTTTTGTGGCGAAATATCAAATACTGCAGCTACTTTGAAGCCTAGCGCTTCGAAGCCTTTATAGGCCACCAGTGCGGCGCCCAGGTTTCCCATTCCTACTACACAAACCTTTTTTTCCTTATCAATTTTTAGTATTTCGGCAATCGTATCGCGCAGTGCCATTACATCGTAGCCGGCACCGCGTGTACCCAGGCGGCCAAAGTAGGAGAGGTCTTTTCTTACTTGTGAACCTCTAATTTCTAAAAGGTCAGCCAGGCTCTTGGAAGATATGTTTTTGGTTCCCTGCTGGAGCAGGAAGTATAGATATCGGTAATATAATAGTAGGCGCTGGATGGTTTTTTCGGGTATCTTCTTTTTCATTGTTTGTGAATTATTTCACATAGCCATTGACTTTGTCAAGCAGAAAATTGTCCTGAAAAAAAGAAGTTATTTATTTTTCTTTAAAAAAGCCAAAATATACTTTACATATTCGTCAAAGTATTTTAAGTTTTCCTGGAGGTATTTATATAAGTTAATATCGTCAATCTCAAAGTAAAGGTGCACTAATCGATTTCTGAATTTTGCCATGGAAAGGGCGGTTTCGGTAAAGCGGTCCGGTAATATTTTATTTTCGTTTAGTACTTTGAAAATATCTTTGTAATTAACAGGGGAACGGTATCCTTCGGATGAGATGATATGATTGCCGATATCCAGGCAACATTCGATGGCAATCTGAAAAAGATATTTGGCGCTGTTTAAATTAGTAAATTTACCGGTTAATTCTTTGTTTGATAATTTTTTTAATTCATTGAGTTGTTTGACATAGGTTTGCAATTTTTCAAGTAAACCTTCTATTTTTTCGGGGTTGACCATAACAGGCCTCCTTTTTCTATGCCTTTTAAGAAGGAAGTTTGATATTCTTTGCGAAGGGGGAGAAAATCAAAATATTCATCTCGAACCTGAGTTTCAAAATTTACTCTTTTATTTTCATTTTTTGAATATAGTAATTTGCCTTCCTGCACTATTTGTATCTTAAAGTTCAATGGGGCGTAGTTAAAAATCCTTACGTCACTTTCAACGTTAGGTAGTAATTCATCAATTTTTTTTGAAACATCCGTTTCAATTTCGAGATATTGTTCCGGAGGGATATTATCCGTAACAATTAAAGCAATATCCAGATCACTCCAGGAACGAGGAGTTCCCTTTGCCATAGAACCATATACATATGAAAACTCAATGGGGTAATTTGTAAAAATATCTTTAATTTTATTTAATTTTATCTGCACGCCAGCATTATAGCTTTATCAATGGATAAGGGTCAAGAACAACTGGCTGCTAAATTTTTTTGTGTTATAATAACTTTTAATGAAAAAAATAGTACTAATGCTATCGATATTAGTGTTATTTACTATCCCGGTATATGCTGACTTTTTGGATGTTCCGCAAAAGCACTGGGCTTATCCTTCTATTGTAAAACTCCTGGATTACGAGATCATTAACTACTCAGCTGATTTTAAGTTTCATGGCCAGGATCCGGTTAATAAGTATCAGATGGCGGCTATTTTTAATCATATTCTCAAGCATTCGGGGAAAATTAAAGAAGTTGAAGCTATTACCCTCGAAGCTTTTTATACTGACGTTCCTGAAGATCAGTATGCTTACCAGGCCGTAGTTAATCTGGTTAAAATGGGATTATTCGAGGTGCCAGAATCAAAATTATTCAGAGGGGACACAGACCTTACCCGCTATGTTTTCTTTTCTTATCTAGCAGCATTTGTAGAACAATTGGAAGGGGCCCGCTTACCTGAAGCCGCGGCGGATCAGGGCTATGCCGATATTATCGAAACCCATCCGGCTTATCCATATATTCAAAAGTTGATTGGGGCGGGGATTTTGAGCGGGCAGGGAAAATTCAATGGTGATAAATTGGTTACCCGTTATCAGATGGCGGTAGCGGTGGCTCGCATCTTAGATTATTACTATTTAACTCCTGAAGCAGATGAAGAAGAAGCGGAAAAAGAAATCATTATTGGTTATACCGATGTGCCTAAAGCTCATTATGCCCGCCAGGCGATTGGCGAATTAATTGATGCGGGGATTCTGCCGCCGGGGAAGGGCAGAGAATTTCGCGGCGATGAGGAGATTAATAAATACTATTTAATGTATTTCCTGTGTAGTTTAATTGAGGAAATGGTGACCAACCAGGGCGAAGAACTTCCCGAAGCGGGCCCGGAGCGCGCTTATAAAGATGTACCGGTTAATAATTATGCCTATCGCTCAATTCAAAAATTAATTGCGTTGGGAGTTATCCCTCCCGGCAACCAGCGTGAACTATTTAATGGAAATCGCAGAATTAATCGCTATCAGATGAACTACTTTATGTTTTCTGCAATTGAAAATGTTCTATCGAGTATTCTTACTTTCCAACCGGCAGCTGCAGATCGAGGATATGCGGATGTTCCAGAAGATAACTTTGCCTACGAGACGATTCAAAAGTTAATTAAGTTAGGCGTTCTTCCGGGAGGTAAAGATCGAGACTTTAATGGGGATGGTTTAGTTAATCGCTACGAATTGTCGTATTTTACGGTAAATATGATTCATGGGGTATATGTTGCCTTGAAAGATGCCGAAGTGGTTTATCGTAAACCGGTTGAATATGGTTTCGAAGTTCTGCTGTCTACTAATTTTACTGCTTCGCAAATTACCGATGGCGTCGCACCTGGCCAGGATTTAAATAACGTATATGCTTATCAAAGTTTAAGCCTTTCGTTTAACCGCCGATTAAACGAAATCTTATCGATTTTTGCTTCGCTTTACTCATCCTATTATTTTGGTGATACTACTACCGCCAGCGATGCATATATTGATAGCGCGTATGCAACCTTACAATATCGACCGCTGGCGCTGCAGATGGGCCGCACTAGTTATTATCAAAGCTATAGTCCATTTGGTAATAGTTTATACGTAGATACTTATTCCACTAGCCATCCTTTAGATGTAATTATTACTGGGTATTATAATCCGCTGTTTTATATGGAAAGTGCGTTTGGAAAAATTGCATATTTAGGTGATCTTTCACAAGATTCAAATTATGGTACGGTTAGTTTTACTCCTCGGTTTACCGGATTTTTAGGAATGGTGGATCTTACGGTTGCCGGTAGTTTGGTTACGGATATGCCGGATCCTACTTTTACTTATACGATGCCAACCAGGGCAACCCAGGGATACGGAGGTTTAAAAATTAGTCTTTTTAATTTCCTCGAACTTTCTGCTGAATTAGCTTCGGTTAATTTTACTAATGCGAGCGCCGTGCTGCCGATAGTTGGTTCTACTACTAATGAAGGTTTATCTGCAGCTCAATATGCCATTACATATTATTCAGAGGATTACGGACATAGTATTTCTATTGGTTATCAGTCAATAGGGGATGACTATTTTATGAGTGTAATCACGGATCCTACGGAGTATTTAACTACTCTGCAGGGAGCTGATAGTTACCTGTTAAGGGGTAGGTATTATATTTCTCCGACTCAGCTATTGGGTATTGATATGGCTTACGTAACGATGAGCAATAATTTTAATCGGATCAGTATCGAAACTAATTTCGACTGGCAAATGTTTGAAACTACGTCAGTGAATTTTTCGATAGATAAGATTGCGGATAGCCCGCGTGGTACTTCGGATGAGTTGAAGATTTCTTCTTCAGTGTCGACTTCGTTTTAGGGATTAAACTTATTTCTTCCCACTGCCCAACGCCCGATCCACTAACCCGAAAACGTCTTCCATCATAAAGGGCTTGCTGATGTAGTCCATGGCGCCGCGTTTTTTAGCATCGATCTTATTCTGATTAGTAGCGTAGGCGGTGCAAATGACCACTTCGAGGCCGGGCTCAATTTCTTTGATCTTTGCCAGAATATCCAAACCAATATCCTCACCATTGAAGCGCAGATCCACAAAGGCCATACTAAATTTTTCGTTTTCAACTGCGATTACAGCTTCTTCCATATTTTGTGCGGTTTTTACCGTGTAATCTTTTAATCCCAGGATCATCTTGAAGGATTCGAGAACCGCTAATTCGTCGTCGACTACTAGTATTTTTACCTTTGATGCCATTTTCTTTCCTCCGTTTTTACCTTGATAATAAAAGTTGGAAAATATTCATTTTTCCAATGATTTCTCGGCCGGCCTCGCCTGGAGCGGTTAATACAATTTGGAATTGCCAGAGTCCAACTATGATTATCAGTAAGATAATAAAAACGATTAGGGTAATGATTTCAACCTGTCGGGCTTGTTTGCCCATGTCTTCAGATAAAAGCGTTGAAAATAGTTTTCTTATTATACCTTTCATTCTTCCAGCTCCAGTTTTCTTAAGGTTTCGAGTTTTTCTTTGGCAGATTTGCGGATTAAGTTTACGTCATAAGGTTCCATGCCTAATTCTTTGCTGATTGCAGCATAAGTTTGTTTTTTATTGTAATACATATCCATGATCACTTTTTCCAGATCTGATAATTTTAACTCTTCTTTAGCTTTTTCTTTATCGACTTTTTCCTTGTCAATTTTTTTCCTTAACTTTTTCATTTTTATTTTTTCTTCGGTTTCTTCCTCGGTTTCATGAACTTGAGCTTGATAGAATTTATAAAACTCGCCTTTTTTCTGGAGCAGCTCATCAAAATCTCCGGACTCGCATATTTTGTTTTCGTGGACTACGTAGATTTTTTCAGCATTGTGGAGGGAGGAGGGGCGGTGGGTAATCATGATTACAGTTTTATCTTCAAGAGCTTTTTGCATGTTTTTGTAGATTTTAGCTTCGGTGATACTATCCAGGGCGGAAGTGGCTTCATCTAATATGAGGATTTTCACTCCGCGATATAATGCCCGGGCAATTGAAAGCCGCTGTCTTTGCCCTCCGGAAATTCCCAGGCCGCCTTCGCCAATGCGGGTATCAAATCCTTTAGCGGTATCCTTTATGAATTCATAAATTTCAGCATCTTTGGTGGCCTGAATCATTTTTTCCTCATCTACTTCTTTACAACCATATTGTAAGTTTTCTCGGATGGTTCCCGAAAAGATCACGACGTCCTGTGAAACAATAGAAATATTAGCGCGCAGTGTTATCAAGGATACCTTTTTAATTTCATATTCATCAATATATATTTCACCTTCGTTGGTTTCTACAAAGCGCAGCAATAAATCTAAAATGGTGCTTTTCCCGGCTCCGCTGGTTCCACAGAGAGCGGTAACTTTACCTGGGTTCGCATTAAAGGAAATATTTTTTAATATATATTCATCGGTGTCGGGGTAATGGAAGCTTACGTTATCGAATTTAACTTGGCCTTTAATGTCATAAAGAATGAAAGTGCGCGTATCTTTATATGCCTCGGGTTCTTTTTCGAAGATTTCATTGACACGATTAATTGAAACGAAACTACTAACTAATGATTTATATACAGTGCCGAAGTCCATAAATGGTTGATGAATTTGTCCCAAGTAAACTAAAATTGCCATGATTTCACCGATGGTAATATGGCCGGTTATAACCCGGTAACCTGCGTACCAGGCTAAAAAGCTGGTCCAAAGCGTAATCATGATTGCATCAAAGAAGGAGTTAAATAAACCTAAAAATAAGTTTTCTCTGACTAAACGGAACATTCTTTTTAATTTATCGATGAGGCGGTCAGTTTCATGCATCTCTTGGTTAAAGGATTTGATGGTTTTTACATTGCTCATCTTTTCTTGATAGAAGGTATAGATTTCGGATTCTCTTTTTTGCGATTTTTCTTGAACAATTTCAAACCTTTTGGCAAAAAACCGAGTTTGGATGAAGTAGAAGGGGATCCCGATTAAAGCCAATATCGTAAGATTTATGTCTATCATTAAACAAATGACCAAAAGGGCGACTAGCTGAAGGATAATTTTGATTACTACTGGGATGGTTTCGGCTACGGCGTCTATGATGACATCGATGTCATCGGTAACCCTAACCATTAAGTCGCCTACTTGTTTCTCGTAGTGAAAGCGGAGGGGGAGCCTTAATAATTTAGTAAAGAATTTGTTTCTTAGATCGATAGAAAGCGTTTGGTGAATGAAAGTATCAAGATAACTTGAAACGTCTGAGAAATACATATTAAAGAGAAAAATTACAATACCTAGTAATACTAGGAAGGTTAATAAATAGAGATCTTGGTTAGGATAAGCGTAGTCAATTAGGATCTTGGTGATGAGGGGAGTAGCCATGCCGAATATGACTACGATGCCTACACAAAAAAGGGATAGGACACTTTTGTCCCAATAAGGAACGAGGAGCATGAAATAGTTTTTGAGTGTTTTTAGTCTTTCACGCATAGTAAGTGTTAATTAGTATAGCTTTTTTGGGTAAAAGGGGCAAGGTGGAGGCAAAGTTATCACATTGGAGAACACTAGTAAATGTTATATAATTTAACTTATGCGTATTGCCCTTATTCAGCCCCCTAATATTGATTCAAGTCTTTCTGTTCCGGTTGGGGTGTTAGGCTTGGCTTCTTATGTCTATCAATTTGAGCATGAGCCGTTAATTGTAGATCTAAACATTCTTTTTAACGGAAAAAAGTTAACTTCGGAATTTTTCAGGAAAGCGGCACTCAAGATTTTAAGTTATAAGCCTCAAGTTTTAGGTTTTGGTGTAATCTGTGCTTCTTTACCAGTTTCTCTGCTGATCGCCAAAGAATGCAAGAAACTTGCTCCGAAATTACCAATAATATTTGGTGGCCCGGAGGTTTCTTTTGAAGAAGCAGCAGTGTTAAAGGTTTTTAAACAAGTTGACATAATTGTTAGGGGTGAGGGGGAAAATACCCTGGTTGAGATTTTGGACGCACTAGCGAAGGAAGCCGCGCTTAATGATATTTTAGGTATTACTTATAGAAAGAAAAAAAGAGTAATCCGTAATCCAGACCGGCCATTTATAAAAAGCTTGGACGATCTTCCCTATTTAAATTTTTCTTTGCTTCCGCATTTGAGTAAGTACAATAAAGGGGAGGTTGAGGCAGGGCGAGGCTGTCCATTTCAATGCACTTTTTGTTCAACCTGTAAGATGTGGAAAAGAAATTTTAGGATGAAATCTGCGCGTAGGTTAGTACAAGAGTTGCAACAAGTGTATTCATTTTTTAACGATAGAAAAAATCCTTGTGTCCCCATTATCCATGACAACCTTTTAGCTTCGAGAAAGAGGATAGAAAGGTTTCTATCGTTGCTAAAGGGAAGGGGGATCCCCTGGACTTGTTCTGCGCGCCTGGAGGCTTTAGATGAAAGTTTAATAAGAAAATTAGAAAAAGCTGGTTGTCGAAATATTTACCTTGGCATTGAATCAGGTTCTCCTTACATTCAAAAAAAAATAAAGAAGCGGTTGCCGCTCGCTAAGCTACCTAAAATTTTAGCAATATTGAGTAAATATGACATTGCTGTCACGCTTTCTTTTATTATTGGTTTCCCATATGAGAATAAACATCAGATTAATCAAACTTTGTGGATGGCATTAAGATCGAAACTTTATGATTGTTTGCCGATTGTTCAAGTCCACCCATTTACTTTTCTTAAAGGAAGCGAATTGTATGAAGAGGTTAAAAAAAGATCTTTAACAGTAGAATTTTTACAAACCGATACATCTCCTCTGCTTACCAATCTTTCTTCAGAGGTTTCTTTGGTGAAACATAACCCAAGTATTTTCCCTTCATTTTATTCTTTAAAAAGGAAGGATTTTAGTCATCATTTTTTTGAGAAGACTTGTATCCTCTTTCACTTTTTGATAGAGATTTTTCCGCTCACTACTTTATTATTTTTAAAATTATTGTCCTATGATCCTCTTCCGTTTAGCAAAAAAGTTGTCTCTTTTTTTGAAGGTGAAGGCTTGAGTTGGTCAATATTTCAAGAAGATAAACAGACCTATCATCATTATTTACCTTTCTTTACCAAATTTATTAAGAAGCATGCAACTCAATTGATAAAAGAAGTTTTTTACCATGAAGAACTTTTCCAGAACGTTAGTTTGATAGAAAAAGCTGAAGTTCGCAGAGATGTTAAGCTAGGATTTGATTCGTTCCCGAAGGTTGCGAGAGGAGTAAAAATAAAGATATATAATTATGATGTTCTAGGTATGGTTGATTACGTGAAGCATAATAAAGGCAGTAAAATTCGCAAAACAAAATGTTATGTAGCCTATGTTCCAGGTGAAACTACTCAAGCAATTAAGTTAGATGTTTTGTCACATGATTTGATTGGGTTGTGTAATGGAAAGAGAACAATCAAGGAGATTATTTATCAAGGTAGGAATTGTAAAGAGAAACACAAGCAAATTCCAACCAGATTCTTCAATATATTTATGAGTTTGATGAAGTGCGGGGTAATAACTATTTCCCACTCTAAAATAATTAAAGGGAAAGATATTGTAGTGCTCCCCATTTTTCAAGCCCCCACTAAGAGAGAAACATGGCTGTCTGTAGTGCTCCCCATTTTTCAAGCCCCCACTAAGAGAGAAACATGGCTGTCCTTAAACTCCATCTCAAACCGATCCGGCGCCTTGTATCCTAAAGCCGAGTGCAAATATTGCCCATTGTAATAATCAATCCATTTTTTGAGCTCGCCGGCCAACTCAAAAGGGCTATCCCATTCCCTAAGCCAGATCAACTCCTCTTTTAATGTCCGCATCACGCGTTCAGTATCCGCATTACCCTTAGGATTGTTGTAGCTGGTAAAAGCCTGATGAATATCCGTTAGGCTGCAATATCTCATGAAATATTCGGATGTCGGCTGGCAACCGTTATCGTTCATCAGGTGCAAATTATGCTCTCTGACACCATCCGGAAACTGCAGCTGAACCGCCAGGTCCAGAGCTTCTACCCAATGTTTGGCCTTGCTTTGCAGACCAATATGATAACCGACGATCTTTTTCGTAAACCAATCCAAAACCAGCACAATATAGACCCAGCCAAAGCTGTTGACCAATACCTTGGTCATATCAATGCCCCACCATTGATTGGGCACTGTGGGACGCGGCTTAGATCTAGGAGGGGTTCGTCTGGCTTTGAGTTTCAGATCGGGCTTGACCAATAGCCCGCCCGCAGCCCGCATGATCCTTAATACACGCTTCTTGTTGATCTCAAGCTTATCAATGTATTTCAGGTGCGCCCAGATCCGACGGTAGCCCCAAAATGGATGATCCGCCTTGATGGCTCGAATCTTTTCCAGGATTGGCTGGTTTCGTTCGGCTATCTTTGCCGATTGTTTTCTCTTCATGATAATGCCTCGTCGCTTTTTTTTAATTCCATGGTCAATTCCCCGACCAGCTCCTTGAGGTTGGCATTCTCCCTTGATAGTCTAGCTTCCTTTTTCGTCTGATCTTGGCCCTCAAAAGCTTTTGACGCGTTACTCAAGAACTGATCCCTCCAGAGATAATATTGCCCCTGGCTGATCTGATGCTCGGCGCAGATTTCTGCAACTGTTTTTCCCTTGAGCCCCTGAATGACGACCATTGCCTTAGTTCTCGAATCCCATTTTCTCCGTTTCATGATTGCCCTCCTTCTGAGCAGGACAACCATATTTTACTCCCTTAACTTGGCTTTATGCTAATGGGGAGCAGTATA
>JAHJIW010000014.1 GCA_018823125.1 Candidatus Margulisiibacteriota bacterium | reverse complement strand
TAGAATATCGAAAGGATCTGCGCTGAAAGCCAAGTTGGCAGTACTTCGGTCACCATTTAATTCGTCATAAACCTGACTTAAAACTGCAGATACAAAGTATTGTTGATTAGGTGAAGCCGATAAATTTAAATTATAGGTTTGCGCAGCATAATTTGACATATCCGGAAGCTCGGTAGTTTTTAATTCAATATTTCCTGAAGCAGTGATTTTCTCGATTCCTACAGTTGCTAATCCAAGATCAAGAGTTTGATAAGTAGTAGCCTCTTCCGTAGGATAACGATTTAACCTTCTCTCGACACCTCCGGATAAAGTAGTTTTCAAAAGCCCGCTTACGTAAGAAATGCCGGTTTGATTATTGGTTATTATGCGGTTAATGATGGTTCCGCTTACCGGATCTCGATTATCTTCCTGTTCATCCAAAATATAATGAAAATTTGGCAAAGCGGTTGGTGTGATTTTAGCTTTTCCTCTACGATTTTGAATTTCGTATTCAAGAGAATTCTCGGTATATTTATCGTACTGTGATTCAACTTTAGCTAAAAATAACGAATTGGGCTGATACGCAATTTCTCCACCATAATCCCAGATATTGGTCTTTGGATCGGGATCGCTAATTGATTCGAAATTTGCCCCCACCCTTTTATAATTTCCCGAAATATTAACCGGACCCAACTGAGAAGAAGCTTTAATCTTGGCTGCTTTTCCAGCTTCTTTGGTAGAGGCAGCAGAAAGTATGTCCAGATTTTTTTCACTATAAGCCACTTCTCCCTGTGCTATCAGGAAATCTCCTAAGATTAAAGTTCCATCGGTACCTACGACATAATGGCTTTCCGGATTTACCGCAGAAGAAAGATTGGACCTGATTGTTTCTGCCCCGGCAGCGCTGTCGGAATCGTTAATATAAGTTGCGCCAAGTGATAAAGCATCGTTTATTTTGCCCTTTACTCGCAATCCGTAAGTAGAATGATCGTAGGTTGTTTCACGATAGTCGTACTCGACTCGAATGATTGAAATGTCCTGGATGGTACGGTTTAAAAAGGTTACCGTCCCGGCCTCATAATCAATTTCATAATCGTCTCCACGTTTTTGAAGGATTCCATCTACATATACCTGTTCACTATCAATTACTACCGGAGCAAAACCAAGACTGTATGGTCCCTGAGTATTATTACCATAAGCCTTATAAAGCTTGGCGCTGCCTTTGGGGGTCGACATTAATGCCTTAAATCCAAAGCGCTTATAATCACCACTGATCTGCACTCCAGACAATACTTTATTCAACTTACAAAATTCGACGTCGGAAATATCTGCCGTAAAATCTCCAAAATAGGCTTCGGTTTCCCCTCTTTTTAAACGGACCGAGATTTTATCTTCACGTTCGGTTAATTGAGACGTGCCAACCGTACTGGTGCTAAACAAATTTGCATCTACATCGGTTCCGGAAACCTTTCCTGAAATATTAACCCGCAAAGATTCTTCCCGGCTGACCCCAGGAGTATAACCTTCTTTTGATCCTTCGATAGAGTGAGATGTAAAAGCAAGTGATTTGTCCCCACGGATTATTAATCCCTCGCGTGCTTCTTCTTGTGATACATCAATTTTTACCGGTAAGGCCTCAGCCGAAATAATATGAGGAGAATAGTCTTCTTTGCCCAAAGACAATTTTAAAGATGGGTTTTCACGTTTAAAAGCCCGGTGCCACATTTCCCTTTTAACCAAAACCTCTTTTCCGTTTCGCTTAAATTTAATATAAACATAAAGCGGCCACCAACCCTCACGCCTTTCTTCCGGAACAATATAGGTTCCTACCCATTGATCTCCTTCCTTCACCAATCGGACCGTTTTTTCTTTTTTAAATTCGATTGAAACCTCTGCGGCGGGATAAACCGTAGTAAGATTTATGTATGTCTTTTCACCGATAATGAGAGGATAATTTGGTTTGAAGTTAATTGAATATTCATTACTTTCATATTTGGCTGCATGCGGTAAGCTGCGAATTTCCTTGGGAGATAACTCAGCCAGGCACAACTGAGAAAAAAGAAGCAAAAATATTAATATCCACATCACCGGGGATCTTATCCATTTCACGCACTATTCTCCTATCAACAAGTAATCAGTAACCAGTAACCGGAAACCAGAGTACAGAGCCCCTCCCCTCTGGTTACTGGTTTCTGTAAACCGGTTACTCTTTTGGGTTACTGTAAACTGGTTACTTTACAATATGAGCTTAAATTTTTGGATTCGCTGGTTACCTGAGTCAACTACATAAAAAACATAATTTTCGGAAACTGAAATTCCCTGAGGATTATTAAATTCCCCCGGGTCGGTTCCGGTTCCGCCAAAAGAAAGAACAAAATTGCCTTGCTTGTCAAAAATAACAACCTTATCATCTCCGCTGCTGCTTACGTAAATATAATAATCATCTACAGAAACTGCAGATGGACTTTTTAAATATTGATCAATAATTAATATTGGTTTGCCGAACTCATCCAGAACCTGCACCCGATCATTGCCCGTGTCAGCTACATAGATATTTGATGCTTTATCAATTGCAACATCCAATGGACCGTCAAAAAACCCGTCACCGTAGCCAAAACTCCCGAAGCTTTCAATAAATGATCCACGGCTCTCGAACTTTTGAATACGATCGTTTCCAGAATCTGCTATATAAATCCTGCCGATACTATCCATAGCAATCCCATACGGATCCTCGAACTCTCCGTCTTCTTTTCCGAAGCTGCCAAAAGAATTTACATAATTACCATAGATATCAAATTGTTGTATGCGACTGTTTTCTTTATCAACTACATAAATATAATAGTTAAAATCGACTACGATGCCGGATGGAGAATTAAACTGGCCGCCTTCCGCACCAAACTTTCCAAACTGATAAACAAAATCACCGTCTTTATCCAGGCGTTCAATCCGGTTGTTCCCCGTATCTGTAATAAAAATATTGTTTAGCCTGGTAGTGAGGTTTCCTACGGTAGTTACATATACATCGGATGGAAGGAAAAATTGCCCATCCGCACTTCCCGCGCTGCCATATGATTTTAAAAATTCGACTTCCGGGATAACCTCAATGGTTGAGGTTTGGGGAGGAACATCCATCGAGAAAGATAAACTTTGTGTAGCTAAGAGAACCATTATTATTAAGATAACTTTTTTCATTAATACAACCCCTTTCTTGTAAGTAACCAGTAACCGGATAACAGTAACCAGACCCCTCCCCGCCCTTCTGGTTACTGGTTACTGGTTTCTGTTATCTGGTTACTATGCAATCGCCGGCGCATAAACGGTACCAAATTCAGGAAATTCGATCGGGTGCTTGGGCTTAAACGGATTGGCTGTCAAATTAACACTTTCAATCCAATCCAGTCGAAAAGCCTTTGCCCGATACTCATTTACTTTTACGGCATATAAAATAATATTGTCCTCTTTGCTTTGCCTTAAAGCGTACGGCTGTATCACATAATTTTTCAGATAAGTTCCCTGTTTCCTGTATTTCATCTCAACACAAAGATGGTTTATAGCCGCAAAACGCAGCGCCTCAACCGGCTTTTTCCTAATTAATTCTAAGGTTGCTCCAACAGGTTTAGATATCCATTCATCGCCCGCCTTAGTTTTAATCGGTTCAAGTTCCGGCAACTGATATTTATTTTCCAACCAATCAAATAAATTGGGCAGTGCATTCCAATATTCCTCAAATGGGGGCAAAGCCGGCAGTTGATGAGCCAGCATATTAGCCCATTCGCTTTTTAGCTCCTCCAGACCCGGCGAATTCTTGATAAGCTCAAATGTTGAAATAGGCACACCTTTTGTTTTGCACTTGGCAATTAAAAGCGATTTAACCAGCGCACCCTTTACTTTGTTAAGCTTTTCCCTAAAAAGAAATACTATGTCATAGAGATCCCTCGGCATACTCCTCTCACCCATTGCCCGAATTTTTTCTGCAAATATTTCTTCTAATGAATAACACATGACTTTGGCATTTTTAGGCAAATCATCAGGATAGCTGTGAGCTATATTATTACGAACCGGAACATGCACAATCTTTTCAGATGATAATAAATCTATTTTTATGCTCGCGGGGGATGGTGCGTTTCTGGGCCCCTGATAATAAATTCTTCCTTCCGCGTAAAATGGAAAACGCTTTTTCTTTACCAGCGGCTCACGCAACGAAAAATTTATGCCCGACTCATCATGCACCCGATCAAGAATACGTTTTAATATTGGCTGAACATTTTCAATCTCAATCGGGCCGCCTTGAATAACAGTAAAATCCAAATCCTCGGAAAAACGGTATGTTTCTAAATAACATTTTTTAAGACAGGTTCCGCCCTTAAAAATCCACTGATGCCCAACATCTTTATCCTGCCCAATCCCCCACAAAACCCAACCAATAACATAATTCTTCTCAACTACATGCTCACCGATTCCCCATTCGGTAGCAAGATTTTTAAGGTTTTCATAACTAATCATTCAAGAAACACCTTTGAGGTCTGCATTTATTTTAAGATTCCATCGTCGCATATATTTTCCCTTATCCGGCAAACTTGGATCAAGTTTTGAGTAACCAGAACTTAATAATTTGCTGCAGCTTATCAAAACTTCAGGCGCCTCAATCTTAAAATATTCCATTAAATATCCCAGCCTTTTATAAATAACCCGATTGCCCTGCTTCATTATATATTCCAGCAATTTGTTATCATCTCTACTTTCGCTGTCAAAATATTCTCTGACAACCAGTGCAATATTTCTGATGCCCCCGCCAAGCATGGGATCATCAAGAATATCGACAATTGTCTTGACCGGGTCTGACATTGATATTTTATTCACTCCCTGCCAAACTGATTTTAATCCGAAAAAGCTTTTTTTCTTTACAGTTTTAATAATAAAATTTATTCCTTGAATCTTTTGCGTTTTTTTGTTAAATCTTCGAGAACTAAAAACTACCACATCATTAAATATCTGTTCAGTAAAACCCCAATGTTCACAGGCATTCCACCCGCCGATATAACACGGGCCAAAAACCGCATCAGCAACTACTAACGGATCCTCTTTCTGAGCATCCGGCCGAATCGTACCCAGGGAAACGGTACTATACAGTCCTCTTTTAATTCTCGTGAGCCAACCCTGCTTCACCCAAAAAACCACTAAATTTTTTGCTCTTGCTTTTGAAATACTCAGTATTTTTGAAACAAAATCAAGATCAAAGGGACCTTTTACCTTCCTATTTAAAACACCTAACATTTCTCTATTTTGTTTAGAAATTCCGCCTAATTCCACTTATAAAACCTCCCTGCTATATGCTTTGCACCAATGGATTATCCCAGCCACCCCAACGGTGATAACCATATACCGTAAACATAAAGCTGTCAACTACACATCTTGTAAGTAACCAGTAACCGGATAACAGCAACCAGGCTCCTCCCCAACCCTCTGGTTACTGGTTTCTGTAAACTGGTTACTATTAGTTACCATTTTCCTGACAATGATACCCTATGCACGTTATCTTGCGAAAGCGCTGTTTGCTTAACGTAGGCGTAATCCAGAGAGATATTATCAACCTCAAAACCAGCACCCGCGGATAATGAATCGCTTCCGTATCCTACCCGAATGGATAAACCATTTCTACTCCACTCGTAACCGGCTGCCGCTTCGGTAGAATAACCTGAATCTAAAATCTGGCTCAAATCAACCGCAAACAGCCCAATCTTTGCCGCATCGCATGCCACACCCAGCCTTAATTTGGGGGGCACTTTTTCAATCATCCCTGTTCCCCAGGATTGTTCATTAAGAATTTCATCAACTTTAACGCCTAAAGTCCATCCGGGCAATACTTTATACAAAATTCCCGGAGTAATGCTGTAGCCATAAGCCTGACCACCCTGGATTTGGGTCATATCCGAAGTGATATATTTGGCAGTTAAGCCAAACGAAAGATTATCCACAATTTCTCTTCCGTATGAAAACAAAAATGCATTCGAAAAATAACTAAACATACTTAAATTAACCACTTCATTATTAGACGAAACTTCTGAAGAAGTTTGTGCAATACTTCCCAATCCGATTTGAATCCAGCTGACTCCAACCGTTCCGCCAAAAAGCGGTTGAACATAACTTAAATAGTAATGGTCGGCATCAGAATTTATATCTAATCTTTGTTGTTCGATCATTGGGATTAAACGGATTAGGATAATTGGTAACGCCTGATATTGTTAAATCGGGCATGATTAAGAATTCTGCTAAAGAAGACTCCGCAGTTGCCACGTCGCTTTCGTCGTAT
>JAHJIW010000013.1 GCA_018823125.1 Candidatus Margulisiibacteriota bacterium | reverse complement strand
GCGACGAGCCGACATCGAGGTGCCAAACCTCCCCGTCGATGTGAACTCTTGGGGGAGATAAGCCTGTTATCCCCGGGGTAACTTTTATCCGTTGAGCGACGACCCTTCCATTCAGTGTCGTCGGATCACTAGACCCAACTTTCGTTCCTGCTTGGCGTGTATGCCTCACAGTTAAGCACCCTTCTGCTCTTGCACTCTACAAGCGATTTCCGACCGCTCTGAGGGTACCTTTGGACACCTCCGTTACCGTTTAGGAGGCGACCGCCCCAGTCAAACTGCCCACCAGACTCTGTTCCACAACTGGTTTCACAGTATGTGGTTAGAACTCCAAAAGAATTAAGGTGGTATCTCAAGGATGGCTCCATCGCAACTAGCGTCGCGATCTCATAGCCTCCCACCTATCCTGCACAAATTATTTCGAAACTCAAAGCCAAGTTACAGTAAAGCTCCACGGGGTCTTTCTGTCCTTCTGCAGGTAATCAGTATCTTCACTGATAATCCAATTTCACCGAGCCTCTCGTTGAGACAGTGCTCAAGTCGTTACGCCTTTCGTGCGGGTCGGAACTTCATTTTGTCTTAGTCTTTCAACTAGAATCAGACTATACCTTCATCTTGTCTAGGTGTTTTAGGAGTTCTGCCTTCGTTATTTTTCTTTTTCCGCCTGGATTCATTTTAAAAGCTTTTTCAATAATCTGCTCTAAATAATTTACATTCTGATGTTGATTATTAAAAACTTTACAACAAATAAATACAAAACTTTCAAAGTCATTTTTTTTATTGCTTTGAAGTGGATATTTTTCAAAATGTGGAATAATTTTTCTTATTAAATCTTCAATAGATCTTACTTCATACTTATAAGTTTGATCTTTTTTTGAAAAGCTTATTCCTCCACAATTAAAATACTTTTGTATTTTATTTAGAATTTCCAAACTTCTTTTGTTCTGGCTTATTGAAAAAGATGGCCTTACTTCTATTCCTAGCGTAAGTTTTAAACGCCAGTTAAAAGAAACAGAAAAACATCCTTCTCCATCAACAAAACCAGAAATAAACGATGCAAAATCCATGACACCCTCTTTCTTAACAAGAGCCAACGTGTTGTTCCTTGCATTATAACAAGAAACCTCTCCTTTCGGATCAGTCGTTACAGGTCCATATACCTTTTATGGTTAATGGTTCCCGCGGTATTCCCATATTGCTTTCACAACTTAGGGTTCACCGTTATGAGTTGGTTTACTTATTAAGTATCACTACTTAATTCGGGCAAGTAATCTTTTTCAAAATATGAAAAAGACCGACCAATGTTTACCCGACAAGGAATTTCGCTACCTTAGGACCGTTATAGTTACGGCCGCCGTTCACTGGGGCTTCGGTTTGAACCTTGATATAATCTCAGCTCGCCCCTTAACCTTCCAGCACTGGGCAGGCATCGGCCCCTATACTTCCCATTTCTGGTTTGCAGAGACCTGTGTTTTTGTTAAACAGTTGCAAGAGTCTGGTTTCTGTGACCCATTCGAGCTTTGACACTCTACTAGGGCGTTTCTTCTCCCGAAGTTACGAAACCATTTTGCCGAGTTCCTTAGCGAGAGTTCTCTCGCGCGCCTTAGTATTCTCTACCTGTCCACCTGTGTCGGTTTATAGTACGATCACCCTGTAAAAACACTCGAAGCTTTTCTCGTCAGCGTGGGATCAGTCAGTTCCCCCGACTAGAAGTCAGGGTCCCATTTGTACTTCAGGGTTTAATATAAGGCGGATTTGCCTACCTTACCCCCTACGTACTTAGACCGCAATCCAATAAGCGGATGACTTACCCTTCTGCGTCCCTCCTAGTGTTAACTCTACAAGGTGGTACGGGAATATTAACCCGTTTGCCAATCACCTACGCCTTTCGGCCTCAGCTTAGATATCGACTTACCCTGGGCGGACGAACCTTCCCCAGGAAACCTTAGACTTTAGGCGGATGAGATTCTCACTCATCTTTTCGTTACTTATGCCGTCATACTCACTTCCGTATCGTCCACCGCAGCTCGCGCTGCGACTTCAACCTAAAACGGAACGCTCCTCTACCACGCCCCGATCAAATCGGGGCATCCATAGCTTCGGTAGTATGCTTGAGCCCCGTGTATTTTCGGCGCAAAATCACTCGACCAGTGAGCTGTTACGCTTTCTTTAAAGGATGGCTGCTTCTAAGCCAACCTCCTGGCTGTTTTGGTGACTCAACTACCTTATCCACTTAGCATACATTTAGGGACCTTAGCTGATGGTCTGGGCTGTTTCCCTTTTGAGCCTGGAGCTTATCCCCCGGACTCTCACTCCCAAGAAACTTAACTTTGGTATTCGGAGTTAGCAAGAAGTTGGAAGGCATTCCTGCCCCCTAGTTCAAACTGTACTCTACCCCCAAAGCAATTTTACTTAAGGCTGGCCCTAAAACCATTTCGAGGAGAACCAGCTATCTCTGAGCTCGTTTAGCTTTTCACTGCTAGCCGCAGTTCATCCGAAGATTTTTCAACATCAACCGGTTCGGACCTCCATCCCGATATTATCGGGATTTCATCCTGACCACGGCTAGGTCGCTGCAGTTTCGGGTCTACTACTGCATACTTAATCGCTCTGTTAAAACTCGCTTTCGCTTCGGCTTTCGCCTTGCATGCAACAGTAAGTCGACGGCTCATTCTTCAATAGGCATGCAGTCACTATGACCGAAGTCATAGCTCCTACTGCTTGTAGGCACACGGTTTCATATTCTATTTCACTCCGCTTCCGCGGTTCTTTTCACCTTTCCCTCACGGTACTAGTTCACTATCGGTCACTATCTAGTATTTAGCCTTGGGTGATGGTCCACCCAGATTCCTAAGGGATTTCTCGTGTCCCATAGTACTTGGGAATATTTTAAGAGAGTTTATCATTTTTCGCTTACAGGACTTTCACCTTCTTTGGTTATAGCTTTCCAACTATATTCAACTAAACGATAAGTTTTTTACTCTCCCTACAATTTGCAGTTTGTAGAAAAAATACCCCGCGACACCTATACAACAAAACCTGCAAGCTTGGCATTGTATAGGTTTAGGCTCCTCCCATTTCGCTCGCCACTACTTTGGGAATGCAAAATTTGTCTCTTTTCCTCCAGGTACTAAGATGTTTCAGTTCGCTGGGTTATCGAAAAACGTTACGATATTACTCGTAACAGGTTGCCCCATTCGGAAATCCCCGGATCAAAGCTACTTTGACAGCTCCCCGGGGCATATCGCAGCCAGTCGCGTCCTTCATCGGCTGATAGTGCCAAGGTATCCTCCGTGCGCCCTTTTATACTTGATCCATTCTTCCTTCATTCATACATAAATACGCAAGATTTAACTCTTTAATTTAACTCTTTATTCGGCATTGGAATGGATTACCTAAAAAACTATTAACTTTTCAATTTTCTAAACTATCTCAGCTTTTTTAGACACAAAAAAAGCGCATTAAGCGCTTTTGCTAATGACTTAATGCATTTGGAAACGGGTCAAGTGTGATTTTTTTGTGTCATACTTACTTTTATTGAAAAAGTGATGTTAATTTTACAGTAGGGGAGGGGGTAGTGTCAAGGAATATTTCCAAAGAAAAAGCCCCGGAATAAACCAGGGCTTTTTTAACGCTATATAGTATTAGAAATTAGGTTATGGTAAATGTATGGGGTGGTAAGCTGCCGTAAGTACCACTATAAGTTAAAGTGCCAGTGGTACCGTTGAGTACACAGGTAGCTACGGATGTTCCATTCAAGGTGATGGTTATGGTTCCAAACATTCCTGAGGAGGTTTTTGTGACATTGGTAAAGGTCATGGAAACCGAAAAAGTTTCGCCGTCGTACGTTCCGGAACTGGCAATGGTTCCATTCATTTTGTTGATTGAGTAGTCATACTCAATATAATCAGATGCGCTTGAGCCGAGAGTTTGGGTCATGTTCATTGTTCCGGTGCTAATTGAAATCGACCCATAAATTTGAGCTTTAGTTATCATGCTTGAAGTAACCGATCCAATGTTTGAAGGAGTAACGTATGAGCTACCAACGTAAGCTCTGGCGTGATATGAACGGGTATATGATATGCTTCCCGAAGTTACGCTATCCTCGATTAACCACCATCCATCAGAAACGTAGGTTGTAGTTAATGCGCTTACTCCGCGAGGAGAAATTCCTATTGCAGAGATAGCTGTGTCTCCAATTGATGATCCAGTACTTGCCATAGATTCAATGTTTGTGTTTAGCGTTGATACTGGAATATCAGACGAATCTCCCCCTCCCGAACTAGATGACGAACATCCTCCAATAATTAATGCAAACAAAACTAAAACCAAAAATACTAATACTTTTTTCATGCTTTTTCCTCCTTAAAGGTGATGATTAATTATAGCATGTAGGTTGTAAACCTGTACAGATTAAAAAATACCCTTGACAAAATTATGGCATAGTATACAATCGTATACCAAGGTAATAATACGCCGATCCAAGGGAGGGGGTGGAGTTTTAGGCGCCTCGATTTTACGGGGCGTCTAAACCCCAAAAAAAGGAGGAATCATATGTTAAACGAAAAACAGCAAAAGATTTTAGATTACATCAAAACTTGTATAAAGGAAAAAGGTTACCCGCCGTCGATTCGCGAAATTTGTCGGGCTTTTAAATTTTCTTCGCCGCGGGCAGGGCAGAAGTATCTTGAAGCATTGGAAGCGGCTGGTTATATAGTAAGAGAAAGCGTTTCCCGCGGGATAAAAGTTATTTCGGATGCGGCGTCTTCAGCGGTTACGCTTCCGTTTTTAGGATACATTGCTGCTGGAGCACCAATTCAGGTAGTAGAAGAGCGGGAAGAAATTGAAGTTCCAGGGGCGCTGGTAGGCCGCCGTCCGTGTTACGTTTTACAGGTTAAAGGTAATAGTATGATTGAAGATCATATTGTAAATGGTGACTTTATTGTAGTAGAGCAAAGAGATACCGCAGACGATGGCGAAGTAGTGGTAGCATTAGTTAATAATGAAGCGGCTACACTTAAAAGATTATACCGCGAAAAAACTCGCGTTAGGCTTGAGCCGGCTAACTCCGAAATGGAACCCATCTACGTTAAAGATGTGGCCGTACAGGGGATCGTGAGAGGATTATTTAGAAAGTTCTAAATTTTCCACATAATTAAATCTTATGAAAGTTGATGCTAAAATCAAAGTAGCTGTCATTTTTGAAAAGGGCCAGGTGCTGCCGCGGTGGTTTGTCTGGGAAGATCGTAAGTACGATGTGCGCAGCATCAACTATACCTGGAGTGATTATCAGGGTGACGAAAAAATTACCCGGTTTGCGGTGAGCGACGGATCCAATTCTTACGAACTAGCGTTTAATTCCAAGCAAATTTCCTGGCGTCTGCACAAAGTCTATTCATCACCTTAAATTTCCGCTGTAAATCAACGAATTTCATGCAAGTTTTGCCTCTCAAAAGTCGATAATACATATGTATAGCACCCTAAATTTTTGTTAGAGAAATTAGGGTGTAAGTGTATTTATTTAGAGGAGTAATGATTCCCATGAGAGTAAAATCATGAGCATAAGAATAGGCGAAAATATACCAAGATATAATTTAGACGAGATTCATGCTCGTCAAAA
The DNA here is from genome assembly GCA_018823125.1 of Candidatus Margulisiibacteriota bacterium. Classification (GTDB taxonomy): domain Bacteria; phylum Margulisbacteria; class WOR-1; order JAHJIW01; family JAHJIW01; genus JAHJIW01. The sequence goes on along the minus strand of JAHJIW010000013.1, from coordinate 76,422 downwards.
TCAAGATCAACCTGTTCAAGAAAATATCAAAGCGCCAACTTCCGATGGCGACATTGGCGTTTATCCGTGGCATTATCCTCAAGAGTCAATTGATGTTGAGGTAGTTGATGCTCGCTTAGCTGCCCTCCTTAATGGATTATCTCCCGATAATGTTTTGCGCAAGGTATTTGCCATTGAAGTAGAAAGAGTAGGGTATGAAGTTGTGGAGGAAGCGTACGAGAAGTTTATTGAGTTACTAGATGGGCTAAGCGATTATGTAAGAAGAGATGCCATTCCCGAAGTTAGGATTGGCGATATTTTAGGATATTTAGTTAAAGAAAGAAACTTTAACGTGGGAGAACATGAAGATAATTTATTTGTTGAAGATCTGTTAGGAAATAATTTTGACTGTGATACTTCAAGTTTATTTATATTAGCGGCGGCTCAAGAGCTGGGATTGAATGATAATAATGAGTTGTCTTTGGTTTATGTTCCCGGTCACGTATTTTTACAGTGGAATGATGGGGATCTACAATTTAATTATGACCAGGGAGATTTCCGTAGCGATGAATATTACCATGATAATTTTGGTGAAATGGTAGTATTGGATCTTAGTACTTCAGAAGGCCAGGATGGTATTCGGGCCTTGGCATATTTCAACCGGGGACTTGATAAGCATACCATAGACCCGGATGGGGCACTGGTTGATTATGAACAAGCCGCTGCTTTGATGCCGAAGTTATCAGCGGCGTGGGTTGGCCAGGGGATCTTTTTTCTTGAACAAAGCGATTACGAAAGAGCTGAAGAATATTTTGTGCGTGCAGCTGAATTACAGCCAAATTACTCGGTATATCAACGTAACCTTGGCTATGTACGAGAGATGTCAGGAAATGCGGAAGGTTCTGAGTAAGTTTTCCCCCTTGACTAACTCCCTTTATGGTATACACTTGTATACCCTATGCCAAAGACCATCCTCCACATTGATATGAATGCCTTCTTTGCTTCGGTAGAACAAGCGGCTAATCCTGCACTTAGGGGCAAGCCTATAGCAGTAGGCGGTGGCATTAAAAAAAGTTCGGTGGTCGCCGCGGCCTCCTACGAAGCCAAAGCTTTAGGGATTAAAACTGCCATGTCTACCTGGGATGCTAAAAAGATTTGCCCTCAATTAATTATCGTTATTGGTGACATGACCAAGTATGTTTATACCTCACGTGAAATCATGAAAATGCTGCGCGATTATACTGATTTGGTAGAAGTCTTTTCAATTGACGAAGCTTTTGTGGATGTTAGTAAGCTGGATGCAATCCAGGTTGCCAAAGATATCAAACGCCGCATTAAAGATAGGTTTAACTTAACCTGCAGTATTGGTATTGGACCTAATAAAACCATGGCTAAATTGGCGGGAGAGTTGCAAAAGCCAGATGGCCTAGTAGTTTTACGTCCCGAAGATATTCCCGAAAAGATCAAGGATGTGCCGGTAGGAGAGCTTTGCGGAGTAGGGAGAAAGCTAGAGAAGTACTTGGCAGAAATGGAAATTAAAACCATTGGCGAATTAAACCGGTGTCCACGTGATGTGCTGGTTAAGAGATTTGGTGCCGCATATGGCGAAAACCTTTATGCCATGGGCCAAGGTCAGGGCTCTACTACTGTTTTTCCTTACTATCACGAAACCGATGCTAAATCGATGGGCCATTCTTATACTCTGCCTAAATTCACTAAAGATATGAATGAGGTTAAAGGTTATCTGCTGCGCTTGGCGGAACAAGTAGGCCGCCGCCTTCGTCGCGATAACTACCGGGGAAAAGTTCTCCATGTATCACTGGGCTTTGGTGACTTTAAATTCTGGGGCAAACAAAAGAAAGTTGAAGATTATATTGATGATGGGTACGAGATATTTAAACTGGCGGAAAAGATATTAGATGATGAGATTGAAATAGAAGACCTTTCACAGCGTGGCAGAGGAGTGCGCTTTGTAGACGTCTCGGTTTCTAACCTCATTCACAATATAGACCAAATCAGCCTTTTTGAATCGATAGAAAAGGGTAAGTTAGCCCTGAAAGCCATGGATGAGATCAATGACCGCTTTGGGGAGTTTACGGTGGAGCGGGCGGGGATTATGAATACGGTACTGCAGGGAAAGGTGGGGATGGTGGCACAGGACCGCTCCAAAAAATAAACGCTCCGGAATACGGAGCGTTTATTATAATGTCTGAGACTTAAAGTTGCTTATTTTTTACGTTTAATTTGCTTTTTAGCTAAGGATGCTTTTTTAGGCTCTGGTTTTTTGTTGATTATGGTAGTCTGAGTTTTCTTTGGGTTTCCTTCCTTTTGTTTCGGAGTGATTTTTTTACCGAAGGTTTCTTTTTCGTTTTCGATATTAGGCCTATTAATGATTTTGACTTCACTTGCTTTGGCTTCGCGAACGGGATCAATAGGCTTTACCGCTTTATCGATAGTGGGAGGTTTAGTTTTAATGCCAGTACCTACAGGAGCTTTAGCGATAGTAGGTGAGGGATTTCTTTTCTTGGAATCACCTACAGAAATGCTAGGATTTACAGCTTTAGCGATAGTAGGTGAGGGATTTCTTTTCTTGGAATCGCCTACAGAAATGCTAGGATTTACAGCTTTAGCGATGGTAGGTGAGGGATTTCTTTTCTTGGAATCGCCTACAGAAATGCTAGGATTTACAGCTTTAGCGATAGTAGGTGAGTTATCTGTTTTAATGGACGGGTTTACAGGGATCTTAGCAGCTACAGGAGGATTAGTTTTAATGTTATTATCCACAGGAGCTTTAGCAACAGTGGGTGAATTATCTGCCGTAATGGTTATATTTTGACTTCCAGGGAGCTTAGCAGGAGCTACAGAAGTATTGGCGCTATTTACAATCACACCAGAATGATCAGGAGGCAGTTCCAACGTAGGTCTAATATTGGGAACGCGACCTTGGCCTTGAGGATTATTAATAGTTAAAGCTGACACTACAGTTGAGAGCGAAAATACAAGGATAAGAGCGATTCCGAGGGACTTTACGATTCGGTCATTTAAATGACTCATAATAGGGGCCTCCTTATTCAATTTTTGGTTACACTTATATATCGTTGGAAGTGGGACAAAACTTGCATGGAATCACGAATTATTTAGCGGGGTGCAAATTAATTAAGAATGGAGACGATGGGGATCGAACCCACAACCTCCTGAGTGCAAATCAGGTGCTCTCCCAGTTGAGCTACGTCCCCTTAATTAATTTGCAGGAAAATGAATCTTTTTTTAGTGGGGTTGAAATTACAGCCCCCTCAAAAAAATTAACCTCTCACAGCTTGCCCCGACTTTAGTCGGGGTTGAGCTACGTTCCCACGTAAGGAGCTTTAATTATATCAAATGAAATTGCATTGACAATCTTTAATTTGGGTGTGAAAATTGGCTATCATCAGTTAGTGGGAGGAATCGGCATGAAAAAATATGTAATTAGGATTTTAGTGGCATTATTGGTGGTCGGGATTGGAGTGCAGGTGATATCTTGCAGTACTGGTTCATCTGGTGGCGGTGGAGGTGGATCATCTTTTATTATTGCATCTACAGCTTTCACTGATGGGGCGGCCATCCCAATTGCATATTGCAATACTTATGCTACGCAATCAGGTACAAATGGTTCCAATACTTCTCTTCCTTTAGCCTGGTCAAATGTTCCTTCCGGGGCGGCGGGTTTTGCGATTAAAATGGTTGATTCTTCAGCCAGTAATTATGTTCACTGGATGGTAGTTAATCTTCCTTCTGCAACCTCATCATTATCAGCAGGAGATTCATCAACCACCAATAACAGTATGCCTTCCGGTTGTTCCGAGATTATTAATGATGTTGGAAATGCCGGATACGATGGACCTGAACCGCCAGCCGGAAGCGGTGCTCACAGTTATGCGATTACCATCTATGCTTTAAGTAGTGCGATTGACGCAAGTTCGGTTACCAAAGCTAATTTTGATACAAAAGTTACTGCGGCGGGAGTTCTTGATTCGGCAACTATTATGGGGACTTTCGCTCAGCCCTAATGTAATCGAGGGGGATTCTTCTTATACATACATATATATGTATATGGGCCCACATTGAGGGCTTATCCTATCTTACTAAATGCCAGGCGTTCTTGTAATGTGTAGCATCATGAATATTTTTTTGTTGCTTGTTTTTTGATGGTTCTATCCTTAAATATATTTGCCCACACTTAATATTTTTCCAGATTTCTTGTGGTAGTATGTAAAAATCACGACCAATGGAATCATAAGCAATAATGAAATCTATTGGATCTAGTCCGTGAGGTCGTAATGTGGGTTTGCCATTTTTGGAGGTAATACTTCCAACTTTTATTATTAGTGCTCCGTTTTTTCTTCGAGAAGTATATTTGACTTGTATTCTTAAAAGTTTGCCAGTATCTAAGATGAGATCATAGGGGCTTAAATCTCCCCATGGAATACTTACTTGAAAGCCTTCTGAAAGCAGATTAGATAAAACTTGAGCGACCCCTTGGTCGCCCTTATGCTTTGTGTTTATTAACTTTTCCATCTATTTGTTTATCCCTTTTAAATTATCCCCCCTAATTATTTAAATTTTAATGGCTCGACCCCAACTTCCTCAAACCATTTGGTGCCAGGCCATCCCATTGATTATACCCAACACTATTCATGGTTGCAAGAAGAAGGACCTGAATAGAAGATAAGCTAGCGAAAAATCGCTCCTCGCGGCCCCACACCCCGCTCGGAGCGATTTTTGTTAACATAGAGCTAATTCCGTGGTAAACTATATGCGGATAGGTGAATATAGTGAAGGAAAAAGAACTCGCAAAAATATTCCGCGCATTAAGCGAAAAGACAAGGCTAAAAATAATAAAGCTGCTTTCAAACGGAGAAAGATGTGTTTGCGAGCTTTTCCAGGCTTTAGATCTTCCTCAGCCAAAGGTTTCGCGCCACCTGGCATATTTGAAAAAGGTAGGTCTGGTAAAGAGCAGGAAAGAGGGATTGTGGCAGCACTATTCGCTTAACATGAAGCTAGTTAAGTTATTGGCACTCGATAAAATCCTTTATTTGAAGTTTAAAAAAGCTAAAAAATGTAAATCTTGTTAATTGGAAAGGGAATGACATGAAAACAGTAGTTCATGAGGAAAGACAGCTAAGTTTTTTTGAAAGATATCTGACGCTCTGGGTAGTTGGCTGCATCGGATTAGGTATTATACTGGGCAAACTTTTTCCCCAGGCGGCCATTACCCTTGATTCGATCTCTGTTTATCAAGTTTCAATCCCCATCACGATCTGTCTGTTCTTCATGATGTATCCGATCATGGTTAAGATCGATTTTCATGAAGTTGTGAAAGCAGGCAAGACTCCCAAACCGATTTTGTTAACACTTTTCATCAATTGGTGCGTTAAGCCTTTCACTATGCTGGCGATCGCGACATTTTTCCTGGGATTTCTCTTTAAGGGGGCGATCCCGGGGGTCGAAGTGGTCAAAAACGGCGAGACTGTTGAATTATTCCGTTCATATATTTCGGGCTGCATCCTTCTGGGGGTTGCCCCCTGTACCGCGATGGTCCTGATCTGGGGCCACCTGGCCAGAGGGAATGACGGCCACACTCTGGTGATGGTCGCGATCAACTCTTTGACCATGCTTTTTCTGTACGCGCCTCTGGGCGGTTGGTTGTTAGGGGTCAATAAAATGCCGATTCCCTGGGAAACTATTGTGCTGTCTGTCTTGATCTACGTTGGGTTGCCGCTCTTGCTGGGGTATTATTCCAGAAAATGGGTGATCGCCAAGAAGGGATTTAAATGGTTCGAAGAGGAGTTTATCCATTATTTAACGCCAGTGTCGATCTTTGCCTTACTGATCACATTGGTGCTGTTGTTTTCTTTTAAAGGTGAATTGATCATAAATCAGCCGCAGATCATCTTTTTAATTGCCATACCTTTATTCATCCAAACCTGCCTGATCTTCGGGCTGAGTTATTTTATCGCCAAATGGATAAAACTGCCGTATCGTGACGCGGCTCCTTCAGCGCTTATCGGCGCTAGCAATCATTTTGAAGTGGCTATCGCGACCTCTACTATTCTTTTTGGCCTGTCTTCCGGCGCTTCTTTGGCTACCGTTGTGGGGGTTTTGATCGAGGTCCCGGTTATGCTGGGTTTAGTCTGGTTCGCTAAGGCCACCCGGCCAAAACTATTTCCGGAGGTGCATCACGCGAAATGAAAACAATATTTATTGAATGGCAGCGCTTAATTATTGATAAAGAGACCTGTCCCAGGTGCGGAGCGACCGAGGAAGAATTGAATTCCGCCATCAAAGAGCTTGAGCGGTCAGGGGTAAAGGTTAGATTGACCAAAAAAGAGATAAAAATGCCCGAATTTAGCAAGTCCCCGCAGGAATCAAATAAAATATTGATCAATGGCCAGCCCCTGGAATACTGGCTTAATGCTTCGACCGGCAAGAGTCAATGCTGCTCAGTTTGCGGAGATAATGAGTGCCGAACAGTTGAGGTAAACGATAAAATATATGAAACAATCCCCGCGGAATTGATTGTTCAGGCAGGGAAAAAAGCCAGCGAAAAGAACGGGTGATATGGCCTGATCAAAACTCATTACGCTTGACAATAAGTTGGCTTGGCGTGTAAAATGTCAATCACCATTGACATGAAAAACTGGCGCAGGTGAAAAATGGTAAAAAATGAAGAATATGATGATAAGCAGGATCGGGAAGCCATTGTAAGAATGGTGTCCCGATCAGCCGGGAAGATCCTCGATGTTGGCACAGGGGATTGTTGTTGCATGGCCCAGCTTTTGGCTAAAAAGGGGTTTAGGGTGACGGCGATAGACAGGAGCCGGAAGAATTTAAAAGCGGCGAGAAAAGAAGCGCGGCGGGAAAAGGTCAACTCTTTAATTGATTTTTGCCGTGCGGACGCGATAAGACTGCCTTTTCCTGACAAGTCGTTCAATGTGATAATGGCTTTTAATACCATGCACCACATAAGGAAAAGAGCGGAAGCGATCAAGGAAATGCGCCGGGTGTGCGCGAACAGGGGGAAAGTTATCATAGCCGATCTGACCCCTCGCGGCCGGCGGGTATCCGGGCATAAAAAGGATAATAAATTCCTGGACAGCTTAGAAACCATTCTAAATTCATATTTCCCTAGAGTGGAGCGCATTAAGAATAAATACACTGCCACCTTTGTGGCGCGCCCGGGAGGGACCAGATGAAATATAAGTGTATTAACAAAGACCTTTCCAAGCTCTCTTTGCTGCTCAAGAATATCAGCGAAGAAAACAGGTTGAGTATCATCTGTTTACTTAAGAGGGCTGAGCTTTGCGTTTGTGAGATAATCGAGGCGCTTAAACTTCCTCATAATCTGATCTCCCATCATTTAAAAGTGTTGAAGAAAATGAAGATCGTATCCTATCGCAAAGAGGGCAAATTCAGGTTGTATAAGCTGAACAGGAAAGAACTGGATTCATTTTTGGATGATCTATTCAAATTAATGAAAGGGGTCAGTAAATGAAGGAGCGAACAAAATTTCTCTTGATGGTTTTGGGATTCCTGCTGGCTTATTATATCCCTTTTACTAATGCCCGCGTCCAATCGGCGATCATGGAATCATTCCTCATGCTTCAGGAGTATGTCCAGCTTCATGTCCTGACCTGCCTGATCCCGGCGTTCTTTATTGCCGGAGCAATTTCGGTCTTTATTTCGCAGGCCGCTGTCTTGAAATATTTTGGAGCCAAGGCGAACAAGGTCCTGTCTTATGGGGTTGCTTCAGTTTCTGGTTCAATTCTGGCGGTCTGCTCCTGCACGGTCCTGCCTCTGTTTGCGGGAATATGGAAAAGAGGCGCCGGCCTCGGCCCGGCGATCGCTTTTCTCTATTCTGGTCCGGCGATCAATATCCTGGCGATCATTTTAACCGCCCGTGTCCTTGGCTGGCAGTTAGGCCTGGCCAGGGCGCTCGGCGCGGTCTCTTTTTCAGTTATTATCGGCTTGATCATGGCTTTCATCTACCGGCATGAGGAAAAGGCTAAACACGAAGCCAACGAAGCCATGTTCAATTCACTGCCTGAGGAAAAACGTCCTTTAAGCAAAACTGTTGTGTATTTTATGACCATGATCCTGGTCCTGCTTTTTGCCACCTGGACTAAAACAGAATTTCCTTCCGGCCTGTGGAACCTCATTTTTTCTCTTAAATGGTATTTGGCGGGCCTAGCTCTAGTTGTTCTTGCCTGGCAGGTATTTACCTGGTTTGACAAAGACGAGCGCAAGACTTGGGTTGAGTCAACCTGGGAATTTGCCAAGCAGATCTTTCCCTTGCTGTTCATGGGGGTGCTGGCCGCTGGTTTCCTGATGGGCCGCCCGGGCACAAATAGCGGGATCATACCTTCAAGATATATTGAAATGTTGGTCGGCGGCAATTCGCTCTGGGCCAATCTTTTTGCTTCGGTTTCCGGAGCGTTGATGTATTTCGCGACCTTAACCGAGATTCCGATCCTGCAGGGATTGCTGGGTGCCGGCATGGGCAAAGGACCAGCTTTGGCTCTGCTGTTAGCCGGTCCGGCCTTGAGCTTGCCGAACATGCTGGTGATCAGAAGCGTTGTCGGCACCAGGAAAATGCTGGTTTATGTCAGCCTGGTTATCATAATGTCAACAATAGCCGGAATGGTTTATGGCTATTTATTTTAAGTTCGGGGAGGCAATAGTGTGATCAAGCTAAAACTGGTTCCCAAAATATTGATACTATTTTTTTTGTTATTGATAGTTGCCGGTTGTGAAGATAAACATGACGAGACGCCGAAGGCCGCGCAACTGGATCTGCCAAAAGTCGTACAGGCTAAGCCCAAGACTCTGTCAACAAAGCCTGTGGTTAAACCTGTTTCTAGAATAAAAGTTACTTTTATTGAGCTTGGCTCCATCAAATGTATCCCCTGTAAAATGATGCAGCCGGTCATGGACGAGGTCGCCCAGGAGTACAAAGGCCAGGTCAAAGTCGTTTTTTACGATGTTTGGACAGAAGCAGGCAGGCCTTTCGCTGAAAAATACCGGATCCGGGGCATTCCGACACAGGTTTTCCTTGACGAGAATGGCGAAGAATATTTCCGGCATCTAGGCTTTTTTCCAAAAGACGATCTGATCAAGGTCCTGGAGCTCAAGGGGGTAAAATAATGCTGCTGGGATTATTTGAATGGCTGACCGTTGCGGTTTCTTCTCCCTCCGGCCTGGCGGTTTTGGCCGCTTTTATTTGGGGGATATTGAGCATTTTGCTTTCTCCCTGCCATCTGGCCAGCCTGCCTCTGATCGTTGGCTTTGTGGACGGCCAGGGCAAGATCACGGCCTGGCGCGCTTTTTTGATCTCGCTTCTCTTTTCAACCGGTATTTTAATTTCTATCGCGGTCATCGGCCTGATCACCGGCTTGATGGGCAGGATCCTGGGGGATATTGGTGGCTGGAGCAATTACTTTGTGGCCGCGGTCTTTATTTTTGTCGGTCTGGCTTTGCTGGATATTATCCCGTTTCCCGGCTTTGGCTTGGGGAGCCAGCCCTCGTATCAGAAAAAAGGAGCGCTGGCTGCCTTTATCCTCGGCCTGATCTTCGGGTTAGCGCTGGGGCCTTGCACTTTTGCTTATATGGCGCCGATCCTCGCGGCGGTCTTCAATCTGTCGGCAGCTGATCTGTTGTTCGGCCTGGTCTTGATCGCGGCTTACGCGGTCGGGCATTGTTCGGTCATTGTGCTGGCTGGAACTTCAACCGAAATGGTTCAGCATTATTTGAATTGGAATGAGAGGTCAAAGGGAACGGTTATCGTCAAAAGGATCTGCGGTATCCTGGTTATTCTAGGCGGGATTTACCTTATCTTAGGAGGTGGCAAATGATAAAAATTGAAGTGGTCGGGACAGAGAGCGAGGAACAGCAGGACATGCTCCGCAACGTGCATCATGCAATCCATGAGTTAAAGCTGGAAGCCGAAGTCGATGAAATAACCGATGTCAACGAGATCGCGGACCGTTTCGGCATGGTGGTAACCCCCGCTATTTTTGTCAACGGCAAACTGAAATGCCAGGGCCATATCATTGACGTGGAAAAGATCAAAGAATGTCTTAAGGAGGTGAAGTAAAAGGATGGAGATCAAAGTATTGGGTCCGGGCTGCCCTAACTGCCAGGAGCTTGAGCGCCGGGTCAAGGAAGCGTTAAAGGAACTTAATGTTGAAGCTGCAGTTACAAAGGTCGCTGATATTGCTGAGATAGGCAAATATATCATGATGACACCGGGCTTGGTGGTCAATGAAAAAGTAAAACATTCCGGCAAACCATTGCCCAGGCCGGAGCAGATCAAAGCGTGGATACAGGAAGAGAATAAATAAAGGGAGGCGAAATATGGCTAAGAAAGGCTTGATCATGTGCGTCTGTCAGGGGACTTGTCCGTCATTCAAAAAAATGGAAATATTCGAGGTTTTGAGCCGTGTCCGTAAAGAGAAACTATTTGATTTTGTTTCTTTGCACCCGCAGCTCTGCGCCGAGGATGGCGACCAGTATCTTAGACTGCTTTTAGCCAATAAAGAGATCGAAAAACTTTATGTGGCTGCCTGCGATCCCTTGATGCAGCAAAAGATGTTCCGTGATTCTTTTGATGCTGTTGGCTTTGACAAGAGCAAACATGAAGCGATCGATATCAGGAATATGACAACAGATGAGGCGGTTTCAGCAATCAAAGAAAGGGCCGGAAAAAAGTCCTGAAAATATGATCATTACAGTGGAGGTGAACAATGCTAAAAAATATACCTGAGATCAATCAAAAATTTGTTGATTTTTACCGCCAGGTATTTAAAGATGGAGTCCTATCCCTCAAGACCAAGGAGTTGATCGCCACAGCGGTTTCCCTGGGAGCAGGATGTAAACCCTGTTACGAGACTCATCTGGAAAAAGCCCAAAAGATTGGCAGTTCTGATGAAGAGATAAGGGAGGCCATCGCAGTGGCGGAAGTGGTTGCCGCCGGCAAGGTCAGGATGATGGTGGAAAAAACAGAAGGAAGGGCAAAGGGGAGTGGGGGCTGCTGCGGGTAAGTAAAAACAGCGGGCGCGCATTTATTAGAGTGGGGCTCCTGGTACGCGCCCGCTGAGCATGGAATAGTGTTGGATATAATCAATGGGATGGCCTGGCACCAAACCTGTCCGCCGAAGTCAGAAGGACGTAGGCGGATGGTTTGAGGAAGTTGGGGTCGAGCCATTTTAGATTTACCGCGAACCATCGCTAATGGGCGGCGACTTTGAGGCGCCGATAGGTGCCGAGAAGTCGCCGCATCTTTTCCCTCCAACGAAAACTGATCTTCCGCCGCAGGGTCGCGCAGCGGGCCGGAGGCGGCATCGACGCTATCGGAATCCAATATAGAGACTTCTATGCCTCTTTCTTCTAAATGCCACTTTTCGATGCGCCTTTTTATTCTTTTTCTCTTCCTCCAGCTTTTCCATTCTAGCATTTTCCTGCCTATTCCCTGTCAAGGTCGGGGATATGATAAACATTATTGGGTTCTAATGTAATCCCCTCCCTCCTCCAGTCGCCAAAAAAATCGTTATATAAATAGCTGCGGTGTAATTTTTTTGCCTCCTTCCGGCCCTTCGCGCATCTGCTCAGTATCTAATTCGCAGATGCGCTGCGGGTGACAGGGGCAGGAAAATGCTGTGAAACTTCCATCTTTTTTATGGAGGTGGCTCATATGTTAGCTGGTTTTGTTGGTTCCCGGTCCCTTCCTGCTTCGTTTTCCCCGCTTGTTTCCTCGCTTGTTGCCTCGTTCCTGGCCCGTGGTTTCCAGGTGGCCTCTGGCGGCGCTGTTGGCGCTGATCAGTTTGCCCTCTCAGCCCTGGTTGAGCAAGGTGTTTCTGCCTCAGGGGTGGTTTTCTCTGCCTGGGCATCTGCTTCTGGCTTCCCGGTTTCGGTTCGGCCTACGGTTGGGTGTTTTCAGGCTTCTGGCGGTCAGGTCGTTTGGGGTTCTGCCTCGGTTGGTGCGCCTCGCCAGCAGGTTGTTTCCGCTCTTTTGGGGCGCAATCAGCGTTTAGTTTCAGTTTGCTCCTGCCTTGTGGCGTTCCTTTATGGCCCTTCTCGGTGTTCTTTGTATACAGTGCGCCAGGCAGTTAGGCGCGGCATTCCGGTTTATGTGTTCTTTTGCGGTGGCGGCGCTGTGCTACCTGCTGATCTCGCGCCGCATTGCTTTGTTTTACAAAAGGAGGTGGTTTAGTATGCCGATGTATCCAATTCACCCATGTTGTTATTGCGAGGATAGTTGTAGCACGGCCCAAAAGGTCAAATGCGACAAATTCCTTGCTTATATCCAGAAGCTGAACAGCATGAAAGAACAGCGGGTTTTAATAAAAGAGCTGAGATATCTTATCACAGAGAAAGGAGGTAAATAATCATGAAAGCAGCAATCTACACCCGAGTATCTACTGACAATCAGGCAGAAGTTGAGTTCAATTCCTGCGAAACACAGGAATCAAAGATCAGATCCTTCATCGCAAGCCAGAATGGCTTTGAGGTTTATAAAGTTTATTCAGATCAGGGGTATTCCGGCTCAAACACTGAGAGACCAGCATTGAAAGAAATGCTGGTCGATATCCAGCGGGGCAAAATAGATATTGTCATTTCGTACAAGATCGACCGGCTTACCAGATCGCCAAAAGACTTTTATCAACTCATTGAGATATTTGAGAAATACAACGTCAGCTTTTTGTCCATTACAGAGCGATTTGACACTTCGACTCCCTCTGGTCGCTTGCTTCGCAACATAATGCTCACTTTCGGTCAGTTCGAGCGAGAGTTAATCAGCGAAAGGATCAGGGACAAGATACTGGAGCGTGCTAAAAAGGGTATGTGGAGCTGCGGCAAGTCTCCCTTTGGCTATAAGAGAGAGGAGAAGAAGCTAATAATCGAGCCCAAAGAAGCTGATATTGTCAGAACGATCTTTGAAAAGTTTGTCGAAACACGTTCAACATTCGCTATCTATAATCTTCTTAAAGAAAAACAGCTATTCAACCGATTTGGCTTGCCTCTATCCAAAACAGCGATCGATTCGATCCTTAAAGGAATAGTCCACGCAGGGATGATCGAACACAAGGGTGAGATATACCAGGGCATTCACGAGCCAATCATCTCAAGAGAGCTATTCGATGAGGTTCAAAAGATCAGGAAAGAGTATGTCAGGCCTAAAAGATCGTCAACGTTCAATTATTCACTCTTTCCAGGACTGGTCCAATGCAAAGAGTGCGGCTCGATCATGAGCGCGGTATTCAGCAACAAGGTTAAGAATAATAAGCGCACAAAATATTTCTATTACCGTTGTTCAATCATTGAAAAAAGGGATCGATCGTTCTGTAATATCCGGCAAGTAAGCGCTGACCGGCTGGATAGATTTATTATTGATAATCTTGATAAGATAAGCAAAAACAAACAATACCTTGATAGTTTGATTTACCTGCTCAATCACAACGGTAATCCTAACCTTAGTGGAGTTGAACCAGATGGGTCATACCTACTCATAACCACCGAAAGGGTGCAAGAAATCCTTAAATATATTATTGGCGCGTCTAAATTGCGGAGTAAAACTGAGAAACGAGTCATCATAAAAAGGCACATCGAAAAGGTCATTTATTCGAAAGAGACTATAGAAGTCAAAATATTGTATTCCGATAGCGTCGATGCCGCCTCCGGTCCGCTGCGCGACCCTGCGGCGGAAGATCAGTTTTCGTTGGAGGGAAAAGATGCGGCGACTTCTCGGCACCTATCGGCGCCTCAAAGTCGCCGCCCATTAGCGATGGTTCGCGGTAAATCTAAAATGGGCCCACGTGGACTCGAACCACGCACCTTACGGTTATCAGCCGTACGCTCTAACCAACTGAGCTATGAGCCCATAAAACATCACTCGAAGTGAAGAGGCTACATTTTATCAAATCGCATATGCGGGTGCAACTTTAGACTTCGCCCAGTAATTCGGTTTGTGCTTTGGGGCTAACTTTTTTCCCTCTGGCCATGATTGAAAAGAGAAACGCCAAAAGCAAAATGAAACTGCCAAAGACATAGGTGTTTTTAAATCCAGCTAGCAGTTGATCTGGGGTAAAGGTTGCTGGAGTGATACCTTTAGGGATTGAAGCCGCAAAAATGACTTCAAACAAAGTGACCCCGATTACCATCCCCAGATTTGAAACGGTTTTAAAAGCACCGGAAGCAATGCCTTGTTTGTCAGCGGGGACTAAGCTCATAACCTCACTGTTGTTGGGGGAAATAAAAAATCCGTTTGAGATCGCGAGCCAGACTAAAAATAAGATAACTGGAATCAGTCCGGGAAGTCCCATTATAAAAGCAAAAGTTAAGGATGCCAGTGTCGCCGAAAACATGGCGATCGAGCATAAGAGGCGCGGCCGCACTTTGTCCGAAAGCCGTCCGGCAAAGGGCCCCACAAACATATATACAATAGAATAAACCAGAATGACCATCCCGGCATATTCTACGGCTAAACCTCTTTCTAGTTGCAGGTAAAAAGGAACCAGGAAATTGCTGCCGGCCAAAAAAGCAAAAGCCATGAAACTCGAAAGGTTTACCAAAGTGAAATCAAGCTTCTTATAAAGATTAAGGTCTAGTAATGGAAAGCGAGCAAATTTTTCGCGGATAATCAAAGCCACAAATGACAGGGCGGAGGCGGCGAAGCACGTCAGAATGGTCGGGGAGCCCCAGCCATATTTATGTCCCATGTTGAGGGCATAAATCAGAAAGAGGGGACCCATAAAACTTAAGATCGCTCCCGGAAAATCAAATTTTTCCTTTTCTTTGGGTTTTACTTCTTCCTTGGGTAATACTTTTAAAGCCACTAATACTGCAGTCAGTCCAATCGGAATATTGATCAAAAATATCCAGTGCCACGAAAAGAATCCGGTGATAAAACCACCCAGCGGAGCTCCCACCGTTATTCCCAAGGCTGCCGCTGTAGAGAGCAGTCCGAAGGCCCATCCTCGATTTTGGGCAGGAATGAATTTAGGGATAATTGCAAAGGTAGTAGTGTATAGCATTGCTCCACCGAGGGCTTGAATACAGCGCGAAAAAATTAAAGCGCCGCCTGTGGTTGAGATTCCGCACATCAAAGATCCAACCACAAAGGTGAGGTATCCTGAAATAAAGATTTTATTGACCCCCATGCGATCCGCTATTTTTCCGAAGAATAGTAAGGTGCTGGTTTGGATCAGAAGATAAGAAATCGTAACCCATACCACCTGACCAGTGGTGATACTAAAGTAGCGCGCAATGGTTGGCAGTGAAATATTTACAATGTTGGCATCTAAAATAGACATAAAGGTAGCAAACGCTACACTCATTATGATCCAGCGTTGCCTGCTTTTATCGCTGACTAGGCTTAAGGCCACTATTTATTATCCTTAGCTAAAAATGAAAACAGCAGAGTTAGGAGCCCAAGCACAATGCCCAATACAAATGCTCCCCGAAAACCAGCCATCATCAGGTTAGGATATTGCCTAACCTGAGTAAGCATGATATTCATTTTTGCGACGTCAAACAGTACTACCTGTGCTAAGACCAGCATAAATAAAGCGATGCCGATTGAAGAACCGGCGTTTAAGCAGATTTTATAGACTCCGGAAGCCACGCCTTGTTTATCGGAGGGAGCATTTTGCATTACCAGTTTGTTATTAGGCGCCACAAAAAATCCCATGCCGGTACCTAAACAAAACATAGATGCAAAGATAAACCAAATACTGGAAGTTTGGGTTTGAAATGCAATCATGACAAATGCGCCGGTGGCTAAAACCATGCCCAACATACAAAGTCGGCGGCAGCCAATTTTGTCAGAAAGTGACCCGGCAATCGGAGCCAAAACCATCATCATAATCGACGGTACCATTAGTATTATTCCAGTTTGGGCAACGTTGAGGTGGCGCATCATTTGCAGATAGAATGGATACAGAAATACTATGCCAATGTATAGGGCCAGACCAAAGAAAGAAGCGCTGACTGCAAAGGTGAAATTTAAGTTTTTAAAGAGATTAAAATCAAGTAAGGGATAGGGGATTCTTTTTTCCTGAATAACAAATAAAATAAACCCAACTAAAGCGACGAGAATGCTGGCAATAATTATTGGATTTCCCCAGCCCAGCTGGGTTCCTTGATTAATCGCGTAAAGCAGTCCGATCATACCTAAAAATAGAAGGATTGCTCCGATAAAATCAAATCGGGTATCAGTAACCGCAGCTTGTTTTGAAGGCAGCATTTTAATCGCGACGACTAATATAATTAATGAGAGGGGCAGGGTGATGAGAAAATTTCCGCGCCAGTTAAAATTGGTGTTCATGTATCCGCCCATTAGTGGGCCGGCCGCCAGGCCCAACCCCTGAAAAGTAGCATACAACCCCAGTGCTCGTCCTTTCATATTAGATGGTAAAAAGGTAGTAAGGATGGCAATGCTGATAGGACTGTACATAGACTGTCCAAACGATAAAACAATACGGGCGATTACTAGTACCATGAAATTAGGTGCAATCGCGCAGGCAAAAGCGGCCACCGCAAAAATACCGACGCCGATAATAAACACCCTTTTGTATCCACTAATATCACCCAGTTTTCCAAAACCAAGTAAGGAGCTGGTAATGATTAAAAGATATAGGGTAGGCAGCCAGGCTACGGCACTGACCTTTACCCCAAAGTAGGAAGCGATCGATGGAAGAGAGATGTTTAAACTGCTGTAATCCAGTGTAATCAGCAGAGAAATGGCCGAGATAATGGCCATAATCCAAAATTGTTTCCGCTTATCGCCTACAATATACTCTTCCATTATGGCCCCCTTTAATGATTTAGAACTTTAATGAAGTGGTGATATCCTTTAGGATTTTAGCGGAATCCTGGAATTTCTTTATTTCATTTTCGTCTAATTCAAGGTCAATCACTCTTTCGGCTCCGCCGCTTCCGATAATAGTTGGAACCGAAATGCATAAATCACTAACTCCGTAATAATCATTAACCAGGGTGCTGACCGGGTAAATTTTCTTTAAGTCTTTTACAATGCATTCCACGAGTGTAGTGGTGGATAACGCAATGGCATAATTAGTAAAACCTTTCTTTTCCATTACTAAATAGCCGCCCTTTTTGGTTTGTTCAAAAAATTCTTCAATTTTAGGTTTGGCGCGTTCCCTGAATTTTCTTCCTCCTACATTTGCTCTGCTTAAAACCGGAAATTGACTGTCACCGTGTTCGCCGATGATGTAGGCATGGATTTCTTCGGGGTTGATGTGGGCTGCATTGGCCACTAAGGAACGAAAACGACCGCTGTCGATTAAGGTTCCGGTGCCGATTACCCGCTCTTTTGGAAATCCGGATATTTTAAGAGCTGCGTAGGTCATAATATCCAGTGGATTAGTGATGAGGATGATAATTGCATTGGGACTGGCCTGGGCTATTTTTGGAATAATTTGTTTAAAGAGTTCAACGTTACCCTGGCAAAGATCCAGGCGGGATTTAATATCTTTCATCGGGATGGAGGCACTGATGATTACGATATCTGAATCTTTGGTATCGGGATAATCCCCGCCGCGCACATCTACCGGTTGGGCAAAACAGCTGGCGTGTAAAAGATCTAAAGCGTCGCCCTCTGCGGCTTTGGGGTTATAATCCACCAATACCATTTCTTTAGCTAACCCTTTGATTAAGGTGCTAAAGGCCACCGCCGATCCGACTCTTCCGGTCCCAACCAGAGAAATTTTTGCTCCTTTATCCATTTTATTTCCTCCTATGCATTAAGCTGCGGGCGTGCTTTTGCGTCTTTTTTAACCAGTTTGGTTTTCTTTTTGGCCTTTAATATGCCCGTATCAGCATAAGCTAATATTTCTTTAGCGCTTAGACTTGCGATTCCCATTTTTTCAAAGGTGCGGCCTTCGGTGAAATAATCAACATCATTATAAATATCGGAAATATTGATTATGCTTTCGATGGCGGGGTGGGACAAACCAACCAGCTTGCCATATTCATGCATTGGGACTAAAACGTAAGGTGTGTCCTCACTGATATATCTTTCTTTAGGACTCTTCGGAGCATCGTGTCCGAATGCATTGTGAATAGGAGTGGTTTCGGCAAATTCACGAATTGATTTTACCTTTAGCCCATACCAGAGGTTAATGGCTTCAACAAAGGTCATGATATTTTTAAAGCCCAGCTTTTCTCCAATGGCAATTCTTTCGTTATCCATTTTTTGCTGGACTTTACTGGTAGATGGAGACATGCCTTCTTTGTAGAAATAAAATTCACCGTTGCGGCTTTCAAAAGCGCCCATGTTTAAACAGGCGGTGGATGGATGCACAATCATGTTGAAGTTATAAAAATGAACTTCAATTACATTTGACTTAACATCCAGGTTAAGCGGAAGTACTTCTTTGGCGCGCTTTACCGCTTCTTCGGTGCGGTTTGCTGGGAAACAGCCAAATTCAAAAGCTTCTTTTAATCCGCCAATAAATACCTTGGCCGGGCCTACGATACGGCAGGCATAAGGAATGGAAGCTCCTTCACAGAAAAGTACGTTCTTTTGGATCCCTGCTTCGCGCATCATTTTGGCAAAAATAAAAGAAGATTCGTTTCCGGGAAGAGTAATTAACATATGACCATCGCGCAGATACGGCATTACCTGTTGGAAAATATTAGCTTGAGCAAAGGCGGGAACCGGCATGATGATGGTATCGGCAAAATCCATTGCTTCTTTGATGTCTTTTGAAATTTTGGCAATTTTAGCTTTACCCGGGATCAATCCTTTTATGACGATGTCGCCTTTTTTGAATTCTCCCAGTGCTTCAATCATGTTGCCGTTGGCTTCGATTGCGTCCAGTGCTTTAGCGAAATTAGGATGTTCATAGAGGCATACTTCGTGTCCTTTTGAAGAAAAGTGATAAGCGGCGGTTTGTCCTGCGTTGCCTGCACCTAAAATTGTTACTTTTGCCATTTTATTTTCCCCCTTTGTATTGAGAGACTAAGCGACTAAGTAATTAAGTGACTTAGTGTTTTTCACTTAGTTACTATTTGCTTAGTTGCTATTTGCTTTTTTTCACCTCCCTGGATTTATAAAATTAATAAACAACGTTAGCAGTTTAGCATGTTCATTAGCGATTTTTAAGTAATTTTTCGGTTAAAAAATAGTTTTTGCCAATAAAAAAACCAACCGGGGCCGGTTGGTTTTATTTTATCGCCCCATTTCACCGGGGCATTTTGTCTTTCAAAACTGAGCATCAGTCAGTGATTTCAACAAGAGTCAATTAGTCTTGCTTAAACACCACTAACATGCGGCAAATTTATTTGTAACGACCTTAGGAGTGTGTCAATAATTTTACGCAAAGCGTAAAAAATATCGAGATGTTAACTCCTTAGAAAGGAGGTGATCCAGCCACACCTTCCGGTACGGCTACCTTGTTACGCAATCTTGTCCCACATTACTGCGGGGATTGGACTATATCTTCATCCCAGTTTCCCGGGAGCTTACGTGTAGTCTCTACGGGGTTAAGGAAGCTTGTATGTCATACATTGAACTTGATCAACGTACGGTTTAACAAGTTTTTTGCCCCGATAAAATCGGGGCTATCCTAACTTCCCTCGGTATTGTCCTTCCATTGTACATGGTTAGGAGTTCACCGATATAGTTAGATTTTACTATGGGATTACTCCCATAGGAAGCCATATTTGACTTCACCCCAGTCACTAGCACCACCTTCACCTCGTAAAAACGGGGCTCTGGGTGTTTCTAGCTTCCATGGTGTGACGGGCGGTGTGTACAAGGCCCGAG
The DNA here is from genome assembly GCA_018823125.1 of Candidatus Margulisiibacteriota bacterium. GTDB lineage: Bacteria > Margulisbacteria > WOR-1 > JAHJIW01 > JAHJIW01 > JAHJIW01. Next base: position 56,621 of record JAHJIW010000013.1, on the reverse strand, counting down.
AACGTATTCAATGCAGCGCTCTTATCTGCATTTACTAGCGATTCCAGCTTCATGAGGGCGAATTGCAGCCCTCAATCCGAATTGAGGCGCGTTTTTTGAGATTTGCTCCACGTTGCCGTCTTGCTTCTCTTTGTGCGCGCCATTGTAGCACGTGTGTTGCCCTGGACGTAAGGGCCATGATGACTTGACGTCGTCCCCGCCTTCCTCCTCGTTATCCGAGGCAGTCTCGCTAGAGTGCTTCCTCCGCCAAAGGCGGAGACTAGCAACTAACAATAGGGGTTGCGTTCGTTGCGGGACTTAACCCAACATCTCACGACACGAACTGACGACAGCCATGCAGCACCTGTCTCTTCGTTCCGGAAACCGGCACTCCCAACTTTCATCGGGATTCGAAGGATGTCAAGCCCAGGTAAGGTTCTTCGCGTAGCATCGAATTGAACCACATGCTCCACCGCTTGTGCGGGCCCCCGTCAATTTCTTTGAGTTTTAGCCTTGCGGCCGTACTCCCCAGGCGGGTCATTTAACGCGTTAGCTTTGGCACAGAAGGGGTCGATACCTCCTACACCTAATGACCATTGTTTAGGGCCAGGACTACCGGGGTATCTAATCCCGTTTGCTCCCCTGGCTTTCGTATCTCAGCGTCAGAAATAGCCCAGAAAGTCGCCTTCGCCACTGGTGTTCCTTCCGATATCTACGCATTTCACCGCTACACCGGAAGTTCCACTTTCCTCTGCTACTCTCTAGCTAAGCAGTATCCAATGCAGGTTCCCGGTTGAGCCGGGAGATTTAACATCGGACTTACAAAGCCGCCTACATACTCTTTACGCCCAGTAATTCCGGACAACGCTTGGCCCCTACGTATTACCGCGGCTGCTGGCACGTAGTTAGCCGGGCCTTCCTCTGAGGGTACCGTCATTATCGTCCCCTCTGACAGTGTTTTACGTCCCGAAGGACTTCATCACACACACGGCGTCGCTCCGTCAGGCTTTCGCCCATTGCGGAAAATTCCTCACTGCTGCCTCCCGTAGGAGTCTGGACCGTGTCTCAGTTCCAGTGTGACTGGTCATCCTCTCAGACCAGCTACCCGTCGTAGCCTTGGTGGGCTTTTACCCCGCCAACAAGCTGATAGGTCGCAAGCCCCTCTCTAAGCGATTCTTACGTTTCGTTTAATTGCAGTAAAATGCTAAACTGCAGTCACATCGGGTATTAGCCCAGATTTCTCAAGGTTGTCCCCGTCTTAGAGGTAGGTTGCTTACGTGTTACTCACCCGTCCGCCGCTCCCCGATAAATCGGGGCGCTCGACTTGCATGTGTTAGGCACGCCGCCAGCGTTCGTCCTGAGCCAGAATCAAACTCTCAGTAAAAATTTGATTAGCTCTAATTACAAATAAATAAAAAAATTAATTGACTAGGTTCAAAAATAAATTGCTTTAATGCTCAGTTTTCAAAGATCGATCTAGTCTCTAGATGAAGTGCTCAAAAATGGGGTGGGGGGAAAACAAAAGAGTCCGCGAGATGCGAAACGTTTTGGTTTTTTTCAATCCCTCCTCTCATTTGAGAGCGAAGTAATTATATCAGGGTGATGATTATTGTCAAGAGGGAATTTAGTGCAATTTTGAATCATCAACCGGGCGATCTCCTGCCAGTATTTCAACACCCTGTCCCTGAATTCTTACAATTCCGGGCACCATTGATCTAAAATCTGCTATGGACTCGGCCAGTGCGACAATATTGGGCAGGATGGCTACCAAATAGGGTGGTAGATTGGAATTTAATCCGCCGGTTAGCCACTTATAATTTTCTATCAGTATTCGAGCCTGTGCATCCCATTCGAATAATTCGTTAGCGCTTTCCGCCCGGCAAAGGTATAGCGGGAGTAAACGCCTCGCGTAAATTTGTTCATTATCAAAGTCTTCTTGAAATTCTCTGGTGAGATTAAAGGCGGCTGCCCCCCATAGGCTAAACTCTGAAGCAAAGGGGGCTTTTTCTAAAAGGCGTGGTAACGAAATATTCATAATAATTCTTTCGAGGTTATCGTAACCAAATTTATTTACAAAAGCGGTGACGACATCGAAAATTACCATGCAATATTCATAGATTTCTAGAGGCGATTTTCCCGATCTGATCAGGGGGGCTAAACCCATCCTGGCAAAATCAGATTCCAGTCCGTTTGCAAAGCTACTGTAAAACTTTTTCAGGTGGTGGATTGATAGAATATGTAAGGCCTCAGCTTCCTGAATAGTTTGGGCTCGGCCTAAAATTGCTGGAAAAATATAGTTGTGATAATCATTGTTGCCAAGGGGTGTTGCGCGTTTGCCTTCGGCTAACATTGCTCTTACCCGTGGATCTAGTTTCCTTAAGTTTTCGATAGAATCAGAACGTCTAATTATCCAGGGAAGTGCGCCAACCATATACGCTGCTGGTTCGCTTAATTCTTGGACGCGTGTGTAGTCATGATGCAGGGCTTCAATGCCTGAAACCCAAGCGTTGATATCATCAATTGATCTTGCTTTTTCCAAAATTCCGGGGAAGATACTATCTAACCCAATTAATCCGATTCCGACACCTAATCCATTGCGGTTTGTCCTATTAATTAATCTGGCGTAATCAATTAATGTTTCCGGGATATGTGAATCCAACTTTACGGTGATTGGGCGCGCCTCCTCTTTGTTCCGAAGTTTAAAACAATCGCCAATTGGATTTGAGCCCAGTCTTTCTTCGCCAACAAAAAAACCGTCTGGGGCAATGGTAATTTCGGTGCCAGGTTGAATTCCTCTGGCTTGCAAGGTTTGATGAAGATTAAACATGTCTCTGGTTAAGCGAGGAATATATCTTTTACCTAAAAGCTTATGTGCACCATTAGAAAATAGGTCAATTGCCCGGTCTAGACGTTTATATCTAGCCGGCAATCTTAAAAGCGCTCTCCCAGTTTTACCCATTAACAGGGCCATCTAAACAGCTCCCAAAATTTTTGCTTTCTATATATATTATCGCCAAAACTGGCAGAAAATTTCACTTATGCTATAATTCTTTTCATGACTTTAAAAGAAGCATTAAATTCAGGAAAATTTGTAATAACGGTAGAAATTTGCCCGCCCAAAGGGACGGAAGTGGAACCCATTTTATCTGATGCTGAAGTTCTGTTGGGTAAAGTAGATGCAATCAATGTAACCGATAACCAACGGGCCATGATGCGCCTATCGGGGTTAGCCTTTTGCCGTCTGCTTTTAGAGAAGGGTTTTGACCCGATTTTTCAGTTAACCTGCCGCGATCGTAATTCTTTAGCGCTCCAATCTGATATTTTGGGGGCTTATGTATTAGGAATAAGAAATATCTTAGCTCTTTCCGGTGATTATCCCTCTAAAGGTGATCATAAAAGTGCGCGTCCGGTTTTTGATTTAGATTCGGTTCAATTAGTTGAAACTATCAAAAAGTTGGAAAAAGGTGAAAACCTCGCCGGCGAAAAAATTAATGGACATCCTAAGTTTACGGTTGGAGCAGTGGTTAATCCGGGAGCAGTGCCAATTGAACCTCAAATTATAAAATTAAAGAAAAAAGTCGAAGCTGGTGCCGAATTTATTCAAACCCAAGTCATTTATGACGTAGAAATTTTCAAAAAGTTTTTACATCAACTTAATATGCCAAAATTAAAAATTCTGGCGGGAATTTTCCCGTTAAAATCATTCAAGATGGCGCAATTTATGAACGAAAAAGTTCCGGGAGTTTCGGTTCCGGAATCAATTTTAAAACGCATGGAATTTGCCCAAAATCCTGAAGAAGAAGGCGTTAAAATCGCCAAAGAAATTATCGAGGAAGTTAAACCGCTTTGCGCCGGGATTCACATTATGGCGTTGAATGATGTTAATCTGGTGCTGAAACTTATTTAATCTCTTCCGCCAACAACTATCTCAGGAATTCTAATCGTTGGTTGTCCATCCGAAACTGGTGCATGATCAAACTTGCCACAGACCCCGGTTTGAAATTCTAAGTCTTCGCCCACCATATCAATCGATTCTAATATCTGTGGACCGTTGCCGATGATGATTGCGCCGCGGACCGGATATTTAACTTTTCCTTTTTCAATTAAATAGCCTTCGGTCACTTCAAATACAAAGTCGCCGTTGGTGACGTTTACCTCGCCGCCGCCCATTTTTTTAACCAGCAGCCCCTCTTTTACGGAATCAATGATTTGTTTGGGTGGGGTTTGGCCGGGAGCGATATAGGTATTGGTCATGCGGGGGATGGGACGCGAACGGTACGATTCGCGGCGGCCGTTTCCGGTACGAGGGAGGTCTAAAATTTTAGCGTTTAGATAATCAGACATGTAATTTTTTAAGATGCCATTTTCAATTAGGATGGTGTTATGCGAAGGAGTACCTTCATCGTCAAAACGGTAGGTGCCAAATTTTCCTTTGAGAGTTCCGTCGTCGTAAACCGTGATCAGGGGTGACGCAACTTTTTTGCCTTTTTTTCCCATATAAACAGAGGTTCCTTTTACGATAAAGTCGGCTTCAAAGGCGTGTCCGCAGGCTTCGTGAATTAAAGTGCCGCCGGCTTCAGATGCCAAAACCACCTGCATTTTTCCGGCGGGAGCATGTTTGGCGTCGAGCATTAAAATGGCACGTTCGGCGGCTTGGCGCGCCATTTCTTCAGGTGGAAATTCTTCTAGTAATTCAAAGCCGCAGGATCCGCCCGGGGCTTCGTAACCGGTTTGAAGGATTCCATCACGGGCGGCGATCACATTTACGTAATATCTGGTTCGGATGCGGTTATCTTCGACGTAAAGTCCATCAGAGTTTACGATGGTAATGGCTTGATTAGAGTCCATGTATCTGGCGGATACCTGTTTAACTTTATCTCCGTAAGATCTGGCGGTGCGGTTTAGTATTTCTAAAATTGCGGTTTTTTCTTCAGTTGGAACTTCGTTGGGGCGGCGGACGATGGGATAGGGCATGTTGGAAATTTTAGGTCTTAATTCTTGAGGTTTAGTTTTTCTTTTGTCATTAAAGGAAGCGGCGGCACGCAAAGCTAGATCTCTGAGTGATGGAAAGCTGTCATCGGAGCTGCAACAGTAAGCCACTGTTTTATCTTTAATTAAACGGATCCCAACTCCGCGATCGGTTCCGCTTTTGGTTTTTTCGATTTTGTTATCTTCTAAAAATAAACTGGTTTGGTTGCTTTCTTCAATGAAAATTTCGGCAAAGTCGGCGCCGGTCTTGAGCGCGGTATTTAAAATTTCATCCAATTGCTTAGTAGTTAGCGTCATGCGCTAAATTATACACGAAAAAAGTGAGATTTTTGGCGGATTTTTGCGATAAACATAGTAGAGGGTGACAACTCCAGAATATGTCCATAACTTTGCATTCTAAAAGAGCGATGCGATCGCAAATAAGAACGGCTAGACCGAAGGATCCGTTTTATCAAATGGATGTTCGTCGGTTAGGCACTTTATTACAAAGATATTTACATCAACCGGGAAGACTTCGTTCTCCTTTTGTCTTACATACCAATGATCAACGACAAGCAGTATCCTGTACTCGAAGTCTTTTATCACAATGTGGAAATCAATTAGAAATTAATTACTTAAATGCCAGTGAGCTTTCAGCCTTACTTAATACTGGACGACATGGAAGCCATCGAGTGTTAGGCGCATTAAGTAAAAACCGATTTCACCTTATTTTGGGATGGTCTCGCCTGGATTCAGTTCATGATAAATTAAAATTACTCAGTGTTTTGCTGCGAGCTGAAGGTCGTAGTGCTGGTGTGGTTATGCACCAGAGAGATTATGATGCGGTGGTGGCGTCGATTCCCGAGCATGCCCAAGATTCTACTTTTTTTAAAAATATTGGCTGCTATACCGAAGGCTATTATGAAAGACACCGCACTAGAATGATCGCTAAGGTTACCGGGCAGCAGGATGCGCGCACGCGTCGAAGATTATCTAGAGTATTAAGTAGAATTCCGCGGCAATTATTTGTTCCTCCAACGTTTGTTGGGCTTGCGCATCGAACCGGAAACGCAATTCAAATTGTCTGTGATGGAGATTCTTCGGTTTCAAGAATTGAAACCCAAGTTGATACGGTTGCGTTAGCGGATATTCATCGTGGACACCGGGTTTTGGATGTAGGTGGAGGCCGTGGTTATCAGGCTGCGGTTGCGGCCGGATTAGCAAATCTGGGAGGAGTACTTTCGGTTGAATGCGTGGCTAGTTTAGTTGAACAAGCTAACCGAAGTTTTGAGGCACTAGGATTACATAATGCTTTAGCCGTGCATGGTAATGTTTTAGAATTAGCGCAGCGCCTTGGTCAATTTGATCGAATTGTGGTTGCGGCAGGAGTTACCCAGCAAAGACATTTAGATGCTTTATCTGACCTTTTGGTGCACGGTGGCAAAATGGTGGCTCCGGTGAGTTTAGATCGGCAGGATTGTAATAATTTGAGTTTAACCTTATTCTGGAAAGGGAGACAAAATTTGAAACGAATTCATGAATTACCCGGTAGCTATTCTTTTGTTCCGTTTGTAGATAATCGAGAAGTTCAGGAAGCTATTTAGCTTCTGCCCACGATGGTCCGACCCCGATATCAACTTTTACCGGCACAATTAACTTAATCGCATTTCTCATTTCTTCTTCGACGATTTTTTTAACTTGATTGATTTCACGGTTGGGCACTTCCAGCACTAATTCATCGTGAACCTGAATAATAAGTTTGGCTTCAAATTTTTCTAATTTTTTGTGTAGATTAATCATGGCCACTTTAATCATGTCGGCAGCGGTTCCTTGTACCGGAGTATTAATGGCCGTACGTTCTGCAAACGAGCGCTGATTTGGATTTTGACTATTAATATCGAGTAAGGGGCGTTTTCTGCCCAGCATGGTTTCGACGTAGCCGTTTTCTCTTGCGAATTTAATAGTTTTACTGATAAATTTTTGTACTTCAGCATACTTGGCGAAATATTTATCAATAAATTCTTTGGCTACTTGTCTTTTGATGCCCAGCTGTTTTGATAATCCAAAGTCGGACATGCCGTAGACAATGCCAAAGTTAATGGCTTTAGCGGCATTTCTTTCTTCTTTGGTAACTTTGTCTAACGGGATACCGGTTACTGCGGCGGCAGTTGAGCGGTGAATGTCTTGTCCTTCTTCAAAAGCCTGGATCAGGGCTGGGTCTTGACTGAGGTGCGCTAAAATTCTAAGTTCAACCTGTGAATAATCGGCGGCTAAAATAACCCAATCTTTCTTTTGGGGAACAAAAGCAGAGCGGATGGCTTGGGCGTATTCTCCTTTAGCGGGTATATTTTGTAAGTTTGGATTTGAACTTGAAAGCCGGCCGGTAGTGGTGATGGTTTGATTAAAAGAAGTATGAATTCTTTTGGTTTTTTCGTTGATTATTTCGGGTAAAGCGTCTACGTAGGTTGATAAAAGCTTGGAGATGGTTCGATAGTCTAATAGTTTTTTAGCGATTTCAAAGTTGGGAGCCAGAACTTCCAATACCGAAGCATCCGTGGAGATGCCGGTTTTAGTTTTTTTAATGACCGGAAGTTGCAGCTTATGAAAAAGAATTTTTTGGAGTTGCTTGGTGGAGTTAATGTTAAATTCTTCTCCGGACAAGATATAAATATTGCTTTCCAGTTCCTTTGCATCCTTTTTAAGTTTTTTAGATAGTTTTTCCAGTTGTTTGGCATCAATGTAAGTTCCGGTCTCTTCCATGTCGGTTAATACGCTGATTAAGGGCACTTCGACTTCTTGATATAGTTTTAAAAGGTTTTCTTCTTTTAGTTTCTTTTCCAAAACATGATTAAGCTCAAGCGTGTACTCGGCATCACAGGCGGCATAAGTTAAGGCCGACTCGATATCAATTTCGTCAAAGGTTTTTTGGTTTTTCCCGCTGCCGATTAGCGCATCGATATTGATCATGCTTTTACCCAGGTGAGCCGGCGCTAAAAATTTTAAACTGAGTGATCCTCCGGTGGGGTCCAGTATGTACGCCGCTACCATTGAATCTCCCGAAACTCCAGCGAGGTTAATGCCGTGATTGGATAAAACTTCCATATCATATTTGATGTTATGCCCAACTTTTTTTATCTTTGGATCTTCAAGGATAGGTTTGAGTGCGGAAATTATATCTTTAAAATCTAGTTGTTTACCGCGGCGATGGTTAACCGGGATATAGTAGGCTTCTTTTTCTTTGAAACTAATAGAAATGCCGACCAATTTTGCCGCAAACGGATCAACCGAAGTAGTTTCGGTGTCGACCGCTAGTTCGTTAACTTGCTTGAGGTTTGTTATCAGCTTTTTAAATGCTTTTTCGGTATTAATTAATATATAGTTTGAATCTGATTTTTCAATTATTTCTTTTTTCTTTTCGCCTAAAGTAAATAAGGTTTCCTGTGCATTACCGGCATATTTTTTGATTAAAGTTTTAAATTCAAATTTTTCAAAAAGCGGAATTACTTTATCCCAGTCCAGTGGTTTACGTTTGCAGTCTGCTAGGTTGGTGGTGATTGGAACATCTTTGACGATGGTGGCTAACCGTTGGCTTAAAATTGCCTGATCGACATTAGCTTTAATTCTTTCTCTTAGTTTTTCGTTTTTGATCTGATCAACATTTTTAATCAGGTTGTCCAGGGTTCCAAATTCCTGCAGTAGTTTGGTGGCGGTTTTTTCGCCGATCCCCGGAACTCCTGGGATGTTATCGGAAGTGTCGCCCCGCAGAGCTTTCCAGTCGATGATTTGATCCGGAGTGATGCCGTATTTAGCCTCAACTTTTTTTTCGTCAAAGATTTCGGTTTCGCTGATTCCTTTTTTGGGGGTCACCACTTTGGTTTTGTTGGAAATGAGCTGCAGGGTATCTTTGTCGCCGGTTAATATTTCAACGTCAAAGCCTTCTTTTTCGGCTCTGGTGGTCAGCGTGCCGATGACGTCATCGGCTTCGTAGCCTTCAATTTCATAAACCGGTATGTCTAGAGCTTTGGAAATCTCTTTAACTAATGGTAATTGTTCGTAAAGAGTAGGGGGCTGTGGTTTACGCGTGGCTTTATATTCGGGATATTCCTGATGGCGGAAAGTTTTACCTTTTAAATCGAATGAAATAGCAATTGAATCCGGATTTTCGTCAATGATTTTCATCAAAATTGCGGTAAAACCGTAAATGGCGTTAGTGGGAATGCCGGAAGCGGTTTTCATGGTGTCGGGCAAAGCGTAAAATGCGCGGTAAGCGAGCGAGCTGCCGTCGATCAGGATAAATTTTTTCATAAGAAGCTTATGATTTTTCGCCGAGTTGAAATCTAATAAACCTGCGGATTACTATGTTTTCTCCAATTTTAACGGCAATGTCAGCCAATAAATCTTTAATATTTTTCTTGGGATCTTTAATAAAGGGTTGATCCAAAAGACAAGTTTCTTCGTAAAATTTTTCCAAACGGCCTTCAATGATTTTTTCTAAAACATTTTCGGGTTTGCCTTCGTTTTGGGCTTGGCCTTTTAAAATTTCTTTTTCGTGGCTGATTATATCTGCCGGAACGTCCTCGCGCATTAAATATTGCGGATTCGTTGCAGCAACCTGCAGCGAAATATCTTTGGCAAAGGCCTGGAACTCAATGTTTTTGGCTACGAAGTCGGTTTCGCAGTTAACTTCAACCAATACGCCGATTTTACCGCCTAGGTGGACGTAAGATTCAATAACTCCTTGTGCTGCGGTGCGGCCGGCTCTTTTAGCTACGGCGGCCAGTCCTTTTTTTCTTAATAATTCAATTGCTTTTTCAGCGTCGCCTTGGGCGTCTTTGAGCGCGGCCTTACAGTCCATCATGCCGCAGCCCGTTTTTTCGCGTAATCCTTTTATTTCTTCAACCGTGATTGCCATAGCTTCCTCCTAAAATCCGGTGCGCTCGTCTTCTGAGGTGATAAATTCTTTTAGTTTTATGCCTTCCTGTTCAATTAAGCGTTCTTCTTCGGATATGGCCTGGGCTGCTTCCAATTCTTCAGGTATTTCCGCAGGAACTGCAATGGCTTCGCCTTCGATGCCGACATCGGCGGGTTTAATTTCGCGGCCTTCTAATACCGCATTGGCCACGATACTACAGATCAGTTTTATGGATCGGATGGCATCGTCATTGCCGGGAATCGGGTGGTCAACTTCAGCCGGATCACAATTAGTGTCCAGAATACCAACAATCGGAATGCCTAGTTTGCGTGCTTCTTTAACCGCAATAATTTCTTTTTTGGTATCAACGATAAAAACCGCGCCCGGTAGATCCGCCATTTCCCGGATTCCGCCTAAGCCGCGCATTAATTTGGTGTGTTCACGTTTTAAGTTAGCCACTTCTTTTTTGGGGAGTTTTTCAAAGATACCGGTGTTTTCCATTTCTTCAATCTTTTTGAGGCGGATGATGTTTTTCTTTAAAGTTTTAAAATTAGTTAAGGTGCCGCCCATCCATCTTTGGTTAACGTAGGGCATGCCGCATTTATTGGCTTCGGATTCGATGGCTTCCTGGGCTTGTTTTTTGGTGCCGATAAACAGAATGTTTTTGTTGTCTTTAGCTAGTTTTCTTACATATTCGTACGCTTCTTCAATATAAGGGATAGTTTTGTGAAGGTCGATGACGTGAATATCATTTCTTACCGAGTAAATAAAAGGCGCCATTTTAGGGTTCCAGCGGTTGGCCTGGTGTCCAAAATGGACCCCCGCTTCTAGTAATTCTCGCATTGATACAACTGACAAATTAATTACCTCCTTGTTGTTGAGACGGAATTGCTTGATTTTAGTAGAACAACGAGCGTACATATTATCATATAAGGAAATATTGCGCAATTAGAAAATACGACTCAGTTGTCACCAGCTTTGCAAAATGCTAGAATCTCTTCAACGACTCAAATATAGGTAAAAGGAGCAGCTAAATGTTCAAGAAAATCGTAGATCGTGCCAAAGAAATTATCCTTAAACCAATGGCGACCTGGCCCATAATTAAAAATGAAGAAACCAGCATTACCCTGCTTTTTACTAATTATGCTGCAATTTTAGCGGCCATTCCGTCCCTGGCGATGATTATTGGGTACAGTATTATTGGCATGCAGGTTCCGATGGCCGGTACGTTTAGAATGCCGCTGCAGGATTCACTTTTGGCCGCGGTTTTAAATTACGTTTTGAGTTTAGTCGGTGTTTACATTGGTGGTTACGTCATTAATTATTTAGCTCCGCATTTTGAATCAAAATCAAATTTATCCAATGCCATGAAATTAGTAGTTTATGCGGCAACTCCGGTATGGTTAGCGGGGGTTTTCAGTGTTATTCCTTCGCTTTCGATTCTGGCGATTATTGGACTTTACGGAGTTTATCTATTATACATCGGGCTTCCCATCTTGATGGAAACTCCGGCCGAAAAAACGCTGCCTTATATCGTAGCCGCCATTGTAGTGGCAATTATTGTGATGGTAGTGGTTAATATTTTGGTAGGGCAGTTTATTTATGCCCCGGTTTATTCGAGGATATCTCCTTATTGATGATTAAAAAAGCATTAATATCTATTGGTCTGGTTGTCCTGACTGTATTATTAAGCGGGTATGTTTATTTAAACCCGTATAATAGACCGGCTTCCACCGAATCTACTCAAATTTCAGTTCCCAAGCGCGAAAAATTAAGAACTTCACAAAGGGGAGTGTACTTAACCGGCAATTCTGCGCTGGACCGTGAATTTCTTGAATATATTGTCCGAAACTCAAAATTGGCCGGATTAGATTCGGTCGTGATTGAAATAAAAAGTTTAATTTGCGGCAATATCCGCGATGCGATGTTAAATCATAAATTATTTGATTATCAGATTGAAGCAGCTTCTCCCAGCCTTAAAAGAATTGTAGATTATTTGCATTCCGAAGGAATGATCGTTTCGGGAAGAATGGTAATTTTTAAAGATGATTATTTAGCGCTGCGGCGCCAGGATTTAGCCATCAAGGATGAATCCGGCAACTTATGGAGAGACCGCGGCGGCGCGTATTGGGTTGATCCGTATAGTAAAGAAGTCTGGGAATATAATATTTTAGTGGCTGAGTTAGCGGCCTGGTCCGGCATTGATGAAATTCAGTATGATTATGTCAGATTTCCCACCGAGGGCAGTGTAGGGAAAATTATTTATCCGCATAAAAAACAAGGCGTTTCTCATCCGCAAAACATTGCCGCTTTTTTAACCGCTTCCAAGGATCGTTTGCGTAAATATAATGTAGCTTTAACCGCTGATATTTTTGGGGTAGTGGCCTGGCAATGCAGAACCGATATTGAAGATTTAGGGCAGGATTTAAAATTAATGCAAGAACCTTTAGATGCCATTTGTCCCATGCTGTATCCTTCACATTTTGCCCCGGGATTTGACGGTTATAAATTTCCTGGAGATGAGCCCTATTATTTTATTAAAAGAGGAGTTGACCAGCTGAAAGTAAGTTTAACTCCTACGGTAGAAGGCGAAAAAATAACTTGTGAAATTACTCCCTGGATTCAGGGTTTTGCCTGGGGTACCAATATTTTTGGACCGGAATACGTCCGACAGCAAATCAAAGCGGTTAACGATGCCGGATTTGATCGTTATTTAGTTTGGAATGCCAATAATGCGTATACTCCTACATTTTTAGCTTTAACGCAAAAATCGGACAAAACTACGCTGGAAGCGACCCGACAATAAGAGATTGAACTTTCTAATTTATCGTGTTATCTTTCCTTTTAATCGGGAGATTTTATGGAATTATTAACCATTCCCCAAATGGTTTGGCAAAATACCGCAACGCATGCGGCCTCAGTTGCATTTCAAACCAAAAGAGACGGAGTTTATCACCGCATTACTTTTAGTGAAGCCGGAGTCATGATCGAAAATATGGCAGCCGCCTTACATGCCATGGGTATCCGGCCGGGTGATCGGGTAGCGCTGCTTTCCGAAAACCGACCGGAGTGGGCCATTTCGTATCTGGCCATTATTTGTGCGGGTGCGATTGTAGTGCCGCTGGATGCCCTGATTGAAGAAGACAGCCTCAAAACCCTTTTGGAAAATTCTGGTTCACGTTGTATTGTAATTTCGGGCCGATTTTTGGATTTAATCGAAAAAAATAAAAATGATCTTCCGGAATTAAAATTTATTGTTAATTTGGACCAGGCGCAGAATCAGGAACATATTTATTCTTATCAACTTGCGGTACACACTACCCACCAACGCGAAAGTATTGGCAAAATTGGATTGGACGAGATTGCGGCGATTGTTTATACCTCGGGAACTACCGGAGTTTCCAAGGGAGTTATGCTATCGCATCGCAATATTATGAGTAATGTGCAAACCATGTGTTCGCTGATTGACGTTGGCCCCACCGATAATCTTTTGTCAGTTTTACCCCTCCACCATACGTTTGAATGTACGGCTGGATTTTTAACCCCGTATTATGTCGGGGCGCGCATTACCTACGCCGAAAGTTTAAAGTCTTATCAACTACTGGCTAATATGCAGGAAACCGGAACTACCATTATGCTGGCGGTCCCGCTTTTGTATCGCCTTTTCTACGAGGGGATTATTAGAGATGTTCACTCAAAAGGACCGGCGGCCGTTGCTGTTTTTTCATTTTTGCAGTTTATTTCCCGCTTCTTTAAAATAGTTTTACATAAAAATATCGGCAGCCGTCTTTTTGGAATGCTGCACAAAAAACTGGGGGGCAAAACCCGCTTTTGGGTAGCCGGAGGAGCGGCCATGGACCCCGAAGTGATTCTCGGTTTTGAAGCTTTTGGAATTACTATCCTGCAGGGCTATGGTCTTACCGAAACTTCTCCTATAATTTCGGCTTGTACTTTAAAACATAATCGGATTGGGTCAGTGGGTAAGCCGTTGCCCGGAGTCGAAGTAAAAATTTTAAATCCGGATAACGACGATATTGGTGAAATTGTGGTGCGGGGGCCCAATGTGATGCAGGGTTATTACAAGCGGCCGGATTTAACTAAAGAAATCTTACGAGACGGCTGGCTGTATACCGGAGATTTAGGATTTTTAGATGAGCACAATTATTTGTACATTACCGGGCGGTCTAAAAATTTAATTGTTACCGGGGCGGGGGTCAATGTTTATCCGGAGGAAATTGAGTTTTACTTAAATCGTAATCCTTTTATCAAAGAATCTTGTGTGCTGGGAGTTAAGCTGGAAAAGGGAATCCGCAAAGGGGGCGAAGAAATAATAGCGGTGGTGGTTCCGGAACATGATTATTTTGAAATATATTTAAAGCAAAAAGAAATTATTGTTTCTAATAAGATTATGGAAGAAATTCTGCTGGATGAGGTCAGAAAACTAAACGAAAAACTCTCAGAATACAAAAGAATTGCCCAAACTCGGGTGTTGTTTCATGACCTGCCGAAAACTTCTACGCGTAAGGTGAAGCGCTTTGAGCTAAGAGAGGAGCTGGGGATCTAATGGCAGATTTAGAGAAAGAAATTAAAGTTTTGGTTTCAAAAATTATTAAAATCCCGGAGAAAAAAATCGATGCTAACGTAAATATCTTTTATGATCTGGGCGTCGATTCGCTTTTGGGAGTAGAAATTTTTGCTGCCCTCGATAAAAAATATCATATTGATATTCCTGAAAACAGATTAAAAGACGTAACTACCCTCAACGACATTATTGCTTTGGTGCGTGAAATTAAAGAGAGTCGTGCATTGTAATGCAAGAAACCACTGCCGGCTACTGGCGCAAACATTTGGGGGTGGAGCGTTCCCCGGACAAAAATGTTTTTCGGCAGGTTAAATCTCCGCTGCGCATCTTTAGGCCGCTGATCCTTGGGACAACTTATTTTATCATTGATAAGCTTTGTGATTATAGAGTAGTGGGGCTTCAAAATTTAAAGATTAAACCACCCTTTATTTTAGCTTCTAATCACCAAAGTAATTTGGATTACGCTTTTTTAATCCGAAAAATCCCTCCCGAAACCAGGTCAAATTTATATTCCATTGCAACTACTTGGCTTTTGGGAAATGCAGTTACTCAATTTGTGGTGAAGGCGGGTGCTAATTGTATTTTTGTGGATACCAAAGCCAATTTTATGGAAGCTTTGCGGGTGGCTTCGGACGTTTTGCGTCTGGGTAAATCAGTTTTTATTGCTCCCGAAGGCGATCGATCTTATGATGGCAGTATCGGTGAGTTTAAGGTTGGGGTGGGTGTGCTTGCAGTTGAAAACAATGTGCCGATCATTCCGGCAAAAATTGACGGAACTTTTCGGGTTTTGCCGCGCGGTAAATTTTTTCCCAGGGTCGGTAAAAAAGTTACGGTTTCCTTTGGGGAGCCGCTTTATCCGGATAAATTTTTAGCCGGAAAAAAAGAAGAAAATGCCTACTATAATTATAAAGCGGTTACGGATGAGTTGAAAAAAAGAGTGGTAAGTTTGTAACTATTATTCCTCGATTTTATCACTCATATCAATTGGTCCGTATGGTCCTCGGTCATATCCTGTGACGACTTCTTCAGATGGTGGGGCACTGTCAATTAAAATTTCACTTTTGGAGGTAGTTATTTTAGTTTGGTTTTCTGATTTCAAAAGGCTTGCTTTCCCCGACTAGTTTCCCGTTGCTATCAAAAAACATTAATTCTCCTTGGGTAAACGGATTGCGTTCGTGCAGCCATATTTTAATGGTTAGTTGATTACCGGTAATTGCAACCATTTCTTGTTTCCAGTTGTGTAAAATAACCTGAACTTTGGTTGCGTTTTTAGGGATCCCATTTAAAGTGAAAGTTGCCCGGTATTCGTAAGTATATCCTTCATCAAAGGTATCGGCTGCACTCTTTCCGGTCGGGGAAACAGATCCCACGGTGGGGGCGGCAACGATTGTATATTTTAATTTGCTTTTTATGGGTCTAAGCGTAGCTGTGTCTAGTTGATTCCAAAGAGCTCGATAGACATTGATGGCGCTGAAACTAGCGCTGAATAATATCTCGTTATTCTCATCGTAAGGAGCATTTAAATCAAAGTTGTGTATGTACGTGCTGAAGGCAATCATGATTCTTTGCTGAAGGGCAATGTCTAAAGCTAAAAAGGCAGGAGTTAATTCTAACTCTTGTGAAGAATAGTAATACACATCGAACCAGTCTGCTAAAAGAGCATTTAAGGCCGTTGATTTTTTTTCGATGGATGTTTCAGGGTTTTCGAGCATTGCTAACTGATATTCAAGAATCCGGCCGGAATCAAATGCAGCAGCTATTTGAAACCCTGCGCTTTCTAGATAATTTACTAAGTCTTTGCAATTTTCTGGTTCGGTTTTGCATAATTCTTCTGTGGCAAAAGTTGCTTCGGCGGGGCTATCAATTTGCTGATTGAAGTTCCCACTGGGGCTCGAGTCGGCAAGGGAAAAATATCTACGGTAATTCTCCGGAGCATTTGCAATACTTAGATTTGTCATTTTAATTTTCTCCTTCTTGTGATTTTATTTCTTTATAGAGTTTTCTGGCATTTTGGGCAATGGTGAAATTAGGGTTGAAACGTGCGGGTTTGAGATAGGGAAGGGCGCGTGGGCCAATTTCTTTAAGAATTAACGCAGCATGTTCACTTCCATTGTTAAAAGAAATCATGGCTTCGTTATCGAGATTATCGATCAAGAGAGGAATTAAGTCATCAGTCATTAATGCTGGGTCTTCGTTTGCGATTTGCCGCAATGCATAGGTTGCTCCGGCGCGAATTTCAGCGTTTGCATTGCTCAGCGCTTCTTTTAAATAGGGGATTGCTGCTGGTCCCATTTCTTGTAATATTGTAGCAGCATAAGAATATCCGTTGGCAGAATTGTTATTAAGGTTTTCGATTATAAGGGGAATGAAATCATCAGTAATTAATTCTGGGTTTTCTTTGTATATTGTTTCTAAAATATCAACTGCTCTTGCACGAATTTTATCGTCTGCATTACTCAGCGCTTCTTTTACATACGGAAGCGATCTAGGACTTAGCTTTGCTAGCACCCAGGATGCATACATTGCTCCCTCTGGACGACTATAACTTGAATCGTTGTTTAAATTATCAATCAATAGTGGAATTAAATCGTCTGGAATGTTTTCTGGATTTTCGCGAGCGATGTTATTTACAATCTCTGTTCCGGTAGCGCGAATTTTGCTGTCTGAATGACTAAGTATGATTCTTAAATGAGGAGCTGCTTCCGCCCCTAGGTCTTCAATTATGCGGGCTGCATATTCGCCTCCGTTGAACGAACTGATATAATCGCGGTTATTAAAATTTTCAATTAAAAGAAGGCTTAATTCACTAGACATTAATGCGGGGTTATTTGAGATAATGAGGTGTATGGCATAGATCGCTCCAGCTCTAGTTTTTTCGTCCGTACTCCGCAATGCAATTTTTAAGTCAGGAAGGCTAATCGTGCTTAGATTGGCAAGTGCACAGGCAGCATAGATTCTGCCTTCCGGCTTTGTATTTCCCAGTATTTTGTATTCATTGCTGAGAGTATCGATTAAGAAAGGAAGCATGTCTTGAGATATTAGTTCGGGGGTTACTGCAGTGATTTTAAAAAGTGCATAGGCTAATGCAGCGCGTTGCTTATCATCAGGGTTGCTGAATAGTCTTGATTTTAAGTGCGGAATTGCGCGTGCTCCCAGATAGGTCAGCGCATCCGCGGCATGTTCGGTCCCAATTTTATATTCAAACATAGTATCATTATCATTACTTAAATTATCAATCAAAAGAGGAATCATATCATCTGGAATTGACCCTGGTTCATTTTCTGCAATTCTGCAGATAATATGGGTTGCACCAGCACAAATCACTTTATCCGGATTATCAAGTAATGCCGTTTGCAACACAGGGATGCTACGTGGACTGATGCCGACTAGTAAATTAGCCGCTAATTCATATCCACTTTTAAAATCAGCTCTAGAATCATTGTTTAGATTTTCGACAATCAGTGGAATTAGTTCATCCGGAATTGAGTCTGGATTTTCTGCAGTAATCCTTAGGATTATAGATAGGGTTTCTGCTCCGATTCCTTCGTTTGGATTGCTAAGGGGTTGTCTTGTGAAAGGAAGAATGCGAGGCCCTAGATTAATGAGCGCCCAACTGGCGTTATTTTTTTCTTGCTTTTCTGATTCAGAATTACTAACCAGTTTTTCGAACAGAAGCGGTATTATATCATCTGGTATTAAATGTGCTTGTTCTACTGAAAATTCATAGATTGCTCTGGTTGCAATGAAGCGAATTTTTGGATCACTATCATTAAGGGCGGCTTGTATGCTGGGGATTGCTTTTGCTTTTCTGGCGAGAAGCATGTTAAAAAAGTAATCACTTTCGCTGCGCGCAGCCAGTGCTAAAATCTCCGTAGACGATCGGTTGGTTAGTCCAATTTTGGCGGCTACTTTATCTTTAATGCTTTTTGCCAGTTTTTCAGCTGCTTCCGAACCAGCCTCCGTTATGTCCATGCTAATGAAATAATGATCTGGTTCGCCAATATAATTGAAAATTTTTATTAAATCCTCATCCTTTAGTTCTTTTAATATCGATAAAGTATTGCGTACATCTGAACGTGCCAAAATTTGATTAGCTAATTGATTAAATTCATTGGTTCTAATCATGCCATCCAGTGTGGTTTGCCAAAGCCATCCAAAATTTTCAAAGCGCGAAGCATCGATTATCTGTAATAGTTGTGCATTGGTTTGGTCATCAAAATGTTTCCCCAGGATCTCATACATTAAATATTGGGCGCGGCAGATTTCTACTGCTTCATATATTCCTGAGGCTTTAAAGTTTGAGATTGCTTGGGCTCTTTTATTTGAATTGTAATGATAAAAAAGAGCATAGAGGTCTTGGGGTTCAGCATTTGGAAATCTGTTGATCAGACGACTCACAGTGTGGCGATAGGCATCTTGCCTTAAAGTATCAATATCATTTTCAAAAGATTCTTCAAGGTTTTCTACTTCATTTAGAGATATTTCTGGAGAAGCAAATCTAGGATAAATTTCAATTAAATCTGATTCATTTTGTTCACTTTCACTAGTTGAGATGGTGGTAGCAGGAGGAATGCTTGTCACTTCAACCTGTGGCCGAAATCCAAAACTTTCTAGGTATTCTAAGAAGTTTTGGCAATCTCCCGATTGAGTTTTGCAAAATTCTTCTGCGGCTTGAGTTGCTTCTGTTTGATTATCGATGGTTTGACTATAGTTTCCTTGGGCGTCAGCAAAAGTTAGGTATCTTTTATATTGTTCCGGAGCAGACTGAATATTTATCTCTGTCATTTTAATTCCCCCTTGTTTATAAATAAAAAACCCGATGAATTTGCATCGGGTTTCTAAATGATCCTCTGTTCTGATCAAATATCGGTATTAGATCTAAAAAATTTCACTTTTGGGGGGAATTATTTTTGTGAAATCTTAATAAATTACTTTGTTAAGTGGATACTCCACAATGCCTTGGGCGCCGGCACGTTTAAGTTTTGGAATTAACTCTCGAACCACCGGTTCGTCAATGATGGTATCCACATCCACCCAGACTTTATTGGATAAGGCTGAAATAGTGGGGGTTTGCAGCGCCGGCAGCAGTGATAAGATTTTCTTTAAATTTGATTTTTTAACGTTTAATTTTATGCCGACTTTTACTTCAGCATTTAAGGCTCCTTTTAAAAGCATAATCAGATTTTCTACCTTGTTTTTAATCCAGGGGTCTTTGATCGATTTTTCGTTGGCAATTACCACGGTATAAGATTCCATAATGGTATCAAGGATTTTTAGCTTGTTAGCTTGGAGTGATGATCCGGTTTCGGTTAATTCAACGATGGCATCGGCTAATTTAGGCGGTTTAGCCTCGGTGGCTCCCCAGGAAAATTCAACTTTTGCGTTTACCTTATTTTTCTTTAAATATTTTTTGGTGGTTTCAACCAATTCGGTAGCAATGATTTTACCTTTTAAATTTTTAACACTTTTGATTTTAGAGTTTTCGGGAACGGCCAGGACCCATCTTACTTTGCGCAAACCTTGTTTGGCATAAATTAAATCGGCTAAAATTTTATAATTACAGCCCGAATCTTTGGCCCAATCCAGACCACAGATTCCCACATCTACCACGCCGGCTTCAACGTAGCGGGCCATCTCTTGCGAACGGGCTAATTGCACTTCAATTTCGTCATCATTGACGCGCGGAAAATATGACCGAGAAGAAACACTTACTTTAAAACCCGCTTTTTTTAGTAATTCAAAAGTTTGTTCCTGTAAGCTGCCTTTGGGAAGTCCTAATTTTAATTTTTTTGCCATGATTTACTCCTTATGATTTCTTTCCGCGCGTATTGTAACAAGGTGTATAAATTTTTGCAAATTTTTCTGCGATTTTAGGCCAAAATTGACGATAGATAATAAGGAGTAGTATATGCCTGGAAAATTAAATATGATGCCGGTTTCTTCTTTAAGAGAAGGCCTTCGTTTTGTGGATCATAATCACCAGCGGGCAACGGCTGCGGTGCGGGCTAGTGGTGGCCGGGTGGTTGGCTGGATTCACCCTTTTTGTGCAGCGCTTCACATGTTTGATGCAGACGGGAAACCGAAATATCCTTTTTCTTGTGATCAGTTATCAGAGCATACTGACTTTAGCCAATACCATCAGTTTGTTGAGCGAATGAAAAGGGAAGTAGCGCAGTTATCATTACCTCTATTTATTTTTATTGGTATGAAAGATTTGGAGCCAGCCAATACCTTGTTGCAGGAATTAGATTTTGGTTCTAGTTTATTGGTTAGGGTAACTACAAGAAATGGAAGACCGCGTCCGGTATGGAACCATCCAGACAGTGAAAGCGATCCGCTCCTCAGCGGGTATCTAAGAACTCCTCGACAGGTCGGACGTTTAAGCATGGATCCACGTTTAATCGATGCTTCCTGGATGCCGTTAGTAGATATTTTAAAAAGTATTGGTGTCAGTCAGATAGATTTAATGGGTGAGTTTGGCTACCGCGAAAATAATGAGTTGGTAGGTTGTGTTTATTCGGCGGCACGCAATCTTTTGCCGTTTGATTTTGAAGTGTTAATTCGGGAAGAACTAGTTTTTCCAAATGTAAGTTACACGCGACAATCAGACAAATAGTTATCTAAATGCCCCATGCAATCCCCCTAAAATCAATGCTTTCCCAATACCCCAAAAAAACCGCTTCCCAAACTGAAATTTTTATACATTTATGCCGATAGAAAAGCGAGACAAAATATATATTCTTGGAGTGTATATGCCAAGCGGTAGAACAAATTTATTAAAAACTTCTCCAGTTGCAGCTAGACGTTTGTACCCCCTTGAGCAACGAGCGCGTCAAAAGGGAAGTAATTATGATCGGATTGCAATCGTTGGCTGTCCTTCTGCTATGCACTTGGCGACGGGAGTTTCTAGAAACCTAAAAGTTCCGTTGATTTCTGCTGAAATTGGAAAGTCTCCCTGTGGATCCCCTGACGTAAAAATCAATGCCGATTTAGAAAACCATTGGGTATTTTTAATTGGTAATGCCAATCAGGGCATTGATGTATTAAATCGAGAAATTTCTGAATTAGAATCTACCGTTTTACAGCTTGGTTTAATGGGTCCCAAAAGAGTAATCGTTACTAATCCTTGTTTCCACTATGCCCGGCAGGATCGGATTGGAGAAGAAAGAGAACCGCTTTCGGCATCAGACATGGCTGCTTTTCTGGATACCCTGGCTCCTACATTAGCTTTTGGAGAGCATCAGGACCGGGTGCGTATTTATCAGGGGCGCCGCATTATTGGTACCTTTAATACGGTTGACCTGCACAACCCGGCGATCGTGGGCTTTTTCAGAACTATGCCGGTTAATAATTTAACTCTTTCAAAATATTTTATCCGGGATATTAGAAGAAGATTTAGGAAGAAATTAGATGAGGTGAAACTTACTCCTCCGGATCTGGGTCGTTCAAAGATGGTGGAGTCTTATGCCAAAGCAATCTGGGGCAGCGCCTATGCTGAACATTTAGTCCAAGCTTCAAAGTCTAGGAGCGGGCATAACGTAGTGGGGGATGCCGCGTTAATCGGTGATGTTGCAGGTAAAATTGTGGTCGTTATTGACGATATAATTGATACGGCGGGAACCATTGAAGCCATCGTTTACGTATTAAAGCAAAGCGGAGCGAAAGAAGTTCACGTGATGGCTACGCATCCGATTTTCTCTGGTCAGGCGCCAGAAAAGATGAATCGAATTCTAAATGAAGATCAGGTCATTGATAGTTTGACTATTTCCGATACCATGCAGCTTAGACCGGAGCATCAGGTTGAGGGAATGCGGATCCGTTCGGCCGTGCCGCTTTTATCGAGTGTTATCGAACGAATTTATCTGGGGAAGTCTTTAAGCAGTGCTGGTTTGGTATACAAGGGGTAGGATATTATGCCGGGAAAATTAAATAGTGTTGAGAAAATGGTTGGAGGAAGAGGGAGATTCCGGGTAATTGTACACGGCGTTTCTCCTGAGTTTCGTGATCGGCTGCTGCAGGGTCGGGGAGTAAAATCTACTCCGATGGGATTGAAGCAGTTTGCTTGCGGAGAAATATATTGTCAGGTTGGAGGCGCAAAAGAAAGGGGCCGCCGCAGCGTTCCCGAAGCAACTTTAAAAGGAGCCTGGACTTATATTGTCTCCGGATGGAATCCGCATACTTATGCCCAGGATGAAATGCGCCTCAGGGTTTTTATGAGTGCCATTTCCCGTAACGGAGCAAATTCGGTTGTAGTTTTTCCGCATTTACCGGCCAGCAATCCAGTCGATTTAATGAAATTAGCTAATAATCTAGGAAGATACGCGGCTACGCGTCAACTCCGGGCGGTCTTAACTTATAATTTCCCGTTAACTTCAATCGGTAGAGATATTTTTGATCTTTCGGCGCCGGGATTGACTCGTAAAGGGGTCGGAAGCGCTTATGCAATTCCGATAGTACGATTGGATGCCGGATTATTATTTAAAGATTATTTTAATGATGAGGTAGGGAGAGATACATTAAGCGGAATGGTTTTTTCTTCTTTTGAAGGAAAGGCACGCAGAAGTACGGATACCAGTCGGCAACAACATCGTGATGTCGAACAGGAAATTTATGTGGCGCAGTTTGTGCGCGATCTTTATGGTTCCCATTTTAGAGAACATTTAGCTGTGCTGTCGCCCGGTAAAGGAAAAGGCCCGCTGCGGGTAACGGATGGTAATGTTGAAAATAAAATTGTAGTTTTATTTGGAGATCGATTATACGAAGATGAGCCGCTGGAGCCAGTGATCGAAGCATTTTTACGCTCTGGCGCCAGTGCGGTTATGATTGCCGCTTTACATATGGGCCGTCATTCCGGACGCTTCCAAATTTTGGAAGAGCATGCCGGGGTTGACAGTGTGCTGACTACCGATACGATTAGCCGCCCTGACGAACAAAATTTTGGAAAATTGTTGGAGTTATCCGTTGCTAATGATTTGTGGCGTGCTTTAGTGGATAATTTTAAATCCAGAATCAGATACGAGCGGGATGATTAGGATTTAATTTTGTAAAAAATAATTTAACTCCCCAAAGCAAACCTAATATCAAACCCACTCCCGCTAATCCCGCCACCGCCGTCGAAATCCCTGCATGCTGAATAAACGGCATGGTATAGTCAGTCATAATGGATGAGCTTTCTTTTGCGGTTTCAATAAATCCTAATTTTTCGGCTACCCATTCCAATCCATCAGGATGAGAAGAAGCAAAGAAAGAAGCTGAAACTGCGATTACTATAATTAATAAAATTACTTTTAAATAAACTTTCATTAGATTTTTTCCTCGTTATTGTAGAATTTAACATTTCTTAATATTCCTAATAGTGCAACTGTAATGAATCCTTCTGCAACTCCAATAACTGCGTGGGTTTTTAACATGGCGGGAAGAACTGCGCTTAAAGCAAAAGTTCCGGATAATCCAATCTCAACTGAGGTTGCCGTTGCGGCTAACATGACTGAACACCAGGCGGCTAGTGCTGCCGAAACCACAAAGCTCTTAGTTAATTTTTTAAGCCATACATATATATAATAGGTGAGGAGTCCGCCAATAACTGCCATGTTGACTATGTTTCCGCCTAAAATCAGGATTCCGCCATCTGCAAAAAATAAGGATTGAATAATTACCACTAGTGCGACGGCCAGGGTTCCAGCAGCTGGACCTAAAACGATTACCGCTAAAGCTCCACCAATTAAGTGGCCTGAGGTTCCGGAGGCAATCGGGAAGTTAAACATTTGTGCGGCAAATATTAAACCGGCCATCAGCCCGATTTTTTCGATAGTTTGTCTACCGTTTTGAGTTAAAACTTTGCGCGCCTTGGAGGTTATGGTGGTAACTTTTTCTCCGGCGCCGGCAAGTGCTTGTTGTAGCGCAGGGGCCGTAACTGCTTGTTTAACTTTATTTAAACAATAGGCCAGTGCTCCGGCGGCCGCAAAAGCTAAACCGGTTGAAATTTTGGGATCGACAAAACCATTTGGAATATGCATATTTTTCTCCTTTAAATATTTTTTCCGGAAGAGGTCATTACCAGCTTGCCGTGTTTTACGCCCTTGGTACTGATTAATTTGTCTGAAATGGTTTTAATGTCTTTGCTTTTTCCCTTAAGAATTAAAACTTCCAGACAATTATGATGATCTAAATGAATGTGAGTGCTTGAAACAATATTTTTAAAAAAGTTATGTTGTAGATCAGTTAATTTATCAGATAGTTCATGAGCTTCATGGTTAAAAACCAATGTTACGGTTCCAACCATTTCTTTATCAGAAACTTTCCATTCTTCCTGGGTTATAAGGTCGCGAATTAGGTCGCGAATCGCTTCCGAGCGATTAGCATAGCCTTTTTTATCGATTAAGGCATCGAAGTGTTTTAATAATTCATCATCCAGAGACATTCCAAAACGAGTAGTTTTCATAGTAGCACCTTTTTGAATAAAGTAACACTGTGTAGCCGAGTTGTCAAGTGTGATATAATTTATGCCGTGAAAAGAATTGCCACGTTATTATTTTTAGTGATTTTAGCCTCTGCGGTAGCTGCCGAGGTTGATTTAAACGTCAGTTATCCCGCCATTTCTCGCGGCCGTACTTTAACCGTAAAACTTATTACGGATGAAAAAATCAGTGAAGTTAAGGGTGAGTTTTTATCCAAACCATTGTATTTATATGATGTAAATGATGGCTACCGGGCATATATTCCAATTCCGCTTACCGCTTCTCCGGGTTATTATCCTTTAAGTATTAGTTATCAAGATGCAGATGGTAATGATCAAGAAATTACTAAACAGATAAAGATTAAACCGGGTGTTTTTAGACTAGCAAGTTTCTCTGTTCCGGTAACTAAAACCAAACTGATGAAAAGACCTAAAGTTATGGATGACTGGGTGCATATCGAAAAAGTTTTGGTAAAAGAAAATCCCCATCAGCTTTGGGAAGGGACCTTTATTTATCCGCTGAAAAATTATTACATTACCTTACCTTTTGGTGCGCGTGAAACAGTTAACGGGCAAAAACGAGGCCAGCATCGCGGTGTTGACTTCGGCAGTGAACTAAAAGAAAAGACAGATATCTTTGCGGTAAACAGTGGAGAGGTAGTTTTAGCACGTTGGCTGGATGTTTTTGGAGGTACCGTAGTTATTGATCATGGCCAGGGCGTACATTCATTATATTATCACTTATCAAAAGTGTTTGTTGAGCCTGAACAGATTGTAGAAAAGGGCGCAATCATCGGAAAAATGGGGACTACCGGCGCTTCTAACGGAATTCATCTGCATTTGGGTTTAAGTGTGCATAATGTGCGCGTTGAACCGCTGCAGTGGCTCAAAGGACAAATTTAGCAAAAAAAACTTGACACATATTTTTGACATAGTATAGTTTACATATGTTGTGGGGTAGACAACCCACAAAAGCATTTTTTAAAATAAAATAAGGAGGAGAAAAATGAAAAAAATGTTTAAGTTTCTGCCGATTGTTGCTGTGTTCCTATTAATGGCTTTCTTGTTTGGTTGTTCTACGTCAAGTGGTGGCGGCGGAGAAGCTGACCCAGGAAGAGTTGTAGATCCTTCTACAGTTTTAACTGCAAGTGCGTCATGGCCAACTTCTGGAAGACTTGCGATTAATATTGCGGGCTTAGTTGACAGTAGTGGTGAAGCGGTTACTGGAGCTACGTATAGAGCGTGGCTAAGTACTACTGGAGCAGCTAGTTCAGATGGAACAGAAATTACTCTCGCTGCCCCTTCCGGAAGGTTAGAGGCACTTGATATTGATACTCCGATTGACATACTGCATATTCTTGATGCAACTGGAAGTATGGTTGGTGAAATAACGGCAGTAAAAAATAGCATGAATGACTTTTTCTCTACTTTAGAAGCCGCTGGTTTAAATGTTCAAGTAGGAGTATTTACTTATTGGGATACATCTACTGAAGCAATTGCTCAAGGGTACGAAAGAGGCTTTTTCAATTTAACTGATTCGTCAGCTGACGTTGCAAGTTATCTTAATAATGTTGTTGCAACTGGAGGAGGCGGTTTCCCTGAAAATCCGATGAGTCCTTTATTGTGGGCTTATAATGGTAGTTGTTATCCTACTGCAAGATTTGGCACTCCGGAAGTAACTTATTCTGGAGTTAACTGGAGACCTGGAGCGGTTAAAATATTTATTATTACTACAGATGCTCGCATGCATTATAGTGGTGATGGTAGTTCTGAACACGATTGTACCGTAACTTCGTCAGAAGTGATTGCTGGATTAGACGGAGGAGCAACGATTTATGCGGTATCACCTTTATATACAACGCAACCCGAGTCTGATGCGAGAGAATTGGCTTTAGCTTCGGGTGGAACTTGGGCACAAATGCCATCGAGTGGTGACGTAGATTACACTGCTCTCGGTATTTCAGCTATTCTGGAAGAGGCTACAACCCTTCTTTCGGACATCACTTTAGCGTCAAGTGTTACTGAATTTTGGATACATTTGATTGCTTATGTAGAAGGCGTGGAATATGCTGATGTTGTAATTCACGTTGTTGAGAGTGCAGGAACACCACGGGCTGAATCAATAACAATTAAGGAAATATTTGTTCCAGGTGGTCAGATTAATCCGTCTTCTCTAAACTAGTTTCTAGTTTATTGTAGATACCAAAAAAGGCCCCTATCCTGGGGCCTTTTTCTTTGGCAAAATTAGTAAGATAACGTATAATCTTTAGGTTATGCAAAAGATCTATCGTATATTTGATGCCAATATTAATCGCGCCCTTGAAGGTTTGCGCGTAGTTGAAGAAATTGCGCGGTTTATTCTTGAGGATAAAAAGCTTAGTTCTAAGATAAAAGGTCTGCGCGGCAAGGTTAAATATGCCT
Organism: Candidatus Margulisiibacteriota bacterium; assembly: GCA_018823125.1. Lineage (GTDB taxonomy): Bacteria > Margulisbacteria > WOR-1 > JAHJIW01 > JAHJIW01 > JAHJIW01. Next base: position 29,303 of record JAHJIW010000013.1, on the reverse strand, counting down.
GCAGTTTAATTCCTCAGCAACAATTAATAATTAAAATCCGCGATTCAAAAAAAGACGTGGGCTGGAAAGTCTATCCCAAGAGCGAATCCAGCCGCGCCGATATTATTTCTATATATAAAGCTAATATTAAAAGAGCAACCGAGGCGCTGCGGGTTCTAGAAGAGTTTACTAAATTAATTAATCCGGGAGCGGGCAGGGCGTTTAAAGATTTGCGATTTATGGTTTACGATTTAGAAAAAGAACTCTATGAAGAAATTTCGGATTACCTAAAGCAAAAAAAGTTAAATTTTAATTTATATGTAATTATTGACCCGGCCGCGCACGGCAAAAATATATTTAAAATTACGCAGAAGGTTTTGAAGTCTGGCGTAAAGTTCATTCAATACCGCGACAAAAAAGCTTCCTCGAAAAAATTTCTCAATAATGCTCAAAAAATTAAACGGTTAACTGATAAATATAAAGCAGTATTGATCATCAATGACCATATTAATATTGCTAAAAAAATCAATGCCGACGGCGTTCACATTGGCCAGGAAGATATTCCTCCGCGAAAAGTAAGAGAAATGTTAGGTGATGAAAAAATTATTGGTATATCTACTCATTCTTATAAGCAGGCTTGCCGCGCCGCACGGAGCCCCGTTGATTATCTAAGCTGCGGACCAATCTTTAAGACTAAAACCAAGCCGTGGAGAAGGGCGGTTGGTTTACCGTTGTTAAAAAAAGTTGTAAAAAGCGTTAAAAAACCGATAGTAGCGATTGGCGGCATCGATAAAAATAATCTTCAACAAGTTAAAAAAACGGGTGTTAAAAGAATTGCGGTTATTAACGCCTGGCGTGAGCTAATTTAATACAAAATTCACCTCAGAATTTTACTTTCTAATGCCGAATTTTAGCTCTTGATAATCACCTTAAGTTTAAGTATAATCAAGTTTTCACGTTATCTTAATTTTTAGAGGAGTGTGTTTGAAATGACTTACAAAATTGCGGTCATTGGAGGGGACGGGACCGGACCGGAAGTGGCGGCAGAGGGATTAAAAGTTTTAGCGGCGGTTTCCAAAAAATTTAATTTTAAATATAAGCTCGAGGAATTTGATTTTTCCGGTAAAAGATATTTAAAAACCGGGGAATTAGTTTCCGATAAAGATATTGAAAAACTACGCGCCTTTGATGCTATTTATTTAGGTGCAGTCGGAGATCCGGATGTAAAACCCGGAATTTTAGAGCATGGTGTCTTACTTAGAATTCGTTTCGCCATGGATCAATATATCAATCTTCGTCCGGTCATCCTTTACCCCAATGTTTGGACCCCAGTGAAAGATAAAGGTCCTAAAGAGATTGATTTTGTGGTGGTACGCGAAAACACCGAAGGTCTTTATGCCGGAACCGGCGGCTATTTACGTAAAGGAACGTCCGACGAAATTGCTACCCAGGTATCGGTTAATACTTATAAAGGAGTTGAGCGTTGTCTGCGTTATGCTTTTGAATACACTCGTAAACGCAATAAAAGAAAACAGTTAACTTTAGTCGGTAAAACCAACGTTTTAACTTATGCTTTTGATTTGTGGGAGCGCACCTTTCATGCCATGGGCGAAAAAGATTATCCAGATATTAAACGCGACTATGCGCACGTGGATGCGGCCTGTATGTGGTTTGTTAAAAATCCAGAATGGTTTGACGTAATTGTAACTGACAATATGTTTGGAGATATTATCACTGATCTCGGTGCTATGATTCAGGGCGGCATGGGAATTGCAGCAGGCGGCAACATTAATCCCGAAGGAGTTTCCATGTTTGAGCCGATCGGCGGCTCCGCTCCAAAATATACTGGTAAAAATGTCATTAATCCTTTAGCGGCGATTGGCGCAATGCAAATGCTGCTCGAAACTTTAGGTGAAGATAAAGCGGCGCAGGCAATTGAAGCCGCAATTAAAAAAACCTGCCTCAAAATGAAGTCGATGTCCGCCGGAAAAATGGGCATGTCGACCACTGAGGTAGGAGATGCAGTTGCATCAAGTATTTGATATAATTTTGATACGGGGCCCGTGGTGTAGCCTGGTTTAACACGCCTGCCTGTCACGCAGGAGATCGAGGGTTCGAATCCCTTCGGGCCCGTATTTTATTAGGGATTTTTGCAGAGGTAGCTCAGTCGGTAGAGCAGGGGCCTGAAAAGCCCTGTGTCGGCAGTTCAATTCTGCCCCTCTGCATATTTTAATTTAAGAAAAGGAAGTGGAGAATGCATAAAGGTAAAAACGCCAAGTCAGTTTCCAAGCGAAACCCGTTCCAAAAAAAACTTTTAAAAGTTACGGTTCCATTGGTGTTTGTGGCTTCATTTTCACTATTAGTTTTTAGTTTGCTTTATTCCCAGCCCGAGTCAGTAGGAATTGCCGAGGTTCTATCTACGCAGGGGTCGCCTCAACTTTCGGCTTTTAATTCATTTTCAAAATTTATGGCCATTGTTTTTGGGCTGTCTTTGGTGGCCCTGACCTTCGAAGGCTATAAAAGTGTCCGCCACAACTTTAAAAACCCGCTGCGGGGCAAAGCCTTCCCTAAAGCTTCCGAATTTAAAGGAATTAAAAGTATTGCGGTAGTATCTTCCGAAGAAGAGTATGACAAAATAAAGCAATTAAGCGCAGAGCTGGAAAAGAAAAACAATCTGCTGCTCGAAGAAAAAACTTTACTCGAAAGAGACGTGCGCCGGTTTGGCGAAGCGGTCAATAAAATGAACAGTTCTGAAGAGCTGATGCGCAAAAGCAACGAGTCTTTACGCAAAGGCTACGAAAAATTAGTTAAAGAAAAAGAAGCATTATTGGCGGCCCTGGATAAAAAAGAGTGGGAATTAAACGAATTAGCCAGCGCGGCTAATAAAAAAAGCAATCAACTGGAAAAACCCGTAAAAAACCTAGTCTCTCCCGGTGAATATAAAAAGAGGAGGGCAATAGAAAAACTGGCCAGCGAAGTAGACCAAATGCTGGTATCTAAAAAGGAACCCAAAAAGACTAAAGTTAAAAAAAATAAAATGACGATGAAGAAGAAATCTAATAAGAGGGTGAAGAAAAAATGAAAAAGCTAATTAATATTGGGCTAACCGTTTTATTGGTGTTGGCCATCAGTTCCGTAATTGCCTACGCGCAAATGACCTTTTTCCTGATCGACAATTTTGAAGATGGTGATTATACCCGCAATCCTGAGTGGTGGAAGTTTGATAATATTACGCTTGAAGTTAAAGACAATCCTAAAACCGAAAAAATTGATTTTGTGGCCGAATCCTGCGGTACCAAGTCATTAAACATAACCGGCAAAGCAAAAAATTGGTACGCCGGCGGGTTTGGCACTAACGTTACCATTGACGCCTCCGAATACACCCGTATTCAGTTTGATTTGTACGGCAATGATAAATTAGGCGGCAAAGTTAAAGTTGAATTATACGAAGATGATAATAACAATAACGTGCTCGAGCAGGATAGTAAGCGCGGCTGGATTGCCACCGATGACGATAAATGGGTAGCTGAAGTTAAGGTTTTAGGGGATGGCTTTACCCGCATTTCAATTCCTTTTTCGGCTTTTGCGGACGAAAATCCAGGAATGGGTGACGATACCTGGAATCCCAATAAAGTTGATAAATCCGGTGGTTTATTGAAGGTTCAGTTTATTATTGTTTCGGATGATGAAGCCGGAGATATGGACCTGAGCGTCGATAACGTCTTGTTAACTTATTAAAAATTAAAATTTTTAAAGGAGGCTATCAATGAAGAAGGTTATCCTGGCGGGAATAGTATTGATTCTGGTGATGAGTTTTGCTTCGATGCTGCAGGCTTATGATATGGAAGTGGTGAAGAGCGGTAACGTAAGTATTTTGGCCGGACCGACCCGTGCTAATGAGGATTTGGCGTTGGTTTGGCTGGAAACCATAGTATCTCCGCGGGTGGTTGAAAACCAGGGTAATCTGGCGCTTTTTGCGAGGATGACTTCTCAGGTTTCGGCAGTCAGCGTTTCGTTTGATTTTGACGGAAAAGAAATTCCCTTAACTTCTACCGACGGAATCTCCTGGAACACATTTTATGCTTTGCCGCCCGGGGTAGCCGAAGGCGTACACGTTGCTAGTTTTAAAATTATGCAAGGCGATCGCTTCGTTGAACGCTCACTCGATTTCTTTGTAAACCAGGATTTGGCCAGCGAAGTTGATGTTCAGGAAAATACCGTGCTCATGGAAAAAGAAAAGGGCTGGCCGGTCACTATCAATGCAAGTCAGGCCTATTTGGCCAATGCGGCGGGAGAAGTCACTGGATTTAAGTCATTTAAAAACGTGATTAAAAATGAACCGGTAACCGGGCTTTATAAAGCGCCGTGGTACCGGGTGCGTTTTGCCGACGGCACCGAAGGCTGGGTCATTGCCAGCCAGGTTGAAGAACCCACTTATTCATTTTACGAAAAAGGCTACAGTTATTATGCCAAAAAAGATTACCAGACCGCGGCGTATTTTTACAGCAAGGCGCTAGTGGTAGATCCGGCTTACTATAAAGCCCGCTATTGGCTGGCAAAAAGCTACTATAAAATGGGCAAACAATACTTAGCGGTGCGCGAGCTAGTGGATTTATTAAGACGGGATCCCGGCAATTACAATGCTGGTATTTTATCTACGATCCTGGCCCAGGAGCAATTTGCCAAAGCGCACCAGCATTTTATTAATGGCGAATACCAGCAGGCGGTGATCGCTTACGAAGGAGTGATTGACCTTAAACCTTCATTCGTTACTGCCCAGATTGAGATGGGCGATTGTTATAAAAAGATGGGATTTGATGTCCTGGCCAAAGAAACCTGGATGGCGGCTTTAACTAACGATCCCGAAAATAATAGCGCAAAAATCCGTTTAGATATGGATGAAACCCAGATTGCCGAAACCATGCTGCAAAAGGAAGAGGCGGCAAAAGTAGAGCCCAAAATTGCGGCGCCATCGCAAGCGGCGGAAAAACCAAAGGCCGAAGAAAAATCGGTAGCATTATCAGAATCAATTAGTATCGTTAAAACTGCCAGAACCGATAAAGGCACGGCGATTCAAAAGGCCATCACCGACGTCATTGAACTGACCAAATCATACGGAACTTTGGTCCGGGTCAGAGGCTGGAAGGTAGAACCTCAGGGACGGGATCTTTTTGTTACTTTTACTTGTGAGCAAGATCGTTCGGGTTCGGGTGCCAGTTATTCAACCGAACAGTTTTCCTGGAAAGTTGATCAAGCCACCCAAAAGATCAATCCTCATAACGTAAATGCCAGACTGCTGATGAGCAGTTGGTAAAAGATCTAAAATGTGCCGAGGTAGCTCAATTGGCAGAGCAGCTGATTTGTAATCAGCAGGTTAGCGGTTCAACTCCGCTCCTCGGCTAATTCTTGCCGATGTAGCTCAGCTGGTAGAGCAACTCATTCGTAATGAGTAGGTCACCGGTTCGACTCCGGTCATCGGCTAACGATTAGTATTTACCGCAGCTTTAGGAGTTTTATAACATAATGTTAGTTTATAAGGTTGTTGTCGGAGAACTTTACACCAATTGTTATCTAGCGGTAGATGAAAAAACTTCTCAAACCCTCATTATTGACCCAGGAGATAATGCCGACAAAATTATCAATCGCATTCTCGACCATAAACTGAAACCGGTGGCCATTATTAATACCCACGCGCATCCGGATCACATGCTTGCTAATTACGAAGTTAAACAAAAATTTTCGATTCCGGTTTATGCTCACGAAAAAGATAAAATCATGTTTAAGTCCGGCGCCTTATTTTTTGGTTCGATGGGGTATAGTGCTAAAATTAGTCCGGATCACTACATCAAAGACGGCCAGGTTTTTGATTTTGGCGAAAGTTCGCTTAAGGTTTTACATACGCCCGGGCATTCACCGGGAGGTATTTGTTTGTATGACGGAGATAAAATTCTTTTTTCGGGTGATACATTATTTAAAGATGGAGTGGGGCGAGTTGATTTGCCGGGAGGGTCTTTGTCGGCATTATCCAATTCAATTAAAGATAAAATATTTAAGTTACCTAAGGATACGGTGGTCTATCCCGGACACGGCATGCAAACTACGATCTATGCCGAAGAAATGAACGTGGCGAGAGAATTATTATGAGTAATCTTTATTTAGTTTATGGGGATGAAGGCTTTCTGGTAGACCAAAAGGTAAAAGAAATCCAGACTGCCTTTTTGGGAAAAAATTTCGATGCTTCCCATGTCGAAGTAATTGATGGTGAACGAGCCAGCCTTTCGGATATTGTTTATCAAATTACTTCCGTTTCTATGTTTTCTCCTCAAAAAGTATTTTTAATTAAAAACCTGCAGGGTAAAGGTTCGCGCCGCAAAAAGCAAAAAGAAAAATCGTCTGATTTTTCGATACTAGAGGACGCGCTCGGGTTGATTCCGCAAGAAACCTGCGTAATTTTTATCTATAACTCTGCAAAGCTTGAAGCCGGCAGCGTTTACTCCATGCTTGAGGGTGCGGTCGAATGTTTTGAGTTTAAATCTTTTTCCGAATGGCAAAAGGACGAGGTTTTATCACACGTGCTGGCGCTGGTGAAAGCCGCGGGAGGAAACATTAAAAAGGACGTGGCCTTTTATCTGATAGATTTGGTGGGTAATGATTTGCGTACGCTTAATTCTGAAATCCAAAAGCTGGTTAATTACAAAGGTTCCGGGCAAACGATTGATAAAGCAGATATCGATGCCCTGGTTTCTCCCGGCAGTATCGGGATCTTTAAACTCATGACTTATCTTAAGCAAAAAGATTTAAGGCAGACTTTAAACGGCTATCAAAAACTGCGTAAATTTGGCGAAGATCCTTTTTCCGTATTGGCGATGATTGGATCTACCTTTCGGATGATGTTCCAGGTTAAGTTGCTGGCGGGGAAGTTGCGGGATCCTTTTGCCATTGCTAAAAATTTGGGATCCAGCCCGTATTACGTGAAGCAAATTTTAAAAGAAGTTAATAATTTTGATTTGCTTGAGCTGAAAGATATTTTACTTAAAGTTTACGGCGCCGACACTCAAATTAAAACCGGTTTTGATAAAGATGCCGCCATGGAAATTTTACTTTCCGAAATATGCCAGGATCGGAATCGGATTAAGCTAGGCAGCCGATGAACAAAGTAATGCGCAATCGTATGGTAATGGTAGTAATAATGTTTGCGGTGTGCTTTTTGATTGCCGCCGGCCGTCTCTTTGAATTACAAATTGTTCATTTTGGCTTTTATCGCGACAGAGTTGAAGACCAGCGACAACGGGTGATAACCTTAGCTTCTCCCCGCGGTGATATTTACGACCGTAACGGTGAACTGCTCGCGACTACGGTTGATTCTTATTCGCTTTTTGTGATCCCCCGTGAAGTGGCCTCGGGTGAGGTTGCGGTAAATTTTATTAGTAATCAGTTGGATTTAAAAAAGAAAGAGGTGCAAGCCAGGCTTTTTAGTAATAAATCTTTTGTCTGGCTAAAACGAAAAATTGATGATAAAACGGCAAAGATAATATTAGATCAAAATTTTAAAGGGATTCATGCGCTAAAAGAAAAAAAGCGCATTTATCCTAAGGGACATTTGGCTTCAACCGTTTTAGGTTTTGTGGGAATGGATAACCAGGGATTAGCCGGCATCGAACTTTCCTACGACCAGTATTTGCGGGGAGAGGAAGGCCAGCTGTTAACCGAGCGGGATCCCCTTGGGCGGGAAATTGTAGTTGCTTCTAAAAAAGTTCTGGCGAAGCCTTCGTACGGCATGAATCTCAAGCTTACTTTGGATGCTACCATCCAGTACATTGCCGAAAGTGAACTTGAAAAAGCCATCCAAAAATATTCTGCTAAATCGGGTACGATTATTGTGATGAATCCCCAGAACGGCGAAATTTTGGCGATGGCCACCAAACCCGACTTTGATCCGCAAAATTATTCGGAGTATCCCCAAAATACCTGGAAAACGGGAGCGGTTTCAAATGTGTACGAGCCGGGTTCTACCTTTAAGGTTATTACCGTAGCGGCCGGGCTAAAAGAAGGGGTCATCGACGATAAAACCCGCCTTCGCTTTTTAGAAAAGATTTTAGTGGGCGGCAAAGTAATTGAAAACGCGCACGAAATTGATAAGTTTGGACAGTACATTACCGTTTCTGAGATGCTGCAGGAATCAGTCAATACCGGATCGGCGCAAATTGGCTTACTGCTGGGAGAAAAACGTTTTTACGAAACCATTGATGCTTTTGGTTTTGGTAAATATACCGAGGTGGGCCTTCCCGGTGAATCGCGGGGCATTTTACGGCATTATAAACGCTGGTATAAACCGGATATTGGAATGATCACCTTTGGCCAGGGAATCGCGGTGACTCCTCTGCAGTTGTCGGCGGCGGTTTCTGCCCTTGCCACCGAGGGAAAACTAATGCGTCCCCAGATCGTTTCGGAAATCGAAAGCTTGGACGGCAAGTTTCTAAAAGACTTTTATCCCGAAGTAGTTGGCCGCCCGGTAAGTGCCCAGGTTGCCAAGCAGGTAACCGAGATGATGGAAAACGTGGTGATCAATGGGACGGGCAAGCAGGCCCAAATCAAGGGATTTAAAGTAGCGGCCAAAACCGGAACTTCACAAAAAGCCGCGACCGGCAGAGTGGGGTACCTGAAAGATAGGTATATTTCTTCATTTATCGGGTTTGCGCCGGTATCGCAGCCGGCATTATTTGTATTGGTGATGATTGACGATCCGAGAGGAGCCTATTGGGGCGGAACGGTGGCCGGGCCGGTTTTTCACAACGTAATGGAAAAAACGTTGCGCTATTTGAACATTCCGCCAGATGATGTTTGATATGCTATAATTATCTCTAAGGAAGTGTAATATGCCGAAAAAAAGAGTGCTTTCCGGGATTCAGCCTTCCGGAAAATTACATTTAGGCAATCTGATCGGTGCTCTTGAAAACTGGGTAAAGATGCAGGATGAATACGATTGTATTTTTGAAATTGCAGATTTGCATGCGCTGACCACCGGATACGATAATACTAAAAATTTCAAAAATATGATTTTTGATGTAGCACTCGATCTTTTAAGCGTGGGGATCGATCCCGCAAAGTGCACTTTATTTATCCAATCTGCTGTTCCGGAACACTCTGAATTGCATTTGCTTTTTTCAATGATTACTCCGCTGCCTTGGTTGGAGCGCGTCCCAACTTATAAGAGTAAAATTGAGGAACTAAAAGAAAAGGATCTGGGCACTTACGGGTTTTTAGGTTATCCGGTTTTGCAGGCGGCTGATATTTTGATTTACCGGGCGGATATGGTTCCGGTGGGGCAGGATCAGCTGCCGCACCTTGAGCTTACCCGCGAGATTGCGCGGCGTTTTAATTATTTTTACGGAGAAGTTTTCCCGCAGCCTAAAGATGTTTTAACTAAAGTTCCGGTTTTACCAGGATTAGACGGCAGAAAAATGAGTAAAAGTTATGGTAACACGATTGCCATCTCAGACTCACCCGAAGTGCTGCAAGCAAAGGTTATGTCTATGGTTACCGATCCGGCCCGCGTAAAAAAGTCAGATCAGGGACATCCCGAGATTTGTCCGGTTTTTGCTTATCAAGAAATTTTTAATAAAAATCAAACTCCGGAAATTTGTAAACGCTGCGCGGCGGCGGATATCGGGTGTGTCGAATGTAAAAAGATTTTGGCTGAGGTGTTAAAAAATTATCTGGAACCAATTTGGATGAAAAGAGCAAAATTGGTTCAAGATAAGAAAAAAGTAATTAAAATTCTTGAAGCCGGAGCAAAAAAAGCTCAGCAGATTGCACGGAAAACGCTGAAGCAGGCTAAGGAGGCCATGGGATTACAGTGAATTCGCCTGAACCGCAAAAAAAAGGATTGCTTTCAAACTTTACGGTTGATCAAGAGGCTTTTCGCGGCCCCTTTGATGTTTTACTGCATCTAATTGAAAATGATGAAATTACCGTTGATCAGATTTCCATTTCTGCCATCACCAAAAAGTTTGTGGAGTTTATTTTACAAGCCGAAAAAATCGACATGGACGGTGCTTCCGAATTTTTATTTTTGTGTGCACACCTGATTGAAAAAAAGTCAAAGCTGATGCTGCCTAAAGTTGAAGATGAAGGGTTTGCAGATGAACTGGGGTCCATTGAGGGTGACCTGCTTGATCGCCTGGCACAATACCGCACCTTTAAAGAGGCGGCTGCTTCCTTAAAGGAGCGCAAGGCTTTATTTGAAAGGGTTTACGCGCGTTACGGCCGCATTTATGAAGAAGGTAAAGTGGGCAGTAATAAAGTTGTTTTGATAAACGTTTCTTTGGTGGATTTGGTTTCTGCATTTAAAAGGCTATGGGATGCGGTGGGAGAAGAGGAGGAGGGGATCCGTGAAATAGAAGCCGAGGAAATTAAAGTCGAAGATCGGGTAGTGGAAATAATGGAAATGCTAAGTAAAGAAAGTCCCTTGCCGTTTGTTAAGTTATTCCCACGCTTAACCAGGATGCAAATTATGGTTACCTTTTTAGCCATGCTGGAGCTGATGAAATCAAATTCGATTAGTGCGCGCCAGGGTGAAACCTTTGGCGAAATTTTAATTTTTAAAAATTAGGGGGGAACTGTTTTGGAGCACGAAAAAATACCGATGGAACACGAAAAAATAAAAAATGTTTTAGAATCACTGCTGTTGGTAGCGGGGCGGCCGATGAAAATTGCTGAGTTAGCTAACTTTGCCGGGGTCAGTGAAGAGGAAGTGCTGAAAGCCTTGGAAGAGCTGGTGAGCGTTTTTTCTGATCGCGGCATCAATCTGATTAAGCTGGCGCACGGGTATCAGCTGGTAACCAATCCCGATAATTCCGAATACGTCAGCCGCCTTTTAGATGCGCCCAAAGAAACTTATTTAACCGCTCCTTCACTTGAAACGCTGGCGATCATTGCGTATAAGCAGCCGGTCACCCGGGCCGAAGTGGATGCTATCCGCGGGGTAACTTCTGATTCTTCGATTGATACGCTATTGCGCCGGAACATGATTGAGGAAAAGGGTAGATCCGATGCCGTGGGCCGACCCATCATTTATGGCACCTCCGAAGAATTTTTAAAACATTTCGGATTAACCGATTTATCGGCACTGCCGCCGCTTCCCGAAAACGAATCCATTGATCAGGCCATTAAAAATAAAGAAATTATTCTGCCGGAAGAAATAATTGCTGACGAGAGTGCTCCGGCCGAAGAAAAAGTGGAAAATGAACAAGACCCCAGCCCATCTAATTGAAATTTTTGATTCGATCCAGGGAGAAGGCCCTTATTTAGGCCTGCGCCAGCTGTTTATCCGTTTTTCCGGCTGTAATCTATCTTGCGCTTATTGTGATACTAATTATGCGGAGCTGGTTAAACAATGTCGGGTAGAGCAAACTCCGGGCAAAGCCGATTTTAAAAAAATTGATAACCCCCTCAGTGCTGAAGATCTCCAAAATATTATTATCAGTAAACTGGGCAAGCGCAGAATTCATCATAGTATTTCCATTACCGGCGGGGAGCCGCTGCTGCAGGTTGAATTTTTAAAAGAATTTCTTCCAGAGATAAAAAAGGTTAATTTACCAATTTACCTGGAAACTAACGGAACCCTGCCTGACCACCTGAGCGAAATAATTGATCTGGTGGATATTATTGCCTTTGATATTAAAATTCCTTCGGCTACCGGCCTGTCGGATTACTCGGTTGAAAGTCGCAAAGCACTCAGCGTAGCATCCCAAAAAGAAGTATTTGTGAAAGCGGTATATACCAAAGAAGTAAAACCCACCGAAATTGATGCCGCGGCTAAGTTAGTGGCCGAGATCAATCCGGAAATTTTATTGGTGCTGCAGCCGGCTACTCCGGGTGGGACAATTAAACACTTGCCACCTGCCGACCTATCCTTAGCCATGTACTCAATTGCTAAAAGAAGCTTAGCCAATGTCCGGATTATTCCTCAGGTGCATAAGTTCATGAAAATTTTGTAGGGCTTAATGATGGCCTTGTAGATGGCGCAAAACCGCGGTTAACCATTTGATATCTTTTTCGTTATTTTCGCTGGGAGCAATTTTTTGCATTGATTGCAGGAGTTCCAGTTTATAGGTTGCGGTTTTGTAAGCCAGTTTACCTAACTCGGTGTGTAAAAGGTTGATGCCTTCTTCAGAAATGTGGGTTCCTAATTTATGGGCTTTGTTAGTAAGATACTCAATGACCTGACTGAGCATATTAAATTCTTTTTGGGATCCGCAAAAGACCCTTTTTAGGTGATATTCTTTTAAAATCGCTACAATTTTTAACCAGGCGATGTGGCGGGCTTGTTCTCTGGCATTTAAAATTTCGTTTTCTAAAACTTGCCGGTCCTTGAGGTCTTCTTCCAGTTCCTTCAGGCGCCAGTAAAGAAAGAGGCGGCTAATCAGTCTGGGCTCGAGGAGTTTGCGGGATTCTAAAAGTTTGTATTCGTCTAATAATAACTTTACTTCACGAATGGCATCGGTGATTTCGGTGTTGATCGTGATTTTGCCGTTTTCACCGATGTTTACTTTTTCAAAATTCCATTTTGCGATCCAGGGGGTAAGGTCAATATTGAGTTCGCGCGCAAAATTAAGCAAAGCGTTGGTGTTTTTGGCTTCTTCGGGGATGGAGTTATAGGTAATACTTTGTAATATCCGGTCCATGGGTGAGCCGGCTTTGATGGTCATTGAGGTTATTTCATGCGTGGCTTCGTTATGGAACAAAAATCCTAAAAGCTTGAGCGCTGATTTTGACATAATTATGGTTTTTAAGGATTTACTGGGATTACTTAAATCTTGGTGCAGTCGTTCTTTAATTAAATCGGCTAATTCAATATCTACCAACTGGTCAATCCTGTTTTTTATGGTTTCCAGGGTTTGGTGCCGCAGGCCCTGCTTGGCCAGCGTAGCTTCAATTTCAATAAGACGCTTTTCGATTTCATTCATTTTTTCCTGCGGAGTTTTAGAATGATAACGTGCTTCCAGTACGGCGTATTCCTTGAGTAGTTTAGGGTCAATATTTTTTAGGGAAGTGAAGGCGTCGATTTCTCCCGCTTTTAAAATCAGGCGCGGGTTGCCTTTTTTTAGGTAAGGGTAGGCGCGTTTTCCTCTGCGGCGCAGCAGCGCCGCTCCGCTTTTAACAAAAGACTCTAATGCTCCTTCTTTATCTTCATCGCGCGGCTTCCTTCTTTTAACTTTATCAACTTTGGGGGAATCGACTAGCTTTTGAATGTATTGGGTAAGTTTCTCAAATTCGATTTTGGGTTCTTTGGTGACAATTTTTACTTTTTTGGCGTTCAGCTCTCTTTCGAGACCGGTAATGATCATGGCCGCGTTGGCCGCCGCCGATTGTTCCTGGAGGCCGGCGCGATTGATGGCGCTGTCATAGATTGGGTTTGCCATAAGTGATCTGATTATACTGATCTAATTAATACTTGACAAGCGTGAGCTAAAAAGTTACATTTATTTAATCTTTAAGGAGGTGTCTAATGGCTGACGTAATTGCATACTGTGTAAAATGTAAAGCAAAAAGTAAAATGGTGGACCCACAAGAAGTTACCATGAAAAATGGTAAAAAGGCTAAAAAAGGTACTTGTGGAAAATGCGGAACTAAAATGTTTAGAATCGGCGGCTAGTTCACGCTTAGATTAATTTTTCTGATTAACAATCTTTATACTGTACACCTTAAAGCATAAAGCTTAGACTAACTTATAGTTGGTTCTAAGTTTTATGTGTTTTAGAAGGAAATATTCGCATGCCTCGGAGAAATAACGATTTCGTTCATCTGCATATCCATACCGAGTATAGTCTTTTGGATGGGGCCTGCAAAATTAAAGACCTCGTTTCCCGGTGCAAAGAGCTGGGTATGCCGGCGATCGCCATTACCGATCACGGCAACATGTATGGTGCGGTTCAGTTTTATACCGCTGCCAAAGAGCAGGGCGTTAAGCCGATCCTGGGCTGTGAATTGTACGTGGCACCCGAATCCCGGTTTAAAAAAGAATCCAAAACCGACAAAAGATATTTCCACTTAACGGTTTTAGCCAAAAATGAAGTCGGCTATAAAAACTTATTAAAATTAGTATCGGCCGGCTACCTCGAAGGCTTTTATTTTAGACCCCGGGTCGATAAAGAAATCCTTTCACAATACGCTGAAGGCTTAGTGGTCCTGTCGGGCTGCCTGCAGGGCGAAATCCCGCAGCTTTTACTGGCCGGTAAAGTTGAAGAGGCGGCGGCGGTGGCCTCTTTTTATAAAGATCTTTACGGTGATGATTTTTATTTAGAAATGCAGGATTTAGGCTTAGCGGAGCAAAAGATTGTAAATCAGGGCATGGTGAAACTGGCTAAAGATTTAAAAATTAAGTTAGTGGCCACTAATGATATTCATTATGTCCGCAAAGAAGATGCCTATTCACAGGATGTGATGATTTGTATTCAAACCGGTCGGTTTTTAGATGAAAAAAATCGCATGAAATTAGGCGGCGAAGAATTTTATCTTAAATCTCCTGAAGAGATGCAGGCGCTTTTTTCTTTTGCTCCCGAGGCATTGAAAAATACGGTAGGGATTGCCGAAAAATGTAACGTGGATCTAGGGATCGGACAAAATCACCTGCCGCATTTTACGGTGCCCAAAGGAGAAACCGCCGAAAGCTATCTGGAAAAAATGGTCTGGGAAGGTATTCAAACTAGGTACGGTGTTTTTTCGGAGCGTGACGGCAAAGACAAAATGTTAATTCCTCCTGAGGTTGCCGAGCGTGTCCGCTACGAGCTGTCGGTGATCGAAAAAATGGATTTTGCTCCATACTTTTTAATTGTACAAGACTTTGTAAATTTCGCTAAAAAATCGGATATTGAAGTTGGTCCCGGCAGAGGATCCGCGGCGGGATCGATTGTTTCGTATGCTTTAAATATTACTACCGTTGACCCCCTAAAGTTTGGCCTGCTATTTGAAAGATTTTTAAATCCCGAAAGAGTATCCATGCCGGATATTGATATTGATTTTTGTATCGACCGCCGTCAGGAAGTTATTGATTATGTTACCAAAAAATATGGTGCGGATCATGTGGCTCAGATTATAACTTTTGGAACCATGGCGGCGCGCGGCGCGATTCGCGATGTTGGTAGAGTACAGCGCATGCCTTTACCCGAAGTTGATAAAATTGCCAAAATGATTCCTTTCGGACCCGGAATTACCATTGATTTTGCACTCGGGTCACAAAAAGATTTAAAAAAGCTCTACGATAAGGATGCAAACGTAAAAAGACTTTTGGATACCGCTAAAAGTTTAGAAGGAAAAGTGCGGCATGCTTCGGTACACGCCGCCGGAGTAGTTATTTCCCGGGATCCGTTAACCGATTATTGTCCTTTGCAGAAAGTCAGCGGCGATCAGGTGGTCACGCAGTATCCGATGACCGATCTGGAAAAAATCGGCCTGTTAAAAATGGACTTTTTAGGTTTGCGCAACCTCACTATGATTGCTTATACATTAAAGATCATCAAAAGAACTAATCAGTTAGATCTTGATATTGAAAAGATTCCCTTTAACGATCAAAAAACCTTTGATCTTTTTTGTCGCGGTGACACGGTAGGGGTATTTCAGCTTGAATCACGCGGCATGCGTTCTCTAATTAAAGATTTAAAACCAGAAATCTTTGAAGAAGTTATTGCGTTGTTAGCCCTCTACCGTCCAGGACCACTGGAGAGCGGCATGGTGGAAGACTTTATTAAGCGTAAGCATAAACGGGTGCCGGTAGTTTATGATCTGCCGCAACTGCAGCCCATTCTTTCCGGAACTTACGGGGTTATTCTATATCAAGAACAGGTTATGCAAATCGCCAGTAAAGTAGCGGGCTTTTCACTCGGACAAGCGGATGTATTACGACGCGCGATGGGTAAAAAGAAAGCTAAAGAGATGGATAAGCTCAAAGAAGAGTTTGTGGCGGGTGCAGTAAAGCGTGGCGTATCCCATCACAAGGCTACTCATCTTTTTAATTTATGCGCAAAATTTGCCGGATACGGATTTAATAAGAGCCACTCAACTACTTACGCGGTAATTTCTTACCAAACTGCATACCTTAAGGCCAATTATCCTAAAGAATTTATGGCGGCGCTTTTAACATCGGTTTCTGGCAATACCGACAAGCTGGTTTCCTATATTCAAGAATGCGGTCGTATGGAAATTCCGGTTCTTCCTCCCGAAATCAATGAAAGTTTTAGAAATTTTACGGTTACCGAACAGGGGGTCAGATTTGGAATTTCAGCGATTAAAAATGTGGGTGAGGGTGCGGTGGATTTTATCATCAATGATAAAAAAGAAAAGGGCCCATATCGAGACCTGGTTGATTTTGTGAAGCGCATGGATTTGCGGGTTTGTAATAAAAGGGTAATCGAAAGCTTAATTAAATCCGGAGGCATGGATGCTTTTGGCCGCAGTCGCGGGTATCTTTTAGCGGTGTTGAGTCCTTTGATGGACAAAATCGGCCGACAACAAAAAAACGTCAACCAAGCGCAGGGATCATTATTTGCCATGCCTGAAATTGACGCCATCTCCTTAGATCAACTGGGCTCCAGTGTAGAGGTGAAAGAGTTTAATCCTGAAGAATTACTAAAAATGGAAAAAGAAATGCTGGGTTTATATATATCCGGACATCCATTAACGCACGTCAAAGAAAAACTAGAGGGCCAAGTTACTTTAAGATTAGCGGATTTGCAGGAAAAGAAAGAGGGGATGGCGGTGGTCGTGGGGGGCGTGCTGCTGCAATGCCGCCGGTTAACTACGCGCCGTAAAGAAGCCATGATGGTGGCTAACCTCGAGGATCTTTCCGGCAATGCGCAAGTGGTGATTTTTCCCAAGGCTTTTGAAAAGTATGCTAATCTTTTAGATGAGGATAAAGCAATTATTATTCGTGGAAAAGTTAACCGTGACATGCGTTCCGACGAATTTAATATTGTGGTTGATTCCGTGGAATCGCTGGATTCATTTGAAAGCCGCCGGGCATTATTTATAGACATGGATGGCCTGGCAGATGATAAAATGTTAGGGCAGCTTAAAAAACTTTTGGATGCTAATCCCGGTTCGGATCCGGTTTACATGATGGTTGAAGATAAAGTTATCGAAACCGGGGATGATTGCAAAGTAGCCATCTCTCCCGAGCTGGTGGCCGACTTAGAATCAATTTTAGGTGAAGGGAATGTCCGGGTCGAGATAAAATCATATAAAAAAGAATCGGCAGCGGCACCCGAAGAAATTTTAAGTTTTTAAGGAGGAAATTAATGGATATTAATAAGATTAAATTTGATGAAAAAGGGCTGGTTCCGGTAATTGCTCAGGATTATAAAGACGGTGCCGTATTAATGCTGGCTTATATGAATAAAGAATCACTGCAAAAAACTCTGGATTCTAAAGAAATGTGGTACTGGAGCCGCAGCCGCAAAGTTTTATGGCATAAAGGGGATACTTCCGGACATATCCAAAAAGTAAAAGAACTTTATTATGACTGCGATGCTGATACGCTGCTCGCTAAGATCGATCAAGTTGGCAATATTGCCTGCCATACCGGAAAGCGCAGCTGCTTTTTTAATCAGATTAAATTGTAATTAAATAACAGTGGAGTATAATTGCCACATGTGCCGAAAACTACTAGTTATTATTTTATTATTGTTTATGTTCGCGTGGTCTGCCCAGGCCATGCTCCTTGAGGCGGAAAGATCCCCGCTTTTGGATCAAGCTAACGCTCTTAAATCTGCCGAAAAATACGAAGACGCAGAAAAACTCTATGACGAAGTATTAAGCACTGACCCTGATAATCTCGAAGCCCTCAACGGTAAAGATGATTGCCGCATTATGCTTGAGCCGATCATTCCCATGCAGATGCTGGCGATCCCGATGGGGTACGATGATCCCGAGTACCTCGAACTTCTCAAGCGCGAAGAAGAAGCGCAAACTCCCTGGGACAAACGCCGGGCAGAAATCGCCCTCGATCGTTTTCAGATGAAATATATGGGGAGAGTTTTTTCTGAGGATGAAGATAGATTTAACCAGCATGTTAAAGAGATAATTGATCAGGCAATTCAAAAAGTTAAATCTGGTGAATCTTCGCAAAAAGCTTATATCGCCGCCGAAAAAGAATTAAATGATCTGCAAAGCAGAGCACACCAAAACTGGAAAGGGCATGGCCCCCAAATTATCGGGCCGGCAATTAATAAATTAAACCAGGCTTATCAGAATAATCATTATCCCATTCCAACTAATCTTTTAATTTTGTCTTTTGATATTGCCACCCAGGAATCAAAGGAAAAAGATGTTTATGATGTTAAAGTTTCGGTGCAAAATCGATTTTCCTATCCGGTGGTTTTAATTGATTTTCAAATTGAAGGAAAAGAGTATAAGGATTTTTCCTGGCAGCGTCCGATGTACGGAGTATTAAATTATAATGAAGATACCGACCGCTACTATTATAATTTTCTTTCCCAGCAGGAGACGATTCCTAAATTTAATTTAGCCCTGCTGTTTCCGGACCGCACTACTAATTTTCAAAAAAAGATGCGGATCCCGGATTCCGGCCTGCAGGCTACCATTCAGTTTGTGGTGATCGACAATGAAACTATCGGTAATGTCTACATTGTTAAGGAGTCCTCCGGAAATAATGATGTTTACGAGCCGGCCGATTTTCGCGATCTAAAACAGCGCGCCAAAGAAGATTTCTTTGTTTCCGAAGAAACTATTTTCCCCGGACCGGATGCCATTATCTTTAATATTGACGAAAGTAAAGTCCGCACTCAGGATTTCACCTTATAGCTAAATCCCGCATTTGTTTGTGCTTTATCTTATGTTACAATTTACTTCTGACTTATTATGCAAAACGACAAAATTATCATCAAGGGCGCCCGCGAACATAATTTAAAAGATGTAAATCTTGATATTCCCCGCAATAAATTTATTGTGTTTACCGGTATTTCGGGTTCAGGCAAATCATCCCTGGCTTTTGATACTATTTATGCCGAAGGTCAGCGCCGCTACGTTGAATCCCTTTCGGCTTATGCCCGCCAATTCTTAGAACAAATGCAAAAACCGGACGTTGATTCAATCGACGGATTATCTCCGGCCATCTCCATTGATCAAAAAGCGCCGTCGCGCAATCCGCGGTCAACCGTAGGTACGGTTACCGAAATTTACGATTATTTACGGCTGTTGTATGCCAATATCGGTATTCCGCATTGTCCTAAATGCGGAAAAAAAATCAGTAAGCAAACTCCGGATCAAATTGCTGATCAAATTTTCGAAGCGAATGATGAAAAAAAGATAGTGATATTAGCTCCGGTAGTGCGGGGGCGAAAAGGGGAATACAAGGAATTATTGAAAGATACTTTGAGAGATGGGTTTCTCCGCGCTCGGGTTGACGGAAAAATTTATGAATTAGAAGCGCCGATTAAACTAGATAAAAAGAAAAAACATGATATTGATATTGTGATCGATCGCTTAACCGTTAAAGAATCTCTGCGCAAACGTTTAATCGAATCGATTGAAACCGCATTGCGTTATGGTAATGGAATCGTAAAAATATCACGCAGTGAAGAAGGTTCCAAACGTAAACCCGACGAAATTTATAGCGAAAAGTTTGCTTGTCCGGAGTGTGGAATTAGTTTAGATGAAATTACCCCACGCATTTTTTCTTTTAACGGACCGTACGGAGCTTGTCCAGAGTGTAGCGGTTTAGGTAATAAACTTGAATTTGATCCGGACCTGGTAATTCCTGATAAAAATCTTACTTTGCGTGAACAAGCCATCGTTCCGTGGGGTGCAGCGGACACTTATTATATGGTACGGCTTGAGGCGGTAGGGTCCAAATATGGTTTTGATTTAGATACCCCGATTAAAAAATTCACTAAAAAGCAACTCGACACAATTTTGTACGGGATTGGGGATGAAAAAGTTACTTATAAGTTTGTCATGCAGCGCGGTTACTGGGAACACGAGGGAACTTATGAGGGGGTTATCAATAATTTAAAACGCCGTTACTACGAAACTAAATCCGACCACGTGCGTTATGCTTTATATCGATACATGAGTGAAATTCCTTGTCATGTATGTAAGGGTAAAAGATTGAAACCCGAAAGTTTAGCGGTGACTATCGATCGCAAATCAATTGCGGATATTACCGCTTATTCAGTCGAAAAATTATATAAATTTTTAGACAATTTAAAGTTAACCGAGCGGGAAGTCTTTATCGCCAAACAAATTATTAAAGAATTGAAATCCCGGTTAAAGTTTTTGCTGGATGTGGGGTTGAGTTATATTACCATTGACCGTCAAACCAGCACGCTTTCGGGCGGTGAAGCGCAACGAACCCGCCTGGCCACCCAAATTGGTTCGGGTTTAACCGGAGTTTTATATATTTTGGACGAACCGTCGATTGGTCTCCACCAAAAAGATAACCGAAAACTAATCGAAAGCTTAAAGCGGCTGCGCGACCTAGGCAATACCATGATTATTGTTGAGCACGACGAAGAAACTATTCGCTCGGCAGATAGTTTGGTGGATATTGGTCCCGGAGCCGGTGTTCACGGCGGAGAAATTATTGCCCAAGGCCCCATCACTACCATTGAACGATCGGCCAAATCCATTACCGGCAAGTATTTATCGGGCAAGCTTAGTATTCCGGTCCCGCAAACCCGCCGTAAGTCTAACGGAAAAACCTTGTCGGTAGTAGGGGCTAAACATAATAATCTTAAAAACATTACGGTGGATTTTCCGCTGGGAGTTTTTACTTGTGTGACCGGAGTTTCGGGTTCGGGCAAAAGCTCATTGGTAAATGATATTCTATATAATTCTTTAGCTAAAAAGTTTTATCGCTCTATCGAAAAAGCCGGGGAATGCCGCGCAATTAAAGGAATTGAAAATATTGATAAAGTTATTATTATTGATCAGTCTCCCATTGGGCGTACGCCACGCTCTAATCCGGCCACTTATAGTGGTGTTTTTACTCATATCCGAGATCTTTTTTCTATGACTCCTGAAGCTCAAGCGCGGGGTTATAAACCCGGGCGGTTTTCCTTTAATGTAAAGGGTGGCCGTTGTGAAGCCTGCGGGGGAGATGGCTCCGTAAAAATTGAAATGCACTTTTTGCCGGATGTTTATGTACCTTGCGATGTTTGTAAGGGAAAACGTTATAGTCGGGAAACACTGGAAATTCATTATAAGGGCAAAAATATTTTTGAAATTTTAGATATGACGATCGAAGAAGCTCTACAGGTTTTTGAAAATATTCCTCCGATAAAAAGAAAGCTGCAAACTTTAATTGATGTCGGATTGTCATATATTAAATTAGGGCAGTCTGCAACTACGCTTTCCGGCGGTGAAGCCCAAAGGGTTAAGTTAGCTACCGAGCTTTCTGGAAGATCAACCGGTAAAACGTTATATTTATTGGATGAGCCGACTACCGGTCTTCATTTTGATGATATTAAAAAGTTACTTTCGGTATTAAATCGTCTGGCGGATACTGGTAATACGGTAATTGTAATTGAACATAATTTAGACGTAATCAAAACTGCTGATCACGTTATTGACTTGGGGCCGGAAGGAGGCGACAAGGGTGGTTATATTGTAGCCGAAGGCACTCCCGAACAAGTAGCCGCAAATAAGAAATCTTATACTGGCAAATATTTAAAAAAACTGCTCAGTAAAACTTAAAATATGGAATTTATCCACGCTTTTTTGAATGTTTTACTTGCCATTGGACCGCTCGGAATTGCTGCTTTGCTTGCCATCTGGGGCTTTTTAATTTTGCGCCGCAAAAAGAAAAAACAAGAGTTGAAATGGACGATCGAAGAAATGTTCGAAAAAAAGTAGAAGCTCCTTGACACTCCTCTGTGATAGTTATATATTTGAAAGTGAATTTTATTTGACCCGGCAAATAAAAGGATAAATAGTGCGGAATGTAATCTACTTTTGTAATATTTTAATTACCTCTTTTGTGTTTTGTCTTGCCCTTAACAGTGCCGTTTTTGCTGCCTCAAGTGAAAGTTTTAGTATAAATACCGATGAGGTACCCTACACGGCTGGAGATCAAATATCCTCAACTAATTATATAAGTGCGCGTGGCGGTTCAATTGGTGGGTTGGCGATTGGATCCAGTACTTCAGCTTCGTATATTATGGCCAGTGGAACTTATGTTTCTTTAGCTGTCGGATTAATAGACTTTTTAGCTCTAAATTTATTTGATCCGAATACGGCCTCAACTAGTTATACCAACAGTCAAACTGTTTTAGTTTCTTTTGAAGTATCCGGGTCTCCTTATCAAATGATTATCTCTGAAAGTGCTGATTTTACCGGCGCTTCCTGGGTTACTTATGCAAGTTCAACCAACTATACTTTTTCAACTACAGTTAATGGACCTAAAGTTGTCTTTGCTGATCTGCGTGATACGGGGCTCACCGAAACCGGAAGTCAAAGCGCCAGTATCATCTTAGATACCGTGGCTCCTACCATAATTGTTTCCTTAGAAGGCTGGAGAGCAAAAACGGATGATACCATCTCTCCAACACCAGACATTTCGGGAGTGCTCCACGACCATTATCTTGATATAGCATCATTAATTATTTCTATCGACAATACTGCAGTAACCGATGGTTTGAGTGGTGGAGGGCGATATGATAGTTGGGATGCAACCGCGGGGATTGTGGAGTATGTTCCAAAAACTGATTTAGCGGAAGGGGCCCACGACTTAAGATTCACGGTGGAGGACTTTGCCGGCAACACTACTTCCGAATCTTTGGCGGATCTAATGGTTAGAGCGGGTGACCCAGCTGTATTAGGCAGAACGCTCAATTTCCCAAACCCATTTAATCCTGCCAACGGGCCGACCTACATTGCATACACCTTATCGGTAGATTCAACGGTTAGTATCTATTTATATGACATTTCGTTAAAACCAGTTTGGCGCCAGACTTATCCAGCGGGTGGAGTAGGTGGTAGGGCCGGTTATAACGAAGTAGCTTGGAATGGTATTACTTCTTTCTCACGTATGGCTGAAAATGGAATTTACTTCTATCGTATTGTGGCCGAAATCGGTGGAGCTCGAAAAGTTATTGGCAAAGGCAAAATTGCGGTGCTGAGATGATAAAAAATATCATTGTAATATTAATGCTGGTTGTTTTATGTGGTGCGACTCCGGTTTTTGCCACGGCCGCAGATCCATTTCATCTAGGGGTAGGGGCCCGTCCGCTTTCGATGGGCAAAGCTTTTGTGGCGATTGCCGATGATGCTAACGGAATTTTTGTTAATCCGGCCGGGTTAGGAAGTCTAACTTCCTCGCAGTTAATTTCGATGTACAGCAACGTTACCGATGATACCAGTTATGTTTTATTAGGTGGAACGCATAATACCGATTACGGAACCCTGGGGATGGGACTTTTATCCGTTGGGGTAGGAGAAATTTATACCACCAGCCGCGATGATTATGGTCGGGTAGTATTAAATTCTACTTTTAGTTATAGCAACCAGGTGTTTTTACTTTCCTGGGGAAAAGAATTTCTACCTGAATTATTGGTGGGAGCTACCACTAAGCTTTATCAGGAAAATATGGACGGTATTTCCGGTGGCAGGGCTTCGGGGATGGGGTTGGACGTCGGCGTTTTATATAAACCTTTTACAAACTGGCAATTCGGATTTTTAGGCAGAAATTTTATCGCTACTCCTGTGGTATGGGATACCGGCCACTTAGGGCAAATGACCCGTTTAGGAAAGTTAGGGGCGGCCTTTTTACCTAATCAAGATATTACGGTTGGCCTAGATCTTGACTTACAGGACAATAATCCACTGCTTTGGCATTTGGGTGGAGAGTGGCGTCCGGCTAAGTTTATTGCTTTCCGTTTAGGAATGGATCAGGCCGCGATTGATCCGAGTACCGCGATTACTAATTTTTCAACTGGTCTTGGCATTCGTTATGCTGATTTCGAGTTTGATTATGCCTATTGTCACGATACCGATTTAACTTATAATTCACAACATTATTTTTCTCTGGCTTTTGGTGTTTTGAGAGATGAAGAAGAAAAAGTAGTTCCGCCGATTGAAGTTACTCCAACCGCGACCCCTGAAGTGATCGAAATCGAAGTGATTGAAATCGAAGAAGTTGTTCAGCTTACGATTATCGAACACACGATTAAGCGAGGAGAAACCCTTTCAACTATTGCCAATAAGTATTACGGAAACCCGGCTTTATATAAAGAAATCGCAAAATTTAACAATATTAAAAACCCCAACAATATTAAGGTTGGGACCATTTTAAAAATTGACTTGAGTCTAAAAGATAAACTCAAAAAACGATAATTGAGTGCTCAAGAAAGGAAGGAAAGAGATATGTTTAATATTAAGAAAGGGTTTCTAGTTTTAGTACTTTTGGTTTCATTTATGTTAATAATGGGAGGGGTAATTTACGGGGCTATCCCTAAGTTGTTGAGTTATCAAGGAAAGCTTACCGATTCGTCAGGCTCACCGGCTTCGGGAACTAAAACTATGGTTTTTAAGATTTATACCTCTGCCACCGGTGGAACCGCTCTTTGGACCGAAACGCAAAGTGTTGACGTCGCTACGGATGGAATTTATAACGTAACTTTAGGTAGTACAACTGCAATTAATCTTGATTTCACCGATAATTATTATTTAGGTGTAACCGTTGGTACCGACTCCGAAATGACTCCGCGCAAACAAATAACCAGTGCGCCATATGCCTTTAATGCCGATACGGTTGATGGGCAAGACTCCAGCGCGTTTTTAACTACCAGTTCCAGTTTAGAAACTTTATCTAACGTTGCGACCGGAACTCCGGCGCAAGGCGACGTTTTGTATTTTAATGGCGTTAGTTGGACCAGATTAAATGCTGGAACTAGTGGCCAATATTTAAAAACCCAAGGTGCCGGGGCAAACCCAACTTGGGATACTCCATCTGGAAGCGGAGATATTACGGGTGTAACTGCTGGAACTGGATTAAGCGGTGGAGGAACATCCGGAACCGTAACTTTAGAAGTTGCCGATGCAGGAATTTCCGCAGCAAAGATTAGTAATGAAGCGGTAACCGAACCTAAATTGGATTCGTCGAATGCTCCTGGTGCAGGGCAAGTCTTGAGTTGGAATGGATCGCGCATGACGTGGATTGCTGCAGCCGGAACTGGAACTGTAACCTCAGTTGAAACTGGAACCGGATTAACTGGTGGGCCGATTACCACTACTGGAACAATTTCAATTGCCGCTGGGGGAATAAGTGGAACCGAACTAGCACCAAATATTTCGATCACAACATCTGGAAGTATTTCAGCTGCAGCAATTGTTGGTACCCATTACGGCGACGGCTCAAATTTAAGCGGAGTATTAACTACTGGATCAGATTTTGGACGTTCTGGTGTGGCTGTTGCACTTTATGAAGGAGCAACAACGTTGGAAGCAAAGTATGTGAATCAAGCTGGCGATGCAATGAGTGGTGATTTGAATATGGCTGGCAATACAGTTACCGGACTTGCTTCTCCAAGTGCGGTATCCGATGCTGCAACCAAAGCGTATGTAGATGCTGCTGGCAGTGGCGATATAACCGGAGTAACTGCTGGATCTGGATTAAGTGGTGGTGGAACTAGTGGGGACGTTACTTTAAATGTGGCAAATAGCGGAATTTCTGCTGCGATGATTGCAACTAATGCGGTTACTAGTGGGGCTATTGCGGCTAATACAATTGTTGGCGGAGATTTATCGGGAAGTATCGCAATTACAACTTCAGGCAGTATTTCTGCTGCGGCAGTAGTAGGTACTCATTACGGTGACGGATCAAATTTAAGTGGGGTTTTAACTACAGGATCAGACTTTGGTCGTTCCGGTGTTTCTTCTGCACTTTATGAGGGCGCAACAACGTTAGAAGCAAAGTATGTTAATCAATCCGGCGATGCGATGACCGGCGATTTAGATATGACTGGTAATTTAGTTACTGGATTAGCTTCTCCGGCGGCGGCATCGGATGCAGCTAATAAAGCTTATGTAGATGCGGCTGCGGGTGGCGATATTACAGCGGTAGCTGCTGGATCAGGGTTGAGCGGAGGCGGAACTAGTGGAGACGTTACTTTGGATGTGGCTAGTGGCGGTATTACAGCAGCTATGTTAGGTACCAGTTCAGTAACTACCGGAGCAATAACCGATGGAACGATTCTTGGCGAGGATTTATCCGGAAGTATTGCGATTACAACTTCAGGAAGTATTTCTGCGATATCTGTGGTTGGCACTCATTATGGAGATGGATCAAATTTAAGCAACCTTCCCGTAGGAGCAACATCAATTGAAGGGCTTTCGGATGCAAAGACAGACTCCACAAGTGTATTTCTCGGTTCAGGATCAGGAGCAAACGATGATGGTTCAAATAGTAATACTGCGCTTGGGATAGATGCTTTAAATGCAAACACATCAGGATATAATAACACCGTTCTCGGCTATCAAGCAGGCACCGCTAACACCACCGCAGGAGAAAACACCTTCCTTGGCTATCAAGCAGGCTACTCCAATATCGATGGTGACAGCAACCTCTTCCTCGGCTATCAAGCAGGCTACAATAACACCATCGGTACCGAGAACATCATTATCGGCTATCGCGCAGGCTCCGCCCACACCAGCGGTGACGACAACATCTTCCTCGGCCATCGAGCAGGAGACAATCTTACCAATGGATCCCAAAATATAATCATTGGCTATAATATTGATGCTCCTTCGGCAACTGGTAGTTACCAGTTAAATATTGGCAATACCATTTTTGGCGACATGAGTACTGGAAATATTGCAATTAGTACAACTGCGGCAAGTTCAAGGCTAACCGTTGCAGGAACGGTTGAAATAACTGCCGGCGGATATAAATTTGCGGATGGAACTATTCAAACTACTGCTGCAACTGGTGGATCAGGTGATATTACAGAAGTAACCGCTGGAACTGGATTAAGTGGCGGAGGAGTAACCGGAGCAGTAACCTTAGAAGTAGCAACCGATGGAATTACTTCGGATATGATAGCGACTGGTGCAGTTTCCACTAGTGAAATTGCAGCTGGCGCAGTTACCACTGCAAGTATCAGCGACGAATCAATCACGGTTAGTAAAATTGCGGCAACCCCTCCAGGATCTACTAAATATTTAAGATGGAATGGATCAATACTTGATTGGGCAACCCCTCCCGGAGGTGGCGGAGGAACAGTTGAAGTTGATGATATAACTATTAGCTATAACGTTAACGCGTCAATCGAAGTAAAAGATTCTGGAATAACCTCAGCAAAGATTGCTGATGGAACCATTGCCGGTGGAGATTTATCGAGTAGTATTGATATTACAACTTCCGGAAGTATATCTGCGGCTTCATTAGTTGGTACACATTATGGTGATGGTAGTAATTTATCTGGTTTACCATCAGGAAATACATTAGATCAAGCTTATGACGAAGGTGGCGCCGGAGCAGGAAGAACGATTACCGTTGATTCGGGTGCCGTTCAATTAAATGGATCCAATGCTGCAGACGAAGCTTTAGAAGTTAAAAATACTGCGGATGGAGGAGTATTAAGGCTTACCAATGAGGGAACCGGAGAATCATTTAGAGTAGAAGATCAGGGAAGTCCTGATCCTACACCATTTGTAATTGATAATGCAGGTAATGTTGGTATTGGTGCCACCCCAAGAGTGGACAGAATGTTATATTTAAGAACAAATGGAACTCCTTATATCGAATTAGAAGGTACCGATATTAATTCTGATGCCGGTTTAATTTTAACTCCAGGTACTAATGGTGATTCAGTCGTTTATTATTATAGTAATGGTGATATAAGCGCAAAAACTTATTCTGATCCTACTGAAAAATATATGATATTTGTTAATGGCCAGGATCGAGTTTATGTAAATACTAATGGTAATGTAGGTATTGCTTCTTCCGAACCGAGTGCCAAACTTACGGTTGCAGGTTTAATTCAAACTACTACCGGTGGCGTTAAGTTCCCCGACGGAACTACTCAAACTACTGCAGCTACCGGAGGAACAGGAGATATTACTGCAGTAGATGCATCCGGCGGGTTAACTGGTGGCGGAGAAAGCGGACGAGTAACTTTAGAAGTAGCCGACGGTGGAATTTCTGCAGCTAAGTTAGCAACCGGTTCCGTTACCAGCGGAGCAATTGCAGATGGAACTATAGCTGGTGGAGATTTATCATCAAGTATCGCGATTACAACTTCTGGTAGTATATCCGCAGGATCTGTTGTTGGGACTCATTATGGAGATGGAAGTAACTTAACCGGAATAACGACACCTTCATTAGAAACTGTAGCGCAGCAGGGATATACCACCACGACGTCGTTAGAAGTAGGGCAGGGGCTAATTGTTTCGGGCAGCGTCGGCATTGGAACGGATACGCCAACAAATATTCTTGAAATTGTAAAAAATCAAAATGCTAACACTATATTACAAATAACTAACTCAGATGCTGGCGCAAATGCAGTAACGAGGGTTCGTTTTCAAAATAATGTCCCAGCGGGTGGCGGTTTTGGACTAACCTCATCTAATTATCCTGGTTTTTCAAGCCGATTTATTATGGCTTCTGAATCTGGTACTGATGGTATGGAGATTATGGCTCAAGATTCAGGAGCTGGAATTGGTTTCTGGACAGGTGGCTATAATTTGCAAGTAACGATTGATCCGGGTGGCAATGTTGGTATCGGAAGCGCAGAACCACAAGCTAAGCTAACCGTTGCCGGAACGGTTGAAACTACCGCTGGTGGGTATAAATTCCCTGATGGAACGATTCAAACTACGGCAGTAACAAGTGGAACTGGAGACATTACTGCAGTAACAGCTGGAACTGGTTTAAGCGGTGGCGGAGTAACTGGAGCAGTAACCTTAGAAGTAGCTGATGGTGGAATCTCAGCCGCTAAATTAGCAACTGGTTCAGTTACCAGTGGAGCAATTGCTAATGGAACGATTGCTGGTGGAGATTTATCATCAAGTATCGCGATTACAACTTCTGGTAGTATATCCGCAGGATCTGTTTTTGGTACTCACTATGGTGATGGATCAAATTTAAGTGGTGTTGCAACAGATATCGATGGTCTATCTGATGCAAAGACGGATGCAAGCAGTATTTATCTTGGCTCAGGAGCTGGTGCAACTGCCGAAGCTGATACAAGAAATGTTGCGGTTGGGATAGGGGCCTTACATGAAAATACATCAGGATCTTTTAATACTGTCCTTGGTTATGAAGCAGGTTATGAAAATACTGAAGGTCAAAAAAATGTTTTCATTGGTCG
>JAHJIW010000012.1 GCA_018823125.1 Candidatus Margulisiibacteriota bacterium | reverse complement strand
GTGAGGGCTAGTCGTGGAATCCCGCACTATTTCCGAAGCCGGTTTTTACTTCCATGGATTGAATTTGGTATAATGACGGTGATAGTTTGAGGAGGGACCGCCACCTCCACCAATTTTTTGCTTCGAACTTTTAAGGTGCCTTTTTTAGGCGCCTTTTTTGTTGGGGTGGACGAGCGGGCTTCTGATTAATCCACCGTAATTGTTTCCTTTATTCCTTCAAACTTCTTTGGGCCAATACCCTTTACCCGGAGAATATCAGATATTTTATTATAAGGCCTTCCTTCAATAATTCTTTTCGCAATAGTAACCCCAACACCATTTAAACTTTGCGGTTCGGCTTGGCTAGCAGTATTGATATTCATTACGTTCGCAATTTGATCCACCTGTTCTGGAATCACCGGCTCCGATTTAACAACCTCTCCTGAAATAGTTGTTGTTTGTATTGCACCATCGATTATTTCTGGTTCAGTTACTTTTAAAAGCACCGTTTCTTCATGATTCGAAAAACAATTGAAACCAGCATAACCAAGCACTAAAACTAACAAAACAGCCAAACCAATTATTATCCACTTCTTCATAAGCATTCACCTCTCTTCTTGAAACATTAGCCGATCAGGAGCTTTAGAAATTTGCACCGCATTTGCACCGCATTTGCACCGCAAGCTAAGCAAGCGTGTAATGCATGGATCGACCAATTCCATTAGATTTTATAATCTTTTTCTTTTTTAATTTTAACAGCTCCCGCAAAGCCGTATCATTGGAAACTTTCAACAAGTCAGAACAACTAGAAGTTGTAATTCGCCCTTTTTTTTGAATATAACGAATAATATGTTTTTGTCTTTCACTCAATTTAGCTATCTCAGGAATTACCGCTTCCGGTTGTTTGGGGCCATGGAAAATAATCGTAAAGAAACCATCGTTAACTTCAATTTTGGGTTTCCTTAAGCCGTGTTGACGCATCAAGTCACTCATGCGCTTTATACCAGAACCAATCCTTTCGGCCAGGTTGACCCGATAGAACAGATCGGCGATCAGGGGGTTGCGAGTGCGACTTTTCTTGCCAAGATCTCTAAGCGTGATACCTTTGACCAACCCGCCTGGGTTATCGATCACGATCTTATCCGGGAAAATCTTTAATAGTACATTAGCCCCTTTTTCAAAATAATCCCGATGCATGAGGGCGTTGACAAAGCCCTCGCGGATTGCCTCAATTGGGTAGTCAGGCAAATTTTCCCGTTTGAAACCTTTGATCCTGAAACCAGTACGGGTGTTTCTTTCAACAAAGTTTTCTGCTTGAGAAACAATATCCAACAAATTTCCGGAGAGATCTTTCCTGTCCAGCGCAGCCACACCCTCTTTATCCTTAAAAGCTACACAAGTCATATTAGCGTAGCGCAAATACTTTTGCGGATCTTTGGCAAAGAACAATATTCCACCGTTTTTAAAATGTATTTTATTGCCCTGTTTTTCAGCAGCGCCAAGATTGAGGAGAATATCTGTGGAAGGAAGATCAGTAGTGACTCCGGCCAGATTAAGAAAACGTTTCAGGGCGGCCGGATTAAATTCTTTCTTTATATTACACCTGGAATTGCTGTGATCATCAAAAAACACCCGACCTTCTTTAATAATCAGGTCGATAATCTCATTGCGGCTCATTTTTTGCGAATTCGGGCCGATTCTCATAAAAAAGCCGTCTTTGCACTTGTATGGTTTGTTGACTCCCTCTTTAACCTCAACAATTAAAATCCTCTTAAAAATTTCCATGGATATATTAATTTGAGAATCGCAATTTCGAGCGATATTTTGGATTTGAGATCGAAGATCATTAGTTATGTTTAAGCCAACGATCTTTTTATGGTCATTTATACCGATATAAATTTTACCTCCTTCTGCATTGGCAAAGGCTACCATGGTCCGGTCAATGTGGTTAGGAGACTCTTTAAACTCGACCTTCAATCCTTCGCCAGACGTCAGGATAAAATCGATATCTTTTTGCTTAATTTTAGCCAATTTGAACACCTGCTTTTAAATAAGCAATTTTTCTGCCAATGCATTTGCGCTAAGAATGATCACAAATTAAATTAAAAGTGTAGAAAATTTAGACAGGCCTGCATAGAATTATGTGCAAAACAACCGGGAGAGTTTTAGGCGCCTAAACTAGGCGCCTTTTTTGTTGGGGTGAACGATCAGGCTACAATGGGAAAGCCCTTCGACAAGCTCAGGGCAAGCTGGGAGCGTGGATAACTGAAATTAAAGTATAGTTCTTTCAATATCAATGAAATTTGCGGTAGTTTCAATTTTTACAACCGGCACATCAATACCTTGTACGGTAGTCATCTGAGCCTTGTCATAATCGATTCCTCCTCCAGCATAGTCCCAGTATTTATACCGATTGGGTCCTCTTAAAGCATATATTGTGCATTGTTGCTGCGCACGGGTAAAACCGTTGGCAACAATTTGTTCTCTTCTGACGACATTCCCGTCTCTATCTTTGATTTCAACAACCAGAGGCCCAATTGCGGAAAGCGCCCCGGCAATTTTTCCTCCCTGTGTTAATGAAACCAGGCGCTTAGCACCGCAAATCCCCGCAGCATATAAAGCTCCTTTTATTGCTGCAGTTACATCTTGATCATGGGGAACACTTTCAACAGAATAAATCTTTGGGATAATAAGTGCCCACTCAAATTGTTCACCAACTTTGATTGGGGTCGGGACCAGTAATATTCGACATCTTTTGTTTCTATTTTCTCCGACAAAACCAAGTTTATCCAAAGAAAAAACCGGTCCACCCAGTGATCGATTCCAATATGGTGAACCATCGTAAGCCTGACAGGAACCTCCACACACTTTACCCATGGTTAACCAATCGTATAATCCATCGGTTGTCCAGAAGGAGTCAATTTCAAAATCCGAAAGCCAGGCTTCCATGTAAGATTCTCCCTTTCCAGGATAGATCTTATCAATTAGCACCTTAGCCACTTCAATTTGACGTGCCGTTTGATCTGTTCCGCCGTACTTTAGATTTTTAATATTTCCTTTTTCTACATAATGCTGAAATCCTCTTTCTAGTAATTCTATCCCTTTATCATTTCCGTCTCTCCAAGCAGCCTGGAGAGTTAAAAATATTTTAACTAAATCGGAAAAATGCGGCCGGGTAAATGCTTCTTGAGAAAGGGGGAAACCTAAAAGGTCTGAGCCAACCGAATGCATCCGGCTTGCCAGTTGATCTCTAAAAGCAGCTACATCTCGCAATTCACCAACGCCGCTTAAAGGAATCTCTAATCTTCTTCGAGCATTTCTGGCTCTGCCCAAAACTTTTTCTTGGACGTGCGTTAATTGCATTCTTAATTGTAATCTCATTTCAGGCATGTTCTATTCTCCTCCTGCAGTTTCTTCAACCATTGTAATTAAATCTCCAAATTCACTCAAACTTTCAATATAAGCCAAAGCTTCAATGAATGCACTTTGCTGTGGCTTACCAAAACCTCTTTCGACAAAACCTAACAAGTCAACGACCGCATGCATGTTTGGTTTTGATTTTGAAAGCAATATTTTTAATAACACTTGTCTTATTGCTAATTTCCGGTTTCTTCCACTTCTTATTTTTTTAGACGCAAATACCGTATTAAAATTTGTCATGATTTGGTCAAAAGGCATACCATTAACAAAACAAATACATAATGCAAGCGAATCAAATGGAATAGCCGGGTAAGCACTTCTAACACCAACTAGAGAGGCACCTGCGGGAGTTACCTCCAATGCTCGCCTAAAAACACCAGCTACTCTGAATTGATTAGTTGGAAGAATTTGCATGAGCGCGTGGGCAGTCTCGAATGTTTCTGCAAAGTGAACCCCTGCTGACTGAGTAAATTGCCAAAGGGGGCCAACAAATTCCCCAAAAGGATATTCTGTTCTTTGTGCTCTTTGGTAATACGCAGAAAAGGTTTCAATTTCTTCTTCATCCAAGCCTAAACCCATAGCAGCTTCTCTAATATATCTCCCATGGACCCATCTGGACGGACGCTTCTTCAAGCCAAGTTCTGGAATAATGAATTCAACATCGACTTCTTCTCCTATTTCATGTAATACTTGAGCAGCTACCAATCTATTTTGAAAAAGTGTTCTTTCTTCAGGACTTAAAAATTCAACACCAAATTGTATGTATCTCTTAAGGTCCAGCCTTGCACCTTGCCTAACTCTTTGATCAGGATGACTAACCAGTTCAGCTAAAACTCCTGCCGAACTAGCTGGTCTAGAATAAAATCTGGCTTCACATAGATCGTTAATCATATCCAAACGAAACCTTAACGTTTTGCTACGGTGATAACGAAATATTTTCCAATACCAGGTAGTTTTACTTAGTGACCACCTTGCATCCGGATCAATATCAAATCCCTCAGAAATATCAGAAATAATTTCTTCAAAAAGACTTTTTGCTACTTTGCGATGAGCAGTAACTTCTTCTCCTCTGAGACCTTGCTTATTTTGCCAGGTTATATGTAAATCCATGCGCGTATCTAAGTCAATGGATCTATCCAAGCAAGCTTCTAAATAAACACGATGATCACTTCTTCCAGTTTCTAGCCTTGCCTGCAATTCCAGCTCTTCAGCTCTTTCTCTAGCCAGTTCAGCAAGTCTCGTTTCTTCGGCTAATCTAGCTTCTTCAATTAATTTAGCTTCCTGTACACGCAGGAAACTAACTAATTCTGTTCGTTTTGATCTTCTTATGGCAATTTCAACAAGCCTCGCTTCTTCGGCAACCCTAGCTTCTTCGGTTAATCTAGTTTCTTGTACACGTAGCAGACTGACTAACTCCGTCCGTTTAGGTCTTCTTCTGGCAATCTCTGCAAGGCTAGCTTCTTCGGCAAGTCTAGCATTTTCGGTTAGATTAGCTTCCTGTACACGCAGGAGACCAACAAATTCGGTTTGTTTTGATCTTAGTGCGGCAAGTTCAACAAGTCTCGCTTCCGCATCTAATCTGGCACATTCTGCTGCTCTTAAATTTCGTTGATAGCAACTTCTTATTTTCAAAGGATCATAAAAATAAGATGGAATCAGATCTGCTCCTTTGGCCTCTAATTCTCTATTTAGCACAGGAAGAATGTGCTTTGCATCTAACGCCAAGGAATAAGCAAAGTGGTCTCCCCTTTTAAAATGGGGTGTGCTTAGTGCAATTAAAGCAAGAACAACTTTTCTTTCATGTGAAACATGTTCACTTTGCAATGCAAATCCAAGGAGCTCAGCTGAAGGTTTCCTATCTGTTTTTGCGTCGGGCTTTCTATACTCTCCTCTGAGGGCTTTGTTTTGTATATTTGTTTCCTGAGCACACATAGCTGCGCTTAGATCATTTCGATTGAAATTTCTAATCAGCCATCCTTCAACGCTCAAGATTACTCTATAGACATCTTCTACATGAACTTCAAGCCCATATTTTGCACAAGATGTTACGGTTCCTGTAACTATTCTATCAAATAAGCTTTCGCCACTAATTCCATATTCATCTTGCCCAAACATTTTACTATGATAATTATCTCTTACCTTTGCAAACGCTTCCATTCTAAGTTGGCTTAGTGGACGGAATAAATGCCTCATCTCCTGCATAGCTTTTGTCGCATGGACAATCCCTTGCAAAGCACAACTTATTACGTGATCTTGGAATGAATTAGGAATACGGACTGCGGAGATAAAATTTCTAACATCCGGAGTGGAACACCGACTAAAATCAACTGTTATCCTTGACAACCTATGACGATTACCAAAATAAGTAGCAAGCCGCACTCGCCTTCCGGCAGCTTGAGAAGAAAATGTATTTATACTTATTCTTTCAATTGGTGGCATTTATAATGCTCCTATATATACATCGTCAATTTTAGGTAAAAATTTCAGTATCAAAGGCGAAAAATTGCGATCAAAATAGATCATATTTGGTATAATAAAATAGAAAATTCGAGGAGGTCCTCCCATGAAAACCTTACAATTTAAAACTGCATTCAAATATCCTTTTAACCGAGCCATTGGGATGTTAAATATCCTATGGATATTGATCCCGATCATCGGCTGGTTTGCCTTAGGCGGATACGGAATTAGAATTATTCAAGAATTTAGTAAAGGCAAATACGAAAAACTGCCGGTTTTAAAATTTGGTGACGACTTACAACTCGGCTTCTTTATGTTCTTTAAAGCGATCCCTTTCATGTTTTGCGCCATAATCGTCATCGCCATTTTAAATGCGATCGGTCCTTTAGGAAAACTCATTGAAATCTTACTTGAAATATTTGTATTCCCCATATTGGGCATCAATTTTGCTAATAAAATGACGGTGGGATCGTTTTTTGAATTTGGCATATTGAAATATGTATTTAATAATTTATGGGATTATATTGTTGCAATATTAAAAGCTATTCTATTATGGCTAGTATATCTTCCGATGTGGATCATTTTAGTAGGTTTCCCTGCTCAAATATTTAGCAATAATATGTTTTTAGCAGATTTTTATAGAAGAAGAGTAAAATAAAGCTTCCAGGTATCTTTACACAAACCCAATTTTCCCTTTTGGCTTATCAGGTAAGCTTATCATTTCACGAATAGCATCAAAAATTTTATGAATTTCTGAATCATGCTTATCTACCTTACTTTCTAATTCCCTAAGCTTACGCGATACTTCAACATGCGTTGATAAAATTCGCTTTATTTTCACAAAAGCTCGCATAATCACAATATTGACCATAATCGCTCTTTCACTACTTAATACTGTTGAAAGCATAGCCACACCTTGCTCAGTAAAAGCCAGAGGCAGATAACGACGCCCTCCCCATCTTGAGGTCGCAAAATGCGACCTCAAGTTTTCCACTTCTTTCTTGTTTAATTGGAACATAAAATCGTCTGGGAAGCGTTTCATATTCCTCTTAACCTGCTCATTCAACCTTTTTGTAGGGACTTGGTATAGGTCAGACAAATCCTTATCTAACATCACTTTTTGACCACGGATTAAATAGATTTTATTCTCGATTCGTTCAATTGGGATTAAATTGCTCATAAAGCACCTCCATATACCCAAAGAGCAACTTTTCTGCCAAACAAATCCACGATCAATCCTGTCGAAAATCACAACAAGTATAGAAAAATTCATCAGCAGAAATCCTTTTGGATGGTATCGCAAAATGCGATAGCAAGGGAAATTTTCATCTTTTTTCTGCTACAATATCCTTAAGTTTACCTAAGGAGGCAGTTTATGAATCTTTTTCTATTTTTCTTAACGATCATTGTATTATTTATCGTTTTTCGGATTGGCGCCATTGCCTTTGAATTAACCGGCATGGCAAAAGAACAAGCCACCTTTCAGGCGATTTCCTGTTTTACCAATACCGGATTTACCACATCAGAAGCAGAATTAGTTACTTCCCATCCGCAAAGAAGAAGGATCGCCAGCTACTTGATGATTTTTGGGAGCGCCGGTATCGTAACTCTGATCGCCACCTTTGCCAATACCATTCGACCGGTAGAGGTACTGGACCATTTAAAGATTTTTAACATTGACCTGCCGATTTCAAAACATTACGCTCCCTATATCAATATCGGTATTATCCTGATTGGAATTTATCTAATCTATAAAATTGTTACTAAATCCCGCATTATCGACCGCTTAAACAAAAGGATAAAAAGCGGTATGGTAGAAAAAAAGATCGTTAAACCCGAAAAATTTACCGAATTATTAGTTGCTCCCGAAGGCTACGGAGTATTTCAATTCGAGCTCCGCGCAGGAAATCTACTAATTAAAAAAGACTTAAAACACCTGCATTTAAAAGAAGACGGTGTTCAAGTGTTAATTATTGAGCGAGCCGGAGATGTCATTGCCACCCCTAAGGGAGACTTTATCTTTGAGAAAAATGATCGGCTTACCTGTTTTGGAAAATTAGTAAAAATGAGGGAATTGGCAGGGGATAGTTCGAGTTAATACTATTTACCGACAATCTTCCCCTTAAACTTACCGCTTAATCTTAGGTAATTGTCATAGACTCTCAGGGCTAAAAACGCCAAAGCCATGAAGATAAATCCAATAATTATTCCCAATAATTCAGAATCTTTAAAGATGCCCATGGCTTGAGAGAAATAACTGCCGACAAAATAGCCTAAGATCAAACAAATCAGAGGGAAAATATAAATTAAAAAGGCGGAAGCCACTACCTGTTTTTCGGGAACTTCAACTTCTACGGGGTCCCCTACTTTGGCGCCAATGTCATTCCATACTTCCACCACCATTTTGCCGGTTTCTACCAGGTGGCAGCAGGCTTTACATTTTGCACACACCGCCTGCGGCTCAAACTGGACCTCTGCCAATTTATCACTTATAATTTTAGATACTACGCCTTGCTCTCTCATCTTTTTTATAATACCATACTCTTAATATGACTAAAACACCGCGCGGCGCATTAAAAATTATTAAAACCCTGAAAAAAGAAGGGTTTGAATGCTATTTGGTAGGCGGCTGTGTCAGAGATTCCTTGTTAAAAAGAAAAGTGGCCGAATGGGATCTGACCACCAGCGCTACTCCCAAACAAGTCATCAAATTATTTAAAAAAGCGGTGCCTACCGGCATAAAATACGGCACGGTAACCATCATTCTTCCGGACGGCAAATACGAAATTACTACTTACCGCTCGGACGAAAAATATACCGACGGCCGTCACCCCGATAAAGTAAAATTCACCAAAAGTATCGAAGAAGATTTAGGCCGCCGGGATTTTACCGTCAATGCCATGGCTTACGACCCGGAAAGCAAAGAACTGGTTGATATTTTTGGCGGCAAAAAGGACCTGAAGAAACAAATTATCCGCGCCGTAGGCAGTCCCATCCAAAGATTTAAGGAAGACGGCTTAAGATCCATTCGCGCCTGTCGTTTTGCGGCTAAATTAAGCTTTAAAATCGAACCAAAAACCCTAGCCGCCATCCCTAAAACCTTAAATATCACTAAAAAAGTGGCACCGGAAAGAATTCATGACGAACTTTTAAAAATCATGGAAACCGACCAGCCTTCGATTGCAATCGAGCTGATGAGAAAGACAGGATTGCTTAAAATTATCCTGCCTGAGCTCTTAGGTTGCGTAAAAGTGCGCCAACCCCGCCCCTTCCATCTATACGATGTATACTGGCACAGTCTTTACTCGATGGATGCCACCCCAAAAGGCAATCCGATTTTGCGATTAGCTTCACTTTTACACGATATTGCTAAACCCGAGTGCAAAAAAGGCATGACCTTTTATAATCACAACGTCAAAGGCGAAGCTAAAGTTGAAAAACTACTCAAAAGACTAAAATTCAGCAACGCTCACATCAAAAAGATAAAAACTTTAGTGCGGCATCACATGTTTAACTACCAAAGCGAGTGGACCGATGCTGCGGTTCGAAGATTTATCAAAAGAGTGGGACTGGAAAACATCGAAGATCTGTTTGCGGTTCGGGCTGCCGACACCGCCGCCATGCAGGAAACCATTGGCCTCGACTATTTAAAGAAACTTAAAAAGCGCATCAATAAAATCCTGAAACAGGAGCATACTTTTAAAGTTACCGACCTGGCGATCAACGGCAATGACCTGATCCAAACCTTAAAAATCCCGCCCGGTCCAAAAATTGGCCAGATTTTAAATGCTTTACTGGAAAAAGTTATCGATAATCCAAAACTAAACACGAAAGCAAGGTTAAAGGATCTTTTAAATCAATTTAAAACAAAATGAAAAAACCTAATAGTTCGATTATCAGACTATTGATTTTTATTTTGTCACTGTCAATTTTGACTTTGTCCTCTTTTTCTGTAGCCGCCGCGACTAAACCACAAGAATTATTCGGAATCGACGTTAAAACGGATGACAACGTTGAAAGAATCGCGATCAGACTCAGCGATTACATTAGACCCCAAAGTACTTTCTTTAAAGATAACCTGGTGATCGATTTTCCAAACACGGTAATCAAAGAAACTCTCCAAAAAGACTATGCCGACAGTAAATTCATCTACAAAATCCATGCCTGGCAGTTTAAAGCTAAACCTTACGTGGCCCGGATTGTAATCGAATTCAAAAAGGAAGTTGCCTACGACCTCTATTCTCTGCTAGGAAAAAATGAAGTGGTGGTGGAAATTGGAGATGACGTAGCCCTTCCGCTTCACATTGCAGTTTCCAATCCAATTCGCCGGGCAAAGTTGCCGGGGGCCGTCCCCCATCTCGAATCAAAAACGATCGTGATTGACGCCGGACACGGGGGCATTGATCCCGGAGGCATCAGTTGTTCGGGAATGCCCGAGAAGAAATTTACCTTGCCGGTGGCCCTGGAACTTGAAGCATTACTTAAAGCCGCCGGAGCACGGGTAATCATGACCCGCCGCACCGACCAGACTACAGACTTCAGGAAAATCTCCGACCGCACTAATAAACTGAAAGCCGACATTTTTGTGGGGATCCATTTTAATTACTTCGAAGATTCTTCGGCCGCCGGCACCGAAACTTTTTATTACAACCCCTTCAGTATTGAGTTAGCCCAGTACGTTCATTCCGCTCTGGTAAAAAAACTAAAAAGAAGAAATCGCGGGGTCAGAAAAGATGTGCTTTATACCGTTCATCATACGGATATGCCGGCTATCCTGGTAGAAGTATTGTATATAACCAATCCCGAAGAGGAAAGACTGGTGAAATCTAATCAATATCAAAAGATGATCGCCAAAGGCCTATATAACGGCTTAGATAAATATTTTAAGAGCATTAGTAGATAATTTTTAGTAGAATATACGGGTTATGGCAGATGTACACAACATTGATCGGGTAACCACCCAAAGAATAGCCACTAAGATCGGTCCGGGATCAAAGGAAGGCAAACAATCTCCAAGCTCCCCGATTGGTATTTTTGATTCAGGGGTTGGCGGTTTAACTGTTTTTAGAGAACTACAGCGCCAATTACCCAACGAAGACATAATTTATATTGCCGATACCGCCAGAGTCCCTTACGGAGGAAGATCCCCCCAAGAAATTATAAAAATTAATCATCAAATTATTAACTACTTAATTAAACAAGGCGTAAAACTAATTATTATGGCCTGTGGAACTTCATCCGCTATTGCTTATCCGGTGGTAAAGGATGAATACAAGACCGGGATTATCAGTTTAATTGGACCCGGATCACGTGCCGCCATTCAAGCTTCACGCAACGGCTACGTTGGCGTCATCGCCACGGTTGGAACGATTGAATCGGAAGCTTATCAAAAAAGAATAGTAGAATTACACAGTGATGCTGAAGTTACCGCTGTAGCTACTCCTCTTCTGGTGCCCTTAGTTGAGGGTGGTTTCATCGATGCCGACGAAACCAGGCGAGTACTAAAAGAATATCTGGCTCCCATTATCGAAAAAGGATGTGATACTCTCATTTTAGGTTGTACTCACTATCCGCATCTCGCCAAATTGATCAAAGCAGTGGTGGGACCCGGCATAACTTTAGTTGATCCCGCCATCCGAGCCGTTGAAGAAACCAAAAAATTGCTCACCAAAAGAAGCTTACTGAAAGATAATAGTAAACCGGCAAAATATACTTTCCTGGTTACCGGATCGGTAGTACAATTCCAAGATCTGGGTAGTAAATTAATGGGCAAACCCATCATTGGGGCAAAACAGGTGCGATTATAATGTTTGAACTTCAAGTTGAATCTGCTTTCGACTCCGCTCACGCTCTGCGCGGCTATAAAGGTAAATGCGAAAACCTGCATGGTCATACCTGGAGAGTACAAATATTCCTCCAGGGAGATAAATTAAATAATATCGGGATAATGACAGACTTTAAAGACATTAAAGCCGTCTTAGGTAAGGTAATTGACCAGCTCGATCACAAAAACCTAAACGATCTGCCGCAATTTCAAAAAGATAACCCTTCTTCAGAAAACGTAGCTAAGTGGATCTATGGAGAACTCAAAAAAGAGCTACCCGGTTTAGTTAAGGTCTCGGTTTGGGAGTCGCCAACTAGCTGTGCTAGTTATTTTAGCTAAATCCTCTCCCTTGGTACCCCCCTCGCTTTATGATAAAATAACAGGGTTATGACTAATTTAAACTTTATTAAAATGCACGGATTAGGCAACGACTTTGTTTTGATCGATGGCCTGAAAGAAAAGCTGGATGGTATCGACCTCAAAGAACTTGCGGTCTCAATCTGCGACCGCCATTTTGGCGTGGGCGCTGACGGCTTGTTAGTGGTGCTGCCTTCTGAAAAAGCGGACATTCAAATGCGCATTTTTAACCCCGACGGATCAGAACCCGAAATGTGCGGCAACGGGATCCGCTGTTTTGCAAAATATATCTACGAAAACTCAAAAGAAAAAAAGGACGTAATCTCAGTTGAAACCAAAGCCGGCATCATGGTTCCTGCCGTTATCAAAGACGGAGATAAATTAATCGGTATTGAAGTCGATATGGGGGAGCCCCGGCTGAAACGCTCTGAAATACCGATGGTCGGCGAAGACCAGGATAAAGTAATCAACGAAGAAATTTCACTGGGGAACAAAAAATATAAAGCCACCTGTGTTTCGATGGGCAATCCCCATTGTGTAATCTTTATAAAAGATTTCAACGAAATCGATTTTTACCATGACGGCCCTAAAATTGAAACCCACGAAAAGTTTCCCGGAAATACTAACGTTGAGTTTGCCAAAGTGAATAATAAAGGTGAAATTGAAGTTAAAGTATGGGAACGCGGCGCCGGAGAAACTTTAGCCTGCGGAACCGGAGCCTGCGCTACGGTAGTAGCCGGGGTACTTAATGGTTTAGTGGATCGCAAAGCCATAGTTCGTCTGCCCGGCGGCGATTTAGAAATCGAATGGGAAGCAGAGGATAATCACGTCTGCATGCGCGGCCCCGCCGAAGAAGTATTTAAAGGAGTGTACCAGATATGAAACTGGCCAAACGAATTGAAAACGTCCCACCCTACCTTTTTGCGCAAATCGACAAAAAAAAGGCCGCGCTAAAAGCTACCGGGGCCGACATTATTGATTTTGGTATCGGAGATCCGGATCTGCCTACGCCTGAACATATCAACGACGTTTTGCACGCTGCCCTGGACGATCCTAAACACCAACAATACCCGCCTTACGAAGGAACTA
Source organism: Candidatus Margulisiibacteriota bacterium (assembly GCA_018823125.1). Lineage (GTDB taxonomy): Bacteria > Margulisbacteria > WOR-1 > JAHJIW01 > JAHJIW01 > JAHJIW01. The sequence continues at coordinate 108,104 of JAHJIW010000012.1, read as the reverse complement.
AAGAGTTTAGACAAGCCGTTGCGACCTGGTATAAAAAACGCTTTAATGTTGACCTTGATCCAGAAAAAGAAGTAATGGCTTTAATCGGCTCAAAAGAAGGAATTGCGCATGTCTTTTTTGCTTTTATTGATTCGGGAGACATCGCCTTAATTCCGGACCCCGCCTACCCCGTTTACAAAGTGGCCTGTATTTTAGCCGACGGTTCCCCGCGTTTTATGCCGCTCACCAAAGAACACGGCTTCCTTCCCAAATTTGAAGATATTCCCAGAAGCGTGGCAGACAAAGCTAAACTTATGTTTTTAAACTATCCCAACAACCCTACCGGTGCCGTAGCCGGAGAAAAGTTTCTTAAACAGGCAGTAGATTTTGCCAAAAAGCATGATATTTTAATTTGTCAGGATTTTGCCTACTCAGAAATTGCTTTCGATGGCTATAAATTAAAAAGCATTCTAGAAATTCCCGGCGCCAAGGATGTGGCAATAGAATTTCATTCGCTTTCCAAAACATATAACGTAACCGGCTGGAGAATCGGCATGGTAGTGGGCAATTCCCAGGCAATAGCCGCACTTTCCATCATCAAAACTAACGTTGATTCGGGAGCTTATAAAGCAATTCAGCACGCAGCTGCGGCTGCTCTAACCGGCCCGCAAGATTGCATTCAAGAAACGGTTAAAACTTTTCAGGAAAGAAGAGATGTTTTAATAGAAGGCTTACATTCGCTGGGTTCCAAAGTTGCCAAACCGAAAGCCACCTTCTACGTTTGGGTAAAAACCCCGCGGGGAAAAACCTCCTCTCAATTTGTAGAGGAATTAATGGAAAAATGCGCCATCATTACCGTTCCCGGATCCGGTTACGGCAAATGCGGCGAAGGCTATATCCGCATGGCCATCACCGTAAAAACTCCACGCATCAAAGAAGCCATCCAAAGGATGAAAGAGGCAGGGATTAGATTTTAATGCAAATTCTAGTTGCTAAATGCGCTGGATTTTGTGAAGGGGTAGAAAGAGCATACCGCATCGCGCTGGAACAAAGTAAACCCGGTACCCCGGTCTACGTGCTTGGCAATCTGGTCCACAACGCTCAGGTGGTAGAAAAATTAAAAAACTCCGGCATTAAAGTAGTTAAAAAGCTCGTCGAAATTCCTGCCGAATCCAACGGAACACTATTAATTTCTGCGCACGGCGTGTCACCGCAAATCATTGAAGAAGCTAAGGCGCTGGCGTTGAAAGTAGTGGATACCACTTGCTCCTGGGTGAAAAAAGCACAAAAGTTAGCTCACGAACTCGCACACCACGGCTACTTTGTAGTCATCATTGGCGATGAAGGACATCCCGAAGTAAAAGGACTGAAAGGCTGGGCCGGGCCCAATTCAATGGTCATTAGCTCAATCGAAAAAGCGGCCGATTTTAAACCTCACGGGAAATTAGGAATTATTTCTCAAACCACCCAATCCGAACAAAACTTTGAAGATATCGTAAAAATCTTAAAAAATAAAGCCAAGGATATTAAAATTCACAAAACCATCTGCGGCGCTACTTCAAAAAGACAAAATGCCGCCATCGAAACCGCTAAAAAAGTAGAGTTAATGCTGGTGATTGGTGATCAAAGAAGCGCCAACACCAAGCGCTTAACCGAACTCTGCAAAAAAACCGGCACGGAAACCTATCAAATCCAAACCGCAACTGAACTGAATGCCAAATGGCTCACCAACAAAGAAAAAATCGGGGTAACTGCCGGGGCTTCCACTCCGGATTGGGTCATTAAAGAAGTTATCGATAAAATTAATCATGAAAATTAATAAATATTTAATACTGGGCTTGTTGATTGCGCTACTTTCAGCGGCCGCCCTTTTTGCTGCAACCCCTACCGTATCCGATCCACAAAATCTACTGCAGGTTCGTTCCCGCGCAACCCCCGAAAATCTAAGGGTTGTTTTTGATTTTACGTATACTCCCGAATATACAGTCAGCAAAACCAAAGAAGCGATTGATATCATTGTAAAAAACTCGGGCGCCAGCAGCAAAGTAAACATTTACGAAGAAATTAACGATCCGGTCCTGGCTTACGTTGAAATTACCAAAGTAAATGATGACTTAAAAATTCACATTCCACTCTATTATCCGGTCGAAAACTATCTATTCCGCTTGGATGGACCGCCGCGTTTAGTGATAGATTTAGGCCGAGAATTTAAAAAAGTTGTCCAAACCAGAGAAATCCAGAAAGGCCTGGAACTTTGGGATATAAAAATTGGAAACGCCGCCGGAATCGCCAATGCCCAAGCCGTACTCGTCGACCAAAGATATAATATTGTATTTCCCGCCCTGCCGCCTAAACCCAATAAATCTTTTGTGGAGTCTTTTACCGATATTTTTATGCCCTGGGGCAAGCGGGAAGAAAAACCCTTTTACATAGATACGGTAAGTCAGATCGCAAAAAAGCATAACGCTCAGGCAGCCATTAACGGCACCTTTTTTGCGAGCAACGGTTTACCCTTAGGAATTTTAATGATTAACGGAGAGTTGATCTCCTATCCCGTCTACGAAAGAACCGCCTTAATCTTTACTGACGACGGCCAAACCTACATCGATAACCTGATGATGAAAAGTTTTTTCCATACTCAGCAGGGAATTCTTTATGAGATTACCGGCATCAATACCCAGCGCCCCGAAAACGGCGTTACTATTTTTACCCCGGTTTTTGGTAAAAATACCAATACTAAAAAGAACGGACTCGAAATTACGGTTGAAGACGGCCGCGTAAAAAGAATTACACTAGGCAGCTCGGATATTCCTGAATCCGGTTATGTACTTTCGGCCACCGGGGCCGGGATTGAGTATTTAGCCAACGACATCAAAGTCGGAGAAAAAATTGACGTTACCCTGCGCCTGGTTCCCTATAACGAAAACTTAAAATCTCCCCTGCTCCATCTTTTGGGGGGTGGTCCCCGCTTGGTCAAAAAAGGCACCAGCTATATTTCCAAACACGAAGAAAAATTCAAACAGGACGTTGCTAACGGACGCCGGGCCCGGTCTGCCGTTGGAATAACTAAGGATCAAAAACTGCTCCTGGTTACGGTTGACCAAATAAAACGTTCTACCCAAAGTGTGGGAGCCAATCTGGAGGAGTTAGCTAATCTCATGATCTTTTTGGGAGCCATTGATGCCATGAACCTGGACGGGGGAGGCTCTTCAACGCTGGTGGTCAATGATCAGGTAATTAATCATCCTTCCGGCGGATCGGAACGCTACGTCAGTAATGCGCTGATCGTAAAACCCAAATAGCTTAATTGATCTGGCGCGAATCCTGGGGCGGCGTTAAATCCAAGAAAAACTTTTCAAATTCTCTCGAGAGAGGAACTTTTCCGTCCCAGCGGGCTAATAAATCTTCTTTTTGTTCAATGACCGTCGAAGGAATTTTGGTAACTCCGTAAAATGCGCCTTCGGCTAAACCATCTACGGTTTCCATATCATGAAAAGTAAGGGCCACTTTATCGCGGGCTTCCCACCGGCCTAAAAAAGTTTCAAATTTTTGCATGGTGGTCTTGCAATATTTACAGTCCGGCTTGCCAAATACCTTAATTTCCATGGTTCCAGTTTGATTTTCCATTTTATTTCCCCTTTTCTTTATTCAAATTTGCTGCGATGTCGATCTCTAAGTTCTGCAATTTTACCTTTATTCCAGCCGGGAATCCGAGAAAAATATCCGGTAATGCGCGTAATCCCTTCAATCGCTTCTGAACCGCAATAGGTACAACGATCATGCAGTCCGCGGGCCGTTTTTCCGCAATCGGCACAAGCGGTAAACTCGGGAGAAAATGCGATTTGCGCATTTTGTGTTTGTTTAAAGGTTTTCTCCACAAAATTAGCAATTGATTTAGCACTGGGGCGCGACTCTCCCAACCAAACGTGCGTTAAAGCACCCGCATCAATTAAAGGATGGAATAAACCTTCGTCGCGCACGCGGTCAATGGGATTCATGCGCTCCGCAACATTAAAATAAGTAGAGTTGGAATAATAAATTTCGCCGTTAGCCTGCAACCCTTTAACTACGGTCTGGGCCGGTTCGGGATAATGTTCCATATCCAGCTTAGCAAAACGATACGCGGTTGATTCGGCCGGAGTTTGCTCGAGCACAAAATGCATATCATATTTTTCCGAAAGCTCTTCGCATTTTAATTTCATAAAAGCAATTATTTTTAAGCCGAATTTCATGGTTTCTTTGCTTTGGTGCAGCTCCTGGCCGCAATGATATTGAATCATTTCATTTAAGCCCAGCATCCCGATCAAATAGCTTACCCGGCGCATGCGCAGATAGGATTCGCCGTCACGATTCATGGTCAAAAGCGAAAGCGGACCATGGCTGCCCTCGTTCAAAAGACTTACGATAAATTTTTTCTTTTGAAGGTGGGCTTGCGCGGCAATTTCTAAAAGGCGTTCAATCTGTTGATAAAGCTGGGCATCCTCTTTCCCGGCTAAATAGGCAATCCGCGGAAGGTTTAACGTAACGTTTTGCAGGGCCGAGTAACGCATGCGCCATGGTTCTTTAGCATCCTGCAGATCACTGTACTCTAATTTAAAAGAAAGACGGCAACATTCCGAAATTTTAGCGGTTTCACCGCGATCGAAAACAAAATAGGTGTTTCCTTTATCGGCCGCCACATCACAAATCATTTCTAAAAATTCTTCGTGGCCGGGAGTATCAAAAAACTTGTCGGTAATATGGACTAACGGTTTAGGAAAGAAGAAAGGCCGCCCCGCCCCATCCCCCTCGGAATAAACTTCAAACATGGCTTTGGCAAAAGCCTGCGCCTCCTTAATATAGTCGGCATACGTTTTACCGGTATATTGCCCGCCCGGACCAATGGCCTTGACTGCTTCAAAATGTTTAGGAACCTCATAATAAATATTTAAATCCGAAAAAAGTCCCTGCCCGCCCCGGGATACGGCCGCCGTAGCAAAATCAACGATCAACTGCCGCGCTAAGCGTTTGATGCGCTCGGGTGAATATCCCACAATAAAGGGCGCCACAAACATATTGACCGCATCCCAACCAATGGCTCCCGCAAAGTGGCCGTGGAGTGCAATCGAAAATTTAACTAATTGCGAAAGTAGTTCTTCGGTATCTTGCGGAGGAGCCGCCATGACCGGAGCATCCGGAAGGTCTAATCCAAATTTCTTAATATATTCAACTGACTGGCCCGAGCAGTATGGACGATCGATAAAACCCAAATCATGCAGGTGAATATCGCCGCGCATATGGGCATCGGCTACGTCTAAAGAAAAAACCGCCAGTAAAGCATACTCTTTTTTAATATTTTCGGCTAAAGTTAAGTTCGTAGCTTCCGGAGAATGCGGAGTATTGGCATTTTCGCGGTTTTTGCGATGAATAATTTTATTTACATCGTACACCGGAACTCCTAAACGAGTATGGCGACGACGGGCTTCTTCCTGCCCGTATTCCAAAAGTTTTACGTCTACTAATTCCCGGATCAGGGGCGCGGTAATATTTTTGATTGCCATGGCGCGAATTTGTTTTTCGACCTCGATCCCGATAATGCCGGCAATATTGCGGTCTAGTCCGGTTTCTTTAATTAAAGCATCGACAATCCGCTCGCGATCCCATTTTAAGATGTCATCGGTTGAGGTTCGGACAAAAACCGAAAGATCGGTTGATTCTTCGATGATGGGTTTAGTATTAAATTGAGTTTGTTCTAAAATTGCCACTTTCTACTCCCCAAAATATTTGTCGTTTTTGTATCGATCTCTTAATTCGGCGATTTTACCTTTATTCCAACCCGAAATCCGAGAAAAATATCCGGTAATTCTAGTAATTCCTTCAATATTTTCGGATCCACAATTAGCACAGGTATCACGCAACCCACGCACAATTTTTCCGCAATCGTTACAGGATGTAAATTCAGGAGAAAAAGCAATTTGTGCGTTTTCGGTATGCTTAAAGGTTTTGATCACAAAATTAGCCACTGATTCCGGATCGGGCTTAGATTCGCCTAACCACACGTGGGTCAAAGCACCCGCTTCAATTAAAGGATGGAAAAGCCCTTCATCCCGGACCCGATCGACCGGATTCATCGGATGCGCAACGTTAAAGTAGGTTGAGTTGGTGTAATAAAGCTCTCCCATCTCTTTACTTCCCTTAACCACTTGGTCTGCTTCCTGGGGGAAATGCTCACAATCCAACTTAGCAAAACGATACGCCGTTGATTCGGCCGGAGTTTGCTCCAGTACAAAGTGAATGCCATGCTTTTTAGTAAGCTCCTCACACTTTAGCTTCATGTAAGATATTACTTTTAGTCCAAATTTAAGTGCGGCTTTCCCTTCGTGCAATTCTTTTCCGGTATGGAACTGGACCAGTTCGTTCAGTCCTAAAATTCCTACTAAATAGCTAACGCGCCACATCCGAAGATACGGCGATCCGTCACGTTTCATGGCCAGCATCGAAAGCGGACCGGTCTGCCCTTTAGCTAACAACGTTTCAATAAATTCTTTCTTTTGGATGTGGGCTTTAGCCACCAGATCAAGAGATTCGCTCAGTTCTTTAAACAATTTTTCGTCATCTTGCTTAGCCCGAAAAGCCAGCCGCGGAAGATTAACCGTTACATTTTGAATCGCTGAATAGCGCATTCTCCATGGTTCCCGGGCATCTTCAAAGTCCGACTGCTCTAACTTAAAGGAAAGACGGCAGCATTCCGAAATTTTAGCGGTTTCACCGCGGTCAAATACATAATAGGTATTACCCATTTCAGTAGATACTTCGGCAATGTGACGTAAAAACTTTTCGTGACCTTCGGTTTTAAAGAATTTTTCGGTCATGTGCACCAGCGGTTTCGGGAAAAAGAAAGGCCGTCCCGATCCATCCCCTTCTTTATAAACATCAAAAAGCGCCCAGGCAAAATCCTGAGATTCCTTGATATATTCGGAATAAGTTTTACCGGTATATTTTCCGCCCGGTCCGATGGCCGGAACATTTTCAAAATGTTTTGGAACTTCCCAATAAATATTGATATCCGAGAATATTGCTTGCCCACCGCGAGCGACCGCCTGCTGACTGTATTCGTAAATCATCATCTGGGCAATTTGTTTCATTTGCGCCTTTGAAAGCCCTACCAAAAAGGGTGCAAAGAAAATATTAACCGCATCCCAACCAATGGCTCCCGCAAATACTCCCTGCAGCGCCGCCGAAAACTTCACCATTTGGGCTAACAGTACTTCGGGATGTTTAGCCGGTTTAGCAATTGAAAGTGCATTAGGAAGATCCAATCCAAACTTTTTGACGTATTCTACAGATTGACCACTGCAGTACGGGCGATCGATAAAACCTAAGTCATGTAAATGCAAATCTCCGCGCATGTGGGCATCGGCAATATCCTGAGTAAAAACATGCAGCAGGGCAAATTCTTTTTTAATGCCTTCGGATAAAGTTAAGTTGGTTGCTTCGGGGCCGTGGGGCACGTTGGCATTTTCTTTGTTGGGACTTAAGATAATTTGCTTTACATCATATAGTGGAGTACCCAGTCGGGTGTGGCGGCGGCGGGCTTCTTCTAAGCCGTGTTCTAATAGTTTAACGTCTACTAATTCTCGGATGAGCGGAGAAGTAATGGTTTCGAGATTTAAAGAGCGAATCTGTTCTTCAACCTCGACCCCGATTTGATCGGCAGTAACCTGATCTAATCCGGTTTCACGCATTAGGGCTTCTACAATTTTTTTACCATCCCACCCTACAATATCCTCTCCTGAAGTTCGAACAAAAAGTGCTAAGTCAGTTGAGTCAGCACGTTTGCTCATTTTTTTGAGCATACTACTAGCATTCATAATAATTTCTCCTTTTTATTTTTTTAATTCCGGTCAGAATTTTTTGATGAAAGATTTCTGATTTCTTTTAGAAATTGAGTAACATCGCTAAAGTTGCGATAAACCGAAGCATATCTGACATAAGCAATTTGATCGATCTTTTGCAGACGCTCCATGACTAAGTCGCCAATCCAGGCGGCCGGGATCTCTCGTTTTCCTTCCCGGCGCACTATCTTTTCGATTTCTTCAACTAAATTTTGAATGGCAGCAGAAGAAACCGGTCTTTTTTCACAGGCGCGGGTGACCCCTTTTAATACTTTGTTAATATCAAACTGTTCACGGGTTCCTTCGCGTTTGATAACCATCAGCGGGGCTTCTTCGATGCGTTCGTAAGAGGTAAATCGGCCTTCACAATCCTGACATTCCCGCCTCCTCCTGATAACTTTCCCCTCCTCAGTCTCCCGGGATTCAAGTACCTTATCTTCTTCAAAACCACAAAACGGACATTTCATAATAAAAAAACAACCCTATATTTAGTGTACTGGGCAATTTTAGGCGCTACATATAGGGTTGTCAAGCAATTTTTTTGGTACCAGCAAATCCAGGTAATTCGCTAGCTTCACGTCATCTTTCAACGTAAAACCAAGCAATCCCTTTATTTTACAGCTTTGGAACGCAAGCTCCGGTTGGACAAACACCGGCACAATTTCCACAGTCATTACATTTTTCCGGATCGATTATATACTTTGGATCTCCGGTCGAAATGGCCTGAGTTGGACATTCCGGTTCGCAAACTCCGCAAGCAATGCATTCGTCAGTAATTTCGAAAGCCATTTTTTCACCTCCTAGATTATGATGGTAAATTTTCGCCAACTTTTAACTGATGACCTAAGACAAAATCATAAGCGGACATTCTTTTTTTACCTTCCAGCTGCACTTCTTCGATTAACAATCCTTTATCCAGTGCCGCCACCACAAATCCGCGTCCTTTAATTATATCAATCACTTCGCCGGCTGCAAATGATTTTTGCAGATCGATAAATTTAGCATTTACTTTCCAGATTTTCAATATTTTTTCCTTAAAAAAAGTATAAGCTCCCGGCCAGGGATCAAAAGCCCGGATACGATTCCTAACCGCTGCGGCTTCCTTTTTAAAATCTAAAACGCCTTCCTCTTTACGCAATTTAGGAGCGTAAGAAGCCTGCGCATTATTTTGAGGAATCGATTTTAGTTTTCCGGATTTAATTTGTTTAAGTGTTTTAGTCAGAAGCTGCGGCCCAACCTCAAAAAGCTTTTTGGATAAGCTGATCGTGGTATCATTTTTAGAAATTACAACTTTTTCCTGAGCCCAAATATTTCCGGTATCCAGGGTTTCATCGATTTGCATAATAGTAATGCCGGTTTCTTTTTCGCCCTTCAGCAGTGCCCATTGCACGGGAGCCGCTCCGCGGTATCGGGGAAGCAGTGAAGCATGAATGTTGATACAACCAAGCTTGGCAATTCCTAATATTTCTTTAGGTAGAATTTTTCCGTAGGCTACTACGATAATAATGTCAGGAGATAATGATTTGAGCAGTGAAATGAAAACTTTATCTTTAACCGATTCTGGTTTTTCAAGTGGAAGACCGGCTTGATTGGCTAATTCGCAAACCGGAGAGCTGGTTAATTTTTGCCCTCTACCCTTGGGCCGATCCGGTTGAGTTACCACACACACAATTTCGTTTTTAGCGTCAATTAACGCCTGCAGGACTTTTCTGGCTGGTTCGGGGGTGCCCATGAAGATGATGCGCATCTTAAATCCTCTCTTCTTTTGGTTCCGACTCAAACCTAACTTCCTTAATCAAAGAAGTATCTTTTACTCTGTCGATAAAAACTTTTCCATCTAAATGATCAATCTCATGCTGTAATACAGTAGCTAAAAATCCTTCGGCAATGTAGTCGACCGGTTTTCCGGCTTTATCTAAGCCTTTTACTTCAACATAAGAGGCTCGATCCACCGGCGCTTCCACTCCCGGCAAACATAAACAGCCTTCGGTAAAGGTTTGCTGACCGCTTTTTTTAACAATTTTAGGGTTAATTAACACAATCGGTCCTTGTCCAATATCAATTACAATTAATCGAATGTTTTTCCCGACTTGCGGCGCCGCTAAACCCACTCCCGGCGCAACGTACATAGTTTCAAACATATCGTTAATCAGCTTAGTTATTTCCGTGGTAACCTTGCTGATCGATTTACATTTTTTGCGCAAAATTGGGTTGGGATAAATTATTACTTTTAGGATAGACATGACAAGGGGATTATAGCAATAAGTTCCGGTAGTTTAAAGGCGAGTTGGATTTCCGTGCCCGTCACATTCTACTTCTTTAACGGCTAGAAATTGCCTTACGTTTTTTCGATACAATTCAATTTCGCCCGACTGAAAATGAATTTTCGAGCGTTGTTCAAATAGGCGCGAATTAAAAGGATTAATTAATTCTGCACATTCTAGTTGTCCAAGCAACGGTCCTCTAGCAGCAGAAGGTAATGCCGCCGCGGAAGCATTAAGCAGCGTATGTTCAGCGCTATATACCAGTAGTGAAGCAACAAACGAAAAACTACTGCTGATTATCATCTTTCCACGTGTTTCCCCGTGGCTGGTAAAAAAGTTTATCTCGGGCCGGGCATTAGCCGTAACGTGATAAGTACGTCCAATATCAGCTTGTAGATATGCATAACCATGATAAGAATAGACCGCTCGAGCTTCACCAGCCGGAAAACCCTTGGCCATTGCTAATACGCTTAAAACACCGGCGCTAACTATACAGTTTCCGATTCCCATTGGACGCCCTAACTTAAAAGCTGCTTCAAGATTTCTTAATGCCGGCAAAAATTCAAATTGAGGATCATATGCGATTCTTGAGTTCATCAACGCAAAGAAATCCTCAACATTTCGGGTAGGCGTTGCGTCTGCATCAGGAGTAGGAATATGGTCACGATCAATTCTATCAAAAATCTCAATCCCTTCAGCTATTATATCCATACCGGCAGATCTAGGAATAGCCAAAAGTCCGGCCAAAACTGCATGCCGGGTGCCAATTTCATCTTCAAGTGTTAGTAGTCTTTGTACAAATTCTTGGGGCCGCCCGGTAGCTAAAGGTCCACGCTGAATTATATCTTGCCGCAAATGATCTAATCTACGATTAGCCTCAAGGCGCCCGCTCCGGTTTCTCATGCGAAGAAACCGATTTTGCTGATATTCCATTACAGAAGGTGGAAGGTGTTTTTTGCTTTCTGCTTTCATCTTATATATATCGTTAAAAAGCAGAATAAATTTCAAAAAATAGAGTAAAATAATTACATCATATTTTGCGGATCGACATCGAAAATCACATTAACCGTATCTTTAAGAGAGGTGTTTTGAAAAGCTTTTTTAATCGACTGGTTAGCTTCGTCAATATTTTGTGATTTAACCAGTATGTGGTACCTAAATCTGCCCCTCAGCCTCGCAATCGGAGCTTTGGCGGGTCCTAACACCTGCTCCTTTTTCATCACTTCACAAAGGTTTTGACTTAAACTTTTTGCTGCTTCCTCAGCCTCTTTTTCAATCTCAGATGAAAGTACAATACGGACCAGCTGGCAAAAAGGCGGAAAATCGGCTTCTTTACGATTTTTTTCTTCTTCTTGATAAAAACTAAAGTAATCGTGTTTCGCGGCAGCGATAATGGCATAGTGTTCCGGCATATACGTTTGAATAATAACCTTGCCGGGAAGTCGGTGGCGGCCCGCCCGACCGGCCACTTGCGTCAACTGTTGAAAAGTTCTTTCCGCCGCACGAAAATCAGGTAAATTTAAAGAAGTATCCGCCGCCACCACGCCAACCAAAGTAACATTAGCAACATCTAAACCCTTGGTTACCAGCTGGGTCCCGATTAATACATCGGCTTTGCCTTCCTTAAATGCTCCATAAATCGCATTATGCGCTCCGCTTCTCTTTACGGTTTGACTATCCACCCGTAAAATCCTGGCTTTGGGGAAAATATCAGAAACTTCCTTTTCGATGCGGCTGGTGCCGCTGCCAAAAAATTTAATATTGGCGCTCTGACAGTTTGGACAAACCAATGGAGCCTTAGCCTGAAAACCACAACGGTTACAAACTAGCTTTTCCTGATTTTTATAATAACTCAGTGAAACCGAACAACGCGGGCACTCCACAATTTTCCCGCAATCCCGGCACATGACAAAAGTAAAGTAGCCTAATCGATTCATAAACAAAATAATTTGTTCTTTACGGGACAGTGCTCCCTGAATCGCACTGCGCAGAAAGCGGGATAAAACCGAAAAGTTGCGGGTTTTAATTTCTTCCCGCATATCCACTACTTTTACCGGGGGCAGCGGCCGATCATCAATGCGCTTAGGAAGTTCAACTGCAGCGTAGTCCCCATTTTGAGCCTGATAAAAACTTTCGAGCGATGGAGTAGCCGAACCTAACACTAAAGGGATATTTTTTTGCCTGGAAATAAATTCGGCAACCGTTTTAGCACTATAGCGGGGACTTTGATCCGCCTTATAGGTATTTTCGTACTCTTCATCCATCACGATCAGGCCTAGATTTTTAACCGGAGCGAAAAGTGCGGTGCGGGTGCCTAAAACCACCCGGGCTTCACCGGATACCACTTTTTCCCAGGCTATCTGGCGATTTTTCATGGTTTCACCGCTATGCAAAAGCACCATACTGTCCGAAAAACGCTCGGTAAATCGCTCCACCAGCTGCGGGGTTAAGATAATTTCGGGAACTAAAATGATAGCCCCCTCCCCCTGCTTTAAAACCTCCGCCACCGCCTGCAAATAAACTTCGGTTTTACCCGAACCAGTTACGCCATGCAGTAAAATCGTTTGCGCCTTTTTATTTTTCAACGCAGAAAAAATTAAATCTAACGCTTCCTGTTGATAAATGGTAGGTTTAAAATGCTTTCCGATTTTAATTTCTTCAGGTCTCTGGTCTCCAGTCTCTGGTCTCTGGTCTCCAGTCTCTGGTCTCTGGTCTTTCTTCTTTCTTCGCTTAACCTTCTCCCTGCTTTTCGTCCCCGGCGGCATGGTCAGCCGCAGTGCCCGGATAAAAAATGATAAATAACGGTCGGCGACAAAGCGCGCTAATGCAACCGAATCTTCGTCGAAAAATCGGGCAGGATTTAAAAGTTCAAGGATGGGTTTTACTTTTTTTACTTCTGGTTTTTCCACAAAGCCAATCACGTAACCAATGTCTTTACGTCTCCCGAACGAAACTAATACTTGCGAACCTACTTCAAGCTGTAAATCCTTAGGGATAGCGTAGTGAAAAGGCTTATCAATTCCCTTAACCGGATTAGCGAGGATAACTTCAGCGTACATGATCTAAAATAATATTAGCCACATCAAGTTTGGGGAGTTTTTGCGAAGGAAAAACCTGGCCTTGTCGAGAGATAATTTTTACTTCATTATAATCCGAATCAAATCCAATATCCGTCCTGGAAACATCGTTGGCTACAATAAAATCCAAGCCCTTGTCTTTTAATTTTTGTTTGGCACCCGCCATCAAATTTTCGGTTTCGGCGGCAAAGCCAATAATTTTCTTTTTTCCTTTTATTTTTCTTAAATCCGCTAAAATATCGGGTGTTTTACTAAGTTTAACCAGCCTGGATTTGCTTTTTCCTTTTTTAATTTTTTGGGTTTGCATCTTTTCCGGAGCAAAATCCGAAACGGCGGCCGCCATAATTAAGGAGTCGGTCTGCTTAAAATTAGCCAGCACCGCCTTTTGCATATCTAAAGCACTTTTAACCTGGATTAACTTTACATTTTCGGGAGGAGTAAGTTTAGTAGGCCCCGAAATCAAAGTAACCTCGGCTCCCCTCTCCGCCGCCGCCTGCGCCAAGGCATAACCCATCTTTCCGGAAGACCGGTTTCCAATAAACCTGACCGGATCCAAATCTTCGTAAGTTGGACCGGCCGTTACTAAAATACGCTGGCCGTCCAAATCTTTAGCCTGTGACAACATTTTTATTGCTGCATCAATTATGGTTTGGGGTTCAACCATGCGTCCAATATCATCTTTTTCACAAGCTAAATGACCCACTTCGGGTCCTAAAAATTTATAACCTAATTTATTAAGTTTATTGACGTTTTCCTGAACCAGCGGATTATTCCACATATTATTATTCATGGCCGGACAAAGTACTTTAGGACAGGTAGCCGCCATCAGCATAGTAGTTAAAGGATCATCAGCAATGCCCTGCGCAATTTTGCCGATAATATTGGCAGTAGCCGGAATAATCATAAATAAATCCGCACGATCAGTTATCGAAATATGCGGCACCGGAATTTGAGCAAGCTCATCAGCAAAAAGATCGAGGATAACCGGATTTCTAGAAAGAGTGCGAAAAGTTAAAGGAGTTACTAGTTGGGCGGCTTCTTTGGTCACGGTAACCCAAACTTCGGCCCCCGCCTGAGTTAACTTGGATACTACATCACAAGCCTTGTAGGCCGCGATCCCGCCACAAACCCCCACGATAATGGTTTTGTCCTTCAGCATGGATTGCATTTAACCTGGTGTTTATTTCTTTTTGAGCTTTTGCTTGGAACCTTTTGCCAATGCATCTAATATCGATGTACCTCGCGAAAAAGAGTCTTTTTTAGCTTTTTTCGCTTCGGCCACGTCTTCTTTTTCTTGTTCCTGGGCTTTCACTAAAGCCGAACCCTTTAAGACCTTAATGCCAATTTTATTTCTGGAGATTTCTTTAAGCGCGGTAACAATTGGATTAGTAGGATCAAAATCATTAACGTACGGCAGTGATCCGGAAAGGATCTGGCGTGCTCTACCCGCCACGGCATTGGAAAGCATAAACTTATTGTCGGTCTTGGTTAACAAATTATCAATTGACATGGATTTAAATTTTTTATTTGGTGTATTCATTAGTTTAAAAACGTCCTCTCTTTTTCAACATGAATTATGGCCCTGATTTTTTCGGCGGCCGAATCAACTTTGTCGTTGACGACAATGTAATCGTATTTTTCCATTACCTGAAGCTCGGCAATCGCGGCACGCAACCTATAATTCATCATTTCTTCTTCCTCGGTTCGGCGTTTTTTCAAGCGAAAGGCTAAAATATCAACCGAAGGCGGAATCAGAAAAACAAATACACAGTGCGCCTTGAGCTTCTTTTTTCTCAGCACCTCCCTAATACTTTGTGCTCCTTGCACATCTACTTCTAAAACTACTACTCGGTTTTTACCCAGTTGTTCTTCGATATAGGATTTTGGAGTTCCGTAATAAGAGCCGTGTACTTCGGCCCACTCCAAAAGCTCATCACCGTTTACCATTTCGGTAAATCTTTCACCGCTGACAAAGAAATAATCTTTTCCGTGTTTTTCTCCCGGTCGTGGTTTACGGGTTGTAGTCGAAACCGAAAGCCGGGCCCGGGGTGCAATTTTAAGCAACCTTGCAACTATGGTGCTTTTCCCGACCCCCGACGGGCCGGAAATAACCACCAGGAGACCTTTACCGGTTTTAGGTTTTTTGGCCATAAGAACTCTGTAAGTTTTTCCAAAAAGAGAGCTATTATTTTAGCGTAAATCTGTTGATTTAGCAAGGAAAATATAACTATTGCAGAACCACCTTCAACCTGCTAAAATCGACTCAAACTTATGAAGGAGGACTTCGCATGAAAAAACTGTCGATTTTACTGATTGCTCTGCTGCTGGTTGCGTTTACTTGTACCGGTGCTTCCGCTTTGTTAAAAGTTTCTGCTTTGGGTGCCTATTATTCTTACAATGGTGGATCATTAACCGGATACGGACTACAGGTTAGCCTCCCGATCATCCCTTTATTAGATACTAATGTTGAAGCGATCATGTGCCCAGGCACCAGCGGAGGAGTAAATTATTCATTCATGCCCATCACGCTCAACGCTGAATTCGGAATTCCGATGACTTCATTTTATCTCGGTGGTGGCGTAGGAACCGCCCTCTTTAATGCCACCGGAGTTACCATTCCTACTCCAATTATTTATAACGTTCACGCCGGATATCGACATAATCTGGCTCCGCTAGTCAGTGCCTTTATTCAAGCTGGCTACGAAGTGATTAACATGACGGTGACCACCGGAACTCTCCCTCTACCGCATAATTTGTCGGGCTTTAGCGTAAAGGGAGGCATTGGCTTCGGGCTTTAATTAATTATGTATTTATTTTATCGGTTATTACTGGCCCATTTAATAGCCGATTTTGTCCTACAAACCAAACAAGTAGAAAAGCTTAAAACCTTAAGTTTTTGGGGCGTAGTTTTTCACGGGTTGATTTTTCTGGCTTTATGCATTTTAATTTGTCTGCCGTTTTTAACTATTCCTGCTTTTGCGGTTTATCTGATTCTTTTATCTATCTCACACGTACTAATTGATTATTTCCGCCATAAAATTATTCATGCCGAATCTCTGTGGACTGGAATTATTGATCAATTATTGCATTTCGCTTTTATCGCCTTAGTAATTCCGCTGTCTTACAACTACCCGGCGCTGAAACTTAATTTGCCTTATTTTTCAGGAATATATAACAATTCTAACTATATTTTATATTTAATCGGAATTATTGCCGCAACTTATCCGGGAGGCTACGTCATTGCCTATGCTAAAAAAATCATATCTTATGACCAGGAATTTCATCCGCTAGCTTTACCCGGATTTATTGAAAGATTAGCCATCGTCCTTTTAATCTTCTGGGAACCGCGGGGCATATATTTTGTCCCGCTCATCGTTTCTTTTAAGTTAATCTATTACTCAACAACTAAAGCACTATGGGAAAACTTAATGGCGATATCCGGCCAAGAAAACATTGGAACTTCTTTGCAGAAAATCAAGACTAAACAAGAAATGGGAATCGAATTTATCGGGAGCCCCGCCCTGGCCATTATGGTTGGACTAATCATCAAGGGTTTAATTGCATGAAACGGTTTAAAAATATAATACTGGTTGCCATACTAGCGGCATTAAGCTTAATGCTTTGTGCCTTTTCGGTTGAAAATATTTACCAAGCCTTAAAAGAAGAAGTAGCTAAACAACTAGCCCTCAACCTAAACCGCGAAGTTTCAATCGGGTCGGTAAAAGGTATTTTAGCTTATCAAGTTGAGCTTTATGATATAAAAATCGCTAAAGACAAAAAACTTTCCAGCGGGACCGTGGCGCAAATTGACAAAGCCGTCATTAGCTACAATCCCCTTAAGTTTTTAATTAATCGCGCCGATATTATTCCGGCCATTTCAAAAATCGATATTTATGGTCTAAAAGCCAGCGTCATCCGGGAACCTAATGGCGAAATAAATGTTGCTAAACTCCTGCCGCAGGAAGAAAGCTCCGAACCGCAAGCACTTCTCCCCTTTTATGCCCACATCAGTGTCAAAAGCGGAGAAATAACTTTTATTGACTATGCCGGCTACGGCGGAAAACCGCTCGCCGCTCCATTTAAAACTGATATCCAAAATATAGCCGCCGAACTTAATTTTCAAGTAAAAGGACGCCTCTTCTTGGGAGCCAGCGGCCGGGCAAAAACCGGAGATACGGTTGCCGACTGTTCCATCAAGGGCGGAGTAAACCTTTATAACGCCAAATATGAATTTGAAACCTCGGCCCGTAACTTAGATTTGAAAAAATGGGGCTGGTATGTTTTACCAATTGACAATTTTCGCTTAAATGACGGCACCGCCAACCTGGATTTAACTATCACCACCCCAATAAAAGGCCAAGACACCCCGGTCGCCATGCACGGCACCGCCACTTTTAAAAACAGCAGCGCCTATCTTTTTGATTATTATTTCAAAAATATTAACGGCCGGATTGATCTCACGCATGACAGCGTGGCCTTTAATAATTTAAATCTAACCTATCAACAGGTGCCGGCGCTGATTAGCGGAAAAATTTATAACTTTGCCGATTTAAAGCTGGATCTTAATATTGCTTCGCAAAAAGATTTTAATTTAAGTAAGCTGCCCCCTTCGCTTGAATTCATGAGCAAATTAAATCTAAGCGGCCCCGGAAGTTTTGCGATCAACATAAAAGAAAAAGCGGTTAATCCTAAGGTTGCGGGCTACCTGCAAAGTCAAAACGGCAGATTTTACGGTCAACCTTTTAGCGGGAAACTCTTAATCACCTATCAGGATCAAGCTTTTAATTTTAACGTTTCGGCTTTAAACATTTACGGAGGAACTATCACCGGTCCGGTATCTTATAGCTTTTTATCTAACGGGGCGCGAATTAAAGGATTACTCGATTTCAAAAAGATTGATATAGCCAGATTATCAAACAACGCCCCCGGCATTACCGGGACCGCCAACGGGAAACTGATTTTAAGCGGGAGCCCCGCCCACCTAAACGGCGAACTGATCGCCGATTTAGTAAATGCCGAAACTTTTGGACAACCAGTTGAATCACTTTATGCCAACTTTGCCGTTACCGAGGAAGGCGTGGCGTTAAAGAACATTGACCTTTCGTCCGAAAAAGCATCCTTTTTTGCCAAAGGCAGCATCTCTAAAAATATGTATTTTGATTTAGCCACCAAATGCAGCGGACTAAAACTTAAGGGCGAAGGTTTGCTCGGAAAAATGGAAGCGGAAGTTGAGAATTTCAACGGTCAGATTGCCTGGCAGCTTAATTCCGCATTCCTGCAAAATCCCATCAAAAATCTTAACGCCTCCGGAACAATTTTACTAAAAAACTGCATCCTGGGAGATCAAATAATCGAAACGGTAGGAGGCGGCTTAGTCCTCAACGAAGGAATCATTAAGGTGGAGAATTTGATCGCCACTTCAGGCAAAACCGTAGTGCATGCCGATGGTGAAATTGGGAATATCGATTCTTCCCTGGTCATTAAGACTAAAAATGCGCATTTATCCGACTTAAAAATTCTAAACATCCTACTGCCCGAAGAGCATCAAAACCCTACCGGACTGGCAAACTTAAACATAATAATTTCGGGCGCGCTCCCTCCCCACCTCAAGCTTGATTCCCTGGCTCCCCTCCTCGATCTTAATTATGAAATTTACGGAAACTTAATCGATGCCCAAATTGACCAAACTAATATATATATGCTTAATTATTCCCTGGCCTGGAAAAATAAATATTTACAGTATTTAAAAGGCGGCATTAAGACTAAAAAATCAGCTTTTGAAATCTCTTACGGTGATTACGAACAACTCGAGCTCCGCTCCAGCGGAAAAATTGACCTGGAAGAATTTGAACTATTACTTTCCCCCTGGGGACGGTTCGAAGGCTTAATTGATTATAGTATTCAGGCGCAGGGCGAATTTAAAAATCCTCACATGCAGGCTAGATTTAATGCCAAAGATTTCCGGTACAATTCAATCAATTTTGATCACATCCAGGGTGCCTTTATCTGGAAAGACTTTACGCTAAAAGCTGCTAATCCGGCAGTGTTTAACATTAATGACGACCGCTACACCCTTTCCGGTAAAGTTGACTTTAAAAAAGACCAAAAAGGATTCATCCTGCCTGATAATACGAATGTGAAAATTGCCATAGATAACGTAGATCTCAGCGCCATCACCATCATCACCCATAAAATATTAGATGAGATTAACCGCATCCTGCAGCTCGCCGCTCCGGTTCCTCAGGGAGACGTTACCATCGCAATCGAATCCCCCGATTTTCCCAACCCTTACAATTTTAACGGCCAGGAGCAAATCAACTTCTATGCAATTAATAACCAGGGCCAGGTCATAAATTGTTTCCTGCAAGCTTTCGATAAGATCGCTATCAAAAAGCCCACTGCAGAAATAAAAGAAGAGGTGCCCTTTGCTAAAGATCTAGCCGGCAACACCAAAGGCACCATTTCAATTGAGGGGCCAATTAATAAGCTGAAAATTCAAACTAATAATCTTGAGGTAGAAAGCGGCAGATTGTTTGAATTTGATTTTGACAAGATTAAACTGGAAGCCACCTATTACGACAAAGAAATTCTATTAGACCGCTGCTCAATCAATAAATCCGGCGGAGACGTAAGCCTGATCGGAAAAGTTAATTTAAATACCTCTGATCTAAACTTAAAAGTTTCAGGCAAAGATTTCCCCGCCGATTCTCTCCGACTAATTTTCCCGGGTGACAAAAAATTTGAGGGGAAGATAAACGTAGACGCATCGATCTTCGGAACTGTACATACGCCCGAAGCTACGATTAAAGCCAGCTCCAAAAATCTGGTAGCCGAAGGAATTCACTTTGAAAAGGTAGCCCTTAATTTAGCGATGACCACTAAAGCCATTATAATCGATAAAGTGGAATTAAAAAGCAAAGGTAAAACATCGTATGTTTCTGGAATATTTCCTGCTTCAAGCAAAGGCGCGGTCAATCTCTCCGCTTCGATTGAAGGAAACTCCATCGGCATTATTAACTTGCTTACCCAAGAAATTATCTGGAAAGAAGGCGAAGCCTATGGCGAACTTAAAATCACCGGCCAAAGAAATGCGCTGAATGTTAACGGAAATTTAAACATTGACCAGGCTAAGGTTTACGTCAGCGCCCTGAAATCCACGCTAAAAGATGTGGGGGCCGGCTTTAAAATTAAAGATAGTGTTGGAACGCTAGATAATCTTTCTGCCACCTGGAAAGGGGCCCGCACCCAAGATAAAACCAACACCTTAAAAATTAGCGGCCTGATCAATGTCAAAACACTGCTGTCTGATCCTCCTTCGGTTTCGGTAGATTTAAAATTGGAAGATACCGATATCACCGTTGATCTTCCTGACATAATTTCTGGAGACGTCTCACTAAAAGATGTACGCATCGCGGGGCCATTTTATTTAACCCAACAATTAGTTTTCAAAAAAGGACCGAAGCTTTCCGGAAAAGTTACCACTACCAACTGTTCGCTCTTCATGCCCAAAGGGGAAAAGAAGGAAAAGAAAATTATTTATCTGGACTATGACCTGATACTCAATCTCGACAAAGGCACTTACGCCATCGGCGGAGACATCACCAGCTTGGATTTTGCGCCAATTATCAATCTTGAGGTATTGGGTGAAAACTTAATTATAAAAGGTAATTCACGGCAGCCCTCCCTGTTTGGCGAACTTAACTTTAGAAGAGGAACCATTGCCATTTTTGACCGGGAATTCTCGCTGCTGGCACCGAGTGCACAGGCCCGGTATTACTCCATAAATCGGGAAATGATCCATGACAACGTAGCTACCTTTAAAGGCGGCACCGGCAAAGAAGCCCTGATCCCGGACTTAGACGTTACCGGAAAAATCATCGTTGATAATTACATTCAGGATGCGGACGGAAAACAAACCAAAGAAAAAATCACCGTATTGGCGCATATTACCGGCATGCCCTACGTTACTGACGAACAACGGGGAATTAAAATCGTGTTTGATAGTTTTAAGGAGGAAGCCGGTCTTACCAATATTCAAAAAGCAAATTTCACCCAGGACGAAATTAAGGTGCTGCTGCTGCCTGACTTTCTCAAAGGAGCACTCGGTTTATCTGAAACCGGAGCCGAAGGGGACTCATCCGGCATCGTAGTAGACTATTTAGCTTCCCGGGCACAGACCTATCTTTCGCGCACGGTGGGTCGCCAGCTTGAGCAGCAATTGGGGCTCGATAGCCTGACCCTCGAATATAATTTCGGGCGAGAGTTGCGCCGCAATATTGCCGGAACCTCCCCCACCGACGAAGAAGAAACCCTGTGGGGCGTTGGAATGGCCAAAGGATTTTTTGATAAATTTTATATCGAGGCCCGTTATTCGGAAGCCGTCGAAACCCAAACCGATATCAAAAAACAATATTTTAATTATGAACTAAGTTATAAACTTTCTGATATCTGGTCCATTGCGTACTACGAAGAACCAAGTAGTTTTGACGAACTGTTAAGTGGAAATTACAAATTAACGCTACAGGCTGGTCTTAAGTTTTAATTGTGGCAGCCAGGCTTGCGTGATACAATAGGGAGCTGTTTATGAAAATTAATCCGAAAAAATGCGTAAAAAGCTTATTATTAATAGTATTTGGATGCTTACTTCTGGTTCATTCTCCGTTACTTGCGCTGGACGATAAAGATGCGGATCCTTTGGCTGGAGAAAGAAATCAAGAAATTGACCTGGGCTTAGAGAAAATTAAGCTGGATACCCCTAAAAAAGCTACCCCTGCCCCGGCCGACACCTACCGGCGCTTTAAAGCCGAAGACGAAACCGAAAAAGTAAAAGCTAAAATCACCGATATCGAACTGCAGGGTAATTATTTTGTGCCCGATAAAACCATCAAAGACGCCATTTTTTCGCGGGTTGGAGAAACCGTATCTAATCCAAAAATAAAAGCCGATCTTAAAGCCATTTACTCTCTGGGATACTTCTCGGACGTCACGGTTGAATTTGAAGATTATAAAGACGGCACCCGCGTCATCTACAAAATATTTGAAAACCCAGTCATTCGCACCATTACCATTCACGGCAACACGGTTATTTCTACCCGGGAAATAAGATCCAATATGCAGACGCAAACCGGCAAAATCATTAACTTCAAGTTTTTGCAATCCGACATTAATCGCATCAACCAGCTATATAAAGAAAAAGGGTACGCTTTAGCCCGCGTCGCCAACGTAGATACCGATGCCAAAAACCACACCTTGCACGTTTATATCATTGAAGGGATTGTAGAATCGATTGTACTGGAAGGCAATAAAAACACCCAGGATTACGTAATTTTAAGAGAACTAAGCATCAAACCCGGATCTGTTTTTAACGAAAAGCTTCTGGCGAAAGATTTAAAAACCGTATTTAACCTGGGTTATTTCTCTGAAATCAACCCGGTTTTTGAGCCCGGCAGCACCAAAGATAAAATCATCATCGTTTTAAAAATTAAAGAAACCCGTACCAGCACCATCAACTTTGGTGGTGGTTTCGGCGAAGCCGAAGGCTGGTTTGGTTTTATTGATTTTTCGGTCAACAATCTCTTTGGAACCGCCCGCAACATGTTGATTCGCGGCCAATCCGGCCAGGAACTGCAAACCTATCAATTTAAATATTCTGATCCCTGGTTTTTACCGGATCAATTAGGGGATCATACCGGATTTGCCTTCCGCCGCTGGTATACAGTTGGAACCGACATTTATTTAGCTGACGAAGACAAAATCAGAAACGGCTGGGACGCGTCTATCACTAAACCATTAAGAGAAAACCTCAACATTACCTATACTCTGGGAAGCGAAAAAGTTGATCCTTACGGCACCACCACTTTTGAATCTTATCTGCAGGATACCATCGGGGTATCTTTCTCATACGATACCCGCGATTTCTGGTTAAATCCACATTCCGGTGCTTTATATACCCTGGCGCTCAAAGAAGGCTGGAAATATACCTCCTACACTTCCGGATTTTTTAAAGCTACCATGGATTTAAACCAATACATACCAATTGTTGAAGGACAAACCTTTGCCACCCACCTCGGAGTTGGTTCCGGCTTTGGCGATGTGCCCGAAGGCGAACTTTACTGGGCCGGCGGCGCCAATACCATCCGAGGCTATTATCCTTCCGAAGCTAAAACCGGGAGAAGAAAAGTAATTTTAAATCTTGAATATCGCAACACTTTTAACGAAATATTCCAGGGAGTACTATTTTTTGACACGGGAAATGCCTGGAATGACGGGTTTATCGTTACCTCTGACTTTATTTCCGGTTGGGGACCCGGCGTTCGGCTGACCACCCCACTGGGACCCATTCGTTTAGATTATGGAATACCTTCCGGCAGAACTTTGGGAGAAGGTATTATTCACTTCAGTATCGGTCAAGCGTTCTAAGTGGATAAAAATACTCTATATCAAATTTACTTATCCGAACTGCTCGAATGGAACCAAAAATTCAACTTAACTTCGATCACTGATCCGGCCGCCATCCAAATTAAACACTTCGAAGATTCGCTGACCATTTTAAAGGTAGTCGATTTAAAAGATCAACGAGTAGTGGATGTGGGAAGTGGCGCTGGTTTTCCCGGAATTCCCCTAAAAATTGAGCGGCCGGAAATAAAACTCACCCTGGTAGAAGCCACCTGCAAGAAAATCAACTTTTTAAAAGCTTTAGTAAAGAAATTGGGGCTAACTGACATTGAAATTATTTGGGATCGCGCGGAAAAAATAAATCAAGATCCTAAATATAAAGGGAAATTTGATCTGGCCCTGGCCCGCGCCGTAGCAAAACTGGATAAACTGGTTGGCTATTGTTTACCGTTTTTAAAACCGGGTGGAATATTTATTGCACAAAAAGGTCCGGGGGTTGATGCCGAAATAGCCGACGCCCAAAAAAACCTGGGCATAAAAATCAAAGAGATTAAAAAGCTCACGCTTTCCAACGGGGATCAGAGAAGTTTGGTCCTGATCAAGAAATAAACTCACTGTTTTTTCACTTATTAAAACTTTTTTAAATATGATATAATATTCTTATCTCAAGAGGTGAACACTTTGGCAACGGTCTTTGCTACGGTCAATCAAAAAGGCGGCGTCGGAAAAACTACCACAGCAGTTAATCTGGCCGCCTATCTAGCCGCTTTCGGCAAAAGAATTCTTTTAATCGACAGCGATCCCCAGGGTAATGCATCCTCGGGCGTCGGTATCGACAGAGACCACCTGGAAAAATGTTTATATGACGTCATTATCGGTAACGCTACTTTAGATGAAACCATCGTCCCTTCACAAATTTCCGGTCTGGATGTGGTCCCTTCCACCCCGCGTCTTTCCGGAGCCGATATTGAATTAGTACCCGAACCCGACCGGGAATTGCGACTTAAGCTGGCCCTTACTTCGGTTCAGGATAAATATGACTTAATTTTTATCGACTGCCCACCTTCCCTTTCACTTTTAACCATTAATGCTTTGGTGGCGGCCGATGAAGTGATCATCCCTATCCAGTGCGAGTATTATGCTTTAGAGGGAATCGGGCAGTTAAACAATACTTTAAATTTAATTAAACACAGCCTGAATCCCGAATTAAAAATTAGAGGAATTATACTTACCATGTACAATGCCCGCACCGTTTTAGCCGAACAAGTGGCCGAAGAAGCCCGCAAGTTTTTTGGCAGTAAAGTTTTTGAAACCATTATCCCTAGAAATATCCGGTTAGCTGAGGCCCCCAGCTTTGGCCAGCCGATTCTTTTTTATGATCCGGGATCAACCGGAGCCAAGGCTTACGAAAAGTTAACCAAAGAAATGTTAGATGGCGAATTTGCTGCGGCCGAAACGCAAGTAGCATAAATATACCTGGTGTAATTTAATAAAAGGAGTGGTAATCAATGTCAACACAGCGCAAAGCACTGGGAAAAGGTTTGGAAGCACTCATCCCTAAAGGATCGGTTTTTACCGGAGGCCGAACGATTGTAAATATCGATATTAACCGCATCGCCCCTAATCCCCGTCAGCCCCGCACCACTTTTAATCAGGAGAGTATTAATGAGCTGGCTAATTCCATTCGTCAATCCGGAGTAGCGCAGCCCATTTTAGTCAGAATGCGCGACGGAAAATACGAATTAGTAGCCGGAGAAAGAAGATTTCGCGCGGTTAAAGTAGCCGGTTTAGCTTCGGTTCCGGCAATCATCAAAGATTTTAGTGACGAAGCGGCACTGGAACTCGCCATCATCGAAAACGTCCAAAGAGAAGACTTAAATCCCATGGACGAAGCCGAAGCTTATCAGCGCCTGTACACCGAATTTAAGTTAGACCACAACCAAATTTCTGAAAAAGTTGGTAAAAATCGAACCACCATTGTTAACATGCTGCGTTTGTTGACCCTGCCAACCGAAATCAAAAAGAGCTTAAAAGAAGAACAAATTTCTACCGGCCATGCCCGGGCTTTACTGGCCTTAGATCAAGCGCATAAACAAGTACAGCTGTGGAATAAAATTATTGAAAAATCGCTTTCGGTCAGAGATGTAGAATTTTTAATTTCAGGAAACGGCAATAAGCAAAAAAAGGCAACCAAGCGCAAAAAATTTACTCAAAATACCGAATTAAAAGACACCGAAGAAAAATTAACCACCTCACTGGGCACCAAGGTCAGACTCTACGGCACTAAAGACAAAGGGAAGATCGAAGTTAATTACTACTCGCAAGATGATCTAGAAAGAATCGTAGAAGAAATCTGCAAAGAATAAAATTTAAGAAATATTACTGCCGTTGGGAAGATCTTTATCTAAGGTTAAAACTGTCAGTGCGCTGCGATCCGCAGTTGAAGCCGCTAAAACCATCCCGTGACTTTCGACTCCGCGAATAGTTTTGGGTTCGAGATTGGCCACCACCGCTACTTTTTTACCCACCAGTTCTTCTTTTGAATACCAGGGCTTAATCCCGGCCACTAATTTACGCTCTTCACCGATATCGACCATCAGCTGATAAATCTTATCAGCGCCTTCGATATCTTCAACCGTTTTAATCTCCCCTACTTTCAGTTCAAGTTTTTTAAAATCGTTAAAAGAAATGTTTTCCATCGGCAGCTCCTTTATTTATAAGGCCGGCCGTTGGCAGTGCGGTTTAGATTATCGATGGCTTCTTCTAAATCGCCATTGTCCTTAGCCGTATCTAATAGTGCAATATATAACTTGCGGGTTTTTTCGTCGACATTTTTTAAGGTTGATTCCATTTGTGCCTCAAAAGCCGCCCGGGCCTCGGTATTTAATACTTTATACACTTCCAAAAACTTACCAATGTCTTTTTCGAGTTTCTTTTGGGGCTCCATTAACCAATCCCCCCCCCAATGTATCAATTTTCCGCAACAGTCCAGGCAATTTTAACATAAAGCCACCGCTATTAATAGAAGAGACTTTGACAATCATGTTATAATACAAAGCCTATTAACGCGAAAAGGAGTTTAAAATGGTAAGAATTTTTCCCTTTAACGGCATCACTTATAACCCGGATATGATTAAAAACCTCAGTAAGGTCATGGCTCCACCCTACGACGTTATTTCTCCCGAAGAACAAGACCAGTTATATAACCTGCATGATTACAATGTGATCCGTTTAATTCTGGGCAAAGAATTCGCCGAAGACACCAATTACAACAACAAATATATCCGGGCCGCTAAATACTTTGAAGGCTTTCTACTCCACAAAATCATGACCCGCAGCGAAAAACCCTGTCTCTATGTTTACGAGCAAACCTTTATCCATAACCGAAAAAAACACAAACGGATCGGACTGATTTCACTGCTGAGGCTCGAAGATTTTGGCAAAGGCAAAGTATTTCCGCACGAAGAAACTTTTCCTAAAGCCAAAACCGATCGCTTATCACTTTTGCATCACACCTACGCCAATTTCGAAAGTATTTTTTCAATTTTTTCGGATACCAAGTTAAAAATGACCAAATATTTAAAAAAATTCACCAAGCGCAAACCCTTAATTCAGGCCAAAGACAAAGATAAAGTCATTCATAAAATCTGGGCGATCGACAAAAAATCCGCTCTTAAAAAAATCATGCGCGACATGAAAGATAAATGGGTTTTTATTGCCGACGGACACCACCGTTACGAAGCTGCGCTGAAATTTAAAGATGAAGTTAAGGAAAAAACCCAGCGTTTTTCCGAAGAAGAACCTTATAATTACATTCTGATGTATTTTACTCCGATCGAAGACAAGGGACTTTTGGTTTTACCCATCCATCGGGTAGTAAAAATCAATCTCGACAACTTTGACCCCATTCAATTTGAAGGTTCATTACACAATCATTTTAAAGTTGAAGTCCTGCCCTTTAAAAAGTCCAACGAAAAAAGAGTGCGGGCTAAACTCTTCAAATTATTGGAAAAAAATAAGGACGATCAGCATTCTTTTGGAGTATACATGGGGGGCAATAAGTATTTACGGCTAACTTTAAAGGACGAAAAGCTAATTGACGAATTCATTACCGACAACAAACCTAAAACCTGGAAAAAACTAGACGTAAACGTATTACATACCTTTGTGATCGACATGCTGCTGGGCATTAAAAAAGGCAGCCACGAAGCAGAAAATAATATTAAGTATGTGAAAAGCGAAGACCTGGCAGTTGATCTGGTAAACCAGGGAAAATACGGCGTTGCCTTTTTCTTAAACCCGACTTCAGTTAAGGATATTATTTACATTGCTTCTAAATACGAAAAAATGCCCCAAAAGTCTACTTATTTTTATCCAAAACTGCTTTCGGGATTAGTATTAAACAAAATCGACCTCAAGGAAAAGATAAAAGACGAGCTTTAAAACAGTTTGGCTTGCATCACCGATACCCAAGATTTGCGGTGAATCGGAGACGGACCCAAGCGCTTTAAGGCATCCTGATGATATTTAGTGCCGTAGCCCTTATGACGATCAAATCCATATTCCGGATAAGTTTTATGATACTCAAGCATAAGGTGATCCCTGATCACTTTAGCCACCACCGAAGCCGCCGCGATACTCCTTGATTTAGAATCTCCGTGCACTACCGTAACTTGTGGAACCTCACATTGAATTTTAACGTTACCGTCAACCAATAAATAATCGGGTTGAGGACTAAGCGAAAGGACGGCTTCTCGCATGGCATACATACTGGCCCAAAGAATATTAACCTTAGCAATCAAGTCAATATCAGATATGCCAACTCCAATGGCTAATGCAACATCGCGGATTTTTTCGAAAACTTCCATTCTTTTTTGTGGAGAGAGCTTTTTGGAATCGTCGAGCCCCGCTAGTTTGGCTCCTTTAGGTAAGATTACCGCCGCCGCTACCACCGGCCCCGCCAGCGGTCCTCTACCGGCCTCATCCACTCCAGCCAGCATGGAATATCCTTTGGCACGTACTTTTTTCTCGATCGAGGAAGTTGGAGGAATCATTAAGGAAATTATAGCCTAAATTTCTCGCAGCTGAAAATGAAATTTTTGATCAAAATTGACGATATATATACAGGGACTAAATCCCTACCTTGAACCATTAAGAGAGCCGATCTAAAAGAGTTCTTTTTCAAAAAGGTTCAAAAGAAACCATGGAGGAAAAAAATGGGAGCAAAAGTTAGAGTTAATACTGAAAGAGTTAGAGTTAATCAAAGAAGAGGCCCGGCACTCATTACCTCTCAACCTAACCGCGATGCACTAAGAAGAGATCCCGCCTTAATGAATGCTGAAGTTGACGCCATGGTTCGCACTCATAAAGAAGTTATTGCCGAGAGAATGTTAAGTACGCTTATTGTTCGTCATTTTAATACCCTGCTTGATCCTGCTAGTCACAGAGTAAGTTCTCCCTCTAGAATTGAATCCTCTGTAGTAGATAATTTCCACGCTCTGCTCCCAGCTGATTTTAGTGAAACCATGTTTGAAAAAGAAATAGGTGGCCCACGTAACGAATTTCGGCAATTAGTTGAAGAAATTCGATCTGGCAGCAGAAGTCTACTACGCGATGATCTCTTACCAGTTTTATCTCAAGATCTAGAAGCTGTTGAAAGAGATGGCTCAGATAGCGATAAAACTGTTGCCCGCTATTTTCATGCCTTAAAAACCACTTTAGCTCAACATATGGTTCATGAAAGCTTTTGGGCCTATGCCCATGGACACGATCTCCACACAACTAAAAGTTTTAACGATTTTTCGGAAGGGCTTCAAAGAGACATAGCCGCGGAAATACTTGAAGATGTAAGGTTACGTCTTATTAGAGGTGATAATGTTTATTTGGCAATAGGGCAAACACTGGCTGCGAGTATGATAACTGCTACAGTAGCAGTAGGTATTACTCGCGGATACGGTGATATGTTATCACTTGGTGAATATGGCGTTATGACTGTATCCATAATCTCATTAATTTTAGGTTCTTATCTTATGCTTGGTGGCGTGAAAAGAGGAAACCCTCTCACCACAAAAGAAATTGGTCAAGATGAACTTGCTTTCCTCAATAACTGGGCCAAACGCTTTGAAACCGCGCTTGATCCGGAGAGACAAAAAGCAATAGCTGAAACTAAGGCTCATTGTCTTAAACAACGTCTTCAACAACTTCTTCAACAACCTAGTAACGTAACCAGCAGCCCAGCGCCGGGCACTAAAGCTACTGAAGCAGAGGATGGATCATCTGATTCTCATAATGGTAAAGGAGCAAGCGCAACTCGAAGGCAAAAGATTTAATTCCTACCAGATAACTCCAAACTTATTTAGCGGCCAGATGCGAAGAAATGCCGGTCCCACCATTTTTTCACGCGGCAGGTATCCCCAGTAACGACTATCCGCAGATTCGGACCGGTTGTCACCCATCATAAAATAATGATCGGCCGGAACGGTTACTGGACCAAAATCATCGTGGTCGCGGTTAAGGGGGTAAAATTCCTGGAGGGGCTTATCATTAATAAAAACTACTCCGTCAATAATTTGAAGCTTATCACCGGGGAGCCCGATTAATCTTTTAATAAATTCATTTTTGCCGGTATTCTTAAAAGCATCCGGGGATTTAAACACTACAATTTCTTGACGGCGCGGTTCACGAAAGCGGAAAATAAACTTGTTAGCTACAATGCGGTCTTTAATGCCAAGCGTAGGGATCATGGAACCGGAAGGAATCCAAAAAACCGCCACGATGAAAGTACGAATCAGGAGGGCTAATACCAGAGCAATAACGATGGTTTCGATGGTATCCTGCAGCCAGTGCTTTTTGTTGTCTTTTCCTCTCGATATAAAAGGAATGTACATATTACTTGGCTTTAGCCGTAGCTTTTTCCGCTACTTTAGTGGCGCGGCTGCCCACGCGTCCCCGTAAATAATAAAGCTTAGCTCTTCTAATTTTTCCGGTTTTAATAACCTTAATTTTGGAAATTTTATCCGAATGCAGCGGAAAAGTTTTTTCTATCCCGATCCCCTGTACTAATTTTCTAACCTTAAAGGTTTCGCCAATGCCGCCACCTTTGCGGGCAATCACGATGCCCTCAAAGTTTTGGATACGTTCTTTAGTGCCTTCAATAATTTTTACACTGACACTGATCGTATCTCCCACCGCAAATGCGGTGATTTCTTTCTTTTTATATTTATTTTCAATTTCTTTGATTACTGGGGAAACCATAATAAATCCTCCTCAATTAATATTATAACTATCTTCCTAACAACCGATTCAGTATTATAGCAACTGCGGACCGAACTGATAAGTGATTATATCCGTTCTGGTCGGCACCGACAATTGGCTCAAGGATATAATCACTCTGGTCCAATACTTCCTGCGTCATGCCCCACCCCGTTCCAAAAAGTAAAAGGACCGGGCCCTCAGCTTTGGCTTTTAAATCCGTGAAACTGATACTTTGATTGGGTCTGGCAGAAGTAGCAACGATGATCGGACTTTTTCCCGACTCATTTTTAATCTGGGTGATTACTTCTGCAAGATCCTTTTTTAAAACTACCCTGGAAAGGGCTTCGGCCCGGGTCCAGTTATGTACATAACTTTCTTCTTCGGCCCAGGTTTTGATAATGCGCCCGGCAAATTCCAGCTGGGATTCGACCGGATTAACTACGAAATACTTTTTTACTCCAAAAGTCAGCGCACTGCGTGCAATATCGTGTAAATCAAAGCCCGTGATACAAGTAGTAATTATATCTTTATTTTTATTGTAAACCGGGTGATGCAGCAGGGCTAAATATACTTCCATAGTTAATCCAATAAAATTTCCTGTAAAAGTGCACGATCGTCTTTGCCTAAATTTGCCTCACCCAAAAGATCCGGACGCCTAAAAAAGGTTAAACGCAAAGATTCTTTGCGGCGAAATTTATCGATTTGAGAGTGATTTCCATTCATTAAAGTTGGGGGAACCCCTCTCCCGCGAAAGTCTGCTGGACGGGTATAGTGCGGGAAATCCAGCAATGCATTTTCAAATGAATCACCCTCGACTGATTTTTCTTTTCCGACTACCCCTTTAATAAAACGCGCTACCGTATCGATTAAAACCAGCGCCGGAATTTCTCCGCCGCTTAAAACATAATCGCCAATCGAAATTTCTTCGGCTTTTGATTCCTGGTAAAAGCGATCATCAATTTCCTCGTAATGACCGCATACCAAGATCAAGTGTTTTTCCTGAGCTAGTTTGCGGGCCATCCTGCCGGTGAGCTTTTTGCCCCGCGGAGTCAAAACGATCACTTTAGAATTTTTATTTTTTAAATTTTCAAGAGCCTGCATGACCGGTTCGGCCTTGAGTACCATTCCCACCCCGCCCCCGTAAGGACTGTCGTCGGCCGTTTTATGTTTGTCAGTAGTAAATTTCCGGATATCGGAAATATTTACATTTAATAACCCTCTCTCCAGAGCCTTTCCCAGTAAACTCGACTGCAACACTGACTCGAAAGCACCCGGAAAGAGGGTTAATATATCAATCCGCATAAAAATATAAATTAAAGGTTAAACGCCTCTAATTTCCTGGATAACTCCGTCTTTTACAATAATTTCGGCGCCGCCGATTTTTTTGTAAAGATTATCGCCAATCGCAACATTAACCGGACCTTCTAAAGGACCCTGCACAAACTCAGTATCAATTTGCAGCTTATTCGCATCTTCGATCTTTAACATCAAATCGCTTTTCGCGGCAACCTGACGTGATCTTTCGTCTTCTAACTGCTGCTTAAAAGAACTGGCTCTTTGCATCATTCCTTTTTGCTTTAAAGTTTCGAAGTAGGATTTGCTTTGCTCTTCGATCTTTTCAGCCTGCATTTCCAGGTTTTTAACTGCTCTTTCCAGTTCTTTTACCAAATTTTGCTTAAATGCTTCGGTAACAATTGCCTTAACCATGACTACTCTTTTTAATTCGAGTTCTTTCTTTTTCTCTGCCATTTAAATCAACCTCCTTCTGTTTTTGGTTTTCTAGCCTCTTCGCCTTGAGTCAGAATTTCCACGGTTACGCGCCTTTTGTTTTTAGCGGCGGCAGCTTTGGTGATGGTGCGGATGGCGTTGGCAATGCGGCCTTCTCTGCCGATTACTTTACCAATATCATCCTGCGCCACTCTGATTTCTAAAATGGTAACACTTTCGCCTTCGGTCTGTGCAACATTTACTTCATCCGGTGTATCGACTAGCGCTTTTACGATGTATTCAACTAATTCCTTCATTTTCACACCTGCTTTGAAAAATCTTTTACCGATTGACCAGGTTAAGAAGCTTTTTCTTCGGTTTTGGGCTCTTCTTTTTGCACTTCGGGCTTGGGTTCTTCTTTTGGCGCTTCGACTTTCTTTTCTTCTTTAGGAGCTTCCTCTTTTTTAGGAGCTGCACCTTCAGCTGGCTTAGCTGCGCCTTCAGCGCCTTCTTCTTTCGCGGCTTCTTTGCGAGGTTTACGCTTAGGTTTGCCTTCAAAGCTAACCAGCGGTAAAATTCCTGCTTTACCCAGCAAAATTCTTACTTTTTCGGTAGGTTCTGCGCCTTTTTTGAGCCAGGCTTCAACTTTTTCTTTATCAAACTCAATTAAAGTAGGTTCCTGGCGGGGATTATAGGTTCCAAGGGTATCAAGGGCTACGGCTTTAGTGGGGGCGGATTCATCCAATACTACAAACCGGTACAGGGGCCTCTTTTTTGCTCCAATTCTTCTCAATTTTATCTTTGCTGCCAATGTATTTCCTCCTAGAGTAAAATGAACCTGGTGATTTTATCATAAGGGATAGGGTAAGTCAACGAGATAAGGCTACCTGATCCGCTTCAAATAAGACTGAAAAGCAGCCTTAATGTCCGGCAGGGAATCGTGGCCAAATTTTTCGAGCATTACGCGGGCTAATTCATACGCCAGGCCGGCTTCGCCGACCACCGCCGCTGCCTCCACCGCCGCAACGTCCGAACGCTCCACGTGGGCTTGGGCCGATTTTTTGGTTTTTAAATCCACTGATTTAAGCGGCTTTAACAACGTAGAAATAGGCTTCATGGCCGCCCGGATTACAATATCCTCGCCGTTGGTGACCCCGCCCTCGAGACCTCCCGCATTATTAGTTTTATGACCATATCCTTTTTCATCATAAAAGATCTCATCATGAACCGCAGAACCTTTTCTGCCGCTATTTTCAAAACCCAGACCAATTTCCACGCCCTTAATTGCCGGGATACTCATGATAGCCTGGGAAATTCTTCCGTCTAATTTGCGGTCCCATTGAACGTAACTACCAAGGCCGGCAGGCACTCCAGCAGCGGTAACTTCAAAAACTCCGCCTAAAGTATCACCTTCGGCCTTAATTTTTTCGATTAAAGCTTTGATTTCCTTTTCGCCTTCAGCGCCGCCCACGTGCACTACTTTGCTGTTGATTTTAATCCCAAATTCAGAGAGAAACTTTTTACAAACTGCTCCCACTGCCACCCGAGCAGCAGTTTCCCGGGCTGAAGCTCTTTCTAAAACGTTGCGCACATCATCAAATCCATATTTCAATATTCCAGCTAAATCGGCATGACCGGGACGCAGCTTAGTTACCTTTTCGCCGGCACTACCCTTTTCGGCAGACATAATTTCGGTCCAGTTTTTAAAATCTTTATTGGGAATAAAAATACCGATGGGTGATCCTAGCGTTTTTCCGTGACGCACGCCCGAAATAAAATCAACTTTATCTTTTTCGATTTTCATGCGGCCGCCGCGACCCGGACCTTCCTGGCGTCGTGCCAGATCCACATCGACATCTTTTGCAGAAAGCGGCAGATTAGAAGGCATCCCTTCGAGGATGGCAATTAAACCTTTTCCGTGTGATTCACCGGCGGTGAGATAACGTAACATAACGTGAGGATTATAGCATAGGAAATAGAAGGCGGACAATCACAAATCATGCTCACTAAGTACTTTTGTCTGATCTAATATTTTAATTTTTAAGCTGAGCGCATCCTCATTTTGCGGATCAATTAACAACATTGATTCTACATCTGACATCGCATTATCGTATTCTTCAAACGTTAAAAAATATTCAGCGCGGCTACGGTATGTTTGCAGCCGAGCTCTGGTTAATCGTTGTCTTTCTGGTCGATTTGAAATATTAGAAAGGTTAGATAATTCAAGTGCCTGATTAAAATCCGCTAAAACATCTACGCGATCATGTCTCAATTCCCAACCAATCAGTGCACGCAAAAGATAAAACTCACACTCACTGGAGTGAAGTAAAATTGCTTCTTCCACCAAGGCCCAGGCATCATCCAGATCATCAATACGCTCCGCATAGCTAATATTACATTCGGTACAGGTAAATTTTTTATCGTAAAACATGAACGCATAGTAAAAGTAGGCTTTGGCCAGTTCTTGTTGAGGTGGTCTTCCCGGCCCGCCCCATTTATTATATTCATTAATACCAGTAATAAAAGTTTCTTCGGCAGCCTCAAATTCTCCCAATTTGATTAAAGCATTAGCTTTTGATACCCAACTGCCAATTTCCCAGGGATAAGCACAAATTAATTCATCCAAAACATCGATCGCTCCGGCAAAATCCCCTGCTGCCATCAGCTGCTGGGCCGCGGCCTCTTTTTTTAACGCTGCCTTTCGTTTAAACGACAATATATGGATTTCCTTTTCCTGGCAAATCTTATTAGCATATTCAACTTTGTCGCCCATGGTTGATTACTCCGTTTTTCCTAATTTATTATCGCGAATATCTACCAAAAATTTCAGATCTGGTATGTTATAATATTCATGCATTCAGAAAAAAAGCTAAATACGAAAAGGAGAAAATTATGCGCTCAGATGAAACCAAAAAAGGAATCGAAAGAGCCCCCCACCGCGCCTTAATCCACGCCACCGGAGTTACTAAAAAAGGTTTAGACAAGCCTTTTATCGGGATTGCTTCCAGTTTTACGGATTTAGTCCCCGGCCACATCACTATGCGCGATTTTGAGAGAGCAATTGAAAACGGAGTTTATGCCGGCGGAGGACAACCATTTATATTTGGCATCCCGGCCATCTGTGATGGAATTGCGATGGGACATTCCGGCATGCATTACAGTCTTCCTTCGCGCGAACTGATTGCCGATTGCGTTGAATCGATTGCTCAAGCCCACAAATTGGACGGTTTAGTATTGTTGACCGCCTGTGACAAAATTACTCCGGGAATGCTGATGGCGGCTGCCAGGCTGGATATTCCCTGTATTGTGGTAACCGTAGGCCCCATGCTTTCCGGCCGGCACAAAATGAAAAGGCGTTCTTACGTTAGAGATACCTGGGAGAAAATATTAGTCGCCGAAGGCCAAGGGGTAGACAAAGAAGAATTAGCTTTTCTTGAATTAGAAGCCTGTCCCGGCTGCGGCTCCTGTCAGGGACTTTATACCGCCAACACCATGGGTTGTTTAACCGAAGTTTTAGGCATGTCGCTCCACGAATCCGGCACCGCTTTAGCCATTTCTTCTAAAAAGAAAAGAATTGCTAGGGAGTCCGGCGAAAGAATCGTTGAGTTAGTAAAACAAAACGTAACTCCCCGCCAAATCATGACTAAAAATGCGTTTGTAAACGCCATTCGTGTTGATAATGCCATCGGCGGATCAACCAATACCGTTTTACACCTTTCGGCGATCGCGCACGAAGCGGGGATTGAAATTCCGCTAAAACTTTATGACGATATCAGTAAAGAAACACCGCACATTATCAACTTACGGCCAGGCGGCGAACATTTTATGGAAGACTTTGAATTTGCCGGTGGAATTCCTGCCGTTTTAAATCGTTTGAAAGATAAACTTTTATCAGCCGAAACCGTAACCGGTAAAAATATTAAAGAGTTAGCCAAGCTGGGCGAAGTAGATGACGAAAATATTATCCGCCCGTTAAATAATCCTTATCATCAAGAAGGCGGGATCGCGATTCTTTACGGAAACATAGCCAAAGACGGATGCATCGTTAAACAAACCGCGGTTTCCGAAAAAATGATGAAGTTTACCGGCAAAGCGGTTTGTTTTGACAGCGAGGAAGAAACCATCAAAGCCATCCACGGCAAAAAAATTAAACCGGGAACCGTTATTGTAACCCGCTACGAAGGGCCAAAAGGCGGACCGGGCATGAGAGAAATGCTCGCCCCTACCTCAGCCATTTCTGCCATGGGACTAGCGGATTCTGTAGCTTTAATCACCGACGGTAGATTTTCGGGCGGGACCAAAGGACCCTGCATCGGACATATTTCTCCGGAAGCGGCCGGCGGTGGCGTAATTGCTGCGGTAAAAGACGGGGATGAAATAGAAATCGATATTCACGGCAGAAAAATTGAACTAAAAGTTGCTCAGTCAGAAATTGAAGAGCGGCTGAAAAAGCTAAAATCGCATGAGCCCAAAATTAAAACCGGCTGGCTGGCACGTTATGCAAAATTAGTCACTTCGGCTAACACCGGAGCGGTCTTAAAAGTTTGACCGCCAAAGCCAACCCGTGTTAAAATCCTCATACTTTAATTTAGAGGAAAAATCATGGAATATACCGGCGCCAAAGCATTAGTAGAAAGTTTAAAAAAAGAAGGCGTAAAAGTTATTTTCGGCTATCCCGGCGGAACGACTATCCCTCTGTATGACGTTCTCTATGACGACAAAGATATTAAACACATTTTGACTCGTCACGAACAGGGAGCGGCTCACGCTGCGGATGGATATGCGAGAGCTTCCGGAAAAGTTGGCGTTTGCTGCGCAACTTCCGGCCCAGGAGCAACTAATTTAATTACCGGCATTGCTACTGCACATATGGATTCGATTCCTCTGGTAGCCATCACCGGCCAGGTTGGCACCGCGCTTTTAGGAAGAGATTCTTTCCAGGAAGCAGATGTAACCGGCATTACGGCTCCAATTACTAAACACAACTATTTAATAAAAACTGCAGAAGAAATTCCACAGGTGGTTAAAGAAGCATTTTACATCGCTTCTACCGGCCGCCCGGGTCCAGTGGTGATCGATATTTGTAAAGACGCTCAAATGAAAAAAGCGGAATATAAACATCCCGAAAAATTTGAGCATCCGGGATATAAGCCAACCTATTCCGGTCACCCTAAACAAATTAATGCGGCGGCTAAATTAATCAGCAACGCCAAAAAACCGGTACTGTACGTGGGCGGCGGAGTAATAATTTCCGGCGCCAATAAAGAAGTTTTCGAGCTAGCCGAAAAATGCAACATTCCGGTAACTACTACCTTGATGGGTAAGGGCGCTTTTCCTGAAACTAATAACCTTTCGTTAGGCATGCTGGGGATGCACGGCACCGCTTATGCTAATTTCACTGTTACTGATTGCGACTTATTAATTGCAGTGGGCGCTCGTTTTGATGACCGCGTAACCGGACACATCGAACGCTTTGCTCCTGACGCAAAAATCATCCACATCGACATTGATCCCGCCGAAATCGGCAAAAATGTCAGAGTGGATATCCCCATCGTAGGAGACGTGAAAAACGTACTAAAGTCACTCATCGAAAAAGTTAAACCCAAGGCCAAAAATGAAGCTTGGCTGGCTCAAGTTGCAGAGTGGAAAAAGAAATATCCCTTAAGTTATAAAAAAACCAAAATCATCAAACCGCAATACGTGGTAGAAATGCTCGATGAGCTAACCAAGGGCAAAGCTATTATTGCTACCGAAGTAGGGCAAAACCAAATGTGGGCAGCCCAGTTCTTTAAATACACTAAACCACGCACTTTTATCTCTTCCGGTGGATTAGGAACCATGGGCTATGGCCTACCCGCCGCCATCGGAGCACAAATTGCTAAACCTGAGGCAGTGGTCATTGACATTGCCGGCGATGGAAGTATCCAAATGAATATTCAAGAACTAACTACCGCCGTAAACAATAAATTGCCCATTATCATTGCCGTGTTAAATAACAGTTTTCTGGGTATGGTGCGTCAATGGCAGGAAGTATTATTAAACAAGCGTTATTCTGCAACTAATCTTTGTAATAATCCAGATTTTGTAAAGGTGGCGGAAGCTTTCGGAGCCATTGGGCTACGCGCTAAAAAACCGGAAGACGTTAAAAAAGTAATTCAGCAAGCGCTCAAGTCAAAAGACAGGCCGGTTTTAATTGATTTTGTGTGCGAAAAAGAAGAAAACGTATTTCCGTTTGTTCCGGCCGGGCAAGCCATCAACGAAATGTTAATCGATTAAAGGAAAAACCATGAAACATACCATATCAGTTTTAGTAGAAAATCACCCGGGAGTCCTCAATAAAGTGGCCGGGCTCTTTGCTCGACGTGGTTTTAATATTGATAGTTTAGCAGTGGGTACCACCGAAGACCCGCAATTGTCGCGCATGACCATTGTAGTGCACGGTGACGATCAAGTACTAGAGCAAATCCAAAAACAACTCTATAAACTAATCAACGTGATCAAAGTATTTGATCTGCCGCCGGATAAATCGGTAGACCGCGAACTAGTTTTAGTCAAAGTGGCGGTTAACGCAAAAAATCGTGCAGAAATAACCGAGCTGGTTGATATTTTCAGAGGAAAAATCGCTGACGTGGGCGAAACCGCCATGACCATCGAACTCGCCGGAGACTCCTCCAAAGTTGAAGGGGCCATTAAGCTGCTTGAAAAATTTGGCATCAAAGAAATGGTCCGCACCGGCAAAATTGCCCTGCTTAGAGGATCAGACACTAAGTGAAAAAAGAACTGAAAGTTAACCTGATTAATTCTTCGCTTTTAATCTTAACGCTGGCTATCGGTTTTTTTGCTTTATATCTACACAATGATCTTTTACCTTATCTTTATCTGGTGCTGGCGGCTGCGATTTATGTTTCAAACTCCTACTTTTGCTGTACGCGCTGTGAAAAATACGGGAAAGTCTGCTATACCTGCGCGGGACTCTTTGCCAAAAAGTTTTTTCGCCGCCGGGAAAATAAAGCGGTGAAGTTTGATGACGAGTTTTATGTGGTTAGCATGCTGGTTTTAATACTAGCTCCTCTCCCCTTCTTACTATATTATCAGGATTGGTTGTTTATCATTCTTTACGTCGTGGTTGCTACTGTATTATTCTGGTACAAACACCAAACCGTATGTAAAGATTGCGGAAATAGTTGGTGTATGTTAAGGAATAATTAGACAAAAAATTATTTATCGGAATCCAGCCGAGCCCACTGGTACATTCGAGCAAAATCAAACCCAAAAATAAAACTGAACCGGGCACAGTCAAACTCTTCGTCAAAAACCTCCGCCGCATATGAGTCAATTTTAATATTCACAAAAAAAGTGTTTAAGCCCGGAACCTTAAGCGGCGATCCGTATAAAAACGAAAACCCAACATGCCGGGTTCCGTAATAAGGATCCACTTTTTCGGCTTCAAAACCCAGATCGATCTTGCCGGCCGCTCCGTCCCCCCCGATATCAGCACAAAAGCTATAAGTTGGTTCCAGCGTCCCCTTCTTTTCATTTTGATATCCAAGTGCAAAGTAAAAATTTCCCGCTTTGGGCCAGGCAAATTTCAGGTTTACCCCCCACCCATGTTTGGGATTACTGTCAATTTCATCGTATAACACTTCGTCTCCAGCAATTAGAAATGCCGGGGTATGATATGTACCGAACTGGTAATGCCCACCCAGGTTAAAATGAGGCACCCCGCGTCCCTGAGAAAAATCGGCATATCCAAAATCGAGTCCGAGTCTTGCGGTATCATCACGGCTCTTAAATTCAATTAAATCCGTACCCAGCGTTTCTGCGTCCCACGAGATCCAGTCGGCCGTATATCCGAGCGATATATTTGCGAAAGCCTCATTCGGAAAATTAGCTCCAACATCAAAAGCCACATTCAGCTGATGGTCTTGTCCGCTGTAAAAATGCTGATTGGGCCAGGCTTCGTCTTTTTTTATCCAGTTATATTTTAATCCGATCCCGGGAGCCATGGGGCCCACCCCACCAAAATGAAAACCCGGACCAATCCTTAAGCGCCGGGTTTCTTTTGCGCTGCCTTCCTCGTCAGGTTTCCAATAATACTCATACTCGCCATCCAAAATCCCTACTAACTCTACCGCCGGGCTGTATCCGAGCGCATTGGTATTGCCAATAAACTTTGGCATTATCACACCGTTCACCCCGAGCGACGGCGCCGTTTCAGTGGCGGCATCCACCCGCTCGTGCAGGCGACCGGCTCCAAGCGAAAATCCGGTTTGTATTACAAACCGCTGTTTGCGGAGCCACGCCGTTCTTTTCCAGTAAATCTCGTCTATACTCTCCTGGGCCTTAGACCGCATGGAAAGCACTTCCAGATCAACAGATTGAGGTAGGGTCTCTAAACTTTCCAAAGTATATTTAGCAAAAACCTCGGCATCGCGATATTTTCGGGTTTCCGAGCACAGCACCGCTTTGTTAAGATAAATTTGAGCCAGCTGTTTACTGGCCGCGTACCGCGCTTCAGGTTCAAAGAAAGAATCATCGGCGGCTATCTCTGCCAGGTATTCCCGGCAGGATTTCAAAAGCGAAAGTTCGGAAGAATCTCGGATACACTCCAGAATAATTTCCAAATACTCTGGCTCAGAAAATGAGCTTAAAATATAAGTTATTAAAAGCAGCCGGGCCCGGTTTTTATTTTCCGCATTGCCGTTGTCCATTAATATCCGCATTTTGGATAAAGCGTTTTCAAGAGATATTTTTGATTCCGCAAAATTACCCATATTTCTGCATATCTCTGCTTCCAGACAATGCAGTTTTGACCAGATATATACCAGTCTCAAATATTGCTCTTCATTTATTTCCCTTAACTCACCGGCCGGCATCAAATAACCGGAGATCAATTCATCCGTTTGAGTTAAAACCTGCTGCAACCCCGCCCGGTCATCCGCCACCTTTGCCACGACCGCCTTTTCCGCCAGCACCTTCGCTTCTTCTTCCAGTGTATCAATTAAATTCTGCAGAAAATCATTCAACGCTTCATCTATTGGGCGCTTGTCCACCTGCGCGGCGGATCTAAGCTCCAACAGCTCATCGATTGCCGCATATTTTTCTTCGATAGTGCCTCTTTCGAGGCCCAGTGAATGTTCTTTAACCCTACATTCCTGATCAATCTGCGGGCCGCCCGCAAAAGATTGCACCAGCATGGCTTTTAAATTAATTAGATATTTTTCTAAGGATTGAACAATTTTCCCAAAATTCAACGCTCCTCTTACCTGATTTTGGGGGTTATCACATTCAATTTGATACCGGATATTTACGATCGGGTTTTGGGCAACAAAATAATTACTCATCGTCATATCATATGGATTAAAATTATCACCAAAATTCTTCATTCGTTCCACCAGTTCCAACCCGGCATTTGCTTCATTCAGCAGGTCGTATAAAGCACATTGATTTAAATATGGATAATTTCTTTCCAAAAAACTTGAGCATTCATCCGCAGCAAAATACCCATCACCATTAACGTCAACCACTTCTTTAGGCTCGATGGAATTATTCCGGTTCAAATCTATCCCCCGGTCGATCTGTACATAATATTTAGTTAATATTTGTTGGATACCGCTCATAATTATTTATAAGTCATTTCCTTTGATTTTTGTTTTATTCTCTCTAAAGCCTGAATGGTTGACGCCTCAACGGTGCCCGGATTTGCTTCCAGGCATTCGTTCAATTTTTGCTCGACCTCAGCAAAACCTAAATATTCTCCGTTCTGCGGATATTCTCTGCCGCGGAAAGGCATAACGTATTTAACAAAGAGATACTTAACCGCTAATTCAAAGTTACCCCTCTCCATCTGTTCCGTAATTCGATCCCGCAAATTCTGGCCATAAATCACATAATACTCAACCATGGTTGCTAAATCCTCTTTCCGGTTGCACAGTCCGTATTCCTCCGCAAAATCTTCAATATCAAATCCGGTGCGGTCCGGTTTATTTTCTCTCCATTCATCGCTGGCAACTTCGCGCCGGATCTTATCCGGCGTCCAGCTGATGTCATATAAAACATTGCTTAAATCCCCAAAGCCCAATTGGCTGCCGCTTAATCCACGGGAAACGCTCAAATCCCAGTGGTGGCCCAGTTCATGCACAATGGTTCCCAGCGGCTTCGAAGATTGATAAATTTGAACTTCATCTTCATCTTCATAATACGATCCCGCCACTTCACCATCCTCGCCGGTAAAGTACATCCGTTTAAATCCCTGAAAGAAAACATCAGGCAAAATCCGACAGGCCTTGAGCAGCGCATCATTATTTCCCGGAAGGGTATCTTGGGGCCGATAAAATGTTACATTAAATTCCCCAAAATATTTCGAAACTACCAAAGACCCCTCATCGGTTAGATAAGCATTGCCCGGCATCACTTCCGGCACAAAACTGTCTCCGATATAAACCAATGAAACACCTTGAATCCCGCTGAATTTTTTAATCGCAATGCCCCTGCCGCTGGAAGTAGTTCTCAATTCAAACTCTACTCCGGATTCAGCCACATCTTTAAGCAGCAAAGCCCTTTGCGTAAGAGGTGAATCGGAATATTCATTAAAAATCCTTTTAAATATCTGAGCTGCATATTCTTGTGGAGTAGTATTTTTCTCCGCTTGAAACCAGATTCCGATGAGGTAATCATCTCTAGCTGCCGTGGCTGCCAAGAGCGCGGCATAACCAACCTTAAATAAACGCGCGGCCGTTCCCTCTACTTCAGATGACTCCTCAAATACTTCCACCGCAGAAACATAATTTCCTCTTTGCATGTGGATTTCACCCATGTGAGAAAGCGCGAGCGCCCGTGGCTCCAGGTCAAAATTAAATGGATTTTCAGGAGTCTGTGTTGCATTTTCAAAATGAACAATTGCACGATCAGTGTCCCCGCGCGCTAAATACAGCTCACCGATTTTTAGCTGAGCTTCACCATATCCTTCGTAATCGGCAGGAATGGCATTATATATTTGAACCGCGCTGGAAATATCCCCCGTATTTTTATAAACATCCGCCAACTTCAACCTGACCTCATTTACATTTCTGCCAAACGGAAACTCATCGAGAATCAGATTATAAATATCCAAAATTTCCGCCAATTGATTTTTAGGATACCCATGATTGGCAGCAAAGTTTTCTTTGGCATCGGCAATCGTCTGCAAAAAAACCGG
This sequence comes from Candidatus Margulisiibacteriota bacterium, assembly GCA_018823125.1. Taxonomy (GTDB): domain Bacteria; phylum Margulisbacteria; class WOR-1; order JAHJIW01; family JAHJIW01; genus JAHJIW01. The sequence goes on along the minus strand of JAHJIW010000012.1, from coordinate 64,357 downwards.
GAGGGCATGGATGTAGATTTCATCGATATTCTGCGGCTTAACTGACAAGCCGGACGGGAAAAGTTTTTGCCCCGCATCCTCAAAAACTTGATTGGCCGCCGCTTCCTGCCCCAGCTCTAAAAGCACGTGCCCCACCACTACCCGATCAAAATTTTCCGGCAAATACGCGCCCAGATTCTCTACAACCTTATCAAAAGCTTCTTTTACTTGAGGAGCTTCAAACCCTTCAAATTCAGATGCATTTTCAACTCTCTCCCCCACGTCCGCAGAACTGGCATATATAAATGGCACCCTTATATTTCTGCATAAATCCAATGCTTTTTCATCTTCATCCGCTCTGAGGTAAAGATTTGCTAAAATTACCTGAATTACATAGGCAAACTCGTGGTTCGGATATTTAGAGATGAAATTTTCAAGTACGCGCAAATCATTTTCGGCCGGCATGCCAAACGCAAGTTGAATCGTCGGCGCCTGCGGGGCTAAAAACCCCGCGCCGTGGGCATAATTATTTTCAATAACCGATACGACCCTATCCAGCTCTTCCTCCGTAGGCGTCAAAGCATACAAAGAATTAAGTCTTTCTTTCATGTTCACATAATACTGTTTTATTTTTTGAACATTTTCCTCCGAATCACGCCCCATGCGGGAATGGCTGCGTTCAATTTCATACCTGGCGCTCGCCAGAACATTTTGAGATAAAACCGTTTCCAGTGAATAATTGTAAATATCCAGAGAGCTAAAATCATAATAGTGGGATTGAAGATTATCCAAAAAGCGAATCGCATCGTAAATTTCGCTCAAAACATCATTCATTATCTGTCGGCTAAGCTGATTTGAATTTCTCTCAACGAAATTATGATATTCATCCAGAGAAATGGTCTGGTCTTCATTAAGATCAATCCTCTCATTAGGTTCAATGCTTTGATTCTGATTCAAATCAAAACCAAAATTCTGCAGTTTATAATAATTAAATAAGGGTTCCCCGATCCTGGTCAAATTAACCATCTCCTATATACCGCACACTTGCATTTCTTTATCGTCATAAGCCGGTAAAAATTGCACTTTATAATCAATTTTTTTGCTTTCATCAGTTAAATTGTAATTCACCTCTTCAACACCCAAGTCAATTTGTGATATAATACCCACTCATTCAAATTATGGAGGGATTATCATGGCAAAAGTATATTACGATAAAGACGCAGATTTTGGAGTTTTGAAAGGAAAAACCATAGCAATTATTGGTTTTGGATCGCAAGGCAGTGCTCAATCACAAAATCTACAAGACAGCGGCGCCAACGTTATCGTAGCTGAAGTAGAAGGAACACCAAACTGGGACCGCGCCAAAGAAGCCGGCATGAAAGTCATGTCAGCGGAAGAAGCCGCTAAAAAAGGCGATATTATTCAAATGTTAGTTCCGGATGAACTTCAAGCCAAGGTCTACAAATCATCTATTGAAAAGTACTTAACCAAAGGGAAATGTTTAGTATTTTCTCATGGTTTTAATATTCATTATAACCAAATCCTCCCTCCCAAAGACGTGGACGTTATCATGGTGGCTCCTAAAGGACCCGGACCAATGGTCAGAGAAACTTATCTAAATGGCGCGGGGGTTCCTTCTCTGATCGCAATTTATCAAGACGCCACTGGCCGAGCTAAAAAAATCGCCTTGGCCCATGCTAAAGGCATTGGCGGAACTCGTGCCGGAGTATTTGAAACCACTTTCAAAGAAGAAACTGAAACTGATCTTTTTGGTGAACAAGCGGTATTATGCGGCGGATGTACATCTTTAGTAAAAGCGGGATTTGAAGTTTTAGTAGAAGCCGGCTATCAGCCTGAAATGGCTTATTTTGAGTGCTTACATGAGTTAAAACTTATCGTTGATTTAATGTATCAACAAGGCATATACGGAATGCGCTGTGCCATTTCAAACACCGCAAAATACGGCGACTTAACCGTAGGCCCAATGTTAATCGATGAAAATGTTAAACAAAAAATGCGCTATGTATTAAATCGGGTGCAAAATGGTTCTTTTGCCAAAGAATGGATTTTAGAAAATCAGGCCGGCCGACCAGTATTTAATAAACTAATGAGTAAAGACCGCAAACATTTAATCGAACAAGTTGGCACTGAGCTGCGTTCTATGATGAGCTGGCTTAAAGCTAAAAAAGCGGAAGTAAAACCTGCCCCTAAAAAGGCTGAAACAAAAGCCACTGTCAGCAAGAAAAAGTCTAAAAAGAAATAATGCTGGAATTTTTTCAAAGCCTTCCTAAGGAGCTTGCGGTTTTCATTATGGCCGCCACCCCGGTAATTGAAGTTCGCGGCGCCGTACCTTTTGGCTTTTACCTCGGCCTCCCCTGGCAGTTAAACTTCAGCCTGAATGTAGTTGGAAGTGTAATTCCAGTTATTCCCATTCTCTGGTTTTTAAATACACTGACTATAAAACTTCGAAAAATCCCCTGGTGGGATAAATTTTTCACCTGGCTGTTTGCCCGCACCCGTGCCAAAAGTAAAATTATCCAGGAATTTGAACTGATCGGGTTAATTTTGTTTATCGGGATCCCCTTTCCAGGAACCGGGGTGTGGACTGGGTGTATCGCGGCTTATCTCTTTGGCCTAAGGTGGCTGCCTACTTTTATCTGTGCGATTTTAGGAACGATTATTGCTACTACCTTGATGACGCTGGCTAGTTTGGGGATTATTAATTTCTTTACTTAATTTTCGCCAAAATCTCACTTTTTGACAAATTTATCTTCTGTGATATTATTACGCCATGAAAAAGTTAGCAGTTTTAGGGTCCACCGGCTCCATCGGCAAACAAACCTTAGAAGTTGTATTAGCCTACCCCTCCAGTTTTAATGTAGTTGCCTTAGCCGCTAAAGACGAAGTTGATTTAATTGTCGAACAGATCAAAAAATTCTCTCCAAAAATCGTTTCGGTTGCGGATGATGCTACCAAATCCAAAGTTGAAGCTGCACTTGGCAAAACTAACACAAAAATACTTACTAATTCCGAAGGTTTACTTGCAGCAGCTACTGATCCAGCCGTAAACACGGTAGTGGTTGCCATCCCTGGCTCACTTTCGCTCACCCCCACCCTGGAAGCCATCAAAGCCAAAAAAGATTTAGCCCTGGCCACTAAAGAAATTTTAGTCGCTGGCGGCGACCTCATGATGGAAGAGATTAAAAAAGCCGGCATTAAAGTTATGCCGATCGATTCGGAACATAGTGCCATTTATCAATGTTTAGCCGGCGAAGATAAAAAGAAAGTTAAAAAAATTATCTTAACCGCTTCCGGCGGTCCATTTTTAAATACGCCGGTTGAAAAATTAGCCGCTATGACGCCTAAAGAAGCGCTGGCTCATCCCACCTGGAAAATGGGCCCCAAAATCACTATTGATTCCGCCACCTTAATGAACAAAGGTTTAGAAGTTATCGAAGCCCATTATTTGTTTGGGATTGATTATAAAAATATTGAAGTGATCATCCATCCGCAAAGCGTTATTCACTCGATGGTTGAATTTGTTGACGGATCGGTTATGGCTCAATTAGGACCGGCTGACATGCGGCTTCCAATTCAATATGCATTATTAGACGGAAAACGTGCACAAAACTTTTTTAAACGAATTGATTTTACTAAACTATCAACGCTTAACTTCGCAAAACCGGATTTAAATAAGTTTCAGTGCTTAAAACTAGCTTACGAAGCGGCTAAAAAAGGTGGAACTGCCGGTGCCGTACTAAATGCGGCTAATGAAGTAGCGGTTAAACAGTTTTTGGGTAAGAAAATTGGATTTATGCAAATTGCGGAACAAGTCAAGGCTGCGCTAGATAAACATCAGAGTAAAGCTAATCCAACTATCGAAGATATCCTCGCTGCGGATAAGTGGGCAAGGGAAGCTAATTAGTTTATTCTTCAATCAGCGGATTCTCTGCCAGAATTGCATCTATACATTCCTGACGAGTTTCTGGGTATGAACCAAAAATCTTTGTTTGCATTGCCCCTCGTTCACTACAAAAACGTATTGGCTCTTGATCAAAAGGCACTGCCTCACGCGGATTATTTAAGGCCATACGAACAAAGTTAGTGTATAAAATTTGCAGTCGTTCTCTATTGCCGGCAACAAACTTCACGTCTTCGGCATTAGCTTGCAAAAGTGAATAAAGGTTTTGCCAAGCTTGATATTCAACCCAGGAAAAGTCATTAGGAAGGTCGGATCCTTCTTCTTGAGCATCTTGTTCTTCCAGCGTGGTTTCTTGGGGACTAGTTACATGAGCATAATACATATCAGACTGGGGTTTGATAATATACACTTCTTCATTATTGCCTTCTTCCACCGAAAGTTCTATTTTTTCTTTGATAATATCGTGATTCAAAGTGTAGGTTCTTTTTCCAACCGTAGCAATTAATGGTGCTCCCATAATTTTCCCCCTTAAGCTTATTTCACCTCTATATCTTCACATCTGCAAAAAAAATTTCACTTTTTGGATCAATTATTTTAAGGAAAATAGAAGGCGATAGAAGGCATAAGAAGAGGGAAAAGGGTTAGCGGCGATGAAGTGATAGAGGTGAAAGAGGTAAAATATGATGGGGCCCGCCGCTTTTACCACTTCCCTCGCTTCTTTCCACCCCTGCCGCCCTCTTACGCCATCTTAACCCTTCTATTATGTTATAATTACCCCATGCATCTCGAAATTAAAGTACATACCACCAAAGAAGGAAAATTCATCGTTCAGTGCCCTACCATTCCCGGCTGCGAAACGGAAGGCGGCAATCTAGACGAAGCGCTGGATAAATTATCAGATTTGATTTCCGCTAATATTTCTCAGAAGATTAAAAAAGACTTAAAGCAGATATTTAAAAATTTACCGAAAAACCCCGGGCAATCGATTAAAAAAGGCATTCCCATGACGGGTAACCTGAAGTTCAACAACTTTCCGGTTTCGATGAACTAATTCCCCAAAAGCAAAGCGATAAGGGCCCATGAAGGCCCTTGAGGTAAAACGAAGGCATAAGTGTTTGAAGGCAAAGAAGGCTTAAGGGTATCTAGATGTTTATACCAGCAAGCTCTTCTATCACTTTACCCTTCTATGCCTTTGCTAGCCCTAAGCCCCCTATCACTTCATGGGCCCTCCCGGGCCTTCCAACGCTTTTTCCTGCATGCTATAATCCCTCATCATGACAAAAGGTACTCAAGATTTAGAAATGCTTCGTCACTCCACCACCCATATTATGGCTGACGCCGTCATGCAGCTTTTTCCCAACGTAAAATTAGGGATTGGCCCCGCCATCGAGAATGGTTTTTACTACGATTTTGATATGGAACACGTCTTAAAACCCGAAGACCTTCCCAAAATCGAAGCAAAAATGAAGGAAATCATCAAGAAAAATCTTAAATTTGAAAAACGAGAGATGGATCGCAAAGAAGCCATTCAATTTTTCAAAGAAAAAGGCCAAACCTACAAAGTTGAACTACTTAAAAAGCTGGATGATGCCAACGTAACCATCTATCAGCACGGCGATTTTGTAGATTTATGCAAAGGCCCTCACGTAAACTTCTCTAAAAAAATTAAAGCGTTTAAACTTCTTTCCATTGCCGGAGCCTACTGGCTGGGCAGTGAAAAAAACAAGATGCTGCAGCGCATTTACGGCACCGCCTTCCCTACTAAAGAAGAACTTGAAAAATATCTTAATAATCTAGAAGAAGCTCACAAAAGAGACCACCGCCGCTTAGGTAAAGAATTAGACTTATTCAGCATCCACGAAGAATGCGGCGCTGGATTTGTTTACTGGCATCCTAAGGGAGCGATGCTGCGCAGTATCATTGAAGAATTTCTCAAAAAAGAAAACCTAAAAAGAGGCTACGAGTTTGTCGCCATTCCCCATATCGCGAAAATTGATCTTTTCCAAACCTCCGGACACACCGGTTATTACAAAGAAAATATGTATTTCATGGAAATCGACAAACAAGATTATGTAATTAAACCCATGAACTGTCCCGGTCACATCACAATTTTTAAACGCAAACTCATCAGTTATCGAGACTTGCCAATCAGATATTTTGAGTTTGGCACCGTCTATCGTTACGAAAAATCCGGAGTATTGCACGGCTTACTCCGCGTTCGCGGATTTACCCAGGACGACGCCCATATTTTCTGTCGTCCAGATCAATTAATGGATGAAATTCACAAAGTAATTGAATTTGTGGACTTTGTGATGAAAAAATTCGGGTATGAATATAAAGTTATTTTGGCGCTGCGCCCCGAAAAATTTGTGGGCAGCCCCGAATCCTGGGATCACGCCGAAGAAATATTAGAAGAAGTCTTAAAGAAAAATAAGATTGATTATGAACCCGAACCCGGTGGCGGCGTATTTTACGGTCCTAAAATCGACATAAAACTTAAAGATGCGCTGGGAAGACTGTGGCAAGGACCTACCATTCAAGTTGATTTTAATCTGCCGGAACGTTTTGACCTTACCTATACCGGTGAAGACGGCAAAAAACATCGTCCGGTCATGATTCACCGCGCAATTTTAGGTAGTCTAGAGCGATTTATTGGTGGTTTAATTGAACATTACGGCGGAAATTTCCCGCTTTGGCTGGCACCCACTCAGGTTGCCATCCTGCCCTTAGCCGATCGTCATAACGAATATGCAAATAATGTAGCGGAAGAACTTCAAAAACAAGATTTTCGTGTAACCATTGATACCCGTAGCGAAAAAATCGGCAATAAAATCCGCAATGCCGAAGTTGAAAAGATCCCCTACATGTTAATCATCGGCGATAAAGAAATGGAAGCTAAAAAAGTCTCAGTTCGCAAGCACGGCAAGGGCGATTTGGGACAGAAGTCGGTGAAAGAAATTACGGCCTCCTTCGTTAAAGAACTATAGTCTTACCCCGTCTGGAGCTACTTTTACGCAGTTATTATATGTTTTTGCTACTTCACGTGCCATCGGCCAAATTTTTTCCGAAGACACCTTGATATCAACTATCTTTCCCCCAAGGATACGGATTTGTCCGACAGCATCAAACTCAAATTCATGGTGAGCATAAGTAACCGTTTCAAATCCTAGCTTAGCACTATTGGACACTTCCACAAATCTACCCTCAGGAGTAGTCAAGATATTCACCGCTAATACACCTACCCTTGTATTCCCTCCCTGGCTTTCACGTAACCGAGCTTTAGAATATTCAGGAGAAAGTACAAATTCGAGATTCCTATCAAATATTTCTCGTTCGGATAACCCTTCTGGAACAATTACCGAAATATCTAAGGGGAACGTCCTACGCGCTAAGGTTGAAGGAAGTTCAAAATAATCAATGGTTAAAGTATTTCCTCTTCTCATGATCGCCACCGGCTCTCCATCCCAAAGCTGCATTCTTTGCCCATTTTTAATTTGTGAAAGGTCCGTAAGCGTAAAATCATGCCGACCCCGTGAAATTATGATTTGCATGCCTGGTTGCCATCCACATCGTCCCAAAAAACCCGGTAAAAGGTCATTAATTTGATTGGGCTGAAGCTGCACAGAATTGCGTTTAAGGCAATCCACCCTCTTTTTTAACCATTCAACTGGCTTCCTTAATGAGAAACCTAATCTTCCAGGCATTCCAGCATCTCCTTGTTCCGAAAACATACTAAATTATCATTCCATATATATATCGTTAAAACTAGGTTGAAATTTCAATTTTATGTATTTTTCTACCTGATTTTATCGTCATAATGTAATTGAGCTTCCCCAAAGATTAGAAGCAATGGCCCAAAGCAAACAATCATGAGACCGAGCGGCCATGGTCCCCGATCCGCCAAAGGCGGAGAGGGGGAGCGAGGTCGAAATGTTAGCCTCGAAAATCTCGGTGGGATTTTCGAGGCGTGTTTGCGCGGGCCATTGATTTTTATAATTTTGGGGAAGCTCCTATGCCCCTTCAACCTTGACTTAGCGCGTTTTTTACTATAAAATTACCCTTCGTTACACAAATTTCACGTATATTAGGTGGTGAGATCTCATAGCAAAAAGGTACATTATTAACGAGCAGATCAGGGGAACCGAGGTCCGGTTAATCGGCGAAACAGGAGAGCAATTTGGAATCGTAAGTTTAGAGTCAGCACGCGAGAAAGCCGCCGAAAATGAGTTAGACTTAATCCTCATTGCACCGCAAGCAAAACCTCCGGTATGTAAAATTGGGGACATCGGCAAACTCAAGTACGAAGCCGCCAAAAAGGAAAAAGAAGCTAGAAAATCTCGCAAAACCGGGGTTTTAAAAGAAATTAAACTGTCACTAAAAATTGGACAGCACGATTTAGACGTAAAAGTAAAACATTGCATAAAATTTTTAGAAAAAGGCTACAAAGTAAAGTTTAATTTGTTTTTTAGGGGACGGGAGATGTCCCACCGCAATTTAGGCCGGGATCTATTAAAAACCGTAATCGAGAGTATTAAGGAAAAAGGGCAGCCCGAAGCTCCTCCCAAACAAGAAGGTCGAAATATGAACCTGATCGTAGCACCAAATTAGGAGAAAATTATGCCAAAGTTAAAAACCAGAAAGGCCGCTGCTAAAAGATTTAAAAAAACCGGAACCGGAAAGATTAAAAGAGGCAACACCAATCGCCGTCATATCCTAGAAAGTAAATCTAAGAAAAATAAGCGGCAGGGACGCCGGGATGTTGTGATCAGCCCGTCTGACGTCAAAAGAGTAAAAAAGATGCTCCCCGGGTTTTAATTAGGAGGAACAAAAAGTGGTTAGAGTAAAAAGAGGAAATGTAGCCCGTAAAAGAAAGAAAAAATTATTTAAAAGCAACAAAGGTTACAGGGGAACGCTGAAAAACGTATTTCGCGCAGCTAAACAAGCAGACACGAAAGCCAAAACGCATGCCACCCGCCACCGCAAAGAAAAAAAGCGCACTTTCCGCGGATTATGGATTGCGCGCATCTCCGCGGCCGCCAAAATGCAAGGCATCTCATACAGCCAGCTGATCGGTAAGCTAAAAAAGGCAAATATCCGCCTCGACCGCAAGATTTTAGCGGATATCGCCGCTACCGATATGCCTACTTTTGCTAAACTGGTAGAAAAAGTAAAAGTAGCCGCCTAAGTAAACCGGGAGAAAAAACATGATTCAGATGCAAATCGGGGGACTGGGTTTTGATCCTAAAAATCTATCTCCACTGGTCCTCTTAAAAGATCAAGAAGAATTAAACTTCCTGCCTATTTGGATTGGTATTTTTGAAGCGGCCGCCATTGCGATGGAGCTGCAAAACGTTACGCCTCCCCGCCCCATGACCCACGACCTCATTAAAGAAACGATCAAAGCTTTTGACGCCAAGATCGAGAGGGTTGTGATCAGTGACGTAAAAGAGGGTACTTTCTACGCAATCATTGAGATAAAAGACAAAGCCGGCAAAATAATTGAACTCGATTCCCGCCCCAGTGATGCGATTGCTTTAGCGGTACGCACTAAATGCCCGATCAATGTAGCCGAAATAGTAATGATGCAGGCTAAACTGGTAAACGCCGAAAAAGACGAAGAAGAAACCAAAAAGTTTAAAGACTTTATCAACAACATGAAACCCGAAGACTTCACCAAGTATTACAAGAAAGACTAATTACGACCTCGAAATCAAGAAAACTCCTAAAATAATGGTGCCAATTCCCAGCCAACGAACTAACGTAATCGATTCATGAAAGAAAAACATGGAAGCGAGCGCAACAATAACATATCCCACCGATACCATCGGATAAACAAACGATAACTCGAAACGGGAAAGAACCACTAACCAAACAATCGCCGAAAGCGCAAACATAGAAATCCCGCTAAACACAAACGGGTTAAAGATTATCGAAAAAAACCGGGAAAAGAGCTGCGAAAGCGGAAAAAAACCGATCATGCGCATCCCGTGCTTCATCAGCAGCTGACCAATGACCGCCATGCCAATTGAAATAAAAAGTAAAATATAATTAATCATGAGTTGCCTCCTTAAAATCTTTCCCATTTTAGCACTTTAAACGGATCGGCTACAAACTCAATTTTAATGAAACCATATCCTTCGGACGCCGCAATATCTCCCCCTAAAAATCCAACTGAATAAAATACTCCCCCGCTGCTGGGACAGATAATTTTAAATCCGCCCGCGGCCATCGGATAAGTATTGCCCAAACTTTCTGCCACCAACCAATTTTTTAAGGGGGCTCCCGCCGGAGGATCAGTATAAAAACCGGGAGATGTTTTAATTTTATCAATTCCATAAGCAATCCCCGCTTCGGCTAGATAGAAAAGCTTATACGTTTCTTCAACCGCAACGTTACTTTTCATATTTGAAATCATGACCGACCCTGCGGTAGCAACTGCCGCTAAAATTACCACCATCACCATCATCAAAAAAATACTGATATACCCTTTATTCATAGATTCCTGCTTCGCATTAAAAATGAAAATACCTCTGCAGTGCTTACGCCCAATTTAAATCCAACCAGCCCATCGCCTAAATCCTCAAACTCAAGCAGGTCAACCTGCTCGTCATAGGTTAAATATGAACTACTGCCTCCTTTTTTTCTTCTGATTTTTCCACCCACCAGTTCATATTGAATTTGACTATATCCGCTATCAATTAAGATTAATCGCAAACCGCCTTCTTCAACAGAAATATTAATGGCTTCCCAAATATCACGCATAATCACCCCGGAAACGCTTGAAACAACCTCAAATGCAGCCATTTTATTCACAAATCTATTCCAAAACATGGAAGGAGTTTTTAAAATCAAAAAGGTTGAAGATAATATTAGAGAAAATAAGGTTAACGAAACCAGAATTTCGATAAGCGTAAATCCTTTTTTGTTCATTGCTTTACCGCCAGCGTTTCAAGTTTGGTTTCGGCGGCCCCTCCCTCCCCGATCACCACCACAATTTTCTTTAAAGTAGATGAGACATCCGAAATCTTTACTTTTCCTGCTCCCTCAAAAAAAGAGTAACCATCGAATACGCTTAAACCTTCAAACGAAGCGGTTAAAACCCCCTCCATCACATTGGCGCTTTCCTGAATGCGCTTAAATTTACCTTCGGCCCTTCCTTTTATTCTGGAAACCAACCCTAAACTAGGTAATAAAAAACCGGTGATCAAAAGCAGTAAAACTATGGCGAATAAAACCTCAAGTAATGTAAAACCGTTCTTCTTTTTCATGTTTTATCTCACTCTCCCCATCGAAGAAACCACCACCCCTACCAATCTACCGCTGCGTCCTTGGATATAAATTGATCCCAGGTAGCCCGGCAAGCAAAACGAAGAATTTGAAAACCTGATTTCCTGATCTTCCACAAAATCCAGCCACGGATTAAGTGTAGCTTGTGATAAAAGTTTCTCTTTAGTGTCCGGTAAAATGGAAGAGATGGTGTAGTATGCACTGGTGGACCCGTCTTTTTTGTAAAATTGACAGGCTACGTAATTGCCGCCCTTTACCGCCGCATGTTTAGCTTCGCGCAGGTCCGAAACAATCTGGCGCCGGTACATATTGAGGTAATACATTTCTAAAAACGAAGATAATGCCGATGAAGACAACGTGAACAATAAAGCCAGGATCGAAAGACAAACGCAAATCTCAACTAAAGTAAAACCTGCCCCCCTGTGCCCCCTCCTCACGTCCTCCCTAAACTAACAACAATATTATCAATGAGGCGTACCCCATCGATGCGCGCCGCCAGAGCAATTAAAACCTTACCTTTTAGGCGTGGGAGTGATTCTAAAGTATCTGCGTTTAACACTTCACAATATTCAATGTTAATCTGTTTACCTTTGAGATGGGCTAAAATACTGCGCCTCAGGTGTTCTGGGCTTTTCTCGCCTTGCTCAGCTAACTTTTTACCAAAGGAAAGAGCCGCATACAATCGGGCTGCCCGTTCCTGATTAAGATTGCTTAAATATTTATTACGCGAACTCATCGCTAAGCCGTTTCTTTCGCGGACAATTTTTCCGGTTAGGATTTTTACGTCTAAATTTAAATCAACTGCCATTTGTTTAATGATTAACTGCTGTTGATAATCTTTTTCACCAAAAACTGCAATATCCGGTAAAACTATATTAAAAAGTTTTAAAACTACCGTAACTACTCCGGCAAAATGATGGGGGCGCGAAATTCCGCACAACTTTTTCGCGAGCTTAGGTACCGTGATTTTAGTTTGAAAACCTTTGGGATACATTTCCTGGGCGGAAGGGCAAAAAACGATATCTACTCCCATGCGCCGCAAAAGTTTTAGGTCGCGAGCAAGATTGCGGGGGTATTTCTTAAAATCTTCTTTGGGACCAAACTGAGTTGGATTAACAAAAATGCTAACTACTACTATATCGCAACTTCTTTTCGCAATATCGATCAGAGAAAGATGGCCGGCATGCAAAAATCCCATAGTCGGAACCAAGCCAATAACTTTTCCCTTCTTTTGGACAGCTTTGGCATATTTTATCATCTGAGGAATGGATTTAATCAGACGCATTCGAGGCCCTCATATCCCAATGAATATTTTAGCTGATAAACCAGTACCGGGCTAAAAGCCAGAGTACAATCGCTAAAATAATGGCTAATATTTTATATCCAATATTCCGGGTAAAAAACGCTTTAAACATTGGATTCTCCTTCAGCTGGCTTTTCGTCTAGCTTTTTTACGTAATCGCAGGTTTTACTGCTGCATTTATGGCCCACCACTACCCCTTTACTGATTTTATCAACTAATAACGAACCACATTGGGGGCATTTTTCTCCGGTAGGTCTACTCCAGAGGCCAAATTTGCATTTTGGATAATTACTGCAGCCGTAAAATATTTTTCCACGGCGGGATCGGCGCACGATTAATTTTCCGCCGCAGTCTGGACAATCGATACCAATTTCTTTAACAATGGACTTAATATTTTTACAATCCGGATATCCCGAGCAGGCCCAAAAAGCCCCATAGCGGCTGCGTTTCATGACCATTGGTTTTCCGCATTTATCGCAGATTTCTTTTGGTTTTTCTTCTGCCGGCTGACCCTTAGCGGCTTCGCCTTCCGGCTTTTTTTCTTCGATGGCGCGGGTAAATCTGCATTTTGGAAATCCCGAACAAGCAATAAACTCACCGTAGCGTCCATCTCTGATCATTAAGTTTTTACCGCATTTAGGACATTTTTCGTCGAGCATTTTTTCTTTTTTTATTTTTTTCATTTCTTTGTCGGCTTTTTTTAAGGTTTTTTCAAATGGTGTGTAAAAATCGGCAATCATTTTGCGCCATTTTACCTTTCCTTCTACAATGTCATCCAAATCATCTTCCATGTGAGCGGTAAAGGAAACGTTAACGATGTTAGGAAAATGTTTAACCATGGCAAAATTAATGGTATCGCCCAGTTTAGTGGGTTGTAAAAACTTACCTTCTTTTTCAACGTATCCTCTACTGGTAATGGTTCCCATAATGGGCGCGTAGGTTGACGGCCGGCCAATTCCTTTTTGTTCTAGTTCTTTAACCAGACTGGCCTCCGAATAACGGGCCGGCGGCTGGGTAAAATGCTGGGTAGGAATAATTTCCTGCAGATTTAGGGTTTCGCCTTCGGCTAATTCTGGTAAAACACCTTCTGGTTGTTCTTCTTCTTCCTCATCTTTTCCTTCGGTATATACGGCAATGAATCCATCAAAAGTAATAATTGATCCATTAGCTCTAAAAGTATAACCCGCCGCATCAATATCGACTGCGGTTTGGTCGATGCGCGCAGACTCCATCTGACAGGCGATAAATCGATTCCAGATTAAAAGGTATAACTTGTATTGTTCGGGGGTCAAACTATCCTTCAATTTTTCCGGATCTCTGAAAACTGAGGTCGGACGAATGGCTTCGTGCGCGTCCTGCGCTTGTTTTTTCTTTTTATAAACTATGGGTTTAGGCGGCAGATATTTTTTGCCATACTTATCACCAATAAAACGACGCACTTCGTCTAAAGCCTGGTCTGCTACCCTAAATGAATCGGTACGCATATACGTGATCAACCCGACCCTCTCCTCTCCCTTAACCTCCATACCTTCGTAGAGGCGCTGCGCAATACTCATCGTTCGGCGGGCATTGTAGCCAAGTTTTCGGGACGCTTCCTGCTGCAGGGAGCTGGTAATAAACGGCGGGGCCGGATGGCGTTTTTGTTCTTTACGAACTACGTTGGTTATATTAAAGGGAGCCGCCTTAACCGCATCTACAATTTTATTGGCTTGCTTATCCTTAGTAACTTTTATTTTTTCTTCGCCCTGGCCGATAAAGCGGGCTTCAAAAGTATTTTCCTGTTCGGATTTATTTACCTTTGCGGTAATTTTCCAGTATTCTTCGGGTTTAAAGGCTTTGATGATTGCATCGCGATCACAAATCAATCGCAAAGCCACCGATTGTACTCTGCCTGCCGATAAACCTTTGCGAATTTTTTTCCATAAAATCGGACTAATCTTGTACCCTACCAAACGGTCCAGGACCCGGCGCGCTTGTTGTGCATCAACCCGGTCTTGATCGATATCGCGCGGATGAGCCACCGCTGCCTGTACTGCGCTTTTAGTAATTTCGTTGAACTCAATACGCTTTATGGTTAAGCCTTTGCCCAAAGCATTTTGCAGGTGCCAGGCAATGGCCTCTCCTTCACGGTCCGGGTCGGGAGCTAGATAAACAATATTGGCTTTTTGGGCCGCCGCTTTAAGGTTTTTGATAGTATCGGATTTTCCTTTAACCGTGATGTAGGTGGGTTCAAATTTATCCTTAAGATCCACGCCTAAACGCTGGGGAGGCAAATCCCGGACGTGCCCGCCGCAAGCCTTAACCTCGAAGTCCTTTCCTAAAAACTTTTCGAGGGTCCTGGCTTTTGCCGGTGACTCAACGATTACTAAATTTTTCTTCTTTTTTGACAAGTTAAACTCCTAATTATTATATTATAATTGAACCAGTGTACCTTTCTTTTATAATTTTGTAAACCTAAAGGATAGTAAAGCAATTTTTTTGCCAGCCAGATCACGCTTGAAAGTGACGAAATTGGGGACAGGTGATGAAGATAACAACAATTAAAACCCGCGGCGTTTAAACATCTTTTCCAGATCATCGATACCGTATTTTATCAGCGTGGGGCGGCCGTGGGGACAGGTATGCGGCTGTTTGGAACTAAACAAATCTTTAATTAAAGTTCGCATTTCTTCTGCGGAAAGCTTTTGTCCGGCTTTAATGGCACCTTTACAGGCCAGCATTTTTAAAATGCGGTCTTCACGTTCGGCGACGCTGCCGGATTTACCCATTGCAGCGTACTCGGAAATAATATCTTGAATTACTTCCTGCGCCACCGCACCGGCCAAAACTGCCGGAACCGAACGCAGCGCAAAAGTATCCTTTCCAAAAGGCTCGATCTCAAAGCCCAGGGCATTAAGATAGTTTAGATTTGCTTCTAGCACCGCGCTATCCGCTTTAGAAAGATTAATATTTTCTGGAATCAGCAATTTTTGTGAAAATGTTTCCTTTTTTGCCCTGGCGATCTGCAGGCGATCGAATAAAATCCGCTCGTGAGCTGCGTGTTGATCGATTAATATAAATTCTTTTTGGCCTACCGCAATGATATAAGTATTATCAACTTGATAGAGTGGAATATAGGGTAAAGTTTCGTCCGGTGGCTCCTGCCCCAACTTAAAGTCAAAGGCCGGCTCCGCAATTTCTCTCTGCCATACTTCGGCAGCTGCCGGGCTCCATTCATTAGAGGCAAAGGCACGCTCTGATTTACCGGCAATTTTTTCCACCGCAGCTTTGATCCTGGCTAAAACTTCTCCCTGATTGGCAAATTTTACTTCTCGTTTAGTGGGATGAACGTTTACATCTACGTTTTTGGGATCCACTTCAATAAACATAACCGCCATCGGATAGCGCCCCTTAGGAATTACATTGACCAGCGCATCCTGCAGAGCGCGTGACAATAAAAAATTCTTTACGTAACGCCCGTTCACAAAAAAGCTTTGGTATTTTTTATCCATTCTGGAAACACTGGGCTTACTCACGTACCCCGCAACCCCGTCAAGGCCGATGGGGATAAAATTTGAAGCGATATGCGCCCCAAAAACCGAAACTAAACAGTCCTTCAAGTCTCCCGAGCCGGTAGAAGCTAAAATAATTTTGCCTTCCGCTACCAATTTAAAAGCAATTTCGGGATGGGACAAAATTATATTAGTAAAAAACGAAGTAATGTGAAAAAGCTCGGTCTGCTCGGCTTTTAAAAACTTTTTGCGGGCCGGAGTATTATAAAAAAGGTCTTTCACTTCAACCGTGGTACCCTGGGGACAGCCAAAGTCTTCAAAAATTACTTGTTTACCGCCTTCGAGTACGATTTTGGCGCCTGAATTTTCGCCTTTTTTATGAGAGAAAATATTGATCCGTGAAATTGAAGCAATCGAAGGCAGTGCTTCCCCGCGAAAGCCCAACGTGTTAATCGCGAAAAGATCGTCCAGCTGGCTGATTTTAGAAGTAGAATGACGCTCTAAACTTAACGCCAGCTCTTCCTTATTCATCCCGGCGCCGTCATCTGAAACCCGGATCAAAATTTTGCCGGCTTTTTTGATTTCAACCGTAATTTTTTTAGCGCCGGCATCAATTGAGTTTTCGACTAACTCTTTAACTACCGAGGCCGGACGCTCGACTACTTCTCCGGCGGCAATTTTGTTAATTAAATTTTCAGGAAGGACTTTAAGCTTACGATTTGACACTATTTAGCACCTTAAAAAATCCCGGGAAGGAGGTTTCGACACAAGCAGTATCTTCAATTTCGGTTTTGCCTTCGGCAATTAATCCCGCAATCGAAAGCGACATCGCTAAACGGTGATCGCCATGTGATTTTACTTTGGTCCCTTTAAGTTTTGTTCCGCCGGTAATGATCATGCCGTCCTCGGTTGGAGTAATATTTACGCCCATCTTCTTTAACTCACCCGAAACCGTGGCAATGCGGTCGCTTTCTTTTACGCGCAGCTCCCGGGCATCTTTGATCACGGTATCACCCTGGGCTTGGGTAGCTAAAACGGCAATGACCGGGATTTCGTCAATCAAGCGCGGGATTAAACTTCCCTGAATTTCAATTCCTTTAAGCTTACGATTAGTAACTTTCAACGTTCCGCGCGGCTCTTCAGACAGCAATTCCTCATCCAATACTTCAACCCCCCCGCCCATCCGGCGCAAAACTTCTAAAATCCCAATCCGGGTTGGATTGAGCCCTACATTTCTGAGGATCAGCGCTGAGCCCGGCACTAAAATCGCCGCCGCAATTAAATACGCTGCAGAAGAAATGTCGCCGGGCACTAAAATATCGGTTTTCCCTTTTAGTTTTTGGCCGCCGGCCAGTTTGATTTGACGTTCGGTCTGTTCAATTTTTACGCCGAAGTGTTTCAGCATCCTTTCGGTATGATCACGCGACTGATCCGGTTCAACCACTTCAGTGACTCCATTGGCAAACAAACCCGCCAGCAAGATTGAGGATTTAACCTGAGCCGAAGCAATGGGTAATTTATATTTTATTCCTTTTAGTTTTGCGCCTTTTATCTTAAGGGGCGGAAAAACCTGGCCCTTTTCAACTTTACCGGAAAGCTGGGCGCCCATCTGACTGAGGGGCTCAACAATTCTTTTCATGGGACGCTGATTAATCGAAGCATCGCCCGCAATTTCACATTCAAAATCTTGTGCAGCTAATATTCCGGATAATATTCGAATGGTCGTACCCGAATTACCAACGTAAAGCGGCTTTTTTGGTTTAGTAAATTTGCCGGAGATGCCGTGCACTATTAATTTATCTCCTGACAGCGCATCGATCTTAACTCCTAATGCACGCAAACAGGCCATGGTCTCTAAAGGATCGGCTCCTTTGAGAAAACCATTAATTTCGACCGGCCCATCCGCCAAAGCAGAAAGCAGCAGCGCCCGGTGAGAAATGGATTTATCTCCCGGAATGTGAATTTCGCCTTTTAAGGGACCGGATTTAACTACAATTTCATTTTTGCTCATATAATTTATGAATAAATTGAATCTCGAAACTTTTTGGCGTCCGACAATTTATTTACAATTTGAACTTCGTCTTGTTCCTGCAGGGCTTTTTGAAAGATATCAATTTCTTTTTTAAATTTTTCTAAAACCGATAAAACCGATTCGGCATTGGTCCTGAAAATATCTAAGCCCAACTTTGGATCACCCGAAGCAATGCGGGTGGTATCACCAAAACCGGTGGAAGCCAGCTTTTTGGCTTTTTCTTTTACGTCTCCCATATCCACGACCGCATTGACCAACGAAGCCGCCACCACAATCGGCAGGTGGCTAATCGAAGCTACCGCTAAATCATGTGATTTTGCATCCATTTCCATAACGTTCCCCCCTATATTAGAAATTATCTTTTTCAACGTATTAAAAGCTTTGCCGTTAGTTTTTTTAGTTTTGATTAAAACGTAGGGTTTTTTATAAAAAAGTGAAGCTTCGGACTGAGCCACGCCGGATTTTTCTTTGCCGGCCATCGGATGTCCGCCGATAAAATAAATGCCAGACGGAACAATTTTTTCGGCTTCGGCTACAATTTGTTCCTTAGTGCTGCCGACATCGGTAATAATGGCTCCTTTTTTAACGTGCGGAATAATTTCTTTAAGTTTTGGAATGATCAGTGAAATCGGAGTACAGATAAAAATCAGATCGGCCTCGCGTACTCCTTCGGCAACATTCAGCGTTCCCTTGATTATCGCTTTGATATTTAAGGCTTCGTCAATGGTTTCGGGACGGCGGGGGATGCCAATGACCATTTCGGCCAGTTTTTTTTGCTGGAGAGCTAATCCGAGAGATCCGCCGATCAGTCCCATTCCGATAATTGCTACTTTGTTAACCAAAAAAGTGCTCCTTATATCTCAAAAAACAACCTGAGCAGGTCTTCGCCTTTATTCACAAATAATTCAGATGCGGAAACCGCTTTTTCATTGTATGCGGAAACTTCGGATTCAACCGGAAGGGGTCGTTTTCCTTCCAGTTTGCTCTTATAAATTGCAAAAGGAACCGGATCCGCGGTATGGGTTTTTTTAGCGATCGGGGTCGGATGATCAGGTAAAACCATGACTCCAAACTCTCCAAATTGTTTTAACCCTTGCAGCACATTACCAACTACGCGCTGATCAAAATCTTCAATAGCTTTAATTTTTAGCTTGAGATTTCCCATGTGACCGCATTCGTCCGGAGATTCGACGTGTAAAAACACGACGTCCACATTTTTCAACGCCTCGATAGCCGCGCTGGCTTTGCCTTCATAATTAGTATCAATAAAACCGGTGGCGCCCGGAACATTAATCACTTCAAACCCCACATTTTTTCCGATCCCTTTTAAGAGATGCACGGCGGTAATTACCGCGCCCGTTTTTTTGTAAACTTTTTGAAATAGAGGAAAAGCCGGTCGCCTGCCCTGCCCCCACAACCAAATCATGGTGGCCGGTTTCTTGCCTTCCGCCACCCGCTTTTTATTGACCGGATGCCGGGCCAGGAAAATTACACTTTCTTTCATCAAATTATTTAAAAGCTCTTCGCCTTTTCCCCGCGACAGATAAAGATTAATTTTTTTACCGGTAATATCATGCGGCGCCGTGCATTCGGCTTTTTCCGGTCCGTTTTTTATCACCACTAAATGACGATAACTTAATCCCGGAATGAAACGAATATCGTTATTGCCAAAGTTTGCGTTTAAATCTTCAATGATGACCTTGGCTTCATCGGTAGAAATGTGGCCGGCAGTAAAATCATCCATCACCCCATCTTTAACCGTTACCAGATTACACCTAAATGCCACTTCATCTTTTTTCAACTCAACCCCTAAAGATGTCGCTTCCAGTGGTCCACGTCCGGTGTAATACTTTTTGGGGTCGTAGCCAAAGACACTCATGTTGGCGACATCGGATCCCGGAATAAATCCTTGCGGCACAGTGCGCACGTACCCGCCGATGCCGCTTTTGGCGATAAAATCCATATTAGGAATATTGGCAACTTCCAGCGGAGTTTTTCCGTTTAGTTCACTTAACGGTTCATCCGTCATGCCGTCACCGATTAAAACCACGTATTTCATTTACTATAACCTCGAAACAAATTTGTTCCCCTTCACATAAAACCGCCAAGGCCAGTCTGTCGCCTGGCTGATCCCGATCCGGGGTGCTTTAACCATACTAAATTTACCGAAATCGTACGCTGCTATTATAAGGCTTCCGAGAGTTAAGTCGCAACCATTCTCTGCCCGGGCAATCCCCAGCGCCTGGCATAGTTTTCCGGGACCATTGGCTAAGTGGGTTACTTCGCTTTTGCGGCGGCGTCTCTGCATCGAGCGCACGCCGTCTACCGGCGCCAGCGCTCGGATTAAAACTGCGCCGGCTATTCCGTGTGATTCGGTTACCGCATTAATACAAAAATGGTTTCCGTAAATAAAATAGACGTAAGCGTGCCCGGGTCTGCCATACATCACTGCATTTCTTTTGGTTTTACCTCTGGAAGCATGACAAGCCGGATCATTGGCGGTGTAAGCTTCGGTCTCAACAATCACTCCCGATAATATACTTTTGCCAACTTTATGCACCAAAAGTTTCCCCAAAAGATTTTTGGCAACCGTAAGGGTGGAACGATCATAAAAATGGCGCGGCAGCGGCCGATACTTTATCATTTAAGTTCTTTTTCTATAGATAATTTAGGCAGCTCTGAAGACTCTAACTTAGGCAGCTTTAAATTAATGACCGTTTCTTTAGCGGCTTCAATTTTCGAGGCGGCTTCTTGAGTTATATTATCGATGGTTTTTTCTGCTTTAAACTGATTAACTTTTTCATCAATATTTTTGCCGATTAATTTATCCATTTCGGGCGCAAACTGAAAAGCCCAGTCGTACATTTTGTTAAATACCGGAGTAGCAAAACGCTGGGTTTGAGAAGATTCGATATAATTTTTGGCTTCCGGAGAAAGCGGAACCATCAGCGCCACGTCGATAAAAAGTCCGGCAAACAAAAGAGCGATTAACACTCCGGTTAAGGCCGCCAGGGCTTTATCAAAAATCCCCAGGTTAGCAATTTTTATCACTTTAGAAACAAACCATAACGCTACTTTCAGGATGGCATAGGCAATCACGAAAAATAGCACAAAAAATACGGCATAAGCCAAAGCATTGGAAGCTTCAAAAAGACCGGCCTGAAAAATAAGGGCCTGACAGATTTTTTCGGAGATATAAATACTGATAAAAATCATCAGGATTTCGATCAATGAACGGAAGGTTCCGTTACGGAAGGAGGTAATAGCTACCGCCGCCAGAAAAACCATAAAGACGGTATCGATCCAATTTGGCAAGGATTTACCTCACCTACCTTTTTGCTAATTTGGTCCTAAAAGTTTTCAATTTAGTTTTAAGCGCCGTATATTTTAAACTTAAAATCTCGGCGGCCAGGATCGCTGCGTTTTTAGCCCCGTCAATTGCCACACAAGCGACCGGAATACCGGAAGGCATCTGTACAATTGAATAAAGGGCATCAAACCCGGATAAAGATTTGCTCATGATCGGCACGCCGATGACCGGCAGTGTAGTGTGTGAGGCTACTACGCCCGGCAGGTGGGCGGCCATACCAGCAGCGGCAATAATTAAATCGCAATTTTTATCTGCAGATTTAACCACCGCCATCACTTTTTTAGGATTACGGTGCGCGGAAGCCACTACTACTTTAAATCCAATCCCAAATTCTTGTAGGATTTGTTTAGCGGGTTCCAGCTTAGGCATATCCGAAGAGGAACCCATAATAATTAGTATATTTGGTTTTGCCATTTTACTCTCCCTTAGGGTGATACCGTCATAATCTGTCGAGCTTGCTTAGGATATCTGGCAATAAAGAACAGCTCGTTTTTAGTCAGCGGTTTCTGGGTATGCACATTGGCATATCTTACCAATTCTAAAATTTCGGCTGCTTCTTTATCGTTTTTAAATTCGATTTCGAGCTTTCCGTAAACATTAGCAAATCCTTTAATGCCGCTGTATTCACCCACGGTGATCATGCGGCCGGATTCAACCAGTTCGGTTTCGCCGCGACCTAGTTCTTCATAATCATAAAGTTCATAGTTTCTGCGATTTTTTAGTGCTCCGTCCGCGTGAATCCCCGACTCGTGGGCAAAGGCATTATCACCTACCCCAACCTGATTAACCGGAATCGGAATCCCAAAAGCATAAGAAGCATACTTTGCAAATTCCCAAATTTTGCTTAACGTAATATTTTCGGGAAACATCTTTTTATCTTTTAAGCCGCTGGAATACTTTAATGCCAAAAGAACACCCAATAAATCGGCGTTACCGGCACGCTCACCAATACCATTAATCGTGGTATTGATATAGGCATCTACTCCACCATCAATTGCTCCCTTAGCTCCCATCACCGAACAAGCCACCGCCATCCCTAAATCGTTATGACAATGCATTTCTAAATCGATTTTTGTTTTTTGGGCAATGGTTTTTAGGCGCTCATAAATGGTTTGCGGATCATCCGCGCCCAAGGTATCACAATAGCGGACCCGTTTGGCGCCAATTTCCTTGGCGGCCTGCGCAAATTCAATTAAGTAATTTAAGTCGGTGCGGGAAGCATCTTCGGCATTAACCCCGATGGTTTCGGCGCCCTTTTCGTATCCTAATTTAACGGCGTCCTGCATGTTTTTGATGATGTCTTTTCGAGAAAACTTACCGCCAAATTTAGCTTCCAGCATTAAATCTGAGGTAGAAATGGACATGTTGAAATGCTTGATCTTTGGAACAAATTTAAAAGCCGTTTCCACATCTTTAGTAATGGCCCGAATCCAGCCCTCCAGCTTCATGGGCTTAATGACGCCCATTTCCACTAATTCGAGGTTGGCATTTAAATAGTTGACTTCGTGCGTAGTAAAAGGAAACCCAAACTCAGATTGATAAACACCTAAATCATTGAGGTACATATTCACGATGGTTTTTTCGAGCTTGGCCAAACCAATGCGCGAAGTCTGCACTCCGTCCCGGTTAGTAACGTCAATTAAGTACACTTTTCCCATATTTTTTACTCCTTCTAAGGTCGAACATCTATTGAAGAGACCTTATTATATCTAAATTAGTTTGGGGGCGCAAGATCATTGCCCTTTCCTCTAAAATATGCTATTCTTTCCCCTTGTTTGCTCCGGTTCATAACTAAAGCATAGAGCATAAATCAAAGCCGCTATCTGCTTACATTTTTCAATCGGAGTTTCTAAATATCGCAAAGGAAGGTAAACTCGTTATGGCAGAATCAGAAAATTTACAAGGTACCAATCTCAGTCAAGGAAAAGGCTCCATGGGTGACACCGACGTAGAGGCACTGATTAAGGAAACATTAGCCGCCACTCAGGCCGAAAGGAAAGAACCCCCCAAGGCCGCTACCGAAATAAAAGAAGAAAAATCATTTAAGGGAACTCCCTTATCACCCACCCCTAAAAAAGAAGCCCCCCAGCCCCAAGCCACCGCACCAAAACCGGAAACCAAAGCACCAAAAGCAAAGCCGGAAGAACCCAAAGACTCCTATGCCGCCACCTTTAAGGAATACAAAAGCGGCGATATCGTTCCCGGAACGGTAGTCAAGGTTGATAATAATTCGCTTTTAGTAGATATCGGTTATAAAGCCGAAGGGATTTTGGCAATTAAGGATTTATCTTCCAAAGATCAAAAAGCAGGCTTAAAAGTTGGCGATAAAATCAACGTTTTAATTGAGAAACTCGAAAACCGCGAGGGTTACGTTGAGCTTTCAAAAGAAAAAGCAGACTATGAAGTAAGTTGGAATCAAGCCTACCAAGCTTATAAAGAAAGAAGTGTCCTGGATGCCAAAGTAACTTCTGCCGTTAAAGGCGGATTAGTAGTTGACTACAGCGGCATTCGCGGATTTATCCCCGCGTCACAAGTAAAAAAGGCGCAAAATGCCAAATTAGAAGATTTTGTCGGAACGGTTATTCCGATTAAAGTCATTCAAATTGATCGCAGAGCCGGCAAAGTAGTTCTTTCCCATAAATTAGCGGCCGGCGAAAAGAAAAACCACGAAAAAGAAAAAATATTAAACGAAATCGAAGTTGGACAAGTAAAACACGGCACCGTCAGCAGCGTTAAAAATTTTGGCGCCTTTGTTGACCTGGGCGGCATCGAAGGATTAATCCATATCACCGAACTTTCCTGGAAAAGAGTAAAACATCCATCGGTAGTAGTAAAAGTTGGCCAGGAATTGGATGTATTTGTACTGGGCGTAGACAAAGTAAACAAAAAAGTTGCGCTGGGGCTTAAAGAACTACAGCCCGATCCGTGGGAAGCAGCGACCTCTCATTATAAACCCGGACAAATAGTTAAAGGAAAAATAGCTCGACTAACTAACTTTGGAGCTTTCATTGAGCTGGGGCATGATCTGGAAGGTCTCTGTCACATATCTGAAATTTCAAACGAAAAGATCGCGCATCCGCAGGATGTCGTTAAGCCCGGAGACGAAGTTGACGTTAAAATACTTAGAGTTCTTCCTGATGAACAAAAAATTGGATTATCGATCAAGCGGGTTATCCAGGATCGGGAAAAAGCTAAGCTAAAAGAAACCCAAGCCAAAAAAGAAGAAGAAACCAAAGTAACCATCGGCGACATGATGAAGCAAAAAGAAGTTGAAAAGGCCGAACGCAAAGCAGAAAAAGAAGAAAAAACCGAAGAATCCATGAGTGTGCAAACTGATATTGAAATTGCGCCGGCAGAAAATAAAACCGAAGGCTAACTTAACACACAACCCAGCGCCCCGTTAAACTGCGGCTCACGCGGAATAATCACCGGGATTTTAAGCTCTTGTTCAAGCATCTGTTTGATAGCTGGGCTTTTGGCCCCTCCCCCCACAAAAACCAGTTTTTCCTCAAGATGGCGCTTAATCATGGGAAGGGTTCTTAAAATTAAGGTGCGATTTACTCCGGCACATAATTCATCCAGCGAATAACCATCAATAATTTTAGCAATCAGTTCGGATTCGGCAAAAATGGCACAGGTGGAGCTTAAGGTCGGCCCCTCCCCCGCATGTTTAGATAATTCTTCCATCGAGACATCCAAAATTTTACACATGTTTTCTAAAAAGCGGCCCGATCCGGCGGCACATTTATCATTCATGGTAAAATTGATGGCTTGGCCGCCCTCAACTTTAATCACTTTGGTATCCTGTCCGCCGATATCCAATAAAGTGAAATCGGTTAGTCCGGTTT
Organism: Candidatus Margulisiibacteriota bacterium; assembly: GCA_018823125.1. Taxonomy (GTDB): domain Bacteria; phylum Margulisbacteria; class WOR-1; order JAHJIW01; family JAHJIW01; genus JAHJIW01. The sequence continues at coordinate 39,125 of JAHJIW010000012.1, read as the reverse complement.
GGTGCTTGGCCCCTCTAACGTGGGCTTCTACTTCCGAAATTTTATTGGCTCCCTCAACCTTGGAGCTGAATTTTCCGTAGCCGGTAATCACAACTTCGCCACTGCCGACATTTTTTAGGATGTGCTTACCGGTACTATCCTTCAGAAAATTAGTATAAAATTGAAAAGAATCAAATACCTCTTTAGCGACGATTTGATCCCCTTCTTTTTTGATTACTTTGACTGATCTGGAGCCCAGATCGATGCCGATTCTCATCATAGGACTATTATAACAAATTGTGTTAAAATAACATCCAAATGAATTTCAACCAAAAACTAGATCACGCCAGCGCCGCTAACAACAGTTTACTTTGCATCGGATTAGACATCGACATGAGTAAAATTCCCAAATTTTTACTAAACCAGGAAGATCCGATCTTTCTTTTTAATAAAGCCATCATCGATCAAACCCGCGATTTAGTCTGTGCTTATAAGCCCAATATCGCATTTTACGAAATGCACGGCACCTACGGGATGGAATCCTTAAAACGCACCATCGAATATATCCCTAAAAGCATTCCGGTCATTCTGGATGCTAAACGGGGAGACATCGGACATACGGCGGCCGCCTACGCCAAGGCAATTTTTGAACTTTATAAAGCGGATGCCACTACCGTAAACCCATATTTAGGACCCGAATCGGTTTTACCTTTTGCGGAATATCGCGATAAAGGAATTTTTGTGCTCTGTTTAACTTCTAATCAAGGAGCACGGGTTCTACAAATCCACGGAATAGAGCGCGGCGATATTCCTTTGTACAAAAAAGTAGTTAAATACGCATTGATTTGGCAGCAACAATACAAAAACATTGGGCTGGTGGTGGGCGCCACTAAACCGCAGGAACTAAAAGAAATTAGAGGCATGGTTAAAGACATGCCCATATTAATTCCGGGGGTTGGGGCGCAAGGCGGATCAGTTAAAGAATGCGCAACGGTGGGAACCGACAAAAACGGCGGGCGGGCAATCATTAATTCATCCAGAGGGATTATCTACGCGGATTCAACCGAAAATTTTGCCAAGGCTGCCCGGGAAAAAGCTAAAGCCTTAAAAGATGAAATTAATAGTTACCGGTTCGGGGGAAATTAGCGGCTACTTCTTTTCTTTCAGCATGTTCACAAAAGCCTCGAGGCGGAGTTTGTTGCGGAGTTCAAGGTGTCCCGGCTGGTCACATTCTAAAGCCAACACCGGCACCGGAAGTTCTTTCTGTAAAATCATATCTTCAATCTGATGATGGCAGAAGCTTTGTAAATAATGAATAACGCCGTCAATCTGTCTTTCTTCAATTTCTTCTTTAATATCCACTACCCTGCCAAATACATCGTAAGGATAAGTGTACATTAAATATTGTTCCACAATGTCGTCGGTTAGCTCACACATGGAAAATTGGAACTGAACTTCGTTGTAAACTACCCGGCCTTCCAGCTCTTCCACGTATGCATAAAGATCCGAAACGATGGGCGGCACTCCGACGTAGGCCAAGCGCACTTTTTCGGTATAGGGCTTGCGGTAGCTGGCCTTTTTTAAAAAATGATCCACCTTTTCCGAAAAGGCCGGAGGATCGGATTCAAAATCAGAAGTAGAAACCAGATAAAGATGATTTTCCAATCCGGTAACTTTATTTTCCCGCCAGGTCATCTCATCCAGAATAAATATTTTTTCGCGAATTTTATCCAGTTCGGCTTTCTTTTTATCAACTTCTTTACGGGATACGCCAAAGTGCTTCATGAAGCGGTTTAATTCCTGAGTGAATGAAGCCCCGTCCTTACTATCCGGATAAGCAAACGGGATAACTTTATATTTTTTTGACCTTAACACATCCGCCAGCGCTACCGAATTGCTGCAATCTCCTCTCACCACCACCACGACCTCCTGAATATCCGGGTTAACTTTTAAAGCCCCGTAAATTCCTTTAATCCAACTGCAAATATTACGGGGCAGACCATCCTCTTCCGCAATGCGGATCAGATCGGCCGGAGTTTTTACGTCTCCCTTCCCTTTAAAATTTACAAAGACATTGTTTAAATCAACCGGGACCGCACCCGAGGCAAAAATAACTTCGGAAGGAATTGTTGTAGTAATGCCGATTTTTCTTTTCATAATTTAATAGGTTGAATCCGCTTTTCTCAGGAGCCTTAATTCAATCGGATCATTCGGATCTTCTTCACGGGTATGATGTTCGACCGCGTAAACGATGTCCGGACCGGCTCCGGCCCGTTTTAACATTTCGGCGCCAATCTGATTATGATATTTATGGACGTATACTTTGCGATAGATCGAACGGGCCTTTTCACGCTGTCCTTTTTCGGCCAGCTGGCAGTAAAGTTTAGGAAAATAGCGGTTTAAAATTACTAAAAGTACTTTATCCACCACCGAAAGTTTAGTGGCGGCTTTACCAATATCATGTAAAAGCGCAAGTTTAGCTAATTTTCGCTCATCAATATTAAATTTGCCGTGGGCATCCGCTAAAAGATGTTTGGCAACCTGCACCGCGTGCTTTTTTTCGTAGCGGGGAAGCTGATCAAATAAAGCCAGCTCTTTAATACTCAAATACTTACGGGCAAATTCGATGTGTTCTTTTTTATAACTGGTAAACAGGGCAAATTTAAGTTGTTTGGCCCGGTAAGGAAGTCGTTGCTTTAAACTTTCATGCGGCATCGATGGCTTTCCTTAAACTTTTAACAAACTTGGCAACTTTGCTCACGGCGGCAGATTTTGATTTTTCTTCGGCAAGAATTTTAACGATGGCGGAACCAACAATTACGCCGTCACTGACCGTGGCAGCTTGTTTAGCCTGGGCCGGAGTCGATATTCCAAAGCCCACGTAAACCGGCAGGCCGGTATGTTTTTTAATTTTCTTGACTGATGCGGAAATCGTATCAGAAAGTGCTTTTCTAACTCCGGTAACCCCAGTTAAAGATACTAAATAAATAAATCCCGATGATTGCTCGCAGATTTTTTCTACTCTTTCCTCGGGAGTATTGGGGGCTACTAATAAAATTGTGTCTAAGTCGGATTCTTTTAAGATTTTAAACTTTTCTGAAGCTTCTTCTTCCGGTGGAAGATCAGGAATCACTACTCCGTGCACACCATCTTCCCCTGCCCGTTCGATAAACTTATTAACCCCGTATTTATAAACCAGATTGACACTGAGCATGAAAATAATGGGGATTTTTGATTTCCTGCGAACTTTAGCCACTAACCGAAAGACGTCCGCCAGTGAAGTTTTTTTCTTGAGCGCCCGGAAATGTGATTCTTGAATCACCGGACCATCGGCTAACGGATCGGAAAATGGAATACCCAGCTCAATTACATCTGCCCCAGCCTTCTCCAGTTCATAAATTAACTTTTCGGTAGTCGCAAGATCGGGATCCCCGGCGGTTATATATGGTATGAGGGCTTTACGTTTAGGAAATTCCATTACTTAGCCCCCCTTACGATATCCATATCCTTGTCGCCGCGGCCGGAAAGACAAACGATGACAATATCATCTTTGTTAATTTTTTTGGTTAAGGTTTTTAGATAAGCCAGCGCATGCGCCGATTCGAGCGCAGGAATAATCCCTTCGGTTTTGGATAAAAGTTTAAATCCTTCTAAAGCTTCTTTATCAGTTACCGAAACGTAGTCTGCTCTACCAGAGTCTTTTAAATAACTATGTTCGGGGCCAACTCCTGGATAATCCAACCCCGCCGAAATTGAGTGCGTTGGTTCAACTTGCCCATCTTCATTTTGCAAGAGGTAACTTAGTGCTCCGTGTAAAATCCCTTTGGATCCTTTAACAATGGAAGCGGCGTGTTCTTTGGTGTTAATTCCAAGTCCGCCAGCTTCAACCCCAACCATTTTTACCGCGTGATCGCCGATAAATGGATGAAAAAGACCAATCGAATTACTACCGCCGCCAACGCAGGCCACTAAATAGTCGGGAAGCTTGCCGGCCTGGTTTAAAATTTGCCCCCTCGCCTCCAACCCAATAACCGACTGAAAATCACGGACAATCATCGGATACGGATGCGGTCCGACACAGGAACCTAAAACATAAAAGGTATCGTTTACATTTGCCATCCAGTCTCGTAAAGCTTCGTTGGTGGCATCCTTTAAAGTTTTACTGCCGGAATTTACCGGAACGACTTCTGCTCCTAGTAATTTCATCTTATAAACATTTAAGGCCTGTCGTTTTACGTCTTCAGCGCCCATGTAAACTACACATTTAATTCCAAATAGTGCTGCGGTAGTTGCCGTAGCCACGCCGTGCTGCCCCGCCCCGGTTTCGGCAATAATGCGGGTTTTTCCCATGTACTTGGCCAACAGAGTTTGGCCAATAGTATTATTTATTTTATGCGCGCCGGTGTGGCAAAGATCTTCTCTTTTAAGATAGATTTTACCTTTGCCTAAATGTTTAGAAAGGCGTTCGGCATAAAATAGCGGGGTGGGACGACCGGCGTAATCATCTAAATAATATTCGAGGTCGCGTTTAAAATCGGCATTGTCCTGCAGACGTGCGTAGGCTTCTTCCAGTTGACGCAAAGGTTCGATCAGCGTTTCCGGAACAAAACGCCCGCCAAAATCTCCAAAATGTCCTGATTTATCGGGTAAATTATTCATAATAAAGTGATTATATTCTATTCCATAGATTCATTCAATTAAAAATCGCCAAACCGCCAAAATATCTTACTAAAAAAGTGAAATTTTCCAGCAGAAACACCGATAAAAAACTGTCAAACATATTTCTACATTAGAGCCTCGCAAATCTCAAGGGCCACACAAATGAAAGGGGAATTAAAATGGGTAAATTAGTAGTTAAAAGAGTTGAAGTAAGAGGAACCACTCGTATTGGATGTCGTACCAGAATGGGTTATAAGGCAGGGTCAAAAAGTCCGGCAGTAAGAGAAATGAAACGTGAAGGGTTAGGAATACAATACCACGTTACCGATGGAACAAATCATTTCATAGCCCAAGGCAGACTAGATGATTTTAGACACATTTCACTTGAACCCTCCCTCCACCCCAATGCAGTAAATCAAACCTTTGTTGATGGCCCGGTACTTAGAAGAGCTCAAGAAGTTTTAGAACAAGTTCCTCAAGTAAGAGGACGATTACAGTTGGTTCAAAAAGGAGCTATAAACTTTGATGGTTTGTCTTTTTCAATTACTCCTACGGATGCGATGTTTAAGGTAACTATTCCAAACGGCGACGTCTGGCCTGCTTCAGCCCTTGTTCCTTTTGATCACATTGAAATTAGTCCTGCCGCCGGAGCACTAAACTATGGACAACAACTATTCGAAGGCATGAAAGCACTAAATACTCCCGAAGGAAATGTAGTTCTGTTTCGACCAAAAGAAAACGCAAAGAGAGCGATTGATGGCGCAAAAAGGTTAGGCCTTACTTCGGTTCCGGTTGATTATTTTTTAAACGCGGTAACCCGAGTGGTAAGAGCCAACCGACGTTGGATACCACCGCATGGTAAAGGTGCTTTATATATCCGTCCGTTATTAATTGGATCCGGACCAATCGTTGGCGTAGCGCCCGCACCTGAAAATACTTTTATGGTTTTTGTTACACCGGTAGGACCATATTTTAAAGGTGGATTAACTGCTATCGATTTAATTGTAAGTGAAAAAAATCACCGTGCCGCCCCCGGAGGATCAGGTAGTGTAAAGGCCGGTGGAAATTACGCCCCCGGTATGATGCCTGCAAAAGAAGCCAAAGCAGCTGGATTTGCTGAAGTAATTTACCTGGATGCCCAAGAACATAAATACGTAGAAGAAGTAGGTGCGGCAAACTTTTTCTGTATTTGCGGCAATACAATCCATACTCCCAAACTTACCGGCACAATATTACCGGGAATTACCCGAGCCAGCGTAATCCAAATTGCCAGAGATTTAGGATATGAAGTAATAGAACATGAGAGGGTCCCAATTGATTTTGTAATGCAAAATGCAACCGCGGCTTTTTGCACCGGTACCGCAGCCGTAATCAGCCCCATCGGTTCAATTACTCATGGCGATATAAAGAAAATTTTCAATAATGGCGAGGTTGATCCAACAGTACGAATACTTTATGAAGCTTTAACCGCCATTCAAACCCAGCAAGCTGAAGATAGACACGGATGGGTGTTTCCGGTAGCGATATAAAAAGGAGATAAACGATGCCCACAGTCGGACGCACGCTATTATATGTACATTTAATTGGGAAAGGCAGCTCAAGAAGTAAATCACATATTCTGGTAGCTAAGCCATGGGAAAATACCAGAATTTTGGTACCGTCTCATCCGACGCAAAGAAGCCCGCAATTTCTCCAGAATGATTTTGAATTTTTGGCTACCTCAATCCAAGAAGGCGCAATCGGATTTTACCGAAAAATTTCGTCCCCTCCTGCTGGCCACCCTGTCCAATCCTTTGACGTCAAGGCCGGAAAATTTCCGCAAGCAAGGTTTAATGCGGAAGGTCAACCGCCAGACTTTTTATGGGATGCCTCAATAACTTTAGCAAGGGTTCCAAATGAAGATTTCTTTGCCAGCTTAGGGCAAAATAATGTAGTAGCTCAGTTATCTAAAAAAAGCTTAGGCCCCGACACCAGAGTTGCTACCTTTTCGCTGATCGAATGTAACCAAGAAGTTGATATTTTACCTTGTGGATTATATTTAGCCGAGACCCCGGATTCTTATCTGAGGGTTTTTGCGCCTTTTCCCCATGATCTGGTAACTTTTGATCGTGCGGGTCAAACTGCCGCTTTACAAAGTGCAGAAAAACATGCTGGAGTAATTAATATCAATCTACCAATACTATCACTCATGTCAGTTACAGATGCTAATCTTTATTATTTGGTTTATTTTCTCAGAAATTAACCTTACATCGCCCTAAGTGCTGCAATGCGTTCTTCAACCGGAGGATGAGTCTGAAACATTCCCGAAAACCAACCACGGGGAGATCCCTTGAATTCTTTAAGCGGATTAATGATGTACATATGCGCCGTGGCCTTATTAGCTGCTTCTAAAGGTTCTTTATCCAGTGAAATTTTTTCTAAGGCGCGGGCCAATCCTTCCGGATAGCGGGTTAACATGGCTCCCGATGCATCGGCTAAATATTCTCTTTTGCGGGAAATTTCCATTTTGATTATCACTGCAATCAACGGAGCCAAAAGTGCCAGCGCAATAGCTACCACAAACATGATTAATTGTAGTTGGCCACCGCCATCACTTTTTGAGCGACGTCTTCCCCCACCCCAAAAAGTCCAACGCAGAAATATATCCGATAACAGCGCAACCGTGCCGGCTAAAATTGCCACCAGTGACATTAACTTAACATCATAGTTTCGGATATGTGAAATTTCGTGGGCAATGACACCCTCAAGTTCAGTACGTTCCAGTTTATCCAAAAGACCTGTGGTAACCGCCACCATGGCGTGTTTAGGATCGCGCCCCGCCGCAAAAGCATTAGGAGCCGAATCATCAATAATATAAACTTTAGGTTGAGGAATGCCGGCGGCAATCGACATGTTTTCGACTACGCGAAACAACTCAGGATTATCTTCTTTTTTAATTTGTTTGGCCCGCGAAACCGCCATCACCATATTGCCGCTAAAAAAGTAGCCCATAATCCCAAAGAAAATGGCGATGACACCAAACACTCCCATTGGCCCCAGCGCATCATCACTCATGGCCATACCAAACACATAACCGACTAAAACAATAAAGAGGACAAATAGAATTAAGAAAATCCAGGTTTTGCGCTTATTAGAAGCGATTTGGTCGTAGATATTTATTTTGCTATAGGCCTTGGGCATTGGTTAAAACTTAACTTTAGGAACTTCCCGGGCGGCTTCTTCAGTTAATTCAAACATATCTTTCTTGGTAAACCCAAACATATTAGCAATCATGTTAGATGGGAAAGTTTGAACCTTAATATTTAGATCTCTGACATTGGTGTTATAGAATCGGCGTGAATAAGTAATTTTGTCTTCGGTGTCGCGCAGTTCTCTTTGTAGTTCTAAAAAGTTTTGGTTAGCTTTTAAATCTGGATAAGCTTCGGCTACCGCAAATAAAGACTTTAAAGTTTGGGAAAGCATATTTTCGGCTTTGGCTTTATCCGCCACCCCGCTGGCTCCCATCGCTTTGGTACGCGCTTCGGTTACGCTTTGGAAAACACCTTTTTCGTGAGCGGCATAACCTTTTACCGTTTCCATTAAATTGGGGATTAAGTTATATCTTCTTTTGAGTTGGATATCGATATCCGACCAGGCTTCTTCGCAGCGGGTTCTAAGCTTGATCAATCCGTTATACACCGCAATTACAAATAATATCACCAGTACGATAATCGCTAAAATAATCCATAAAGCTATCATAAAATCACTCTCCTAGTTTATTTATGCAGACGAGTGGGTATTATAACAGGAGAATATGAGTAGCTCAATGGAATTAGGTAATGGTTTTACGGTTCTTTTCTTAATTGAATTCCTAAATCTTCTCTTTCCAGTAATTCAGAAATAGGAACTAATCGGGGAAGAACATAAGTATGATTAATTTCATTTACATCCATGGTTTGAGCGCTGATGCTAACTTTTCCGCTTCTAAAATCATCGCGCAGGGCGTCTCGGCGGCCGTCATCCGGTACTTGCGCCAACAACCACTCTTCATTTCTAAATTCGCCATTGTCTAAGCGTGCAGTTTCTTCATCAATTAAACCCCATACTTCGTTTTCGGTAGGTCTTGAAGTAACTTTTGCGGCAATTGCTCTCCCGTCCGAAAGAGAAGTAATTACAAACAATCCCCAGTGAGTAGGCAACGCTTGATTATCGCCCATTAAATTTTGTTGCTCTAATTGTCGGCTGGTAGGACTTTCCGGATTCCATTCTCTTCCGTGGCGGGTTTTTCTTCCTCTAAGACGCAAACGTCGAAGACTACCCCGCCCTCTCCCCACCGCCACAAAAATTCCGGAACGGCCGTACTGAATTAAAGCCCTTTCTTTAGCCGCGTCAATTTCTCTTTCCGCTAAACTAGCAATCGGATCAATAACGGGCATAAAATAACCTTCCACATCTTGCATAAACCAAGGTCGACCCCAAAGCCCATCCTCTCTAACTTCTTCATAAAACCGGGTCGCATAAATTTCATCTAAATATCTTAATCCTGGTTGAAGAACCTCAGTAACATTGGCTTCAAATCCGTGTCCAGCAAAACCATCGGTTCTTGAACGAGAATAGCTGCGAGCTCTTCGCGAAACACCCGGCATGGCAACTTTTACTACCGATTGTAGAGCCAGCTCGGTCAACAAGCGGTCAAAAATATGTCCGTTCCTGGATGCCCCTAAAATACTTACCCGATCAAAGGTGTCAAAAACTCCAAATACATCATTTCCTTTTCGTGGACGATAAATTACTCCCATCGGCAGCCGATTGGATCCATTGGGCCTTGGAAATAATGCGGCATCCGAAGGAGAAAGTGTAGCCATAATTCTTCTGAGTTCGCCGGTTTCAATAATATCCACCGAATCTCCCAGTTCATATAAAATATCTAATTCATCTACCGGAGCATTTCCACTAACTACTTCCGGGATGGTATTTCTAACAATATCTCTGGCCGTTCTTAGCCGGCTGCTTAAATCCACTTGGGCCCCCACATCCTCAAATGCCCGGGGTAATGGTCCTTGTTCAAAACCAGCCTGCATACTTTCTAATGCGGAACGGTTTTGTTCAATAAAATCAGCGGTGGCAATTTGACCAATAATTTGGCGATCCGTTTCTGCTAATTCAGTACAGTAAACATCCAAGTTATCAGACAATTTAGCAAGTAAAGTATATTCCAATGCGCGCAGGGCATAAACTTCAACCCAAAGGGGGATGCTACTGCGATGTTTAAAATTTATCCCTTCAATAATGGTTTCATCCGCAAACTCAGGATAACTGCCCAAGCCCTTAGTCGTTTTCCTAAACTTAAATTTTATTACGTGCGCATCCTGAATGCCGTCAACTTCTAAGCAAACATAAACTTCCACCGCTTCCGAGTGAGGAATATTGATAAAAACTACCCTGGCATCAACTGCGGGAGAAGCAGACAGGGTCACCACATTAGTAATACATGCAAATTGATTGCCGTCCGCAATACTGCGGTGCGCATAAGTAAGGATTTTTTTCTTCATCCGGCTGATCAATTCCATAATACGCGGAAACTCCTGCGCCGGTTTATACTGAACTGCATATTCTAATTGGGGCGCATGCTGGTTAAGCGCGCCAACCGATCTTAATCCTCTTTGCTGAAATAATGATTCGAAATATCGGCGGGAAATTTTGGTTATCTGCGCACCTATTTGATCAGCTATCGTCTCTGATATCTCTTTTTCAGTGTCTAACGTTATGCCTCCCTTGCTGTATAGACGACACGCTTCACGATAAGCGCTTTCAGTCTGCCGGAGCGGAACCGTTTCCAGTTCACATAATCGGGCATAAACTAAAACCGGCTCATCCAACAGCGGCATACGGATCAGCAAAGCTCTTTTTTGCAAATCGACAAATCCAAACGCGCCTAAAAATACCACAAAGGTTTCAAATCCACCCTCCAGCCCAACCATCGCCTGCCCTGCTTCTAAAGCCGCTAATTCCTCTGTATCGGTCATGAATGCCCGCTGCAAAGCCCCGGCATGATTATCAAGTATATACTCTGCCATTTTTCTAACTCTTGCCGCGTCCAGACCTTCTTTACCCATAAATCTTTGTGCTTTCCAGGCATTGTCCAGGTACGCTACCGCTGCTAACCTTTTACCATGCGGTTCGGCATACAACTCAAAAAGCCTTTCCGCCATATCAATTTTTTCTCTTAAATATCGATGCGGATATACCTGCTGCAGATAAGCAAAGCGCAGCTGCAATTCGTATATATCCAGGCGCGGAATAACCCTCGCTAAATCTCTGGTCACTAAGGGAAGAAGGTGACGATTAATGCGGCTTTGGGTTTCCCCACCAAGTCTTTCGTATTCTTTTAATATAATTGAAAGAATCGCGAAAGCACTTTCAAAGTTGCGGGTAGCTCTAACCGTAAAAATCTTTACCCCAAATTCAACTGCCTCTACATATTGTTTGGCCTTTATTCCCTGCCGGCCAACCAGTTCATACAATTCCCCGAAAACCTCGTTAGAAATCACAATCGCTTCTCTTCGGCGCAATGCTTTTTTGGTACATGACATTTCCAGATCCCTAACCGCCCTGACTAATCCATTAAAATGATTAGTATCGTCAGCGTATAAAATCCGACGTAAAATATCTTGTTGAGCAGGAGGTGCGCCAGCCAATCTTTGCGCTAAATATGTTCGTCTATTTACAGGCTGCAGCGCTTGCACACCATGAGACGCGCCATGCAAAAACCCCTGTAGCTCCCTCTGTACTCCGGGGGCTAGATTACTTCTTTGCGTAAATTGAACCCTTTGCCTTACTTTTGCCATTTTATAATTCACCTAATATATTTCGGCATTTTAAGAGTAAAATTTCACATTTTAGGGGCTAAATTTCAGACCCTGCCTTGATAAATCCGGCTACAGCTTTTATACTATATAGGTTATCTGGGAGGGAAATTATGCTTTGCCAAGAATGCAATAAAAATCCGGCTTCGATCCACATCACTAAAATAATTAACGGAAAAAAGGTGGTAAAACATCTGTGTACGCAGTGTGCGGCCAAGTTAGGGTTTATTCCACCCGAAGACTTAAACTTTCCGGGATTTTTTGACTTTCCGGATATCTTTGCTTCACTTTTCAAGCGCCGTCCGGCAGATCGAATTTTTGATTACTTTTCAGAAGATGCTTCACGCGTCATTACCCTGGCCAGTGAAGAAGCTAAAAGACTATCGCACGATCATTTACGAACCGAACATATTTTATTAGGTCTAATCAAACAAGACGGATTAGCTGCCAACGTACTTAAAACCCTAGGCGTAGATTTAGTTAATCTTTTTTCGGATGTCGAAGCCTTAATCGGCCACGGCGCAAAAACCCCAAAAGAAATCACGCTTTCTCCCCGGGCAAAAAAAGTACTGGAGATTGCTTATAACGTCGCCCGCGAATTAGGTTTTAACTACGTGGGGCCCGAACATCTTTTACTTGGAATTATCAGAGAAGGAGAATCAATTGCCTCTCAGGCTCTGCACAAAAGAAAAGTCAGTTTTGATAAAGCGGTCAGAGAAATATTAAACGAAATTGAAAAAGCCCGCGGTCCGGAAGAAGTTGGCCCCGAAGAATTTAGTGAAGATGAATTCCCAATCGAAGGGATACCCGGCGGTGGAGGATTTTTTGCTTTTCCGGGAATGGCCGCACCTCCCAAAGCTAAAAAACCGGCGCTGGCCTCTTTTGGCAGAGACTTAACGGCCCTGGCAAAAGAAAATAAATTAGATCCGGTCATCGGCCGCCAAAAAGAAATTGATCGCGTAATCCGCATTCTTTCCCGCCGCACTAAAAACAATCCGGCGCTGATCGGTGACCCCGGCGTTGGTAAAACCGCCATCGTGGAAGGATTAGCCGATAAGATTATTAAAGGAGAAGTTCCGGATAGCATTAAAGACAAACAAGTAATTGCCCTGGATTTAGCGGGCATGGTTGCCGGCACTAAATACCGCGGCGAATTTGAAGCCCGAGTAAAGAAGATGCTCGAAGAAATAGTTTCAAAATCCAGGCAAATTATTTTATTTATCGATGAATTACATACTTTAGTAGGTGCCGGCGGCGCCGAAGGCGCCATTGATGCCGCCAATATTTTAAAGCCTTCTCTGGCCCGCGGCGAATTACAGGTTATCGGCGCCACAACCGTGGATGAATACCGCAAATATGTTGAAAAAGATGCGGCTCTCGAGCGCAGATTTCAACCGGTGCACGTAGTTGAACCCACCGTAGACGAAACTATCCAAATTCTTAAAGGGGTAAAAGACAAATACGAAGATCACCACCGGGTAAAAATACCCGATGCCGCCGTCATTGCCGCCGCTACCCTTTCCGATCGCTATATTTCTGATCGGTTTTTACCGGATAAAGCTATCGACCTGATGGATGAAGCCGCGGCAAAAGTAAGATTGCGGTTAATTTCCCCAAATAAAGAAATCCGGACCATCCAAAAAGAATTAGTTAAGGCCCGCAAGGAAAAAGAAGCCGCACTCAGCTCGCAACATTACGAAAAAGCCGCCGAGCTCAGAGACAAAATCAAAGAAATATCCCGACAGCTTAACGAAATGGAATCCCAGTGGCAATTGGAAAAAGGCGGCGGGATTGCGGCCGTCACCGAAGACGATATTGCCGAAGTGGTTTCAGACTGGACCGGAATTCCGGTAGTAAAACTTACCGAAGCTGAAACCGAAAAGCTGGTTCACATGGAAGACACGCTCCACAAAAGAGTAATCGGGCAAGACGATGCGATTACGGCTATTTCCCAAGCAATCCGACGAGGACGCGCGGGCCTAAAGCCTCCCGCAAAACCAATTGGTTCATTTATTTTTGCCGGTCCTACCGGAGTAGGTAAAACCGAAGTGGCACGGCGCCTGGCGGAATTTTTGTTTGGCACCCAGGAAGCATTAATTCGACTAGATATGTCAGAATTTATGGAAAAACACACGGTTTCGCGTTTAATTGGCGCCCCTCCCGGATACGTGGGCTACGAAGAAGGCGGCCGCTTAACCGAAGCGGTGCGGAGAAAACCTTATTCGGTAATTTTATTTGATGAAATTGAAAAAGCGCACCCCGACATCTTTAATGTACTACTGCAAATTTTAGATGACGGGCGCTTAACTGATAGTAAAGGCCGGGTGGTTGATTTTAAAAACACGGTCATCATTATGACCACTAATATTGGTCAAAAAATGATCCACGGCGAAGGCCCGGTAGGCTTTATTACCGCTAAAGACGAAGAAGCCTCCTATACTAAAATGAAAGAGCATGTTTTAGACGAGGCCAAACATGTTTTTCGACCTGAGTTTTTAAACCGGATTGATGAAATTATTGTTTTCCATCCGCTGACCAAAGAACAATTAACCCAAATTGTAGATATCTTGCTAAAAGACGTTAAATTACAGATTGAAGAAAAAAATATGTCCCTGGAAATTGATGCCGCGGCCAAAGATATTATTGTAACCACCGGCTACGATCCAAAATTTGGCGCCCGTCCCCTGCGCCGCGCCATCCAGCAGTTAATCGAAAACCCCCTCTCCAATCAGATCCTGGAAGGTAAATTTAAAGAAGGAGAAGGAGTGCTCGCTAAAGGCATTGACGGAAAAGTTATATTCGAAAAAACTAAAATAAAACCAAGAGAAACTACTCCGCTCAAAGAAAAAAGGGGTAAAGGCCACCGCATTAAAGAAGTTAAAGACGAAAAACCGGAATCGGCAGGCAAAATGAAACCCAGCGATAGAAAAAAGACCAGATAATCGGCTAAAAAGGAAATCCCATCTCTAAAGTATGAATAAATGGAGTGCCTCTGGTAGCTAGCTGGTAAGTTAATTCCTCATTTCCATATTCAAGTGAAAAAAGCATCAATCTAGAAAGTTGATTTAAAGTGGGAAGTTTTTCTCTGGCAGTACTGCCCGGTCTTACGCCAACCTGATGCATGAGCCTCAGAATATCATTAATCGCATTCAAATCCATAATCTGCGGTAAAACTCCATCGTAATCAGATATTGGAAAGATTTTTCTTTTTAGCGTTTTTTGCGCCAGCGCACGCTCGGCTAGCCCCAACACTGTTTTGGTACGTCGCTCAACAAAAAGAAAATGATCTCTGGTTCCCACCGCCAATTGCCATCCTTGGTTAACATATATTTGAGGGACCGTTAAAGTAACTGGATCGGTAAATCCTGGTGGATAATATTGATAACGATCAACCGGTTGTACTTCATCAAAAGGAGCTAGTAAGTCTGCAACGTATATCGATTTACGCCGTTTGCCGGGTTCAAAAGGATCCCGATCTAATAAAAACCTTCTCTCTTCAAGGTACCCGTAAGGAATGCGTCCTCTTCCCGGATTTAACTTAACTCTAATCGGTTGATTCTGCAGGGTACGGTATTCGGCAGCAAAAATCCCGACTAGCCCGTCGTTAGCTTGTGGATAAAGCTCCATTTCTCCTCTAATTACTCCGGGAACCTGTCGGACTAAATCCCAATAAGCAAAACGATTTTTAGCTGGATTTACCGTAGCTCTTCCCAACCATGTCCTGCCAGTTGAAAGATTTATTTCACCACCCGCCAAAACTTGAGCAGTAATCCCTTCCGGAGGATACGGGCCAAAACACAATGTTTGTCCGAAAAGATTCAAATTGTTTCTTCCGCCAATTGTAACTTCAGGTACTGCCCGGGAACGTAAAGCCGGAATTTCATCCGCCATGTCATCAAATTTTACGTATAATACGCCAGCTTCACTGGTTGCGGCAGAAGCATCTCTCATTTGAAATGATCCAATTAAAGTACGCTTTTCTCCAGAGCAAACCAAAACTTCTCCAAAAGGATAAATTGGTGTTACTAATAAATCTTTCCAGACTAAATCATCCGCATAACGCAATTTGCCTTTCTTCATCTTTACATCTCTTTGCCTAACTAAGCGGTATTGCACCTTGTCCAGAAAAACCAAACCCACCCCATTCAATTGCCTCCAGTTCATTCCACACAAAAGCTCTGAAATATTGGTGGTATTTGCTCCGGGTTGGACCACGATATCTCTTTCCGGCACCGCTCCTAAAAATTTACCCTCGCGATCATAAACATTACAAATCCCGAAAGATAAGACTATATAAGCCGCCGGCGAAGGAAACGTATTACGATCAGAATGTTCTTTGCGTAAAAAACTAATTCTTTTATCTATGCTAACCGTAATTTTTTGGCTGCCCTCAACATTAAATGGAAGCGGAGTAAAATCATCATTAGAATAAACTTTGACCGGCGTAGCTGGCGGAACTTTCGGCCCCGTCCCCAGATATTTTATTTCTGCAATTCTTTCTCCGGTATTAATATCATAAACGCGGGCAAATCTTTTCCAGGGAATAATGATACAGTCTGGCAAAGCTGATACATCGTAATTTACCCCCCTAATTTTAATCAGACCATCCCGTCTGATTTTTCCAGCTTCGCCGTCATAAACCAGCCCCCCTCTATCTACCGTAAACACTTTTTCCGGAAAAACAATATAGCGGCCAAAAGTTTCACTTCCAAACCGATCCAGAGCAAACGTATCATCTAATATACGAGTACGAATATCAGGCAGCGACGGATAAGCAAAAGGAAAAACGATATGTGATCTGCCCAGTCTTTGGCCACGCTTTGCCGCAATGAACAGCAACGATAATCTTCTATACAAGTGTAACAAGCGTGCTTCAAACTCCCCCCAAAACTCGCGATCCAGGGTTTTTTGCTGCCGGGCCGCTACCATTAAATCGATATAATCCCTAAAGCAGCGGATAGTCTCGTTAACTACTTCGATTTCCGCTTTACCGGAAATCACCTGCAATATAACCGCATTAAAATACTGCATCAAAAATCGATGTACCTTAGTAAGTTTCTGCAATTCTTTTCTTTGATCAACCTGCAATTCACGTAAAATATTTGGGAATAAAATTTCCCATCGCCCTCTTTCGACACCGCGGGCAATTCGACCTTCCACCACCCCTACCAGATCCAATAACCTACTTACTTTCATTTCTTGTAATGCGGGATGTCTTTCAACCTCATAGTTTTCCCATCTTTGCATCAGTCTTTGTGCATGCCCAACAAATGGATCTTCTTCTTTTTGCTGGCCATGGGTTAGTATTCTCCGGGTGCCGTTATTCACCCCATTCGTAGTTTCCTGTAAAATGTCTGATGCTTTTAAGCCTTCAACAATTTGGCCGGCATTGATCGGCTGCCCTTCGCTTTCCACAACTTTCATGGCACTCGAGATTAATACGTGAGGAATAATCCTTTCCGCGCGTTGCAGCACAATTCCATTCGGAGCCACAATTCTTTCAACCTTTACTTCTCCCCGCTCTAACATCTCTCTGACTCCCGTACTTTCGTGCAAAAGAAATCTTCTATCTGGTCCATCTAATTGACGCGCTAGTTTGGCATCATTGACCCGGTCCACGATCATACTCATTAAGGCTCTTTCTCTTCCCTTAAGGGTGGGAATCCGGCTGGCCATGGCATGGGCTACAAAACCCCAGCGCTCCACCGGGGTTTGCCTTAAGCGACGAGCAATATTTGAAGTTGGGTGTAAGGTTAAAGGCATAGATTAATTTCCTCCCCACCCTAAATTTAAAATAAATGAGCGGCCGGCAAAGCGCAGCTGCGTTTCAATCGCACGGGATCTTTCCCGCGGTTCATAAGAACGCATAAAAGATAAAAGCGCTAAGCACTGACTAAAAGATAATTGGTTGCCTTCCTTAACATCCACCAACCTGACGCCAGCACGATGCAATAATTCGTACAAATGATTAATCTGGTATATCGAAAAACTTTGAATATCTTCTAATTTTTCGATTCCGGCGTTAATTTCTAAAGCGTTTGCCAAACCATGTTCGGCTAACAAACGATAATCAACACATTGAATAATGCTTCCGGCACGATCGGTAAATAATGCATAATCATGTAAGGCTCTAAAATATTGCAAAGCACCTGGAACCCGGTAATGCACGCCACCAATTAAAAGCCGACCGGATGGTTTCAATTGCTGAAAAGGCTGAAGTAAATCACCAACGAATACGCCTCTTCTTTTAGTTTTTCTTCCCGCTCTAGACGCCGCTACTTCACCGTTACCATCTCCGTAAAACCTAAAAGGGCTACCCTCTAAAATAAATCTTCCGGCAACGGTTCTGCCAAAAGGCAATCCGCCTTCTTCCGGCATCAATACAAATTCAACCGGCCCAACGTTTCCGGTTCCGTAACGCGTACCTTCCAGAGAAATAACTCCTCCGGTATCCGGTTCCTTAATAAAACTACGCGGAATTAATCCGCTCGAGTATCTGCGGGTTGCATAAATCGGGACCGTAGCTTGATCCGGCTCAACCGGAATCACGCTGGCTTTGCCGCGCGGATGAATAATATGTACCTGACGCCGATCCGGAGATAAATATGCCCAGGTTCCCGGTTGTGCCCAGGGACCAAGGTGTATGCGCATACTTCTTAATTGAATATATCGGGTGCTATTGCCCGGCTTTTCATAAACGCGCAGCGCTCTGGCCCCCAGCAATGGAACCTCTGCCTCAATTTCCGTAAGTGGTACATTAAGTAAAATTGCCTTTGGCGGTGCTCCCTTTGCTGGCAGCTTATCCCTTAAACGAACCGCACCTAATAATTCTCGTTTTCTTGCGTTTTTCTTCCTGGCGTACACGTAGCCTAAATTCCAGATATCAACCGGATCCACCGCAAAATCTTCAAATACAAAATCTGATCGGCCTTCGCCAAACACCAAATTGTATCTTATGCGTCGATGGGTAAAAAAGGTACTGGCCACCCTTAGTGCCGCTCCGTGCAATAAGGTTGAAATATCGGGGACGTGTTCGCCCCGAGACGATCCGCTATTTAGCGCGTCAACCGGAACCGCTCCAATAAAGTTACCTCCCTGATCATAAACGTTAAATAGTCCATGAAATCTAACAATCTTATCCGCCAACATAATTTTCTGACTTCCGGCATATTCGCGACTTCGATAAAAATATACGCGGGTACTGACTCCGACGCTAATGGCATAGCGTTTATCTGACGCAACAAAAACGTGATCCAGCGCTTCCTCTTGCAAGGTTGGGGTAACCACTCTACTAGCAGTCGCACCGGCATAAGTAAAATCTCCGCGTCTTTCTCCAGAGTGGAAGTTATATACTCTGGCAAAATCATAAAACGGCAATACCAGACAATCTCCGTATCGAGATAAATCATAATTTACGCCATTAATATTAACGATTCCTTTGGGACAATTTCTTTTATTAACAATTAATATTTCCGGTAATGCCATATAACTTAAACTTTTACAGCCGCAAGCATTTTTCAATAAATCATTTAAAATTTCTTCAACTACATCCCGATCTAATAGCCTAAATGATTCCGGCAAAGCAATATCTTTGCGTTTTAGTTTTCTTTCCTGGGTGACCGCTTTTTCTAAAACTCTCAACCTTTCGTATAAAGATAAAACTCCCCCGTTTAGCTGGCTCAAAGCATCCGCGCTAAATGCTTGTCCCTTTTGACCTACCGTTTCTGCCAGCAAAGTCAAATAATCCTGATACCAACGCGTAAGTTCGTTAATTAACATCATTTCGGATTTATTAGCCAGTACCGAAGCAATAATTGAAGTTAAAATTCTCTCGAAAGCAGTATCAATATCCGACATTTTGTGCCATTCACGGTCAATTACAGTTCTTCCCTCTGCGCGGGGCACGGCCCATACTTCAAACCCTCCTGCTCCCAGCTTACGGTCAATAAAAGAAACCATGTGATCCCGGGTTGGACATGGATATCCTTGTCCTTCGTACCAACCGGTCAGCCATCCGCCCAATGGTTTCACTCCCAGCTCTTTGCTTACAACTGAAACCGCCCGCGTTAACAAGGGATCCTGACCAAATACAGTTTCAGCTTGCTCTTTATCATTTTCAGTCGGTGCTCCGAATATCCCGGCATTAATCAAATTTGAGATAACTTCATTACGGGACAGCGCGGTTCCTATTCCAAGCTGCCGGGCAACCGACATAACCGATCGAGTAACGATATCCGGTATATACATGTCATAATTCGCCAGAAATTGATCAAATGGATTAAGTAACTGCCTCACTGACCGTACGCCGTTCATATTTTTAAAGTCGACCCGCGGATTAAGCGGCATTAATTTTATTTTTCCGTACGTATTTACCCTTCGGGTTCTTCTAGATTCAAAAATTAATGTCCATTCCAGTTGCCGTTCCACTCTTTCCGGAGCAAATCGGGCAAATTGAGGCATTGCAGCGCGAATCCGCTGCACCAGCGGATACCAACGCAAGGTTGGTTGCGCGGTTAAAGTTCGATATTCTCGACCAATACTAATTTTCATGTAATCACCAGTAATATATCTGAAAATATGGCTAAAAATTTCACTTTTTTGCATACATTATTATTAGGAAAGCCTTGATTTTGCTGACTTTGAGCCTACTTGTAAAGGCCAACCGTATCTGCTAAGATTTTCTTCACTATGGCCGCGATATATAACTTCACGCAAATCGAAGAAAAATGGTGTAAAACCTGGGAAAAGGACGGAATTTACAATTCTAAAGAAGATTCCTCCAAACAAAAATACTATGATCTAGTTATGTTCCCCTATCCTTCCGGGAAAATCCACATGGGACATGTCCGAAACTACTCAATCGGCGACGTCATTGCCCGTTATAAAACCATGCAGGGATTAAATGTCCTCCACCCCATCGGCTGGGATGCCTTTGGACTACCCGCCGAAAACGCTGCAATAAAACACAATACCCACCCCTCCCAATGGACCGATCAATGTATTGCCAACATGACCGTACAATTGAAAAGATTGGGTTTTTCTTACAATTGGGACCGTGAAGTAACCACCTGTAAACCCGATTACTACAAATGGACCCAATGGCTGTTCTTAAAATTCTTTGAAAAAGGATTGGCCTACCGCAAAAAGGCTAAAGTTAACTGGTGCCCCAGTTGTGAAACGGTATTGGCCAACGAACAGGTTGAAAACGGAGCTTGCTGGAGATGTTCTTCCGCAGTGGAAGAAAAAGATTTGGAACAATGGTTTCTCAAAATCACCGATTATTCGGAAAGGCTCCTTCAGGATCTCGAAAAACTTACCGGTTGGCCGGAAAATGTGCGCACTATGCAGAAAAACTGGATCGGTAAATCACGCGGCGTAGAGATAAAATTTAAATTGAAAGATAAGAATCAAGAACTATTGATCTATACCACGCGGCCGGATACGCTTTTTGGTGTTACTTACATGGTTTTAGCTCCGGAACATCCGATGGTTGATGAATTAACCAAAGGCACTCCGCACGAAAAAGCAGTTCAAGCCTTTAAAGAAAAAGTAAAACACGAAACCCTCCACGAAAGAGAAGAAAGCGCCGGAAAAGTTGGCGTATTTACCGGAGCCTTTGCCGTCAATCCAGCGAATAACGAAGAAGTTCCGATTTGGATTTCAGATTATGTATTGATGGAATACGGGACCGGAGCGGTTATGGCGGTACCGGCCCATGACCAGCGCGATTTTGAGTTTGCTAAAAGAAATGATTTACCGCTACAGATCGTCATTAAACCGAAAGATGCAGAAATTTTTGAGGATACAATCGATAAAGCCTTTGTCGATGAAGGTGAAATGTTGAACTCGGGCCAGTTTGATGGTCAAACTTCTACCGAAGGGATCAAAAACATTGGCGACTGGCTGGCAGAAAAGAAAGTCGGCACCTGGAAAACCAATTTTAAACTGCGCGATTGGTTAATTTCCAGACAACGTTACTGGGGAGTACCGATCCCGATTATTTATTGCGAAAAATGTGGACTGCAACCAGTTCCTGATAAAGATTTACCGGTTAAACTTCCGGAAGACGTTGAATTTACCGGTAAAGGCGCATCTCCTTTAGCTAAAAATAAAAAGTTTACAGAAACTAAGTGTCCAAAGTGCGGGGCTAAGGCTCGCCGCGAAGTTGATACCATGGATACTTTTATTTGTTCTTCCTGGTATTACCTAAGATACTGCGACGCTAAAAATGATAAAACCGCATTTGATAAATCTAAAGTAGATTTCTGGATGCCGGTCGATCAATATATCGGGGGAATTGAACACGCCATTCTCCATTTATTATATTCGCGCTTTTTTACTAAGGTTTTACATGATTTAAAGCTCACTAAAGAATCCGAACCCTTCAAAAATCTTTTAACGCAGGGCATGGTCATCAAAGACGGCGCCAAAATGAGTAAAAGTAAAGGCAACGTGGTCGATCCGGATCACATTATTGAAAAACACGGCGCCGATACGGCTCGGCTGTTCATTCTTTTTGCTTCTCCCCCTGAGAAAGAGTTGGAATGGTCTGATAAAGGCGTTGAGGGATCGTATCGGTTTTTGAATCGAGTATGGAGATTAGTTACAGACCAGGGACCAGAGACCAAAGACCAGAGCCCGGCCGCCGCCGCCCCGCCCTCTGATCAAAAGCTTAAACAAATCACACATAAAACTATTAAATCGATTACCGAAGACATCGAAAGATTTTCATTTAATACCGCGATTGCAAAACTGATGGAATTTGTGAATGCGCTTTACCCCATGCGGGCAGAAAAGAGCAAACTTAAAGAATGGAACGCGGCCATCAAGGCGCTATTACTCCTACTTTCTCCTTTCGCACCGTTTATGACCGAAGAACTGTGGGCACAAATACAAAGACCAGAGACCGGAGACCAAAGACTAGAGACCCAAAGCATTCATAAGCAGAGTTGGCCTAAATATGATGATTCGGTACTAAAAGAAGAAAATATCCAAATTATTGTTCAAGTTAACGGCCGCGTAAGAGATAAAATCACCATGGCCGTCAATGCCGCAGAAGACAAAATTAAAGAGACCGCACAAGCTTGTGAAAAAGTGAAAACTTACACCTCGGGCAAAAATGTAGTTAAAGTAATTTACATCAAAGGTAAGTTAGTTAATATTGTGGTGAAGTAATGTTCCCTCTCCATACCCAATCTCATAAAAACCAAACCCTGGCCCAAGTCTGCCATGAATTAAATATAAAAGAAAAAGATTTGATATCGGCTGAACAAATTCACGGCGACGGCATCTCGGTAGTAAATAAAAGATATCTGGGACAAAAGATTTCCTTAGTCGACGCTCTGATCACTTCCGAAAAAGGGGTACCATTAGTCATCCGTACTGCCGATTGTGCGCCAATATTGATTTATGATCCGCAAAAAAATATCCTTGCCCTGGTGCACGCCGGCCGCAAAGGAACCGAATTAGAAATCACGACTAAAACTATCGAAAAAATGAAATCATTGGGATCCAACCCTAAAGATTTAACCGCAAAAATAGGTCCTTGTATTGGAAAATGCTGCTATCCGATGGATATCGGTGGAGAAAATCTCAAACAACTGGAAAAAGCCGGAGTGCAAAAAGAAAAAATCGACATACATCCCGACTGCACCTGCTGTAACACCGACAAATACTATTCTTACCGCGGAGATGGGCCCGGCACCGGAAGAATGTTTCTGGTAGCCATGTTATAATTAGAACGTGCAAAATCTTCTCGACAAAATACTCCCTAAAGTCTCAAAACCAGCGCGCTACGTTGGCGGAGAGATAAATTCGGTAAAAAAGGACTGGGATAAAGTACCTTTAAAGATTCTCCTTTCCTACCCCGACGCGTATGAAATTGGCATGTCTAATCTGGGCATCCAGATTTTATATGATCTCATCAATCAAAAAGAAGATGCATTAGCTGAACGCACCTTTGCCCCCTGGCCCGACATGGAAGCAGAGATGCGCCAAAACCAACTTCCTCTTTTTTCTCTGGAAAATCAGCGCCCCGCCAAAGATTTTGATTTATGGGGATTTTCCATGCAGCACGAACTTACCTATACCAACTTTTTAAACATGCTGGATCTGGCCGGATTAAAGTTGCGCGCTAAAGACCGTGCCGAAAGCGATCCAATTATCTTTGCCGGAGGACCGGGCACTCTCAACCCTGCTCCCCTCGCCCCTTTCTTTGATTTCATTTTAGTGGGGGATGCCGAAGACGCTATTTTAGAAATTATAGAAGTCTATAAATCCAATAAAGATAAAAGTAAATCCGAAAAGTTAGCTGCTTTAGCCAAAATTGAAGGCGTATATGTTCCCGGATTAACTAAATCAGTAAAAATGCGCAAAGTAACAGATCTGAATCAGACCTTCTGTCCGACTAAGCCTTTAGTGCCTAATATCGACGTAGTTCACGGCCGGGCGGTGCTTGAAATTATGCGGGGCTGTAAACGCGGCTGTCGTTTTTGCATGGCGGGGTATACTTTAAAACCGGTCAGGGAACGCAGCCCGGAAAATCTGCTAAATTACGCTAAAACATTAATCGATAATACCGGCTACCAAGAATTATCCCTGGTTTCTCTTTCCAGCAGTGATTATTCAAAGATTGAAGAGCTGGCTAAAAAATTAGCGGACGAGCTCAAAAAGAAAAAAATCAATATTGCACTGCCTTCGCTGAGGCTTAATAATTTTACCATCAATCTGATTCAAGATATTTTGAAAGTCAGGTCTAAAAATCTGACCGTAGCGCCCGAAGCCGGGACACAGCGCTTAAGAGACGTGATTCGAAAAGATTTAAGTGAAGCAGAGATTTTAGAAGGCGCTAAAATTGCCTTTGCCGCAGGGATTAATTCGTTGAAATTATATTTCATGTTAGGACTTCCTACCGAAACCGAGGAAGATGTAAAAGCAATTTGCGAATTGTCCCAAAAAATATTAAAAATCGGGCGCGAAGTTAATAAACGAACTAAAGTTACCGTCAATTTATCAACTTTTGTGCCTAAGCCGCACACTCCTTTCCAGTGGGAAAAGCAAATTACACTCGAAGAAACGCTGGTTAAGCAAAACCTCATCAAACATACCTTAAAAAAAGGCAAGGGAATCGACCTGCGCTGGCATCAGGCTGAACTTAGTTACTTAGAAGGACTGCTGGCTCGCGGAGATGAGCAGTCGGCGGACTTAATCGAGGCCGCCTGGAAAGCCGGCGCCCGCTTTGACGCCTGGGGCGACCAATTTAAATATGAACCCTGGCAAAAAGCCATCGAAACTTCGGGAATTAAACCCATAGACTACCTAAGGGAAAGAAAACCCGATGAAAAACTCCCGTGGGATTTTATTAACGTGGGAATTTCACGTGATTTATTGATCCGGGAAAGAGAAAAAGCACACTCATGCAAAAAGTAAGGGTTATCTATAAAAAAGTCGGACCGGCTAAATATATTTCTCATCTGGATTGGATGAAAATATTGGAACGCGCACTGCGCCGCACTAATTTACCGGTAAAATATTCCGAAGGCTTTAATCCACGCATGAAAATTGAGTACGGACCACCCTTACCGGTTGGCGTTGACGGCTTAGCCGAAGCTTTAGTCGTTGAATTCGATGGTTGGATCAAACCCAATAGCATAAAACCTGAATTAGAAGGTAAATTCCCGGAAGGTTTAGAAATTTTAAATATTGAAATTGCAAATCCAAAGGCTACTTCACTAGATGCTGCAGCCGAAGCCTCTGAATACACTTTTGAACTAGAAGAAAACGAGGCCAAGAAGTTAAAAAGTAAACTTGGCCAAATTTTGGAACAAAACGATATCTTCATTGATAAAAAATCAAAAACGGGCATCAAAAAAACCAATATTCGCCCGATGATTTATGCGGCCTCATTATCCGGAACCACTTTTTCTGCCTCACTGCAGACTACTAATCACGGAACACTGCGCCCCAGAGAACTTTGCGCAGTTTTGGATATTCATCCGCTAAAGATTGTGCGTAATAAGATTCTATTTAGATAAATCTTTCCTCATGGACGGTGCTTTAGCAGGAACTAGCGGAACCGAATTAATTTATGTATTAAGAACTCGTGAAATTGGATTCAGGGGATGGATCGCGGCAAATTCATCCGCCTACAATGATGCTCTCCTGAGGGTTGGTGCTGATTTTGCCCTACCACATAAATTTAGATTTCAACCGCAGGATTTTTTAGAGGTAACCAGAATTAACGGGAATGTCCCGGGACTACTCATTAAGACCTAATTTAGCTAAAACTTCGGGGTTGGCGGTCACGGTGCGGGCTTTATTTTCACCTTCCATGGCAGATACGATTCCGGCGGCTTCTAATTCGTCCATCAGTCTGGCAGCACGGTTATAGCCGACGCGCAGGCGGCGTTGTAAGTGAGAGGTTGAAGGATTGCCTCCATTTAACACGATTCTGACGGCTTCTTTAAATAAGGCATCCCGTCCATCTCCACCACCCTCGCCCCCTTCTCCTTCAAGTTTAATGTCGTCCATTTTCAGATCAATAATTTCTTTAACATAATCTGGTTTACCTTGTGATTTAACGTGTTTTACAATGCGGTCAATTTCTTTGTCAGATAAAAATGAACCCTGCAGTCTGGTCGGTTTCATCGCACCGATCGGGTTATAAAGCATATCGCCGCGGCCTAATAGTTTTTCGGCACCGTTGGAATCTAAAATAACCCTGGAGTCAATTTGGGTTGCCACCGCAAATGCAATGCGGGAAGGAATGTTAGCTTTAATCAAACCGGTAATGACGTCAACCGACGGACGCTGGGTAGCAATAATTAAGTGAATTCCGGTGGCCCGCGCCATTTGCGCAATACGGCAGATTGAGGTTTCCACTTCGTTCGCCGCAACCATCATTAGATCCGCTAATTCATCAACAATCACCACGGTTAGCGGTATTTTTCTTTCTTTTTGGCCGGCGGCTTCCATTTTACTGTTATAGGCCGCCAGGTTCCTAGCTCCTTCTTTATGAAACTCTTTATAGCGGCGCTCCATTTCTTTTAAAACCCAAAACTTCAGCGTTCCCGCTGCTTTTTTGGCATCGGTTACTACCGGAGCGATCAGATGCGGAATGCCGTCATAGGTTGAAAGCTCAACCATTTTGGGATCGATCATAATCATCTTCACTTCATCCGGTCGAGCACGCAGTAAAATACTAATAATAATGGAGTTAATACAAACGCTTTTTCCGGATCCGGTGGTTCCGGCAATTAATAAGTGGGGCATCTTCGTCAAGTCGCCGTAAATCGGCGTCCCCGACAGATCTTCGCCTAAACCTAAAAATAATTTCGATTGATGCCGCTTAAATTCAACCGCCTGCACTATCTTTTTCAGTCTTACCGGAGTAACCGCCAGATTAGGAACTTCGATCCCGATCACTGATTTACCCGAAACCGGACCTTCGATGCGAACTCCACCGGTAGCCAAATTAAGCGCAATATCATCCGCCAAGTTAAATATTTTACTGACTTTTACGCCCAGTTCAGGCTGAATTTCAAATTTGGTAACCGCCGGTCCCTGCGAAGCCGAAACTACGGATGCGCCTACGCCAAAGTTTCGCAAAACATTTTCGAGTACCTGCTTGCGGGCTTCGGTAGTTTCCAGCATGGCTTCCTCGCGCTTTTTCTCCGCTTTAGTTGGATCATCTAAAAGATCAGTTGAAGGAAGCTTATAGGCTCCGCCGGATTTGCTTCTGAACGGCGCATCGTCCTCATCCGCATCCTTTGCCGCATCATCATTTTCAAGTTTAAATTCTGGTAGTGGAGGCGGGGGAACCTTCATCCTGGGAGGCGTGACTACAATTTCTTCTTTGTCCTCTTTATCAAAATCCAGCGGAGGAGGCAGCACTTCATTAGGAAGTTTAAAATTAGGTTTGGCAACCGGTTTAGCTTTGTCTTTTTCGCCTTTCTTTTGTACGGTGAAAATGTCTTTTACGAATCTTCCGATAAAACAAAGTACAGCCCAGATAAACTTAAGCGCCGCCATAACCGTAACGTTAAAAATTAGCAGTAAAGAGATTAAACCAACCGAAGCTAAAACTATATAGCCACCCCAGTTCCCCACAATCTTAATTAACCCCAGCTTCATGGCAAATCCAACAATGCCCCCCGCCCCGGCAAATGGTTCGATCTCAAGGTTGAAATAGGCCGGTGCACGAAACTGCATAGTAGTAATAAAAGTAAAAAATAAAAGAATAAGGCCCAACAAACGCACGGCTAATTCTTTGATTTCATGACGGATTAAAACAATCACGCCAAACATGGCAATGAAAAACGGCAGGACGTAAACCCCTACCCCAAAACCCATCCGCAGAACATTTTTAACGAAATATAAACCGACCGCGCCGGTCGAAGAAGACAGATTAGATACAAGAATGAAGGCCGCAACTGCCAGTAGTAAAATTCCTACCGCATCTTGCTTAAATTCGTGTCGAAGCTGGGAGTCACCGGTTCTCCTCTTGACTCTTCTGGTTTTTCGCGTGGTTTTTCGAGCCATTTGGAATTATATTACCATAATTTTGGCCGCGGAACAAACTATCTGGAAAACACAAATTTTCCCCGGCCGTCCCAGTGATAGCCCGGCGTTAAATGAGGGATAACGTTTCTGAAAAAGAGTGCGGCCGCGCGGTCCTCGGCATCGAAAATATTACGTCCAAAAACCATCTCCACGCAATTAAAAGTGAAAGGTCCCTCGACCGGCAAACGGTTTAAATCTATAGCAAACCGGGACCCGGCTAATTTGTCATATAATCCTTGAGCACTGCTAAACCCGAAAAGGGCTGAAAACCATTGTTCTAAAAATGGGATCCGGACCTGATCGAATGCCCGGCTTTCTCTTCCGGCCCGGAAATAAGGCTTCCTATCAACCGTTATCTGATCCAGCTCCCGGGACTGGCCGTTACCCAGGACACGGTCTACGCCTTGTAATTTCAAATGTATATCAACCCTCCGCGCAGCACGGTCCTCCGCATATTCACCGCTGCCTGTTAATTTTATGCGTGCTTTATGTTCGGCGAAATATACTTGATCCCTGATCCTGAAAACCTCGGCAAAGCAAAGTTTTCCGGCCCACTCATCTTCGTGCTTTCCTAGTAAAAATAAAACCCAGTTGGCGCTGGCCGGATTAGTGCGCGGATCTTGCGATAAAGCTACGCTCATTCCTCTGTGCCTAAAAGGAAATAGCTTTTTTTCCTGCACCGCCTCACGCATGCACCCGGAAACATCGCCGGGCAACATCGCGTAAGGGATACCTACCACCACATCCCGCGCAGTTGTTTCCGCGATGGTTCTTTCCGCCCCGTACGAATTGCTTACTAAAACTTCTCTGGGATAAATCTCTAATACCTGGGCATGCTCCGGCAATACTCCCAAAACCAGTGATTTACCCGGCTTCTCCACCGGACCAAAAGCGACCGGAGAAGCTAAAAAACCCGAACCGCTGGCCTGAATCATAAAGTTTTTCCTTCCGGTCCCGTCCGGCCGGGAAAAATGAAAGTTCATCGGCAAATTAATTTTGCCGGTTCGCCAGTTAATTTTTCTGCAGATTGGAACATTTCGAAAAGTTAAACCTGGGGCCATAATAATCTCCTGATTAAAGATCACCGGAGGATTTACACATAAAACTATCGTTAATGCAGGTAAAAAATTTCACTTTTTGGGAAAATTATTTATCTAAAACAAACAATCACAACAATGCCCAGCACGATACAATAATAAGCGAAGCAACGGATCGAGGTACGGCGGATAATTTCCATAAAAATCTTAATTGCAAACAAGCCCGAAACCAGCGCGGCTATCGCCCCTGCTAAAAGCGGCCAAACCCCAATCACTCCGCCAGCAATATCGGATGATACATCACCAAATTTAAAAATTCCTGCACCAAGTATTGCCGGAATCGCCAGCAAAAACGAAAAACGGGCGGCAAAGTCCCGTTTTAATCCCCGCCATAGAGCAGCCGAAACGGTAGCGCCGGACCTGGAAAGTCCTGGCGCGATGGCACACCCTTGCGCCACACCGATGATAATCGCATCTAAAAACCCAACCTGAAATTCGTCGCGGTTATTTTTACCCCGCCATTCGGCCAGCAAAATTACCGCGGCGGTAACTAATAAAAAGCCGCCTACCGCAAGGTTAGAATTAAACAAAGCCTCGAAAAAATCTTTAAAGAAAAAACCCATCAGTGCGGTGGGGATGGACGCTATAATAATTAGCCAACCCACTCTAAAGTGTTGACCGAATACATAGTTTTGGGATCTTTTAATTTTAAAAGCTTCTAAGGTGCCAAGGATAAAAGCCACGATCAGCTCCCAGATATCTCGAGCAAAATAAATAATGACCGCTAAAACGGTGGCCAGATGCACCACCAGATCAAAAGAAATATTATTGGGAATTCCAATGAGATGCTGAGCAATCACTAAATGACCTGAGGAAGAAACGGGAAGAAATTCGGTTAAGCCTTGAATAATTCCAAGAACCAGAGCTTGGAAAATACTCATCTATTTTTTCCTCTGTGCCATAAAACCAGAAGCGGGCTGGCCACAAAAATCGAAGAGTAAGCTCCCGCTAAAAATCCAACAAAGAGTACCAGCGCAAAATCTTTGATAGTGGCTCCGCCAAAAAGCAGCAGCGCGGTTACCATGACCAGCGTAGTTAATACCGTATTAATTGAACGGGCCATAGTTTGGTTAATGCTTTCGTTAACGATAGTGGCAAAGTGCTTTTTAACCGCTCCCGGTTTTTTAATGTTTTCACGGATGCGGTCGAAAATAACGATGGTGTCGTTAATTGAATATCCCATAATGGTTAAGATCGCGGCCACAAAGGGCGCATCCACCGTTCGCCAAAGCAGGGCAATTATTCCGGCAGTAATAAAAGCATCGTGATATAAAGCAATCAGTGCCGCTACCGCATATTTAAACTCGAAACGAAAAGAAACATAAATGGTAATTAATACCGAAGCTACCAGCAGCGCCCAGAGTGCCTGGGTGCGCAATTCTTTACCGATTACCGGACCAATCACGTCTGCCTCTAAAAGTTCGACCTGGCCAAATTTTTCCCTGAGGTCATTCATGATCTTTTGGCGCACATCGGTTTCCAGGGGATCGGTACGAATAGAAAAATCGTCTTTGCCGGTTTTTTGAATAACACTTTGGGTTAATCCGTACTTTGCCAAAGTATCTCTAATTTCATGGGTGGCAACTTCTTTATCAAAACGAACGGTCAAAAGTGTGCCGCCGGTAAAATCAATGCCAAAATTCATGATTTTGCCTTTGGTTAAGCTGTTAAACAAAAAGGCCGCCACGCTGATTAAAATTAGCGTAATCGAGATGGCAAACCACAAGTTCTTTTTAGCAATTATGTTCATTTATAAACCAACTTACTTTTTGAAGATTTAATAATTTTACTGTCGACCATGATATATAAAAGCATGCGCGTAATTACAATGGCGGTAAACATCGATGCCAAAATACCGATCGAAAGTGTGATGGCAAAGCCCTTGATGGCTCCGGTACCCAGCCAGAAAAGCGTTGCCGCGGCAATAATCGTAGTAACATTAGAGTCTAAGATGGCCGAAAAGGCCCGGATAAAGCTGGCCTCAATCGCCATCTTTATGGTTTTGCCTTCGCGCAGTTCTTCTTTTAATCTTTCAAATATAATAATGTTAGCGTCGACCGCCATACCAATTGAAAGGAGGAAACCGGCAATGCCCGGCAGGGTTAAGGTAGCATGAATCAAAGCCAGCAAGGCAAATACAATAAATAGATACACAATTAACGCCACGTCGGCCAAAAATCCCGGCAGGCGATAATACATAATCATAAAAGCAACGACAATCGCAAAACCGATAATTCCGGCAATTTTACTTTTTTCGATCGAATCCCTGCCTAAGGTTGGTCCAACGATACGGGTTTCAATCATTTTTACCGGTATCGGCAATGAACCGGCTTTAAGTTTTATGACTAAATCCTGGACTTCCTGAATCGTAAAATCACCCGAAATTTGTGCTCGACCGGATGGAATGGCCTCCCTTACGTTTGGTGCAGAAATAACTTTATTATCTAAAAGAATGGCAATCGGGCGGCCCACATTTTGCGCGGTAACCGAAGCAAAAATATTAGCTCCCTTAGCGTTAAACTCTAAATCCACTACCGGGTTTCCGTACTGATCGACTCCCGGCCAAGCGCCCTTCAGGTCGGATCCGGTCAAGGCCGCCTTTTTTAAGATGATGGGACGCTTAATTATTTCTCCGCCCCGCTCCCCTTCTACATAATCGATATGCGCACCTTCGCCGTAAATTTCCTGAACTTTGTCTTTGGGCATGACATCCGCCCCCGCCGGCGCCCACTCCGCAGGAACAAATTCTAAAAGTGCGGTATCGCCCACCAGACTGATGGCCCGCTCGGGATCTTTGACGCCGGGAAGTTCAACTACAACTTGTTTTCTTCCCTTGCGCTGGATGGTTGGCTCGGAAACGCCTAAAGCATCGATACGGTTGCGGATCACCGCTACCACTCCGGCCATCGCATCGTCCGAAACTTTAACCTTATCAGTAGACTGTCCTTCTAATACCAGGCGGGTACCGCCCTGCAGGTCTAATCCTAAATTGATAGGCATGTTATATATAATGTACCCAGATACGGCTACGATGCCGATGATAATTAATATTCGAAGCTGATTAATATTTTTCATAACTTGTCACATATTATAAAGGCAGGGAGCGGCTTACACAAGAAAAATTTAATAAAGCCCGACCCGCACCACATTTGAAATCTTTTTTACTACCGAAAGTTTGGCGAGGTCGCGCAGGGTAGCCTGGATATTATCCCCTGAAACCGCGTGGGTAACGATAATTAAGGTGGCGATTTTACCGACCGTTTCACGCTGGGTGACGGCCTGAATACTTACGTTATTTTTGGCAAAAGCCTTTGAGATGACGGCCAAAACTCCGGACCGGTCCGGAACTTTTAAATTAAAATAATATCTGCGTTCGATCTGATTAATATCGCAAAGCACGGCTTTTTGTTTTGGATAAGCCTGCGATAAAACCCGGTAGGCACCGCCCCGCGCAATTTTTATTATATCTGAAACCACCGCCGAAGCCGTGGGCTTCCCTCCTGCTCCTTCGCCGTGAAACATAACCTGGCCCACATAATCACCCTTAACAAAAATGGCGTTGTAGTTTTCGGAAACTTTGGCTAAAGGATGCGTGTTATGCACAAAAACCGGATGCACTCTGACGTCTAATTTATTTCCGGTCCATTTGCGGGCAGTTGCAATCAGTTTAATAACGTATCCCGTTTCTTTGGCATATTGAATATCTTCTTGTCTAATTTTAGTAATGCCTTCGCGATGAACTTTATTGCAATCTACGTATGCACCATAAGCCGTGGCCGCTAAGATGGCTGCTTTGTAAGCCGCATCATACCCTTCGACATCGGCCGCTGGATTAGCTTCGGCAAATCCACGCGCCTGCGCATCTTTTAAGGCATCCGCAAATTCCACATCTTTTTTGGTCATACTATCTAATATATAGTTAGTAGTACCATTTACGATTCCGTAGATTTCATTGATGTGGTTTGCCGCCAGATTATCACGAATGGCCTGGATGATAGGAACGCCACCCCCCACTGCCGCCTCGTATAATACTAAAACCTTATTTTTTTTCGCTGCCGCAAAAATAGTTGGCATATATTTAGCAATAACTTCTTTATTGGAAGTTACCACGTGCTTTCCGCTAGCCAGGGCTTTTAAAATATAGTTTAAAGCCGGTTTTACTCCGCCAATCGCTTCAACAATGATATCAATCGAAGGATCATTAATTACTTTTAACGCATCCTTTACTACCGGAACGCCTTTGATGCGCTTGGTTTTAGCTTTAATATCGCAAGCCGCCACTAATTGTACCGGTACACCTGCACCGTCTTGAATGACCGCACGATTAGCAACTAAAAGATCGAGTACTGATCTGCCGACGGTACCTAATCCCAGTAATCCGACTTTTACTTGTTTCGCCACGTTTTACTCCTTAGTCAAATAATGAACTAATTGATTGGTTTTCGTAGTTTCTGCGAATGGCTTCACCCAACAGTTCAGCCGCAGGTAAAACCACTAAACCCTTAAAGCGTTTTTCTTTGGAAATTGGTAAACAATCGGTAACCACGACTTCCTTAAAGTTTGCTTTGGCCATGCGCTCGACAGCCGGGCCAGAAAATAGTCCATGGGTTGCAACGACATAAATATCTTTATTACAGCCGGCTTTACGCAGGGCCGCAACCCCGGCCGTCATCGTCCCGGCCGTATCGATCATGTCATCGGTTAAGATTACAGTTTTGCCCTCAACGTCACCAACTACGTGGGTTACATCCGATTTATGGTGTTCGGCTCTTACTTTATGTAAGATCGCCAGCTCCGCACCAATGCGATCAGCCAGTTTCTTAGCAACTTTGGCTCGCCCGGTATCCGGGGCCACCACCACCATATCTTTAAGATTTTTTTCTTCGAGATAGTTAGCAAAAAGCGGCAAAGAAGTCAGCGTATCTACCGGAATATTAAAGAATCCCTGAATTTGATCAGAATGCAGATCAACCGACACTACCCTGTCGGCTCCGGCTTTCTCTAAAAGATTGGCAACCAGACGGGCAGAAACCGGCTCACGGGAAGCGGCTTTGCGGTCCTGCCGGGCATAGCCGAAATAAGGAATAACCACCGTGATGGACTCGGCCGAAGCCCGCTTCATCGCATCGATAATAATAAAAAGTTCCATCAAGTCGCTATTGACCTGATCGGTACAGGTTTGCATAATCACACAATGCTGACCGCGTACGTTTTCCAGGATACGGGTATAGATTTCACCGCCGGCAAAGCGCGAAATTTTAATTTTGCCGGGATCAATTTTTAGATAGTCGCAAATTTTCCTGCCAAGTTCTTCGTGAGAGGTTCCAAAAAAAACTTTTAATGCACCGTTGCCTGCCATTGGTTGTTTTCTCCTTTTAAAAAATAATTCAGGGCCATTATAGCATACCCGTTTGGCGGGGCAATACATCAATCGTTTACGTACGCTGGCCTTCCAGCACCCAGGATTTTGCAGAGGTAATTTTCATGGGGATAATCTGACAAATTAAGTTTTTGGAACCATCAAAATATACAATTTTACTGCCGCGCGTGCGGCCCGAAAGCTTTCCTTTTTGGGCCGGGCCTTCAACTAAAAGATCCATGGTTTTCCCGACCAGTTTTTGGTTCTTTTGATAGGCCACATCCTGCACCACCTGCATAATTTTTTGGAGGCGCTCTTTTTTTACTGAAGTTTCGATTTGGCCTTTCATGGCGGCGGCTTTAGTGCCCGGACGAATTGAATAGGCCGCGGTAATAACCGAGTCAAAATTGGCTTGCCTAATCATACTTAATGAATCTTTAAAATCTTTCCCTGTTTCACCGGGAAAGCCGACAATAATATCGGAAGTTACCGTTGCCTCCGGGATCTTTTTGTAGATTTTTTCAATTAATTTTAAATAATAGTCGCGATCATACTTACGATTCATGGCTTTCATGATCTTAGTGCTGCCGGATTGTACCGGAAGATGAATATGGTTGTTTAGTTTTGGTAATTTAGCCACCGT
The DNA here is from genome assembly GCA_018823125.1 of Candidatus Margulisiibacteriota bacterium. GTDB lineage: Bacteria > Margulisbacteria > WOR-1 > JAHJIW01 > JAHJIW01 > JAHJIW01. The sequence continues at coordinate 3,983 of JAHJIW010000012.1, read as the reverse complement.
TTCGATAATTTCATCAGTCATATCCTTAGGATGGGAGGTCATAAAGCTGATCCATTCCACGCCGGGGGCTTTATGCACTTCACGCAGCAAATCTGAAAATGTTTTATCTCCTTCGCTCCAGGAATTTACGTTTTGTCCCAGTAAAATTACTTCTTTATGGATAGATTTATCTAATTTTTTAATTTCTTCCATAATATCTTTACTGGGGCGAAACACTTCCCTGCCCCTAACGTATGGAACGATGCAGTATGAACAGTAATTATTACACCCGTACATTATATTTATATACGCACGCGGTGATTTGGCGCGTTTGGTTGGATGAATTTTTCGCGGCCGGCCTTTTTCTTCGATGTAAAATTGAGTTTCTTTATTGGGTTCGATTTCCTGCAGTATATTTGAAAAATCATCGACGCATTGAGGGCCCATTACTAAGTCTACAAAGGGCAGCTGTTTAACAATATTTTCTTTTTCTCTTTGGGGAACACAGCCGCAGATACCAATGATTAAATCCGGATTAGTTTTTTTGAGTTTTTTTAATTCGCGCAGAAAAGTATAAGCCCGGTCTTCGGCTTTTTGACGGATGGAACAGGTATTAACTAAAATAATGTCCGCTTTTTGGGGAACTTCCGCCAAAGCATAACCATTGTCCTCCAAAATCCCAGCCAGGATTTCGGAATCGTTGACGTTCATTTGGCAACCAAAGGTTTTGATGAAATACCGGCGCATTTTTTATTATCCTTTCGCGAAATTGTTGTCGCGGCGAAAATTTTTTGGAACGGCTCGTATAAGGCGGGGGAAATCCGAGCGTTTACGTCTACTTTTCGCGGCGAATTTTTGATAGTAATCTTTTTAAAAACAAGCGAAAGGATAGTTTTTTTGTCCTTAGTAGTTAGCTCTTGTTTTTTACTGTTATAGCCGGCCAAAAATTCTCTGACTTTGTCCATGTACTCGCGTGAATTTTCGCGCTCCATCAACAATAATTCGGTACCGGCTAAACTGGCCCGAAGTTCTTCTTCTTCCTTGCGAAGTTCTTCATTTTTTTGCGCAAAAGTTTCTTTGGAGAGCTGGTTATTTAAATAAAGATCAGTTAACTTTAACTGCTTTTCCTGATTAATTTTCAATGCTTTTTTAGTGCTGCCGGAGGCAGCGGTAAAAAAGCCAGGATTTTGATCGTTTTGGACTTTAGTCGTGTATAACCATCGGTTATCTTTGAGCTTATCGCTGTCGAGCATATTTAACATGGCGGATAAAATAATATTTTCGGCGTCATTGGATTTTATGGCCCGGCCCTTACATCTGATATTGAATTGTTGACGGCCGGAGCAGCGATACCAACGGTCGCGTTTGCCGGTTTTGTGATTTGAGATATTGGAGACGCCAAAATAGCGGTGATTGCATTTGTCGCAGTAAAGTAAACCGGTTAAAGGATAGTGGCCATGTTTTCTTTTGTGGTTATATGTTCGTCTTTGATCTAATGCGGTTTGGGCCTTTTGGAAATCTTCTTCGGAAACCAATGGCCTATGGTTCCCCTGCCCTACAACCATTTGGTCTGGGTGGTTTTTATTCCAAACGATTTTTCCAGTATAAATTGGGTTTCTTAAAATGTCGCGGATTAGTTTTGTATAGAAGTAGCGTGCAATTCTGGTTTTATGTTTACTAGTATTTAAGTAATCGGCAATTTTTTGGATACTTTTACCCTCGAGGCACATTTTAGAGATAAGTTTTACAACTTTTGCTTCGGATTCAACTACTTCGAGTAATTTTTTTTGTTTATTATACGAGTAGCCAAAGGGTGCGTATCGGGCCCCATGCCAGTTACCACTTTGAATACTTTTGATCATGCCGGGTAAAACTCTTTCAGCATGGCGGTTTCTTTCGAATTCGGCAAAGCTGCCAAGTTGCTGGAACATTAATTTTCCGGCGGAGTTGGTGGTGTCAAAGGGTTCAGTGGCGGATTTGAAACCTACTCCGAAAGATTCGAGTTTTTCGACCAGCTCGAGCAGGTCCTTGAGGCGACGGCTGAAGCGATCTATTTTATAAACAATGACCAGATCGAATTTTTTGCGGCGCGCGTCCTGGAGGAGTTTTTGCAAGGCGGGGCGGTCGGTTGAACCCGCGCTGATGCCTTCATCAGCATAGATATCAAATACTTCATAGCCTTGCTGTTTAGCAAAGTTAGTTAAGTATTCCCTTTGCACTTCGAGAGAGTAACCCTCACGGGCTTGATCTTCGGTGCTGACTCGGATGTAGATGGCTGATTTCATGCTTATTTTTATTCCCTAAGGGTTCCTCTCGGTCTTCTCTCCACAAAAACTTCACCTTTTGCAACGTATCCAATACCATATTTATTAGATTTTGACGAAAGATCGTCACTAGCTATTGACCACTCATCTAATCTTTCCTCATCATCCATTGCAATTCCAACAATAGATTGCCCTTTTTTTAATTCAAAAATTGGCTTTCGTTGTAGGGTTTTTCCATGGGGAATATATTTGGAAGGATATTTTGATGAGTTATATATTATTGCTGTTTCTCGTTTAGGCTCAATAACATCTTCATAAATTTCCATATAACTCACTAATGAATACCCTTCATTTACGTCTCTTTGATAGTTTAAAGCGGTTTCAATACAAAAATTTAGGCAAAAAAGAGCATTCTGTTTTGTCCAATTAGCTGGATGACCATAATACTTATTCCACCAATGATATAAATCATTGGTTTCTGTATGCCTCGCAATCCGAGGAGTTAAGTTGCAAAATCGATAATATAAATATGGATCTATGCCATGTTCTACCAATTCAAGTTTATATTCTGTCTTGTAAGGTTGTGTAAATTCAATCTCAGCTGCATCCTTCTTTCCCAGAATAAGCCTACGCAATGGAGAAGTCATTGTTGATGATTCACAGATGTAGAACATTGCAAAAGCAAGCGAAATCAATGCTTTTTCATAATCACCTTTATCGATCAATTGTTCTGCCTCGTCAATATATTTTCTAACTTTGTCATTCCTAATCAACGATTTTAAACTAACCGTTTGCAGCTCAATGTCAAAGTATGTTTTGCATGCTTCCTCCAAGAGGGCAAAAACAGTGCCGGGGAAATGAGAAGAAGTTTTGATATTAGGGAAAATTCCTTCGTGCTTAGCACTTCTACGAATACTATTTAAATTGCGCATTTGGATCCTGTAAGACAATTTCCGTTTTTCGGGATCATGTTGTTCAATTAAATCAAAATATTCTAAGAGATATATATTTTTTCCTTTCAACTTAACATGTAAATGATCAGCAACTGCTCCTAACATTTGCTCAACTGCATCATGTAAAAGCAAAATGCCTTTTGTAAATTCCATCCTGTCATTTTTATTCGAACAAGCTGATTCGGCAGATTTTTGCAAATATTTTGCAAATACAATCCTTCCATATACTTCCTGCCTAATTGTCGATTCCATAATTCCACCTTATTTTCATTATTTGATTAAATTTTTCCATTTTATTATCCCTTCCAAGTCTTCTTCAGTAAAAACCGGATAATCCCTGTAATCCCTCTTCGGTTTCACCCACCCTTTTTCGATCCAATAGTAAACAGTTTGGCGCGGCACACCTAATTTTTCGGCCAGCTCGGTCATGTTATAAATTTTCTGTTCTTTTGCCATAGCGGAGTGATTCTACGCTTTTTGACAGTTCTTGTCAATATAATTTTTAATGCGGCTTGCGCTGCCGAGATTTAGCGAGGCGCGCAAGCCATACTGATTGGTGGAGGGGAAATTACGAGCCGTTTCAAAAAATTTTCGCCGCGACAACAATTTCGCGAAAGGATAATAAAAAATGCGCCGGTATTTCATCAAAACCTTTGGTTGACCCTTGGTCGCGCATTTACCATAAGCTTAAAACAGTCCTGGAATTCATTTTCAGAGAAGATTTATAGTGCGGGATTCCCCGGCCAGACCTCACTATCCCTGTATAGTCTATTATTGTCCACGCGTT
>JAHJIW010000011.1 GCA_018823125.1 Candidatus Margulisiibacteriota bacterium | reverse complement strand
GTCTGACCAATATATAATTTGTTATCTTTTTTGCTTTTTAGAATATAAACGTAGTACATGTAATAAAAAAGTGAAGTTTTTCTACCCCGGTCGCCCCGATTGAAAATCGGGGTGTCCTAACCCCTAGACGATGGGGCCACTCTGATGAAATATTTTACAATAAAACGCAAAGTTTTTCCACTACCAGTCAATTTCCGCTATAATGTCTTTCATGTTCAAACCCGGAAACACCATCAAGCTTGAAATTACTGACTTTGCTGCGGGTGGGGTAGGTCTTGCTAAGAAAAATGGATTCCCCATTTTTGTTGAAGGCTCGGCGATTGGTGACGTTATCCTGGCCGAAATCACTTTTGCTAAAAAGGATTTTGCCGAAGCTAAGATAAAGGAACTGATTACTCCTTCTAAAGATAGATGTAAACCGCGCTGTAAACATTTCCCGGACTGCGGTGGCTGTAGTTTGCAGCATATTAGTTATGAGGCGCAGGTTGATTATAAACATCGCATTATTTCTGATACGTTATCCAGAACTGCCAAGATTGATCCCTCTTTGATTTTGCCGATGATTCCTGCATCTTCTCCCTGGTTTTACCGCAATAAAATCCAGCTGCCTTTTAAAAGACTAAAAAGAGACATTTTAATGGGATATTTTAAGCCCGGAACCCACCAAGTGGTTGATATGGATGTATGTTTTGTCCAGGAGGAAGAACTTACGCGTATTGCCAGAGTTATTCGCGGCATCATCCGGGAATTTGAGGTTTCAATTTATGATGAAGATAAGAGGATTGGTATCTTACGGCATTTAGTGGTTAGAGGCAGTAATGCAACCGGAGAGATGCTGGTTGGATTTATAATTAACGCGAAAAATCTGCCATTTGAAAAAGAAATCGTTAAAAAAATTAGAGACCGATTTAAAAATGTAGTTGGGGTTTTGGTAAGTGTACATCAGGCCAATACCAACGTAATTTTGGGGAATAAAACTAAAGTCATCTGGGGCCGTGACCATTACATTGATCAACTGGGAGATTTTAAATTTAAAGTTAGTTTTCCGTCATTTTATCAAGTGAATAGTAAGCAAACCGAGGTTTTATATGATCAGATTTTAAAATTGGCAGGCTTAAAGTCCAATGATATTGTAATTGATGCTTACGCCGGAGTCGGAACCATTGCGGCCTGGGTAGCCAGCCGTTGCAAGGAAGTTTACGGAATCGAAGAAATTGAAGAAGCCTGCTTTGACGCCGAAGAAAACATGCAGATGAACCATATATATAATGTAAAGTACGGTCAGGGCAGGGTAGAAGAGATATTTCAGGAATTTAAACGATTGGAAATCAAATCGGACGTGGTTATTCTTGATCCGCCGCGAGCCGGATGCTCCGCCGAGGCCATCCAATCCATTCTAAAAGCTAAGCCAAAGAAAATAATTTATGTTTCATGCGCTCCGCCAACGCTGGCCCGCGATTTAAAAAAGTTTATTGATGCCGGATACACATTGAAAGCCGTGCAGCCGGTCGATATGTTCCCGCATACCCCGCATATTGAAAGTGTAAGTTTACTCTGTTAAAATAATTTTATGAAGTTTAAAAATTTTGTTTTAGTTTTGTTGTTGTTGACCACTTTTTCTTTTGTTTCGCATGCATTTATGCGCAGCGCCAATTATGATGGGCTAAAATTATACGCCAAACCTTCCGAAACCAGTGATGTGCTTTTTGATTTTTCCCAATATCACTCGCTTAACGTGTTAAAAGTTGATGGTGACTGGGCTTACGTGGTTGATTACATGAATATGAAAGGCTGGGTTAAAAAATCAGGCCTTTCAGAAACCCGGACCCTCACGGTTAGTAAGCCCAAAGTAAACTTTCGTACCGGCCCGGGAAGCGGATACCGCAAAATCGACACACTCTATAAAGGCCAGATCTTAAAATACATTAAGAAGTATGGCTACTGGTACAAAGTTAAAGTTATTGATCCCCCCGATGGCGAAACCGGCTGGATTTACCGCACTTTAGTTTGGGGTTGGTAGGCATGCGCAACAAAATCATCACCGTAACTTTTATTATAATCATTACTGCTTCGATAGCCTACGCTCAAGTTATGTACCAAGCCTTACCTTCTAACAAAGTAGCTTTAACCTTTGATGACGGGCCGTCCAAGGGATACACCGAAAGGGTATTGGATATTCTCCAGAAGGAAAATGCTAAAGCTACCTTTTTTGTGCTGGGCTTAAAAGTTGCCATGAATCCGGATATTTTAAAGCGCATGTATGAAGAGGGCCACGAAATCGGCAGTCATACGTACTATCATACTGACTTAGATGCGATGGATAATGAAGAGTTCGAAAGCGAGTTGAAAACGACTACTGAATTAATTGAAGACATTACCGGTAAAAAAGATGAGCTTTTCCGTCCTCCGCATGGCCGGTTAACCTACGAAAAGCGAAAAATACTTGAGGAAAAAGGTTATGACATTGTGATGTGGTCGGTGCATGCGGATGATTTTTCGTATCCCAACGGGTGGGTAAGAAGCTCGGAGGCCATTGCCGAAAGAGTAATTAATTCGGTCCACGGCGGAGACATTGTTTTAATGCACGATCGAACTAATCAACTGGTGGAAGCGCTGCCGCAGATTGTAAAAGAACTTAAAGCCAAAGGTTATAAATTTGTCACTATATCCGAATTAGTTAACCGAAAAAGTGCTCAAAGTTTTAAAGGCTGTGAAACAAAGAAAGATAGTCCATCCGATTGACGTGTGCCCTGGATAACCAGGCTGCCAAGACCTACGCCGAATGCAGTTTTACCCGATTCAAATCCAAGGTCAGCTAGTATTCCGCCGAAAAGTGTCCAGCCTAAACCGCCGGTAACTTGGCCGGTTCCGTATAAATTATATGTCAGAGCGGTTCCGATATAAGGATCCATGCCAAAGAGGGATCCTTCCTTTAAATAAACTACCATGTCGGTTGAAAGCTGGATGGTTTTGAATGCTAAATTGTTATTATCATTACCAATGGCTCCGCCTAATCCTACTTTGTATTCAACCGCATCTTCTGCCAGGCCAATCGCTGAACCAAGTTTCATTGGGTCGGCAAAAACTAGATTAAAAGTACCACCAATAGCTCCCATTAATCCTTGTCTTCCTAATAAAAACATCCCGCTTAAATCGGTATTAAGATCCCAGCCAAATAATCCCTTATTTGCTCCGGGTTGATAGGCCAGCGGAGCAATCGGTGCGGCCGGAATTTCGGTTGGTGCTTCTAAGGTGCTTGAGGTTGACGGCGGTGATACCGGCGAAATAGACGGTGTAATAACTTTTTTAACCGTTTTCTTGATTATTTTTTGGGCGGCTTCACTGCCAGAGCTTAAAAAGCCAACGCTAAAAACTAAAACCAGGATGAGAAGTAAACTAAAATATTTGTTTTTCATGCCGAGAATCATAGCATTTCTAAGGTGTTTGTCAATATATTTAATAATCGCGCGGTAGGTCTAAATAGTGTAAAATTAGGTCCGTATGAAGAGATATTTTCTGTTGATTTTAATGGTATTTTTGCTGATGAGCCCTGGCGTTTCGGCTGCAGAAAAATATGAAAGTATAAGTCTCATTAATAATACGGATTGGGTTACTTATTTTGATGACCTTTTGGGTGATCCGTACGATAGCCATGGTTGTTTACACTTTACTCCTTCGGATATTTATCTTTTAGTAAAAACAATTCCCAACGGGATCCCATTAAGGATCAAAAATTATTATTTAAAGAAAAATGATCCACCATTTCCCGTACAAAAAGTGCCGTATTTTTCTAGTTTAATCAAAGCTCCAGAAGATGTTAATAAACACGCGGCTGCATTTAAGGCCAGAAAAACTGAAATTGTAGTTTATCCTTCATTGAATAGGCTTTTTATCATGATTGATGATGCGCCCTATGCTCAGGTAAAGGCCAAAGCCGGTCCACCGTATGATTTTTTGATGGCTTTTGCGGTCATTCAAGGCAGACCCATTGAATGGGACGCGATGCTTTCTACGCCGACTGATCCGGGTGACTATACAATCCTGCGTTCCACTGATCATTATATCAGTAGTACTTATTACAATAATACGATTGTGCCTTTTGGTGCCTGGATCATGCAAAAACAGGGGGTCTGGTCCTACCAGAAAGGGGATAAGTGGTATAAACTTCCCCAACACATTATTTACGATATAAATTTTCCGGCCGATCAGCGCGAATATAACTATTATGATATTTCTCAAGATGCTTCAGGAAAAGTAGTTGCCGCCCGTTTTGCCGGCCACGATTTTGGAAAATATGTTTTACTTTGGACCAAAGACGGCAAAAATCATTATCCGGAGATGGGGTATGCCGCCGGAGAACTCCTCTATGAACAAATTGTTCTGATAAAAGATTTAGTGCATATTACAACTTTACCCGGACCGGACGATTTTGATTATTGTGTTTCTAAAAATGAAAACTTTCGCTTTTATAAGGATTTATATGAATTTGTAGAATCCAAAGGAAAAACTTCTTCGTCCAAGGTTGCTCCGCAGCTGTTGAGTTATTACAAACTTTATAATGGCATCTCCCTTACGGTGAAGGATCAGGAACTGATTGATCCCAGAGTAGAAAAATCTTTTAAGGAATATAAGGAAAATCGACTTCCTCGTAATCAACTGGCCCGGCAACAAGCGCTGGGGTTATATTATTATCTTCAGCTAAATGACACTTTAATTAGAAAATATGCCCACTGGTACGAAAAAGTTAAAAAAGATTGGCAATTATGGAAGTTTTTAAGAGAAAAATCTCGCCAGGACTTTGAGGAAATGGGGATTTTGTCGGTTGAAAATCGTCAAAATGTTATGGAAGAATGGTTGAGTAATCGTTTAGAGTTTAAAATTGCCGAGCTCCCTCTGCAGGCCAAATATCTTACCGATTTATCTTTTTCTACCTTCTTTAAACCGGATGAAAAGGCGTTTCTTTTTAACCAACGTGAACGTGATATTATGTACAAGTTGATTAAAGAGGCCGGTACAGAGGAAGCCAAGGGCATTAATTTTTATTCGGTTAAAGCTTTGAATGATTATAATTTTGGTTTGCTGCTTAATGAGATTTTAGGCGATCTTTATAAGAGTCATGGATGCATGCACCTTTCACCGCGCAATATTCAGTTTCTTTTTGAGCTTTTGCCGGTTGGTACTAAGCTAGTAGTCCATGATTACTCTGCAAAAGCTGACCAGAAAACAATTGATACGGTGCCGTACCTGGCCCACCTGGTTAACTTTAAAGATGATCTGGATAAATTAAAGGGAACCTTTGTGACCGGCGAAGTGGAGGTAGCTGTTTATCCATTATCCGGCTATTGGATTATTAATATTAAAGATAAACCTTTTGCCAAAGTAGAAGTAAAGGGAGGTCCCCAGGCAAAAATGTATCTGGTTCAGGGCCGTGATAAAGATGGCAAGCCGATTTTTGAAGAGCATTTAGCTTATCCAACCTCAACGGGAAATTTTAAGGTTTTTCGTAAAGTAAAAGACTATGTTTCAAATATTTACCATGACCAGACGGTTGTTCCAATGGGAGGGGAGATCAAAAAAGAGGATGGGGCGTGGGTTTACCAGAATAAAAAAGGCGAGTGGGTCAAAATCCCAAAAGTTTTACAGGGAGATTTAAGTCATCCGCCAGAAGAAAGAGAATATACTTATTATGATCCGGTTAGTAATGCCAGCGGGGAGGTCGAGTCGGTGCGGTGGGGGAGCCATCCCTTTGGAACTTATTCAATCCAGACTACTAAAGATGACCGGACACCCTTTCCGGAATTAATTCACTCTTCCGGTGATTTAATGATGGAAGAGCGGCAATTGATCAATGATCTGATTAAGGTTCTTTCTGCGCCCCATGATGAATTAGATGCATGTATCAATTATAGTCAAAATTTTGAGCTGTATAAAACCTGCTATGATTTTGTTAAGGATCCGTATCGCGAAGACTTAATTCAGGTAAAAGAAAGAGCCAGCTATAAGCTTTATTTTGGTTTGTCGCTGACATCCTTAGAGGTTCAATCTCTGCCGGAAGATGTTATCATTGCTGATAAAATTATCCGCAAACAAAAATTATCCGAAGACGAAATTCGAACCCTGATCAATGAAGGCATCGCATACCGCCGCAGCGGAAATCTAAAAATAAATATGGAAAAAGTCTTAGGATTGCAGTTTGATACCTATCAGTATGTGGTTACTATCCAAAAATATGCCCACCACTATGAAACCCTGCAAAAGCACTGGAAAGAATTAACCGATCTTCGCCGCGCACTGCTAAAAGACTTCAATAACTTTGTTATTAAAGATCCTCTGCTTTTGCATAATTTTACCCGCGAATTGATGTTGGAACGTACCCGCCTCGAAAAATTAAACCAGCAGAAGGCGTTGGAGATTTTGAGAGAGATGCTCTGAGCCCCTCGATAAACTCGGGACAAGCAGGCCGATAAGCCAGATTTGCTTTAAAGATTAAAGCATGGAATTTATTGTTTATAAAGAAGGAAAAAGATTCCTATTGTGATTATGGCTATCCCCAGATAATTATGAGGCAAAAGTTTTTCGTTGAGAATAAAATAAGAAAGGATTGCCACAAAAATGAATGCTATGGAAGTCAAGGGGAAAGCCAGGCTTAGCTTGAACCACGAAAGAATGGTTATCCAGAGAAAATAAGTAGAAGCCATAATTAATGTTCCAAATATGATATAGGGATTTTTGATAATTACTGCAAGGATGGCCAAAAGATCTTTAATGCTTTTAATATTGAAGGCCCCGATTTGGTATAGACCGTATTTAAGCAATAATTGGCTTGAAGCCAGTGCCAAAGCATAAATAGTAATCCAAAAAAATAAATTTCTCATTTGTTATTCTCGAATTATTTGCGACTTTAAGCTTAGGGTGAGCAGGCCGATAAGCCGGATTTTGTTCCGCCTGAGGCGGAGATGATCATCTGTCTTGTTTCTACATTACTGCAGAAATCTTTGCGATCTACTCGGGATAATAACGAGAAAAGCTAACTCTTTCCCTATTTGATCTTGCTCCGGGTGGGGTTTAGCGCACCGCTAGTTACCTAGCTGTCGTGTGGGAGCTCTTACCTCCCAGTTTCACCTTTACCATCTAACCTTTAGGGTTAGATTCGGCCGTATAATTTCTGTGCCACTTTCCTTCAGATTACTCTGACCCCGCGTTACGGGGCACCCTTGCTTTTGGAGTCCGGACTTTCCTCTCTCTACCACTAGGATAGGAGCGATCATCTAGCCTACTCGGGGTATATTATACCGAAAATTGATTTCTTATACTATTATTTTCCCGATAAATGGCCTATGCAAACACGCTTCGCAATCCCCCAAAAAACGACTATTGAAAGTGAAATTTTTTCGTGAATTTGACGAAGAAGTCTTAGCGGAGGAAAGCGTATATTATGGGTAAAAAGGGTGGACCAAATCTAATTGAACAAGGATTTAGACAGCAACGGCAACAATCTAGATTGCCTGATCCTGCGCAGCGGCGTGGGCCTAAAAGGAGGGGGTGGGGTACCCCAATTAATTCTTGTGGTTTTTCTGACGGTCAAACGATTTCGGTTGGAGATATTAGAACTGGTGTTGTTAAAAGAGATATCGGGATTGGTACTTTTGTAATATTGAAAGGTATTCCTAAGGATGGGCTATTGAGAAATATTCACGGCTATCCGCAAGGAAAAAGACTAGAAGTTAAGATTACTGAAATTCTGCGTAGAGATGATGAGATAAGAATTGAGCTTGAGGTTGTAAAAGAGTTTGCTGATGATTTGGCGGTGCGTGCTTCAGAAAGATTGCCGATTAGCCGAGCCCCTGTTACGCCTCCTGTTACCGATATAGTTACAGGATTTACTGCAGGAGGTTTTTCTGGTGATGTTTTTGGCGGTACATTTGTTCACGTTCGGGGAATTCGTGAACCTTTTGCGATTTATAATTTTTTTAGAATTAGTCGAGAACATAATATTACCGTTAAGAGAACCGGCGTTGTTCATAGATTTGGTAGCAGTTCTCATGAAATAGTCTGCGACGTGGGGTTTTTGCCCAGGGCGGATAGATTATTTGAGATAATTAGAAATAAAGAAGTCTTTCGGGCGGCTTCTTCTTCCCGGTTGGTCTATACATGGAATGAAGCGGAACAAATTAATACAAGAGGTAAGATGATCGCATCGAATCGCCCGCTGATTTTTGATGGGCAATGCTATTACCCGGAAGGTTTGTTGTTTGGCGATCGTCTGGTGGAGGATTTTTATTTTTCTATTGCAGGTTTCGAACAGATCTCTTCTGGATGGGAATTAGTACAGGCTATCGCCGGAAGAAATCCAATTATGGCGGTCCCGTTAGTCAGATAGTTTTTTCTTATATAAATCTGCATCTGTGCTAAAATATCCCCATTATGTCCTGGATTAGTTTTGCATTATTAGCTGCTTTAGCCACCGGTTTTGGAGACCTTCTAGCTAAGTTTTTAATGAAAAAAGACGATGAGTTTATCGTGGCCTGGATGCGGTCGGTGTTTATCGTTCCTTTTGCGATTGTTGGTATCTTTCTTTTGGGGCCTTTTCGCATTACCCATGAGTTTTGGTACTTCATTGCTATCATTATTCCGGTAGATATCTTAGCCTATATTTTATATCTCAAAGCTATCCGTCAATCACAGCTTTCTTTAGCATTACCCTTTCTCGCGTTTTCCCCGATTTTTGTGATTTTTAATTCGTGGATTATTCTGGGAGAAAAAGTAAGCAGAGTAGGGCTGTTAGGAATCTTATTAATTGTCTTTGGCAGCTACGTTTTAAATATCAAAGAAGTGAGAAAAGGATTTTTTGCTCCGGTGATAGCAATTTTTAGGTGGTCCGGTCCCCGCCTCATGTTAATGGCGGCTTTTATGTATGGGTTAGATGCGGTTTTGGGTAAAAAAATGATTCTCCTGTCGCAGCCTAAGTTTATGGCGCTCGCTTTTCCCATTATGTTGTTTTTAGCCTTTACGCCCATCGTGTTTTATCGGGTTCAAAAGAAGATTTGCACATTCAATTTAAAATTTAATCGTTTTTTATTATACTTTTTATTAAGTTTTGTTTTCGCCATAATTTTTATCTGTCACTTTAAAGCGGTTTCGCTAACCCATGTAGCTTATGCCATTTCAGTTAAGCGAGTTAGTATTTTGGTGGGAAGTGTACTGGGGTTTTTAGTTTTTAAAGAAAGAAATGTGCTAAGTCGTTTAGTCGGAATTGTTTTTATGCTGGCGGGAGTATTTATAATCGGGTTTTATGCTTAGTCGCTAAAGAGGGGCAGCCCGGATTTAACTTGTTCGTCAATGCCTTTATTAGCCAGCTGATCGGCTTCTTTATTGGCTTCACGGCGGACGTGAGTGATCGAGAAAGATTTAAATTTGCTGATCAAGTTTTTGGCGTGCAGGTAAAGTGGTTTGATGCCTTCATTTTTTACTTTGTATTCACCTTGGATTTGTTTTACGAGCAGCTCACTGTCTAGGCAAAATTCAGCGTTTTTATGACCTAAGATTAACGTTTCTTCCAGCCCTCTGATAAAAGCCATGTATTCGGCAATGTTATTGGTAGCGGTTCCGATGTAAGCTGATATTTCGAGCAGATTTTTTTTACCGGATTTAATTACAACCCCGATTCCAGATTCTCCAGGATTTCCGCGTGAGGCACCATCAGTAAAAACAACAATTTTTTTGGACATGGGGAGATTATTCTCCCTTTTTTTCTGGTTCCGGCCATTTGGACATGTCTTCGCCGTATTTTTCTTTTTTCTCTTTTAGTTTTTGTTTGAGGATTTCGACATTCTTATTAAGATTTTCGATGGTTTTTTCAAAAGTTTCAATTTGTTCCAGCAGATTTTTTACATTTGCGCTTTTTTCGTCAGCCATGATTAAACACCTCTTTTTTTGGAGTAGGGTACATTGATTCCTACTGCGATTATACCTAATCCTATCGAGGGTATCAATATGAGGTGTTATCCGGTAAACCTTGCATATGCATTAGTTACTGCGCTGTCAGGATTTGGGTTCCATGCAGATGATACGGCGGAATTAAGTGAATATTGCGTTCGTTGTGTAATGGCCCTTTCAGTTTCTCGAGTTAATTCCTCTAAGGTTTCAGCATCTTCTATCATGCGGGCGATAAAATATTCACCGACGTATCCTCTTCTGTACGGACTATCAATGCTTGTTTCGCATGCGTCGAGTAAGGGTCGAATAGCGTTAAACCATGCCAGTTGTGCTTCATACGAAGTAGCTTTAGTAATAATTTGGGGGATTACTCCTCTAAATAGGCCTTCTCTGGTTGCTGGGTTTTCGTAATTTCCCATAATTGTTTGAGAAAGTTGATAAACGCTTTCTGACAGGGATTCAAATTCTTCCCGGGTATTTATGGCGTTTACCATGGCGGGAATAAGCCGTTCAAAACAATTGTCCACGCTGTCGAATTGTTCGCTTAAATCCCCGAGCTCAACGATATGCTGTACTAGACTTTTGGCCGTAATGTCCAGCGTAACCAGTGTGCCGATGCTTATGCGGCTCATGCTTCTCGCTTTTCTGATCAGCGCAGGAAGAGTATCTGCAACATAATAATGTGGTGCGCCGGAAAATGAAAGGTAGTAGCCTTCAACCAGGCTGGTTGCGGCTTCAAGTTCTTCCATTATAGTGGTACTATCAAATAAAGGAACGATAGATCCAATTATGTATTCGTCGGGGTTGCCGATCCGGTCTTTATAATCCTGCAGCATAATCGAAAAACAACTATCCATTTTTTTAATTTCGCTGACTTTAGTGGTTCTCTCCAACACTCTTGGCATGAGGTGTTCCCAGTATGCCCAGTTACCATCCGATTGAACGGGATGCTTTTTGCCTAAACCAATAAGCGTGCGTCCAAATTCGATCAGATCAATTGGCCTCGAGAAATTAAATTGGATGATTATGGGTTTACGGTCTACCAGATGACTAAAAGGGTTGTGCGCGGAGATAAATTCTTCATCTAAACAAATGCCTTGGTTGGAAATAGTAAGCGTAGAATTTGGTTTCGCTTTATCGAAGATGTATACCGCTAACCTTGACCAGCCAAGCATATAGGTAGGGTTTGCCTTATGAATTATCCTTCCGGCCTGGTCCATCATTCGATTTAAAGTGCGGTTCTTATTTGCTGCACGTAATACATTTCCTCTTAATTGTATCGCCATTTAAAATCACGTCCTATATATAATGTAATAACTATGTGTTTATCGCAATTTCATGAAGAAAATTTCACTTTTTGGAGGTTTTTTTTGCAGGGCAGGAAATATGGGATTTAAGTGGGCCCAGATGGATTCGAACCAACAACCGATCGGTTATGAGCCGAGCGCTCTGCCCTTGAGCTATGGGCCCACTTGGAAAAAGTTTATCAAAGTTTATAACTTATATCAAGTAACGGTCGGGTGTTGAAAAATTCAATAAAAAAGCCAAACTTTTTAGGGTTTGGCTTTTAAGATTGCTTAGGTTGCCGCGCTTATTTTAAATATTCTTTTAATTTTCTCGAGCGTGTCGGATGTTTTAATTTCCGCAGCGCCTTAGCCTCGATTTGTCTAATACGTTCACGCGTAACGTTAAATACTTTTCCCACTTCTTCAAGGGTTCGTGGGTGTCCGTCATCCAGACCAAAACGAAGTTTTAATACGGTTTTTTCGCGCTCGGTTAAAGAAGACATGACGTCTTCGATATCATCACGCAAAAGCCCATGCATCACCACTTCGTCCGGTGCTTGGATCGCGGCATCTTCAACGAAATCGCCCAGGCGGGAAGAATCTTCGTCGCCTACCGGCATTTCCAATGATAATGGTACCTGAGAAATTTTGATAATTTCCCGTACCTTAGCGATCGACATGCGGGAGCGTTTTGCAATTTCCTTTTCGGTTGGGCGTCGTCCCAACTTTTGCAGAAGCATGCGTGAAGTTTTTCGCAGCCGGTTTATGGTTTCGACCATGTGTACCGGAATACGAATAGTGCGCGCCTGATCGGCAATCGATCGGGTAATGGCTTGGCGGATCCACCAGGTAGCGTAGGTTGAAAATTTATAACCCTTTTTGTAATCAAATTTTTCAACCGCACGGATTAACCCGAGGTTGCCTTCCTGGACTAGATCCAGGAAAAGCATGCCGCGACCGGTATATTTTTTGGCGATGGACACTACCAAGCGCAAGTTAGAGTTTACTAACCGGTGTTTAGCGGTAATATCGCCGGCAATAATCCGTTTGGCGAGATAAACTTCTTCTTCCGAGGTCAGCAGCGAAAACTTGCCGATTTCGCGCAGGTACATGCGCACCGTATCATCTACCCCGATCCCTTTTAACTCGGCCTGCAGTTTTTGTGCTGATCCGGTCGGTGACTTTTGGGGTTTGGGTTCAATGATTTCTACCCCGCCGTCAATCAGCGCTTCAATTTCGTTAAGGCTTTTTCCGGCTTGGGGATATAGCGTGATGAGCTGTTCGGGTGTAACATAACCCTTTTTCGCAGCTAAACTACGAAGCTCTTCTAATTCTTCTTTTTTTTGTATCATAATAATGGTTTGCTCCTTTCGTTTTAATATCGAATATAACCACTGAAAATTTCACTTTATCTCGAAATCTTTTCCCTCCCATTGTGATTATCTAAAGTTTGCTTCTCGCATCTCACTGCATAGTTTTGCATACTGTTGGTGTAGGCTGCTAACTTTTTCGACATCACCGGTTTTTTCAGCCGAATTTATTTCTGTTTTGAGGTGCTCAATTTGAGATTTAAGCTGGCTGGCTTTGATCACATTTAAGCAATCGCTAAATACTTTTTCAAAATCGCCCCGAATGGGCTCCAGTACACTGATTTCTGCCAGCAGTTTTTTGGCCTCTTCACTTTCAAGTTTCTCAAAGAGCAGTTTTTCTTTTTTGATTTCTTCTTTAGGAAGGGTGCTTAGCTGGGTCAAGATCTCGGCTGCTTCTTTAGACAACAGCTGATCCTTGGAAAGTTCCTCAATGGCTAGGGTGTAATAGTCTTGATTGCCCAGCGCCAATTGCAAAACAATTTTTTCCGCTTCTTCGGTTTTAGATTTGGGTTTGACGGTTATTTGTTTAGTTAAGCTTTTTCCTTTGCTGTTTCCGTAAAATGAAGATTTTTTTATTTCCGACTTGAGTGTGTTTACGTCAATTTGCAAAAGATCGGATGCGATTTTCACGTATTCACTTTGGATAACTTTATTATTTTCTTTGCCGATGACTGCGGCAGCCTCAGCGGCGGCTTTAGCTTTTTCTTCGATATCCCTAAGGTTATAGCGGGATTGGATGGCCTCTAACTTGTATTGTAAATGTGGTTTTGCGGCTTTAAGGCGATCTTTTAAGCTTTGCGGGCCTTCTTTTTTGGCGAGCTCGTCCGGATCTTTATAGGGCGCTAAATTGCAAACTCTTACCGAAATATCTAAATTGCGCAATACTTCAATCGAACGCTCGGCGGCTTTGGATCCGGCCTGATCCGAGTCGAAACATAAAACCACTCTTTGGGCGTATCTTTTGAGCAGTTTGGCGTGTTGAGAGGTGAGGGCCGTACCTAAGCTTGCACAGGAAACATCGACCCCGGCCTGAAAACAAGAGATTAAATCTAAATAGCCTTCTACCAGTACCGCGGTTTTGGTAGCTTTAATTCTTTCTTTGGCTAAATTTAGCCCGTAAAGTATTTCACTTTTATTGTAGGCCAGGGTATCGGGGCTGTTCAGGTACTTCGGTTCTCCTGTAAGAAATACTCTTCCGCCAAAACCACAAAGGTGATGGTTGGTATCGCGAATCGGAAAGATAATTCGTCCTCTAAAGCGATCGAAGTAACCCTCGCCGGATTCTTTTTTAATCACTAAACCCGAAGCTAAAATATATTTGGGGTCAGCGCCGCGAGAAATCAGGTGTTTATAAAGGTCATCCCACGCGTCCGAGCAGGCGCCGATCTCAAAAGAAGCGATTAATTCCTGGGCGATGCCGCGTTTTTCAAGATATTGGTTAGCGGCTTTGCCGGCGGAAGATTCAAGGTGGGCCTTAAAGAAAGCCAGCGCCATTTCGTTGATTTTATAGATCTTTTCTTTTTCGCTTTTACTTTTGCCCTTAGCGTGATCGTATAAAACCTGGATTCCCATTTTTTTGGCCAGGATTTCGATCGCGCTGGGGTAGTCGACATTTTCTATTTTCATGATGAAGGAAAACAAATTGCCTCCCACATGACAGCCAAAGCAATGGAACATTTCTTTTTCGGGGCTAACCGTAAAAGAGCCGGTTTTTTCCGAGTGAAAAGGGCAGAGCCCTACGTAGTTTTTTCCGCGTTTTTTTAAGTTAACGTATTCGGAAATAATATCTACCAGGTTGGCCTTTTCTTTTATGGCTTGGATGGTTTGGTGCTTGATCACTTAATTCTCCACTCGTGAGGTACAAAGAGTTCTTCGTACTTATTAATTGCAAAGCGATCGGTCATGCCGGCGATAAAATCAACCACGGCTTGAACTAGCTGATGTTCGTTCCAGTTTTTATCGTAATCATAAAGCGCCTGCGGATGATCCATGTAATATCTAAATAAAGTTTTAATTAAATTATCGGTTTTCCATTCTTCGCTTTTAGCGAGCGGATTAAGATAAACGTTGTTATACAGAAAACTATAAAGTTCCTGCATGGCGCCTTCCACATTTTTATCCATCTTTAGTTCCGGAGAGTCGATACTGTTTTTTATTACGTTCTTAACTAAGGTATCTAAAGGATTACCTCCTAGTACCTGCATGGCGGCTTTAGGCAAATCCTCTTTTTTAATGATTCCGGCGCGAATCGAGTCTTCGGTGTCGTGATTGATGTAAGCAATGTGATCCGCCAGGCGGATAATGCGTCCTTCCAGCGTTTCGGGAAAGGTTTTTTCTTTTTGCGGGTGATACATAATGCCGTCTCTTACTTCGTGGCTTAAATTTAATCCCTTGCCGTCTTTTTCGATGAAATCAACCACGCGCAAACTTTGTTCGTTATGTTTAAAATGCGATTTATAAAACGTTTTTAAAATATAATCGATTACGTCTTCGCCGGAATGCCCGAAAGGGGTGTGCCCTAAGTCATGTCCTAATGCGATGGCTTCGGCTAAATCTTCGTTTAGGCGCAAAGCGCGGGCGATGGTGCGCCCGATTTGAGAAACCTCGAGGGTGTGAGTTAAACGGGTTCTAAAATGATCTTCAATCGGCGAAATAAAAACCTGGGTTTTATGTTTGAGCCGGCGAAAAGCCTTGGAGTGAATAATCCGATCGCGATCACGCTGAAAAACAGTGCGCAGATCGCATTCTTTCTCTTTGCGTTTGCGCCCCTTGCTGTTGGCAGCCAGGCACGCATACGGAGACATATACTTTTTTTCGCGCTCTTCAATCTCGGCCCTTATGGTCAAAGAGATTTCCTCCCTGGGAAACGTTGGCTAATTAATCTTATTTACTTTTGCGCTTAGCTTTTTTCTTTGTCTTTTTGGCGCCGAATTTTATAACTGCTTGAGCAGCGGCAAGTCTGGCGATTGGCACTCGGTAAGGCGAACAACTTACGTAGTTAAGCCCGATTTTATAACAGAACTCTACGGAAGCCGGGTCACCGCCGTGTTCTCCGCAGATACCTACTTTAAGGTCTTTGCGGGTTTTGCGTCCTTTATCAACACCCATTTTAACTAATTGTCCAACGCCGTCTACGTCAATCGTAACAAAAGGATCTTTTTCAAAAATTCCTTTGTCGATGTACTGCATAATGAACTTTCCGGCGTCATCTCTTGAATAACCAAAAGTGGTTTGGGTTAAATCGTTTGTACCAAATGAGAAAAACTCAGCTACTTTAGCAATTTCGTCAGCGGTCACACAAGCTCTGGGCAATTCAATCATGGTCCCAACTAAATATTGAATTTTCTTGCCGTGCTTTTTCATTACTGCTTTAGCGGCTGCATCGATGACTGCTTTTTGGTCTTCTAATTCTTTTACTAAGTCAACGAGCGGTACCATTACTTCAGGAATGATCTTGATGTTTTGTTTAGCTAGTTCGGCCGCAGCTTCAAAAATGGCAGTGGCTTGCATTTCGGTGATCTCGGGGTAGGAGATACCTAAACGACAACCACGGTGACCTAGCATCGGGTTAAATTCGTGTAAGTCTTCAACGCGTTTTAAGAGAGCTTCTTTAACTTTAATCTTTTCTTTGTCTTCGCCTTTTACTTTCATAACTGCTACTTCAACCATTAATTCTTCTCTTTTGGGTAAGAACTCATGGAGTGGGGGATCGAGTAATCGAATGGTAACCGGTAGCCCTTTCATGGCTTTGAAGATACCTTTGAAGTCGGCCTTTTGCATAGGCAAAAGCTTTGCCACCGCGGCTTTACGGTCAGCTTTGTTATCGGCTAAGATCATTTCTTGAACGATTGGCAGGCGATCTTCTGCAAAAAACATGTGCTCGGTGCGGCAAAGACCTATTCCTTGGGCGCCAAAGTCGCGAGCTACAGTTGCATCATGTGGAGTATCAGCATTGGTTCTGACTTTCATGGTGCGAATTTCATCGGCCCATTTCATCAGTATGCCAAATTCTCCGGTCAGTTGAGGTTCGATGGTTGGAACTTTACCTAAAATAACTTCGCCGGTAGTTCCGTTAAGAGTTACCCAGTCGCCTTCTTTTACGGTAGTGCTGCCAATGGTAAACTTTTTGCCTTTTTCACTTACGGAGATAGATTCACATCCGGCTACACAGCATTTACCCATTCCTCTGGCAACAACCGCAGCGTGGGATGTCATTCCGCCTCTAGCAGTTAAAATTCCTTGAGCGGCGTCCATTCCGTGAATATCATCTGGACAAGTTTCTTGACGAATAAGAATAACTTTTTCCTTATCTCCACGAGCAGCAGCTTCATCGGCAGTAAAAACGGCAACTCCGGTAGCGGCTCCTGGAGAAGCCGGCAGACCTTTAGCCAAAACACTTACTTTTGCCTTAGGATCGATAATGGGGTGGAGCAATTGATCTAGTTGTTGAGGATCAACACGCAGTATTGCTTCTTCTTTAGTGAGTAATCCTTCTTTTACCATATCCACGGCAATCTTTACGGCCGCGGCGGCGGTGCGTTTTCCGTTACGGGTTTGCAGCATGAAAAGTTTGCCTTGTTGAACCGTAAATTCAAAGTCCTGCACGTCACGATAGTGTTTTTCGAGTTTGGAAGTAATGTTTCTTAATTGTTTGTAAACGGGCGGCATGTCTTTGCCCAGTTTTACAATGGGTTGCGGAGTTCGGACACCGGCGACGACGTCTTCGCCCTGCGCATTTAGTAAATATTCACCATAAAATTCTTTGTTTCCGGTGGCCGGGTTTCTGGTAAAGCCTACTCCGGTGGCCGAATCATTGCCCATGTTTCCAAAGACCATGGTTTGAACGTTAACCGCGGTTCCTAAATTATCGGGAATGTCATTTAATTTGCGGTAGGTGTTGGCGCGCGGATTATTCCAGGAATTAAATACGGCGTTGCGTGCCATTCTTAATTGTTCTTTTGGATCCTGCGGGAAATTTTTTCCGGTGAGTTGTTTATATTTAGCTTTAAATTTTCGGATAATATCTCGGAGTGCGACGGCATCTAAGTCGGCGTCAGACTTTGCGCCTACTTCAACTTTTTTAGCGTGCAAAATGTCTTCAAATTCATTTTTTTCAATATCCATAACCACGTTGCCGAACATTTGAATAAAACGGCGGTAAGAGTCGAGTACAAACTTTTCGTTGCCGGTTTTATTGATAAAACCCGCGACCGTGTCATCATTTAATCCCAGGTTTAAAACGGTATCCATCATTCCGGGCATGGAAAATTTTGCTCCGGATCTAACTGAAAAGAGGAGAGGGTCATTGCGGTCGCCAAATTTTAACCGCATGGATTTTTCTACTTTTTTGATGCCATCGTCCATTTGGGCTTCAAGGCCGGCAGGAATTTTTTTGCCTAAATCATAAAATTTGTTGCAAACTTCGGTTGTAATCGTAAATCCAGGTGGGACCGGAACTCCGGCATCTGTCATTTCAGCCAGACCCGCTCCTTTTCCTCCTAATAAATCTTTCCAGGTTCCTTTACCTTCTGCTCGTCCGCTGCCAAAAAAGTAGACCATTTTCTGATTAGCCATTTTGTTTTTCCCCTTTCCTTTGGTTGATTTTTTCTTGCGTTTTTTTACCATGAGCACACACGTTCCCCCTTATCTATATAATGAAGTTTAAATGAGGCATACAAGCTTGATATTATCTCAAAATTTGGTTCAATTTTCAAGCGAAAAATATTCATAAATATTAGTTGACATGCGGGGGGTAGGGGTGCATAATCTGCAGCCAAAATGAATGGAGGGGGTCATGAAAAGGTCGGTAAGACAAGTAACCGGGTTGCAAGGAATAACTGATTTGGAGGAAGAGCCTCCGCCGCTAATATTAAGAGAAACCACTTATACTCAATACGACAAAATTAAAGATCTAATTACTTTTGATGATTACCAAAAAGTTACTGCCAAATATCCTTTTGAAACCACTTCATACTATTTATCTTTAGCAGAAAATTCTCCGGATGATCCAGTAATGAAACAGCTTTGTCCGTCGGTGGAAGAGCTAACTGATCTGGATGCTGAAATGGATGATCCGCTGGAAGAAGCAAAATCTTCGCCCGTGCCGGGACTGGTGCATCGCTACCCCGACCGGGTGCTTTTAATTTTGACCAATGTATGTTTTATGAATTGCCGCCATTGCACCCGCAAGCGCCTTTGGAAGATGGGCCGCCATTCTTACAGCCTGCAAGAAATCTATCATATGATTGATTACATCAAAGATCACCCGGAAATCCGAGACGTAATTATTTCCGGGGGTGACCCGCTTACGCTTTCCAATGAGCATCTGGATGAAGTTTTAGCTAATCTGCGGGCCATTCCACACGTGGAAATTATCCGGATTGGCACCCGCGCACCGGTAGTTAGTCCGTGGCGGATCAGTTATGAACTACTGCAGGTTTTAAAAAAATACCGGCCGATCTGGATTAACACCCAATTTAATCACGCTAAAGAAATTACTTTGCATTCAACAGATGCGGTGCAAAGAATTATTGAAAGCGGTATTCCGGTTAATAACCAGTCGGTGCTTCTTAAGGGGATTAATGATAATGTAGCAACGATGACCAAACTTTGTCATGGTCTGCTAAAAATCGGAGTGCGGCCGTATTATTTGTACCATTGTGATATGGTTAGCGGTACCTCGCATTTTCGTGCGCCAATTGCAAAAGGCATTGAGATCATCGAGGGGATGCGGGGGCATACGTCCGGCCTGGCGGTCCCAACCTTTGTCGTGGATGCGGTTAGGGGTGGAGGTAAAATACCGCTGCAGCCGAATTATTTGTTGTCCATGGACGGAAGTTTGATCACAATGAGAAATCATAAGCACCAAAGTTTTATCTACAATGAAAATAGGATTAACTTATAACTTAAAGTCCGATGCTAAAAAAATGAGATTTGCGCGCTCATTGCCCGACGATGCGTTCGAAGAGTTTGACTCCGCCGAAACGATTAACGCTTTATGCCGGATCATTACTGACTTGGGCCATGAATGTGTAAAACTTGGGTTTGGGGTAGAGGTAGTTGAAAAAATTTTTGATAACGAAATCGATTTTGTTTTTAACATTGCAGAAGGATATTTTGGCCGTTCACGCGAAGCACAGATGCCGGCAATTTTTGAGATGCTGCGGGTTCCGTATTCTGGGCCGGATCCTTTAGCGGCGGCGCTTACGCTGGATAAAATATCAGCCAAAAGAATTGCCACTGAAGTAGGCGTCAATACCCCCGATTATTACGTGGTTACTGATCCCAAAGAATTTAATTTTGCGGTGCTTAACTTTCCGGTTATATTGAAGCCGGCTTTTGAGGGGTCCAGCAAGGGCATCCGGCTGGATTCCAAAGTAGAAAATATAGCGGATGCAAAAGAAAAAGCTTTCTGGCTAAAAGAAAATTATCCCCGCAGCCCCATCGTCATTGAAAAATTTATCACCGGAAAAGAAATAACCGTGGGCGTAATCGGCAACCATTTTCCCCAGATCCTGGGAGCCATGGAAATCAGTCCCCGCACCATGAAACTGAGCGATTTTGTTTATTCGCTCGAGGTTAAGCGAAATTATACGAAGCTGGTGGATTATATTTGTCCGGCCGGCATCAGCGATACAACCTTAAAAACCATTGAATATTTTGTTAAAACACTTTATCCGGCGTTGGGCTGCCGTGACGTCAGCCGCTTTGATTTTAGGATTGACGATTCGGGAAAGCCGTATTTTTTAGAGGTTAATCCGCTTCCCGGGCTTAATCCGGTTTCGGGAGACATGGTTATCATGGCCCGGCTTTTAGGTATCGAATATGCTGATCTGGTGAGGCGGATTTTAGATGCAGCCCTGGAAAGATGCAACGTAAATTAAATGAGGTGGAAATGAAAAATGATCAAATATGATTTGGCGTTTATTTTTGTTGGAGATAAAAAGGAATCCTTGCTGAAGTGGCTCAAAAAAGAATGTTCATTAAGAGACCTTAAATTTTTATGGATCAACGAAAAAAATGCCCCCGAAATCTTAAACAAAATCGAATCTCATAAAATTAAGGTTAACTTTCTGGTTGATAACGAGTCAAATTATTATAACCCCGAAGATATATACACGAAAATTTGCTATGTGGTGAAAGATGGTGGCGGGGTGGTGGTTGACGATCCGGATAATGCCCGCACGTCGGCGGATAAGTCGGTAACTCATTTTGATTTAGTGGAAGCCACTTTGCCGGTGCCCTATACGGTGGTGGTGCGAAACTGGCAGCCGGATGATTTTACTTTAAGTAAAGAGCAAATCAGAAAACTGGGAAAACCGTTTATCATTAAACCGGCACGCGGTTTTGGACAGCACGGGGTGGTTAAAGAGGCTACCGGTGACTTGGCCCAAATTGCGGAAGCCCGGCACTTTAGCCGGGGCGATAATTTTCTCCTGCAGGAAAAAATTGTTCCCACCATGCTCGAGGATTTGCCGGCCTGGTTCAGGGTTTATTGCCTGTTCGGAGAGATTATTCCGTGTTTCTGGGATTTTAGTACCGGTCATTATCAGCACATTAGTCTGCGCAAAATGTATAAGTACCGTTTATTACCGCTGGCACGCTACGTTTCAGAAATTGCCCGGATTGTAAACATGAATTTTTTCAGCACCGAAATTGCTTTAACCGGCAAGGGCAAAGACCGGCGCTTTGTCATTATTGATTATGTTAATGACCAGTGTGAACTTTGCGTACGGCCCACCAAAGTGGGCGGGCCGGTGCCGGAAGTAGTGCAGCATATTGCCGAAACCTTCGCGGAGCGTGCCTGGATGCATAAGGTTGGCAAAAAGCCCATCATCCATCGCTCGATCTGGCTGGCTAAAGCAAAAGCTGAGGACGAGTCAATATAATTATGGTAAGACTTTCCGAATTATTTTTAACTAAACCCAAAAGACTGCGGCGCGGCGATACGATTGGAATTGTGGCCCCGGCCTGGTCTTTTGACCGCGATCGTTTTATGAAAGGGGTCGCGCAGCTCAAAAGGCTGGGATTTAAGGTTAAATATGATCGTTCCATTTTCAGCCGGCACTGGTCAATGGCGGGCCACGACGATGCGCGCGCCGAGCAAATCAACCGCATGTTTGCCGATAAAGAAGTTAAGGCAATTTTTTGCGCCAAGGCCGGTTACGGATCAATCCGCACCATCCCGTTTCTGGATCAAAAAATTATCAGCCGCAACCCCAAGATATTTGTGGGTTACAGCGATATTACGGTTCTTCTAGAGTCTCTGCAGCGGATTGCCAATATGGTGGTGTTTCATGGTCCGGTGGTGGCGGGAGAAATCCATAAAAACATGAGCTCCATAACTTTAGAGTACCTGCTGCGTACCTTAATGCAGGCCCGTCCCGCGGGAGAAGTGAGTTTTCCAAATTTAAAGACCCTCCGCAGCGGCCGGGCAACCGGCATTCTGATCGGAGGAAATATGTCCATGCTGGTGAGCGGTATCGGCACCCCCTATGACATTGACACGGATTATAAGATATTATTTTTAGAGGATATTGATGAGGATCTGGAGGTAATTGATAATATTCTTTTGCATTTAAAGCTGGCGGGAAAATTTAAAAGAGTTAAAGGCTTAATTTTTGGCCGGATGGTGGACTGTCGCGATCTTTCCGGCCGAAAACATAAGATCCGGGACATTGTGGATGATATTCTGGGAGACCTCGATATTCCCATGGTTTACGGGTTTCCGTCAGGGCATGCCCGGGGCAGAGGCGCAAACGTAACCCTGCCTTTGGGAGTTTCGGTAACGCTGGACGCAGATGCGCCCAGCCTGATTTTTAATGAGGCCGGCGTAAGGTAGAGGGATTTCCTCAAATACAGTATAATCACTTTTGATGGCTATCGTGTTACCGCAAAAAAAAAGAAAAAGCAGATTAAAACAAAGCCTCAGGTTTTCGTTTTTGGACGGTGTTTTTGCTGCCGTCCAGTTTGGTTTGACCGATCAGTTTATAACTCCGCTGGCGTTGCTTTTTGGCGCCAATAACTTTGCAATTGGTTTTTTAAGCTTTGTCCGCAACTCCCTGGTTTCGATTGTACAGTTTTATTCGGCGGATATCACCAAACGGCTGGGGAGCCGGAAAAAAACATTGATGTTTTCGGTTTTGGTGGCGGGATTAATGTGGATTCCAACTTATTTTTTGCCGTTTCTGTTTGGCGGGTGGCGGGTTGCGGTTTTTATTATTCTTTTCGCGGTTACTTCGTGTTTTAATCTTTTGGCCACCCCGGCCTGGGCTTCGTTGGTTTCTCAATATGTTCCTCCGAGTAAGCGGGGGCAGTATTTTGGGTTTCGGGGTTCGACGCTGGGCCTTATCTATTTTGTCAGTCTCCTGAGCGGGGGATTATTACTGCACGTTTTTGAGTCAATTGGTCTGTTTGCGGGTTTTGCCATATTGATTTGCACGGCCAGTACGATGCGCTTAATTTCGTGGTATTTTATTACTAAAATGTATGAGCCGCCCTGGCATCCAGAAAAATCTGCTGATTTTTCGTTTGCGGATTTTGTCAAAAGAATCCGGGTCAGTAATTTTACCCGTTTTGCTGTTTTTTGCGGGTGGCTGATGTTTGCGGTAGCTATTGTTTCTCCGTTTTTCGCGGTTTATTTGCTCAAGGAAGTTGGTTTTGGTTACGTGCATTACACTTTTTTGATGGGGGCCACCATTCTTACCACTTATGCTACCCAGCGGTACTGGGGGATTTTCGCTGATAAATTCGGCAATTTTAAAATTATTACTTTATCTGCGGTATTAATTAGCTTCATTCCTTTTCTGTGGTTGTTTACCAGAAGTTTTTATTATCTCATGTTGATTCAGCTGCTGGCCGGATTTTTATGGGCGGGCTACAACCTGTCGACGGTTAATTTTATTTTTGATGCGGCGGTCACTCACAAGAGAGAGCGCTGCGTTTCATATTATAATTTTTTAAGCGGTCTGGGGCTGGGGGCCGGGGCTTTAATTGGCGGCTTGTTTTATCAGTTTTTGCCGCACCTCTGGGGCTCTAATTTTTATTTTCTACTGATTATTTCGGGGATGCTGCGTTTGGTTTTTGCGGCCTGCCTATTTTTTGCAGTCAAAGAAGTAAGGACGGTGCAACCGGTTCGGCCGCACATGCTGCTCTTAGATATTGCCGGTTTCAGGGCCATGGGAATGCTGGGTAAAGAGTTAGTGGTCGGTCTAAAAAAGGTCCGTCCGGGAAAAGCGGCAAAAGTATTGGAAAAAGGCAGGAAAAAAATGGAGCTGAACGGGATCGAACCGTCGACCTCTTGAATGCCATTCAAGCGCTCTCCCAGCTGAGCTACAGCCCCAAAAATTATTCGTGGTATATTATACCAGATTCGCCCCAAAGTTCTTCCAGATTGTAAAAAGCGCGTTCTTTGGGGGACATGATGTGGACTAAAACGCCGCCTAAATCCACGATCATCCAGCCCGATTTGGGGTCGCCTTCCAGTATGATATTTTTTACTTTGTGGGCGCGTGCTTTATCTTCGATTGCGTCACGGATGGCCTTTAATTGCGGGGTGGATTCGCCGGTACATATTACAAAAAAAGAGGCAATCGTGGATCTTTTGCTGATATCAATTACTTTAATATCTTTTGCTTTTTTGTCGGAGGCGGCTTCAACTATGATTTCGGTAAGTTTAAGGTTTTCTATGATTCGTTTTCCTTTTGGAGCTCAAGTGGTGAAGGTGAGGTGCTCCCGATATTTGAGATTTTTTTCCTTAAGTATTTTTCGGCAATGTGTTCAACCATAACCGAATCAGGTTTGTAGTAATAAACGCCGTTGATCATGGTGCCGATTCCGGGAATCGAAGTCATGGTTACTTTCCCTTGCTCCTGAGAGGCGCGTACGCCCAGGGCTACGCCTAAAATTTGCCGGCTGTTTAAATTAGTTTTAACCATGGCGATTAATTCCAGGAAAAGTTTTGGGGATTTGAATATGTTGTTGCGGTTCATCAATTGAACGGCAATCGCTTGCAAAAATTGTTGTTGCCTGCGGATGCGGCCAAAATCTCCTTCGTGATCATGGCGGAATCTACAGTAGGCTACCGCATCTTTTCCCAACAAAACCTGTTTGCCGGGCCACAGGTTGATGTATAATCCGCCTGCATAGTCAACGTAGTACATCCTTTTTTCAACCGTAATTTCTACGCCGCCCAGTTCGTCGATGATGCGGGCTAAACCATGGATGTCGACCGTAACGTAGTAGGGGATACTGACGCCTAGAAAATTTTGCACGGTTTGACGGGATAATTCCGGTCCTCCAAAGACGTAGGCGTGGTTGATTTTATCCAAACCTTTCCCCGGAATTACTGCAATGGTGTCCCGTGGGATGGCGACAATTGAAGTTTTTTGGGTGTAGGGATCGAGGTGTACTACCATGATGGTATCGGAGCGGTGGCTGCCAAAAGCTTCATCTACTCCTAAAACTAAAATATTGGTAGAACTAATTAAAGGTTGGTTAGGACTTACGGCTAAAAAGGTTTCGAGCAGGGCAAATTTAGAAATAACCGGAATCATAAATCCCAAAAATGCCGAAAAACAGGTAAGCAAAAGAAAAACGATTGCAAATATCGTTTTTCCCCAAGGAAAGCCGCGTTTGGGTGGTTTAGTTTTATAGCGCCTGCTAAAATAATCGGATTCCCAGGTTCTCACGTTTTTTCTCCCAGATTATAAAACTGATTGGTTTCAATGGTTCTTTGGTCAATGGGCAGCTTTCTTTCCTCTAAGTATTGTATAGTACGAGAGGTGGAAAGTGCAATTGCTTGGTCTAAATTTTTTTTCGCTAGTTCACGAATGTTGTCGATGCCCGGATAGTCACGGCCGGACTCGGCATGGTCGGCTAGATAGATAATTTTTTCAAGATCGGTCATGTTAGGGCGGCCCAGGGTATGCAGTTTGATGGCCGACAAAATTTCTTCATCCACTATTCCAAACTCATTTTTTGCAATATTTGCGCTTAAAGGGGCATGTAAAAGTTTTGGTTCAATTTCTTCCATCGGAGAAATATTAAAATTTAATTTTTTAGCTTCTTTAAGCATTTGCGGGCGGTCCATAAATCTTGAAACGTCATGGAGGAGGGCTGCAATTTCAGCTTTTTCGCGGTCTACGTTATAGATACCGGCAAGTTCTTTGGCGAAATCGGCAACCCTTAAAGAGTGTTCGTACCTTTCGGTATCTAATATTTTTGCTACCCGTTTTTTTATGGCGTTAAGCTCCATTGGCTTTTTATTGTTTTTTGTTTTTGGGGCGGGCTTCATTAACCACGAGAGAACGACCGTTAAATTCGTGTCCGTTCATGGCTTTGATTAGTTTGGGAGCAGCATCGTTTTCAACTTCGACAAAAGCAAAGCCACGCGATTTTCCGGTGTCACGATCAGTAATGATGCGGGAAGAAATGACTGATCCGTGGGCTTCAAAGGCAGCCGTTAATTCTTCTGAGGTGATATTCCAGGGTAAATTTCCAACGTACAGCGACTTAGTCAATTTAAACACTCCCTTCAATAAAATCTTTGGCAGACTGGGCGGCCAGCGCGCCGTCGGCGGCAGCGGTTACAATTTGGCGTAGTCTTTTGTCGAGCACATCCCCGGCGGCAAAAATACCCGGGACACTGGTTTGAAGTTTAGCATCGGTTTTGATGTAGCCGGCTTTATTGAGCTTGATCGTATCTTTAATAAATTCGGTATTGGGAGAAGATCCGATGTAAACAAAAATTCCGTCGCATTTAACTTTGCGGTTTTTTTTGGTTTGGGTATCTTCGACCAGAACTTCGGTTACTTTTTCTTCTCCGGTAATTTCTTTGATAATTGCATTCCAGACAAAAAATATTTTTGAATTGGCCCGGGCTCTGAGCTCGAGCATTTTGTCGGCGCGTAGTTTATTGCGGCGGTGCAAAACTTGAACTTTGGCCGCAAAACGGGTGAGATATAATGCTTCTTCGATGGCCGCGTTTCCGCCGCCGACCACCATAATGTTTTTATCTTTATAAAACGGACCGTCACAAACCGCGCAGTAGGAAACGCCTCTTCCTCTGAAATGATCTTCGCCGGCCACGCCCAGTTTTTTAGAATCGGCTCCGGAGGCGATGATGACGGCCTTGGATTTGATTTGTTTGTCGTCAACGTAAGTGGTAAACGAATTTTTGCCGGGTTTAATTTGAGAAACATTTCCCCAGGAGGTTTCCACGCCGAGGCGCCGGGCCTGAGCTTCCATCTGTTGAGTTAGTTCTTGACCCGCAATGCCATTGGGGAAACCGGGATAATTTTCGATCATAAAGGTAGAAGAAACCTGCCCGCCGAGCAGGGCTTTTTCAACAATTAATACCTTGAGTCCGGCACGGGCGCCGTAGATGCCGGCGGTTAAGCCGGCCGGGCCGCCGCCCACTACCAAGAGGTCAATTTGCGAGCTTTTGGAAACAATAATTGCTTCGAGTTCCGGGAAGGTTTTAATTTTTTCTTTTGTGGGCATTGGTTTTAATTATAACATAAAAGTTTTAACTAAAATATTTATTTTAAAACCTCTTCGTCTACCACAATTTTGGTTTTTCCGGATACGTTGATCACGTCATTTTCCAGATCGATTTGAATCTTTTTTCCAAAAATTATGTTTTTGTCTCTTTTTACCTGTGCTTTATCTTCCAGGGTAATTATTTGGCGGGAAGGGTTATAGGCAGCTTTCTCGCATTGGCCGTCGATATCCTTGTAAGTGATTTTTACGCTTCCCGAAATAACCAGTTCTTCTTTAGCGCGCCGGTAGCTTAGTTTTTTTGATTCGATTTTGGTGTCTTTAGAAAGAATGCGCACGTTATTGATGGCCGAAACTTCATTTTTTTGGGCATTAACTAAAAACTCATCTGCAAATATTCTGGTTTCTCTGATTTCTTTGTCATTTGAGATAAAGAGGCCAGACGGGTTTCCGGTTAATGAAAGTTTTTTAAAGGCAACGTCGCCGTCTAAATTTTGGGCGTAGATGGTCAGCGCCCCTTGATTTAAAACGATGCCCTTATCGCAGGATAATTTTTTGGTTTTTAACTTCCAGTTTAAACGGGTAGCTTTGAACCAGGCTCCCTGCGTGTCCCCGTAAAATTTTTTCGCGGATTGAAAGATTTGGGCGGGGCCGCTTTTGATGTTGACCTGGCGTTTTAATCGGCTTAAATATTTTTCCGAGGTGCGGTCATAGCCAAAGGGCTGATCAATGATAATTTCTTTTTGATTGCGGTTCCAAAATACCTTTGGAGCGATAAATTTTAGAACCGCAGTATTTTTTTCAAAAAAACTGCCGTTAACTTCTAAAAGATCCGCGGTTTCGGTGTCGTTGTTTAGGGTAGCGGTTTTAGCCTCGAGTTCCCAGTATTTAACCCCGCCCACGGTTTCCGAAAAAGTTACCCCAATAAATTTAAGATCGGCCCGCTCTTTTTGTTTTTCCAGGGTTTCTTCGATTTTTTCTTGAAAATCTTGTTTGGGGGAAAAAATGGCCCAGGCAAAGAGACCGACCAGAAAGATGACAAACACCGCGACAAAGATTTTTTTTGCGAAATCCATGCTAGTATCCTAAAGCTTTAAGCCGCATGGCTTCGGATCCCTCCCAAAAACCAGCCCAGGATTCTCCTTTTTTATAGTACGCAGCTGAAAGTAAAAGATGCAGTGCGGCCACATTGCTGTCGACGGCCAAACCTTTTTTTACATATTTAATTCCGTTATCTACTTCTTCCATTTCACCATAAATTAAAGCAATGTACCCGTAAGCAAAAACTTCTTTGGGATTAATTTCGATGATTTTTTTAAATTGATCAATGGCGGCATGCTTTTTACCGTTGAAAAACAAAGCAAAAGCTAAGCGGTAGCGCATTTTCCAGTTTGTGGGATCATATCTTACTTCGGCGGTGTAGCGGTCAAGGGCCATGGGTGCAAAATAAGGAAACTTTTCGTGAATGGTTTTCAGTTGTTCCCATCCTTCGGCAATGTGGTTAGAATAAGCATAAGTAATGGCGAGGTCATAGTGAGCAAAAGGGTTGCCGTAATCTGATTCCAGCGCTTTTTGTTTTTCGGCAATTTCTTGTTTAAGCTCGGGCGTGATCCACCAGGCGAGGGCCGGGGATGATAACATTAAAAAGCAAAGACCGAGCAGTAAAAGTTTTTTACTCATTTTCCTCTCCTAACTTTTTCGATAAGTTTTGTGGTGGATTTACCTTTGATAAGCGAAACCACGACTACTTTGCCGCCGTTCCTTTGGACAATTTTAGCTTCGGGAAGGTTCCCTTTTTGGTAGTCTCCGCCTTTGACGTGGACGTGTGGTTTTACAACCTTGAGGAGCTCGAGGGGAGTGCTTTCGGCAAAGATGGTTACATAATCTACCGGTTCCAGTGCAGCTAAGATTTCAGCTCGCTCCAATTGGCCGGTATAGGGGCGGCCGGCGCCCTTTAATTTTTTGACCGAAGCATCACTATTTAATCCGATAATTAAAATATCCCCTAATTTTTTGGCTTCTTTTAGGTAGCGAACGTGACCGAGGTGTAAAAGATCAAAGCATCCGTTAGTAAAAACAATGGTTTTGCCGGATTCTTTTAATTGGTTAACAAGCTTACTTAAATCTTTCCGATTTCTAACTTTTTGACTGATGAAACTGTGTTCTTGCAGACGTTCTTTTAGCTCGGAGGCGGCAACTGGGGTAGTTCCAATTTTTGAAATAGCGACCGATGCGGCAAAATTAGCCAGGGTAGTAGCATCTAAGATTTCTGCGCCAGTTGACAGCGCCAGGGTTAATGTGGCAATCACTGTATCTCCGGCACCGGTAATATCAAATACTTCTCTGGGAACGGCTTGGATGCGGCGCGCTTTCGAAGTACTTGAAAAAAGTGACATACCGTCTTTTCCGCGGGTAATTAAGATGTATTTGGTTTTATTTTTGGCGAGCAGTTGTTTTCCCATATTTAAGATAGCTGCGTCACTGTCTTCAAATATTTTGGTAGCTTCTTTAGCTTCTTTTAAATTAGGAGTAATGATAGTGGCCGAACGATATTTACGATAATCGGTACCTTTGGGATCAACCGTTATTGGTTTTTTATATTTTTTGGCCAGGCGGATGGCGGATTGGGCCAGTTCAGGAGTTACCATGCCTTTACCGTAATCCGAAATAACAACTGCGTCACATTGGCGGATTAATTTTTTAATGGCAGCTAATACTCTTTTTTGGGTGTTCTTTTCTATTTTTTCTTTGTTTTCGCGGTCTACTCTAACTACTTGTTGAGAATTAGCAATAATTCGAGATTTTAAAATGGTGGGGCGTACGTTATCGACTAAGATGTGCTTAGTGCTGATTTTTAATTTTTTTAAGGCGGTAATCAGTTTGGTGCCGGAGCTATCTTTTCCGATAACGCTTAAGATAATTGGAGTCCCGCCTAAAGTTTTTACGTTAGCGGCAACGTTTCCACAGCCGCCGGGGACGAGTGAAATTGACTGGACGGCGGCGATAGGGACCGGGGCTTCGGGGGAGATGCGTGAAACTTTGCTCCAGATGTGCTCGTCCAGCATCAAATCGCCCAGAATTAAGATCTTTTTGTTTTTAAACTTTGAAATGAATGTTTTTAG
Source organism: Candidatus Margulisiibacteriota bacterium (assembly GCA_018823125.1). Lineage (GTDB taxonomy): Bacteria > Margulisbacteria > WOR-1 > JAHJIW01 > JAHJIW01 > JAHJIW01. The sequence goes on along the minus strand of JAHJIW010000011.1, from coordinate 140,961 downwards.
ATGTTCCATGCCGAAAATTATAGCACAGACTTTAAATTCTATCGATTACCATCTGGAATAAAAGCGGAATATTGGCTTCGTGTTTGCCGATGATATTGAAACCTTGGCCGCCGTTCAGGGTAGGTCTTTCTACTACGTTCACGGTGGGCCGATAATGTTTAATCATATCCAGGTTTGCGGTGGTAAGGATATCGACTTTATTGCCTAAGTTGCGGGCCACGGTGAGAGCTTTAAGAAATACTTCAGGTAAAAGTACGGCTGATCCGGCATTAATATACACGCCGCCTTCCAGGTCAGATACAACGTCGCACAGTAATTTAAAATCAAAATGACTTCCTTCGCCGGTTGCCGCCGCATCCATTTTGGGCGACATATGTAAAGTATCGGTTCCAATTGCAACGTGGATGGTGGCTGGAATCCCAGCTTCGTAGGCGGCAGCTAAAATACTTAAATTTTTATAAGGGGCATTCATTTTAACGATTTTTTCTCCAACCGCTTCTCCAATACCCATTTTTCCATTGCGGCATTGTGCGATGGCTTCGTTTAGTGTGGTTAGGGTTTCTTTAACCATCCCAAACATGCCTTCTTTTAAATTTTCGGCTACGTCTTCGGAAGTGTTTCCAATGGTGGCCAGCTCAAAATCATGAATGGCGCCGGCGCCGTTCATCACTATGCAATTTATTATTCCTGCTTTGATCATTTGGATGATAATGGGGGAGAGCCCCACTTTAATTACGTGGGCTCCCATGCCAAAAATTACCGGCCGCCCATCGCGGTGGGCTTTTATAATTTTATCGGCGACGGATTTTAATTCTGGTGGGGTGGTGGCCGGTCTCTGGTCTCCGGTCTCTGGTCTCTGGTCTTTAATTAGTTCTTTAAACAATTTCGTCAAGTTAACTTTCGTCTTCCGGTCGGCGGACGAATAAGTTTTTATTTCAGATAGATCAATCGGTTTATATTTTTTCATTTTTTACAATCCATTCCGCGGCTTCGAGTAGGTTTTCTCCAATAAAAACCGGATTTAATTCTTTTAATTTGGGATTATTGACATGATCTTTGCCGTAGCCGGTTTTTACTAAAATAGTTTTTACTCCGGCATTGTGTCCGGCCTGAATGTCGCTGATTTTATCGCCGATCATGTAACATTTTGATAAATCCAGATCAAATTCTTTTTCGCCTTTTTTTAGCATGCCGGGATTGGGTTTGCGGTTTTCGCATTTGGTGCGGTAGGGGTGAATGCCGTGCTCGGGATGATGCGGGCAATAATAGGAAGCGTCAATAATTCCGCCGTCTTGCAGGATAATTTTGTGAGTTTTTTTATCGATAGCCTGGTATATATCTTCAGTTAGTATTCCGCGGGCAATCCCGGCTTGATTCGAAACTATAATTACTTTAAATCCAGCGTCATTTAAAATTTTTATCGCTTGTGCAGAGTAAGGGAAGACCGTTAGCTTAGCCGGATCATCTAAATAGCCAACGTCCTCGTTGATGGTGCCGTCTTTATCTAAAAAAACTGCTTTATTCATTTAACCAAATAGTTCCTCTTCTACTAATCCGCATATAATATGAATAATTGTAATGTGTGCTTCTTGAATGCGAGGAGTATCATTAGATGGAACGGTTAATGCAATCTCAGAAACCGCCGCCAGCTTTCCGCCCGAACATCCGGATAAACCAATGGTTTTAGCACCTAAGCTTTTTGCTTTTTCGATGCCTTTAATTACGTTTTTTGATTCGCCGCTGGTTGAAATTCCAATTACTACGTCCCCGGCCTGGGTTAGCCCTTCAACCGGTTTTTCAAAAATTAAGTCGTATCCAAAATCATTGGCGATGGCGGTTACCGAAGAAGAATTAGTACTCAATGCTATCGCCGGCAGTGCTTTGCGGTTCATTTTAAAACGGCCGAGCAGTTCGGCTGCCATGTGCTGGGCATCGGCGGCGGAACCGCCGTTTCCAAAAATGATAACTTTTTTACCGTTTTTTAATGCGCTAATTATTGTTTGGGCTGATTTTTCAATGTTGGCGGAAAGAGCTTCAGCGGTTTTTAATTTTAAATCTGCGCTTTCTTTAAAAATGGATTTAATTTTGTTTTGCATGGGGGCCTCCTTTAGACACAAAATTTTACCATAAAACAAAAAGAAAGGTGCGATTTTCTGAAATTTTTAGAAAGATTGGTCGAAAACGAAATATGAAGGAGTGTACATGTGCCAAATTATGGTAACGTAGCAAAATATGCCGGTACCCGATCTACTCCGTGGAAAGCAGTTCATCCACGCTGGGGTAGGTGCCAGGGAACCATACAAATACCTTATCGAAGTGTACCCAGTGATTTAGGGAAATCTTACGTAAAGTATGCTGCCCCCTTAAGATTGATTCATCGAAAATTTGATGGTGGACCCAAGATCGTGGCGCAATTTGATGGCCGAAGATTGCAATTTCCGTCAGATCCCCGCTTTGTTCTACGTGGAGCGATTGAACAAAATCAAATCTATTTATTTGAACTTCAGCGTGATAATGGCCAAAGAGGAGTAGCGCTGGTAAGAACCAATCTTGATCCACAACGTCTTTCTAAAGAAGGACCTTTTAGATCGTTATTAGAATCAGGATTAGTTGAGATTATTGATTTTGCTGATTGGGCAGAGCTCGGTAGATTTCCGAAAGACAGGAATATGAATTTGAGAGAACTATTTCCTAATAGTATGGGCTGGGCGATGTGGGGAAAACCCTTGCGGCATACGCATAAGGGGGTTGGAGTTAAATTTGAAGAGCATGAAGTTACTATTGGAGGACCGGAGATTTCCCCTTTTCATGATCAAGGGGGAAATGGAGTGGGGAGGGTACTATTTGTACAAAATATGGCGATGCGGGTACTGGCGGTCTCTGAATTAGAAACTGGTAATGGATTAGGTTTGCGAGATTTAGGGCGACTGGAAATTTACAATGAAGTGGTAAGAAACCTGGGAGAACGCCATCCGTTATCAATTTCACGTGCTGGCCTGGCCCAGATTGACCTGGAAAGAATGTGCGAAGATGCAGCTGTGTTTAAATCGGTGGAATTACCGATAGAGTTTTGCCACGGTAAGCTGCGCATGGGATTTGTTCGTCCGCCCAGTTCCGAGCTTCTTGGGCAGGGAAGTTTAGATTGCAAGGTATGGTGGGGAGGTGTCGTGACACGTTGGACAAGAAAAGTGGGAGGACAAACTCGAGAAGTAGAATTTCGCTTACCCTGTGCTTCGGATGGAACAGTGTTGGATGGGATTGGGCATGAGGTGGTGTTAGACGGCAAAAAGTTTAATGTGGTTGAACAGGTGCACGGTGAGTTAACTAAGTTTAATTTTTGGGAACGGTGGCGGGGTTTGCCGCAAGGGATTGAAAGTAAAACAGAAGGTAATTCGGCGCTGGTCTTCCGCGGGTTGATAAGTTTAGCTTTAAAAGAAAAACTGGAGCCGATGCTGTTTGAACAATGTTATGAGTTTACTTTGAACCGGGGAGGAATTAGAAAAATTAAGTTGCCGGTAAATAGAAAAACCGAGGAAATTTTATTTACTCACCCTAAGCTACAAAGTAGATTTGAAAATGGCGGAAAAATTAAGCTGACGTTTGAAAGAGTCAATGAATTTGAGCTGGGAGAAATTAAAGAAAGTATAGTCTTAAGGGCATATGATGCGGCTAGCGGAGAATATATATGTGAACTAAGCCTTGATCCGCAAACCAAAAGATTCTGGTTTTCCAATGGTCCGGATGTAAGAACCTATGTTTTTGCAAAAGAGCCTTACCAATCTTATAAAGTGGCGGGAGTAACGGTTTATCCTTACGAAAGAGATTTTGTTGGCCGGCACAGAGAGGACAATTTAATTTATGCGGATGTATCTTACGCTAACGGCATAAAAACACCGCAGCTGATTAGAATTGCAACTTGTGATTATTTTTCTAAGCGTTACCTGCGTCCGATTTTAACGGACAGTGGCCAGGTTAAAGCTTATTTTTCCGGAAAGATCAATCCAAACAAAATTCCTGCTAATTTTTCTGGGTGGGTACCGTTTGAAAGCTGGACAAGAAAAGCCGATGACGGTTTATCTTTTACCTGGGCAGAAGTTTTACCGGATGGGAACCAGCGATCAGCACAACAAAATGTTCCGGCCACAATTGGCCGAGCGATTGATATTAAAGATGGGGAGCAGCTTTGGGCAAGGGTTGAAGGAAAACATGTTTTTGCGTTAGGTTTAAGAAGAAAAGGGGAATGGGTTAACGTTTATGATTCTAAAATAGTACGCAATGCTGCAGGGGAAATTGAACAGGTGGCATATCATAGACTAAGCAGACAGGAATTATCAGGAAGGATAGTGACCAGCCTGCAAACCAGAGAATTTCATGGTTATGAAGTAGTGCACCCTGGGCAGAAAGCAATTAATGTCCGTAAATTAGCTCCTGGAGAAAATTTTGTGTCCCGTGATATTGCCATTGTGATTGGAGCCAGCGGTAGCGATGTGGTGTTAGTGTGCGAAGGGAAAAAGTTTAATGGGTTTTTGTATAAGATTGCAAAAGCGATAGCTGAAGTACAAAATTATGTAAACCGGCAACACGTAGAAGAAGCTTTGCAGCAGGCTGCCCGTTCTTTTATTGACGGAGAAAAACCAGCGGAAATTATTAGGCGTTTATTACTGCTCAGGCACCCGCTTATCAATGAAATGTTTTATCCTGCCAAAATCCGGGCCGAATGGAAATGCCTACAGAACAAGGAAGCCGAAAATATTGTTTTGGAACTGGATTTCATTCGTTCCAGATTTAAACAGTTAACCAATGAACTTGGTACTTCATACCGATCAGCCTCATCGAGTGATTTAAACTACATCGAAGAGGCTAGGCAAACCATGCGAGAATTAGCTGATGTGGTCAGAGCCCTGCGGGAGCTGTGGGAAATTAATTCCGCCGAAGCTGAGTCTTTTGAGGTGGCGCTGGCTGCCCGTGAAGTATATCTTTACCTGAGAACGGTTGTAGGAGAAGTTTTATCTGGTAAATTATTAAATGCGATAGCTTACTTTAATGGCAGGGGAGTCGCGGTGGATCCGGAACTAGCTCGAATATACAGATATTATATTGATCATGCCAGGATTCCTGAAGAAAGTAATGCAGTCCAAGCGGCGGCAGCCAGAATTGAAATAATTAGATCAATGTTATTGTAGCCCTCTTATATATATGTCATTTTATGTTATAATACCCCTTCACAATATTTTTTGAGGTGATTTTTTTATGGCAAAACAATATAAAGTAGCCGTTTTAGGCGCCACCGGCATGGTGGGTAAAGTAATGATGCAAGTACTCGAGGAACGAAACTTCCCGATCAGTGAGTTTGTTCCCTTAGCTTCTTCTCGAACCGCTGGATCTTCGGTAACATTTAAAGGTAAAAAATACGAAGTTATCGAAGCTAACGAAAACTCTTTTAAAGGGATCGATATTGTTTTATCTTCTGCCGGAGCCAAAGTTTCGGCAAAATTAGCACCGGCCGCAGTCAAAGCGGGGGCGGTGGTAGTTGATAATACCAGCCATTTCCGCATGGATCCCGAAGTGCCTTTGGTGGTTCCTGAGGTTAACGGCCATGCCATTAAAAAACATAAAGGCATTATTGCCAATCCAAACTGCTCAACTGCGCAGCTGGTTTTGGCATTAAAACCAATTCATGATGCCGCAAAAATTAAAAGAGTAGTGGTTTCTACTTATCAATCAACTTCGGGGTGGGGTAAAGAAGCGGTTGCCTTACTCGAAGCTCAGGTTAAAGCCTGGAGTGAAGGAAAACCAATCCCTGAAGACAAAAGCATTTTCTTAAAACAAATTGCGTTTAACGTTATTCCGCACATTGATAAATTTTTGGATAACGGCTATTCAAAAGAAGAAATTAAAATGGTTAACGAAACCCAAAAGATTTTGGAAGATGACAGCATCAAAGTTACCGCAACTGCCGTGAGGGTGCCGGTAACCATTGGCCACAGCGAAGCGGTTAATATTGAAACCGAAAAAAAACTTACCGCGGCCGAGGTGCGCAAGCTTTTGGCGGCGTTCCCGACCGTGAAAGTGGTGGATGATCCGGCCAACGGCGGTTATCCAACCCCGATCGAATGCGCCGGGAAAGACGATACTTTTATTGGGCGCATCCGGGAAGATATCTCAGTGCCTTGTGGTATCGATTTATGGATTGTTTCCGATAATCTGCGTCGCGGTGCGGCACTCAACGCGGTCTTGATCGCGGAAAAATTAATCAGCGATGGACTTATCTGAAGGATTACGTAAAGAAAACCTCCAAAAACAGATTGAGTATTACGAAAATCTTCTGCTTCAACATGGCGAAAAACCCGAAGCCCTCGACTGGAACAGTAAACCCTCTCAACTTTTGCGCTACAAAGTGATGAAAAATGTTTTTAATTATATTTCAAAACGCGGTTTAGATATTTTAGATGTGGGGTGCGGTTTTGGGGACTTTTGGGAGTATCTCAAAAAGGAAAAAATTGATCAGCAGTATAAAGTTAAATATAAGGGTATTGATATATCCGAAAAGTTAATCGAAGTTGCTAGAAAAAAGCATCCCAAATCGGATTTTGAGGTAAAAAATATCTTAAAGGATGATTTCAACCGCAGTTTCGATTTAGTTTTTTGTTCGGGTGCTTTTAATATTCGATTTATGGATGCCGACGCGCATCTAAAGTACGTAAAAGATCTCTTGCTAAAGATGTTTGAACTGTCTAAAATTGGTGTGGTAGCAAATTTTTTGAGTGCTTCGGCGGTTTATATGACTGCGGAAGAAGATTTTAACTCAAACCGGTATTTTTATTTCAGGGCCGAGGATATTATCAATTTATGCCGGTTTTTAAGCTCAAAATATGTACTCAGGCATGATTATCATGCTGGAGATTTTACCATTTATCTGTTTAAAGGGGCATAAGACATGAATCCGTTGCGAAGACTAGGAATTCCTTTTCTTTTTCTGGGAATGATCATTGTACTGGGTGTTTTAGGATATAAATTCATTGAAGGTGTACCTGCTTTTGATGCTCTTTATATGGTAGTTATAACCTTAAGTACGGTTGGTTTTAACGAAGTAGTGCCATTATCTAATGCCGGAAAATTATTGACTATATTTTTAATTGTGGGCGGGGTCGGAACGGTGGCTTACACGGTTGGGCAAATTATTGAAATTGTGGTAGAGGGACAAATTGTTGGTTACCGAAGGAGGAGACAAATGGAAAAACGCATTGCTTCGATGAAAGATCATTACATAATTTGCGGATTTGGAAGAGTGGGACACCAGGTTGCGGAGGAATTAACGGCCTCCAAAGAGTCTTTTGTGGTAGTGGACGTAAAACAAGAAATCGCGGAAGAACTGGCCGGTAAAAATATTCCGTATGTAATCGGCAGTCCGGCTTCGGATGAATCACTTGAAGATGCGGGCGTTAAAAAAGCAAAAGTGGTAGTGGCCTGTCACGATTCTGACGCGGATAACGTTTTTGTGGTTTTATCTGCCCGGGTAGCTAATCCCAAGGTTTATATCATTGCCCGGGCCGGCCAAAAAGAAACCGAGTCCAAATTATTAAAAGCGGGCGCCAACCGGGTAATTTCTCCGTATTTTATTGCCGGCCGCCGCATGGCCGCCATGGCGCTCCGGCCCATCACTATCGATTACTTGGATACAGTTATGCGCAGTGAACACGTGAACTTGGGCTTGCGGGAGTTTTTAGTAAGAGAAAAATCAAAAATTACCGGAAAGGCTTTATCGAAAACAAATATTCGGCAAGATTCGGGAGCTACGGTTTTGGCGATCCGTAAACCCGATGGTGCGTTTAATTTACAGCCGATCTCCAATACGGTTATTGAGTCGGGAGATTTGTTAATTACGATTGGAACTCCAGAACAGTTAGAACTTTTGGATAAAATGTTGTAGGTTTAATCAATGATCAAAAACGAAAAAGATTTTAATGAAGAAGTAATTATCGCGGTGGCCCAAAAAATGTGTCTGGCCGCACGTACCGCACCCAAAGCTAGAGGAGTAGACAATTTAGAAATTATTATTGTAACCGATAAAGATATTTTGAAACTTTCTGCCAAGATGAAGGAAATTGGCGAAAGAGAACAGCATCAAACGTTTATCCGCGATGCGGAAAATATTAAAAACGCAAAGTGTTTGGTAGTTATCGGAACCAAAACTAAATATTTAGGTTTAAAGTATTGTAAGTTTTGTGGTTTTGCGAATTGTGCCGAAGCCGAAAAAAATAATGCCATTTGCGTATTTAATACCGGAGATCTGGGGATTGCCATGGGTTCGGCCGTGGCGATTGCAGCCGATAATCGCGTTGATAATCGAATAATGTATACTATTGGTCGCGCCGCCATCGATGCCGGATTTTTTGATAAAGGTGTAGCGGTTGCTTTTGGAATTCCATTATCGGTTTCCGGGAAAAATCCGTTTTTTGATCGGAAATAAAAAGGAGCATGTCCATGTTTAGTGACATTAAAGCCATACTTGATCGCGATCCCGCGGCTAAGAAAAGCGAAATTATTTTATACCAGGGGTTATGGGCCATTTGGTTTCATCGCCTGGCGCATTTTTTGTATAAAATTCATATTCCTTTCATTCCGCGTTTAATTTCACAGATTAGCCGGTTATTAACTTTAATCGAAATCCATCCCGGAGTAAAAATTGGCAAAGGATTTTTTATCGATCATGGGGCGGGAGTGGTCATTGGAGAAACCACCGAGATCGGCGAAAACGTAACTATTTTTCAGGGAGTAACGCTGGGTGGTACGGGCAAAGAAAAAGGCAAAAGACATCCGACCATTGGGAACAGTGTAGTAATTGGGGCAGGGGCCATTATATTGGGCGCGATAACCATCGGGGACAATTCCAGAATTGGGGCGGGATCGGTAGTTACAAAATCAATTCCACCGGATTCAACCGTAGTTGGAAATCCGGCCTGGACCCTAAAGCGTGAAGGACGCAAGCTTAAACCGCTGGAGCACGGAGCGCTTCCGGATCCGGTGCATAAAGCCATTGATGAGTTAGCCCGCCGCATTGAAAAGCTAGAGAAAAAATAATATTTAATCCCCGCTAAACTGAAATTTTTTCGTTTTTCTTCCGATAGTGTATTTGAAAGGTAAAACTATGGGCATTCGGGTTAATTTACTGCACGGAAATTATAAAAGTAAGTCCCGCCGCGTTGAAAAAGGACTTTTGGGACGTCCGGATCTTAGCTTGAAAGGCCAGGTTGGCATTTATCGAATCAAAAGTACCCTTGGCCGTGGTGGAGAGGCCGTAGTGTTTTTAGCGGAGGATGCTCGGCGTCTGGTTAGAAAAAGAGAAGTAGCTTTAAGAATTCCGGCCCGGTTAGACAATGGCACCAATAATCTGGATGCAATTGAGAAAGTATACCAAACTGCAAAATTTCTTTTTTGGCTCAATCGTTTAGGGCTGGAAGAAGTTGTTAAATATTATGGCTGCTGCCGGTTTGCTCCCAATAGTGCTTATATTGCGATGGAAAGACTCGAAGGCAAAACATTAGCAGAACTACGTCAATGCCGCGGCGGCAGACTGCCGCTCCCCGAAGCCTTATTTATAATGGAAAAAGCATGTACCGCGCTTTATGCGGTGCAGCAAGCCGGAGAAAAAATTGGACGCCGCGCCGTTATTGCAGATTTTAAACCCGAGAATGTTTTTATTACCTGGCAGGCGAGCCGATCGGGAAAAGCAAAAGTTAGAGTTGTTTTGCCGGATTGGGACATCGGGGCTAGAGTCTTTGCCGGTGATTATCCCGGCGACAGAATTGTAGGAACTCCATTTTATATTGCTCCTGAGGTTTGGCGGAGAGAAAAGCCGGGCCCGTGGTCAGATCGTTGGGCCATCGGCATGGTTTTATATGAAATGGTAGTGGGCCAGCATCCCTTTGCGGATGCCATGCCGGATTTTGATGGCACCCAAACGGATCCTTCATATCTGTATCGAATCAGCCACCTTGCAAATTGCAAAGCGGTTCCCGAAATTCCGGGTGTTCATGCAGAATTAAATCGATTGATCAAAGGCCTTACTGAAACCAATATTGGAATGCGTTTAGACTACGAAGAGACCATCAATCTTATCCGTTGGTTACGCAGAAAAATAATTTGAAATTTCCTATCAATTTTAGCGATACAGAAGTATTAAAGGAGTAAAAATGCCCAGAGTTCCAAGTGTAAAAACAACCGTGCCGGCAGTCTCAAGCGGAAGACGGGTAGGTGCGCCAAGTTTATATAGTGGAGATCGAATCGGACCGTATACACTTGGGAGGCGTCTGGGGCGGGGTGGTGGTGGGGAAACCTTTCAGGCAACTCGGCGGGTTGGTACTCAGGAGATGGAAGTGGCGTTAAAAGTTTCTCCTTTGAGATACGAAAGGGAAGCTAAAAGATTGAATGACGAGGGCCGGTATTCTACTTTTTTAACTTACCATGGTGCGCAAAATATTGTCAAGGTAAATGATTTTGGGGTGGTAGATGGATATGCTTACCTTGAGATGGAATTGATACGCGGTGCATCACTAAGAGACTTGCTGGAAGATGCAAATGAAAATAAAATTCTTTTTACGTCTCAATTTGCCCTGACCATTACCAGGGAAATATGCCTCGGGTTGCGTTCGGCTTATAATTTGGGTGTTCAGAATAATCGAACCTGCCATCATATGGATGTTAAACCGGATAACGTTTTGATAACCCGGGACGGTCAGGTTAAGATTTCTGATTTTTCAATTGCGGCCATGCGTTTTGTCGGCAGCAAATTTGCCAGAGGAATTTATGGAACGGCTTTATATATGTCTCCGGAAGCCTGTGCTATGGAAGTGGAAAAGCTTGATGAACTGTCGGATATTTATTCTCTGGGTGTAACTTTATTTGAGATGCTAGAGGGTAGTCCTCCCTTTACCGGTAATTATCAACAATTGTTCAGGATGCATCGAGAAGAGCCTTTTCCATGCGGAACTCGTGGGCCGGAGTTGCAAAGACTGATTGACTGTATGGTTGCCAGGGATCGTGATCGGCGAGTACATAATTATGATTTATTGATTCACATCATTGATTTAACTTTAGAAGAATTAGGCTTGACGCTTTTTCCGCTGGAACATATCTTTAGCTCTCCGGTGCCAGGATAATAAAAAAATCCCCTAAAAACTGAAATTTTCTTGCCAAGCTAACGATAATCTATTAGTTGAGTTGACAATTTTGTGAGGAGAATAATTATGGCTACTGGAAGTGTCTTAAGTAAAGGTAATATTCATTTTAATCTTAGAGCTGTGAGATTTAGACATGGCGTTTCGGGTGTAGTTAGAACGTCAGTGAAAGTGCAAAGACTTGATGAGAAAGTTCATGTAGTAGGAGCGGGTTTTTCGTTTGATATACCTGCCAACGGAAGAGGATTTGCCGGACAAGGCATAGTTTATAGGGGAATTGAAGACGGCCAGTTATTTTTCTACGGTACCCCCGGTGAATTTTCTTTCATTGTACGGAACAGACCTGGTTTTGATCTTAGTCCTTTTGTTGATAGAGGGGGAGCAGAAAGAAGATATTCAGTTGATATTGATCCGCGTTTAATGATCCCGCTAGGATTAGAGGAATTGACCATTAGCTCGCAAAAATGGGAAGAAATTCAAGCGGTGATCGATACTGCGACTAGTTCATTGCCTTGGCTTTTGGAAAGGATGACTACATTGAAAGGGTCCGATTGTAGTGATAAAGGTTGGCAAGGTGGGCTCAAGGGTTTTAAGGTTGTTCCGATCTCGCTTCAGGTAGAGGCGGATCGTCGAAGATTTTATTATTCGGCAGGCAATAGTCTTCCCCATAAACTACCGGTTGGCAGAGAAACGGTTGGCGATCAGTTTTCTCACGTAGAATTTGTTTCGGCGGGTAAAGATGATGTCCCGCTTTGGATCCAAAGAGCAAACCCCGAAGAGTTGCCTGAATTCTTGCAAAGATTGCGCGACGCTTAAATAAAATCAACCTTTCAATCCCTCTGGTTTTATGTTACGATTTTTCTCGATATGACCGTCAGAATTTATAATACCCTTTCCCAAAAAAAAGAAGATTTTGAGCCGCAAACCCCGCCGCAGGTTTCAATGTACGTATGCGGAGTTACTCCTTATGATGAAACCCACCTCGGGCATGGCCGTGCTTACGTAACTTTTGATGTAGTGCGCCGTTATCTGGAATATTCTGATTACAAAGTTAATTATATTCAAAATGTTACGGATGTGGATGACAAAATTATTGCTAAAGCTCAAGGGGCTAAAGATATCAAGCAGAAGTGCGCAGAAATAGTGAAGCAGTATTTCGATTCTTATCAAGATGTTATGTCAAAGTTAAACGTTAAACCGCCTTCGAATTATCCTAAAGCCACTGAACACATCGATGATATGGTTAAAATTATACAAACTTTGATTGATAAGGGGTTTGCCTATGCAATTAAGGTTGGTGATGCTTCAGATGTATATTTTGAAGTGGCTAAGTTCAATGGTTACGGTAAATTGTCCAAACGCAAATTAGAGGATATGGAGGCGGGGGCTCGCGTTGAAATAGATAAGCGCAAAAAGAGCCCGCATGATTTTGCTTTATGGAAAGCAGCTAAAGAAGGCGAGCCTTCCTGGGATAGTCCGTGGGGGAAGGGGAGGCCCGGATGGCATATCGAGTGTTCAGTCATGTCTTCAAAATATTTAGGACAGACTTTTGATATCCATGGCGGAGGACGCGACTTAATTTTTCCTCACCACGAAAACGAAATTGCCCAGGCCGAAGCTGCCACCGGAAAACTCTTTGCCAAATACTGGATGCATAATGGTTTTGTGAATATCAATAAACAAAAAATGTCAAAATCTCTGGGTAATTTCTTTACCCTGAAGGATATATTTGAAAAATTTGATCCCATGGTGGTTAGGTTATTTTTATTGCAGACGCACTATCGCAGTCCCATCGATTTTTCGGATCAACAATTAACTGAAGCCAGTTCAGCTTATGGTCGACTGGTAAAATTCATACAGGATGTTGATTTTATTCTAGGAAAAACCACTGAAACTGCGCCGCAAATTGAGATCGAAGATATTCAGGAAGATCTTTTGGAATATAATGAAAAATTCACCAAAGAAATGGATGACGATTTTAATACTGCCGGTGCCATTGCTGCTATTTTTGAGATGATCCATTTTTGTCATAAAACGTTAGATGAAGGCGAAGCCGAAAAAGAATGTTTAGAGATTATGAAAAAGTCGGTTTTAGATTTGTGTGAGGTTTTGGGAATAAAACTTGAAACCAAAGCTAAAATTGAATTGGGTGGTATGGGTGGTGCGATAGACGATTCCCCGGAAGTGAAAAAAATTGAAGACCAAATTGCCGAACGTGAGGCTGCGCGCAAAAACAAAGATTTTAATAAAGCAGACAAAATTAGAGACAAACTTAAAGCTCAGGGTATAATATTAGAAGATACTTCACTGGGCACCAAATGGAGTGCGGTTAAATAATTAATAAAAAGGTGAATTTTTATGCTCGATCCAAAACAATTACGCAATAATCCGGATGCCGTTAAAAAAGCTTTAAAAGACCGTAATGCAGACGCCAGTTTAGTGGATAAGTTTTTAGCCGCGGACGAGCGCTGGAGAAAAGCCACCTTTGAAGTAGACGAATTAAAAAACCGCCGCAACGAAATCACTGACAAAATCGCTCAGATGAAAAAGAAAAAGGAAGATACCTCAGCCATCATTGCCGAAATGAAAAAAGCCGCTGATCGAATTAAGGAATTAGACGAAATTCGCCGGGTTGAAGAAGAACAAGCCAAAAAGGTACTGCTCGAATTTCCTAATTTACCTCACGTATCGGTGCCGCCCGGCATGGATGCTCGGGATAATATCGAAGTAAGAAAATGGGGCGAAGCTAAAAAGGCCAAAGTTAAACCGCATTATGAAATCGGGAAAGAACTGGGGATTTTAGATTTTGAATCAGCCGCCAAAATTGCCGGGTCTCGATTTTGCACTTTAAAAGGGTTAGGCGCACAGCTTGAGCGTGCGCTGATCAACTTCATGTTAGATTTACATTCAGAAGAGCATGGTTACACTGAAGTTTTTCCTCCGATTTTAGTGAATGCCGACAGTATGCAGGGAACGGGCCAACTTCCAAAATTTGAAGAAGATTTATTTAAGTGCAGAGATGATGAATTTTATCTGGTGCCGACTGCCGAGGTTTCGGTTACCAATATCCATAAAAACGAAATACTGTCCCTGGATCAATTGCCCATTAAATATTGCGCATTTTCTCCCTGTTTTAGAAGAGAAGCCGGATCCTACGGTAAAGATGTGCGCGGCCTTATCCGTCAGCACCAGTTCAATAAAGTTGAGTTAGTAAAATTTGTTGATCCGCAAAAATCTTATGAAGAACTTGAAAGTTTAACCAAAAATGCGGAGGAAGTGCTGAGGAGGCTGGGGCTTCCGTATCGGGTGGTGGAGTTGTGCGGCGGAGACTTGGGTTTTGCGGCAGCCAAAACCTTTGATCTTGAAGTCTGGTTCCCATCCGAAGGTAAATATCGGGAAATTTCTTCCTGCAGTAACTTCGAAACTTTCCAGGCGCGCAGAACTAATATAAAATTCAGGAAAGATCCGAAGGCTAAACCCGAATTTGTTCATACGTTAAATGGATCAGGGCTGGCAGTTGGCAGAACCATGGCGGCCATCCTGGAAAATTTCCAAAAAGATGATGGTTCGGTTGAAGTTCCGGAAGCCCTGCATCAATATCTAGAGGTCCCAATCCTAAAAATCGGAAAATAATACTATGCCACTCTACGATTATAAATGTAAAAAATGCGGATATATCTTTGAGGTCGAGCAGCGCATGACCGATCCCAAACTTAAGTATTGCCCCGAATGCAAAGGGGCGGTGGAACGCTTAATTTCGCCGGTGGGGATCATATTTAAGGGTTCCGGGTTTCACGTTACGGATTATAAAAAAGATAAAAGTGTTTTATCTGCGCCTAAAAAAGAAAAGCCGGAAACTAAAGCAGAAAAGAAAGAAACTAAGCCAACTCCAGAAAATTCTTAAGCAGCTTTTTGCCTTCGTCGGTTAAGATTGACTCCGGATGAAACTGAACTCCATAAGTAGGATGTTCGTTATGTTTAATGCCCATAATTTCATTGTCATCTTTAGTGCGGGCGGTAATTTCGAGGCAGTTAGGTAGGGATTTTTCTTCAGCCACCAATGAATGATACCGTGTAGCCGTGAAAGGATTTGATAGCCCCTTAAATACACCTTTCCCGTCGTGGTAAATATCAGAAACTTTTCCGTGCATCAGTGATTTTGCATGTACAATCTTTCCGCCAAATGCAAAGGCAATAGACTGCAGTCCCAGGCAGACGCCTAAAATGGGAGTTTTTCCCGAAAAGTTTTTTACTACATCAACCGAAATGCCGGCGTCTTTGGGGGTTCCTGGTCCGGGAGAGATAATTATCTGAGAAGGGTTGAGGTTTTTGATCCCTTCGATGTCAATTTTATCGTTGCGGATAACTTTTAAGTCCGCACCCAGCTCACCCAGGTATTGAACCAGGTTGTAAGTAAACGAATCGTAGTTATCGATGACGAGTAGCATCATTTCTCCTAAAATTTGGGGCGGCTTGTTAAACCAAGTTAGAACTTGTTTAATGAGCCAACCTGCATGAATTCTATCAAAATTTACCCCACCATGCTACTCACTATAGCCCCCATTCTTTCTCTAAAACCGAAAAAGTGGCTACTTGTGATCCTGTTTGACCTAATTTACAGTTACAATGAATCCCCTCTTGATATAGGGATTTAAGCACAACTGAGCACCGCACAGAACCACTCAAACCCATACAAACCCACACAGAACCACTGAAGACGACTGAGAGTGTGAGCACGTTGTTAGCAGGTTTCAATTTGTTAGGGTATAATTTGGATATGCTTGAAATAAAGAAGCTACGTTTATTTTTAAGAGAGTTCGAATCAGGAAATATGCGTTTTGCAGATAAAAGCCTTTTGCTTAAATCTGCCGTAGAATTAAATCCTTTGGAAATTTTTGCCCATCTTGATGGTGTTGGGGGAAGTCGTCGTTCCATAGCTAAATTCTTTGATAAAATATACCCAGCCGATAAGAACAAGTATTTTATTGAACTGGGGGTAGAATTGCCGATATTGTTGCCTGCCCCAGAAGGAGAAAATGAGTTTTCAATAAATGTTCCATGCAATAGTGGCGTGAGAGAATATTTTATTTCTAACCAACACATAAGGCTCGATGTTGGGCATGGAGCTCTTGATGGTAGTGCTGCCAGATATTACGTTATGCCTGGGCCAAAAATCAGAGAGGCAATAAAAGAATTCGATTTATCTGAGAAGCCATATATAGTGAATTTAATGAAAACATTTGTAACCTCTGTTTTCGAAATAAGGGGGGAGAGTCCGGAAACTGCTTTTGAGGAAAACTTAGAAAAGATATTGCAATATTTATTGGTTGATTTAAATAAGATATTGTTTGCTTTTCGAAGATTGCGTAGTGGTTATCGCGGCATAATCCCGCCCTACATCGATTTGTTAATATTAGATAAAATTATAATAGCGGTATGGGGAAAAGATGCTCGTGTTAATACGTCAATGGCATTTTCCGCAAATACCGCACGTGTAATTGAAAAACCGTTGAGATTATCAAAGCAAGAATATTTAGACCTTAAAGATATAAATAGTGATAATTGGGGGAAATTAAATTATAAAGATATATTATTACAGGCAGGAAGTTGGCTGGATGTGGGGAATTGGACACAGGCGTTACTTCAATCGGTTTTTGCAATAGATATTTGTGTTTCAAAATTTACGACTAAAATGTTAATAGATCTAGGAGTTTCTAAAAATAAACTTGATGAACACGGAAAAGACATGACTTTTAGCCATGTCTTGAATATAGATTTTGTAGCTGTTTGTCCTGAAAATAAGAAGCCAAGCAAGGATTTGTTGGGGAAGATCAATTCCGCAAGAAAGCTAAGGAATAATCTGGCCCATGGGAAAGTGGCTGAGGCCACAATAGAGGAAGCTCATTCGGCGTTTAATGTGGTTAGTGAAATGATAGAATTTATTGAAGGGCTTGCTGCTAAATAATCTTGAACAAATTTATAAATATCTTTAAATAAAGATTCTTCCATATCGACCTCCAAAAGCAAGTAGGTATTTTCTCTCCAAGTAAAACACTATATATCGACCTCTTGTCATACAGGTATGCACGACGTATTTGGCGCGCAGGTATTATAGGCATAGTATAAAAAAATGACTAGTAGAAATTGACCTTACCCCATTAGCTGTCTCATTATGAATTTAAAATAAATGGGACTTCAAGAAGTTGAGTTTGGGATGAAAGATTAAAATTGATTTAAGGCGGTTTAATCGTCAAAATCGAGCAGTTTAGACACACTCAGCTTAAATGCCTTTGCAATCTTTTCTAAAGTGTCTATTTGAGCTGCCGGAGGATTTTTACCTTCCAATTTTTGGATGTGCTTATAGTCTGTTCTCGCCAATTCGGCCAATCGCTCTTGACTTAGGTTATATTTACCTCGCAGAGCCTTAATACGCTTCCCTAATTCAATTTTAATATCCTTATTCATGGATGGGATTATCACACAGGCAATATTGGCTTTACACCGCATATATGCGGTGATAACATATGCTCATAGTTTAGAGAAAAACCTACCATTAACGCAATGAATCGGAGGAAAGAAATGGACGATTCAACACTAATGTTTATCGCATTTTTAGTTATTTATTTTGCTCCGTCAATAATTGCATGGAACAGAAAGGGTCGCGATGGGATTATTGCATTGAACATATTGCTCGGTTGGACTTTTTTCGGGTGAGTAGGGGCATTATGCTGGGCTTTAGCGGCCGAAAAAAAGGGGTGATCTTTGTGAGAAGTAAATTATTATTAGTTATGTTTATTTTAATGGTTTTATCTGGTCCGGCATTTTCTTTGGTAGATGTGACAAATATTGATAATAAGGTTGAAATTAAAGTTTATTTAGAACTCCTGCTTGGTGACAACAGTATCTTTGAAAGGGTAGAGATTAAAGGAGATACAATTAGAGTTTACTTAAGTGAGCTTGGGAAGGTCGCTATGGGATTATATCTTAGTGTTGATGATAGCATTAAAGATCCTTACGGGGGAATGGCTAAATCAATATGGAACGTAGCTAATAGTGAATACATTGATAATAAAAGCGATAAAATAATTAAACATTCTTATGTTTATTACAAAGATAAGTTCATGGGTAAATATACTATTGAAGACTTTAGAAAGGGTAAATGATGAATAAATCAAAAACTAAGGAACAAACAAAATGGTAGCTTCGTTTGCTATTGCTCATGATGTTGTTGCTAAAAAATACTCGGTAGCATAAGGATGCTGTGCTAAAGCCATCTTTTGGAGGGATTAAATGAAGAAAATCACTGTTTTACTGTTTATGCTTATTATTATGGCAATTTCGTCAAGCAGTTCTATTGCCGAAGTGACTTCTGAAATTACACAAAGATATGCAAATGGGATCGCCAAAGAAGTAACTTTTTATGAGCATAATAAGATGATTGCTCATAAGCTTTTTGATGAGAATGGGGTAGCAAAAGAGGTCGTTGGTAATATCCCTGATGGATTTGTTAGTCGGTATTATTCAGATGGCAAGTTAGAATTATTAGTTCAATACAAAAACAACAAAATAAATGGCAAACAGATCGAATATTATGAAAACGGAAATCTTAAGGTAAGTTACAATTTAAAAGATAATCTTTTTGAAGGTCATCAAAACGCATATTATGATGAAAACGGAAAATTACAATCTATTACTAGTTTTGTGGCAGGGAAAAAGAATGGGGTTATTAAAGTATTCGATAATGGCATTCTTCAGCTTGAAGGAAACCTAAAAAATGGAACCCCAGAGGGCTTAAACAAAATGTTCTATCCTAATGGCCAAATTAAATATGAATCCAACTATAAAGAAGGCAAGCTAGACGGGATATTAAGAACCTTCTACACAGATGGACACTTACAACGGGAAATGTATTTCAATGATGGGGCATTAGATGGCTATGCTAGAAATTATGACAATGAGGGCAATCTTCTAAAGGAAGAATACTATGAGAAGGGGAAGAAAATAAAATCAACTACAAAAAACAAAGCAGATAATGCACCTAGGAAGTCATTGAAAAGCGTAATTGGAGGAAATAGACATATTGATATACTAAGCCATAGAGCAACTTCAGCCGCAGGAATACCGGTAATAGTTGGAGAAGCACAAAATAATACAGGAAGATATGCGACTGCCATAGAAATTTCAGTTACATATTATGATGAAAATGGAGATGTTTTGGGCACAGATTCTGATTTTTTTGCTCATCTTGATACAAAAGACAAAGCGCCATTTCAAATAGTAAATCTTAATGAAATAAAATATGACCATTACAAGTTAAGAGCTACTATCCTTTTCTAAGAGCTTTTTTCATGCCGATTTGGAATAACCCTAAATTTTTGATAAAATGGGGCAGAATTACAATAAATTACTATGACACATGAAGAAAAATCTGATTATTGCAAGTGGTTGATAATAAACGAAATCAAAGAGGAATTAGTTTGTCAAGACGAGCTGCTTTCTCGTGTAACATTCGAAGTTAAACCCTCGCTAGGAATATCTCTTCATAGACAAAGACAGGCACTTTATAAATTAGGAAGAGAAGGAGCTTTTTTCATCAAACCAGATGCATGTCCTGGGATGGTTGAAGAACAAGTATTTCGCTATTGGGCAACAATCAATCAGCCAAAATTTGATGAATTATATAAATCATATAAGCATAAGGCCGCTAAGATTGAGA
Organism: Candidatus Margulisiibacteriota bacterium; assembly: GCA_018823125.1. Classification (GTDB taxonomy): domain Bacteria; phylum Margulisbacteria; class WOR-1; order JAHJIW01; family JAHJIW01; genus JAHJIW01. Next base: position 121,068 of record JAHJIW010000011.1, on the reverse strand, counting down.
AAAAAAGGATTCCTAAGTTGCCGATCAATCCCGTAATAGTTCCTAACGGTACTAAATGGGATGCTATAACAATTAAATTTATCGATGGACATACTATAAAGATCACTGGTAAAAACGTCAATGAAACCAGAAATTATAAAGAAATGGGATTTGAGGACAGAAAAAGTCTACTGCCAAACATACAATGGGAAATGCTGGGACAATTAGCTGAAAACAACGGAGAGATATCTTGGGAAAAGCCTCACTTAGGTAAAAAAACCAACCTCAGAAAAATCGCACAGGATTTTAGCAATGATTTTGATGACGCTAACAATGAAGCTCAAAACAGAGGATTTGGCATAATCAAGGTGCCAGATCAAAATAAAGCAAGAAAGAAGCAGCTCTCCAAAACCTTAAAAAAGGCCATCATCCAAATGGATGGAAATCAAATAGAGGGAGATCCCTTTTTCTCTTATAAACAAGTAAAGGCCTACAAGACCCGATTTACTCTAATCTCCGATAAGTAGAATCCTCTGTCAATATCAATCTAGGTGAAATCACCGAACTCCCAATATAGATATTTTGCGAAAATTTATAGCTAATTTTATACAATTGTCTCCTTCTGGGTGATTTTTCACCATGTAGTAGTAGGAGGAATGATTTTATATGAAAAAACTATTACATGAAAAAGATTACTTCAAAACCTCAGATATTTCTTTATGTTCAGCCCTTTGTTGCTTTGGCTACCAGATAGAAACAATCGATCGGAGCAATCCTTCTAAGGCTATTTTCTCCATTAAAAGGGATGAGCAGCTTGATGATTTGATAAAACTTTATTTTGCCCATCAGGCCAATGTTGAACCGATCAGTTTCTTTAATTTTCTTAAGGAAATAAAGACGAGGATTTATAACATTTGAAATGTTAACTAATGATCAAATTAAACAATTTCAAATACTTTACAAAAACCGCTTCGGAGTGGAAATAAGCGGAAAGGAGGCAAGGGAAAATGGAGAAAGATTGATTGGGCTTGTAAGAGCAGTTTATCAACCAAAAGCAGTTTCAAAGAACCACATAAAAACGGAGGCATTAAAATGAGTTTAGAAACAATTACAATTAAAGAGTACTTAAGTAAAAAAGGGATTATTTTTATAGAAAGAGGCGGAGAACTAATAACTCAATGTTTATTTAATGGCTGTGATAACGACAGCAGGGGTAGTGAGAGGCATCTTTATTTTAGCGCTAATACTGGGCAATATGATTGCAAAAAATGTGGTACGAGCGGCAATCTTATAACACTTGCAAAGCATTTTGGTGACGATTCAAAAGATATTGTCTTGTGTCCAATCAAACGCCCAAATCATAAAAAAGCTAAGTTCAATCAAGATTTGGTGGAAAAGTGCCATCAAGCGCTTCCCGAACAAATTAGGCGGTATTTAAACGCCAGAGGCATCACAGATGCGGTTATAGGGGTGTGCAAGCTCGGCCTGGGCGAATTCTATGGTAAATCTTGGATAACTATCCCAATTAAGGATAACAATGGCAATTTTGTGTTTTTCAAGTTAAGGCAAGATCCTAACAAAGGCAATGACAAAATGACCTATCCGAAAGGTGTAGAAGCTCAAATATACGATTGGGAAGTTCTGCAAAATATAGAAAAAATGCTTGTAATCTGCGAGGGCGAGCTGGATAGACTGCTGTTGATATCAAAAGGAATACCGGCGATCAGCTCGACGCACGGAGCCATGACCTTCAAGCAGGAATGGGTCGAGAAGATTGGGAAAGGGAGAAAAATCTACATTTGCTATGACAATGACGAAGCTGGCCGGAATGGATCCAGACGGGTTGTGGATATGCTTTTCGAGACTGGAAATAACGATCTCTACCTTATCACTTTGCCTGATGAAGTTGGGGAAGGCGGGGATATAACTGATTATTTTGTTAAACTGAAAGGCTCAACAGAAGATTTATTTGGGAAATACGCAAAAGAATATCCCGAAAAGATTGATACTTCGCAGTTTAAGCCGCTTTCGACTCAAAAACTCATCGAGATATTAGGCTTGACCATCAAAAAGGACGAGGAAAATAAACTAATAACCTTTTTATGTGAACTTTCCGCCTATACAGAAAACTCACAGTTAAATATCAGTTTTAATGCGCCGTCATCAACCGGAAAATCATATATCCCCACGGAGATCGCCCAACTATTCCCAGAAGAAGATATAATCGAAGTTGGCTATTGCAGTCCCACCGCATTCTTTCATGACGCTGGGAAATACGAAAAAGAGAAAGAAGGATATACCGTTGATTTATCCAGAAAGATTCTGATTTTTCTTGACCAGCCGCATACTTTGCTCTTACAGCACCTGCGTCCTCTATTGTCTCACGACAAAAAGGAAATTCGGATAAAGATTACGGATAAATCCCAAAAAGCAGGACTTAGGACAAAAAATATCTATCTCCGAGGTTTCCCATCCGTGATTTTCTGCACTGCGGGATTAAAACTCGATGAGCAAGAGACAACGAGATTCCTTTTATTAAGCCCAGAAACCAATCGAGAGAAAATAAGAGAAGCAATTTATCAAAAAATAAGAAAAGAAGCTGATAGCTTAACATTTCAACAATTTCTAGAGAATGAACCGGAACGAAAATTACTCAAAGAGCGAATACGAGCAATCAAGCAGGCAAAGATTAGAGATATAAAAATAAGCTCGCCTGAAAAGATAGAAAAGGCATTTTTTACTGTAAATAAGATATTAAAACCAAGACACCAGCGGGATATTGGACGTATTCTCTCACTTATTAAGGCATTTGCCTTACTTAATTTATGGTTCAGAGAAAGAAGTGGATCGACAATCATAGTAAATGAAGATGATATCAATGAGGCGTTCAAAGTGTGGCATATAATTTCCGAAAGCCAGGAGTTTAATCTGCCCCCCTATATTTATCAGATATACCAAGATATCATTACCCCCGCTTGGAGAGAGAAAAATCTGGATAGAGGCAATAATACGGCAGAATGGCTGGGTTTAACGAGGCGAGAGGTAACGCAGAAGCACATCCAGGAATACGGACGGGTATTGGCCGATTGGCTTCTACGAATGCAGATTATACCGATGTTAGAAAACGCTGGCTTAATAATGCAGGAGCGAGACCCTGATGACAAAAGGAAAATGCTGGTTTACCCCACCACGCCGCTCACTATATCTACCCAGCAAAACAATAGTGAACAGTATGGTGGGGTAGATATCAATAAGGAGGGAAACCATGAATGAAGTATCACAAAAACAGTTGGAGGCCAATCAGCAGAACGCCTTACAGTCCACCGGGCCTAAAACTCAAGAGGGCAAAGTAGTAAGTAAATATAACGCTTTGAAACACGGTTTATTAAGTAAAGAGGTTTTGCTTGCAGGAGAAGACGAGGAAGTTCTTATTGAAATCGGCAAAAGATTGAGGACGGAATTAGAACCGGAAACAGAGCTTGAATTTATGCTGGTAGATAGGATCACTGCTAATACCTGGCGATTGAGACGTGTAATGCGAGTAGAACGGGAGATGATGAACTATGATCTAAACGGTAGTGATTTCGAAATCGTCGACACCCCAAAGACGCTTGGCAAGGCGATGAGCATCAATTTTGCCAAATTTGATACTTACGGGAAGCTTATACGCTACGAGGCAAGCATCGAGCGAGGCATTTATAAAGCCCTTCACGAATTGCAGCGCATCCAAGCCGCTCGTACTGGAAAAAAACATAACATTCCGTTGGCAATAGATGTTGATATTTCCGAAAAATAAAATGGGTTCGTTTGGAAGAAGTGAAAGACGAGTCCCGAGTGGATCCTTAATGATTTCGGTAGGAATGGCGAAAAACATGGTTAAATGTGCAGGCAAAAGAGAAGCAGATCGATTATCAAAAATAGATATCCGCTGGCTGAAACAGCAGGGCTACCTGATCGGTTTGATATCCGCAATTATTGAATGGCCAAATAGTTTTTCGGATGAGAAAAATGCTATCAATATTACAGTTTCAACATTAGGCAAAGATAACTATATACACCTTCGTTATACTCAAACTGAAGACAATAATGAGAAGAAGGAATTTGATTATAAAGTGACTTTAACAACTACCCCATGCAACTATGGCGCAGAGCGATACTGGTTTATTTGCCCGCTTTCAATAAACGGTAAGTATTGTAGTAAAAGGGTTGCCACGCTTTACAAGGCAGGGGACTATTTTGGATGCCGGCATTGTTATAACTTAACCTACAAATCGAGGAATGAAAATCGGGATGGAAAATACCATTTCTTAACTGTCCTTTATAACTTGGAAGATAAAATAGATAAATTATCAGCAAAAATGAGGCGAAAATATTATGCAGGCAAACCTACTAAGCTTCAAAAAAGATTAGATGAAGCGTGTAGTAGACTCCGTGCATTTTATTAGGAATTACCAATGAAAGCGACATGCAACAATAATCGTGCTGAAAAGCGTTAAAACATGGTAACATTTGGTCGAGATCAGAAGGTAGGCAATGAAGGAAAATTCAATTAAATATTTTCTCTATACAAGAAAATCATCTGAAAGCGAAGACCGTCAGATTGCATCAATCCCTTCACAAATTGAAGAACTTACCAGGCTTGCCAAACAAAAAGGCCTAACCATAAAAAAGGTTTTTAAGGAAGAAAAATCCGCAAAAGCACCAGGCCGACCGATTTTTACCCAAATGATAGAAAGGATTCAAAAAGGGGAAGCCCAAGGGATAATTTGTTGGAAGCTCGATAGGCTGACAAGAAATCCGATTGACGCCGGAACGATAAGCTGGCATTTACAGCAAGGCACGATAAAACATATACAGACTTATCAAAGAGGTTTTTCCCCCACCGATAATGTCCTAATGATGACTCTTGAATTTGGTTCTGCTACCCAGTTTAGCCTTGACCTTAGCGTAACCACCAAAAGAGGGCAGCGAAAAAAACTAAGCAGTGGATGGTATCCCCATAAACCGCCCCTGGGTTATTTAAACAACAAGTATAACCTGCCAGACAAACCACCAATATACAAAGACCCAGATAGATTCGACCTCGTTAAAAAATTATGGTACATGATAATCGAACAGAACTATACTGTTAACAAACTTTATGAAGTTGCAAATGATATGGGATTAACTACCGACAAAGGTAAGAAGATTACTAAGAGCAAGTTTTATCTTACTTTTAAAAATCCTTTTTATTATGGGAGCTTTTATTGGAAAAAAGAGCTTTACCCAGGTAGTCACGAACCGACGATTACCCAAGCAGAATATGAAACAGCGCAGCAAATCATCAGTGGTCGGGGGAAACCACGTCCTAAACGGCATTTATTTGCTTATACGGGGCTTATAAGGTGTGGAGAGTGCGGAGCTTCCATTACTGCCGAAAACAAGTTTAAACATCAAAAAAATGGAAATACGCATAATTATAAATATTACCGCTGCACTAAAAAGCTTGACCCAAATTGTAGCCAGAAAACCATCAGGGAAGAAGAACTGGAAAAACAAGTGGTTGATGTCATAAATACTATCAGGATTCCCCCCGAATTCCATCAGTGGGCGATTAAATGCTTGAAACAAGAGCACGCCAAAGAAATGGAAGACAGGAATCAAATTATCCAATCGCAACAGCAAGCTCTTGGCAGGTGTACGAGAAACCTGGACGTAATATTTGAGATGCGGATGAATAATGAGATTGAGCCAGATGAATATAAGAAGAAAAAGGAAAAACTGCTAAAAGAAAAACAGAGGCTGGAAGAACTCTTGGTGGATTCAAACCAGAGGACTGAAGCATGGCTTGAAAAAGCCGAGCAGGTCTTTTCATTTGCTGAAACTGCCAGAGAAAGTTTTACCAATGGCAGCCTGGAAACAAAAAAGAAGATTCTTTTCTATCTTGGCTCGAACCTCCTGTTAAAGGACAGAAAACTGCATGTTACCTTGAAAAAACCGCTGGATATATTTCCAGCCTTTGCTCCTGAGGTGCAGTTATTGCATAGAAGGTTAGAACCCATGAAAAACCGCATGAACCAAAGAAAAATCGAGTTAGCTTACGCTCGAAATTCAAGATGGGGCGGCCTAGGGGAATCGAACCCCTGAAGGCAGAACCACAATCTGCTGTGTTACCTCTACACCAAGGCCGCCATAGCGCCCGAGAGGACTCGAACCTCCAACCTGCTGGTTCGAAGCCAGACGCTCTATCCTTTGAGCTACGGGCGCAAAAATTGAGAGTCGCGGTGATATCTTATCACAGGTTACTAGTTTTCGACAATAAAAGTGGTAGTGTTGAGAATATTTCCGTTTTTGTCTACGGTTTCAACTTTCCAGGTTCCTTTTTCGGTGCCAGAAACGGTGTTGAAACTGTAAGTGTGGGCAATGTCACTAGTTAAGTAAAGAGGGATTGATGCAACTCGTCTACCACTTGGATTGTACCAATTGTGATGGATGGTTACCGGCACATTTTGTGACTTAATTTTAATATAATAATAAATTCGTTGTGGTTTGGCGGAGAATGAACTTTTTGGATTGATCGGGGTATTTACTGCAGAAATTGAGTTAGCGGTGGCGGCGGTAAAAACGGTTTGGGTGGGGGAGGCAGAAAGAGTATTAATGGCGGGTTTTTGAGGTTCAACTTTTTTCGCTAAAGTTTCTTTGATCGATGGTGTTTTTGGTTTTTCTATTGGTTTGGCTGCTGGTTTAGTAGCTTTGGTTTCTACTGCAACTTTCTTTTCAACTATGGTTTCTTGTTTTTCGGGGGTAGGGCTTTTTTTATTTTCGGTTGGTTCACTGGTCATAATCCAGGCGATGGCTAAACCGATGAGAGCTATCCCAATAATTATTTTAGGCCATTTGGCGTTAGATTTTTTTCGGTATCCGGATACATAGTTAGGGCTCATAGTTTACTCCGAAAGTTAATTTTATTCTAAAACTGATGATGAAGCAACCAGATATCAAAAATTTTGCAGTTATGCGCCGCTGGCGAGGCGGGCCATTCTTTGTTCCTCAGCGGGTAAAGAGGCGAGATGTCTTTTTTCTGCTTGTCTCAATCTTGATAGAAAAGTTCTGATACTGGGCCAACCGGTTTCGAGTAGCTCCCAGATTGTTTCTTCTTCTTTCTGGTTGCGCGGGGTTATCTTATCTTCTAAAAACAGTTCGGCGGCGGCTGCCCGGTTAAAATAACTCCTAAAAGACCCCCTAAGAGCTGGTATTTTGCGAAAATGATTAAGATGAATGCTAACGGCAAAAGGTTGCGAGCTGATTATGCCGAAAGGATTATTGTTTTGTTCATAAGCCACAACGGTAAAACGAGCGCTGGCGGCAGTCATATAACAATGTGCTGCAAAACCTAATTGGTAGTGCAATGGACCGCGGATAGTGCTGGCCGTAACCATTCCGACCTCAAGATAATTAGTTAGCTCTTCTTCAGCCTTTTCAGGAGTAGACCGGAGCGCAGCATCTAATATGGGATGAGCAGGTGCAATTCTGGTAAAAGGATAAACACCAATAATTTGATCCCATGGTGTAATGCCGATCATAGTGTCTCCGGCTACAACAAATTCGTGCAATGCCGGAGGTATTACTAGTGTTGATTCTTTATGCTGGCGAGGGATTTTTACCTGGATGCGTTCGGCCGGAATGCCTCTTCGCTGTAAAGCTCTTTCAATTTCAATACTTGATCGGATACAGGTATAACCACGATGATTAGCGGGCGGAACAAAGTGTGCCTCGTGGTTTCTTTGGGCAAATTTTCCACGTGATAAAATATCTCGTCCTCCGCCATAATGTTCCAGCGGAAAACGGCGTTGCATTTCTTTTACGACACTTCTAATTGTGGTTCGCATTGCAGTGGTCAAGTTTAAATCTCCTCATTCAGGTCCTATATATATATCGTCAAAAATGAGGAGAAATTTCAGAGAAAGTCGCTCGCCGCGACCACTTTGCTTGGCAATAGATTGGAATGTTGAAAACCGAAATAACCCAAACTAAAACCCAAGCGGGAGACGGGGCTCGAACCACTTCGTGATTTTCGTTTGGCTTACGCATTATTCTAAGAATTAATGTGCAAACAAAAATCACTCACGCGACCACTTTGCTTGGCAAGCCCTATCTCCTGAGCATTAAAATAAATGCTTCTACAGTTCCAAGCGGGAGACGGGGCTCGAACCCGCGACCTTTTGCTTGGCAAGCAAAAGCTCTACCACTGAGCTACTCCCGCTTGGAACTAAGCTAATTATAGCTTTTTAATGCTCAGTAAAAAACCTACGACCTTTTGCGGGCAAGCCGTGCCGGATATTATATCACAAAATTAATGGGCGAGAGAGGACTCGAACCTCCAAGCCTTTCGGCACCAGATCCTAAGTCTGGCGCGTCTGCCAATTCCGCCACTCGCCCAGAAATACGAAACCATATGATAACATAACTTTAGTACGGGCTGAAGTTATTCTCTCCCAAACCTGCCAATCGTATACCCCAGAAAACTTCCCAGGATAAGGTTCATGATTAGCATGGGGATTAAATCTGCAGGGTTGCCGAAACCAACCAAGATCATGATTGGTACCGCTAGCAGGAAGAAGATAACTACACCTTTGAGAACATTATGTAATCTTAGGTTAGAAGTAGCAATCAGGAATCCGCCAATTATGCAGGTAACAAAAGCTGAGGTATTAGCATCCCAAGTTAATTTCATAATAATCATAGGTATGACGTCTAAAATCCCTGCGATGGCACCAAAAAGTAGACCGGCTTTTATTTTACTCATTTTGTTCCTCCTCTTAGATTTGGCCTAATATTACGCCGTAGATAAGTAAAAATCAACGGCTCTTTTTAGCGAAATATTTGCCAAAAACATGCAAGTTTTTGGCTTAAATACCCGATATATTAAGTGGAGATGGCCAAAATGCAAAAAGTTGCTGAGCTGCAAACAAAAGTCAAAAACGAAACATTCTCAAATGTGTTTTCACCTTTGGGTCTTTCTAGCGTAAGGATTGCCTTTTCTAAAGATTCTAACTCTCAGCGATTTATCATTGAACGAAAAGATGGGCGTGATATCGAAGTTGAGCTGCACCTACCTAAAGGGGTAGCTGGAAAGATAAAAAGTATGGTTATCTTCCCGGGGTGCGCTGGGGACTCAAACGATATGACCAACATCGCACAGAGTTTTGTGAAGAAAGGCTTTGCGGCCTGGACGGTTGACTTTTCAGTAGGGGAGACCGAAAGCCAGGATTTTGAAGATTACACCATTTCGCAGTTAGTTAAGGATGTCAAAGACGTAGTTGACTACGTTTATAACCACGAATCAGTTGATCAAGCCCAGTTGTATATTGCCGGACACAGCTTTGGCAGTTTTTCTTCTTTATTGTATTTAGCCCGCAGCCAGGACGAAAGAATTAAAGGCGCCATTGGTATTTGTCCGGTAGTTGATATTTTTGAAGTTGGATTTAACCATACCGCAAAGCTTCTGGAAAAATTACATCATTTTGGAAGGATTTTAAGGGTGTGGATGTGGAGAACCAAAAGGTTATTAAAGAAAGCTGCCTTCTTTTTCTGGAGATTAACCGGGAAAATGTTTGTACTTAAAAAGAATGGCAAGTGGGTATATTTAACTCGCAAGTTTATGAAAGATATTCTGCATGTAAATAGTCGCGAAAAGGTAATGAAAGAATTATCTCAGATAAAGCAGCCTTGTTTGCTGCTTTATGGTGACCAAGATCCTTGGGTCAGTCACGAACATGTTCAAGAAATTGGTGACAACATCTCTGCAGATAATAAAAATGTTATTGCGCTGGAAGATGAAGGGCATATGCCGCTGGGTCAAGCAGGCGCGGATAAGATTTTACGCAAAACCATTACTTGGTTAGAAAAAATAGCGCTGGGTATTCCAGCTGACGAACCTCAAATATTTACCGCTAATTAAAACCTGCCCCAAAAGTGAAATTTCTCCATAAAAATGCCGACATATATTTGTTATGGCAAAAAGAATAGTTATAATTGTATTTATCATATGTTTGTCGGCAAATTTCGCTTATGCTCAGGCTAATTACGATAAAGATTTACGGGCGGTTAGGCTTAAAATATTTTTAGATCGTTATCCCTTTAGCCCGCTACGCGGCCACGAGCAGGAAATTTTATATTGTGCGGATAAGTTTAACCTGGATTATCGTTTGTACGTTGCCATTGCCGGAGCCGAAAGTACTTTTGGAAAAAAGTATCCCAAAGCGACCAGTAATTTAACTGGCTATAACAGCTGTAATACTACTTTTGATTCGATCTATAAAAATATTTATGAAACGCATAAGCTCATTGGTACTGCCAAATGGTATAAAAAATATCGCCAAACCAGAAAAATTGAGGACCTGGTTTATACTTATAAAGGAGTTCCTCCTTATGCGCATTATATCCGGAACATTAGATATACTTTGGATGCGATTAGTGCCATTCCCATTAAAGAGGAAAAGAAGAAGGCGGAGCAAGCTTATATAAAAAACCGGATCAGGCAGGCACAGCAGGAAGAGCTTAGTGCTTGGGGAGCCATCCAATATGATGATTTTGAGGCAGGCGAGAAGAGCGCGCTAAATCGTGAAGTCGCGCAGCAGAAATAACCGGGTATGTAGCCACCTCTAGGTGAACGCAGCTAACTATTTTTTCCCAACTAACAGGTTGTAAAGTCCGGCTAATATTAAGCCGCCAATACCTGCATCAAAAAAGGCCCAAACGGTACCAATTGCAATTCCACCTACGGTTGGCTTGTATCCTAAATATAGTGTTCCGAGGCCTTTTACCAGACCCATTCCCCAGTCAAAAATTCCGCCCATTGCGCCTAAGCACAATACGCAGGCTGCCCAAATAATTCCGCAAGCTAAACCAAATTTAAGCGCATCTAATTTCATTTGTCACCTCCCTCGTGAAAAATTGTAGGTCGACCGCGTTTTATTGTCAATAAAAAAACCAAAAATATTTATCAAAAAGCGTATAATATTAATATGCAAAAAATGGAGTGTAAAATTTGTTCTGGCGAGGCTAAAACTATTTACGATTGCCAGTTTGATATTAATTATTACTGCTGTCCAAGCTGTGATTTTATATTTATTGATGAATTAAAAATTATCTCTCCGGAAAAGGAAAAGGAATCCTATTCGTTGCATAATAATACCCCTGATAATGAAGGTTACGTCAACATGTTTCGCGATTTCATTGAAAAAAGCGTAGCGCCTTATCAAAAGCGTATCAAAACAGCGCTCGATTTTGGATGTGGACCAGGTCCGGTGTTAGCAGCTTTACTAAAAGAAAAAGGATTTCAGGTTGATATCTATGATAAGTATTTTGCGCCCGAAAAGGTTTACCAAAACAAAAAGTATGACTTAATTACTGCTACCGAGGTTATGGAACACCTTAAGGATCCGCTAAAAACATTAAAACTATTAAAAGAGCATCTCAATACTAACGGAATTTTAGCCATTATGACTTTATTTCATCCGCAGGACGAAGAGAAATTTAAGGATTGGTGGTACCGCAGGGATTTAACCCATATTTCGTTTTACACACCGAAAACCTTTGAATTTATTGCTAAGCAATTAGGCATGAAAGTATTAATGTCGGACGAAAAGAGAGAGTGTGTTTTAGGCTAATTTGAAAATCTGCGCCGCGAAGGAATTGAACCTTCAACCTTGACATTAAGAGTGTCCTGCTCTGCCAATTGAGCTAGCGGCGCATGAGATGTGGCAAACAAAAACGTCCCTGACAGGATTCGAACCTGTGGCCTACAGATTAGAAATCTGTTGCTCTATCCGTCTGAGCTACAGGGACATTTTGAAAAAAGTATATCGTATCCATTGTGGTATTGCAATCTACTGGCTTTGGTGCTAACCTCTCTTTTGTATGCGATTTCCTAAAACTTTGCTTTGTTTTCTCTTAATCGTAATTCTTTTTCAGGGCGCAAGTTTTGCGTCGGCTAGTCGTTCTCCGCTGGCAGAATATTTTATTCAGGATGTGGGTAGCTCCATTGCCAAAGGGGTAGACCCCCAGCACCTCTCGTTTTTTTACGACCAAAAAAATCATAAAAACCGTCGCGGCGTAATTTTAATCCATGGTTTTACTGCTTATCCGGTCGAAGTAAGGAAGTTAGGAAAATTCTTAGCAAGCAATGGGTTTGTGGTATACGGAGTAAGGCTTCCCGGCCATGGGATTGCTCCTGAGGCTATGTTGGATACTAACTGGAAAGATTGGGTTGAATCAGTTGAAGATGTTTATCAGGCAATGAAAAAATCGATGGGTAAAGTTTACTTGGTGGGGACTTCTACGGGTGGAATCATTGCCCTTGACATTGCAGCTAAAGAAAAAGTTGATGGTATCGTTTGCGTTTCGGCCCCGATTGAATTGCAAAATAAATATGCAGATTTAGCGCGCACGCTGGTTCCGGCAGCCAATTTTCTAGGGATCAATGCCGGTTATGAATACTGGGGTGATTTGTGGATTCCAGAAAAAAATTACGAAAAATATCCCAGAAAAAACGTGCTTGAGCTATTAGAGTTAATTGATGACGTAAAAGAAAACATGCCTAAAGTTACTGCGCCGATTTTGATCCTGCAAGCTACCCGGGATCGGATTGTTAATCCCTCTTCCGCCGAATACATATATAAGCATGTCGGTTCGAAAGTGAAATATCTTCAATATGTAGATGCGCGGCACGTTGACTATGTGTATCAATGGAATCAGCCGGTTTACAATAAAATTCTTCGCTTTTTGAAAAGATAACTACAAAGTATTCAATTCTTTGACAAATTGCTGCAGCCGGGTAAAACTTTTTTGATTGAAATACATTTGGAGGCGGGGTAGGTGGGGATGTTCGCCGTTTTTCTTTTCGATGGGCAAAGCCTGGCAGGGCTGGATGGTTCCGTGAGTTAATATATCTTTAAATTTCTGGTTTAATGTTTTATAAGCCGCGGGGGATAATTCGCGGTTTAATCTGACGATCGTTAAATCTTTTGAGTATCGAATTGAATGATAGACCCGGTAAAAGTTTTCAATTTCAGCAATCGCATCTTTTGCGTTTTTTACCACGCTAAAGAGAGTTAAGTCCTCTTTGGTTAAAAACCCGCCTTTGATCAGTTTATCTTTTATGAATTTTAACCAAAATTTCCAATAACCTTTTTTATTTTCCATCATTATAATAGGGCGGGGCGTGCATTTACCGGTTTGTAGCAAGGTTAAAACCTCAAAGCCTTCGTCCTGGGTTCCAAACCCTCCCGGAAAGAGTACCGTTGCATCCGATTCTTTGATAAAAATTAATTTGCGGTTAAAAAAGTAATTAAAAGTAATTACTTTCTCTCCTTTGGGGATATAAGGATTAAGCTGTTCGGCGGCAATTCTGATTTTTGCGGCAAAACTTTTTTCACCGGCGCCTTTATTGCCGGCTTCCATGATGCCGCCGCCCCCGCCGGTGATCACCAGAAATCCCCGCTTTGCGATCTCCCGACAAAACTCTTCGGATAACTTATATTCATGGCTATTGCGGCTGATGCGATGCGAACCAAAAACCGCAATCTTCCTTTGACTGCGATATGGAGTAAAAACTCTAAAAGCATGCCGCAGTTCTTTTAAGGTTGTGTTGATTAAATGCAGGTCAGCGGTTTCGGCATGATCTAAGTGTAATTTGATGATAGTAGTAAAAAGCTGACGGAAGAATTCCTGGGTTTTGGTGTGGCTGTATTTATTGGCCAATAACTTTATTTCATTATCAATTAGCGGATCGCCGGTGCTATAGGGTTTATACTTTTTCATACGGTATGAATTTTAGCATAATTGTTGGGAGAGTAGAATGTTAAAAAAATATATTTATGAAAAAGCGAAATTTTTGGGCAAAATTGACGAAGAGTATGTAAGGAGTGTAATTATATGGTTAGTAACGCTGGGGGAATTTCTGCCCTTAGATTTACCAACGGGACCGAACGTCAGTTTCGTTTGCTAAGGGTTAAGCCCCGAGTGCAAAACTCTTTGAAATTGCGTGCGGATTATTCTCATGAGTTGGCGGTAAGGAAGCTTGGCATGCGGGTTTACGTCGACGGTGATATACTCGATAAAATTGATTATTTGGGAATTGTTGATGATCGGATTTATGTTTCAGAATTATTTGGAAATTTGAAGGCGGTCATTCCCAGTTGGCTTGGTATCGGTTTGCGTAAAGGCGAAGCGCGCAATGTATGGAATATTAGAAGTGCGGTTTTGGGAAGATTAGTTGATTTCAAAGAAAATATCCTGGAGCTTGATGTGAGTGAGGAGGGGATGGCCGAAAGAATTGCGTTAATGAAAGACTGGTTAGAAGATTATTGGCTGCATCGAGGAGAGAAATTTGATTTTACATCTCTAACTGCGGATATCGCCTGCGGTTTGTACCCGTCTGGCAGTAAAGAGCATGTTTCATTAGGGCACCGGTTTGTTAATGGCGTGATAACTGCATGGTACGGTTTTCCGGCAGAATCAATCCCACATGATAAAGTCTTGAGTCCAATCATTGGCAAGATGGTATCCCTGCGACGTTCTTAGAAATTTCACTTTGCCACTTTTGAAAATCTGATTTTATTGCGAAGATTCTAAAAATACTAAATCCCTGAGCGGGAGACGGGATTCTACTCGTGATTTTCGTTTGGCTTCGCATTATTCTAAGAATTAATGTGCAAACAAAAATCTCTCGCCCGCGACCTCTATTTTTTTGAAAATCGAAATAAAAAACAAAACCCCTTGAGCGGGAGACGGGATTCGGACCCGCGACCTCCTGCTTGGAAGGCAGGAGCTCTACCACTGAGCTACTCCCGCTCGAGGGGTTGTTAAATTATCTATTCGATTTTCAAATTCGACCTCCTGCTGGAAGGCCGAGGGTTTTGTGTCTTTACCTTAAGCATATGATAATGCGATAACAAGACGCAAGACCCGAGTTGGAGCTCTACCACTGAGCTAATCCCGCTCAGGGATCAGTTTGAGCAATTTGAATTATACAATAACTATTATTTTTGCGCAAAATAAAATCATGGTTGATAGCCGCATTCTCTGAAATTTTCCTCAATTTTTGACGATGTATATATAGAGGGGATGGAGCTTAAGGGAGTCAGTCATGAAAACTACTCTCCGGAGTTATAGAAAAGTACCAAAATGGATAAGATCCATGAGGGAAGAAGTTGCGCCCCGTATTATAGATTTACGCCGTAAAACAGTCCGTGCTACTCATAATAATTCTTCACTTTTGCCTGTAACGCTTGAATATCAAGGATTTATTTTAAAAGTTATATCCGATGTTTCTCGAAAATTAGCCGGGGAATGTGGGATAAAAATAAATGATGTAATTGGGTATGAGCAGGGTGGGATCGCTCGTCAGACTTGTACTCCTGCTTCAGATTTAGATTTAAATATTGTTTATCCAGAATCACATTTTGCAGTGTATCATCCTTTTGAAAAAAATCTTATCCAAGCACTAAGTATTGTTTTGGGAATGTCTGCGGATGATATTCATAATAATGAAATAAATCAGCTTCCGTTAAGTGTTATAAAGCGCTTGCCGGAAAGAATTAGTTCTAGTCGGAGCATTCGAAGAGGAATGATTTATGAATTGCGTCGTCAAGCAGGCAGGCGAAATATCATTACGGTTGGAGGATTTGATTTACTTAATTTATATTCTTGGGCGGCCTTAAGAGATCCAATCGTGTTTAGGGAGAGTGGATTGTATCGTTCTCGAGATTTTTCCGCTGGATATAAAAGGCAACACCAGGCATGGGATATTTTAACCAGGAAATTTATTTTTGGGAACGAAGAACAATACTACGAAATTGAAAGAGAATTTTATGATGCAATTGATGTTGATTTGGCAACAAAAAACTTGCCTTTAGCTCTGAAACGCCTTGCAGAAAGTAAGGATAGAATTAGAGTTCCTGCAGATATTAGTAACTTGGAAAAAGTGGAGTTATACGCAAAAAAAGATGGCGGATCCCAACGGGGTTTTCAGTTAATGTTTTTGCTTGGGTTTTCAGGGATTGCAGGAGATAAAACAAGTATTCCAGTTACTTATACCGACTTTTTGGAATGCCAGGCGATTCCTGACATCTTAGGAGAAAGATTAGGAAGTCAATTATTTGTGGCTCTCGATTGGCTTATTAAAGCAAGGGCTATAACCACTATTTATTTAAGCGGTGGACCCGACCTGCCGGTGCTAGGCCATTTTTCACGTGGGTCATCTAATAATGTGGAAATTGATGAGCAGGTTTTAGATGTTTTTAGAGTGCCGCATATTGAAGCTTTGTATGAGGCACTTATGACTCATCGTGCGATAATTAAGACAGCGATTGATAATACTAGAGAGACATTTTCAGCAATTTAATCTTCATTTGTCCCTCCCATTTTTACTTACTTGACAAAATTACTTTATCTGTTAAACTATTCACCATATAAACATTTACGGGTAAATTATGAGTCAACGCAATATAGATCAATACATTAAAAGATTTGAAAACTTCATGCTCCTTTTTCACCGGAGCATCATCGAGATGGATCAAACCTGTCTCGAAGAGATAGATTTAACTCCGCCTCAATTAGTCACCTTAAAAATCATTTCTTGCACCGATAATTGTATTATGTCTGACCTCAGCAAAAACCTGGGGGTAACCATGGGTAATATGACCAGCATGGTAGATCGCTTGATCAAAGGAGGGTATGTAGCCAGGGAGCACGATTCCGATGATCGCCGCGTGGTTAAAGTAAAGTTAACCAGTAAAGGAAAAGAAATAACCGCTAAGGCTAATAAACGCAAAAAATCCATCCTTCAAAAAGTTTTAAATAAGCTGTCCAAAAAAGATATTGAGACGATGTTGGATTTATTTGATAAAATCATTTCCAATCAAGAATTAAAACATGAATAAATTAATTATTACTTTAGTATTATGTATATTGGTTTTGTCCAGTCAGGTCTGGGCCGAAAATACCCTGACGCAGACTGCTTTTATTAATGAAGCCATCAGCCGTAATCCCAGTTATCAAATCTCAGCGCAGGAATATTTAATTGCCTTAGAATCAGATAAAAGTGTTAGATCTCTGGAGGACTGGAATCTAGTGGTTGCGGGTATTTGGGACGAAGCTACTCCGGCTCCCATTAGTACGCTTTCTGCCAATTACCAAAGAACGATGGGGTACTCGGTTGGATTAGAAAAATATATTGCAAATTCGGGTACTGCGATTCAGATTGAACATAGTAATACACGGATTGATTCACAATATCCGCCGCCGATTACTATTCCTGGGATAGGGACCCTCGATTTTAACCCGCCGGCCAAATATTATCTTTCGTCGATTTCGGTAACCATTGTCCAGCCATTGTTAAAAAATGCTTTTGGTCTGGCAACCAAGAATGCGCTAAAAATGTCAGACTATTCGCTTAAACTGGCTAAAATAAAATTATCGGAAGACTGGGAAGATTTTATCAGTCTGCTGCGGGGAGAGTATCTGATTTGGCAAAAGTGCAATAAAAATGTTGAGTATGTAAAAAAACAGGTTGAAACTGCGGAAGATCAATTAACTTTAACCCAAAAACAGCAAAAATACGGTTTGTCCGAAGACCTGGACGTGGTTCAGGTCCAGCAAAAACTCGAAGCCTATAAAATCTTATTAGCACAGGCAAAACTGGCTTGTGATACGCAAACCCAAAAAGTTTCATTGCTGATGGGACACGCAGAAGTATCGATTGAGGCCATCAAACCCGAAGCCTTTACTCCTAATGAAGCCGGCATGGATGAAATAACCGCCGGCGCATATCTGGTTTCATTATCAAATGTTAAAAAAACGGCGGATATTTTGGTTGAGTTGCAAGATATAAATCTCGAAACTAAAGAAAATGCTCAACTGATGGATGTCAGCCTGGTGCTTTCTGCGCAACCTAATGCGTATTCCGAAAAATTTAGTGAAACTTATTCAACCCTCGGTGAGTATAGAAATAATTCCTTTACCATAACGGCCAGTCGTCCGCTGGCGAATGACGAGGCGGATGCCGAAGCCGCAAAAGCTAAGGCCGAATATAAAAAAGCGCAAGCAGAAAAGGAAGAAATTTTATTAAGCGCCAAAATTGGTTTATCTGCGCTTTATAATAACCTGAACCGACTGACCGAAATGGTTCAGCTTAACGAAAACAATCTCAAACTGGCTCAACAACGCCTGACCCTAGAAAAGAAAAAATTTAATCAGGGCCGCAGTTCGGTCTTTTTTGTGCTGCAGGCAGAGGATGACTTATTAAAGGCTGAAAATAACCTAAACGAAACCGTTTTTGCCCGCGAAGAAATTATTAATCAAATTAAAACTTTAACCGATCAGTATTTGGTCGAGTATAAGGACGTACTTAAATTATGAAAGTAATTTTTAGATGGTTTATCGAACACCCTAAACTGGTCAATTTGTTTTTGATCCTGGTTCTGATTATGGGATCCATTTCTTTTATGAATTTAAAACGTAATAGTACCCCGAACGTTGATTTTAAAATGATGTTTGTTACTACCATTTATCCAGGAGCTGCTCCGGAGGATGTTGAAGTTAACGTTACTATTCCGATCGAAGAACAAATTCAAGAAGTAGCCGGTATCAAGGAAATGCAGTCATTTTCCGGAGAAAACTATTCCCTGGTTTTCGTTGAAATTGATCCCGAAGCTAAAGATGTTGAACAAGTAAAAACGGATATTAATAAGGCTGTCGACCGAGTGGCCGGGCTTCCTAAAGAAATTCTTGATAAGCCGTTAGTTACTGAGTTAAAAACTGATATTTTCCCGGTATTTGAAGTTGCGATTAGCGGTAATCACAATATTTCCGAACTAGAATTAAGAAAATACGCCAAAATGCTGGAAGATAAGATTAAATTGTTGTCTGGGGTAGGGGGAACCGAAAAGGTTGGCTACCGCAAAAGAGAAGTCCACATCGAAGTTGATCCGGTTCTGGCTGCCAGTAATTATGTTTCGCTGGCCGAGGTCATGGGGGCGATTCAAGCTACAAACATCCGCATGAGCGGAGGCGATATCCAGTCACTAACTACCAAGAAAAAAGTCATTACCCTTTCACAATTTGACGAACCGCTCGAAGTAAAAAATGTTATCGTTCGCTCTGCGTTTTCTGGAGAACGTATCTATGTTTCCGAAGTGGCTGAGGTAAAAGAAGGCTTTGATGAAGAAACCATATTAGTAAATACTAATAGTGAGCCGTGCATTAACATTATTATCAGTAAAAAAGCCAATGCGGATGCCGTCCGGGTTGCACGGCGTGTAAAAACATTACTGGATAAATGTAATCAGGACCTGCCCGAAGGTGTGCATGCGCAAATTGTAAAAGACTATTCAATTTACGTTAATGCGATGCTGCGTGCCGTTATTTCCAATGCCATCATTGGGTTTTTGTTGGTAATTTTATGTTTAATGATCTTCCTTGATCACCGGGTAGCTTTTTGGACGGCATTGGGTATCCCGTTTTCACTTTTGGTAGCTTTTTATTTCATGCCGATCTACAACATATCGGTTACTAGCATTGCCTTATTAGCTTTTGTTATTGTCTTAGGAATGCTGGTGGATGACGCTATAGTTGTAGCCGAACATATTTATTCATTTAGAGAAAAGGGGATGGATCCGGTCGAAGCTTCGGTTAAGGGAATCTCTGAAATTTTTTGGCCGGTATGCGCCACGGTTACTACCACGATTGCTGCATTTCTCCCGATCCTTTTGATGGGCGGAATCTGGGGAGATTTTATTCGAGCCATGCCAATTGTAATTACGGTAGTGCTTTTGGCCTCACTTTTTGAATCGGCTTTTATATTACCTTCGCATTTGGCCCATACAAAATTAAAAGAAAAAAGTAAACCTAAGCTTCTAATCTTTTTAGAGAAAATATACCGCAGAAATCTGCTGCGCGTACTTAGGCGTAAATACGTTTTTATTGGTATCTTTATTGCGATTTTCTTGTTCGCAATTTTGGTAGTTCTGCCGATGATTGGTTTCGAATTATTCAGCAGCCACGATGCCGATATTGTTATGATAAAAATCCAAACGCCCAAAGGCACTCCTTTAAGAGAAACCCATCAGCGCGTCAAGGAAATCGAAAATATTGTGGTTAAAACCGTACCCGAAAAAGTACTATCCAGCTACGTCACTACCATTGGACAAAAAGGAACTGATTTATGGGATAGTGCCAGCGGGGTTTCGCAAGGTCACTGGGCTCGCCTGGACATTAATCTTATCCCGACCCAAAAACGCAAGATCACTTCTGAAAAAATATCAGATGATCTTGAAAAAGTGCTGGCAGATATCAAAAACGGTAACAAATTTACCGAAGTTACCGTAGTTGCGATGCGGGGAGGGCCGCCCACGGGTAAACCCATCGACGTTAGTTTTATCGGTAACGATGATAAAATTCGTGCCGAGTTGGGTGATCAATTTGAAGCCTTTCTGACTAAAACCGACGGAGTATTTGATATTGTCCGTACTGACGAAGAAGGTTTGAATGAGTTAAATATTAAGCTTAATCAGGGCTTAATGAATGAGCTAGGCATTACGGCCGCCGATGTGGCTGGAGTAATTAGAGCTGCCATTACCGGAAACGTAGTTACTTCCATCCGTAAAGAAGGAGAGGAAATTGACTATCGGGTAATGTTAAAAGATAAATATCGCAACAATCCGGATTATATCAAAAACCTTACTATTCCAAACCGCATAGGTAAATTAATCAGGCTGGGTAGTTTTATCCGTTTCGAAGAAAAAACTTCACCGATTGGAATTTACCATTCGGAAGGAGATCGGGTACTTGAGATTACCGCTGAAATTGATACTAAAAAAGTAAACGCCCGCGAATTTAATAAAGTTATTAAAGAAAAATTCGAACCGATCGTCACCCAGTATCCCGGTTTTAGGCTTTATTTTGGTGGAGAGGAAAGGGTAGCCGAAGAATCTTTAGCTAATTTCTTTAATGCCATGCTTTTAGCGCTCATCGTAATTTATATTATTCTGGTGGTTTTATTTAATTCATTTACCGAACCGGCCATTGTTATGTTAGCCATTCCGTTTGGTCTGGCCGGAGTAATTTTTGCTTTTGCTCTCCACCATGAAACCATGAGTTTCTTAGGTTTAATCGGAATTTTAGGTTTAGCCGGTGTAGTAGTAAATAACTCATTGGTTATGCTTAAGTTTTTAAACAAGAAGGAAGATGAAATCTGCTCAAACGGTGAACATCTTACCCTGGATCATATTGCCGATGCGGCCATGTTGCGCTTTAGACCGATTACTTTGACGACGATAACTACGGTTGCTGGACTGCTGCCTTCACTTTACGGATTCTTTGGCGGGAGAATTGACTTCTTATTTCCGCTACTGTTAGCACTATGTTGGGGATTAGTCTTTTCTACTTTTATTACTCTCTTTTTAATCCCATCGTTTTATATCGTAGAAAGAGATTTGAATATCTGGTTTTCGGCTAGGATGGGATTCTTCGCTAATAAAAAGCTCTGCCGCATTGATTTTAAAAAGAAATAAAATTTCGGAGCGACAGGATTCGAACCTGCGACTTCTTGGTCCCAAACCAAGCGCTCTACCAAGCTGAGCTACGCTCCGAAAACTAAACAATTTTAAGCTATCGCCTGCAAAATTGCAAATTACAAAAAAATGCGCAAAAAAATTGTTCTATTATGAATTGCCACGTGCTAGAATTTGTCCAACGACAATTGAAGGGGGAATATTTATGAAAAAGATATTATTGGTTGTTTTGTCTCTGTGTTTGTTTGCTACTATGGTTTCGGCTCAAACGTTTATTGGAGCTAGAGAGGCTGGCATGGGTGGTTGCGGAGTTTCTTCTGCCTTTGGTTTGACCTCAGTGGCTTATAACCCGGCTGGATTGATAAATTCGGGTATGGGAGAGTTTACGTTATCTTTAGGCGGCGCATCCCAAAATATTGATCAGATAATTAATGCCGTGGGTGCGGCTACTGATCCGGCTACATTTTTAGTCAATAACCTCAATACTAACTTAGAAGCCAACGGATCGTTATTTGGGCTTTTGGGTTTTTGTTTTAATAAGGTTGGTTTAAGTGTTATTCTTCCCAGCATGACAGCGGCCCTTAATAAGCCGTCCGGAACGATTGCCGGCAGTGCAACCATCACTGGCCGTTATGATGTGGCGCTTACGCTTGGCACCACGGTTCCGGTGCCAGGATTAGGTGGAGTGGATCTAGGAACAAACCTGAAATATATCGGTTTTGGTTATGGAAATGTTAATGCGGCTGGACAAACCTTGCCTTTTACTGCCAGCCAAACCTACGGAGTTGGATCCGGTACCGGACTGGATATCGGAGCACGTACGAATATAGCTATTCCTTTTCTTTCTTCGTTTGCGGTCGGAATTGCCATGCGGGATATCGGCGCCAAGGCAACCGTAGCTGAACCAAAATCACGCAATGTCACTTTTAATGCAGATAGTACAATTACAGAAGGAGCCGAAACTACCGGTGCTTCTCAAGACTATACATTTCCTACCACCACTGCGATTGGATGTTCGGGGACGGTGCCGGGAATGGGTTTAATGGTTGCCGCCGATATCGAATCAATCAGCGGTGGAACCGGAATGGTGGCTAATAACGAAACGGTTACGCATCTGGGACTTGAGATGCCCATAATTGCTAATACATTAATCGGCAGAGCCGGTCTGGCTACCGGACAAAATGTTTCCCGCACAACCTTAGGCGCAGCCGTAAATATTCCATTTTTAAATGTTCAGGCTGCCATGGTTATTGATGGTAAAAACTCAAAGAATTTATCCTTTGTGGTAGATGCGGGAGCAACTTTCTAGTCAGTTAACTTAATATATCCTTTTGGTTTGAAGAAACCCCCCGTTTTTGGTATAATTTTTGCCTTAAACACGCGTAAAAAGGCAGGTAATGTTTTGTGAAAATATTGAAAAATGAGAGAACCGGTAATAAAGTTAAATTAGAGATTGAAGCAGCAGTAGAGTTAGTAAAAAAGGCAGAAGAAAAGGCATTAAAAGAAGCAGCTCGGGAAATTAAGGTTCCCGGTTTCCGTCAAGGTAAAGCCCCTGCCAATTTAATTGAACGTTCTATCGATAAAGAGGCGCTTTCTGCGCATGCTACCCAAAATCTAATCTCCGATTTGTATCCCGAAATCATTAAAGAAAGCAAAATTGATCCGGTTGATTATCCGCATATTGCCATCGTTAGCCAGGGCGACGGAAAACCCCTGGTTTTTTCGATTGAAGTGGATGTTTACCCCGAAGTGAAGCTTGGTAAATATAAAGGACTGAAAGCTACTAAAAAAACAACTGCAGTCAAAGAAGAAGATATCAATAAAGTTTTAACTAACCTACAGGATCGTTTTGCCCGGTTTGAGGAAAGAAAAGAGGGCGGGGCAGAAGAAAGCGATTTAGTAGATGTCGATATGGAAGCCAAAGAAGGAGATCAGAACTTCATTCCCTTAACCCGTAAAGGAATTCGCATCATTGTTGGACACGGCGGAATCTCTCCTGAATTTGATGCCAAGCTTAAAGGTTCCAAAGTAGGCGAAAAAAAAGAATTTTCACTTGATTTTGGTGCCGGACATCCCGTTCCGGAAATAGCCGGTAAAAAAATCAATTTTAAAGTTAAAGTTAATAAAATTTCAAAGAAAGAAACCGTTCCCCTGGATGATGAGTTTGCTAAAAAGGTAAGCCGTTTAAATACGCTGGAAGAACTTAAACAGCAAATCACCTCCAATTTACAGGCAGAAAAAAAACAAACTGCTGAAGCGGACCTTAGTAATCAGTTGATTGAACAAATCGTAAAAGATACGCAAATCGAACTGCCGCCCGCCATGCTCGATCGCGAAGTTGACATCATGTTAGACGAAATGGCGCATTCGCTGTCGCGCAGTAACTTAACTTTAGAAGCCTATCTGCAAAGTATTCGTAAAGAAGAATCACAATTAAGAGAAGAACTTAAGACTCCGGCTAAATCCAGGGTCGAAGCTAAAGTGATATTAAGAGAAATCAGTAAAGATGAAAACATTAAACTTGAAGAATCCGACGTTGAAATGGAATTTTCAAAAATGGCCACCAGCAGCGGTAAAACCCTGTCCGAATTCAAAGAATCCGTAAGTGAAGGCGGCCGGCAGTTCGTGGAAGACTATTTATTGAGACAAAAAGCCTTAGATTTTGTAATTGATAAGGCAAAAGTTAGTGAAGAAAAATAAGGAGGATGTAAAAATGAAGGAAGTTAATCAATTAGTTCCGATGGTCGTCGAACAAGGTGCCCGCGGAGAACGCGCCTACGATATTTTTTCCCGTTTATTAAAAGAAAGAATTATATTTGTCGGAACGCCGATTGACGATCAGATTTCAAACTTAATTATTGCCCAGCTGCTCTTTTTAGAATCAGAAGATTCCAGTAAAGATGCTTATATGTACATTAATTCTCCGGGGGGAGTGGTCACGGCGGGATTAGCGGTATACGACACGATGCAATACATTAAAACTAAAGTTTCAACTATTTGCGTGGGTCAGGCGGCTTCGATGGGAGCTTTGCTTTTAGCCGCCGGAGCCAAAGGCAAGCGATTTGCCCTGCCTAATTCACGCATTATGATCCACCAACCGTTAGGCGGAGCACAAGGACAGGCTACGGATATCGAAATACAAACCCAGGAAATTTTAAGAGTTAAAAAACTGCTGCAAAATATTTTAGTTAAGCATACCGGTCAGTCTTTAGAAAAAATCGAAAAAGATACCGACCGTGACTTCTACATGGGAGCCGGAGAAGCCGTAAAGTACGGATTGGTAGACGAAGTAATTCAATCCAGAAAAGACCTAGAAACCGGAACCGGAAAGAAAAAGTAAAGGAGTGATCCCTTTTGGCCGCTAGGGAAAAAGCTGAAAAAGGCCGACCGGAAAGGTTGGCTGAGTGGCGCGAAGAATTACCCCTTATTCCTCTCCGGAATATGGTTGTTTTTCCTCAGATGATAGTGCCTCTCTTCATTGGACGTAATAAATCAGTCAAGGCGCTGGAAGATACGTTAGCCAAAGAGCGTCTGGTAGTTTTTGCCTCACAAAAGGACGAAGAGGTTGAAGAACCCGAACCCAAAGATATCTGCCGCATCGGAACCTTAGCCGAAGTGGTCCAGATGCTTCAGCTGCCGGATGGAACCACTAAAATCCTGGTCGAAGGTATTGCCCGCGCACGGGTTGAAGAATTTACCCAGCTGGACCCCTATTTTAGAGTAGAAATTGCCCGTATTTCCGAGCCGGAAGAAGTGGAGGTTGAAACCGAAGCCTTAATCCGCATGGTGATCAAACAATTTGAAAATTACGTTAAATTAAACAAACGCATTCCTTCTGAAACCTTAATGTCGATCATCAACGTTGATCATCCCGGACGCCTGGCAGACTTAATCGCTTCTTATCTTTCACTAAAAGTTGAAGAAAAACAATCCATTCTCGAAGCGGTAGCTCCCGAAAAAAGATTAAAAAGACTTTCTGAAGTTTTAGACAAAGAAATCGAAGTTTTAGAGGTTGAAAAGAAACTGCAGGGTAAAGTTCGCCGCCAGATCGAAAAAGTTCAGAAAGAATACTATTTAAAAGAAAAGATGCGCGCCATTCAGGAAGAGCTGGGCGAAGAGGTGGAGGAATCGGCGCAGCCGGAAATTAACGAGTACCGCAAAAAGATAGAAGAGGCCAAACTTCCGGCGGAAGTAAAAGATAAAGCCAAAAAAGAGCTGGAACGCCTGGAAAAAATGCCGGCCATGGCCGCCGAAGCCACGGTGATTCGAACTTATCTGGACTGGCTGATTGAGCTTCCCTGGAAGAAAAAATCACGCAGTAAACTGGACATCGAAGAAGTAGAAAAAAAGCTAAACGAAGACCACTTTGGTTTAGAAAAAGTAAAAGAAAGAATTTTAGAATATTTTGCGGTACTGCAGTTAACCGGCAAAATTGGCGGATCGATTTTGTGTTTGGTGGGGCCGCCGGGAGTTGGAAAAACTTCGGTAGCCAGCTCTATTGCCGATGCGATGGCACGTAAATTTACCCGGATTTCATTAGGCGGGGTGAGGGATGAAGCCGAAATCAGAGGACACCGCCGCACATACGTTGGATCCCTGCCGGGAAGAATTATTCAGTCAATCCATAAAGTAAAAGTAAATAATCCGGTATTTTTACTGGATGAAGTAGATAAAATGGGCGCCGATTTCAGAGGAGACCCTTCGGCCGCGCTTTTGGAAGTGCTGGATCCGGAGCAAAATAAAACTTTTAGCGACCATTATTTGGAAGTGCCTTTTGACCTGTCCGATGTTTTCTTTATTACCACGGCTAATACCATGGAACCCATCCCCAAACCTTTGCGAGACCGTATGGAAATCATTCAGATGTCCGGTTATACCGAAGCAGAAAAAATGGGCATCTGCAAAGGCTACTTAATGCCAAAATCATTAGAAAAACACGGCTTAGCCGAGGATTCGGTCGAATTTAATGACGATGCGCTGCTGCTGATGATCCGGGAGTACACCAAAGAAGCCGGAGTCAGGGGATTAGAAAGAACCATTGCCAAGGTTTTAAGGAAAATTGTTACTAAGATTGTGAGAAATAAAAAGAATAAAGACAAAGTTTTTACCGTTAAAAAGAAAGACCTGCAGGATTACTTGGGAGCACCCCGGTTTAAGTACGGTGAAATCGAAGAAAAAGACTTGTTAGGCGCCGCCAACGGCTTAGCCTGGACCGAAGTAGGCGGCGATACCTTGTTGATTGAAGTTACCATTATGCGGGGCAGGGGAAATCTTACCATTACCGGGCAACTGGGTGACGTAATGCAGGAATCAGCTAAGGCCGCCATGAGTTTTATCCGAACCGAAGCCAAAAGTTTAGGCTTGGACGAAAATTTTTATCGAAAATATGATATTCATATCCATGTACCGGAAGGGGCCGTGCCCAAAGATGGGCCTTCGGCCGGAATTACCATTGCTACCGCCGTGGCTTCGGCATTAACCGGCATACCCACGCGCAGGGATGTTGCGATGACCGGTGAATTAACGTTAAGAGGTAATGTTTTACCAATCGGCGGCTTAAAGGAAAAGATTTTAGCGGCCCGCAGAATCGGCATAAAAGAAGTTATCTTCCCGGATGAAAACCAGAAAGACCTGGATGAAATTAAAAAAGAATTACCGGAAGATATGATCTTTCATCCGGTAAAAAACATGAAAGAAGTATTAAAACTGGCTTTGGTTAAAACCCCGGTAAAAGTATCACCAGAGGTTAAAGAAAGACTCCAGAAACCACCCAAGGGGGTTACCTCTACCGAAGGCCCGATTCAGGATTATCCTCCGCATTATGACGGCCCCATGACGGCTTAGGCTACACCTTTTCCCAATAATTAGCTGATTTCGACACTTTTACGCTCATCTTCTTTGGCAGAAAAGTTGCTTATAAATTGGCATGAGCAATTTAATCCCATCCGAAAGAATCGAAAGCAAAATTTTTATAATCAGAGGACAAAAAGTCATATTTGATAGGGATTTGGCCGAATTATATGGTGTTGAGACGAGAATATTAAGTCAAGTCGTTAAAAGAAATAAATCAAGGTTTCCAATGGATTTCATGTTTCAACTTAGCAAAAAAGAATTTGAAATTTGGAGATCACAAATTGTGATCTCCAATTCTGACAAAATGGGTTTACGGTGGCGGCCGTTTGCATTTACAGAGCAAGGGGTAGCAATGTTATCGGGCCTACTTAATAGCAAAACTGCAATCAGAGTTAATATTGCCATAATGCGGGCATTTGTTAAATTAAGACAAATCCTGTCAACCCACAAGGAACTAGCCCATAAATTAAATGAGCTCGAAAATAAATTTGAAAAACACGATGTTGAAATTCATACTATTTTTGAAGCCATAAGAAAAATAATGTGTCCGCCAGAAAAACCAAACAAGAAAATCGGTTTCATAACTGATATTAAAGGAAGGAGAAAATAAAAATGAAAAACAAAATATTAGTTTTCATGTTTGCATTTATCTTAATGTTTCTGATTGTTGGATGTTCTACGCAAAACGCAACCGAAATTGCTGAAGGGGTAAGTATAGTAAAAGAAATTCCCCGAGACCAACGTTTAAATGAATTTAATACCGCTTTAGGATCAATTTCTGATAAAACTGGTGCCCGAGCAGCTTTGCAGGTTTTTGCAGATTACGTTGATTCGAGATTAAAAGAAGAGGATGCGTTGCGGTCTCGAAATTCAAATGATGTAATTCTTGCGGATGCATTATTAGATGCAATTGCTGAAAAGCAGGTTGAGAAAAAGATGATTTTGTCAGGAGAAGATGATGGTATTTCTACTGGTAAAGTTAGCAACACAATTAATACGATAGCCAATGGAAAGCAAAATGAAGTGACTAGGGAGCTAGTAGGGGAAGTGCAAACCCGTGTCCGTGAAGAATTACCTAATATTGCAAACCAAAACGAAAATATGCGGCCGATTGAGGCACTGGTAGTTGGTTATTGTATTCAGTCCGGGGATGATGGGGGAGCCGGGCCCGCATCGGTAAGTATTGGGGCTTCACAGGATCAAATTCAACGGTATGTAGAAGTAATTATTGAATAAAGGAGGTGGAAAATGAGAAATAGTTTAATATTGTATGTGCTGATGTGTTTACTGGTTTTTCAGGGGGCAGGTTTGGCGGGCGGCGGTAGCGCAAAGGGGGAAAGCTCGAGTCCATCCTATTATACTTTTGAGGATTTAGCCGAGGAAATGGAAAGAAATGGTTCCAGTTTTACGTTTGATGGGACCAATAAGCCGCAAAATGCGATTGCCTCTTTACCTTCGATTCCGCCGGATTCGAATCAATGGGCGCGCGGTTTTGCCAATGGGATCAGTGAAATATCTTTTCCCTGGATATCTTTCAGGGATGTTTTAGAAAGAGGGGATTTAGTGTTTTTGCGGACGGGCGGTGCGGCGGGAAAGG
Source organism: Candidatus Margulisiibacteriota bacterium (assembly GCA_018823125.1). GTDB lineage: Bacteria > Margulisbacteria > WOR-1 > JAHJIW01 > JAHJIW01 > JAHJIW01. The sequence continues at coordinate 92,085 of JAHJIW010000011.1, read as the reverse complement.
TGGTGAAGTTTGCTTCTTCATTCACCCACGTAGCAATTATAAATAATCCACCCGGAGAGGAAACCTTTGAATCACTAAAAAATCGGGGAGTAGATATCTATAATTCCACGGAAAACAACTGGGAACATATTTTCACTTACTCGATGAAGCAATTACGGTTAGATTATTTTCGAATCTCAGAAGCAGTGGATAATGCAATTTATAAATATCGCGGGATCCCGTATTTTCCTAAAAATATAAGTACTGATGCCATGTCTCCTTATCATTATTTAAGAAAGTGGAGCGATAAAGATGATTTTGACTCTATGTATTGTTCGAAATTGGTATATTGGACATTTTATCCCTTAAACGTCGATCTCGATAGCGATCGAACTATGTCCCAAACTATGCCTAATATGACCTGGGAGTATAAAGACGGACGTCCGATCTATTCTGCCTGGATCGGGGTATCTCCAGACGATATTTATTATTCTGAACAATTGTCGGCGGACATATTTTATGATGGACTTGAGAATTTAAGCGAACCATTTCCTGGTTGGGCATTTTAGGGGAGTTAGGTTATGGGTAAATATATTTTGATTGGAATTTTTCTAGCTCAGGTATTTAGTACGGCCGTTTTTGCCGCTCAAGATTATGCTTATTCGATTAAATTTGACTGGCCTAAGGTAAAAACTCCTGCTTTAGTTAAAATTGATATTGAAAACGATGCAATCATTCGGGAAACTAAATGCCATCGCATGCATAATAACTTGAGTATTGATGCTAACGGTGATGTTTTTGTTACGAGATATAAGGATGTTGATTTTTTGGGGCAGCAGATTGATAAATACATTGCAAAAGATAATAAAATTATTAAAGTTGCTGAAACTTATGGAATGGGACCGTTGACGGTGGTTCCTTATCAAGACAGATTATTTGTGCTGATGTATTGCCGGGGAGACGCTTATGGAAAACGACGTGCGGCTAGTATCGAAGTGCTTAAAAAAGCTGGCAAAAATAAATATGAATTTGAAAAAGAATTAATATTGGGGACGGGAACTAATACTTTTTCCCATCAGATGGATGTAGATTTTAATAGTAAAAAGATATACGTATTAGCTTATCGGGTATTGCCGGCTGAAGAACAATACCGCAGTTTTATTTATGAAATCGATTTGGAAACCGCAAGCATATCCAGAGAAGCGGATTTGGAGGTGCCGGGAGGGGTTTCGGGCTTAGCGATATCCAGGGACAGGAAAATATATATTTCGGCAACCTATTGGTCTTACGGGATGTATCGCCCTAAAAATGATAACATTTTTGTTTATTCGATTGATAATTTTAAGTTGATCAGGAAAATTAAAACCCATATCTTGGCCAAAGACCTGGTTTACGTAGCCGATGTTGATAAGTTATACGTAACTTATGGGGCCTTTGGTCCCCATGAGCCCTACATAGAGGTTATCGATTGTAAAAAAGATAAAGTAATCGGTAAAATAGCAGTCAAGCATATCAAAAAGCTTAATTATATTGGTAATAATAAATTATATGTTTCCTCGCCTGGAATTGGAATTTATGTTATTGATGTTGAGCAAGATAAGATCATTAAAACTATTCCGGGGCAATTTAGCCCTATTTCTTTTGATTTTTCTGCACTTAAATAGATGTTTCTTTTCTCACTTTTTTTGGTCTATTTATCTTTCTCTCTTTCATGGGGGAGTCTTTTTGGGTTAGTTGGGTTTATTCCGCTGCTTTTATTTTTAAAAACGCGCCAGCATAAAACCGGATGGATATTTTTGTATTTTTTGTTGCTGTCTTTGCTTCTATTTTGGATTCCACCTCAATTTTTGCTAAATCATCTCAGGGGTTTCTTCGATTGGATAAGGTTGCTGGCCTTTTATTTAAGTTTTTCTCTTGGCTATGCTTTAGTTTTTGTTTTTGCGCTAAACTTGAGAAGAAAGCTGCCGTTGTTTTTAGGAATTTTTATTTTGCCTGCGGCTTTAGTAGCTTATGAGTACTTATTAACGATCATTCCACTGTCTTTGCCTATGTATTTTGGTGTGACTCAGCAAAATAATAGCATAGGTATTCAAAGTGTTAATGTTTTTGGGCCGTGGGTTGTCACTTTTTTGATATTTTTAACAAATTATGTACTTTATAAAATAGTAATGCTATCCCAATCGGGTCGACTGCGTGTGGCATTTTATCTTTTTGCCTTTCTGCTTGCTGTTTTAGTAAGTAATCAGGTGTACGGATTGATAGCTGTGCAGTTGAACCGCGATTTTCCTGAAAATGGTACTGCGAAAGTGTGTCTAGTTCAGCCCAATATTGAGTTTAAGGCGGGACTGCGTTCCAGTAAAGTTGATTATTTTTATAATCAGTCCATGCGAAGATTGATTTATCTAAGCCGGCCCGATCCCAATTGTGATTTAATAATATGGCCCGAGCTTTCGGTTTTACGATCAATAGTACAAACAACTAATGGTATATTTGAAGAATTTGCAAATAATTTGCAAATTCCTCTTCTCTTTGGATCACCATATTATGATTATCAACACCAAGGCATGAAAAATACGGTTTTGGTGTTGTCAGAGATGGGATTAATCAGAGATAAATATTCAAAAACTAAACTCTTTCCAAAATTTGAAGAAATTGACTATATTGAAGGAAAAACCTTAAGGCCTTTGCTGATTAGTAAAAAGATAAGAAAAGTTGGGGCCCTGCTTTGTTTTGAATCATTGTTTCCACAGATTTCTCGGAGTTTAAGTAAAAAGGAAATCTCCTTTCTGGTGGTTTTATCCAATGATGCCTGGTTCGGAGATTCTAATTGGCCGCGGTTTCACCTGGCTTGTGCAATTTTTAGAGCAATTGAAAATGGGAGTTATGCGATTCATCTCAATAATAATGGGCCGTCGGCAGTAATTTCTCCAACTGGAAAGATAATGACCTTCTTGCCCGAATATGAAATGGCCTATGCTAATGTGGAAGTTGGTTTAAAACAAAAACCTACCATTTATAAAAAGTTCGGAGACTGGTTTGCGTGGCTTTGTTTAGCTTATGTAGGCCTTACATCCTTATCTCAATCGGCCCTTTCCTTAAAATCTTATAAGGGGAGAAGGTGAGGTCAACCACTGCAGACGCTTCTTTATACTTACATTTCCCGCCGTCTAGGATGAAAAGATCAGGAAAGTATTTTTCTGCTTCTTTGGCGGTGGCCGCCGGCTTTTGTCCGGATAGATTAGCGGAGGTAGCTACCAGCGGTCCGCACTCATTAATCAGCTTGAGGGTCAGTTCGTTATCCGGGAAGCGGATCCCAACTTTGTCTGATCCGGCGGTGATTAAGCCTGACACCTCGCCTGACTTATATAATAATATCGTAATCGGCCCCGGCATGTACTTTTCGATGATTTCTTCGGCTACTTTGGGAATTTCCTTCACTAAAGTTTTGATCTGATTTAGGTTTGAAACCAAAATCTGCATGGGTTTGGACTTGTCTCTCTCTTTGGTGGTAAAAATCTTGTCGATGCTTTCCGGATAGTTGATTGAAGCGCCAATCCCGTACACGGTTTCGGTTGGGAAAATAACGACTTCACCATTTTTGATCAGCTGGCAGGCTTTTTTAAATTTATAATCCATTAGTTAAGCGGTTAATCAGTGCGTCCGGTAGTTCGGCCTCGGTCATTTTTTCCTGGACTTGTTTAATGTTGTAATGCACCCGGTTGAGGTGGGCAATTTTGTCAGCGTGGTTGTAAAATACGTAGCTGGCGTTGGGATCGCCGTCGCGCGGCTGACCGATGGAACCCACGTTGATGATGATTTTTTTAAATAACTTGGTATCAACGCTATCTTTGTCCTTTAATTTTTTGCCTTCTATCATTCCGTCTTCTTTTTGGCCGATATAAAGGGGAGCGTGCGAATGGCCGACAAAAAGGATGGGCTTTTCCATCTTTTGCAGGGTAGGGCTGGCTTCGGCTAAATTGGTGATGTATTCTTCCAGCGGATTTACTAAACTTCCGTGTACAATTTGAAACTCGGGAATGTCTAAGGTTAAAGGCAGGGCTTTAAGGTATTCTTTATTTTCATCGGTAAGTGTAATTTTAGTCCACAGCATGGCGTCTTTAGCATTGCGATTGAAATTAGTCATATCCATAATTCCCACCGCGGCTTTATCGTGATTGCCGGCGATGCAAACTAAGTTTTCCTGATTCCGGATGAGATCGATACATTCATTGGGATTAGGGCCGTATCCTACAATATCTCCCAGGCAGATAATCTTATCTACGTTTCGGATCCGGCTCAGGACCGCTTCCAATGCTTCAAGGTTGCTGTGAATATCAGAGATTATGGCAAACTTCATATATCAAATTATAGCAAATATAATGGGATTTTTGGGGTTATTTAACGATAAGTATCTATAGAGGTATATAAATGAAAGGGTTTCAAATCAATTGGAGAAGAAATACCCGCCGCTGGCATATTCTTCCTGGTCCACAACACATGCCAATTCGGGCTACTAAAAGAGCATTAACTGATCTCATTAATCGAGATGCAGGAAAGGCTTTTCTTTTACCATCGCTTTCACATGCTTGCGGGCAAGATGTAATTTTGCGGCATGTAAAACCGCAAATAACTATTAGCAGAACAAACGAAGGCGGCGATTCGGGAATATTCAAGGTTACTGCTGAAGTAAATGTCGATGGAGGATATCGTCCGGTTTCATTTTGTCTCCACACTGCTAAGGGCCCAGAATTGAATGATCTACACTCAGGTATTTTTACAAATTTACGTGGTTTACGTTTGATTAATGATCGATACGTGGTTGAGCCTTTTTGTTTTGGCGAAGGACGGTTTACCTATCATCGAGCTGAAGGCGAATTAGCGGTGTATTCTACCGAATGGTTAGAAGGATTTATTGAGGTAAACATGCTGAATGCTGCCTATTTAATGGATCTAGACAGCGAAGGATCTTTGCCTCATCCGTGGGCATGTGCGCGGCCAAGGCAGGTATTGATTAATGATCCTGCGGTTCCTTTTCTTGATAGGATGGTTGAGGAGACCCGGGCTCAAATTAAAATTGCTGGATCCATGGTTAAAATACTGGCTTTATATTTTAATCCGGCAACCGGAGAGGGAATCAGGGATTGGCTGGTAAATGCGGGAGATTTCGTGTATCGACAAGCTGAAGATGGATCACCGACCCTAAAGCTGATTACCGCACGAGGTTTCAGCCGGCTTCCCGACTGCGAATTAGATAATCCGGATTTGAATAAGTTTATTTTTACCTGGAGAATTTTGAATCGTCTGGAAAATAGTGTTACTCATCAGGATCGTGGAGCTCCTGGGTTTGAATGGTATGCGATCTATCCTTTCACTGTTCCGGATATTCACGGCGGCATTATTGCTGCTTTAAAGGAAAGATATGGAGGAGAGCATCATGTGCCTGAACTTTTGCGCTGGGCAAATAGTTATTTAAGTAGAAAATCTTCTCTGATGCCCGTTTCTGGCAGTCGGGAATTTTATAGAGACGCAGAATTTTATGGACGTGCTGATGGGTTAGCGTTACGGTTTCAGTTGGATATCGAACAATTAAAGTGAAATTTTTCGGACAATACACCGATAACTAATTAGCAATTAAAAGGAGAAATTATTATGTCAAAGGTTGCATCGCCCCCAAGATCAGTGCCAAGAAGATTAAATGGTAGCAGCGCGGGAGAAATGCCGACGTCAGAACATGCTTTTGGTCGGTCACATATTCAGCGTCGACTGGGATATCTTAGTAAATTTGGGCTTCATGGTCCAAAACTGGAAAAGCCAGAAGGGATATGTGCTGCAGGCGAGAATAACCGATTTGGTAGAGCAGCCAGGGTATTCAGGAGCGCTTTGCTCAGTGATGCAAGCCTTATTGGAGAACAAGGTGCCCCGCGTCCCGCAGTAGTATTAGCATATTCTTTGCCCGGAAAGAAACTAGAAGTTGTAGCCGCCGAGGGTTTTGCGCAAAAGCCAAAGGCGCAAGCCCTTCGCCAAGATATGGAAGCATTACTACTTGATGTTGGCTGGCCAACAAGCGGGCCGAGAACTAGAAAATCTTTAATTGTTGAATGTCGAGGACAAGCAATTGCTAGTGCTCGACCGATATACGAACAGCCAACACAAGATGTAGATGTCTTAATGGACTTGATAGATTTAACTGCTAATGTTCGCGGTGGTTCATATATGATCTTACATTCGAATGGAACTAGAGCTCTACAGACTTGGGGTAAACGTATTGTTTGTGCGGTTTTAGCTTTTCGACCCAGCGGAAATTATTTTCATTGGATGGGACCGTCTACCATGGCCATACCCGATAATATTATCGATGGTTTTGAAAGAGTCATTGCCGCAGAACAGGGCATTACCTTAGCTCAAGAATAGCGAGCAATAAATACCCGATCTTTCTCAAACTGATCTTTCAGGACTTTGGGGTTTGAAAAGTTTTGTGCGGCGGCTAGGGTTTTTGCTTTCTGATCTTCACCGATTTCAATGATTAAGTATCCTTTATCTGAAAGCAGGGCAGGAGCCTGCTCTAAAAGCTGCTTAATGTATTTTAATCCATCTTCTCCACCGTCTAATGCTCCAGTAGGTTCGAAATCTCGCACATCCGGCATTAAAGTTTTGATTTGAGCGCTGGCAATATAGGGTGGATTGGAAACAATCATATCAAATTTACGATTTGCTAATGGCGCCAGAAAATTCCCTTTTAAAAATGTTATTTTATTGGCTACGCCAAACTTTTCTGCATTTTTCCTAGCGATCTCGAGTGCTTTTTCAGATATTTCTATAGCGGTAACTTCACAATTAGGAATATATTTTGCCAGGGTTACCGCAATGGCTCCGGAGCCGGTGCCGATATCGGCAATTTTAACCGTACCTTTTAAGTTTTTAGCTTCTTCTAAAGCGATTTCTACTAATTTTTCGGTTTCGGGTCGGGGAATCAAAACATCCGGAGTAACTTCAAGTTCCAGTGACATAAAAGGCTGGTTGCCTACAATGTAAGCGATGGGTTCATGTTTACTGCGGCGGAGAATCAATGCTTTATACTTGGCCAGTTCTTTCTCACTGAGAATTCTTTCGTGCTGAACGTACAGTTCAATCCGTTTTACGCCTAAGGTATGTGCCAGCAGTATCTCTCCCTCAAGATGCGGCCATTCAGTGTTATATTTTTTGAGGTAATCCGTGGTCCATTCGAGGATTTTGTTGATGGTCCAGGTCATTTCATCTTTTCCAGGCGAACAACGCGATCGGCGGCGATCAGGGCTTCGATTAAGTCGTTAATGTCACCGTCGAGTAATCCTTGCAAATTATGCGTGGTAAAACCAATGCGGTGATCGGTTACCCGGCTTTGCGGAAAGTTATAGGTGCGGATTTTTTCACTGCGGTCTCCGGATCCCACCATGACTCGGCGCAATTCTTCGCGTTCTTTGCGCTGTTTTTCTTCCTGGGCTTCAAAGATTTTGGCTTTTAATAATTTCATGGCTTTATCGCGGTTTTGATGCTGTGATCTTTCGTCCTGGCAAGCCACTACGATGCCGGAAGGGACGTGGGTGATGCGTACGGCGGAGCTGGTTTTATTAACGCTCTGGCCGCCGGGGCCGGAAGCGCGGTAGGTATCAACTCTTAGGTCTTTGGTTTCAACTTTAATATCAATATCTTCGGCTTCAGGCATAACCGCCACGGTGGCCGCTGAGGTATGAATGCGGCCGCCGGTCTCAGTATCTGGTACCCGTTGTACCCGGTGGGTTCCGCCTTCGAATTTTAGTTTACTAAAGGCACCTTTACCGTATACGCCTAATACCACTTCTTTAAATCCACCTAACCCGGTGGAATTGGCTGACATGACTTCGGTTTTAAAGCCGTTCCGTTCGGCATAGCGGGTGTACATTCTGAAAAGGTCGCCGGCAAAGAGGGCGGCTTCGTCGCCACCGGTGCCGGCCCGGATTTCCAGGAAAATACTTTTTTCGTCGTTGGGATCCTTGGGAATCATTAAAAATTCTAGTTTTGCATCGAGTTTGGATTTTTCGTCTTCCAGTCCTTTGAGTTCACTTTCGGCTAATTCTTTCATTTCGGGATCTTTTAACATTTCTTTAGCGTCTTTGATTTGTTGGGAGACGGTTTTATAGATGCGGAAGTTTTCGACAATTTCTTTTAGATCAGAAAGTTCTTTCGAATATTTTTGGATGAGTGCCGGATTAGTGGATACTTCTGGATCGGCCAGTTTGTTTTCGATTTCAGTATATTTTTTTTCAATTCTAGTAAGTTTTTCTTCAATTAATCCCATAATGCACCTTAAAGCACAGCCTTCAGTGATTCGAGCGCTACTTCAATTTGATCATCCCGGGGCGGCTTAGTAGTAATGTATTGCAATAACATACCGGGTGCCACCAGCATTTTAAAAATAAAAGGAGCATTTTTGCGGCGTGCGATTCGGATGATTTCGTAGGAAACCCCGGCAATCAGTGGCAGCAGGGCTACTTTTAAGGCAATACGGGTCAAAAGGGAAGGGCGTCCCAGAAAAGCAAACACTACAATACTGACGATTAATACTATTAATACGAAACTAGTACCGCAGCTGGGATGTAATGTTTTATGTCTTTTGGCGTTTTCCACGGTTAGTTGGCTTTTGTCGTTAGTCTCATCCCAGAGATGTACCGCCATATGTTCGGCGCCATGATATTCGAAAACTCTTTTCATGTCGGGCATCAATGAAACTGCAAAAAGAAACGACAGGAAAATACAAATCCGGATTAATCCTTCGATTAAATTTAATAGGATTATATTTATGCCAAAACCTTTAAGTTGAGTGAAAATAAAGGCGGGGGTAACGATAAACAGCAAAATGGCTACGCCAAAGCTTACTACCATGGATACTATAAATTCGTTTTTGGTTATTTGTTCGTTTTGATCTTCAAGATTTATATTTGCCGAGTAGTTAATGGCCATGACGCCTAACCGGAAGGTTTCGATCAGGGTAACTACGCCGCGGATGATGGGCAGCCCTAAGATTTTATACTTTTTGGTCCAGGGGATTTCGTCTTTTTTCTTGAGGACAATTTCTTTTTGGGGATTGCGGACGGCGATCGCCCAAGCAGTTTGTGAGCGCATCAGCACCCCTTCGATTACAGCTTGTCCCCCAATGGCGATTTGATTTTCAGGCATGATTTAGGTGCTACTTTTTGGCGGATTTTTTCTTCTTTTTAGTCTTGGATTTTCTTTTGGTGGTGCTGACCTTAACCCCGGCATATTTCTTTTTGAATTTTTGTACGCGGCCTTCGATATCCATCATTTTTTCTTTGCCGGTAAACAGCGGGTGACAGTTTGAGCAGATATCCAGCTTAAGATCTTTTTCGGTAGAGCCAATTTCATAAGTTTTGCCGCAAACGCAGTGCGCTTTGGCAGCATAGTATTGTGGGTGTATTTTTTCCTTCATTTCGTGATTCCTCCTGTTACAAAACCCTGTGATTATATCATAAATAGGGGGTTGCTCAAAGGGGTGAAGAGAGCACAAATCGGTAAACTTCGAGGTAAGCTTTGACCTTTTCTTTGAATTCCCCGCGGAATAACAACATACCTATAAAGGCAAATGCAATGGCTATTGGCAGAAGTATTAATAAAAGAACTTTGTAGATTCCAAAAACAACTGGTCCGTAATGTTTTTTGCAAAAATACAGGCCGCCTTTAAATCCTTCTACAAAATGCTTGCGAGAGAAGGTGCGTTTGGTGCTCCAGCCGCCGTAGTGAATTACTTTTGCTTCCGGAACAATATAAACTTTCCAGCCGACTTTGCGGGCGGAAAGACACCAATCCAAGTCGTCGTTATAAAAATATAGTTTTTCGTCTAACGGGCCGATTTGGTTTAATGTTTCTCTCCGGATGATGAGCGCGGCGCCAATCACAAAATCACAGGGGGTGGGGCGCTTCGCTTTCCAGAATTTTTTGCCTAATAATCCGCCCTGGCGTTGCGGTGATCCGTCCGGGTTTAAGAGGAGGGGGCCGCTAATGCCTACATTTTTATTTTCCCGCATAAACTTTACTAGAATATCGAGGGCCTGGTCTAATATTTCGGTATCATCGTTTAAAAGCAAGAGGTATTCGCCGCGGGCAACTTTAATGCCGCGGTTATTGGCCTGACAGAAACCTTCATTGGTTTCGGTTTCGATTACCGCTGCTCCACGGAAGCGTTTTCTTACCATTTCGGCCGTGTTGTCAGTGCAATTATTTGCAATAACGATAATTTCGTAATTTATGGCTTTAGTGTGCGCAACAATGGAGCAGATGCATGTTTCTAATAGAACCGGATTGTTATGGGTTAAGATTATGATTGATAGATCGATTTTAGTATTCATTTTGTCCCAGTAAGTTCCTTGATGCCGTCCATGATACCGGTGCGGTAAACGTATTCATGCATTAAATAAGTGTAAAATCTTTTAGGTTTCTTTAAATTGGCTTTCTTAAAGACCAAATCTCTAAAGAATTTGCTTTTAGTCATTATTCTGAAGATAAACATGGCCAGCGGATTTAAACCTAAAAACATCTTAATTTCAAAATTGGGATGTTTGAGGTAAAAACGGGCGGCGGATTTGCCCATATTGTATTTGCGGTTTACAGTTTCTTCGTCTGATACCGGATGATAATGATAATTAATTGCGGTGGGTAGATAAATGATTGGTACCCCCATTTTATGGATACGATAACCCAGTTCAATGTCTTCCCAGCCGTAGCCAGTAAAATCTTCGTCGAAAAGCCCGGCTTCTAATAGTGTTTTCTTCTTGGCTCCTAAATTTCCGGTTAAAAAGTATGACCACCTGATTTTTTGCAGGGGTTTGATTTTTTCTTTGATGTAGGGTTCCAGGTTGTTGGGATCTTTAAGGTTACCTTTGATATTTTTAAAGTTATATTCTAGACCTTCGGTAATTACATTTTTGTATTTGGTTTGAATTAAGAGGTGTTCTTCTACCAGGCGGTCGTTAGCAATTATGTCAGCGTCAGTTATGATGATGATGTCACCCTTCGCTTCTTTGATCCCTCGATTACGGGCTGCGCCTTTGCCCAGATTAGGTTGTTTAATGTATTCGAGGTCGCAATGCGGATTTAAGCTGCGGATCATTTCTTCGGTGCCGTCGGTTGAAGAGCTGTCTACTACAATTACTTCGTAAAGATCGTAAGCGATTGATTGTTCAAAAAGCGAGCGCAGGGTTTTTCTTAAGACTTCCTTTTGATTATAGGTTCCGATGACTACTGATACTACTACTTTGTACATTGTTAATCCTTAAATTTGTACTTTATTAGTGCGTAAATCGCCGCAAACCCATCTTTCCAGCTGATTTTTTTGCCCTGCGCAAAGGTGCGGCTGTCGTAAGAGATAGGGACTTCGGTTATTTTATATCCTCTTTTAAGGATTTTAGCGGTGATTTCGGGCTCAAAATCAAAACGGTTAGCCCGGAGCGGAATTTGTTTGATTAAATCGGTTGGTATTAATTTGTAACAGGTTTCCATGTCAGTCAAAGTGGTGCGATAGAGCAGGTTAGTAATTAGGGTTAAAAGTTTATTGCCCAGATAATGGGAAAGCGAGCGGAAAACATGTTTTCCTTTGAAGCGTGACCCGTATACTACCTGTGCCTGACCATCGATTACCAATTTTATTAGTTTTAAAATTTCTTGAGGATTATATTCGAGGTCCGCATCCTGAATAATGACGTAGTCGCCGCCGGCCATTTTAATTCCTTCGCGGATAGCGGCGCCTTTTCCTTGGTTTTTGCTCTGTAAAATTATTTTGGTGTTGGCTTCCTTGTATTTGGAAAGAATTTCTCTGGTGCGGTCGGTTGAGTAGTCGTCGACGATAATTATTTCCTTATTGAGGTCGAGAGCCTGCACTCTTTTTAGGATTTCCAGCAGTGTGTTTTGTTCGTTATAAACCGGAATGATTATTGATAATTTCATTGGTTAGAAAATAGCACAAAATTAGGATTTTGGCTAATGATTTTCAACTTAATTCCTGCTATCTTTTCGAGCCGGGAGATCACTTTTGGATTTTCAGAAATTACGTAGGTTCTTTGTCTGCTTTTTAATTTTTCGAGCAGGGCCTGATGGTTTTGCGTGTTTAAAAACTTATGCTCCAGGTAGAAAGCCGCAAACGGCGAAGAAGGAATGGCATCGTATAGCACCACGTGATTACCGGGTTTAATAATGTGATTTAATGTTAAGCAGTATTCCTTGATCGGATTGGCTTTTTTAAAGTAAATATCCAGGGATGGAATTAATACCAGATAAGTAATAATGGCCGTGGTAGCAAAACCTACGATGGCGTACTTTAATTGTTTTCTAAAAAGAAATATTGTTGAGATGATCAATCCTAAGAACAAAATGGTGAGTGAGGGTAAAACAATTCCCTGATAAAGAGCTTGTTCTGACGGAAATACTTTGATGAAGTAGATCGTGGCGGCAAGCATAAAAGGCAGAATGAATAAAGTCAAAATCCATTTTGATACCGCGAGATGCTTTTTAAGACTGTCATAATTATTCAGGGCATCATCTAAAAATTTAGCCACCAGCATGGCCAGCGCAGGGTAGGCCGGCAAAATATAGCGCCCGATTTTATAATTAAGTGAAAGCGAGAAAAATATAATAATCCCCAGCACCCAGCCGATTAAAACCTTTTCCCTCTTGAAATTATAAAAGATGGCCGGATACAAAAATCCCGACCAGGGGAGGAATAAAATAAAGAGCTGGGCGATGTAGGTATAAAAATCATATTGGGGCTTGGTGGGGGCGCTTAAGTCTTTGCCGATTTGATCGGTGGGCATGAAAAACCGTCCGACGTTAGTTTTCCAGAAAACTTTGGCGAAATCCGGGCCTAATATTTTGTACTCAGCAATAAACCAGGGAGAAACTACTAATAAGAATAGAATTAGCGCCAGGATTAGATGGAAGTTGATGTAACTGAAGAATTTTTTGGTGATAATGGCGTAAATTAGTAAAACCAAACCAATTAAAACCAACCCGATGGGGCCCTTGGTTAATACGGCTAGAGCGGCAAAAATCGGAATGAGATAATAAAAGATATAATTCTTTCTCTTCTCAAAGAGAATAAAACAGTAGAAAGCCGCCGTGATAAATAAAGTAAGCGGTACATCCTGCAGCGGTGAGCGCGCCTGATAGAAAAACTGTGCCGAAGTTAAAAGAATTAAACTTGACCAGAGAGCAATCCGCTTATTAAAAAGCTCGCGGGTAACTAAATAGGTCAATAATATAGTTAATGCTGCCAGCAAAGAGTGAAAGATACTTAATCCAAACTCATTAATGCCAAAAATTTTAAAGCCGGCGGCAATGATCCAGTAGAAAAGCGGGGGCTTGGGGATGATTTCTCCTGAATCCTGGTATTTGAGAGTCATCCAGTCGCCGGATTGCAGCATGTTTTTGGCAATGGTGGCGCTGTAAGCGGTATCCCCGTCTAAAATCGGGATTGATCCGATTTGCCAGGTAAATAAGAAAAAAGCAAAGATAAAAAGTAATAAAACTATTAGAATTTCTTTTTTGCGGTCCATAGTTACATTCCTTTTATATATTATAACAATTTTCGTATAATGCTACGGTTTTTTCTGCACACTTTTTCCACGAAAATCTTTGCGCGTTTTTAATGCCCCGGGTAATTAGTTCTCTTCTTAAATGATCATTGGTTAAACCCAGCTTAATTTGATCGTACATTTGTTTTTTATCGAGTGGATCAAAAAATAAGGCGGCATCACCTAAAACCTCTGGTAATGATGAAGCATTGGACGAGATCACTGGTGTACCGCAGGCATTAGCTTCAAGCGGTGGCAGCCCAAAACCCTCGTATAATGAAGGCATGATAAATAACTTTGCATTTTTTAACAAAATTTTTAAAACTTTATCATATACTTGGCCGATAATGGACACTTTATTTTCAATTGCTAACTCTTTCACTTCTTCTTGAATTTTATGAGTAGGTGGATCATTTAGATTTGTAATGATGACTAATTTTAAGTGGATAAATTCTTTTGCTAATTGCGAAAATACTTCAATCAGACGTGAGACGTTTTTTCGGCTTTCACAGCCGCCGTAATAAAGCAGATAGTCTTGTTTTATTTTGTATTTATTGAGCACTGCAGCGGTTTCTTCTTTTGAATATTCATTAGAAAAGTGTTCTTCGATGCCCTGATGGATAACTTTGATTTTTTGCTCATCAATCCCTAATATATTAATGATGTCTTTTTTGGTGTTTTCCGAAATGGCGATGATTTTTTGGGCACCATTTAACATGTTGCGGGTATATTTTACGTCGGCCTGATAAGCAAAGTTAATTTTATAAAACATATTTTTGAGAGCAAAATTAATTAAATCATGTACGGTGATAATTGAGTTTTTGGGAAGTGTCGGCGGCAGGTGGATTTGGGCGGTAAAGTGAATTAAATCATAATTTAGTTTGGAAAATTGTTTTTTTAGCCAGTATCGGTAATACAAAATACTATCATTTTTCATGAAAAAGGGCTGTTTTACTCCAAAAGTATGGGGTGCTTCAGTGAAGCGTTTAAATTGTGGATCAATGGAAAAGTTAGGATCAAAATAAAGTTGAAAATCATTGTTTTGGCCAAGGGTCAGTAGGTTATCTAATAAATTACTGGTATATCTTCCTAGTCCCCGGTGAGGAGAATGTTGAAGAGGCCGGGCATCAATAACAATTTTTTTCTTATTCATAAAAGATTTACTGCCGCTTCAACTACTTCTTCGGGATCAACGGCGCTGGTGCAGTAATCAAAAGTGCATTCACGATGTTTACAGGGTAATTTGCAGTCATTTTTACTGCGGATGATGGTGTATTTGGTCATCCAGGGAAGCCAGCGTTCTACTCTTACGTCATTAGCTACATAAATGGCCACCACTGGCACCTTTTTAGCGGAGGCGGCATGCAAAGGGCCGCTGTTTACGCCGATAAATACATTTAAATAGTCCATCAACGCAAATAATCCTGATAAAGATAGTTTGTCTACCAGACTTACAAAAGGTCTTTTGGCAAAAGTTTTGATTTTTTTCTCGGTTTCTACTTCTTTTTTCCCTCCTAGTAATACTACCGAGCATTTCATTTTGTCTTGGATTGCGTCTGATATCATTGCATAGGTTTGCGGCAAGAGGGGACGGTCGCCGCCGCCGGTTCCAATGTGTAATCCCACCAGCGTAGAGTTTTTGAGGTCATGTTTTTCTAAAATTTGCGAAACTTCGTTTTCGCTGGCTTCGTCGGTATGTAATTGCAGATCAAGTTTAACGTTGCTGATAGCTAACGGTTCTAGTAAATGGGAATAAAGTTCAATTTGATGTGGTTGGGGGTCGCTAGAATTGAGCCAGACGCCGTAATTATAGGCCCAGCCGTAAAGGATGCGGGCTTTATCGCCGATCCGGTAGGGGATCCCGGCTAAAAAACAAAGCAGGGCGTATTCGGGGGTAGGATTATCTTCAAAAACGATCGAAAGATCAAACTTTTCGGCCCGGATGATGTTGAATAATTCAATTTTTTCAGATAGAGTGGTTTTTTTCTTAGTGAAAATATAATTATTAATTTCGGGATTGTTTTTAATGACATCTTCGGTCTGCGGTTGAATCAAAAGGGTAATTTGAACCCCCGGAATGGCATTTTTAATCGCAGATACAAGCGGAGTTAATATAATAATATCTCCGATCATTTCGGGGCGAACGATTAAAACCTTTTTAATTTTTTCTAATGGAATTTTCGGCATAATGTTTTTAAATAAATATCAATTATCTCGCTGCTTTGGTTAAAAGCTTGCGTGGTTTTAATAAATAAAACCGGCAGTAACAATTTAATGCTGGATAATAGGCAGGCCAGGCGCAATTTAAAGTTTGGTCCGCTATCCAGTGAGTGTAAAATGTTTATATCTTCTTTAACAAAAATGCTTAATAATTTTCTTAACGAAGCATTCTTGATAGAACATGCGCGGTAATCGTCGTTAAAAAGCAGGGAACTTGCTTTTTCCAGGTTTTTCAAATCTTTCCCTATCAGTAATATATTAAGGCTCTTTTTGATCCAGTCCTTTTTACTTTCTTCCAATGTATTATTGCCACCGCCGGCCATTAAACTTTGAATGGCAGATAGCACTTCATCCGGGCTAATTTTAATCAGGCAGGTTGAATCTTTGCAGGAGCGAGGATTACAGGCTTTATCACACGGACTATTTGGCCGCAATACTATATTGCGGGTATTCCACGGTCCCCATTGAGTTGGCTTTACAAATTTGGTGGGCATTAGGGCTACGATTGGAATACCAAGTCCGGCTGCCAGGTGAAAGGGTCCGGTGTCTGAACCTACGTAAACCGCTAGTTTACTTAAAACCGCAGCTAATTCAGGAAGCGATATTTTATTAACCAGATTAATGGGCTTGGGATTGGAGAGGTTCATAATTTCCTTTGCCTTTGCCTCCTCCTTCTTGCCACCCAAAAGCACTACCTGCAGTCCCAGCTTTTCCATAATGAGCTCTGCAGTTTTAGCAAAGTTTTTGCTGGTCCAGGAGCGGTTTGATCCACCGGTGCCAATATGTAAACCGATGTATTTACCGGACGGGAGCAGTTTTTTAACTGACTCTTCTGCAGATTTAGCAGGTCGAATATTTATTTTTGGATCTTTTACTTCTATTCCCAAAGGTCTTAACAGCTCCAGATAATGTTCGAGATAATGTTTAGTGAAATCTCGCCAGTTAATGAAAACCCTCACGTTATAAAAAAGACAATTTAAAATTCTGGAGCAGTCACCGATACGATAGGGGATGCGGCATAGGTAAATCAGGCGGGCATATTTGGGATCGCCATAAAAATCAATCGCTAAATCAAAGCTGCCCTTTTTTATTTGGTTTGGATCCAGGATGATTTCGTCGATATCCGGATTAGTTTCTACTAAGGATTTAGTCATTTCTTTAATAAAAATTGCGATTTTAGCATTGGGGAAAGCGTTTTTAAGTGCGGTGATCGCCGGAGTGATGATAACGTAATCTCCGATCATTTCGGGACGGATTAATAGTATTTTTTTAATTTTTTCTTTATTTATCTGCATTATTCGTATAATAAGCTCATATAAATTTTGTGAACTTTGTCTGCAACGTATTTCCAGTCGAATTGCTTTGCGTAACTCAAGCCTCTTTCAGCTAATTCGTTCCTTAAGGGTGCACTTTCGTACAGTGAAGTAATTCTTTCGGCTAATTCCTGGGAATCCTGTTCTTTAAAAATTAGTCCGGCGTCCCCGATAACTCTGGGGATCTCCCCCGAAGAAGAACCAATCACCGGAACCCCGCACAGCATCGCTTCAATAATTACTCTGCCAAACTGTTCTTTCCATTTTTTAGTGGTGCGAGAAGGGAGCACCAGTACGTCCATGCAATTATAATATTTATTCATTTTTCCGGGGGGCTGGGCGTCAATCCAAACTGCTTTATCAGTTAATTTTTTGAATTTCGCTTTATCTTTGCCGTCCCCGATAAAAAGCAGCTGGTAGGGAAACTTCAATAGTTTTCCGGCATTGATAATATCTTCAATGCCTTTTTCTTCCAGCATGCGACCGGCAAAACCAATGGTAAATTTATCGAGTTCTAATGTTTTTCTAAGTCCGGTATCGTCTTTGGGGGCAAAAAGATTAGTTTCGATGCCCGGGTAAACTACGTAAATTGGTTTTTTATATCCCCAGTGTAGTAAAACCTGTTTCATCTCTTCGGCGCAGGCAATCGCTGCGCCAGAAGCTGCAAATGTTTTATTTTGAATTTTTACCCATGATTTACGATAGTCTTCAATTTGGTTTTGAAAAGTTTGGAAAATAAATTTTGCTTTGGGACAGATTATTTTTTTCCAAAAAGTTAAATAAGCGGCCAGGTTATGATACGGCTCTTCAAACATATGGATTAAATCCGGTTTTACTTTCCAGAGATAATAGGGAAGAGCCGGATAAATACTGATGAGCGGGTCTTTAGGGTAATGGGCGTAGCCTACAATTACTTTATAATTTGCTGTATGTGGTTTGTAGGCTTTGTGGTATTTGCTGCCCTCGACACTGCCTTGGGGAATCAGCAGAGTGATATCCAAATTATGGTGTTCGGCTAGTTCGGCGATGTATTGTTGATAAGATCTGACGACTGCGGCGTGCCAGATAAACAGGATTTTTTTTCTGCCTGCCGGCAGGCATGGCTTTTTCATGAAGCGAGAAGCTCCTTAATCGACAGCGCAATCTTTTCACACGCATTATTTTTGACCATGCGTGATTTTCCTTCCTTCGTCATGCGTGCCAGCTTAGTTTCGTTATTGAATAGATCGGTGGCGGCTTTGGCGGCTGCTTCCTTTGTGGTTATAAGCAGTGCTTCTCCTAAAAGCTGTTTTTGAGCCTGGGCAAACTTTTGAGTATATTGTGAGCCTTTGCCGGGAAAAGCAATTACTGGTTTTCCTAATCCGGCCGCTTGTTCATTGGCGGATCCGGCGAGGCCGATTACAATTTTTGCGGCGGATAAAGCTACGCCGAAATAGCCATTTAGCAACTTAATACTTGGAACTCTTTTCGCGGACAGCTTTTCGTAAACCGTGGACGGAACCGGCATCAGAAATTCGATCTCTTTTTGCGGGTTTAGTTCAATGATCTGATTAGAAACATCTAATAAATCAGAGTAATTAATGATGGCATCTTGGTGCGATCCGGGGAGCAGGGTGATATAAGTTTTATGACGGTCGATTTCAATCTTTTGCGAGAAATTAATGCAGTCCATTAATGGATTTCCAATGAATTGCGCATCGATCCCGTCCATTTTCAGGGTTTCTTGGGTTAAGGCGTCACGCACAAAGGCAATTTTGGCACGGTTTTTAATTAGTTTTTTTTCTGGATTAGTGTAATCAAAACCATAAGATTGATAATAACTGGATTTGTTTACGCCGACATAAATCAGGGGAGCCTTGGTCAGTTTGGAAAACACCAGAGAGATAATATCGCCGATGCCCACTACTAAAGCAAATTCATTTTTAAGTTTTTTTAAGGCAGATCGTTTTCCGAAAATATCCGGCAGCAGTCCGGCCGCCAGATCCCGCACTAAAAACGATAAATTTCTAAAAGAAAAGCCGCCGCTGGGCAGGGCCCGGGGATTTCCCAGTATATTTACGTAAAGATTTTCAAATGCTTTACCGGCGCCGACCAACGGCATGACCGAAATGTTTACTGCTGGGAGATTTTTGATGATTTCCGCAGCCACCGCGTCTTCGCCGTGGCCGTTGGTGATAAACAGAATATTTTTTTTAGGATTGTTTGGGTATTTCATCTCTAAACTGCATGTCATATAGTTTTTTGTATAAACCGCCTTTTGCAATTAGAGTTTGGTGGTTGCCTTCTTCGACGATTTCCCCTTGATCTACAACCAGGATGCGACCGGCGTGTTGTACGGTTGAGAGCCGGTGGGCAATTACAAAAGTGGTGCGGCCGGCCATTAAATGATCCATGGCGTCCTGTACCAGGCGTTCGGATTCGGTGTCCAAAGCGGAAGTAGCTTCATCAAAAATCAATATTTTAGGATTGCGCAGCAGGGCCCGGGCAATGGCAACGCGCTGTCTTTGTCCGCCGGATAATTTAACCCCGCGCTCGCCAACAAAAGTATCATAACCATCGGTAAATTCCTGAATAAATTGATGCGCATTCGCGGCCTGGGCCGCATTGATTATTTCTTCATCCGTGGCGCCGATTTTGCCGTAGGCAATATTACTTTTGATAGATCCGGAAAAGAGAATCGTTTCCTGAGGAACAATTCCGGTTTGCGAACGCAGTGAAAAAAGCTGAATATCTTTAACGTTGACCCCGTCCACTAAAATTTCTCCGCTGGTTACGTCATAAAAACGGGGAATTAAATTAACAAAAGATGTTTTTCCTGCTCCGGATGGACCCACGATAGCAATAACTTCTCCGGGATTAACTTTAATGTTGATATCTTTGAGTACCGCATTTTGTTCATCTTCATATTTAAATGAGACATCTTTAAAAATAACTTCTCCGTTGATTTTTTCAAGCTTTACCGCGTCGGCTTTTTCTTTTACGGTAGGATGGATGTCGATTACCTCAAATACGCGCTGCGCGGCGGCCAGCGATTCTTGCACCATCGTATTTATATTTCCAAGTTTGGTTAAAGGGTCGGCTAAAAGCGCAATTCCGGTAAAGAAAGCAATTAAATTACTGGGAGCCAGTCTTCCGGAAACAACTTCATAGCCGCCGTACCAGATAATCGCTACTACCGCCAGTGCTTGAATGAAACCTAAAAGTGGAACTTGAGTGGCAATGATTTGGCTTTGTTTCATCGTGGCCCAGAAGGTTTTTTCGGACTCCTGGGTAAATTTATCGATTTCGTGATTTTCCATAGCAAAGGATTTAACCACGCGTATTCCCATCAGCGTTTCCTGCAGTTGAGAAGAAATATCGGCGATTTTTGCCTGAGCTGTGGTGGTGGCAATTCTCATTTGCAGACCTAAATGGGTTATGGTGTAGGCCAAAAGCGGCATGACAACGATGGTTAAGGAAGTAAGTCTCCAGTTTAAGTACATTAAAAAGCCAAACACACCGATTAAGGTAATAATACTTGGGAATAACTCAGTTACGGATGATATTAATGCGGTTTGAATAATTCTAATATCGTCAATGACTCTGGAAATTACGTCTCCCGAGCGCCACTTAGAGTAAAAGTCTAAAGAAAGATCCTGCAGATGTTTATAAACCTGAATTCTCAGATCAGTTACGACCCGGCGGGCGCCAAATGACATTAAATAAATTTGCCCGTAAATTGAAGCGCCCCTAAAAAAGTAAAGTACGATTGCCGCCAGAATAACCAGGTTTAATAGCGCGAAATCTTTAGAGCCAATTCCATCCGATAGTTTAGCCACTAATGGAATCAATAAAACGTTGCAGAGCGACATCAATAGCATGCAGCATAGGGCGCCGACGCATTGTTTCCAATATGGTTTAAGGTATTTCAGCAATCTTAAATAGATTTTCATTTGGTCGATACTTCCTCCCGGATTAATAATTTTACTTCTGCTAAAAGATTGGCGGCAGCTCCTTTTTCTCCCATGATGGCGGTCAGCGCCGCCGACATTTGATCCAGTTTTCTTTGGTTTCTTAACAGGCTTAAAATGCTTTCAGCAACTTCACTCGGGGTAAGTACCCCTCTAATTTCCGGAACAATTTCCTTTTCGGCTTTAATATTGGGTAAGGCAAAAAAGTCGGTATTTTCGTTAACAATTTTGACCAGCATCCTTTTTAATTGTACTCCTAATATGGGAATACTGGTAATTAAACCGAGCAGGCCTTCAACCGGCAGTACTTCGGGTTTGTTAAATGGAAAAACGACCAACATCGGCTTGCCCAAAGCTGCTACTTGAGCGGTGTTCGTGCCCGGAACGGTAACGCATAAGTCAGAAATGCTGATCACTTCGTAATTTAATGCTTTAGAGACTAAAACCCGATTCCCGGCATTGGAAATAATGTAACTTAAGCCGGATTCGGTTACTAATTTGCCCTTTCCTTTTACGTAATTTGCCAGATCATCAATTGCGGTAAAAGGTGAAACCGAAAGAACATACTGTGCTTCTTTGGTTTTTGAATTTAGCAGATCAATAATATCTACATAGAAGGGGAGTAGATTTTTGGTTTGTAAGGGACGGCTGCCGGGCAAAAAGGTTACAATTTTTTTATTAGGTTTAAGATTATTTCTTTCGATAATATCTTCTTTTTTAGGATAAGTATTAATCGAATCTACCATTAAGTCTCCGATAATATTTAATTTTTTATCAGTCAGGCCCAGTCTTTTGAATTTTTTATAGGTGCGTTCATCCGGCACTAAAAATTTAGTAAAAGAACGTTTCCAGCCGATACGATCCAATACGTAGGCCATGGCCTTGAAGCGTAATCTTTTTGCGATGAAAATTGAATGAAATAGGTCGCCACCCAAAAAGATAACAATTCCTTTTGGATTAAAACGAATGCCAATTGGTTTTTTATTTAAAAACAACCATTTTTTGTATTCTTTAGGAGTAATAATGCGAGAAATTCCCGGAATGGTATTAGCGTAATCAATTTCTCTGCCGCTGGCATACTGGCAGGGGGTTAAGATTAAAATAATGCGCGCCCGCGGAAGCTCGGCATGCAGCTTTTCGATAGTGGGGCGGGCCAAAGCCGAAAGCTCTCCCGGACTGTTCGTCATAATAATAACGTCAAATTCGGCTTTTCGGGTTAGTAAATTTTTTGCCATAAATTAGAGACCAATTTTTTTAATGATTGCCTCAACCGTGCAGGGTACTTTATCCGGCTTTTTTCCTTGTTTAATAGCCTGATCCGGATCTTTTAAACCGTGACCGGTTAAAATACAAACAATCGTTTTACCTTTTTCTAACTTTCCGGCTTGATGGGTTTTAATTAATCCGGCAACTGATGCAGCAGAAGCGGGTTCACAGAAAACCCCTTCTTTAGCGGGGATTAGTTTGTAGGCTTCTAAAATTTCTTCGTCGGTGACCATATCAATGGTTCCTTTGGATTCATCACGTGCCGCTTCGGCTTGTTTCCAACTGGCTGGATTTCCGATGCGGATTGCCGTAGCAATCGTTTCTGGTTTTTCAATCGGGTGACCTAAAACAATCGGAGCGGATCCGGCGGCCTGAAAGCCCATCATTTTTGGTAAAGTTTTTATTTTCCCGGCCTTTTTATATTCTTTATAGCCTTTCCAGTAAGCGGTAATGTTTCCGGCGTTGCCGACTGGTATAAAATGATAATCGGGAACTTTTCCTAATTGATTGCAGATTTCAAATGCGCCGGTTTTTTGACCTTCGATTCTAAAAGGATTGAGTGAATTTACCAGATCAATCGGATATTTTTCGGTAATTTCTTTTACTAAATTTAAAGCCTGGTCGAAATTTCCGTCCACGGCTAAAACATGGGCTCCGTGCATCATCGCTTGGGCCAGTTTTCCTAAGGCGATTTTTCCTTCGGGAATTACTACAATACATTTTAATCCGGCTCTGGCAGAATAAGCTGCGGCAGAGGCAGAAGTGTTACCGGTTGAAGCACAAATTACCGCTTTAAAGTCTTTCTCTAAAGTTTTAGCGATCGCCATACACATTCCGCGGTCTTTAAACGATCCGGTAGGGTTGGCCCCTTCGAATTTTAGGTAAACATTACAGCCGGTTAATTCGCTTAAATATTTGGCAGGGAGCAGTGGTGTGTTTCCTTCCTGAAAAGTAATAAACGGTGTTTTTTTAGTTACCGGTAAAAAATCTTTATATTCTTCAATAACCCCACGCCATTTCATGAAATTCCTCCTTGTCCGCCTGCGGCGGGCATGTCCGCCAAAGGCGGGCTCATCAATTTTTGGCAATGAAACGGTAAATTATATCATGGGAGAGAGGGCGATTAAAGGCCCTGGAGGGTATCTGAGGTGGTTGAAGAAATAAACACCCCAAAAACTGAAATTTTGGCGCTGAATGTAAGATAACTAAATGTCAGGATGGTTGAATAGATCAACTTTGGAGGAATAGTTTATGCCTGGAAAAGTAATTATTAACCGAACTTTTGTGCGAAATACTTTGCCGCAACGTCTGTGGAGCAGGATTAGTAATCCGGAAATAGGAACGATAAGCAACAAGCTTGAAAGGCGTGCCCAAGGAAGTTATTTTAGGTTAAACGTTCATGAAACTTTTGTTTCTATTATGGAGAGCAAAGATCAATCTCTG
Source organism: Candidatus Margulisiibacteriota bacterium (assembly GCA_018823125.1). GTDB lineage: Bacteria > Margulisbacteria > WOR-1 > JAHJIW01 > JAHJIW01 > JAHJIW01. The sequence goes on along the minus strand of JAHJIW010000011.1, from coordinate 68,319 downwards.
GACCTTGTTGATCCTTCAACTTTTCTTTCTGGTCGTCTTGGTTTTGCTGGTATAACCAGGATTGAAATTGAGCAAGGGACATCCGCTAAAGATCTTAGTACCATGTTGAGAACGGTTGCGGGTTTCGATGTGCTGGTGGCCAGAAATAAATTGCGCAATCTATCTTTTGAAATAGAAATTGAAGACCGGAAAGTTGAAATCCCCTTCACCTGGGATAATATTTATCACGAATTAGTATCGCAGGGGCCTTTTAAGGTTGAGCGTACCGGTAACTGGGTGAATGAGGCATTTGGACTTATAGGAATACTGGGTGGGGTTGCTTGGGGAGCGGGTGAGGGTGGAAATATGAATATATTGGAAGGTATGGCGGTAGGCGGAGCATTAGGATTTTTTGTCTTACCTTATGTATTTGATCTGGGAATAACTTCGGCTGCCAAAATAGCAAAATGGGCCTACCGGCGTCATCACATTGCAATGCAGTTTGATCTTTTGAGTAAATATACTGAATTTGATGGTGGGGAAATGTCTACGTCGCGGGAAGTATTAGGTTTGTTGGAAAGTTTCCGTAACCCAGAGGCAGTAGCCGGATATATTTCTAAATTAAAGCCGTTTGCAATAACGGTTTTGGTGGATGCGATGATTATTCGCGGCAAAAGACAGGAATCAATTGGACGGGTATTATTAGATCATTCCGCGGTTAAAATGTCTGATAAAGAAAGATTGGTAGAACGTAATATTATTTTTGATAGAAATATCGGATTATTTATGGCTTCCGATCAGCGTAAAACACCAGAAGAAGTCGCCAAACTCATCAATAAATTTTTGACCAAAAGTATCCCGGCCGATGAGGTTGCTCCGGCAAAATATTCAAAAGAAGATTATCAACACGCGGCGGAGGTTATCAATTCTCATCCAATTGAAAAGCGAGAAGCGATATTAGCAAACTTAATACTAGAAAATCGAGATTTAGGCAATGCGGTTGAACCGTTGGTGATTCTTAGAAATAAACCACGGTAGCCTGATTGTTTTTAACTTTAAGCAGTCCGCCGTCTAATTCGAAGGATTTATTTTCGCCGCTTTTGAGTATAAATTCGATTTTTCCTTCTTTGATAATACTAAGGTAAGGTGCGTGGTGGGCGAGGATGCCAACTTTTCCTACCGGGGTGGAAGCCAAGAGAGAAACTACCTTCCCCCTAAACCTAGTTTCGTAGGGCCCGATAATTTTTAAATCAAATTCGTTTAAATCTTTTACTCGCATATTTCCTCATCAACTTCACATTGTTTTGTTTTTTCGATTACGTCTTCGATACTGCCTACCATGTAAAATGCCTGCTCCGGTATTTTGTCATATTTACCTTCAATGATTTCTTTAAACCCCTTAACCGTATCGGATAATTTTACGTATTTACCGGGTATGCCGGTAAATGCTTCAGCCACAAAGAAGGGCTGTGATAAAAACTTTTGTATTTTGCGGGCGCGGTTAACTAGTAATTGATCTTCTTCGGGAAGTTCGGATATTCCTAAAATGGCAATAATATCCTGCAGTTCTTTATATCTTTGTAGGATTTCCTGAACCTTACGCGCGGTTTGATAGTGTTCCAGGCCCAGAATATCAGGATCCAGAATTCGCGAGTTTGAAGCTAGCGGATCCACTGCCGGATAAATTCCCATTTCAACAATTTTTCTGGACAAAACGGTAGTGGAATCTAAATGTGAGAAAATAACCGCGGCGGCCGGGTCAGTAATATCGTCGGCGGGGACGTAAACCGCTTGAATTGAAGTAATAAATCCTTTTTTGGTAGAAACAATTCTTTCCTGGAAACGTCCCATCTCAGCCAAAAGTGTTGGTTGATAACCAACCGCTGAAGGCATCCTTCCTAAAAGAGTTGAAACTTCGGATCCGGCTTGTACGAACCTGAATATATTATCTAAAAAGAATAAAACGTCTTGTCCTTCAACGTCTCTGAAATATTCGGCTTGAGTTAGGGCAGTTTGACCGGCCACTAATCGCGCTCCGGGAAGCTCGGCCATTTGACCAAAGACTAAAACGGTTTTGTCGATAACTCCGGATTCGTTCATCTCTAGCCAAAGGTCGTTTCCTTCGCGGGTGCGTTCTCCAACTCCGGCAAAAACCGAAGTTCCGCCGTGCTGTTTAGCCATGTTATGTATTAATTCCATAATGATAACCGTTTTTCCTACGCCCGCGCCGCCGAAAAGCCCGGTTTTACCGCCTTTGATGTAGGGCGCTAAAAGGTCAATAACTTTAATCCCGGTTTCAAAAATTTCGTTTTGTGATACGATGTCTTCAAAGGCTGGGGGATCGTGGCGGATGGGGCGCAGGGTCGGATTTTTGATGGGACCTTTATGATCAATGGTTTGGCCCAGCGCATTAAACATGCGGCCCAAAGTTTCTTTGCCCACCGGAACCGAAATAACTTTTTGTAAATCAACCACGGTGGTACCGCGCCTTAGTCCATCGGTCGGGTTCATGGAAACTGCGCGCACCACGCCGCCTTCGAGCTGCATGGCTACTTCAGCAATAATATGCAGTCTTTCTCCGTGTGCCTGGGTATCAATTTCGAGCGTGCTTCTGATTTTTGGGATGGCGTTAACTGGAAACTGTACGTCAATAATGGGTCCCACAACCTGAATAACTTGTCCTTCGCTTAATTTTTCGCTCATTTTTATGCCTCAGCTTCCTTTAATATTTGGAAAGAACTTAAGAGTTCCGAAAGTTCTCCGGTGATAGTTGATTGCCGGATTTTATTGATTCGCAGGTTAAGCTGGCTGATGATATCACGGCTTGAATCTGCCGCATTTTTGGTAACTAAGAGCCTGGCGCCCAGCTCTCCCACGGTTGAACCCACTGATTTTGATAGAAAGAAAACCGAAAGAAAATGGAGAAATGCTTCTTGAGTAACTTTTTGGGCGTCGGGCTCCAGGATCAGGTTTTCGAGCGGTGATGATTTTGTGTTTTTTTCCTGTTCAAATGGCAATAATTTAGTGGCCGTAGCCTTTTGTACCAGGATGCTGATAAATTCGTTGTAAACCAGATGCACGTCGGCGATTTGTCCGCGCTGCAGCTGTGTTATGAAAAACGAAACCAGGCGCAGCGTACTTTTGGCGTCGGGCTTGTCTGCCAGCTTAAGGTCCAGACCGATAATCGGGTAACCCTTGTTTTTGTAATGCTGTATTCCTTTTTTGCCCACCAGATATAATTTTACTTCCTTACCCTCGTTTTTTAGCCGATTTATTAATTTTTCGGCAGTTCGAAAAACATCATTATTAAACCCTCCGCAAAATCCCCGGTTACTGCAGACAATAATTACGATCGAAATGTTTTTAGGGTCTTTGGGAAGTTCGTAGAAGTTGGCAAAAGAAACCGGAGACACCATCGCCAGAATTTCTTCGAGTTCCCCCTTGTATTCGTTGAACGCCTTGAGCAGGGTCTGCATGGTCTTGATTTTGGCCGCGGTGATAATTTGCAGCGCTTTGGAGGTTTGCTGAATGCTTTTGATGCTTTTTAATCTTTTTTTTAAACTAAATATTTCAGACAATTTATTTTTCTTCCCCGATAAAATCTTTTTTAAATTTTACGATGACAGACTGCAATGCTTTTTCGTTCTGGTCGGTTAATTCTTTTTCTTTTTCGATGGATACCATGATTTCCCGGTATTCCTGGGTGATTAAGGCCAGCAGGTTTTCTTCAAAGGCTTTAATTTGCTGCGACGAAAGATTATCGAGAAAACCGTTGACTCCGGCATACAAAATTATGATTAAATCAGAAAGCGGCATGGGTTTATGCTTATCTTGCTTTAAAATTTCAGAGATGGCTTTGCCGCGGGCGATCTGGCAGCGGGTTTCTTTATCCAGTTCGGCGGCAAAAGTAGTGAAAGATTCTTTTTCACGGAACTGGGCCAGATCCAGCCTTAGTCGTCCGGCTACTTTGCGCATCGCTTTAGTTTGCGCGCGGCCGCCGACCCGGGAAACGGATATTCCAACGTTTACCGCCGGGCGTTGTCCGGCATTAAATAGATCAGATTCTAAAAATATTTGCCCGTCGGTAATGGAAATTACGTTAGTTGGAATGTAGGCCGAAACGTCACCGGCTTGAGTTTCGATGATCGGCAGGGCGGTCATTGATCCGCCGCCTTTTTCCTTTGAAAGCTTAGCCGCGCGCTCTAAAAGCCTGGCGTGTAGATAAAAAATATCTCCGGGATAAGCTTCACGTCCGGGAGGGCGGCGCAAAAGCAATGACAGCATGCGGTAGGCTTTGGCGTGCTTGGAAAAATCATCGTATACGATTAAAACATCTTTGCCGTTGTACATAAAATCTTCGGCAATGGCGCATCCGGTAAAGGGGGCCAGGTATTGCAGGGCGGCGGCGTCGGAAGCCGGGGCCGCCACGATAATGGTGTAATCCATAGCATCGTAGCTTTCCAGGGTTTTTACCAAAGCCGAAATATCACTGGCCTTTTGCCCGGTGGCCACGTAGATGCAGATCACATTTTTATTTTTTTGATTCAGGATGGTGTCCACCGCAATCGCGGTTTTTCCGGTCTGGCGGTCTCCAATAATTAATTCTCTTTGGCCTTTACCAATCGGAACCAGCGCGTCAATTAATTTATAGCCGGTTTGCAGGGGTTCGGTTACCGGTTCGCGCTCGATTACCGCCGGAGCCGTGAACTCAACCGGTCGATATTTTTTGGTATTTATTTTTCCTTTGCCGTCGATTGGTTTTCCTAAGCTGTTGATGACCCGGCCAATTAACTCTTCGCCGACCGGAGTGCTCATGATGTAGCCGGTGCACTTGGCGGTGGCGCCTTCAATAACTTGCGTGTGCCGCCCTAAAATTATGGCGGTAATCATTTCACGTTCGAGGTTGAAAACTAATCCGTATACGTGACCCGGAAATTCAATGAGTTCGCCCGCCATTGCTGATGGCAGTCCGGTAATGTGTGCAATGCCGTCCCCGGATTCAACCACAATGCCGATTTCTTCCGCGGAGACTTCGGTTTTAAATTCGGCAATGTGCTTTTTGATAATTTTTTTAATTTCTTCTGACGTTATTCCCACTTTTACATCTCCTCACTCATGCATTTCTTCAGGTTATTTAGTTTTTGCCGCAGTGATGCGTCAATGATTTTGCCGTTTAGTATTTTGATGATGAAACCGCCCAGAATATCAGGGGCAACCCGGTTTTTCAGTAAAACATTTTTTTGGTATTTTTCGCTAAGCATGCGGGCGGCTTTTTCTTTGTATTTGTCCGGAACCCGTATAGCAGTGATAAACTCTCCCAGCATGTGGTTTCTTTTTTCGGCCACAAATAAACTAAAATGATGGGAGAGGTTATAAAGCTCGGATAATTTGCGGACTTCAATTAAAAGATTAACAATTTCCAGGACGGCAGGGGAGTAGTTTTTTAAAATTTCAGCCAGTAGCCGTTTTTTAAATTTACGGCTGATGCGTACGTCTTCTAGGGTGGTTTTTAGATCGAAGTTGGTTTTTAGCAGGTTTAATACGTCAAAAAGTTCAGATTCCACCCGCAAAGTTTCACCTTCGCGTTCGGTAAGCTCATAAAGGGTTTTGTAATCAACCGTGAAGTGTTTCATAATTTATTTTTCAATTCCTTCAGGCTTTCGTCAATTAATTTAAACTGTTCTTTTTCGGTTAAAGTTTTGCCGATGAGTTTGCTGGATGCTTCAGCCACAAAGGTTGCGATCGAATCTTTCAGCTCCTGTTTTGCTTTTTCTTCTTCAGTTTCAATTTTATTTTGCGCCTGGGCAATAACCTTGCTGGCCGTACTTTCGGCTTTGGCTAAAATTTCTTTTTTTTGCACCTCGGCATTCAGGGTCGAATCCGTGATAATTTTTTCACCCTTTTGCAAAGCTTCTTCCAGCGATTTTTGCCTGGAAATTACCAGCTGTTGAGCGGTATCTTTAGAGGTTTGCGCCGTGGATAAATCGCTTGCGATTTGATCTTTGCGTTCTTCCATGATCTGCATCAGCGGCGGCAGGGCAATCTTGTAGAGCAGGGCCAGTAAGATTGCAAATGAAACCGTACTCCAGAAAATTAAAGATGTTTCAAGTTCAAACATTTTAAGCCTTTTCTTTTAAATTAATATTATTTACTTGTAAAGAATTAAAATTTCGATAACTAATGCATATAATGCGATAGCTTCAATAAAAGCAATGGCTACTAGCATTGCAGTTCGAATTGATCCGGATGCTTCGGGTTGTCGGCCCATTGCTTCCAGTCCTTTGCCGGCTAAAAAACCGATGCCCAAAGCGCAGCCGAAAGCTGCAATTGCCAGGGTTAATCCGGACATTGTTAATGGTCCCATATTTTCACCTCCATTTTTATTTTTAGTGTTCGCCTACTGCCTCTGTAATATACATGGCAGAAAGATAAGTGAATATAAAGGCTTGAATAAAGCCAATGAAAATTTCAAATGCACTGATCAGCACACTTCCCAGTAGAGGAATCATTCCGGTAAAGTAGCTTTTCAGCATGATGGCCAGACTAAAAAATACCAGAATGATGGTGTGTCCCGCAAAAATATTGGCGAATAAACGGATGGCCAGCGAAAAGGGGCGGGCCAGTCGGGTTATGACCTCGATCGGAACCAGGAGCGGCAGAATGAAAGGAGGAATATCCCTGGGAACAAATGAGCCAAAATAGCCGCGTACGCCATGCGTTTTTATAGAGAAAATTTGACTGGTAATAAAAACAATTACGGCTAAGGTTCCGGTAAAGTTAAGGCTGGCGGTAACCGCGGCGGCTCCCGGAACCAGGCTGATGATGTTGCAAATAAAAATTAAGCCAAAAAGCGCCAGTAAAAACGGGATCCAGGCATTTTTTTGGTTTTCGGGCATATCAAACAGCATTTCGTTTTTAATGAAATCAATGCTGACTTCGATGAGGTTTTGGAAAAAGCCCGGAACAAATTTTGGTTTTCGGCTGGCGATCAATATCAGCGCCAGTACGCAAAAAGCGGCGATCCAGAGGGTGAGAATAGCTTTGTTAACGGAAATATCGACACCAAAAAGTTGAAGATCAAACATCGAAGGGTATTTAAAATGATGCAGGATATCCATCTAACTAAAACCTTCTTTCCTTTTGGTTATTCAATTCGTAATTCTACTCTTAGTGGAATAAGTTTTCAAGCCAGCCGAGGTAATGTATAATATAAATTGATGGATATAAGAGAAAATGAAGACATTAAATGGTATTTGCGGCCGTGGGTGGTTGTGATATTGCTGTTTTTTGTCTTGGGCCCTTTGGCACTGCCGCTCCTTTACCGGAGCCCAAAATTCACTAGGGAGTGGAAGCTGCTACTAACTTTGCTGGTAATTATTTCCACCGTATATTTTATTTTTGTATTAATAAAAATTCAGAGAGAGGTTTATAAAGAGTTACAATATTTATTAATACTGGAGAAGGCAAAGTAATCATTTTTTAGCTCCCTTGGCTTCCCCGGATCGGAAGATAGCTAATTCTACACCCAATGGTCCAATGATTTCATCTAAGACAATGGAAGCGAGAACAATGGCGATGATAGTTTGAGAAATCTGGGGAACAATTCTGGCGGTCATGTGCACAAAGGCAATGGCCACTCCGGCCTGAGGCAAAAGCCCCCATCCCAGCCAGCGTTGGATCTTTTTTTCTGATCCCGAAATTTTTGCGCCCCAGGTGCCGCCCAAAACTTTACCGCCCCAACGTGCCAAGACGTATACGACTGCCAAAAAACCGGCACTGTGTAGTGAATTTAGCCTGAGACTGGCGCCCGCGGTCATAAAGAAAAAGATAAATACAATATCTTCTACTTTAGTTAAGCTTTTCATGCTTTTTTCATTTATTCCGTTAAAATTAACAGATATGAATCCCAGCAGCATGGCCGAAATTAATGGGGAAATACGAAAATGATCGGAAATATAGATTAATAAGATCAGCGTAATGATTAAGCAAATAATGCAAATATTTTGATCCTTTATTTTTTTGCTGAGCAGGATAAAAAATCCTCCGAGCAACAGTCCGATTAATATGGGGAGCACTATTTCTTTGAGGGGGAGTATATAGGTTGCAGAGGAATAGCCATGCAGCAGGTAAACGGCAAAAGTTAAACTCAGGCTGTAAACTAAAACTGCAATTACATCGTCGATCGCTACAATGGCTAAAAGCAGGGTGGTGAGCGGGCCGGACGATTTAAATTCTTCTACTACGGCATAAACGGTGGCCGGGGCGGTGGCCATGGCCATCGCTCCCAACAAAATTGAAGTTGGCCAGCTATGTGCTAAGCCGAACAGTTGCATGAAAAGACAGGTGAAAAAAGCTACCGATAAAAAAGTTAAAAATGCCTGAAAAAAAGTTATTCCAAAAACTTGTTTTTTTATTTTTTTAATTTCCTGGACCTGCAATTTAAATCCAATTAAAAAAGCGATGGAGCTGAGGGCAAAAACAATTAAGGGATCCAAGGTGTAAAGCATGGTTTCGGTAAACCAGTTGATAACCGAAGGGCCGACCAGTATGCCCACTAGAATATAACCGATAATTTTGGTGAGTTTTATTTTTTCAAAGAAAATTCCAACCAGGTAAGCCAAGAGTAGGACGACAATTAAATGTAATATTAGTTCCATTGCATTAAATCTTACTCTTAAGTAATTTGTCTTTCAAGAGGAAGTTTTCCAAATTTCCTTTGCACTTCACCTGCGAATCTGTATAATTTTATTGTCATGCAAACGGATTAATTCCGCAGGGGAGATTAAGGGCTAAATCGGATTTATTTGTAAAGATACAATATTAACCTTCTCTCACCGTACAAGTTTTTCAATCCAATTTTAAACCGCTTAAATTTTGAAGCGTTACAGATTTTGGTAAGAGTTTGTCGATCATGAAAATAGCGCATTTCTGGTAAATATTTGTTTTGGCTATAGCGAATCATTTGTGGTAATAAACGTCTCCCGGGGCCTTTTCCCTTTATTTCCAATAGTTGTTTTAACCCTTTTTTTTCTGCGTTGTCCATTTCAAATATGGCTTGCCCGCCCGATCGTAAAACGCGAAATATTTCGTTGAGTGATTGTATTTGTTCGTTTTTTAATAATATATAGTTAAAACTTGACCAGAGGCATATTATTTTATCGAAAAATTCATTTGTATAGGGCATTTTCCGTATATTTCCAATAGCAAAGGTGACCCTGAGTTTTTGCTTTTTTGCATTGGACCTGGCACTTTTAATGTATTTTGATTCAATATCTATCCCTTGGATGTCATAACCTAGCTTGGCTAACAGTAATGTAATACGTCCGTAACCACAAGCCAGATCTAATATTTTGTCGTGCTTTGAACAAAAATTTATAGCTAGTTTCAAGTCATTGGATGTTCTTTGGGGAGACAATATGGCTTTTAATCCTTTGACCCCAATGCCCCCAAAAAACCTTTTCGATAGATTTTCGCTATCCATAAAAAAAGTATAACAAATAGAATAGATGCCGTAAACCTTGAAAAAGATACACCTGAGAACTATAATTGTTACATTGTTGTACATTTTGATTATAAGAGGGGGGGTGAAACAAATGACAGAAAAAAGAAAAATCGCAAGCCTAAAGAATGCATGCATAAGATTAGAAAGAGAAAACAAGGCATTAGCGCAAAGAGTTTCGAATATCAATGCTGAAGTTAAAAAATTAAAGAAAATTTCTATTAATAGTGCTTTTAAATAGTAATATTTTTCACTCAGGTAAATTTTAAGCTAAAGGAATGTTTTTTATGCATTCCTTTGGTTTTAATGATAGGTAACTCCTCATGGTGACAAAAAGACTGGTTCAAAAAGCGAAAACTAATGCAGATATAGAACTTGTTCAAGTTTATACCTCTGAAGATGTGTTTCGAGAAATTCCACTAGGCCTATTAAGTTTGGCTACCTATATTAAACAACTAGGGTATCAATCAGAAATTCTTGATTTAGGAATAATTTTTGAAAATAAAAAGTTTTCTTCAAGATTTTTTATTAATGCAGCTAAAAAGATTTTATCTTCTAATCCAAAGAGTATTGGTTTTAATGTGATGTGTAATTCGTTGCCGGGGGTATTGCTTATCGCTCGTGAATGTAAAAAGATTGCTCCTGAAATCCCGATAATTTTGGGTGGTCCGGAAGTTTCTTTTGATGAAATTGAAGTTATGAAGACATTTGAACAAGTTGATATTATCGTTAGGGGGGAAGGGGAGATTACCCTAGTAGAAGTTTTGGAAGTAATGAGAGGTAAAAGGTTGCTCGAAAATGTGCAGGGAATCACGTATAGAAAAGAAGGCAAGGTAATAAGAAATCCTGACCGTTTGTTTATTGAAAATCTGAATGAATTACCGTTTTTAGATTTTTCGCTAATCCCACATTTAGAAAAGTATAATGCATTGCAAATTGAAGCTGGCAGGGGATGCCCGTTTAGATGTACTTTTTGCTCCACTTGCAGGATGTGGAAAAGAAATTTTCGAATGAAATCTCCTCAACGGCTTATCGAAGAAATGCAAAAAGCTTTAGACTATATTAAAGATAATGGGTGGTTTGATTTTCATATTGTACATGATCATTTTTTAGCTTCCAAAAAGTTTGCGGGTGAGTTTTTATCCGGGCTTAAGAATAAAGGAATTCGATGGAGATGTAGTTCTCGTTTAGAGGCTTTGGATGAAGAGCTAATAATAAAGTTAAAAGAGGCTGGCTGTAAGAGAATTTTGATTGGAATTGAATCGGGATCAAAAGAAGTTCAGGAAAAGATCAAAAAAAGATTGCCATTAGCAAAGCTTAAAAATGTTTTGGAAATGCTTTTTCAAAATGATATTTTCCCTTTCCTTACATTTATAATTGGTTTCCCTTTTGAAAATAAATCTCAAATGGATGAGACTTTAAAAACCGCTCTTATGTCTAGGATTTATTGTCCTTCTTCACTAGTTCATATTTCTTTATTTGTTTATCTTAAGGGCAGTGAAATATATTGTAAAAATAAGGAAAAATTTAACAATGCAGAATTTTTACAAACGAATGTTTCCTCGTTAGTAACAAGCTTGCCCGAGGAGAAAACTTTGGTGCAGAAGTACCCTGATATTTTCCCGTCATTTTATCGCCCAATAAAAAAAGGTAAATCTTATGAGTTTTTAGAAAAAATTTGTGAGCTTTACGTGTTTTTAATTGAGGCATTCCCGCTTACAACTATATTATTGTGTGGATATGCAGGGTGTTCCCCTTTAGACTTTGGCAAAGAGATAATTTCTTTAATGGATCAAGATGGGTTTATACATAAACAAGTTTCTGAAGAAAAGAAATGGTTTGAGCTTTATTTTCCATTTTTAAAGAAATTCGTTGCACAGAATTCAAATTCAGTAATCAAAGAAGTGTTTTTACATGAAAAGTTATTTCAAGAGAGTTCTTTTTCGGCCGCTAATTCATCTGCTTCTAAGAAGGCAATAAGGCTGGCTTCTCGGCCAAAAATCCCTGACAATGTAATAATTCAAATATTTAATTATGATATTTTTTCGCTTATGGAAAAGCTAAAGTCAGGAAAAAAGAATAAAATAAATAAATCAAAAAGTTATATTGCATATATTCCTGGCCAAATCGCAAAAGCTTTACCACTGCTGAGTTCTTCCTATGATTTGCTATTGCTTTGTGATGGTGAGCGAACTATGAAAGATATAATTCAATTGAGTTTTGATAATATCAATGTGGCAAATAGTAATAGGAAATTAATTATTGACCGCTTTGCATATTTGAAGGACAAGGGGATAATAACGGTATAATTATTTTCTGCAATGCACTTCTCTGATTAGGTTTGTAAAATCAAGATAGAGTACGTATAATCTTTATAACATTGCGAAACATAAGGAGTGAAGCATGGCAGAAAGCAATCAAATGGTTGGTTTAACTACGCAACGCATTGTATCATTAACCGACGGAGTTTTTGCAATTGCGATGACGCTTTTAGTATTGAATCTTGAGTTGCCATCTCCGAGCGACGGGATAACGGTTACAAAATTACACCAGTTGTTAGCTGATCAATATTATTATTTTTTTGATTATGCACTAAGCTTTATGCTATTGGGACTCTATTGGATTGTTCACCATCAACAATTTCATTATATTCGTCGTACCGATCGTCATCATATCTGGATTAATATTTTTATTCTGATGTTTATTGCCTTGATCCCTTTTTCTACGTCATTAATTGGTGAATTTTCTTTCGATTGGGTGGCGGATGTGTTTTTTGGTGGCAATTTATTTATTTTAGGTGGATTATTTTATATTAACTGGGATTATGCGACTCGGGACCGACGGTTAGTGGATAAAGACCTCGATCCCGACAAAGTTGCCTTGGGTAAAAGAAGAACATTGGTTACTCCCGTTGTTGCGCTGGTAGCGATGGCGATGGCGATTGCCCATGTAACCTATAGCTCGTGGGTATATTTATTGATTCCGTTAATCTTATCCAGAAAATGGTTCAGGCAATAAGGAGGAAATTTAATGCGAAAAATTATTTTTGCGGTACTTTTTATTTTTGTTTTAAGTGTTGCGGCCTACGCGGTGCCTTACGGAAAAACGCTTGGGGTAGGGGAAAAAGTTTTTGAAATTATTTATTCGGCTTCGCTGATGCAAAATAGTCAAACTTACGGATTGCCGCTTAGGTTTGGGTGGGGCTTTGCCGAAGGAAAAGAGTTAAGATTAGGTACTACCTTTTCGGATACGGCGGGAACGAATTCTACCTCTTACATCTTAGGAATTAAGTGGGAAGTATATGATATGGAAAAAAATGGCATTGATATGGCGCTGGCGGTTCCACTTTCATATGCAGCACAGGCTTCCGCCTTTTCTTTTTCCTTATTGGTTGATATGTCGATGCCGGCCAGCTGGTATACGCCATATTTAGTGATCGGCGCTGGATATACTTCCAGTGGTGCCGGTTCTACTACAACTTTTCCGGTATATTTTGGTGCTAATACTACACCTTGGGAATTCATGGATTTATACGGCCACATTGGTACTACCTACGAAGAAGGCAAAAGTATGCCTACCGTTATAGAAGTGGGAACCGAGTTTAAAATCTAGCGCGGTACGGCTGCTATTTCATTTTGACTTGGAATTTCGATATAAGATGGAGCTTTGCCGAGCATCTCGTGAATGGAGGCTCTTAACAACGGATTGTTATCTGCCATCGCACTCAAAATTCTCTGGGCGCGGGATCTTTCGGGATAACAGGTAGCGTTATGCCCTTCTTCAAAAGAAGTTTCGAACCAGTTTTTTTCTACGCGGACCGGACTGGGCCCGTTCGAATGTCGACCGCTGTATAAATATTCTTCTAATATGGGAAGAGCGGGCGCATGAATGATTCGATTGATGCGGACAAAATTATACACTTCTCCAAAACAAAGCCCTTCGATGCCGAATCTGATAAATATGCTTAACTCTCCGGCCGGAATCGAATCTTTATCAGCAACTGTTCTACCTAAATATAAAATAGTGGATCTAACCAGTTTTTCGGGCAGATGATAAAATTCTTGAGTTGATGGAGTGATGTTTTGTCTTAGAATTCGATTGGCAAGATTTGTGATGAGGCGGGTTTTGATTTCAGGAACGTATTGATTGTTAGTGAAGATATTTTCCAACCCTCGTAAACTGGTGTGCGGGCTCGCGGCTCGATAGGCAGGTTTACGAAAAAGATAATTAACCGGTCTCCAGAAAAGTGTTTTAGCTCCTTGATATGCTTTTCTTAAAGGTTTACAAATTGTTGCTTGTGCGCCCATGTTATTTCCTTTCAGTCTAAAATAGATTATTCAATTTGTTATCGAACAAAATTCAAAATAATTTCACTTTTTAATGTTGATTTTTATTTAGATATGGAAGTACAATCTTAAGTTAAGGGGGAACACAATGTTAAATATATATATTATGAACCTGATTCTTTGTGCCGTGATTTTGGCCTTAGGGTTATGGGCTTACCAGAAAAATAAAAATGATATTGCCATTTATATTGCATTGGCGTTTGGTTTGTTCGGATCGTCGCACCTAGCTTATTTAATTGGAATCGAACCGGCTTTTGCAACGTTATTCTTATTTGTACGCATGTTAGGTTATTTATTGGTAATCATTGCTTTGTTTAGGGCGGTAGTGAAGTAGGGAAAGGGGGCTGGGCTTGCCCGAAAATCAAAAATAAAGTGAAATTTCCGAAAGGAATGGACGATAATAGATTGTAGGATATAAATCCTTTACATTTGGACGGAAATCTGTCAAAATGCAAAAAGTCGAAATTAATGGTAAGTGTTACTTTAGTTACATTGAGAATTTAAGAGTCTGCATCTTAATCATGTCGACGCCTCATTTTTGAGCCTCAACATTCCGTTAATCGCAGAAAAATTTAAAAAAGGAGTACATTCACATGAAAAGTTTATTCGTAGGAAATTTACCCTGGACGGTTAAAGACGAAGACCTGAAAACTAAGTTTTCAGAATTCGGTACAGTTTTATCAGCCAGAATTGTTTCCGATAAGTTTTCTGGTAGATCCAGAGGATTTGGTTTTGTTGATATGGAAGACGCTGATGCCGATAAAGCTGTTGCTGCAATGCAAGGCTATAAATGGGGCGATCGCGAAGTTACCTGTAACGAAGCCCGTCCTAAGACCGAAAGATCTAACGACAACCGTAGACCCAGAAGAGATTCTAGAGATTCTGGCTACTCGTTCTAGTTAATCGTTCTTAAACAACAAATTAGACCCTGATTCATTTCGGGGTCTTTTTTTTGATACTACTTGTCTTTATTTATGCTTGAGCGTAAAATTTAATTTACGGAGGTGTTCCATGGCAAAAAAAGAAAAAAAGTTATCAATTAAAAAGGTTAAGTTTTTTAAAATTGCTAATCGTAAGGGATATGGCGCGGTTTACCAGAAGCATCTTACTGAAGGCCGTACCAAAATTCAGGCTTTTGATCGAATGGTAAAAGCGGTCAAACGTAAAAAGAAAAAATAAAAGTTAACTGCTATGCTGATGTAAATATTCGGCTGCTTTTTCAACGCAGCCTAAACAAGATAATTTTCGGTTGCGCCTAATTTCATCACATTTTAATGATCCGGCTAAGTTCTTAAAATAGTTTTCAAATTCTTTCAATTTTTCAGGGGCATGCTTTTCGAGAATAAATTTTGCTGCGCAATAGGCTCCACATTTGCCTCCCGGGGCTCTGCCACCGCCTTTACACAGTGAGTCTTTGGCATCTTTACTAAGTTCGGGAAATGCCCGCAATATTGATTCGGCGCAGTTGAGCCGTTCGTGATTATCTTTACCTAAATAATGCTTTTTTGCTTTTTCAATTGGCATCAGGTAACATATTCTCATGAAATCAAAAGCTATTCAATTGCTGGTTATTATTGGCGTATTGGTGCTGATTGCGATTGGCTTGTGGCGCACCGTGGGGTTAGATAAAGAATATCGCCTGGTTTTAAAAGAGGATTTGGGCGAGAATCGGGTGCTTTATGGTTATTCCATTAAGGCGTCATCAAAAGATAAAACCCCAGCGTCTTTTATAGAGATCTATGAGAACTCAAAACCGGTCTATAAATTTTCTCCGGTAGTTCCTAAGTCGGTTGATTATCCGCGCCCTTTGTTTCTAGAAAATGCTGAGGTAATTAAACGCGGCCCTTCAGATTGTGCCATTGTTACCAGTTGGGGCGAAACCGGAGCCGATTATTTTGGCACCCATCCAATTGTATTTTATATCACTGATGGAAAAGTTATGGCTCGTTCTTTTTATAAAGGTAATTTAGCGGATGACTCACGTATTAAGAATTTTAGCTGGACGCAAAAAGATTTTTACGTAAAAAACTATTTTAATGAAACTGAAAAAGTGAAAACCATTCTTACTCAAGGCGTTGCCTTAACCAAGGATGATAAAGTTGAATTGTCTTTTTACGGCGACGATCTTCCCCATGCTGCCCAGCATAAATATATCAAAATTAAAATTCCCCTTACCGATTAAGCGTCCAAAACGAATAATTTAGCAGCGCGGCAAAGCTTACCCACAGTAAATAGGGGATTAGGATTAAACCCGCCAGTGTATTAATTTGATAAAACTTGATAATCGTTGCCAAAATTAAGAACCATAGCAGTATGATTTGAAATAAGGCCTGCAGAATTTGGTGTTGCCCAAAAAATATCATTGACCAAAGACCGTTAATGAAAAGTTGGGCAAAAAAGATGACCAAAGCGGCTTTGACCATTTTATTTTCTTTTCTTTTTTCCCAAATCAAAGTAGCCGCTACGCCCATCGAGATGTAAAGCAGGGTCCAAACCGGTCCAAAAAGCCAGCTGGGAGGGGTAAAGACTGGCTGATTTAATGTGATATACCAGCTTTGGATGTTCGGGGCCGTAAATAATGCACCAAAAGCCCCGGGGATGAAAGCGATAATGATCCAGACTAAGATTGTAATTATATTTTTTATTTTCATGATTTACTCCTTTTTAATAAACAAACGGTAGCATCCGCCACTTGGTTTTCTTTTGATAATTGCTATATTTCCTGCCAAATACTTTTAATAACATTGCTTCCTCATCATTAATCCGTATTACTAACAACGGAATTAGTAAGAAGATCATTAAAATGCCCAGGATACTGCTCATTGCAAGCGATGCGCCTAACATCGCTAAAATATGAGAAAAATATCCGGGATGGCGAATAATATTGTATGGGATGCTGGTGATCAGTGGTTGACTACGTTTAACACTAAGCCTGGCTCCAAAGCCGCTCTGCAGAGCTCTCATCGAAAGAAATTGAATAAAAACCCCGATCGCAAAAATAATAATTCCGATCCAGGCGGCATAGCCATCTCTTGGGATGGGACCGGAAAATTGGCTAAATTCCCACGGCGGGATAATTATAAATGGAACCATAATCATACTGGAAAGGGTTAAGATCAAAGTTTGTTGGCGATGGTATTTTGAGGGCGATCCTTTGGCGCGGTATGAAATAATTACTAAGAACCAAATTGCCCAGGTATATAAATAGAGAACCCCTAAAGATTTGAGGATGAAGGAGATGCCGCCGCCAGCGAAATAGATGATGATCCAGGCAATGGCGGTCGTAATAATCCAAACCATCAGTTTTTTATTCATCTTGCAGTTATTATACAACGGGATTGAAGATTTGTATAAAACAATATGCTATGATTAAATCAATGAAACGTTTTTTAAAGATATCGATAATTATTCTTGTCGCGGCGATTATCTGGGGAGCTTTGTGGTATATTTTAGATTTTATCGTTATTCCCAGATTTGTAATCCCCCAAATAATGTCATACGTTGAACAGTCTAATCAAAAATCCCCGGTAAAAATATTTATTAAGGACCTTTCTTTCCATCCCTTTAAAGGGTTTCTGCTGGAAGAGGTTAAGTTAGCTGGGCCGGGAGAATCCCTTATTTTTCAGGCTAAGCTGGCCGATATCGATCTTAATTTTATTCCTCTGCTTTGGAAGCACGTTGAAATAAAGTCGATCAATATTGATGGCGCGGATTTAAATATTATTCGTAACCGCTACGGAAAATGGAATTTTGCGCCGCTGCTCGGATTTTCTGCGGTAGAAGGCGATCAGGCCGGAGCATTTGGGTTTGAGGTCAAAAGAATTAGCTTTAACGACAGCCGTATCTTCTTTGCGGATCGGTTTAAACAAGGAAATACGCTGCAAAGAACATTTAGAAACATTGATTTGGATATTGATAATCTGGCCGGACAAAAATACCGCGTGAAATTTAGCGGAAAAGATAAAGATAATGAAACCATTTCCTTTAAACTTGATTTTGATGCTGAAAGTGGTGCGGTTACCGGCAGTTTGGCATTTGATACCCAACAGCTTAAGGAATATTGGAATTATTACTTAGACGACATTTTTTATCCCTGGAGACTTTCGGCCCAAAGACTTTCGGGTAATGCTGATTTTTATTTTGCCAAAGAAATTTTTGGCATAAAAGGTAACTACGAGGTTGATCAGGGAAGCCTGGAGCACGGCGATTTTAGTTTTACGGGCAGTGCGGATATCACTCAGCAGCAGCAATTCCGTAATCAAAAATTAGTAAAAGATAGTACACGGATCGATGTCGAAATCAGTAATCTGGCGGCCTATGCCGGAAAGATTAAGATTTTTGAGCAGGGCAAAAGTTCGGTTTTAATTTCGGATCAGGAAGTAACTTTAACGCGATTGACAGCAGTTAACGCCGAACAAAAAGCAGATTTAAAAGGCAAATTTACTTTTGCGCCAAGCCGGGTTTTAAATCTTTCGGGAAAGATCGGAGATGTTGATAATGATCTAAAAATGAGCCTGGTAGGGAATAATCGCGGGGTGCTTTATTGGTATGCGCATGCGGATTCATCCTATTTTAAAATTAATGCAAACCTAACCGATATCAAGAATTTGGCTTTTCAGTCGGATATTGAAGGTAAACTAAAGTTTACCGGGCAGGGCGGAGGTTTTCATCTCGATTTAGGGACTACCCGGGAAGCAACTTTTAAAGTTAATAAGGATAGTTTTAACGGCAATTTAAATTTTAGGGGTCGCCTGACGGGGGAAATTGATAAACCCAAATCACTTTCCGGCAGGATGATGCTTAATTTCAGGAATTTTTCTTTTGCTAAGCTTCAACCCCGCGATTTTGATTTGCGGATGAAAGTTAACGCCGGCGAATTTGCCGCCGAAATTCCCAGAACCGAATTTTACAAAGGTACTCTTTACGGAGCGATTGTCATGGATTTTTCGCGCTGGGGAGCAGAACTGGATATTGATAAATGTGATATTGCAACGTTAGGCAAAACCGACGAACGCTTTGCCGGCATGAAAGGTACTTTTGTGGGAAATATTGCGTGTGTGGGGGAGTGGGGTAAAGTGTCTACCCTCAACGGCGGAGGCTATTTTGATCTTTCGGATAGTGATTTGAGCCGCGCTCCGATCTTTAAGGA
This sequence comes from Candidatus Margulisiibacteriota bacterium, assembly GCA_018823125.1. Taxonomy (GTDB): domain Bacteria; phylum Margulisbacteria; class WOR-1; order JAHJIW01; family JAHJIW01; genus JAHJIW01. The sequence continues at coordinate 49,346 of JAHJIW010000011.1, read as the reverse complement.
AACCGAAAAAGGCATTGGCAAACACGTTAAAGATTTTAAACTGCCTAATTTTAAAAAGATTGAGGGGAACTTTAACATCAGTGATGAAAAAGTTACCATCGAAAATGCTTTGTGTAATGCTTCGAATTTAAATATAAATATTGTAGGCTCAATTACTTTTACGGGAGATACCGATCTAACCTTAGGGGTAAAACTGTTTAAAGGCGGATGGTGGCAGATATTTGTGCCGATTACTTTTGGGCTTGATATTCTTTCAGATTCACTTAAATTAAAGGTCACCGGCATATGGCCGAATCTAAGCCAAACCAATGAAGTTCAACCTTTGTCCTGGTTCCAAAAGTTGTTAGATGGCGGAAGTCAGTTTGATCCTAATCGCTATACGTTGAAAAAATTGTGGAATGATTAATTTTTGGATTTTAAATCAAGGATGGCATTTTCCTCCAATTTTTTTCCGTCATTAACGTTAATTAAATCCAGTCCTGCAATGTCCATTCCGTTTTTAAGATATGCATTTGAATTATTAAGTTTATATAAATCAAGTGAAGGACTATCAGTCCATTCTAAAGTGTAGTGAAAGGCGTCGATGATTTTTTCGTCGTCATCAACTTTGAGTACCAAAAGATCATGCAGGGGCACGGGACGTGAAGAAAATTTTGAACGACCGCGATACTTGCTGATTAATTTATAAACTACGAAGTTACCTTCTTTGGTTTTAATATCCCCAATCTGATAGCTGGAATCGGGCGGGTAGGGAGGAGGAATTGAATCGATGTTTTTTATCATTTCATAATCGAAATCTGCGCCTTTTATTATCTCGGTGACCACATAGGTTTTAGGATGCGTGAAAAGGGATCTGACGGAAATAAAAGTTATTCCTACCAAAAGCAGAATAATTGCGGCTAAGGCTAATTTTTTCATAATATACATTTTAGCTTGTCTTGATCGATTTTGCACGGTAGAATCTTTTTAAAGCTTTCTCGAAAGGAGAAAATATATGCAACGTTCAGCAAGAGAAAAAAAGTATCTGGCCCTCAGTCCCTTTGAATTAAAAGATAAATTGATTTCGATGGCCACTGATCGAGGTGCCAAAATGATGCTCAATGCAGGTAGGGGGAACCCTAACTGGGTAACTATCACTCCGCGCCGCGCATTTGCTGATTTTATGCATTTTGCGCTGCAGGAATCCGAAAGCAATCCCCACCGCCGCCGCCTGGGCAATGTACCGGTAAAAAAAGGCATTGCCAAAAGACTGAGAGAATTTATAAAGGGCAAAGAAGATCAAGCGGGGCCCAAATTTATCGGGATTGCCCTGGATTATGTTGTGAATGAGATGAAAATCGATGCCGATTCCTTTGTGCTGGAAATGTGTGATGCGATTTTAGGTGATCATTATCCAACTCCGGATCGCATGTTATCCATTTCAGAACAAATTGTTCATAAATACTTAGAGCAAGAAATGTTTAAGGGTAAAGTCCCCGGTGGCAAGTTTGATCTCTTTGCAACCGAAGGCGGCACGGCCGCCATGGATTATATTTTTAATTCTCTAATGGAAAATCATCTAACCCATAAGGGAGATAAAATTGCGCTGGGTACTCCAATTTTTACTCCTTATATCGAAATTCCGCGTTTAAACGATTATAAATTTGTAGAAATTAATATTTTGCAAGATGAAAATAATGATTGGCAGTATCCGGATGCCGAACTTAAAAAATTAGAAGATCCCAAAATCAAAGCTTTCTTTTTAGTGCATCCATCTAATCCTTCTTCGGTAGCCATGCATCAAAAATCATTAAATAAAGTTGCCCAGCTGGTAAAAACCAAACGTAAAGATCTAATTCTTTTGACCGATGATGTTTACGGCACCTTTGTAAACGAATTTAAATCTTTAGCGGCCATTGCCCCGCTCAATACCATATTGGTTTATTCATTTTCAAAATACTTTGGGGCTACCGGTTGGCGTTTAGGGGTCATTGGTCTGCACGAAAATAACGTTTTTGACAAAATGATTAAAAAGCTACCCCTAAAATTTAGAAAAGAGTTAAATAAGCGTTATAGTACGGTTGTGACTGTTCCTGAGAACATGAAATTAATTGACCGCATGGTTGCCGACAGTCGATCGGTTGCGCTGCACCATACTTCCGGGCTTTCAACTCCTCAGCAGGTTTTAATGGTGTTTTTCTCACTTTATTGCTTAACTGATAAAAAAGGTGCTTATAAAGAAGAAGCTCAATCCATTGTTTACGAAAGATTTGAAACCCTTTATAAAAATATCGGGATTCCTTGCCCGCGTCATCCGCTGGATGCGCATTACTATACTATGGTGGATGTTCCAAAACTGGCCAAACAAAGATACGGCGATGAGTTTGCCAAATGGTTGGTTAAAAATCATGAACCCATCGATTATGTTTGGCGATTAGCAGACGAATATGGGGTGGTATTAATGGATGGGGGAGGATTTGATGCTCCCAATATGTCTGTCCGGGTGTCATTAGCTAATCTCCAGCTCGAAGCGTATGCCAAAATCGGGAAAGCGATTAGTGAATTGTTAGAAAAATATAATCAAGAATTTAAGGCAGGGAGGTAGGTTATGCTAAAAGGATTTATCGAGATCTGCCGGGCCCATCCAGAAATATTAATATTTTTGGCAATTGCCATTGGGTATTTTGTGGGTAAATTAAAGTTTTTTGGATTTAGCCTGGGCTCGACTGCCGGGGTTCTGCTGGCGGCACTGGTTTTAGGGCAGATGAGTATCGAAATTAATCCGCTGCTGCAATCGGTCAGCTTCGCATTGTTTCTTTTTGCCATTGGGTATAAGGTTGGTCCGGCCTTTTTTGGCGCCTTAAAAAAGGAAGGTCTGCATTATATCTGGATCTCGCTGGTGGTTGCGGTAACCGGTTTGATCACCGCCATTGTTTTAGGGAAAATATTTGGATTTGACGCGGGAACTACGGCCGGCCTTTTAGGCGGAGCCATGACCCAGTCGGCGGTAATCGGTACTGCGGACGGGGCCATTCTGGGGCTGCCTATTTCTGCTGCTCAAAAAACAATCCTCCAGAATAACGTGGCGGTAGCCTACGCGATTTCGTACATTTTTGGCGTGGCCGGATTAATTATGTTTTATAAAATTGTTCCGCGCCTGTTTGGTATTGATCTTAAAAAAGAAGCGGCAGCGTTGGAAGCTAAAATGTCGGGGGCGGCTGATGACGCTTCCCGGCCCGAGCTTTTTTCTTGGTACAAAAGTTTAATTCTACGTGGTTTCAGGGTTGCAAATAACGCAATCGTGGGTAAAAAAATAAGCGATCTGGAGAGTATGTTTCCGGCCAAAGTTGCAGTAGAAAAAATTAAACGCGGGGATACACTGATGGATTTTGACCCGAATACGGTTATTGAAAACGGAGACGAAATTGCGCTGGCGGGCGGGCTTAAGGGGTTGATTCAGGGCGAAAAAATAATCGGCCCCGAAATTGATGATCAGGGTTTAATTGATATTATGGGCGAAATAATGGATGTTTGTGTGTTAAATTCCAAGGTGGTCGGGCAAACCCTGGGAGAACTCAGCCAAGCGATCGGTCACGGCTGTTTTTTAAGGAGATTAAAACGGCAGGAGCATGAACTGCCGCTGACCCGGGATACGGAGATCAACAAGTGTGATATTTTAACCATTGTTGGAGCGCGCGAGGATGTGGAAAAATATATAAAATACCTGGGATATGTTGAGCGGCCTACCTCAACCACCGATTTAATTATGGTGGCGCTGGGTTGCGTGGTGGGCTCGCTGATCGGATTGATTACGATTAACGTGCTGAAAATTCCGGTCACATTGGGGATGGGCGGCGGAGTTTTATTGGTAGGGCTGATATTTGGATGGTTAAGAGCGGTGCATCCTACTTTTGGACAAATTTCGACCGGTGCGCAGTGGATTTTTACGGATCTCGGACTAAATCTTTTTATTGCCTGTGTGGGTTTAACTGCAGGGCCGCAGGCGGTGCAGGCGTTAAAGACTTCTGGAGGAGCGGTGTTTTTAGCCGGCGCCATAATTACTTTGATGCCGACCATCATTGGATATATATTTGGCCGGATGGTTTTTAAATTGAATCCGGTTTTACTGATGGGGGCGCTGACCGGGGCAGAAACCGCATCCCCGGCACTGAATGCGGTTAAGGAAGTGGCTAACAGTTCTACTCCGGCGTTAGGATTTGCCGTGCCCTATGCTTTTGGTAATGTTATTCTTACGGTTTGGGGAACCGTACTGATCCATGTGATGTGGTGAGGTAATCATGCAAAACGGTAAATATTTTAAAGAGAACCAGGAATTCGTAGAAGTTTTTCAACCTTTGGATCGCATCACTCGTTTCATGATGGCTCCTCTGCTCTTGGTGGTATCGCTGATCGCCGCCTATTATGGGGTTCCATATCCCCTCAAGCAAGTTTTAACTATATTTATAATTTATGCTTTATATACCGCGATTACATCTTGGATGATTAAAAAAGGATATCTTCCGGCACACATTGCTTTTTTCTGTAGATTATTGGTTAGCTGTATTATTGTAGCCGCTTTCACTTACTACACCGGAGGACCTGCCAGCTTCATGCCGATTGTATATGTAGTCGTTTCAATGTTGGCGGCTTTAACTTTGCCGTTTTGGGGATTTCTGGGTGTTCTGACTATGTCTTCATTGTGTTATCTGGTCGAATTAGGATTAGAAGTTTATGGTTTTCTTCCGCAGGTAATAATTTTTAAGGAATTTGTTCCCCGTGAGTTATATCTGCAGTCAAATTATTTGCGGATCGTTACTCCGGTGGAATTTATTGTTGCCATATCAATTTCGGTTTTAGCTTATAATGTTGCGTCACTTTTAAGAGAGCGCGAAAAAAAACTAACCGTACTTAATGCCCAGCTAATGGTGCGTGACCAGATAATCACCGCCGCTCAGGAAAATTTAAGAAAACTGATTACTAACAGCATTGACGGTATCGTGGTCGTTGATGAAAAGGGTGTGGTTCGTTTTGCTAATCCGGCGGCCGAAGTAATTTTTTCTAAAACGCCGGGAAAATTGATTGGAGAAAAGCTTGAGTGTCCGGCTAGAGCGGGGGAAGTTTTTAACTTAAAAGTTCATGATAAAGCAGGCGTCGAAAGAATTGTTGAGTTGCGGATGGTAGAGATAGAGTGGGAGGGTGAGCTGGCATTATTAACTCACTTGCGTGATATTACCGAAAGCAAACGGGAAGAAAAAGCGTTAAAGGAAATCAGTGAAATGAAATCCGATTTTGTTTCTACTGCTTCGCATGAGTTGCGCACTCCCTTGGCGGTTATCCGCGAAAGCGTATCCATCGTTTTGGATGAAATTTCCGGCAAAGTAAATCAAAAGCAAAAGCGGCTGCTCTCGATTGCCGTTAATAACATCAGCCGCCTGACCCGCTTGATTGATAATCTGCTTGATATTTCCAAGATCGAATCCCATAGCAATTTGCTGGTTTTAAAAACTATGGACATAATTAAAGTAGCCAAGGAAATTGTTAAAGAATGGGACGGGGAGGCTTTAGAAAAAAATATAAAGTTAACTTTAGCGCAGTATCCTAAAAAGCCGCTCTGGGTTAAGGCGGATCCAGATAAACTAATTCAGATCTTCGATAACTTAATTTCCAATGCGTTAAAGTTCACCCGGAATCGGGGAAAAATTACGATTAATGTCTTTGATAAAGAAAACGAAGCCGAAGTAGAAATCATTGATACCGGCTGCGGCATTGCCCCTTCAGATATGCCCAAGCTTTTTGAAAAATTTGAGCAGCTCAATCACGACCCGGAAACGGGTAATAAAGGTACCGGGTTGGGGTTAGCCATCACCAAAGGGTTGCTGGCGAAACACGGCGGCAGGATTGGGGTGGAATCAAAACTGGGGCAGGGCACCAAGTTTACTTTTATTCTTCCTAAAGCTGCTCAAAAAACCTAAGCAGGCTTCGCTAAAAATTCTTTTACTTTTTCAATTAGTTCTTCAGATTTAAAAGGTTTAGTAATATAGGCATCGGCGCCTACTTCTTTGCCTCTAGAGACATCCGATTTTTGAATTTTAGCGGTTAACATGATAATCGGGATCGATTTATATTTTTCGTCGTACTTGAGCATGCGGCAAAGTTTAAAACCATCCAGTTTAGGCAGCATGATGTCTAAAATGATGAGGTCCGGATTTTTGGTGCGGGCTTTACTTAAACCCTCGATGCCGTCCAGGGCCACGCTGACGTCGAAATTATTAGCCTCAAACCTTATTTTAATCGCCTCTACCATGTCCGGATCATCTTCGATTACTAATATATGCGGTTTTTTTTCGCTCATTTTTTTTCTCCTACTTTCGGTAATGTAAAAATAAATTTGGATCCTTTGCCAAACTCACTTTCGACCCATATTTTGCCGTGGTGCATTTCAACGATACCCCTGCAAATTGAAAGACCCAGTCCCGATCCTTTTTCGGCAGGTTCGTCAAAATCGGATAACCTGGAAAAACGGACAAAAATTCTGGAAAAATCTTTTTTGGGAATGCCTTTGCCGTTGTCGCTGACGTAGGCAATGGCTTTATTATCGGTTGACTCAACGCCGATGGTAATTTTGCCGTTTTTCTCGGTGTATTTTATCGCGTTGTCGATTAAGTTGATGAAAACCCTGAGGATTTGATCTGGATCCACTAAAGTGTTTACCGGTTGAGGACAATAAAGCTCAAATTTAATTTTCTTGTGATCGGCTTTTTCTTGTAATAGCTCGATGGCTTTTTTGGCCATTTCGCCCAGGTCATTTATTTGAGGGAAAAGATCTAAGGAACGCGATTCGATTTTGGAGAGATCCAGGAGGTTGTTTAAAATTCCGGAGAGTCGGTCAACATTAGTCAGGGAGGTTGACAAAAGTTTTTTCTGTTGCTCGTTTACGTCTCCAATGACCCCGTCCTTAATTAAAGACATGTTTTCCCGGGCAACGGAGAGGGGAGTTCTGAGCTCGTGCGATGCGGTAGAAACAAATTCGTCTTTCATGCGGTCAATATCTTTCATTTCTTCCATGGTTTTCAGGAGCTCGTAATTTTTCCTGGAGAGTTCGGCGCGGTGTTCGGCTAATAATTTGGAAAAGTAGTAAATGGTGCTGGCAAAAATAAAGAAAGAAGCCAGGGTAAATACCGCTTTGTTGTTGATCGAAATTAAAAGTTCGTTCGGCGTTAAATTAAAGCTGGGCCCGTAAAGCGGGAAAATACCAATATATGCAGAAAAAAGCAGTCCGGTATAAAACACGGCGGAGCAGATGGCAATTAAAAATACGGTGAAAGAATAGTACGAAAACATGCCGAAGCCGGAGAAAACAATTAATACTAAATATAAATACCAAAACGGACTGTCTAACCAGCCGGTAATATATATTAGTACGGTGATAGAGATAATATCAAAAACTTGAAAAATAATTGCCAGGGTGGTTATTTGCCACAAAGAATATTTGGTTTTAACCAGGGAAATTATATGCGCAATAATATTGTAAGTAATTAAAAAGGTGACTAAGCCTAAACTATACTGCATGTAGGCGTCCGAAATTAAACCTAAATAGATTAAAACGATGGCGAAAGCGGCAATGATATACCTTGACCAGAGGGCCCAGCTGAATTTATTTTTCAGATCCTGGATAATTAATTGGTGTTCATCTTGTGAATAATTGGATACAATTGCCATAAAATTTATTATACACTTTTCGGATTTGAAGTCAATAATTGCATAAACCTTGACTTGCCGGGTTTAAAAAAATATAATTGGCGTATGCACGGAAGAAATGAATATGACCGGGTTCCCGAAGTAGATTTAGCTAGCTATAAGATCGATGCTAAGCTTTTAAATCTAATTCCTGCCTCTGTGGTGCGTAAGCACAATTTAATCCCCTTGTTTAAAGTTGGCGATACCTTAACCATTGCCATGGCCGACCCCAAAAACATTAGTGCTTTAGACGAAGTGCGCTCGGTCACCAAAATGGATCTTTCGGTAGTAAAAGCGGCTTTAAATGATATCCAGGATGCCATCACTGAATTTTATGGGATTTCGGGAGCAGTGGATACGGTCATCCAGGATTATGTTCCGCCCACCGGTAAAAGAGCTAAGCTCGATGTTGCGGCGGAAGCCCCCATCATGAAACTGGTGGACGTAATTATTTCGCAGGCCATTCGGGAAAGGGCTTCCGATATTCATATCGAACCCGAGGCCAAGGATTTAAGGGTACGCTACCGCGTAGACGGGGTTCTGCACGAAGAACTTTCTTTGCCTAAGCATATGCACGCGCCGGTGATTTCCCGCATCAAGATTTTAGGAAACATGAATATTGCCGAATCACGTGTTCCCCAGGACGGCCGTTTTGAGGTGGACCAGGAAGGCAAAAAAGTGGATCTCCGCCTTTCTTCTTTCCCTTCCAGTTACGGCGAAAAAATGGTGCTCCGCATTTTAGACAAGTCCGCCATGCTGTACGAATTAGCGGAAATCGGTTTTTCCAAAGAAAATTTAAAAAAGTTTTCCGCGGTGATCCGCAAGCCGCACGGCATTGTTTTAGTTACCGGACCTACCGGATCAGGTAAAACCACTACTTTATACGCCGCGCTGTCGGTGGTTAATAACGAAGAATTAAATATGGTGACAGTTGAAGACCCGATCGAATATGAGCTGCCGGGCGTTACCCAGGCGCAGGTCAACGTAAAGGCCGGGCTTACTTTTGCTTCTGCTTTGCGTTCAATTTTGCGTCAGGATCCGGATATAATTTTTATCGGAGAAATTAGGGATATCGAAACTGCCAGTATTGCCATTCAATCTGCGATGACGGGGCATTTGGTTTTTTCCAGTTTACATACCAATGATGCTCCGGGAGCACTGACCCGTTTAATTGATATGGGCGTGGAACCCTTTTTGATTTCTTCCTCTGTAGAGGCAGTTTTAGCCCAGCGCCTGGTGCGTAAGATTTGTGATAAATGTGTAGAAAAAATTCCGGCACCGGCGCCGGTTAAGCAAAAATATCCGGAAATAAAAACGGTCAATCACGGCAAGGGATGCAAAGCCTGTAAAAATACCGGTTACCGGGGCCGCGTTGGCATCTTTGAGCTTTTAATTATTGATGAAGAGATCCGTAAAATGATTACCAGTAAAGTTTCGTCGGATGAAATCCGAAAATATGCCATCTCTCGCGGCATGAAAACACTTTTAGAAGACGGTATGGAAAAGGTAAAAGCCGGCATCACTACCATTGACGAAGTTTTAAGGGTGACTGAACTTGAGCAAATTTAGATATAAAGCAATTGATCAGGACGGCAAAATGATTCAGGAGGCCATTGAAGCGGCCTCCTTAGATGAGGTCGCCAGTGGTTTACATGCTAAAGGTTTTACCACGATTAGCATTGATGAAGAAAAAGATACGATTGATTTCTCAAAATTAGGAATAACCCTTATAAATATTTTTAAATTCCGCAAGATGAAAACCCGCGATTTAAGTATATTCTTCAGACAGCTTTCTGCTCTTTTTTCGGCCGGGGTGCCTTTGTTTGATGCGTTAGTGGCCATGGAAGAACAATTTAACGATGAAAAAATCAGAAAGATCATTATTAAAATTAAAGATGACGTTGCCGGCGGTAATACTTTTTCGGGATCCCTGGCAAAATATCCGGACGTTTTTTCGGATTTAATTGTGGCCATGGTGGCGGCGGGGGAGAAAGCCGGGGCCATGGACAGCGTTTTAAAAAGAATTTCAACTTATTTAGAAAAAGAAACTCAAATGCAATCCAAGCTCCACGGTGCGCTGCGTTATCCGATTATGGTTTTTTCGGTCTTAATTATTGCTTTTATTTTTGCCGTAGTAGCCATTATTCCTAAGTTTAGTTCGGTTTTTTCTTCATTTAAGACCAAGCTGCCTTTACCCACGCGTATTCTTTTATGGATTAATTATGTAGCGGTCCATTATTGGTGGTTGATTATCATTATATTCTGTGGAGGTTACTTTGCATTAAGAACCTATCGCAAAACGCCGGCCGGCAGGCTGCGTTTTGACCAGCTAACTTTAAAATTGCCGGTTTTTGGAATGCTGATCACCAAAATTTCTTTAGCCAGGTTTTTCACCATGCTTTCGGCCATGATCAGCAGCGGCATTCCGATTGTTGACGGTTTGGAAATTACCGCAGATACGGCGGATAATATGGTGATCGCCAATGCCATCTCTCAAATTAAAGAAAAAGTGATCGGCGGAGTATCTTTGTCCGACGGGATGAAAGATTTCCCAATTTTTCCGCCGAGCTCAATTCATATGGTGGCCATCGGAGAAAAATCAGGAAGTCTAGAAAATATGTTAATGAAGAGCGCCGAGTATTTTAACGAAGAAACCGACTATACCATTGGCAATTTAATGACGTTACTTGAGCCATTCTTAATCTTTTTTATGGCATTATTTGTGGCTCTCTTAGCTCTGGGGATATTTTTACCGATGTGGAGTGTGATGCAGCTTTATACGCATTAATTCAATATTTTGCTTGACATGTACAGGCGCAAGAGTATAATTTTTTTTTAAGGGGAGGTGAACAATGAAAAAACGCGGTTTTACGCTTATCGAGTTGGTTATGGTAATTGTTATTTTAGGTATTTTGGCTGCCATAGCTATTCCAAGGTATGTTGATTTGTCTTCGATGGCAAAACTTAATGCAACCAAAGCTTCTATGGGAAGTATCCGTGCGGCAGTTGCCGTAGCTTATGCTGAAGCGGCAGCGGCCGGAACAGCAGCTTATCCTGCCAGTATTACCGGAAGCTTGTTCGTAGAAAATGTGGTACCAACCAACCAGCTTACTCCATCAAGTAATACTGTAGTTGGCGCGTACGATGGACTCGGTGGATGGGTGTATTATTCAGCTTCCGGAACACTTGAATCCAACGACGCAGCTCGAACTCAAATGTAGTGACGTTAAAGATATATCTTTAAAAAGCCTGGCTTTAAGCTGGGCTTTTTATTTGGTTGAATAATAAAATCTGAAATGTTAAGATCAATTTCATGAAAAAAGGTTTTACCCTCATCGAATTAGTTATCGTTATTGTGATTTTAGGCATTTTAGCTACCATTGGCATGATCCGCTACGTTGATTTGTCTGCTACGGCGGAGCTGGATGCCACCAAAGCATCCATCTGCAGCATGCGGGCGGCGATTGCCTTTGCCTATGCCGAAAATGCGATAGCGGGATCACCTGGATATCCTGTTGAAATTGTGGAGAGTATGTTTCTGGAGGGAGTTATGCCCAAAAATCAACTTGCTCCATCGGGAAATAGTGTAGTCGATGCTTATGACGGCACGGGCGGGTGGGTATACTATTCATCTACCGGATCGGTCGAATCCAACGATGCATCCCGCACTTTTATGTAGTTTAATTTTTCAGATTGCTATCTCAAATTTAAGGTGTTAAAATCCGTGCATGAAGCGTAAACAAGCCTTCACCTTGATTGAACTGGTAATTGTGATGGTCCTCTTAGGTATTGTGGCTGCGGTTGGTTTTATCTCTCTCGATTCTTTGCCCAATCAAAATCTTTATGCCGCGGCCGAAAAAGTTGCTGCCGATCTCCGTTACGCAAAAAATTTGGCGTTGAGTAGTTCTCAATGGCACGGGGTGAAGTTTGATACCTGGGATGAGGAATATGAAGTGTATGTAACCGACGGGTCAACCGATACCGTGATTAAAAAACCAGAAGATCCATCACAGAATTTTGCGGTGGACTTACCGGCAGAATTTCAGGATGTTGAAATTGATTCGGTAACTGGAATATCCGATAAGATAGAATTTAGTCCGCTGGGAGTTCCTTACGATGATAAAAATGGTTCACCTTTTGCTTCTACTTTTACGGTAGAATTAAATTACGGCGGGGGATGGTTTGGGTGTGGGGGATCATCTCCGTCAATTTATGTTAGGGTGGCGCCGGAAACCGGAAGGGTGTACGTCGAATGGTAAAACAAGCTAAAAAAGGATTTACCATCATCGAATTAATTATGACGATCGTGATCGCCGGGATCGCGGTTTATTCAATAATTGCAATTTTTCTCAATGTTGCTACCCGCAACGTAGATTTAGAGGCCGTCAGCATGGCGGCCCACTTAGCGAACAGTAAGCTGGAAGAAGTTAGCAGTAAAAGTTATGCTAATATTGTTTCTGAAGCGCCGTTTTCTTTTGGCGGAGATTTTAGCGATTTTAGCGGGCAAGTGGTGGTAAATTTTGTTTCTTTTGAAGCCCTGGATCAGGTGGTTGGGATCGATGCGGGTTATAAAAAAATTGCGGTTTATGTGAGTTCCGGGCTTTTGCCGGCTTCGATAGAAGTAATAACTTTAGTTACGGATATATCAAATGAATAAAAAAGGCTTTACTTTAGTTGAATTAATTATGGCCATCGTAATTGCCGGGATTTTGGTAGGAGCTTTCTCGTTTGTAATTAATACCGGAATTAATATTTATTTATTTGTGGGCAGTCAAAAAACATTAATGATGGAAACGCGGGGCGCCATTAAGCGCATGGTACGCGAAATCAGAAGAACCAAGGACCATACAGCTTCAAGTATTATTACTTTTACCTCTACGGAATACGAATTTATGGATATTGAAGATAGCACCATTAATTACCAGCAGGATGGAACCAATTTGGAGCGTAATGATTTAGTTTTGCTGGAGCATCTAAAAAATCCGGGAGGGCTGGAGTTTGAATATTTGGACGAAAGCGGGGCCGTTACTGCTACCCGCGCAGATATTCGGTCGGTTCGAATCAAATTGATCGTTGAGGACGGAGACAATCGCATTCGATTACAATCTTCGGCAAGGATCAGAAACGAATGAAAAAAAATAAGGGCTTTGCGCTTTTGGCAACCGTTTACATTATTATTGTCCTGGGAGGATTGGCCGCGGTCTTTGTTTCATTGCTTTTTTACGAAAGCCGCATGGCGATTAGTGAGTACCGTTATAATAAAGCCTTTTACATTGCCGAAGCGGGAAAGGCCTATGGAATAAAATATCTTACCTCGTATTCTGACTGGTCGGCAGAGATGGGCTTTCCTTTTACTAAAACTTTTGGCGGGGGCTGTTTTACGCTTAGCACTGCCAATGCAACTGAAGATGCCATTAGTTTAATATCATACGGCATAGTGACGAGTGAAGGCATTACCTATCAAAGAGGAATTCAGGTTGAGCTTTTGCAGGAAGAAATTCCGCTGGGGGGTGGTGCTTTATATGCTTTGGGGTCCATCACGATTGATAAGGCGGATATTACCGGCGATATTAGTGCTATGGGGGACATTACGATTGATCCGGGTGCCAGTATTTCAGGAGAAGTAAACGATAATATTGCTCCTCCGCCTGATCCTCCGGATCTGGATACCACCTATTATGACGGACAAATCACTATTGCCTCTACTTTTCCGGCGGGAGCTGTAGGTTACGATAGCGGCGCCATGTCTGGTTGGTATTATGTCAATGGCAATGTAACTTTTAATAACGGAGCAAATATAACCGTGACCGGCAGCGCCACCATTGTCGCCACCGGAACCGTCCTGGTTTCCAATAATGTCGCCCTGGGAAATAAGCTAACCGTAATTGCGGATGGATTTGTCACCATAAAAAATAATTCAACCATTGGTAATAACGGCGTTTGGTTTTCTTCGATTGGCTTTGAAGTTGGAAATAATATTGAAGCGGGATCGGTGGTGGTAGGAGAGGGTACTGTATTTTTAACGCCGGGAGATGTTGATTTATCCAATAACTCCTCGGTCTATGGTTTTATTTTTGCGGAGGGAACAGTCACGATAACTAATAATGCGGTGTTTGAAGGAATTATTATTGCGGGGGACATAGACGTGGAAAATAATGCATCTATTACTTATGTGGCAGATGTAGTTGATATTGATTCCATTGTTGGCGTTACGGGATCCGAAGGGTTTATTGTTACCATATCCGAATGGTCCGAACTATATTGAAAAAGCTGATAATTTTTGGCTTGAATATAGTAATTTTGTGGTGTAAACTTTGATTAGAATCGTAAATTTTTATTTAAAGAAAATAAATGACAAATAAAAAACTAGGCATACACCTAGCGCCCGGTGCGCTAAAAGTTGTTGAACTAGAACACCAAGCTGGTAAGCTTAAGGTATTAAATTATTTAGTCAATTATCTTCCACGCGAAGAGTCTGCCGAGCCTCATTCTCAAGTCAAAACCTTACTCTCCGGCATTAAACTCAAAAAGATCCATACTAAAGATGCCCACGTGGTGATTTTTGGGGCGGATACCATATATAAACTGCTTGAACTTCCCGAAATGGCGGCAGGGGATGTATCCTCAGCTTTGCGCTTCAAACTTAAAGCCGTTTTGCCTTTTTCTTTTAAAGATATTATTGTCGATTATTATAAAATTAAAAGATCGGGCGACCGCCAATCCAGTTTGTATTTTGTGGCCGCGGTGCCGCGTCCCAATATATTAAATGTAGTAGAAGCGATTAATGCGACCGGACTATCCGTTAAAAATGTGGTTCCTCCTTCCACTGCCTTAAGAAATATTTTAGCCAAAGAGCAGGCCCAACCTTCAGCTGCTATATATTTAGGCAAATATTCGAGTTTAATTCTGTTGATTAAAGAAGGACAAGTGGTTTTTGCCCGCGAAGTTACTGTCGGAGGAGATGATATTACTCAGGCGATGGTCGGGGCGGTTCAAACCGAACAAGGCCCGCTCGAACTTGATTATAAGCGTGCTGAAGAAATTAAAGATAAATTTGGCATCCCGTTTCATCTGGAAGAATATTCTAAGGAATCCGGGGTTCCGGCGGCCGAGCTTTTGGGGTTGATGCGCCCGGCTCTCGAAAAATTAACCGGAGAAATCTGGAATACGTTTGATTATTATCGCGCCGAAATCGGCGATGACACCGAATTTACCAAAGTATTGATCAGCGGCGGCGGATCCAAAACTAAAAACCTGGTTCAATACTTAAAGCAGCAGCTGGGAGCGGACGTTGCGTTAGTAGAACCTGAAGTTTCGTCTGAGGTAGAGGGCTTTGCCGAAGATAAGCCGGCTTTGACCCTGGCGATGGGGGCGGCTTTGTCCGGGGCCGATCAATTAAGCCTGATGCCCGAAGAGAAAAAAGGCGTCCTTTCAATCAATGTTACCCCCTTATTTTCAAAAATTGTCGAAAGATTTAACCGCCGCTGGCTGGTGTATATTTCTTTTATTTTTGTTTATTTACTGGTTTTAACGGTGGTTTTCGGTTGGTTTGAAGCCCAGCGTGAAAATTTAGTTAAAAGTTATCAATCTTTGCAGCAAGAATACAGCTCTCAAAAAGTTAAATTGAGTAAGGTGCTTGCAGAAATAAAAGGAGAAATTCCAAAGCTGGATATTTCAAAGTACGGCGCACTTTATCGTTTTCCGCTGGTCATGCAGGAGCTGGATCGCATCACTCCTCAGGATGTATATTTCAAGAGCGTCAAATACGATAACAATACCAGTTTGTTGTTAATCGATGGGGTAGTGGTTAAAGGCAAAAAGAAAATTGGAGTTGCTAATTTTTATCAGCGGTTAAGCCGCAGTCAGTACTTTGAAACCATTGATTTGGTTTTTCTCAGCGAGTCAGATGCTTATTCGGTTCCCACTTATGATTTTCA
Source organism: Candidatus Margulisiibacteriota bacterium (assembly GCA_018823125.1). GTDB lineage: Bacteria > Margulisbacteria > WOR-1 > JAHJIW01 > JAHJIW01 > JAHJIW01. The sequence continues at coordinate 33,693 of JAHJIW010000011.1, read as the reverse complement.
GATCAAATGTATCTTAGTGGGAAGGAGTCAACCGTAAATATGAAATTTTCAAGTCGCGAAAGAATTATAGTATTTGTGGTAATCGTTTCCCTGATATTTTACTTTTACTGGAGCATGGTGCTTAACCCTGTTTTGTCTGATATTGCTAAACGCAGAGATGATATCAATTCGTTAAGGACCCAATTAAATAATTTGCTGGCGCTCAGCAAAAACCAGGAAGATTTAGCGCGCAGAGAAGTGATGGAACTTCAAGCCAAAGAAAAAGAGCTGATTTCTCCTAAGGAGGAACAGCTAGATCGTATTATGGACTTTATCGATTACGAGTTTCGCTGGTTCGGGATTGATTTGACGTCACTGCGCCAGTACGACGAAGAAGACAAGATTTTAATTACCCTGACCTTTTCTTCCAATACCAAACAATTACTCGGATTTTTGAGGTCCTTTTCTGAGCTAAAAACCATGTTGGTGATTGACAGTGCCGAAATTATTCAGGACGGCGATCAGCTCACTACGCACTTGCGCCTGTTAAGCGAATATCGATAATATTTATGGAGGAGTAAATATGATAAAAAAAATATTTTGTGGGTGGTTGTTGCTGGCTATCTTTATAAGTATGCCGGCCTCCGCACGGCAGTTGTTTATAGAAACCAAAGAAAGGGCCACTACCGGAAGTGCGGCGGGCGTGATTAATGAAGAGGAACAAGTTGTCAGATCGTTTAAACTTAAATATGCCAATGCCGAAGCGCTTAAAACCAATATCTCTGATCTATTAACTGCAGATGAAAAAGCTTCAGTTAATATCAAAATGAACACCATAGTGGTAAAAGCTTCACCACAATCAATGAAGCGCATTGCAGGCTTAATTGCAGAGATGGACAAGGCCCCATCCCAGGTTAGAGTTGAAGCTAAAATTATTGAGCTAAAATCTAATATCGGAGATTCTACTGATCCTTCAACCATCGGGGTAAACTGGAAATATTCGCACAGTACCAATGATTACGTTCAGTTGCATTCGGCGGACATGGGGAATACGTCTTTGGGTTTATATGCGCAGCTGATCAGCGGCAATGTCGAAGCCTATCTGGAAGCATTAAATAAAACCGTAGGCTATGATTTAATTGCTTCTCCCTGGGTAACTGCACTTAATCACGAGCAGGCTCAAATATTAATTGGTTCAAAATACGGTTACAAAACTTCAGTTATTACCGAAACCTCAACCGTTCAGGAAGTAAACTTTTTAGAGGTAGGTACTAAATTAACATTTACTCCGCACATCAATGAAGACGGTTACATTATTATGGATATTTATCCATCGATCAGTGAAGGATCGGTAGTGAACGAGCTTCCCCAAGAAAATACCACCGAAACCCAAAATAAGGTTTTAGTTAAAAATGGCCAGGCCATTGTAATTGGTGGATTAACTAAAAACTATAACCAGGAAGTAGAAATTGGCATTCCAATCATTATGCATATTCCGTATCTAGGAAATTTATTCAAACGTACCGAACTAGTATCCGAAAAAAGAGACATTATGATTATTATTACTCCCCGCATTGTGGATGCCGAGTACCTAGCTGAAATGGAAAAACAAGCCAAGGAGTTTGAGGAAAAAAACAAAAAGGCTGCCGAAGAAAAAAAACTGATACGCTAATGGAAAAAATCGAAGATCTTCTAAATAAAATGGTTAAGGAAAATGCGTCTGATTTAATTCTGGAAGCGGGCGCCCCGGCCGCTTTAAGAATAAATGGTGACCTGCGCTTCGACCGCAAGCCTTATGCGGCTGCCGAACTTAAAACGTTGCTGCTTTCGATGCTATCCCCTGAGCAGCAGGCGCGTCTCGAAAAAGATCGACAAATTGATTTTTCTTACGAACTACCCAGTGGTGAACGTTTTCGATCGAATGTTCATTATCAAAGGGGCTCCCTCGCGGCTGCAATTCGTGCGGTACCCAATGTTTTGCCTGACCGAAAGATACTGCATTTACCGGAAGTAGTGGAAGACCTGGCTAATCTTGAAAGCGGCTTAATTATTGTTACCGGACCAACCGGATCAGGTAAAACTACCACCCAGGCCAGTATCGTTGAGTTAATTAATCGAAAACGGGCGGCCCATATTATTACCATTGAAGACCCAATCGAATATATGTTTAAAAATAATAAAAGTGTCATTGAACAAAGAGAAATCGGGTCGGATGCAAATGATTTTCCGAGCGCACTTCGGGCGGCGGTTCGTGAAAACCCGGACGTGATACTGATCGGGGAGATGCGCGATTTAGAAACCATTTCTACCGCAGTTACGGCAGCCGAAACCGGGCATTTGATCCTATCTAATTTACATACTGCCAATGCTACTAATGCCATCGATCGTATTATTGATGTTTTTCCTTCCCATCAGCAAAATCAAATTCGAAATCAGCTGGCTTTATGTTTACAGGCCGTTATCGCGCAACAACTGATTCCCAAAATCGATAAATCTGGTTTGATTATTGCGGTAGAATATCTAAAAGTCACTCCGGCCGTGCAAAATTTAATTCGCCGCAATCAAACTTATGAGATTCCTTCGCTGATGGCAGTGGGTAAAAAATACGGAATGCAGTCTATGGATGAATCTTTGGCTAATCTTTACAAAAAAGATTTAATTAGCATGGATCAGGCCTTGGTCCGATCAACCGATCCGGAAGCTTTTAAAAAGAGAATAGGGTAGGGATCGTATGATTTTTTTAATCGGGGCCGTTTCGTTAGTTTTACCGCGCTTGATCATTATATTACTCTGGTTATTTTCTGGCTGGTTTAACGGAGTTTTTCAAACCTGGTATTGGCCCCTGCTCGGATTTCTTTGTATGCCGCATACCATGCTTTGGTATAGTGCGGTGCAGCACTGGTGGGACGGGCAGTGGGATTTCCCTCAAATTTTAGTTTTGATCCTGGCGATTATGATGGATGCCGGGAGTGGATTTTTTGGAAGTAAAAAATAAGGAGGCAAAATATGACAAAGAGTAAAGCAGCGGTCGATAAGAACCTGGTTACCATTAGTTGGTCCCTGTTTTTGATTATGATTGGTGGATTGTGGCTGGCTCCGGCCGGACAAGTCCCAGAATCTACTTGGCTATTAGGGGTTGGTATTATTCTTTTAGGGCTGAACATCGTGCGCTATCTAAATGGCATCATGATGAGCTGGTTTTCGGTGATCCTGGGTGCCGTGGCTATGTTAATCGGGTTTGCTGGCTTTTATGGCGTAAGATTACCTATCTTCCCAATTATTGTAATCATTATTGGTCTCAGTATTCTTTTAGACGTAGTTAATAAGAAGTAACATTTGGCAGCTGGTATGAATAAAATCAAGGAGGAAGTTATGAGTATTACAAAAAGGACCCTGACGGCTTTAGGTTTTCGAGGACTGTTTGCGATTATCTTTGGATTATTGGCGATTTTTTGGCCGGGACTTACGCTTGAGGTTTTGATTTATTTATTTGCTGCTTTTGCGATTATCGGCGGTATTGCTACCGTCATTGCGGCATTAAATACCCAATATCCGCTGCTTTTGCTAGAAGGAATCGTCAGCTTTTTTGTTGGATTATTTATTGCGCTTTGGCCGGGAGTCTACGTATTGTTCTTAATTTACGTAGTAGCGATCTGGGCGCTGTTTAGTGGTATTTCCCAAATTGTAACTGCTTTTGCGATTAGAAAGTCAGTTAAAGATGAGTTTTGGATGCTGCTATCCGGAATCGTATCCATATTATTTGCGATGTTATTGGTTGCATTGCCCATGGTGGGCGTGATTGCCTATATGTGGGTGATTGGTTTCTATGCTCTATTCTTTGGAATTTTACAGCTGGTCCTGTATTTCAATTTAAAGAATATTGTTGCCTAAATAGTATGAATAAAAAATTAAGTTGGCTCTTCGTTTTTTGTTTGGTACTGCTAATATCAGTCGGTTGTCAAAAACCGCCGGATACCGTTGTTAATATTAAGAGTGGTCCCATCAGTGGAAAAGTAGAAGATGGGGTCCGGGTTTACTTAGGGATTCCTTTTGCTGCTCCTCCGGTAGGAGCGCGGCGCTGGAAGCCCCCGTATCCTCCGCGCCCCTGGAAAAATGTTAAAGCCTGCACCAAATTTGGCCCGGCGTGCCCGCAACCTAAATTGCATGATGTTGGCAGGGAGAATGAAGATTGCCTGTATTTAAATGTCTGGACGCCGGCTAAAAATGCAGATGCTAAATTGCCGGTGATGTTTTTTATTCATGGCGGAGGATTTTTAGCGGGTGCGGCTTCCCAAAAGCTATATGATGCTGAAAACCTGGCGAAAAAAGGGGTAGTGGTAGTAACCATTAATTATCGCTTGGGACCTTATGGATTTATGGCGCATCCACTGCTGGCAAAAGAATCGCCGCATGGAGTTTCAGGAAATTACGGTTTTTTGGATCAAGTTGCAGCACTTAAATGGGTCCAAAAAAATATTGCGGTTTTTGGCGGGAATCCGGATAACGTAACCATTTTTGGGGAGTCGGCGGGTTCGGTCAGTGTTGCCACGCATATGATTAGCCCTCTATCTAAAGGTCTTTTCCAGCAGGCCATTTGCGAAAGCGGATCGGCCTTTGGGCAACAATACGCACTTCCAAAAGCTACGGGATCTATGTCAGAAGCACTCGCTACCGGAAAGCAAGTGGAAAAGCTATTAGACTGCGCTGATGCGCCAAATGTATTAAAGGCTATGCGCAAGGTTTCTGCGGTGGAGTTGCTTAAAAAAATTGATCCGGGATTTGGTTTGTTTGACGAAAGACCGCAATTTTCACTGATTAATGATGGTTGGGTTATTCCGGAAAATCCGGCAGCTTTTTTGGCTAAAGGAAAACAGCATGATGTGCCGATTATCATCGGCTCCAATGCGGATGAGGGAAATGTATTTATTCCTGAAACCTCAGTGGGAAAGTATAAATCCTGGATAAAAAATTATTTCGGGAAATATGCAGATCAAATTTATACTTTATTTCCTGCTGCAAAAGACGCAGAAGTTCGGCCGGCATTTAATAAGCTTTTAGCGGTATGCTTGTTTGCCGAACCTGGTAGATATTTAGCCCGCGCGATGGGGAAAAAGAAATCCAAGGCCTATCTTTATCAATTTACCCGGGTTCCTAATACTAAGTCAGCTAAACAAGACGGAGCTTATCATGGCATTGAATTAGGCTACGTGTTTGGAAATTTGGAGAAGTCGGAAGGCTATGATGAAAAGGATTTTGCTCTATCCGATATGATTATGGATTATTGGGTAACCTTTGCAAAAACGGGCAATCCAAACGGCGAAGGAAGGACTAACTGGCCAGCCTATTACAGTGCGTCGGATCAATATTTAGAATTGGGAGATACGGTTATCGTAAAAAAACATCTTTTAAAGCAAGCTTCGGACCTTTTAGATAGGATAGTAGGAAAGTAGTGCGTAAATTCTTCTTATTATTAAGTATTCCGGTACTGATGATCGTCTTGTGTGGTTTCGGCGCTGCGCCTCAGGACACCAGCAAAGTGATCAACGTAAAACATACTATTCCACAGGGAATCGTTGGCGTACGGTTTGTCTGCAGTGATGAAGTAAAGACGATTGACCTTACTTTAGATGAAGCCCTGGATCTTGAGCAGCAAGTTTATCTGGAAGGTCGTCTAAAGTGGTTTTTTAAAGAATTTGACCGGGACTACCTGTACTTTTTTACCGCGCGGTACATACCTAATCCGGAAAAATTTAAGCGTCCCTGGGGAACCTATGTCACCGAAAATATTTATCGGGTGAAAAGCAGCCAAGCGGCGGAAGTTGAGCTGGGAGTTATCGAGATTATTGAGTTTTATGAAATTGGAAAGCACGGTATCAGGGGAGGAATGACAAAGGATGAGGTTATTGCAATATTAGGTAAACCCAATAGTATTGAAGTGCTGGGGCCACTCGGTTCGTTTGATTACCTTTATGATGATTTTACCGTCCGATTTTTAGAGTATAAAGTTGCTTTGATAAATTAATTGTGCACTTCAACCTGCCACTCTGTGCATCTGTCATTAGTTGGATGGCCAAAGTCCATGTGGAAATAAAAGCGCATGGCAGCTTTGTTGTGATCATGCACGCCAAAATTAATACTCCTGATATTTAATCCACTGGCAATATTATAAAGTGCGGTCAGTGCCAAGCCGCCGCGACCAGCTCCTTGGGGGTGGGTTCCTAATCTGCTTAAGTGAATATAGTTTGAATAAACTTGAAAATTCAAGTTCAAAAGTTCGTGTCCTACGGTGGCTGGACCATAAAGGTTGGAAGAAAGTTCAATTTCGTACGGTGCAACCTTAACTGTGACATAGCTGTTTTGGCAGCCATCTGCAGTAAAGTAAAATCCAATGGTGTGATTGCTAAAAGCGGATCCGAGGCATGAAATCATTAATGCGGTTAATTCTGCTCTGTCAGATCCATCGAGGCGGAATATTTGGAAACGTGCATCACCGAGCTCAAATCTTTCTAGATGGCTATGGGTCTGTGCTTGCTCTAAGCTTATGACCCGATTGTTTCTGGCTTTTTGAGCCCGTTCTTCAATCGTAATTCTAGGCTTTGGTTTCCATGCAGGCGGAAAAGACCATAGCCTGGTAAATCTTGCTTCTGTTGAACAAGTTTTAAACGGCATAATAATTCATCCTCTATGTTTATATCGAAATTTAGCGATGATAATTTCAGTTTATGAAGGAAAAAATGATAAAATAATGGTGATGAAAAGAATCATATATTATTTACTGTTAATCGTTGGGGCCTTGGTTTTAATTAACCTCTTCTTAGTGCCAGTGATGGAACCTACCATGATTTATTTACCCACCCGGGGGATGGGGGCGAATCCCCGCTCGATTGGTTTGCCGTATGAAGATGTATTTGTTACTTGTAAAGATGACGTGAAAATTAATGGTTGGTTTGTCGAAAATAAAGCGGCTGACAAAGTTATTCTTCTTTTTCATGGTAATGGCGGCAATATCAGCTACCGCCTGCCTTTAATTAGTTTGTTGTACCGATTGCCGGCCAGTATTTTTATTATCGATTACCACGGCTACGGCAAAAGTGAAGGCAAACCAGCAGAGAAAAACCTCTATCTGGATGCTGATGCTGCTTATAATTATCTGATTGAAGTAAAAGAGTATCAGCCGGATCAAATAATTGTGATGGGGTCTTCCTTGGGTGGGGCAGTGGCAACATATTTGGCTGAAAAGGAAAAGGTGGGAGGGTTAGTACTTTTAAGATCCTTTACTTCGGCCCGAGATATGGCGCAACTGACGATGCCCCTTTACCGGCGTCCCTTTATCTGGATCAGAAGTAAATTTGATTCTCTGGAAAGAATTAATAAAATTAGTGCTCCTAAGCTAATTGTTCACTCTAAGAAAGACGAAACTATACCTTATACAATGTCAGAAGCTCTCTATGGAAAAGCTGCTGATCCTAAACAGCTAATTTTACTAGAAGAGGGCAGCCACAACGATCTTATCGTTGCGAAAAGATATATTAGTGCTTTACGGAGGATTGTGAAGTAACGACCACGGTTTATTCTAACTAAAAGTTGCTGCTATCCAATCCCCAACGTAGTGGGTTAAGACAATGACCACCAGGGCAATCATTACATGTTCACCAACAACCTTCCAGGGGTTTTCTTTCTGCAGGTTGGCCATGCTGTAACTAAAAATACTAAGCATTGCCAGGCCCCAGATTACACTTACGATCTGTGCGGTGACCAGGTTGAAAAGCAAAACCGGAATTACAAACGTAAGCGCAAAAATGAATTTGGAAAAAAGGGTGGCCAGCGTTGATTCCCAGATTTCTTTGGTGGTATGTTTATTTTCGGATTCTTCGGAAACGTGGATGCCCAGTGCATCCGAAAAAGCATCGGCGATAGCAATCGTTAAAATGCCGCCGATTACCACCAGCTTTGAATTAGTGCTTGAGCTTAGCCCCACCATTAATCCAAGGGTTGTAATTATTCCAGAGGTTAAACCGAAGCTGAATCCGACTCTAATTGAATGATTTAGCATTTTTACTCCTTTATTTTAATTTGCTTTCTCGAATTAGCGGGTGATGTGAGCAACGGAAAGCTCCTAAAAATTTACTAACCTCATCGTAAGGCACTTCGATAACTTCAACGCCCTTTTTGCGCATTTCTTTTATAATGCGGGCGTGCTGCGGGTCGGCAATTACGGTTTTATCGTCTAGGATTAGTACGTTACAGCCAAGTTTATCTGCTTCTTCTTTCGTAACGGTAATCCAATCCCATCCTTTGAGAGAGTCGGGTAGTTCACTGAGGATGCCGTCCTTATATAAAAGACCCAAACCCGGACGGAGCAGTGCCATGGCGCAATCCAGATGTAAAACATCCGGTTTTAATTTAATTTCATGCACTTTATATTTTGGTCCTAAATAATTTTGCAGCCAGGCAGTGCCGTTTTGGTCAGAGGCTACTCCCGAATTGCCAACGTAGATTTCATAGCCATTGAGTAATACATCCCCACCTTCTAAAAAAGGCCCTCTTTCATCCAGATGCGGGGAGGCCGGAGGAATGGATACAAAGTTTACCCTGGGATCATCGATAAATTTTTCTACAAATGGGCGAATCGCAAATTTTTCTTTTCTTCTAAAGGGGGACCGCAAAGAGATTTCTATAAAATTATTATCGATTACCAGAATCGGATCCCTCGGAAAAACAAAATTTATCCCTTTGGCAACATAATTTTCTTCTTCCGGAAAGGGAAAATGATCAACCCGGTGCACGATTACGCCTCTACTTTCCAATACTTTTGCCAGGTGATCCTGTTGTTCAATTACCTTTTTGGCTGATTCCGGATTAACGTCTTTATATTTCATGCCGCCGTATTTTTTTAAAAATTCGGTAAAGTTGGGGTCTGGGGAGCGCATGTCAGGTAGCCAAGGCGGTAGGGTAAGATCTTTTCCGGAGCCTAAAATTACTTCTTTTAGTGTTCCCCACTCGTGGTGAACGGAAACGGGTGAGGGAGGTGTTGAGGCGCAACTCGAAAGGATAATGATAAAACAAACTAATACCAGCACAATTACTTTCATTTTGCTCTCCTTATTAACATGGTCCCCATTAAAACCTGGCTGCCTGGATTTCTCCCGGAAGATTTTTGCGCATGCTCCAGAAGACGACCGCCACGATTACAGTCATGATTAATAGTGCGATTCCGGTTTCACCGATAAAGTATTTTGAAAATTTGTTGACCGGAGCAGATAACGGATCAAATAATCTCTGGATATAATTGTTATGGCTGGCATGTAACAGGATTGCCGGCCACACGCTTAATGATTTTAACCGCAGCCAGGCCAGGGCAAAAGCCATGGCGGTTACCGAAATAACAAAAAACGGCAGCCGCTCTGCCAAGGGGATGGTTCCTACGTAGCCGGCAAAAAGCAGCAAAGGAAAATGCCAAAGCGCCCAGATAATTCCGCTGGTAAATGCGGTCACCGTAAAATTGGTTATTTTATTAAGCTCGGGCACCAAAAATCCCCGCCAGCCAATCTCTTCACCAGCCGCAAAAGCAATATTAAAAAAAGTACCAAAAATAATTAACGAATATAGCCCGATGTGATAATCCGGATTGATTTTTGCCATTCCTGAAAATTGTAAAAAACCAAAAGCCGCAGCACCGTAGGCGATGGGCAGTAAATAACCCAGGGCTAACCAGCGTGGTTGACCCTGTGACCAACCGAGGCCCCGCAAATTTCGGTCGAACAGGAGCTTGGTGATAAAGGCCGATAGAGCGGGGGTCCACATTAATATAAAAATTGCCAGAAAGGGGTTGAATCCGATTTTTTTGGCAAAAATTGACAGCAAATATCCAGGAATGCTTAAGAGATATACGAGAATGGTATAGGTGATTACCTTTTTTAAAGGCACGTTGTTGATGCTCCTAACTATTGTAGTTCTTCGGCTTCTTCTTCTGCTTGAAAAAAGTTAATTTCGGGAACGGTCAGCATCATAAAGATTCCAAATAGAATGGCTACTACAATTACTAAAATCGTAAACCATTTAATTGTTTTTTTGTGCATTATTTTTTCTTCCTGGTTTTCTTTTTAGGTATTTGTCTTTCGACCGAAATAGTGCATTCGGTTACCAGCGCGGCTACCGCGCCAATGGCGGCAAAAAGCGGAAGGAGTACTGCACCGATGACTCCAATGGTCAGCGGGAATTCAAGTAAAACTTTATTCCTTTTATCTTTGATGGTAATTTTTCGGATATTGCCTTCTTTGATCAAATCTTTTACCTTTTTCAGCAATAGTTCACCCTTAACTTTAAATTCTTCCTGGGTTGTGTTAACTTTCTTTTTAGCCATGATTATTCCTCCTTTTATTTTTTATGGTACAGCAGTTAAAAACGGAATAACATCTATTCTGGAACTAGTATCATCGTTATATCCATTAATGGAACCTTTACTATAATACCCCCAAAAATTATTTTCCGCCATTATATTTTGAGTGGTGTTGTTGTAAATACCATTGGTGGTATTACTTGAGAGATTATTATAGCCGCTACGTGAAATTGATGTATCACCGAAGTTAGGATTTGGGGTGCCGTGTAAATCTTGAATAAACACTCCTTTGTCATTTCCGGTAATAGTATTTCGATAAAAAGTAGGACTTGAATTATCGATATGTACTCCGTGAGTAATGTTGTTAGTGATGATATTACCTTCAATCGTGGTGGTTAAGGAGTTACTGAGGAGTCTTAGGCCAATATAATTTCCGTTAAATGTATTATCGTGGGCATAAACTGCCACCGCATTTTCAACACTTAAGCCGGTATGGATGGTGGAACTTAAAGCGTTGGCTTCACAGGTATTGTTATATACTTCAGCATAGGAACTACTGAATTCATCATGTAAAAATATGCCAAAATGACCGTTGTTATTGGCCTGGTTAGTATTAATAGCTACGTTATATGCTCCGCTGCCTTCCATGCCCGTAAAACGGTTATTATTGATAGTATTATTAGTTATTGTTCCGGTCCCAACCATGAAGATGAGACCGCAGCCATCGGTACGAGTGGTAAGAATTCCGTTATGACTTAAATTGCAGCCGGAAACCGTAAAGTTATCAACATTTCTGATTAATAATCCATTGGCTCCGTTGTTGATGAAGTTTGAATTAGTAGCCGAGAAGGTATTAAACCAGTAGGCTTCAATGCCGTTTCCTTTTGAGTTTTGAAATGTGGATCCGCTGGTTGAGAAATTATTGGCTTCAACAAACATGCCGGCTTCATTAAATTGAGATTTACCGGCGGGGTTGGGGGTCCAGGTGCCTTCGACCGTAGAATTGGTGATTTGTCCGGTGCTGCCGCTTTTGAACCAGAATTGATAGTAGCCTTCAGCGGTACTGTGCGCCGTGATAATGCTGTTATCGATTATTATCAGTGTGCCGCCAGAATTAACAAAAATTCCATACTGCGCATCTGATTCGCAGCTCATATAAAGGGTTACGTAATCAAGGGATAAACTGCCGCCGGATTCAATTGAAATATTGCCCGTACAATAAATTCTTTTTGAAGAAAAACTTTCAGCGCCGGTAATAGTGCGGCCGCTCCAGTAAAGTTTGGGGCGGGTGTCGGGTTGGGGGCCGGGGTCAATATGCTGTGCCGCTCCGCAACCGGTTAAAAACAGGATTGAAAAAAAGATCGCAAACCAATATTTTATTCGATTTGGATCTTGTTTCATAAATTTTCTCTTAATTTAATCTTCTAAAGCGTACTTTAGATCCCTGCCGTCAGCATAGTAAACAATATGAACTCTTCCGTCGCTGCCCAGTGCAAGAGAGTTGTAGTAACCGATGTTGTCAGTTTCGTCTCCGTCTTCAATGGTTTTGATGGACCAGGTGCTGCCGGTTTTTATAGCCAGTTTTAACCCTGAAGATGAACTGGTTTCCTTATAATAAGAATAAAAGATGTTACCTGAGCTGTCGATGGCCATGGAAGAATAATATCCACCCGATGTGCCGGGATAAGAATCGGTCAGGGCGACTGGCGTTGACCAGGCCCCGGTAGTTTTCTCAGCATATCTTATATCACTAGATGCTCCGTTATAACGGAAATATGCAACGTGGGGAACGTTAGAAGAGTCTAATGCTACGGATACTCCGCGCATGGTTGTGCCTGAGTCGATCGTGGCCGCCGTGCCCCAAGAACCAGTAGTGCCGGATCTAAATTTAACGATATTGCCATTAATCCAGGCGATATACATGGTATTAGAACTATCAATGGCAACCGATATAGAAGTTGGGGCCCCGGAAGTATCTACAGTTTCAAAGCTCCACGAACCACCGGATTTATAGGCATGTTTGAGGTTGTCGCTGCCGTCTTTATAAAAAATGTGAGGATTGCCGCTGCTATCAACGCAAAGAACACTATATTGACCGGTAGTGCCGGTTGAATCTGGTGTTTCAGTAGTAAAGCTGGTTGCTCCGGAAGCTTTATAGGCATATTTAAGATCATAACCACTGGTTGAATAATACGAAATATGAATTCCGCCGCTCGAGTCTACGGCGATTGAAGTGCTGGTCAGTACGGCAACCGTATCGGCTTGATTATTTACCCACGATCCGGATGTGTTGGTGGTTTCGTAAACACGATTAGTGGTTGAACCTGACACATACTTTTGAGCAACGTGTAAATAATCACTGCTATCCAGAGCTAAAGAACAGTATCTTCCGTAAACCACAGATGATGTGCCGGAATTTATGGTTGAAGTTGTAATTCCCCAGGCCGGAGCCGCATTTGCAGATGAAGATGCATCCGATTCGTTACCGTCTGTGTCTACTGCAGTTACAATGTAGTAATAAGTTGTGCCATTGGTAAGCCCGGTTTGAGTGTAGCTGGTTCCGGTGATATCTACAATAACTGGTCCGCTGCCTCTGTTGGTAATTTTGGTGCCGGTGGTTTTTGAAATATCTGAGCTGGTGCTCCAATAAATATAATATTTAGTGGCGTCGGTTACTGCATTCCACGAAATTACATTACGTCTACTGTATGCGGTTGCCGCTACGCCGGTAGGGGCGGCAATCCCGCCTCCACCGCCTCCGCCACCACCATCACTGGATGCGGCTGAACAGCCTGGAATGATAACTGCGGCTAAGGCTAGAATGGCTAGTATAACGAAAAGAAAAACCGAAATAATTTTCCAGTGAGACTTTGCTTTTGAACGTTTCATCAATCCACCTCTAAAAATAATTATATGAAAATGTTATCATCCGAGGTGCTATTTAGCAAGAATATTGTTGAATCTATTGATGGAAAATATATAATGAAAAACACGGTAAATATAGGAGGCACATATGAAACGTAAAATCGTAATTGCTCTTTTGATCCTGCTGTTTATAGGTACTGCTGCTTATGCTCAAATTACCAAAGATTTCCCTCTTGATAAATATAAGGTGACGCAACAATATATACCGATGAGTGATGGAATATATATTGCGGCCACCATCATTTTCCCGGCCCAATTAAAAGGGTCGCGTCCGGTTATCTTCCAATATCTTCCTTACCGCCGATACATAATTAATCCAGAAACGGGAGAAACGCAGTTTTTCCTTTCACAACAGGATCGGGTAAAAAAATACATTGATAACGGTTATATATTTGTAATTGCCGACATGCGCGGCAGCGGAGCTTCATCTGGAAATAGGCTAGCGATGTCTCCCCAACTTGGCCAAGACGGAAAAGAAATTATTGATTGGATTGCATCGCAAGCCTGGTGCGATGGCAACGTAGGCATGACCGGCGGGTCTTACGTAGGCTGGTCCCAGTTTGCTACCGCCGGACACAGACCAAAGGCTTTAAAGTGCATTATGCCCGAGATTATTGCCTTTGATCTTTATAACGATGCTTTCTTTATGGGGGGTATCCAAAACAAGGGAACTTTGGATAATCTGAGTGAGCTTTTTGGTTCGATTGATGTTAATTCTTTTATTCCTGATTCTGCAATTCCGGATGCAAAAATATGGCCAACCTTGCCGGTCGTTGACGAAGATCGGGATGGAAATTTGGCCGACGAAATTCCGGTGGATGTTAATCAAAGTGGAAATTTCTTAGATGATGGTTATCCGCCTCAATATCGTGATGGGAAAGTGCGAAAAAATAATGTTTACTACCAGGCTACTGCGGCACATAAAGCTAATCTTACTATGGGGGAGTGGGGCAAAGTTAAATTTCGGGATGATAAAGTGGCGGGAACTTCCATGGCAGAAAAAGGTCCCAATGATTGGCCAACTATCATTGCTGAATCAAAAATTCCGGTTTACGTGGTGGGGGGTTGGTTTGATCTTTTTACGCGCGGAAGTTTTCAATGGTACGATACCCTTAAAACAACTAATCCGTGCAAGATTTTAATGCATCCTTCATTTCATGCCGAGAGCGGTGGGCCATACTGGGATTATTTTAAGATTAATGTTAAAGAATATGATGATTGGCGTTTTAATGAGGGTCTGCGTTTCTTTGATCGTTATTTAAAAGAAGAAGAAAACGACTTTGAAAATGATCCCCCGATCCGTTTTTATGTAATGAATGGTGATGAATGGAGGGAAGAAAAAGAGTGGCCCCTGGCGCGTCAAAAGTTAACCGATTATTATTTCGGTGCGGATAATGCCCTTGCTACGCATCTGTCAGAAGGGTTTAGTAAATATAAAGTTGATCTTACTCACTCTGCTACTTACGGATCAAATAAGGGTACCCGATGGATTCCGGGCGAGAATCCCAGCGTGATTATGGACCGCACCGAGAAAGATCTTCAGTGTTTTACTTATACTACTGCTCCGCTTGAAAAAGATGCCGAGGTTACCGGGCATCCAATCATAACACTTTATGTTTCTTCTACTGCAGATGATGGCGACTTCTATATATATTTGGAAGATGTGGACGAAAAGGGTGAAGCTTTATACGTTACCGAAGGGACACTTAGGGCTGGTTTTGCGGCACTAAAATCTAATGAGGGTATCCTGCTTTCCGGAAAAGGGGTTGATGTACTTCCTAATCTTCCCTGGCACGGTTTTAAAAAATCGGATTACAAAGATACAGTTTTTGCCGGCGGTAAAGTTGTAAAATTAGTGATTGATATGTTGCCCACCGCTTGGGTTTTTAAGGCCGGACATAAAATCAGAATTTCAATTGCCGGTGCCGATTGGCCAACTTTTGAGCTCAATCCAAAGTTATCACCTAAAAATGATCCAAAGGCTGCGGATACTATTGTGCCAACCGTAACGATTTACCATAATGCGAAATATCCGTCGCATATCGAGCTGCCGGTGATTCCGGAGGGATAATTAGAAAATATTATTTTCCATAACTTGTAATAAATCCGAATCAATTTGAAATTGCAGCTTTAGTCTTAAATAGGTGTTGTAAGCCGCGTCTTCGAGTTTGCTAACTTCAGGGTTATTTTTTCCGGATCTTAATTGAAATAAGAAGCAATCTACAATAGCCGCGGGCATGGCCGAATCCATGGCTTGCTGGGTTTCATAATTTTTTTGCAGTTGCTGGACAATGCTGGGGTCTTTATCGGAGAGTAGTTTTTCTAAAATACTAATTTCGTTGCCAATTAGCTCAATTTGATAATTAATGGTGCTGTCTACCGAGTTAAATTCGCGGTTGGATCCTTCGTAGAGGCGGGTATCGCCGTATTTTTCCCGGAACATTTCATCAGGAGTGGGGGGCGATTCCCAGAAAGAGATGAACATTAGGTTATCACCGGCGGCTTGCACGGTGCTAAAAACTTTACGCACAAAGGCATCGATTTCCACCAGACTCTTGATGTCACTGATATCTTTGGTAATCCAGCCGAGGGGTGTTTCGGAAACTTCTTCTACAAATTTATTTAGAGCTTCAATTTTAAAGTTTTCCATGTTTTGGCCTAATCCACTTAGCACTTTGTTTCTGTCCATAGACCCACGAAAAGCCTGGTAAACTTCCCGGGTTTCTTCCCAGGCGGTTTTTCTCTTTTTTGCGATTTCTAGCAGGCCATTTAGGTCCGCTTGGGTCATTGTGTAAACCGTAGATTTTTTTAAAACTTCAAGTTGAAATGTTTGCATGGTAGGGGACGTATCTTTTCCGCTGCTCAAGATTAATTCTAATTTGTTCTGGCCTACTTTTAGTAATGCTGTATTTATGTTGGTGCGAACCGTGGTCACGGCTTGAGACTCAATTTGCGGAATGCTGGCCCAGGCAACATAGGAAGTAGTTCCTTCCCGGCGTATTTGTAAGTTGCCGCGCGGAGATAGGCGGGTTCCCATATTGCGTATGATTACGGTAACCAATACGTCTTCTTCCAGCGGTACTTTTGTAGGTTGAACTACTAAACTAGCGATTGATAATAATGAGGGAACCTTGGCGATGGAAAAGCGTTTCTTTACGTAAAACTCACCCTGGTGGCCAATTTTGGGCCGGACGTGAAAAAGTATTTCATGGATGCCGGTAGCGGGTGGCCATTGGATTGGGCTTACCGGAAAAAGAACTGTACCATTAGCGGCAATTTCCGGGCCGTCATATCTGCCCAGGTTAACGTAGCCGGTTTTTCCGGGATCAATGGATACTTCAATTAGGTACGATCCCTTATCAAGTTTCCGATCTAGAAGATTTTGGATTTTGGCCTGGATTTGTAAGCTGAGGATCGCCCCTTCAAAATTTTTAATTTCTTTAAGTTCGATGTCGTTTTCGGTGAAGGTTACCATTTTGTCGGATTCTTTTACTTCTCCAACTTCAATTGATAACTGGTGTTCGCTATCTCCGGGTTTGGCTGCTAGTTTAATGGGATGAGTTCCGGCAGTGCATTCCCATTCAAAATGAAAGGATTTTGATTTTTGAGGAGCAATACTGCCCAACGGATATTCACCAATCTCTTTGTTGTCGATATACACTAAAACTTTAGTATCGGAAGGTGAAATTTGAGTTCCTTTGTTATAGAGACCGCCAACTATGGTTAGCGTGTTTCCTTCGGTCCTGGTCCCTAAAACTTTAAGGTCGCCTTTGCTAAATTGAAGACCAGTGCCGCCTTCGGCTGTTTTAGCAGAGGCAATGGCGCGGTTATTGCCGGCTTCAACGTCAACTTCGGGTCGGGTAGCTGATATTTCAATTTCGGCCATAAATTTGTAACTTTCGGCGGCCTTAGGTGTCCACTTTTTAACAAAAGTTAATATTCCGTTGGCAGAGACCGGATCGTTTTGGCGGAGGCGATCAATTTTTTTCCAAGTATTATTAACTTCTTGGTAAATAACCAAATCAAAACTTCCGGCAGGCGCTTCTTTATCGCCGAAGTTGTGAACTTTAATCAAAATTTCAGCCTCTTCATCTACTTTGGGTGGATCCGGTTTAAATTTAATGTCTTCCGATGCTATTCCTAAATCAGATCCTTGGAGCATGATGGTTTTGGTAATGATGGGATTTTCAATTTCGACTTCATAATTGGTATCTGCGATATCTAAACGTGCTTTAATTATGTGTTGACCGGGAGCCGCGGTCCAAACCTGCGGAGCCCATTCGGTGCGTTTTCTTCTGGCATCTAACTGACCGTGCAGAATCTGACTTAAAAGCTGGTCATCAACGTACAAGTAGATATCATAATCCTTAGTCATGTTAGTGTCGCTGGTATTTTCTACTTCAACCCCAATATTTACTTTGTCACCTGTTTTTAATATGTTTTCGGTAGGGTTGATGGAGATTTTATTGAGAATGAGGTGGGGTGGGGAAGCGTGCCCAGGGTTGGCGTTGATCACTAATAAACCTAAAATGAAACAAATAACAGAAACGATTATTTTTTTAGACATAATTTTCCCTCCCCGAGAAAATTACTTATACCGGCCCAGATAACTATTTAAGCTTTTCCTTATGCTCTTAAAATCTCCTTTTTCTATCCATTCTTTTTTAAATACGCTTCCGCCAATTGCAATGGCATCCGCGCCGTTGGTAAAATAATCCTGCATGTTTTTAGGGGTTACTCCTCCGCAAGCTAAAAGTTTAACTTGGCTGAAGGGCCCTTTAATTTTTTTAAAATATTCCGGGCCTAATGCTTTAGCAGGGAAAACTTTAACCATGGTAGCACCTAATCCCCAGGCCCAATATATTTCGTTAGGGGTCAAAGCCCCCGGAAATACCGGAATATTTTTTTTAACACAGTAGTGGATTACATCTTTGATGATGACCGGCATGACAATAAAGGTAGCTCCGGCAGCGAGTGCCGCTTTTAAGCTATCCATATTAATTACGGTTCCGGCGCCAATCGTAAGCCGTCCTTTAGCTGTTTCCACGGCTTTTTGAATGAGAGCCGGGGCATCCGGAGTATTCATGGTTATTTCTAGGGTTTCGAGTCCGCTTTCGATTACGGTTTCAACCAGAGGTTCGATGGTGGATAGATTTCCGCCTCTTAAAATCCCCAAAACGGGTTTTCGTTTAAATTTTTTAACATCCATGCTTAAAGCTCTTCGTCGCTGACTAAGCTTTCGTAAAATTCTTTATAGTTTTCTTTTTCTTTGCCTTTACGCAGCGCCATCGCGGCTCTGGGATGTTCATCCATGATGCCGGTGATGGCGTAAGGAATAATATATCCCCATTCAATTTTATTTCTTAAAGGAATAAATTCTTTGGAGATGAGATCCAGAATAGGGCGGATATCATACTTTGGATTTTTTAGAAAACCTAAAAGTAATTCCAGCGGGCAGTTGCCGGCGGCTCTTCCGATTCCAAATACAGTCCCGTCTACATAATTTGCGTCATGAATTATGGCTTCGATCGTATTACCAAAGGCAAGTTGCTGATTATTATGGCAATGAATACCCACTTCTTTGGTTTTTATGTATTTTTTGGCTTTTTTGATTAGGAATTCGGTGGTTTCTTGGTAAAGTGCCCCGAAGCTATCGACAATGTAGATAACTTTGGCTTGGCTTTGTTCTTCTAACTGATGCAGAGCTTCGTTTAATTCATTGTCTAATGCTCTGGAGATAGCCATGATGTTGACGGTGGTTTCATAGCCTTTTTCCGCAAAATGATTAATATGAAAAATGGCTTTATCGATATCTTTCACATAGGAAGCTACTCTGACCATATCGACGGGGCTGTCTTTGGCGAGTTTAACGTCCTCGAGATCAACTCTGCCAATATCTACCATGACTGAGATTTTGGTGTTGGATTCGATGCCGTCGATAATTTTTTTAATGTCTTCATCGTCGCAAAATTTCCACTTACCGTATTCTTTGGGGGAAAAGAGTTTTCGCGAATTTTTATAGCCGAGTTCAATATAGTCGATGCCGGCGGCAGAAACGGCTTTGTAAACTTCGCGGACAAACCGGTCATCAAAGTCGTGGTTATTAATTAGCCCTCCGTCGCGAACCGTGCAATCCAGTACTTTAATTTTTTCCCTGAACATAGTTTTGCTCCTTTTTTTCTTTGAAAAACCTTATTATTATATCAGAAATAAGGCTATTGTCCGAGGTCTAACTTTATGGATTTACTTTACTTCTACTGTGGCGTTTTTATCGAAAGGGTTAGTTCGCATTGCCAGCGAAAAGAGATAGGGATAGCTCTTTTTTAGGTGTTTCATGTAGTTTAACCACTCAACAATTAGGTGGTGATAAACCCGCTTGATATCTCCAGCCAGGTGTTCGCGATCCTTATCGGATATGTTTCTGATGTTTTTGCGGTGAATTAACTCTTCGGCTAGATGCATTACTGCCCAGAGTAAATTTGTGAATGATTCGTGTTCTAATAGATTTGGGTTTCCTAAAAGATTGAGCATAAAACTTCGTTTTTCCTTTAAGAAATTTCGCACCGCTTCTAAATCGCCTTTTTTGCAATCGATGTCACATTGGTAGGACCTAACGTTTCGATACATTTTAAGGAAATCTTTTTCTGACCAGTCATTATTGATGACTAAATTTTGGGTGACTTGGAAAGAGGTGTTATCAAAAGCCGCGCAAAGTTTAAGCAAATCGGTACCAACCTCACTAAAAAATGCCCCGATTACCATATTTAGCTTATTTAACATAGATTTCCGGTCGCGGTAGTGCAGTAATTGATGTAATACCATGGTGACCAGCAAAACTTCAATAAAAACAAAAGCCACATCACCAATTAAATAGATAAAAATATGATGTGGGTCGCGAAAGATTAAAAAGTGAATATAATAAACTGCCGCCGAGGCGGCAATTAATAATATTCCTAATAAAACCTGCCAGTTAAATATTTTTTTCATGATGGCTAATATCATAGCAAATATGTATAATATATCCAATGAATATGCCTGATCAAGATCAAGTAAGAAAACCACTATTAGGAATCATATTTATTACATTAGCTTTTCTGGGTTATGCCATCATGTCCGGATTTGTTAAGGCTTGCTCCCTCGCTGCTTTGCCGTCTCAGGAAATCATGTTTTTTCAAGTTCTGGTAGCGTTATTGGTGCTTTCGCCCTGGTTTATTAAATATGCCGGGCAGGAGCTAGTTCCTAAAAATAAATGGTTGACGGCGGGGAGAGCCATTTTTGGATTGCTTTCGTTTTATTTGTTTTTTGTTGCAGTGAAGCTGGTGCCTTTGGTTAATGCGGTGTTATTGCAAAACACAACGCCATTTTTTATACCGCTTTTGGGTCTAATACTTTTAAGAAAGAAGATAGCTTTGCGGGTTTGGGCTACCATTGCGGTTGGATTTATTGGGGTGATCCTGGTGCTTAATCCGGGGCAGGGATTCTTAAGGATGGGGAATATAATTGCGCTGGCGGCCGGACTCTGCTCGGCAGTAACCACTATTATTGTAGGTCGCTTAGAAAATAAGGGTGAATCCGCTCAAACTATTTTATTGTATTTTCTGGCCATTACCATATTAATCACGGGCTTATGGTCAATCCCGGTATGGAAAACGCCACACGGAATTTTTTGGATATATTTGGCGGGGGCGGGAGTGTTGTTTGCTGCTTTTCAGATACTATTTATGTTAGCACTCAAGTTTGCTTCCGCAATCACGATCGCGCCGTTTATCTATTTGGTAGTGATATTTTCGGGGGTGGTGGATTGGATGGTGTGGCATCAAATTCCACATTTAATGACGGTAGTGGGGGCAGTGATAGTTATTGCTAGCGCAATACTGTCTACTTTTCCGCGGGCGAGGTCTTCAACCAGCTAGCTGACCACATGCAGCGGCGATACTTTCCCCGCGACGGTAACGTTGGGCTACCTCAAAACCGATATCTTCTAAAATCTTTTTAAACTCTTTGATATTTTCAACGGTGGTTCGTTTGAGAGTGCTTTTTGGAAACGGATTACAGGGGATTAAATTAATGTTGACCTTAATTCCCCGGATTAGGTTTGCCAGGGCATCGGCATCCAGGGGAGAGTCGTTTTGTCCGCCGATCAGTACATACTCGATCGTAACCCGGCGATTAGTTTGTCTGACAAAGTTTTTAATGGCAGGGATCAATTCTCGCAGCGGATATTTTTTATTAATTGGCATCAGTTCGCTTCTGATTTTGTCATTGGCACCATTTAATGCTACGGCTAATCTTATTTGAAGTTTTTCCTGAGCTAGCCGATTGATTTCTGGAATCAGGCCGCAGGTTGAAACCGTAATTTTACGCTGTCCAATGTTTTTTCCGAGCGGGTGGATTAAAATTCGGATACTTTTCAGTACTTCGTCGTAATTATCCAGCGGTTCACCCATTCCCATATAAACTAAATTTGAAATTCTACCGTTTTCAGCTTCAATTTGGATAACCTGGCTTACAATTTCTCCGGCGGTTAGATTTCTTTTAAATTGCATTTTGCCGGTGGCGCAAAAAACACACTTCATGCGACAGCCAACCTGTGTTGAGAGGCAAATCGTGCGTCGATCTTTATCAATTAAAAGTACTGCTTCAATCCTAAGTCTATCCGGTAGTTCAAAGAGATACTTTTTTGTGCCGTCGGTTGCGGTCAGTACTTTTATGGTTTTTAAGGTGGAGATTTGAAAATGCTGGCTTAATTTTTCACGCAGTTCATGGCTCAGTTCAGTCATTTTATCAAAAGAACTAGCCCCTTTTTTCTGTACCTGGGAAAATATCTGTTTAGCCCTAAACTTAGACTCGTTAAGCGCTAAAACTTTAGCTTCTAGTTCATTTAAGGTAAGGCTTCTTAAATCGGTTTTCATAGATGAATTTATAGCATAAATGGGGGAGGTTTACAAAAAGTAGTTTGTGGATCGTGGAATTTAGCTTTAATTTTATCGTTTTTATGTAGAGTTTCCCCAA
Organism: Candidatus Margulisiibacteriota bacterium; assembly: GCA_018823125.1. GTDB lineage: Bacteria > Margulisbacteria > WOR-1 > JAHJIW01 > JAHJIW01 > JAHJIW01. The sequence goes on along the minus strand of JAHJIW010000011.1, from coordinate 11,438 downwards.
CAATTAGAAGCAATGGCCCAAAGCAAACCTTCATGAGGGTGAGCGGGCATGGTTCCCCCCGACCAAGGTCGGGGGGAGAGCGAGCCCGAAATGAGAGCCCGAAAACCACGCTGGGGTTTGAGGGCGTGTTTGCGCGGGCCATTGCATTGTAGGATGTTGGGGAAACTCACGTACTGTTATTCTTGACATGTTATTAATTAAAGTTATAATTTCTACATGGTAAAAATTGGAATAATTGGTGGCTCAGGCTTAGATGATCCTCAAATCCTCATGCAGCCAGTTGATAAAGAGGCTAATAATCGATACGGAACACCATCCTCGCCCTTAAAATGCGGTCAGATCAATGGTGTGGAAGTTGTAATTATTGCACGGCATGGAAGAGCGCATGAAATTATGCCCACTAGAGTAAATTTCCGCGCAAATATTCAGGCTTTAAAAGAAGAAGGTTGTACGCATATCTTAGCCGCCACGGCGGTGGGCTCGTTAAGAGAAGAAATTAAACCGGGAAATTTAGTTTTCCCTTCACAATTTATTGATTTTACCCGTCACCGCAATTTGACCGTTTATACCGATAAAGTAGTACATACTCCAATGAGCCAACCCTATGACCAAAAAATTACTGATCTGCTTTGTAAGACCTGTGATGAATTGGATTTTGAATATAATCGGGATGTGACGGTAGTTACGATTGAGGGTCCGCGTTTTTCTACTAAAGCAGAGAGTCATATGTTTCGGCAGTGGGGGGCGGATATTATTAATATGTCTACTTGTCCGGAAGTAATTATTGCTAACGAATTAGGCATTCCTTATCAAACCATTGCGATGTCTACCGATTATGATTGTTGGAAAGAAGACGAAGAACCGGTAACCTTTGAAATGATATTGAAACGCATGAAGGAAAATGCAGATAAAGTTAAAACTCTTCTTATCAAAGTTGTTGGGAGGATCTAATGCCGATTAAATCAAGGATTCGTACCGTTCCCCATTGGCCCAAAAAAGGAATCATGTTTAGGGATATCACTACTTTACTAAAAGATCCAGTCGGACTTAAAATTTGTATTGATGACTTTGTTAAGCGCTATAAAGATATGGAGATTGACGTTGTGGTGGGGATTGATTCCCGTGGTTTTATTTTAGGCGGTGCCATCGCTTATTTATTAGATAAAGGTTTTGTGCCGGTAAGAAAGAAAGGTAAATTGCCTGCCGAAACTGAAAGCGAAGAATATGCGCTGGAATATGGCACCGATGTGGTTGAAATTCATAAAGACGCAATTGAAAAAGGGCAAAAAGTACTCATTGTTGATGATTTAATTGCTACCGGTGGTACGGCCAACGCGGCGGCAAAACTAGTAAAAAAATTACAAGGAAAAATCGTTGAATTCGCTTTTATCGTTGACTTGCCGGACCTCGGTGGAAGAAAAAAACTAGAACAAGCCGGTTATTCGGTGTATGCCCAGACCGAGTTTGAAGGAGAATAACCAATTAAGGTTAATAATCAACAGTACAGAACGGTATGGCTTGAAGGTTCCTCGGTATTTTTAATCGAACAAAACCTCCTTCCTTTTGATTTTCAAATTTTTGAATCTAAGTCTTATCAAGATACTTGTTATGCAATTAAATCTATGTTGGTGCGTGGTGCTGGCGCCATTGGAGCTACCGCTGGATTTGCCTTAGCGCAGGCACTGCAGGAAGCTCCTAAAGAAGGATTTTGGAAGTTTGTTGAAAAAGCTAAGGTAGAGATAGAAGCTACTCGACCCACCGCCCAAAATTTATTTTTTGCAGTTAATCGAGTTTTTGATGCTGCCAAAAAATCAAAACAGCCACGTGAAGCTGGTGTAGAAGAGGCACAAAACATTGCCCAAGAAGATGCGGATAATTGCCAGAAGATTGGGGAGCTGGGCAGTGAATTAATAAAAGACGGAGCCAATATCGAAACGCATTGTAATGCGGGTTGGTTAGCTTTTGTTGACTATGGTTCTGCTTTGTCACCAATTTATATAGCGAGTCAGCAAGGAAAAAAGGTTTTTGTTTATGTTGACGAGACGCGGCCGCGGGGGCAGGGTGCCAGACTTACTGCCTGGGAACTCCGTAACGAAAATATCGAGCATACTATTATTCCGGACAATGCCGGAGCTTATCTGATGTCGCAAGGTAAAATTGATATGATGATTGTCGGAGCGGACCGGATCGCAGCCAATGGTGATGTAGCGAATAAAATTGGCACTTTAGAAAAGGCAATTTGCGCTAAAGAATATGGCGTTCCTTTTTATGTAGCAGCTCCAACCTCAACTTTTGATTTAAACTGTAAAAGCGATAAAGATATTCCGATTGAAGAAAGAGACGCTGCTGAAGTTTTATATCAGACCGGTCCTTCCGAAGAAGGCAAATTAGAAAAAATACTGGTTTGTTCACCCGGATCATCCGCCATTAACCCTGCTTTTGATGTAACCCCTGCTAAATATATTACTGGTATCATTACTGAAAAAGGAATTATAAAGCCATCGATGGATATTATCACGCGGCTCTTTATTGGTTGACAATAAATCTTAGTACTATATAATTTTTATAGGAGGTACTTAAAATGAAAAAATTTGTTATTTTCCTGGTGATTTGTTTATTTGTTGTGGCTTCGTCTTCGGTGTGTCTGGCTAAAGCGAATACTCTCTCAGTCGGAGGTGTTTTTGGCAGCTTTAATGGAGAGGGGATTAGTACAACTTATGGTGGGCCCGTTGTTCACTATGGAATAATGGACGAGCTGGATATAGCCGGACGTTATGAGGCTGGATCCTACTGGGGCACAACCCTGTCTTTTTTGACAATTGGCTTAAATTATAATTTCTATAAAGTTACTGGGGCCGTTTCCCCTTATGTAACTGCTGGGTTCGCACAAGTTTATGCTAATTTTCCCGGTGGATTTGAATCTACTTCTGGTTTCTTTTATGGTGTTGGATTAAACTGGCGGTTGGTTGATCAGTTTTTACTTAATTTTGATTTTAGATCACATCAAGCAACCTATGCTGGCTTTACGCTTAATGCAACCGCCATATCTGTTGGTTTAATGGCGGATATTCTCTAGATAAACTTTGTTTCTAAAATAAAAGGCTGAGTAATTAAACTTACTCAGCCTTTTTGTTGCTTTGTAGAAGAAAACTCCCCGGGCTGGAATCTCACTCGCTCACTTCGTTCGCTCTTTGAGGGGGTGAACCCCCTCAACGGTCCGATTTCATCGGACCTGTTCCCCCGGAGAAAAAACTCCCGTTTTTTTCCTCCATTTCACTTACGCTCAATGAAGCCTTCCTCTTTTTCCCGTTCGAATCCAGTGATAGTGTGTAGGGTGGGGTTATAATAAATCTCGTCCCAAAAAATAATTATCCGCACAGTTGCCCTGAAGCAAACCTACATGTAGTCAAGCTGCCTAGGTGTCTCGTCGTGTTTGCGTGGCAAACTATTTGAAAATGGCTCCCCGGGCTGGATTCGAACCAGCGACCAATTGATTACAGGATACCCTAAAATTACTTCTAGGACTGGACTATCTCATTACCCTCGGCTTTACGTTAGGGTATTGGGCGCTTATTGAGAGATTATTGGTTAGGATCCTCACTCTCTAGTCTCTGCACGTTCCTGTCTACTTTGATTCCTTTCGACAGGCTTCGCTCAGGATTACCCCGATTATATCGGGGCTTCCCTGAATTCACCCAATTTTTCAATCCCGGTTTCCCGAGAAAGCTGCTAATCCGGCATGAACTGCTTGTTCATGCCTCCTTTCTTACAGTCAACTGCGCTACCACTGCGCTACCGGGGAATGCCGATACGACTGAAGATTTGGTAATTATATCAGAAAGCTATCGATTTTAAAACTTCCAGGCTAAGCTGGCAATTTGTGTGCGGTTGAAAACGCCACCTAAAATGGCATAATCAATCATTAATTCGCCGATTGCAATTCCAATCCCGGCCGTTTTATTTCCATCATTTAATCCGCCCCGCAGCGCTAATCCTGGAATTGGAATAAGTTCTAAACCAAAGTGCATGGTTGAGTTTTTATTGTTTTGTGAAAGCAAATTATGCATGTCAGCGGATAAGGTTATTTCTTTAATCGGTTTAACTGCAATCCCACCATTGATTAACATCTCGTAGCGGGTGACTGCGCCATTAGTCCATTGAATATCCGTGGTTAAAATTTCTTGGGCATATAATCCTAAAAATAATCTTTCATAAGAGCGAACTAGAATTCCAAAATCAAGACCGCCACCCACGCCGCTGGCCGTTCCGTCGGCTAATTCTATGTTATAAAAATTTAGGTTTGTTCCTAATGAAACCGTTTCTTCCCAGGCGGTGGCGATGGATAGGGTATACCAGTTTGTATTTTGATTGATAGCTGGGGTGAAATTGTTATCACGCATCCAGGTCAAACCTAATGCAAATTGAGCCTTTTGGGTTGGGGTAAGTTTAGCTACCGCTGCATATTCTCGATCTTCATAGTAAGTAGGACGATTCATATCCGGGTTGTAACCTGGATTTTGTACCGGAACCGGACCATAATAAGTTGGCCCGTGATGATATACATGTTTTTCTACTACCACTGTTTTGGTTTCATCGGGTTGAGGTTGGGGAGCAGGTGCAGGAGCGGGTTGAGATCCGCCACCAAAAATGCGTGAGATTCCTTCTCCAATGATTTCTTTTCTACCTTTGGTTTCGCCGGTATCTTCGGCTTTGACTTCTTCGGCCATCGATTCGCCCTTAGCGGTTTTTTCGCCGGTTCTTCCCCAGTTTTTCTTTAAAACTCCCTGGTCAGAAAGATATTGTGCGGCATATAGCCCAACGACAGAAAGTGCGCCAACGCCAATAATCCATCCAAAAGGAGAATCCATGGGTGTTTCATAGCACATTTTCAGAGCAACGTAATTATCGCCAATCGTTTCGTTGCGATGATCGACTAGTGCGGTACCTAATAGTTCGATGCCGGGATTAATGGCAAAACCGGCCGGGTTCCAGTAGGCAGCGTTAGCATCATCTGCAATAGCGGTGAAAGCCCCACCTAATGCCATGGGTCGGGCGCCAAAATTTGCAAAAACGGCAGTTGAAGCAAAACAAATTAAAATTATGACCGAAATAATGACTAAATATTTTTTCATAAGGGCCTCCTTACATTAATCTAGTGGCAATTATAGAAGAGCGGGGAAGGGTGTGCAATAAAAATATGTCATTTCTCTGCAATTTTTTTGGTGATTTAACGATAAAAAATCGTATGGGTGAAAAATTATGAGCGTATCATCAGTAAATAGAAGTATGATTAGATGCAGGCCAAAAAGAAAGCCGGTTATGTTAACTTCGCCTGCTCTTTTTGCACTTGGAAATATTGAGCGGGGGAGAGTTTTTGCTTCAACTAGTCATCAGTTAGTACAGCCCTACTTTGCTAAGCAAGTTAAACTTGCTCATAAAATTACCCGAGGAGAATTTAACGGAAAAGGAGTAACCGAAACGGAACGCGGTTTTATTATTACAGATCTGAAATTATGGGAAAAAGTGCATACCCTTCCTCGAGTTTTAGATCGTCAAATGTATGGGTCAAGGATTGGGTTAGCAAAAGCTTTGAAAAGATTAGGGTATGAAACCTGGTTTGTTTACGTGGATAGTATGGGGATAGGCCTGCCGCTTGTTGATGAAAGTTTACTGGCTGAACTGCGGGGGTTTGGAGTTGATAGATTGATTCCCGTAGAAATAAAAAATCCTCGGGAAATTGATAGCCTTTCCTGGTTGAGAGATATGGCGGTGCATATCGGAGATAAAATATTTGTTACTGGCAATGCCGGACGGATTGATTGGGTATATCCCCAGGCATTAAATTTGGATGGTGAAGTGCGGATCAGTTATTTGGGAACCGGGGGAGGATATTTATTTGGGGAAGATTTTGCCTTAATGTCTAGTTGCGGCTTATCAGATGGCCGCCCGACCATGAAACATGACTTTCAAGGTAGTATTAATCGCGATTTTTTTGATGCGGGAATCAGAACTGGAAGAATATTTCATTTGCCGATGCAGATTCAAGATATTTGTCCTCCGGAACTTATGAAATTAATTGGTTTAAAAAGAAGGATTTTCTCATATACCGATCACGTTGATTTAGAAGCGGTATTGGATAAGGGTGGCAGTCGAATTGCGTTTAACGAAGCTTATTATAGAGCAAATTCTGATCGTATTGATGCGATCTTAGATAGATTAAAATTTGATACGGTTACCCTTTGGCCGGATGTAAGTTCATTTTTAGCTAATCCATCTGATCTTCCTTTAGGCGGACTATTATTTGATCGCGCTTCAACCAGTGTTGCGGCTGCCTTTGTTCGTGACGGGTGGAATGTTCATCTTACCGAAGAAAAACACGGTATTATGGGAGGCAATGGTGGAGCACGCTGCTCGACAACTTTTTTATGGGTAAGGGATGCGGGGTAGGAGGATTATCTAATAAAAAGTTCTACTACCGACTGATCAGCGGAAATTCTGGTTATCCGGTTTACCTCAAAAGAATCGGCGATTTGTTCAAGGGTGTCTTGAGAAAGATTAGCTGATGCATCTGAAATTTCTAATGGATTCCAATTTTTAAAAGTAAATTCACCATTAATTTTTTCTCCGTAGAGTAAATGTTGGGTGTGTGGCCGGGATCTAAGTCTATTAATAACTTCTCTTAGGGAAATAATTTGAAATTGAGAAAATATGTTTTTTGCGCAATATAAATCCATATTGCCGTTTTTAAAAACCAGTATTACAGAAGCAAGCCGGGGCATTGTAGCTAGTTTTCTTCTTCTAACTGGCGCAAGATAACCAGTGCTTCTTGCAAGATGTGAGCTTATAATGTGTGGTTTTGCCATTTGATTATATATCGTGCAATTTTGATGAAAATTTCACATTAAATCCTGCAATTTCGCCTTAATTTTAACGATAAATATATATAAGGAGTTAATATGTCCGCTGTACTTAGATTAATATCGATTAACGAATTGAGGCCTGATCGCAGTAGGTTTAATCGAGCTTTACATCGTAAAGTGAAGCAGGAAATTTACCGACACGGTGGCAGAGTTGCCATGTGGATGCATCCAGGCTTTTCTCGTCTTCATGTTTATGATACTGAAGGTAAAGTGCGAAAAGAATGGCAGCGTAGCCCACTTATGCGCCATACTGATTCAAATCACTATCAAAGATATTGTGATGGTTTGCCAGGATTTTTAGAGCAGGCTAGTTTACCTCTATTGCTTTTTATAGAAGATGGGCAATTTGAACTTACCCAGAGGTGGTTAGCGGATAAGGGGCTTGCGGATCGTACGTTGATCAGCGTTGTTACCGCAAAAGGACAACCGCGCCCGCTTTGGGGAAATGAAGTTGAGCCCCGTAATACTTGGACCTACTTACGGTATGTTTTAGAGGAGCTTTCGATATCTACGGTTCATTTATTTGGAGAAACTGGTTATTCACATAGCAATAAATTTGATGGCTGCGTAGGAATGGCCCGCGATGAGCTTGCGAAAGATGTGTTTAGCGTTGTACTGCGTGAAGAATTAATTTATCCCAACGTGTCGATTTAACGATAAATATGTAGAGGAGATGAGCATATGGCTATTGTTTCTCCGTTTGGTACTCCGGCAAGACAGCTGCGCGTTCGCGGTGAGAAGCGTAGTCATCTGGGTAAAAAATATTCTCTTGTTGAAGATAGACGACGAAACGTGCTTTTTGTTTCTCCATATCCCACGGCAGCGGAAACGAGAGCATTTTATGCTGGGCGATACAGTGGAGATACAGCGACAGAATCAGATTATAGTGGTAGCGAAAGAAAAGCTATTGCCCAACTGTCTGGCATGAAAGCTTATTTAGCAAGAAACCGCGTAAGACCTGCTTCTTTATTAGATGTTGCCTGTGGGTCGGGTTATTTTGTGGATGTTGCACTGCGAGAAGGATTTGATGGTTTTGGTTTTGATTTTGAATCATCCGGGATTGAGAGTGCAGTGAGAAATTTTCCGCATCTAAGGGATAGATTAATTGCTGGTACGATTAGTGATGTTGATTTACCCCGAGATTCCTTTGCAACTATTACGATCCTGGATGCACTGGAGCACATGCTTGATCCAATTGCTAATTTACGTGCTGTTAATAATTTGCTGCAACGAAGAGGGTTGCTTTTTATTCAGAGTATTTACTACGATAACGGATTTCCAGAGACCGATTCGTTTACGGATCCACAATCAGGCAAGAGTTTGCTTGGTTGGCCAGCTTTTTCTCAAAACCATAGTTGGGAGCATGTGATGATTTATTCAATAAAAGGGATGGCATATGTTCTCGAAGAGGCTGGTTTTATGCTTAACGGTGTTTTTAAAACTGCAGGGCATTCTTGTCCGATAGTTGTAGCCCAGAAAGCAAAACGTGGACAAGTGCACACAGCAAGACAAAGAGTGATAGCCGAATATCATCAGTTTGATGTTGGACCACGGTCTTAGGTAAACAATAAAAAACCCAGCTCGTAAATCTTGTTTTGCCCGCCCCGATCAGATCGGGGCAAGCACTATTATATGAATTAATGTAAAAATAAGATTTCCTCGGCAACTACCTAAGCTTCTCTTGAGGGTTTTTTTAGTAAAATTGGAATAGGGGAGCAAATTAGACATAAAAAAACCCTAGCAACTACCTACTCTCCCAACCGCTGTTAACAGTAAGTACCATCGGCCTTGAAGGGCTTAACTGCTGAGTTCGAAATGGGATCAGGTGTACCCCCTTCAGTATTGTCACTAGGGAATTTTAAATATAATTAATTATAAAATCTTCAAGCGCACTACGGCGCAATAGAAAATTGAAAGTTATGTAGTTTTTTAGGTATCCAAACCAAAGCGAATATCGTATCAATGAAAAAAGAAGGATCAAGTCCTCGATCGATTAGTACTGGTCAGCTGAACACATTACTGTGCTTACACCTCCAGCCTATCAAACTTGTAGTCTACAAGTGATCTTACCCCCCCCGAGGGGGTGGGATTTCTAATCTTGGAATGGGCTTGACGCTTAGATGCCTTCAGCGTTTATCCCGACCGAACATAGCTACCCAGCGTTTGCATCTGGCGACACAACTGGTACACTAGAGGTTCGTCCCTTCCGGTCCTCTCGTACTAGGAAGAGCCTTCCTCAAAAATCCTGCGCCTGCACCGGATATGGACCGACAATTATGTTACTCTTTGTTTATTACAAAGGATCAATTATTTCTAACTGATTCTGCATGTCGCCATGCAGTTCGGACTATATCTTCAACTATTTGGTTTTAGTTGTTTGACGTATAGTCTCTGAGGATTCTAACAATATATGTTTATTTCTTTTCCGATACTTTCCATTTTTATTCATAGCATAAGCTAGCTCTACAATTTTGTTAAAGCCAGTTTTTGTTTTATGACAATCTTTATTTAGTAATGCCAAGATTGTTTTAAACTTTTCGAAGTCTTTGGCTTTAGATGAGCGAAGCTTAAACTTCATAAAGAATGGAATGATAAGATTTGTCAAATCTTTTCGGTTTCTTACTACCAAAACCTGATTTTCATCACCTTGGTTTCCTCTATGGTTTGGACGAATTGTCCCACAACCTAGATATTTTTGAATAAAGTGGAGTAGTTTTAAATCATTTTTGTGTTGGCTGATATGAAACTCTGGAATGATTTGCCAACCGAGTGTCACGCTTGGCCTTTTTTCAAAGGCGACGTGAAAACTCCCTTCTCCATCTGTAAAACCTGCGATGTAAAAACCTATTGTTAGTCTTTCCTGCTGATTGTCTGCATTCATGCATTTTTACCTCTGAGATATTTTACCTCATTGGTAGCACGAAATCTAACCAGACTTTCCAGCATTTAGTCAAATTTATAGACAGCAAAGTCCACTTTTTTTACTGTCTCACGACGTTCTGAACCCAGCTCACGTACCACTTTAATGGGCGAACAGCCCAACCCTTGGAACCTGCTCCAGCTCCAGGATGTGACGAGCCGACATCGAGGTGCCAAACCTCCTCGTCGATGTGAACTCTTGGAGGAGATAAGCCTGTTATCCCCGGGGTAACTTTTGTCCGCTGAGCGATGGCCGTTCCATACTGTACCACCGGATCACTAAGTCCGACTTTCGTCCCTGCTCGACATGTACGTCTCGCAGTCAAGCTCCCTTATGCCTTTACACTCCACGGACGATTTCTAACCGTCCTGAGGGAACCTTTGAACTTCTCCGTTACAATTTAGGAGAAAACCGCCCCAGTCAAACTGCCTGCCTAGCTCTGTTTCCGAAAATACACTTTCCGGGTTAGAACTTCAACGAAACAAGGGTGGTATCTCACTGATGGCTCCGCCCCAACCGAAGTCAAGGCATCAACACCTCCCACCTATACTGCGCAAACTTCATCGAAATCCAAAGCTAAGTTACAGTAAAGCTCCACGGGGTCTTTCTGTCCTGATGCAGGTAATCCGTGTCTTCACGGACATCCCAATTTCACCGAGCCCCTCTCCGAGACAGTCTCCATGTCATTCTGCCTTTCGTGCGGGTCGGAACATACCCGACAAGGAATTTCGCTACCTTAGGACCGTTATAGTTACGGCCGCCGTTCACTGGCGCTTCGGTTAGGCCCCTGATATAATCTCAAGCCACCCCTTAACGTTCCAGCACTGGGCAGGCATCGCCCCCTATACATCCCCTTACGGGTTAGCAGAGAGCTGTGTTTTTGTTAAACAGTTGCATGGAGCTGGTATCTGTGACCTCAAATAAATGAGGCGTTCCTTCTCCCGAAGTTACGGAACTAATTTGCCGAGTTCCTTAGAGAGAGTTATCTCGCGCGCCTTGGCTTGTTCAGCCTGTCCACCTGTGTCGGTTTATAGTACGATCACCCACACCAATCCCCAGAGCTTTTCTTGGCAGCGTGGACTCACTCACGTCCCTAAATAAATAGGTGCCACAATCCAATAAGTGTTATGAGCTATCCTTCTGCGTCCCTCTGGTTAACAATGCAGGCGGTACCGGAATATTAACCGGTTAGCCATCGCTTACGCCAGTTACTCTGGCCTCAACTTAGATATCGACTTACCCTGGGCGGACGAACCTTCCCCAGGAAACCTTAGACTTTCGGCGGGTAGGATTTCAACCTACCTTTTCGTTACTTATGCCGACATTCTCACTTCCATTTCGTCCACCAGACCTCACGATCCAGCTTCAACCTACCATGGAACGCTCCTCTACCACTATCTATCCGAAGATAGACAATCCGCAGCTTCGGTAACAAGCTTAAGCTCCGTGTATTTTCGGCGCAAGAACACTCGACCAGCGAGCTGTTACGCACTCTTTAAAGGATGGCTGCTTCTAAGCCAACCTCCTAGCTGTTTTAGTAATCTTACTTCCTTAACCACTTAACCTAAATTTTGGGACCTTAGCTGATGATCTGGGCT
>JAHJIW010000010.1 GCA_018823125.1 Candidatus Margulisiibacteriota bacterium | reverse complement strand
CTTTATTTACCGGATGGGTAATAGTCTGCGGGTGGATGGAGACTACACATATTCAAAATCATCGCAGGGATCCGAGGCGGAGGTTTTTGTTTACAGTTTAAAAACAAAGTACGACCTTAGTCAGTTTGTGCATATTACTCTTCAGTGGGCACAAGAACAAAGCATCAATCCGGATTATAAAACAACCGATATTTCGGGAAATGTTGAGATTAATTTGTAGTGCAATCTTACTCAAATGGTTGAATTTTTACCTGATCGACTTTTAGAATGTTTTTTATTTCATTTGAAGTAAGTGCATTCAGTTCGTCAATATTATTGGCGACAGAAATCTTTTTACTGATATTTTTTAGAGCCGTGTGGTATTCGTAGCTGCTTTTGAAGAATAATTTATCGATGATTTGATTAATTTTGTTCTTCAAGGGCTGGAAGAGCAGGGCTACCAGTATGATTATGAGTGCCGTGAAGATAATATGCCCGCCCAGGTTTTGTATATATTGTCCTAAAAGAAATATCCCGGCAACGTAGGTACCGGTAAACAGTCCGATGGTGATGGTGTAGATAAAGCTCTTTTTAATGACGACGTTGATGTCCATGAGGTGATGCTTGAGAATTGCGTAGGCGATGATGAGTATAAAAATTAAAGCAATGATATATCCAAAAGGATAAATTTCGATATTATATTTAACAAGATAATCAACTACTCCGATTATGCCAATCCCAAATGCAAATAACAGATATTTAATTTGTTGGATTTTGTGCGCTTGAATTTGATTATTTAGCCTATTAAGCTTCCAAAATAACAAGCATACTCCTGCAAGAAATAGGAAGGCAAACATGGATGGGAAAATAAGATAATACTTACCGGCCGTGGGATACCAACCCCAATAATGAAGCTTTATGTCATTGTATGTATAATTACTTTGACTGAATATAATTGAAATTATTCCGGATAGATATAAAAGCTGGAGAAGAGTTTTGGGGAATTTCAATTCAATAAAATTAATAATAAAATGAAAAGCAAGAATAGGAATAAAAACTATGCCGCAAAACCCAATTCTTGCCATAAATAATGCTGCTTGTGGATTTTGTGCGCAATTCATTAATGAGTAAAACAATAACCAAATAAACATACTTATGCAGAAAGCTGTAAAAATTTGGTTATTATGATTCTTTTTGTCTTTTAAGAAAACAAAAAGGCCTGCAGAAAGAATGAGTATGCTGGTTATAAAAGGCGCAATAATATATATATTCATGATTTACTCAATGGATTTTTTTATTTAAACATTTGTATTTTTGCAATTTTAACTTTTAATGTATCCTTTATTTCCTTGGAAACTAGGTTATTTAAATCCTCTAAATTAGCGGCAGTTGCCACTTTTTTACTGATGTTTTTGAGTGCAGTATGATATTCATAGCTGCTTTTGAAGAAGAGTTTATCTATTATTTGGTTAATTTTATTCTTTAAGGGTTGGAAGAATAGGGCGGAGATAAATAATAATACCGCGCCGATTCCAAGTGAACCTATGCCTAGTGCATTTTCAAATAGGCGAGTGATGATATATATGGCAGAAAGATATGCCCCGGTAAATATGGCGATGATGGTTGAATAAACCAACCCTTTTTTGATAACGACATTAATATCCATGAGGCGGTGGCGGATGATGGCGAAAGAAATAATTACCAAACAAAATATGACAAATAAAAAGCCAATGGGATATATGTTAATTCCATAAACAGCTAAATAATCAATTGCACCCCCATATGAAATAAGAAGTGCTAATAAAAGATATTTTATCCTTTCTTTTTCTTTTCCGACGTTTTTTAAATATGCACGATATAGAAGAAGCAAATTTATAAAGAACAGGGAAGAATAGGCGGTTATGTATAATGGGTGGAATGGCGTTGCCTTAAACCAATATCCCCAGGGGAACTTATTTACGCCGTCTAGAAAGATATTCATATAAGTTAATATGATGAAAAGAGGTGCTGCGATTAGATAGGTTCCAATGATAAATTTTGTTGAACGTTTATCTTTAATGAATAACATTACAAAATGTAGCATTGTTATTGGTATAAAAGTAACTCCAATATATGAGAATTGTGTCCAGAAAAATGCTAGTTCTGCACTTTTAGCGCAAAGAGTGGAAAAGGTTCCAATTTGCCAAATTGCAGCACTTAATGTTAATAACATGAAGGCAAAATTGATATTATCTCTTTTGATTATAAATACAAGGCAGCCAAGCAAAACCAAAAACAAAAAACATATAAAATTTGGCAAAGAATAAATATTTAGAAACATATAAAAACTCCATTTGGATTATTGCTAGATTAATTATTCTCTTACTCAAACCTCTGTATCTTAGCATCTTTTACTTTCAAGACATTTTTAATTTCTTTTGAGACCAATTCGTTGAGTTCGCCTAAGTTAGATGTGGTTGCCACTTTTTTGCTGATATTTTTCAGTGCAACATGATATTCATATGAGCTTTTAAAGAAAAGTTTGTCGATTATTTGGTTGATTTTGTTTTTTAGGGGTTGGAAGAGAAGAGCGGCCAAAATTATTGCAAGGATAGTAAAGAAGAGATAATCTCTTCCAGTTACGTCGCGGAGTAATTGACCGATCAGAAAGAGTCCGGTCATGTAGAGGCCTGTGAGTAGTCCAAATGTAATTGAGTACATAAAACTCTTTTTGATAACAATGTTTATGTCCATGAGGCGATGTCGGATGATGGCGTAGGCGACACTAATCGGAAAAATTGGAATTAGTATGTTTAGGATTGGAGGAAAAGGGATTTTAAACCAGAGTAAGAAATTTGTCGCTGCTCCAAGAAAGCCTAAAGATGTTCCCAGAAAAATTATCTTTGTTTGTTGTCTTAGATGCGAGAGATTTGAGGTTGATGCCCTGAGCAGTTCTCTGTGAGAAAAAAAGATGTTTATGCTGAAATGAATGATTTGAATGAAGGACATTATGCCGATAATAGGCCAATATTGAAAGACCAAAATTGGTCCACCATCAGAAGCGTATAGATTGGAATATATAGTTGTAATAATTAGGCCTGCAATGCCAAAATTTATCCATCTATAGATTGGTTTTATTTCTTTTTTAACTAAGGTGTAAATGAATTCTGTAAACAATGGAAGTATTAATGTGCCAGCAATCATGCATGTTCTAAATAAAAATCTTGATAATGAATAATCTGTTGTTTGAAAAGCGAGAAAGAAGAATAAATCCCAAAAAAATACAGAAATTGCAAAACAACAAAAAAGAACGGTTAGTTTTGTGCATTTCTTGTATAAAATAATAAAAGTTGCAATTGATAAACTTAATAATGCGTTTAGTAGGTTGATTATCTGGTAGATATATAATGGAATATACATTTTTATAGCCTTATTGTTTTCAGCTCAAATAAATTTTTGAATTTTTATATGGTTCACTTTTAATATGGAGTTTACTTCTTTAGATAAAAGGTTGTCTAACTCTTCTAAATTTGTTGCCATGGCAACCTTTTTGCTGATATTTTTTAGTGCAGTATGATATTCATAACTACTTTTGAAGAAGAGTTTATCGATAATTTGGTTGATTTTGTTCTTCAGCGGCTGAAAGAGTAGGGCAAAGATGAAAATTAAGATTGCTGCAATCCAAAGGGATCCGACGCCAAGGATATTGCCGAAAAGTTGACTGATTAGATATATAGCGACGAGGTATAGGCCGGTAAATATGGCGATGATGGTTGAGTAAACTAGTCCTTTCTTAATAACAACGTTAATATCCATGAGGCGGTGGCGGATGATAATAAGCGTAATTATTATGCTATATAAGGCGAGTAAAATAGAAGACGATAAATTTAGTATACTATCAATTAAGTAATTAAATTTGTTAATGATTAATATAAAATAACTTTGTCCTCCGGCTAATAAAACTATAAATGCCAATGAGACATGGATTAATTGTTGTCTTTCTTTGCCAGTTTTACTGATAATTGCTTTTATTAAATCCAATATAGCAATCAGAATAATAATTGAGTAGGCTAAAAGATAAAGATACCAGCCAATGTTTGGAATAGTTACGAACCTCATTCCAAAATTGAGAGCTACTCCCGATCTGAAAATTGGAAACCAATTCATTATGAAAAATATAAAGCCTAGAAGGTAGCTAAATGATATTATTCCTTTCCGTTCTCTTTGAGTAAAAAATGAAATGCAGTGAATGAAAAGAGCTGGGGCAAAAGCTGCTACGGAATATAGTATTTGATCGGACAATAAAGCGATTCCATAGTTTTTTGTGTTGCTTTGTATATAGCAACAAAGTGCCCAAATTGCGAGATCAAAGCTAAATAATGCAAAAAGAATATTCTTTATGCTTTTTCGATTATATGAATATATCCATATTCCAAGAAAAGCACTTACCAGAAAGGCAATAAAAGGAGAAATTTTACTTGTGTTAATAATGAGATTAAATAACATTTTAAAGTTTAATTATTATACTCTTTTTAGTCTGTAATTCTCAAGTTATTGCTGTTATCAAGATACTCAGGATATTATATAGTAAAATTTGGGTGTTTTATTTCTTGATTAAATGATTCTTAGCAATTAAGAGAAGGCATTATATTTATGAACGGACGAATTTTAAAATTATTTTCGTATTGCCTTGTCGTTTCTGTCGTTTCTTGATAAGCGAATATTTTTATGAGATAATTGATTTAGTTTTTGGTGCTTTAAAACCAAAAATGCAGCAGAGAGGGGGAGAATTATTGCGAAAAGAAATAAATAAAAAGCTGTTTGCTGAAATCGTTGGAACGGGATCGTTTTTGCCGCCCAATAAATACTCTACAGAAGATATGAAGAAATATTTTCCGCAAATAAACTTGGAAGAAAATTTAAAAAGCATTGGAGTAAAAACGCGGTATTTTGTTAGAAATTTAGATACGAATGAGGTTGCTTTTACTAATTCAGAACTTACTACTCAAGCTGCAAAAAGAGCGCTTGATGCTGCCAATATGAAGGCGGAAGACTTAGATTTAATTGTTACGGCAACCGCTTCACCTGATTATTCTATCCCAAATATGGCTTGTCAGGTTCAAGAATTGTTAAAAGCAAAAAATGCAGATGCTATAGGCATTCTTTCTGGTTGCGGAGGATTTGCACATGCTTTGACCGTTGCTACTCAATTTATTGAGAATGGTTTTTTTAATACAGCTTTAGTAACTGGAAGTGAAGTATTGTCTCCATATCTTGATTTTTCTCATCCCAAATGTATTGAGGGACAAGCCATTAATGCAACGATTTTTGGTGATGGTGCGGGCGCGCTGGTTTTGAAGGCAAGCCATAATGATGACGGGGGCGTTCTTTGTAGTTATATTGGTAGCGATGGCAAAAGAAATCCTTTGTTTTTACATGATAGTGGTTCAAAAATGAGGCCAACTGAAGAAACGATAAAGAATGGATTGCATTTCTGGGATCTAAATTTAAGATTGATTGTGGGACTTACTCCAAGGTTTATGAAGAAGGCAACAAATATGATTTTATCTAAAAGCAAAAATAATCTCGATAAGATAGACTGGATAATTCCTCATCAGCCAACTTTGCCACTTGTTCGACGTTTTGCAAAAGATATTGATTATCCGTATGAAAAAATGATTATTCATTTCGATAATATTGGTGATACTGCAGATGCCTGTTTGCCAATCTCTCTAGATATGGCCAATAAAGAAAATAAGTTCAAAAAAGGCGATTTAGTTCTTTTGGTAGCTGCTGGGGCAGGATGGATGTATGGTGCGAATTTAATAAAATGGTAAGATGAATCTAATTATTTATTATCAATTTTTGTCCGCGATTTTGTCATTTGCTATTGGTTTATTTGTATTAATTAAAGGTCCTCGTAATATTGTAAATAGAATTTTCTTTCTTTTAAGCTTATTTATAACTGGATATGCGGGGGCAAATTTATTATTAGAATATCATACCCTGTTTTTTTACGATCCTAGTTTTGCTTATAAACTAGCAATTTTCTTCGCTTCCTTACATCCGCCTACTTTGGTATTGTTCTCGTGGTATTTTCCCAATAGTAGTGGGCACATAGATATTAAAAGAACAATTTTTGTTTATGCGATTGGGCTATTTTTTACTTCGCTTTCCTTTACTAATCTCTATGTAAAAGGTATTACAGTAACTCATGGCATAAGATATATTGATTTTGGTTTCTTTTATTCAATTTTTGCATTGTATTTTTGTGTGTTTGTGCTTTATAGCTTTTTTAATCTTCTCAGGAAATATAGGGTTTCTGGTTCAAGTGTAGAAAAAAATCAATTGAAGTATGTGCTAATAGGATTAGTAATTGCTTATAGTATCGGGGCGACTTTTAGTTTGCTTTTGCCAGTATTTTTTCATTATTCGAGAACGGAATTCATTGGGCCAATAGGCCCACTAATTTTAGTCTTTTTTATGGCCTACGCCATCGTTAAACACCGCTTGATGGACATCGAAGTCATCATCCGCAAAGGTATTATTTACTCCGCGCTCATTATCTTTGTAGCAGCAGTATATTCCGGAATAATCATTGCCGCCAGAACATTACTACAAGGTATTTTGCCGATTAATAACTGGGTATTAACTTTTATTGCCGCCGTTGCCATTGCGGTAGGATTTAAACCGCTCGAGGAGTTTATTACCCAATCAACCGACAAGATTTTCTTTAGAAAAAAATATAACTACCAGAAGGCGCTGAAAGACATTTCAGGAGCGATGGCCCACCTTACTAATTTAGACCGTTTAGTTGATTTGATTGTTCGATTGGTAACCAGAATTATGCGCTTAGAAGGGGCACTCGCATTAATCCATAACGAAAAATCAAAAAGATACGTAATTGTGGCGGTGGTGGGTAATGTAGAAAATCTCAAAGGAGTATCTATCAGCGAAAACTATGCCATTATTGATGAGTTAAATAAAACTGAGGACATGATCATTCGGGATGAGATCGTTCATCGTATCAGCGCGGAAGGCATGGCTGAGAATGAAAAAAATCGACTGATTCAATTAAAAGAGGAGATGGATAAGTTTAAGGCCGAGGTAATTGTTCCAGCCTTTTCAAAAGGTAAACATTTGGGAAGAAAGCTGATTGGCATCATTGCGTTGGGCGATAAGAAATCTCAGGATAGGTATACTAGTGATGATTTAGAGTTACTGCGTACCTTATCCAACCAGGCGGCGGTTGCTCTAGAAAACTCCATATTATATGACGAACAAGTGAAGAGCCGCGACATTATAATGAAATCCGAAAAGATGGCGGCGCTGGGAACCATGGCCGCCGGTATCGTTCACGAACTTAAAAATCCGTTGGCGTTTATTCAAACCGTTTCACAAATGATGCCGCTTAAGTGGGATGATGCCCAGTTTAAAGAAACTACCATGAAAATGCTGCCCGAAGAAGTTACCCGCATGCGCAGTATTGTGGAGGGACTACTTGAATATTCAAGGCAGCACGAGTTAAAACTAATTCCGCTTAACCTAGAAGAATCGATTGATAAGGCGATCACCGTTACCAGTTATGAAGCCCGCAAAAACTCAGTTACGGTTAAAAAACAGCTTCCCAAGGATCTTCCGCAGGTTATGGGAGACAAAAACCGCATGATGCAGGTTTTATTAAATCTGGTAGGTAACGCGATTCAGGCCATGCGCAGGGGAGGAGAGCTAACCATCTCAGCGGATGACATGGGAGCCCGGGTAGCATTAAAAATTACCGATACCGGCATGGGAATTGCTAAAGAAAGACTAAAAGAAATTTTCAACCCCTTCTTTACGACCAAAGAAGCCGGTACCGGGCTGGGTTTAGCGATTACCCAGAAGATCGTTGAGGAACATAAAGGTTCGATCGCGGTTGACTCGATCGTTGGCGAGGGGACCACCTTCACCGTTTACTTGCCGGTAGCTTCTCCTTCGTGATAAAATAGCCTTTCTTTGCGCACAATCAAGCCAAATTTGAGGGATTAGATTGAACTATAAAGAGACTTTAAATTTACCAAAAACCGATTTACCGATTAGGGCAAAATTAGGTGAAGTTGAAGCCCAGCTTTTAACTTTCTGGGACGATAACAGTATCTACCAAAAGATGAAAGAGAATCGCAAAGGCGCGACGAAATTTATCCTGCATGATGGACCCCCATACCCAAACGGCGATATTCACTTAGGACATGCACTCAATAAGATCTTAAAAGATATTGTAGTGAAGTATAAAGCGATGTCCGGTTTTCTAAGTCCGTATTTGCCGGGATGGGATTGTCATGGATTGCCGATTGAAACTCAGTTGATTAAAGAGTTAGGCGATAAGCGCCGCGAATTAGGCGTCGTAGAGTTTAGAAAGAAATGTAGAGACTACGCGCTAAAATACGTTGATCTTCAGCTTTCCGAGTTTAAAAAATTAGGAGTTTTAGGAGACTGGGAAGCGCCGTATTTAACCATTGAGCACGGTTATGAAGAACGCATCGTTGAGCTTTTTGGAATCTTGGCCGAAAAAGGATATATCTACCGCGGACTAAAACCAATTCACTGGTGTCCAAAGTGTGAAACGGCATTAGCCGAAGCCGAAATTGAGTACGAAGATGAAAAATCCCCATCAATTTACGTTAAATTCAAAGTTAAAAAAGTAGATATTGCCGAACCTAAGCTAAAGCAAGTAGTAGATGCGTTAAATGATAATACTTACTTTGTTATCTGGACTACCACTCCCTGGACGCTGCCGGCCAACGTAGCCATTGCGCTGCACCCCGAACACGAATACGTATTGGCTAAATTTGGCGAAGAAGTTTTTATTGTGGTGGAAGATCTGCTCAATGACTTTGCCGAAAAGATGGAAGCTAAAAAATTTCATATCCTGGCTAAAACCAAGGGCAGAAATTTAGAAGGAATTGTTTGTCAGCATCCGTTTATGGACCGCGATTCAATTGTAGTGTTGGATGATTATGTAACCCTGGAGCAGGGGACCGGTTGCGTCCACATTGCTCCCGGACACGGGGCCGAAGACTTTCAAGTTGGATTGAAATATAAACTGCCGGTGATTATGCCGGTGGATGAAAAAGGATATTTTACCTCTGAGGCGGGCGATCTCGAAGGAAAATATTATGACGAGTCCAATAAGATTATCACTACCCGCATGAAAGAAAATGGGACCCTCATTTCACTTTCGTTTATGAAACACTCTTATCCGCATTGCTGGCGTTGTAAAAAACCGGTAATTTTCCGCGCTACTGAGCAATGGTTTATCTCAGTCGATAAAGATAATCTAAGAGAAAAAGCATTAGCTGAAATTCAAAAGACCAAGTGGTATCCGGGGTGGGGCGAAACCCGCATCCGCGGGATGGTTGAATCGCGTCCGGACTGGTGCATTTCACGCCAGCGGTCGTGGGGAGTGCCGATTCCGGCATTTTACTGCGTGGCTTGCGGAAAACCGCACATGACCGGAAAGTTTAACGAAGCGATCCGTAAATTAATTATGGAACGCGGCACTAACGGCTGGTTTGAAAAAGAAACTTCCGAGATTTTGCCGGCTGGAACCAAATGTGAATGCGGTGGAACTCAATTTAAAAAGGAAACCGATATCTTAGACGTTTGGTTTGAATCCGGAGCCAGTCATTTTGCAGTGATTAAAGATGAGCCCGAGTTTGCCTGGCCGGCCGATTTATATCTCGAAGGATCCGATCAGCATCGCGGTTGGTTTCAAACTTCACTATTAACTTCGACCGCGGCATTTAATCAAGCTCCTTTTAAAGCAGTGCTAACGCACGGTTTTACCATTGATGAAAAAGGTAAAAAAATGAGTAAATCCCTGGGTAACGTGGTTAGCCCGCAGGATGTAGTTAAAAATATGGGCGCCGATGTTTTAAGACTGTGGGTTGCGTCGGCTGATTTTCGAAACGATATGAGTGCTTCGCCGGATATTTTAAAACGGATCCGTGAAGCCTATACTAAAATCCGCAACACCTGCCGATTTTTGATTTCGAACCTTTCTGACTTTCAAAAACCGCTGAAATATAATGATTTATTGGAAGTTGATAAATGGATTCTCTTAAAATTGGCCAAATTAATTGATCGGGTGCAAAAAGCCTACGAAACTTTTGAATTTCACGTGGTTTACCACTCGATTTATGATTTTTGCGTGAACGACTTAAGTTCTTTTTATCTAGATTTATCCAAAGATCGTCTCTATTGTGATGCCAAAGATTCAAAACCAAGAGCTTCGGCGCAAACTGCGATTGCAGAGATATTGATGACCATTATCAAACTAGTTGCTCCGATTACTACTTTTATGTCCGAGGATCTTTTGCGTTACATGAAGGAATTAGATTGTTACAAAAATAATGCACCCGAAAGTATCTTGTTAGTTGATTTTCCAAATGCACCTAAAGAGTATTTAAATGATAAATTAGCCGAAAATTGGGACCGCTTATTAGATATTCGTGAAGAAATTTACCGGGTGATCGAAGTCGCCCGAAAAAATAAAGATATCGGCGGATCTTTAGATGCCCAGGTTGAATTATTTGTCGAAAAAGATACCAAAGTGTTTTTGGAATCGTTTAAAGATATGTTACCATTGGTGTTCATTTGCTCAAGTGTAGTCCTTTCGGATGCTAAAGCTACTCCAACCGAAGCGGTGAAATCCGAAAAGATTAAGAACTTGGGCATTATCGTTAAAAAGGCACCGGGTAAAAAATGTGTTAGATGTTGGAACTGGCGGGAAACCGTAGGTAGCAACGCTACACACCCTGAATTATGCGCAAGATGTGTCCAGGTAGTTAAATAAAGGAGGAAAAGGAAATGGTAAAGAGCGACATCCAGGATATCAAGTTAGCGGAAAAGGGAAAATTAAGGATCGAGTGGGCCGAAAGAAATATGCCGGTTTTGCGGCTGATTAAGGAGCGTTTTGAAAAAGATCAGCCCTTCAAAGGATTAAGATTAGCCGCGTGTTTGCACGTAACTACGGAAACCGCAAATTTAGTCAATACTTTAAAAGCGGGCGGAGCCGACGTTTTACTTTGTGCTTCCAATCCGCTTTCTACTCAGGATGATACCGCCGCTTCTATCGTAGAACACATGGGAATTCCGGTTTATGCCATTAAGGGTGAAGACAACAAAGTTTATTACGATCACATTAATGCGGCACTGGATTTCAGACCGCAAATTACCATGGATGACGGAGCGGATTTAGTTTCTGAATTACATAAAAACCGCAAAGAACAAATGAAAGAAATTATTGGTGGAACCGAAGAAACCACCACCGGAGTTATCAGGCTTAAAGCCATGGCCGAAAAAGGAGTTTTAAACTTTCCGGTTATCGCGGTAAACGATGCCGATACTAAACATTTATTTGATAATCGTTATGGCACCGGACAAAGCACTATCGACGGAATATTGCGAGCTACCAATCTTTTATACTCTGGCTCAATTGTGGTGGTCTGTGGTTATGGTATGTGTGGAAAAGGGGTGGCGATGCGGGCCGAAGGAATGGGCGCGCGTGTCATTGTAGTCGAAACTGACCCGTTAAGAGGCTTAGAAGCTATCATGGATGGCTATAACGTTATGCCAATTGCTAAAGCCGCACCGGTAGGGGATATTTTTGTAACGGTTACCGGCGACGTTTCAGTTTTACGTCCCGAACATTTTGAAGCGATGAAAGATGGAGCGGTAGTTGCCAACGCTGGACACTTCAATGTTGAAATTGATATCGAAGGCCTCAAGAAAATTTCAACCAATCGACGACAAATACGCGATTTTGTGGAAGAGTTCACTTTGAAAAGCGGAAAACGAGTCAATATCCTGGGCGACGGAAGATTAATCAACTTAGCTGCTGCCGAAGGTCATCCGGCCATGGTAATGGATATGAGTTTTGCTAACCAGGCGCTGGCCGCCAAGTATATGTATGAAAACTCGGATAAATTAAAGAAACAAGTTTATCGTGTGCCAATTGAATTGGACCGCGAAATTTCACGGCTCAAACTCTTGTCGATGGGCATCGAAATTGATACCCTTACACCAGAACAAGAAAAGTACCTAAACTCTTGGGAGCAGGGGACTTGAGTCGAGGATCGAAAGGAGTAAATACATGGCTGAGAAAAAACCGCAAGACGAAGTAAGCTTAATCCATCATCTGAACCGTAATGTTGCGAAACTTGCGGCGCATATGGAAAAAGCCCGTTTTGATGAATACGCGGCTATGTTTTCCCGTCCGGTCAAATTTATCTGGTTTAATTTTTTAGCCGGGATCGCCCGCGGTTTTGGAATTGCGGTAGGCATGACCGTAATCGTAGCCCTGGTTTTATTTTTCTTATCTAAAATGATTGACCTCCCGTTTATTGGTTACTACATTGCTCAAATTGTTGAGATGGTCAACAGTTACCTTTCCGAAGGTAAGTCAATGCTTAGATGAAAAAAGCCAGTCTGTTCTTTTATTTTTCAGCCCTGCTGATTTTTTTGCTGGATCAAATCGCCAAACGCTTAGTGGTCTGGCAGATGTTTCCCAATCAGTCTATCCCGTTAATTAAGAACATTTTACATTTGACCTACGTGCAAAATACGGGGGCGGCTTTCGGGATTCTAAAAGGTTCTAATGTGTTTTTATTGGGAGCAGGGATTGTAGTTTTGGCGGTGGTTTTCTTTTTTCACCTTAAACTTTCTCCGGCCGACCAGCTTTATCAAATCGTTTTGGGTTTTATTTTTGGCGGCAGTATAGGAAATCTATTGGACCGCCTGACGCGCGGGTTTGTGGTTGATTTTATCGATTTTAGATTTTGGCCGGTATTTAACTTTGCCGATACCTTTATTAACATTGGAATATTTATCTTGATTTTAATGCTTTTGTTCAGAAAGGATAAAAAGAATGTATCCTACACTGCTTAGTTGGGGGCCGATCAATATCCATGCCTACGGCTTTTTTGTAGCCCTGGCTTTTATTGTAGGAATTGCGGTCCATATCCATCTGATCAGGAAATACGGGCTTTATACCGAAAAAGTTTGGGATTTAGCGGCGCTGGTGATCATTTTTTCTATTGTGGGTGCGCGGTTTTTCTACGTGGTTTTCTTTTGGGGTAATTTAAATAATTTCTGGGAAGCATTTATGATCTGGCGGGGTGGGTTAGTACTTCAGGGTGGACTGGTTTTTTGTCTGGCCACTGTGGCCATCTTTTTGATTGTCAAAAAAATACCGTTTTGGAAATTCTTTGATGTAATTACTCCCGGAATGGTATTGGGTTACGCTATCGGCAGAATCGGCTGCTTTTTTAACGGTTGTTGCTACGGATGCGTAACCAATGTTCCCTGGGCGGTGAAGTTTCCTTATCTTTCGGGCATGCGTCATCCCACTCAACTTTATGCATCGGGCATTGCTTTTATCATGTTTATTGTCTTGTTATTCTGGCTGGGCAAAAAGAAATTTGACGGACAAATCTTTTGTATCGGGTTGATTTACTATAATATTTACCGATTTTTTATCGAATTTATTCGTGTTAATCCCAAAATGCTGTTTAATTTAACTTCGGCGCAGATCATTTCGGTTATTGGTTTAGTAATCTCAATTTGGCTTTACTTTTATCTGAGGAAAAAATCATGAAAGAATTCATAATTTCAGAAGAAAATAGCGATATCCGGCTAGATAAGTTTTTGCAGGGGCAGGCAGATGTTTCGCGGGCCCGCATCCAAAAACTGATCAAGGAAAAAATGGTTCAGGTTAATAATGCTCCGGCTAAAGCCAGCCACAAGCTAAAAATTGGCGATAAAGTTACCTATGAGATTCCTCCTTTAAAAGAAATCGATATAATCCCCCAGGATTTACCGCTGGATATTATTTTTGAGGACCAGGACATCATTGTGGTTAACAAAGCTCCGGGAATGGTAGTGCATCCCGCGGTCGGAAACTGGGATGGAACCTTGGTTAATGCCCTGATGTTCCATATTAAAGATTTTTCCGGCATTTCAGGAACGGTTCGACCGGGAATTGTACATCGTTTAGATAAAGATACCTCCGGTGCGATGGTCGTGGCTAAAAATGATATAGCCCAGGAAGCTTTAATGCAGCAATTTAAGGACCGCACCGTGCAAAAAGTATATTGGGCCCTGGTGCATGGCAAGTTAAAAAATATGTCCGGTGAAATCAAAACTTTTTACGGCCGTCATCCGGTGGCGCGTCAAAAAATGGCAGTATTGAGTGAAGAAAAATCAGATCGGGAAGCGGTATCACATTATAAAGTGCTAAATACATTTGATAAGTATGCTTTACTTGAAGTTGCGATTAAAACCGGGCGCACCCATCAGATCAGAGTGCATTTAAATCATATTGGACATCCGATTGTTGGAGAACAACTTTACGGAAAACGCAATAACGACCTGGGTGCTCATCGGCAAATGCTGCATTCTCGAAAAATTGGGTTCAATCATCCACGCACTAAGCAATTGGTTGAATTTGAAGCAAAATTACCGAAGGATTTTGAAGAAATATTAGGTAACTGTGTACCCGACAAAAGCGCCTAAGGCTACGGGTAGTGAAAGTAAAATAGTTATTTCCGAAGTAGAAACCGGAGTTTTAACGATGGCTGCCATCAATAGAATACAAATGCTTGCCGCGGCACCTAATCCCATTCCTTTTAATATACTGGCGTGATTAACGTGTTTAATCTTCTTCATTTTCTAGAAACCTCTACATTATTATCGTACTTTCACTCTAAAAATTCCACTTTTTAGGCCAATTATTTTAGCCAAACCCTGCTTTCCTCCCAGCCCATTCCAAGCTATAATGTTACCCATGTTATTGGCATTAGATATCGGAAATACGTCGATCACTTTTGGGGTTTTTGACGGGAAGAATCTGGTTCGATCCGGGCGGGCGCCGAGTCCTTCCAAGCTTCCGGTTACCGAATGGGCAAAGATCGATAAGATTATTGTTGCTTCCGTGGTTCCGTCCCGCGAAGATGAGATCGAACATCTGGCAGTTGAAAAATTAAAAATCGAGCCGCATTTTGTGCAGCATAATGATATTAAGATGAAAATTGCCCTGACTAACAAAAAAGAAATCGGGATCGACCGGTTAGTGAATGCGTATGCCGCCCAAAAACTTTATGGTGCTCCGGCAATTGTAGTTGATTTTGGTACGGCTACCACGTTTTGTGCGGTATCCGAGGATGGGACTTATCAGGGTGGGGCCATTGCTCCGGGAATTGAAATTTCCAGAGATGCCCTGCACGATAAAACTGCAAAATTACCCAAAATTATGATTAGTGACACCGATAAGGCTATTGGCAAAGATACCGTCGAAGCCATGAAGGCTGGTATTTACATCGGTTATATCGGATTAGTGAATGAGTTAATTAAGCGTTTTAAGCATGAGTTGGGACCGGCCAAGGTAGTGGCTACCGGAGGATATGCTCGAATGCTATCAAAAGCAGTGAATTTTGATATAATTGACGAATTATTAACTCTAAAAGGTTTGCAGATGATTGCTGCAGAAAAAGGATAAAGCATCATGGAAAAGAAAGATTCCCCCGAATTAAGCGAACTGATTAAACAGCGCTACGATAAAATTGAGGAATTTGAAGCGGCGGGGGAAACTCCTTACTCGTATAGTTATTCTCGAACCCATACTTCAAAAGAGGTTTTAGATAAATTTAACGATATTACTGAAGAATCAAAAGAGGAAATACGCATTGCCGGACGGTTTGTCACCCGGCGTGGTCACGGAAAAACTTGTTTTGGTCATATTTTAGATGGTGACGGAAAAATTCAGATTTACGCTAAAAAAGACGTCATTGGCGATGATCGCTTTAAACTTTTCCAAAAACTAGATATTGGCGACTTTATTGGTATTGACGGCCATGTTTTTAAAACCAAAACCGGCGAAATTACGGTTAAGGTTAATAAATTCAATTTATTAACTAAATCTTTGCACCCACTGCCCGAAAAATGGCACGGTTTAACCAATAAAGAGATTCGTTACCGTCAGCGTTACGTGGATTTAATTTCCAACGCAGAGGTGCGCGACCTTTTCATTATCCGCAGTAACATTATTGCTGCGATTCGGCGGTTTTTAATTGATCAAGGTTTTATCGAAGTGGAAACTCCGATCCTGCAGGTGCAGGCGGGTGGGGCCGCCGCGCGGCCGTTTGAGTCTTATCATAATGCTTTGGACATGAAACTTTACATGCGGATTGCTCCCGAGCTTTATTTAAAGCGGCTTTTGGTAGGAGGCTTAGAAAAAGTTTTTGAAATCGGTAAATCTTTTAGAAACGAAGGCATCTCCTACAAACATAATCCCGAATATACCATGCTCGAAGCTTATCAAGCCTACGTTGACTATGAAGAAGTCATGAAAAATACCGAAGCTTTAGTAGAAAAAGTAATGAACGATGTTTTAGGCACCACTAAAGTTAAATATAAAGACTTTGATTTAGATTTTAAAGCTCCTTGGAAAAGAATGACTTTAGCAGATTTAGTAAAAGAGCATGCCGGGATCGATATTAATTTATCTGAAGAAGAATTGCATAAATATTTAAAGGGTAAAGGCATCGAAGGCTACGAAGAAGAGCGCAAAGGTAAACTGATCAACTTAATTTATGACAAGTTTGTCGAGCCCCATATCATTCAGCCTACTTTTATTACCGATTACCCGATCGAAACTTCGCCTTTGGCTAAGAAAAAACGGGGAAATGATAGATTAGTAGAACGTTTTGAAGTAGTGGTGGCCGGGATGGAGCTTGCGAATGCATTTTCGGAATTAAATGATCCCCGGGATCAAAGAGCGCGTTTCGAAGAACAACTAAAACGCAAAGCCGAAGGCGATATGGAAACCGAATCGATGGATGAGGATTATTTAAATGCGCTCGAATACGGCATGCCGCCGGCGGGCGGACTGGGCATCGGAATCGATCGCTTGGTGATGCTGATGACCAATTCATCGTCCATTCGAGACGTAATTTTATTCCCGCACATGCGCCCCGAAGCGAAGCAAGCTGAAGATATCGTTTTTACGAAGGAAGAATAATCTTGATTATTACCGAACAAAAACAGTTTGAAAAAATTTTAAAGTCGCTGGAAGGCGCCGAAAAGATTATTGTTTTTGGCTGCAGCCGCTGTGCCACTAGTTGCGGTACCGGTGGAGAAAAAGAAGTAGCCGCCATAGTTAAAAAACTGGAGAAAGCCGGTAAAGAAGTATTAGCTTCCAAAGTTTTAGAGGCGCCCTGTGATGACCGCTTAAATCGAATCGACTTTAAAGAAGTTGGGAGCGGGGTATTTAAAACTGCGGATGCGGTTTTAGTGCTGTCATGTGGGGCAGGGGTACAAACCATTGCGGATATTAGCGAACTACCGGTCATTCCGGCGCTGGATTCGCTCTTTTTAGGCCGCACCAAGCGCATTGGTAAGTTTTATGAAATGTGTGTGATGTGCGGCGACTGTGTTTTGGAAAAAACCGGAGGCATTTGCCCGGTAGCCCGTTGTTCTAAACGGCTTTTAAATGGACCCTGCGGCGGATCACACGACGGCAAATGCGAAGTAAATCCAAATCAGGATTGTGCCTGGTACATGATTTATAAAAAGCTGGAAAAACAAGGCAAGTTAGACAAAATGGAAACTAGACAGCCGCCCAAAGACTACTCCAAGGTCATTCGTCCGCGCAAAGTAGAAACTCGCTAGTCCGCCTGCGGCGGGCTCGGTTAGATATCTTTCGGATCGATGGTCCACTGACTGAAATCTTCTTTGTCTTCAGATTTTGATGGATTGATGCTAACGATAATGTATTTTGCTACTGACTGGTCGACAGATACTTTAGTGGTTCCCAGATTAATGTGGATAAAACCTTCGTTTTGCACACTCTTTTGGATTTTTATTTTCAATCCTACCCGTATGCCGTGGGTCATAAAATCTTGTAGGAGCTTAGGTTTCCCAATTAATTGGACAATGGTTCCGGATTGACCGGTTTTAAGTTCTGATAAAGGTAATCTTTGCAGCATAGTTATTTATACCAATAATTTATCTTCTTCGGCAAAGTGATTATACTCCAGTTTAGCTTTTTCCCATTTTGGAATGGTAAAGATTAGTGCCAGGAGGGCGGTTCCGACCAGCCACAGCACTCCTAAAATTAAAATTGCCACGATACTATAGCCTTCGTAGGGTGCGGAGATTTCTTTAACTAAATTTATAAGAAGCGTAATGATTAAAATCGCAGGCACCACAAATTTAATTAGATAATCCCAGAGCTTATTTAAGTGTGACCCTGAAACTGCGTTGATATGATTTCTTAATACGTGTGCTTTTAATACCCAGCCGATCAGTAAGCATTCCAGTGCTCCGGCTAAAACTAATCCGTAATAGTTAATGAAGTGATCTACAATATCGATAAAATAAAGACCGCCTTGGGTAGCAAATAAAAGCGATCCTAAAAATCCAAGTACACATAATACGTGTACGGTTGTTTTTCGGTTCCAGTCAAATTTATCGGTTAAGGCGCGGCTGAACGCTTCTACTAAGGATATTGCTGAGGATAGCCCAGCAATAACTAAAGTACCGAAGAATAATATTCCAAAGATATTATTGAATGCCGGCAGTTGAGAAATGGCTTTAGGAAAGACGATAAAAGCTAAGGCTACCCCTGATTTTACTACTTCCGAGACCGGAACGCCGGCTTGATTGGCCATGTAGCCTAATACGCTGAAAACCGCAAAACCCATGATGAAAGAATAAAAACAATTGATGATTCCGGTGAGGTAAGCGTTGCGCACGATGTCAGTTTTCTTAGGTAAGTAGGATGCATAGGCGATCATGACCCCGAAACTCAGGGTTAAGGTGAAAAATATTTGTCCGAAAGCTGCCATCCATACTTCCCAGTTCATAATTTTGGAAAAATCGGGTTTGAGATACCATTTAATTCCTTCCAGTGCTCCCGGCAAGGTGAATCCCCATCCGATTAAAACCATAGTCAGCACAAAAAGCAGCGGCATAAAAATTATGCAGGCCTTTTCGATGCCGTGGTTTACTTCTCTGAAACAGATAAACCAGCAAACCAGCCACACGAAGGCCAAACTAAAGACAATGGGTAACACTAAGCTGCCGATTTGAGTAGATGATGAAGAAAGCTGCAGGAAGTTTTTAATAAAAAATGCTTCGGGGTCTGCTCCCCAGGATAAATTTATGCTGTAGATCATAAAGTTGACGCACCAGCCGATAATTACCGTATAAAAAAGCATAATTCCAAAATAGGCAAAAGTGGGCATCCACCAACCTAGCCATTCAATTTTTCGGCTGATCTTGGCAAAGGCCAGCGACGAAGCGCCGTGTTTTTTGTGACCGAGGCCGTATTCTAAAATTAAAAGCGGAAACCCAACAATCAGTAGTGCTACCAGATAGGGGATCAGGAACGCTCCGCCTCCGTTTTTGTAAGTCATGTAACTAAAACGCCAGATGTTTCCTAAGCCGATGGCGGACCCGATCGCGGCTAAAATAAATCCCATTTGTGATCCCCAGCTTGCTCTTTTTTGCATAGTTGAACCTCCGTGAATAAGTGTTTAGAATATAACAGGTGAGGACTGGTTTTTCAATCATGATCAAAGTAATTTTAACTATCTATATCCGGCTGTGCGCGGCCCTTCTTTTTACGCTGAAGATTTTGGTAAATTGCACCTTAAGAATAAAAACGATCAACCAAAATGCGTTCGATCAATTAAAAGAGCTTAACCAGCCTGCAATTTTTGTAATTTGGCATCAAGCCACGTTTTCGCTTTTACCTTATTTCCGTAAAGAAAAAATTTGTATCCTAGCCGCTCAGGGTTTACGAGGAGATATTATCGGGTTGGTATCAAAATGGTTGGGCTATAAAGTATTGCGCATCAGCGAAAAAGGAAAAATGGCTGATCGGATCGGGGATTTGATGATCTCGCTTAAATGCTTGAAAGATGGATACGGTTTGGGGATTACGGTGGATGGACCGGCGGGACCGATTTATAAAATGAAGCCGGGATCAATAACTTTGGCTAGTAGATCCGGCTGTCCTATTTTGCCGGTGACGATTCGTGCCGAAAGTGCATTGAAGTTAACGTGGCGCTGGGATAAATATCTGATTCCCATGCCGTTTAGTAAAATTTCTATTGTCTTTGGGGATCCGATTTATCTAAAAGAAAATTTAACTCCAGAAGAAGTCGAACAAACCAGAGCTAAAATTGAAGAAAAATTAAAGACTTTGTCGGCGTATGTAGTATAATAATTTTTGGATTATTTTGACGGGAGTTGCATATGAAAAAAATTGGTTTTATCATTTTATTTCTTTTTATTTTTGCTTCTTTGGCTAACGCTATTACGGGTGAAGAAATCATTAAAAGAATTGACCAGAACATGCTTTTTAAAACGGCCAAGATGACCGCGCGCATGATTATCAAAACCGGGATTGAAGTGGATGAGAAAACCGGCAAACCGGAAGCGGATACAGTGAGAGAAAAAAAACTGTTAATGTATTCGGAGGGGAGCGACAAAGCTTATGCTGAATTTTTATATCCAAATCGCGACAAGGGAGTTAAATATTTAAAAATCGGAGATAATCTCTGGATGTATCTGCCGAGCGTAGAGAAGGTAATTAAAATTGCCGGGCATATGCTCCGGCAGTCAATGATGGGATCCGATTTTTCCTACGAAGATTCGATGGAATCGGACTCGCTGGTTAAAAAATATGATGCCAAATTAGTGGGCAGCGAAAAATATCTGGACCGCGAATGTTATGTGGTAGAGTTAGTGGCCAAAGTTAAGGAAGTTACTTATTACAAGGTCAAACTCTGGGTTGATAAAGAGCGTTTTGTGTATTTAAAAGAAGAATTGTATGCTAAAAGCGGAAAACTCTTAAAAGTTATGGTGGTTACTAAGGTTGATCATCTGGGCGGGGGACGATACTATCCAACTTATATGACCATGCGGAATATGTTGAGAAAAGATAGTAAAACTGACTTTATTATTGATAGTATTGAATTGGATGTTAAGCTTCCTGCCGGAATTTTTTCACTGAGAAATTTACGTAAGGGATGAAAAAATACAATTTAATCTATATTGTATTATTACTGCTGCTGGTTGCCGCCTCTGCCTCATTTGCTGAAGACTGGGATATTGGCGGATACATTCGTTCTGAGATCGACTACGTTATGTTTAAAGACGCCCCGCGGGTTGCCGCTTTAGATAAAGTTCGGTTAAGAATTGCGCGCGAAATTGGTGACCACTTATATATCCATACTGAACTGGTTTATAACCGGATGGACGGCAGCAGTTTGGTTACGCTCCCGGGATATAACAGCTTAGATCGTTGTTATGCCCAAATTTATTTTCCAATGGTGGATTTAACGGTGGGGAGGCAGCGGATCGCGTGGGGGACCGGCTATATCTGGAACCCAACCGATGTGTTTAACCCTTTTTCGTTAACTCTTTCGGATGAGGAAAGAGAGGGGATTAGTGCCGCCCGTGCTATTGTGCCTTTAGGGGCGGCTTCGTACATGGAATTTGTACAAACCGCCCAGCAAAATCCCGCTAACGATAAATTTGCTTTTAAAATTAAGGGGAATGCCGGACTTTTTGATTTCTCTTCCAGTTTTGTAAAGTTGAATTCGGCGGGGGATAATCAATTTGGCGGGGATTTTGTAGGAGAACTTTTAACCATTGGAGTTAAGGGTGAATATATTAATGTCTTTTTAAACAGCGGCCGGCAATACAGTCGGTATATTTTAGGGGCAGACTATACTTTTGAAACCGATGTAATGTTAATTGGAGAATATTATTTTAACGGACTGGGTGCTACCAATGTTTCGGCTTATGACTGGACTTCGTATCTGACCGGATCAATTTATCAGTTGGCGCGTGATTATCTTTATCTGGGAGCCAGCCGAACATACGGTGATATCTATCAAATTCAACTTAGCTATATTTTAAATACTAATGACGGAAGCTTTGTGATTTATCCGATGTGGACCTGGAATGTTTTAAATGATCTTGATTTTTATCTGGGAGCTTTGACGATGGGCGGCTCATCCGGAACGGAGTATAATCCTAATAGCACCCAGGATCCGACCGGACTATTAGGTAATACTTATTATTTTGCAAAGTTAAGGTACAGTTTTTAATGCTTAAACTAAACTACGGTAAAGCTGAAGTTGCATTTGACTTGCCTCCGGGAAAATTATTAGGAAAACTCGAAGGCAAAACCATGCCCGCGGTCAAAAACGCGGCGCAGTCGATTATCGCGTCATTTTCTAGCCCGATTGATAGTCCGCCGCTCAAAGATTTTATCAAAGCGGGGGATACGGTTGCCATTTGCGTTCCGGATAAAACCCGTCATACCAAAACCGACGTAATTTTGCCGCTGCTGTTAGATGAGCTCAATAAATTTGGAGTTCCGGATGAAAATATTACGGTAATTTTTTCCAGAGGCACTCATCTTTCCCATACCCGGGCGGAACAAGAAAAAATTGTGGGCAACGCCGCCGCAAAGCGGGTAAAACTGCTTGATCATGATTCAGAAAATAAAAATAATTTGGTCAAAATCGGCAAAACTTCCCGCGGCAATGAAATTTTCATGAATAAGATCGCGGTGGAAGCGGATAAGCGCATTTTTATCGGCGGAATTACCTATCATTATTTTGCCGGGTTTGCCGGAGGACGCAAAACGGCATTGCCCGGGATTTCATCTTATGAAACCATTCAAAATAATCATAAATTTGTTCTAGCCGAAATAAAAGAGCATGGACAACGCAAATATGCAGTGACCGGAAACTTAATCAATAATCCGGTGCACGAGGATATGCTGGAAGCGGCGAAGCTCTTAGTCCCCACTTTTATTATTAACGTAGTATTAAATCAGGATAAAGAGCTGTCTTTTGTCTTTTCGGGAGATATCGAAAAAGCGCATCTCTCTGGTTGTGAAACTATCGATCGTTATGCGCGGGTAGCAGTTAAGGAGAAAGCCGATTTAGTGATTGTTTCGGCGGGCGGGCATCCCAAAGATATTGATTTTGTACAGGCGCATAAGGCGATGGAAAATGCTTCATACGTATTGAAGCCGGGTGGGGTTTTAATTGTAGTTGCCGAATCAGAGATGGGCTATCCCCGTCCCGAATATTTGGCCTGGGCTGAAATCGGCAGTGCGGAAGCGATTGCTAAAGACTTAAAGCGCCAATTTTTAATTTCAAAACATACCGTTTATGCCGCAGTTAAAAAAGCCGAAACCTTTAAAGTTATTTGGTTAACTAAAATGGATCATTCCCAGGTTAAGAAAATGCAAATCATCCCCGTATCGAATATGCAGGACGCTTTAGCGGAGGCGGTACGACACCTGCCGCCAAATCCTTTGATTTATGTAATCCCGCAAGGATATAATACCTTGCCGAGTGTAAAATGAAGATGTAACGAGTTACTGGCAAAATGTGCCCTTAATGCTTTATCCTCGATTTGGCCGCTAACCCCAAAATAAACCCCAGAAAAAGTGAAATTTATTTAACTACCTCCCGATATACTACTAGAGACAAAAGTCCAATCTTTGATAAAAGGTTCAAGAAGCCGTCCCGACAAATCGGAACGGCTTTTTTATTTTGAAAAAAAGAAAGGAGTACAAAATGGTATCTACAACTTCAAAGGCAACTGCTCCAAGGATTAGGGGATACGGGAATCTGCATTCTGTTATACGAGGAGGTTTTAAGCCCCATTCTACCAACACTTTTAATCGTACCCACAGCGTCGCAGAATTGAGAACCCGGTGCGAAGCGCTGCCGCAAGGAGCTAACCTGCCGCAGGGTATTCAAATTATCGGGAATTTAGTCATTAAAGGAAAAATCCATAAAGCATCACAAGGAAAAGTTACGGATGAAAGTGGCGAAATTCAAATTATGTTTGCTAAGGGATCTATCCCTCAGCAAAGCATTGATGCATTAAGGATTTCTATGGGAAACGGAGATAATTTTGGTTTTATTGGGGATGTCAGTCATGATCATCGCGGCGAAGTTGTGTTAAGAGTTTCAGACATTATTTTGTCTCCATATCCTGCAACCTGGAACCCAACTGTAATTCAAGGGTATACCCGGGTGCAAAATTTGTTGGAGCAGGGGATTAATCCTTATGGCGCTACAAAATATGACCGGACCCATCATATTGGTGATTTAAGAAGTCAGTGCGAAGCAATCGGCGAGGGAGGAGCCTTGCCAACCGAGGTCAGGATTGCCGGCCGATTAGTATTAAAAAGAGAACAGGGAAGAATTTCTTTCGGACACATTGAAGATGAGTCCGGCCGTGTTCAGATTTTTATGCAAAGCGACGAAGTTGGGGAAGAAGCATATGGTTTATTTAGAAAACAAATAATCACGGGTGACTTTTTAGGGCTGCAAGGGCGCATGTTTCATACCCGGACCGGTGAATTAACTTTAAGGATAGAAGATTATACGCTTCTGGCATCAGCCATTCGTCCTCTGCCGGGAAAAACCAGTGAAGAAGGAACCCATATGGGACTGGATGATCCCGAGCTTCAGCAGCGTCAACGCTATATGCATTTGGCTTCGAATGCTTCGGTTAGAGCAAGATTTAGAGCCCGCAGTCAGGTAGTGCGCGAAATGCGCCAGTTTTTATGGGGACATGAATTTATGGAGGTTGAAACGCCGATATTGCAGGAAATGCACGGCGGAGCCGCTGCGCGACCCTTTGTCACTACATCACATGCTTTGGGTATGGATTTGACCCTGCGCATTGCGACCGAACTTGATCTAAAGCGCTTGATTGCCGGTGGTTACGAAAGGGTTTTTGAAATTGGAAGAATTTTTAGAAACGAAGGGATTGATAAGAAACATAATCCTGAGTTTACTTCCATGGAATTATACTGGGCTTATACTGACTATGAGCAAATGATGTGGATTACCGAAACTATGGTGGCGCACATTGTCAGGGAAGTTTGCGGCAAACATCAAATTGATTATCAAGGAACGCTGCTAAATTTTGCTCCGCCCTGGAGAAGGGTGACCATGGAGGCTGCAATTGAACAGATGGGTGGGGTATCGGTAATGGGAGCCAGTGTTGACAGTTTAAGAGCCATTGCCGAAGAAAGAGGAATTGAACTTGAAGATAACATGCAGCGTGGATGGATCATTGCCACGCTTTTTGAAGAATTAGCCGAAAGCCAGCTGGTTCAACCCACTTTTGTGACCCGGTATCCAACGGTTACCACCCCTTTAGCCAAACGCTGTCCGGAGGATCCGGAATATGTAGAACGCTTTGAAGCTTTTGTGGCTGGCGGAATGGAAATTGCCAATGCCTTTTCGGAATTAAATAATCCGATCGATCAAAGATTGCGTTTTGAAGAACAGGTGGTGAGAGCTGGGCAAGGAGACGAGGAAGCGCATCCTTTTGATGAAAACTTTGTGCAGGCTTTAGAAATTGGGATGCCACCTACGGGTGGATTGGGAATTGGAATTGACCGGTTAGCTATGGTGGTAACCAACTCGGCTTCTATTCGAGATATTATCTTGTTTCCGACCATGAAGCCAAAATTAAATATGGGATTAACAAAAGATAAGTTTGAAGGAGGTGCAAAAAAGGATACATTCTAAATCGGAATCTTGGCAAAACATATACTTATAATAATGAAAGGGGGAATTAATATGACAAGCGTAGCACGACCAGTTCAAAAAAGAGCCAGAACCGTCCAGATCCCGCGTGAAGTGATGCATCGTTATGAAAGAAGGGTAACTTTAAATCCGTCTGCGGTTGCGGAATTAACCGGCCAGCATGCATTAGAAGTTACAGTTCAAAGGTCTCCACTCAGGATTTATCCAGCGCAAGCGTACCGGGATGCCGGTGCCCGCATTGTTACCGAGCTAAGTCCGGAGAAACCATTGATGTTTGGGGTAAAACAAATTCCGGCGGATGTTTTTAAGGAAAATGGAGTCTATGTATTTTTTGGGCATGTTACTAAGGGACAGCCGGAAAATATGAATATGCTGCAAAATATTGTAGATGCCCGAGCAACTTATGTTGATTATGAATATATTACAAATGATAGGGGGGAGAGGTTAGTTGCTTTTGGCCGGTTTGCGGGAATTGTAGGTATGACTGATTCTTTACATCTGTTAGGTAGAAGATTGGATGTGATGGGAATTGAAAATCCATTTTTATCCGTCAGGCAGGCTTTTGATTATTCTGGCGAGGATGCAATTGATCAGATCAAGGCGCAGCTAGGAAAAATCGGAAAGGATATTAAAAAGAATGGACTTCCAGATGGTATGCCGCCCATGATTGTTGGATTTACGGGTGGTGGACGCTGCGGACAAGGTTCGCTTGAAATATATAATGCTCTCGGAGCAAAAAGCCTTTCGCCCAGCGATCTCCTGGATCCGGCAACCCTGCAATCGCTTTCGAGAAATGAAGTTTACAGCGTTTTGTTTGACCGAATCGGACCAAATGGAAGATACCAGAGGATTGATGGAAGACCGGGTTCAAAAACAGATTTAGATGCTGATCCCGAGGCTTATGAATCTACTATGGGTCGCTATCTGCATCTCTTTACGTTGCTTATGAATAATGCGCTTTGGAAACCTGGACAGCCAGCTTTGGTCTCGAGAGATCTTATGGCATCGGCGTTAAGTACCTCGGATAATCGTTTGGTAGCCATTGGCGATGTAGGATGCGACGTATTTAATGCAACTACTGGCCAAGGTCCGATGCATGGAACGCTAGCGGGGACTAAACCTGAAAATCCATTTTATGTATATAATCCTAGCACCGGTAGAATTACTTATGGAGTGAACGGTACTGGGATTCCGGTTAACGCAGTAGAAACCATGCCTTGTGAATTGCCGGCAGTTTCGGCGGCGGAATTTAGCCGTATGCTTTTGCCGTTTGTTTCAGGTATTGCTAGCGCAGAATATAATCAACCGTTTGCTGTAGGAAGAAATTCACTTCCGCCGCAGATAAGAAATGCGGTTATTGTTTGGAGAGGAGAATTTACTCCAAGGTATGCGGATAATCAATTAATGCTGGACGCACTAATTGAACACGGTGCAGAATTAAAAGATAAACACGATGTGAATATATAGTTTATTATTTTAGCAGGCCGATCCTAAATTTTTAGGATCGGCTTTGCTGTTTTGAGGGAATTTTTATGCCAGGTAGATTAGTTTTGAGAAATGCCCGCGTTTTCCATCCAAAAACCCCGCGGCTTGACCGGGGACTTAGTGATGTAGTATGCCAGCACGGAAGAATTATCGAAGTGCGACCCGCCCAAAGAAAAGCACCACCTTGTTTGGGGAGCGATGTTGACCTGAAAGGCGCCGTCCTCATGCCGGCTTTTGTAGATGGCCATACTCATTTTGTTGATTACTCATTAAGGCTGACTCAACTTGACTTGAGAGAAGCTAAAACTCCGGAAAAAATGCTGGAAGCAGTGAGAGGCAGAACAGAAGGGTTAGATGTGGGGCAGTGGATCCGGGGCGGTGGTTGGCATAAAGATAGATTTGGCGGAAGATTCCCGATCCGGCAGGAGTTGGATGCGATAACCGGAAAAATCCCAACGGCTTTGACTAGTTATTGTTCGCATTTGCTTTGGGTTAATTCGGAAGTATTGGAGAGAGCTGGAATTACCCGTAACACAGCGGATCCGGAAGGCGGAAAAATTATAAGGGATGCAGCTGGTAATCCTACCGGCGTGTTTTTGGAGACAGCTTGCGATCTGGTAAAGCCACATATACCCAAACCGGATCAGGAGGCCATAAAGGCTGCGTTAAGCATTGGCATACCGCAAATGTTTTCGCTAGGCATAACTTCTACCCATACCTTTGGGGTTGGTTTTGGCGACGTTTCCGGAAGAGAAGAATATGCGGCTTATCAGTCTTTGAGAGATAACGGGCAGTTAAATTTCAGGATCCGGATGGGATTTTTATTTAGAGATCTGGAGCTGGCTTTAGCGGCGCGCGTGGAAGAAGACGATAGATTTTCGGTATTGGGAACAAAATTTATTTCTGACGGTACGCTGGGAGCGCAAACCGCATTAACGTTTAAACCTTACAATGGCACGTTTTCCTGCGGAGAAGAAGTGATTCCCCGCGATCAATTAATTGAAGAAGTGGTTGAGTCCGCAAGACATGGTTTTCCTGCAGCAATTCATGCCATTGGCGAGCGTGCTAATAAAAATGCTATTGATGCCATTGAAGCTTCGCGATCGATTGATCCAAATTTGCGGTCAAGGATTGAACACGTGCAACTTTTAAGAACCCATGAGTTAAGGCGTATTGCCTGGTTAGGGATTATTGCATCGATGCAGCCGTCACAACTTCCGGATGATATATCAACTGCGAATGAGTTTTTGGGAAGAAGAGCGCGCCGCGCTTATCGCATGAGAGAAATGTACGAAGCGAGAGTTACCCTGGCCTTTAGTTCAGATGCTCCTATTGAAACCCCCAATCCCATGAAAGGCTTATTTGCTGCGACCCAGCGGACGCGGTTAGACGGAACTCCGCGCGGCGGCTGGTATCCTAACCAGCGTTTAACTTTAAAGCAGGCGCTTGGGGCATATATTTATGGAAATGCCTATGCTGCCTGCCGCGAAAAAGTTGAAGGTGCGGTAAAGCCCGGATATATTGCGGATTTGGTTGTATTGCGTCCTGACTTTTTTAAAATTCCGGCGCCGGATTTACTATCGACCCGTCCGCTTTTAACTATTTTTGATGGCGGAGTGGTTTATGAGAACTTCAATTAAGGCACCAGTCTGTCCTCATATTCAGAAAGGCCATTATCAGTTGGTTCCCGGTTTTGTGTACAGAGTTAGACGTGGAGCCGCCCGTGAAGCCGCGCAGGTGGCGGTGGACCGACTAAAAAAATATGAATCGATCTATGTTAGCGGCCGGCATTATCATGACAGCGTTAGAAACCGCCATTACTGTTTTAGAAATAATACTAAGATCGGTAAAACATACTGGGCGCAAAATGTGCTTCAACCGGTACTCGTGGAACATTTAGGAAAAGCCGCTTATTTAAAAATGGGGGAGAGGCTCCTAGTATATGAATTTATCAGGGAGAAAGTTAGCTCGCAGGTAGTAAGAGAGTGCTTTAGAAAAACGAAAGCGGAAACTTTGGCGGCTGGCAAAAAGTCGAGAGTTATAATTATTGATGAATGTCAGTGGCTATTCCCAGTAATCCGGGACATCGAAGAAGATATTGAGCTTCCCTTTTTAAAGCTGCGATGGGCTAAGGTAAAGGTATTTTATTTTAATGATTCTTTTTTGAATGAGCAGGCTGAACTTTGGCGTACGATCCAAACTTTGATGGGGCAGGGCATTAAGTTTGTGTTTGTGAGCTGGTTTCATCCGCAGGATATTTGTTTGACCGGCAGCCGGACCCATCCAGAAAATAATTTTTATTTAGGCGACTCTGCCTTTATGACAATTTTTACCTCGCCCGTATTCGAGCTGGAAAATCAAAGGCCGACGGCATCATAATTAACCGTCTAAGGTTTCAAAGCGGTGTTCCATTTTGATTCCCATATCTTCCAGTTGTTCGATTGCTGGATTATAAATTTCTGGAAGAGTGGGTAAAATAACTCCCCGGGCAGTAATTTTTCCTTCCGCAATTAGTTTTGCACCTATGGCGGCGGTTAATCCAACTGTTCTTGCCATTGAGGAATCGCCGTTTGGAATACCATAATCCACCAGAATTGAGGTTTGTCTTTGTCGGGTTCCGTCTCGTGTTTCAATATCAAATACGTGCTGCATGGCAGACATGTCTCTTTCACCTTTAGCATATTTCATTCTTTTGGCGGCCAGATGAACGATAACCGCAAAGGGTGAATCCAATCTAGTCGGGATAGCGTCAGTTGAAAAAAGTCCCAGCCATTTGGCCATTTCAACTATTTCAGAATCTTTTTCTTCGCCAATGGTTGCGGCAAACGCTTCGCGTACAGAGGCCGATGATTTTACGCCAATGATTCTGCTGGTTAAATCCACGAATCTCAATGAATTAGGGCTCGCGATAGGATCCAAACTTAATATTCCGGTGTGGGCTGCTTTATGCCAGAATCTGCACCAGCCTGGATACCTAAAAGTAGCGCGCAGCATGTTGCTGACCCCCTGAAGGTCAAAGCTTTCAATAAAACTAACCGAGTCGCGGTTAGGGTAGGCTTCGAGTGTGCCAATTTCTTCAAATACATGTTGCGTGGGATTAGCAAAAAGTTGATCAGCGGGAATCGATTCTTGTTTCCCGTCTCTTAAATAAACTGCGCCGTTGGTCATGGCTTTAAAAACTCCGGAAGGCGTCCACGCAAATTTATATCCGAAGGGATTATTATTTGCTTCGGGTGCAGGAAGTCCGCCGCAGGCGGAGAAAAATCCGGTGATCTTTCCGCCTGAGGCCTGGGTTCTATGGATTATTTGCATGGCAGAAAGAATGTCTATTCCCGGATCAAGTCCCATCCCGTTTAAAGAAAGAAGACCTCTTTGTAAAAATTGTTCGTGCAGGGCTTCCATGTCGGGAGAGATATATGAAGTGGTTACTAAATGTGAATTGGCATCTAAACAGGCTTTTGCTACTCCAACGTGAAATTCCGGAGGCAATATGCTTACCACAATATCGGCCTGATTAGCTTCTCTTGTTACTGCTGCGATATCAGTGGCGTTTAAGGCGATTGAACGGCAGTTTCTTTGGTTTCCAATCACTCTTTGTGCGGCGCTTAAGTTTTGGTCTGCAACGGTGACGCGGTACCCCTTTAGTCTTGAGACGTGTCTTACCAGCGGATTCGAAACCATTCCGGCTCCCATAATTAATACTTTTGGCATATGGACCACCCCTTTAAAAATAAAAAACCGCCAGAAAAAAATTGGCGGCTTCTCGAACCTAACCTTGGACTTTAAGTCTCTGCTTATTTATCGGAATACACGTGCAAAAATTTCACTTTCAGGAGGCATATTTTTTCAGGAAATTGATATTTTTTATTCTTTTACTCCCCAGTTGAAAACCAAATTCCAGTGTAGGCCAAAACTGGCAAGGTCCATATTGCCTCGGATGCCAATGTTTAATCCGGATAAATGAACTTCTCTTGTCAATATCGAATATGAAACTTGGCTTCGGGGTAAATTGACGTGTTGACATAAGAAATTTTCGCCGAGGTCTGGTTCTTGAGTAAGGTGAACAAAACGTGGAACCTCTTGTT
The DNA here is from genome assembly GCA_018823125.1 of Candidatus Margulisiibacteriota bacterium. Taxonomy (GTDB): domain Bacteria; phylum Margulisbacteria; class WOR-1; order JAHJIW01; family JAHJIW01; genus JAHJIW01. The sequence continues at coordinate 129,141 of JAHJIW010000010.1, read as the reverse complement.
GCAGCTTACCTAATGCCGCCGCTATATTTTGTGGAAGAATTCCCTGGCCAACGGTAACTTTTCCATCAAAGCCAAAAGCAAAAAGAAAAGGCTGTTCAACTAAACTGAAGTCTCCTAATTGTGTATCCGGGATATTTTCTGTTGTAACCTCTCTCCAGAGGGTGAGGCTGGATACCGAAAGGGTTAGTGTTTTTTGCTCCGGGTTTCCGATGTGCATTTTTTTGATTAAGGGTGGTCGATGTTGATAGGTTATGGCATCCATCGTTAAAGTGGTTTCTTCTGGCAAGATAACTTCTACTTCAAGCTGGCCAAAATAATCATCTCCATGTTTAAAATGTAATTTCCCGTGGTGATCTAATAAAACGTCAACTGCAGAGCTGCGGCCGAACGTTGAAATAATATTTCCAGTTCTTGTACATATGCTGCCCAAGTATGCTTTGGGGCCGGGACCGGGTCTCCCGGCGTGGTCAGCTAACAGATAAAGAATGTTTCTTCTTTTTTCTACCTGAACCGTTTGGTTTAGGGTTCTCAGCTTTCGCGGGAAAACATTTAATTTAAAACTATTAACTTTGTTAATTTGAGCTTGCATAATTATCCTAAATCCGATGCGGAATATATTATCTGACATCCTCTTGGATTGAGCATATCATCGGTTAAATCAATAAAAGTGGAGACATCTTTAAATTTTATCGCTCCCAATCTTTCTCCTTCTCTTCCGTGAAAATCTGTCCCTCCGGTTATTGCTAAGTTCAAATCCGTAGCAATTTTAATGAGTTGCGGTATCATGTGGCTTTGGTGATGGGAAGAGTAGCATTCCATCCCGATTAAGCCCAAGGGTAAATGTTCTTCGATAAATTCAGCTAAGCCGGGGGAATCTGGAGTAGGCCAGCCATCGGATTTATGGCAGGGATGTGCTAAAACCGGAAAACCGCCGGAGCTTTTGATTAAATTTGTTGCTTCGGCGGGACTTAATACGGATGTTCGAGAAACACAATCGGACATTATTTGACGTAAAGTGGCATATTTAAGTTTTGGGTCAGGGGACAATCGGCTTAATAGTTCAAAATTATTTGGATTTTTTGCGGTTGCGCCGGAGTAATGGAAGCGCCGCGGGATTTGTCCCTTGGCTTCTCTTAATACATCTTCTTCTCTGACTTCCAGCCCTTCAGCTTCCAGTGCTTGCCTGAATCTGGAACAATCATTTCTTCTGGATTCATCGAGGGCCGCTAATTTATTTAATATTTTGTTTGAAGAAGGAGCTATCCCATACCCCAATATATGTAAAGGGTGCTCCATTTTTGTAGGATCATTCCTATAGCATCCAAGTTCAGTGCTAATTACCAATCTTATGCCTAAGGAACGGGCGACTGCACGTAAATCTGGAGTTAGACGATCGTGATCGGCAAGCGCAACCATATTTACTCTTTCTTGAGAGCATTGCCTTAATATGTTTTGCGGCGATAGTCTGCCGTCCGAGTGGGTGGAATGAACATGCAGATCAATTCGATTACGATTTAATTTTGATATTTTTGGCATAAAAATCATCTTTTCCTTCTATTTAGTTATCGGATAATTAATTGATAAATTTCATTATTTTGTCATGATTTTATTCAGATTGCCAAATCAGCTTTGCGCTAACTCTTCTTTTTGTTAGAATACTAGTTGGGTTGATTCCAAAGGAGATTAATCATGAACTTACCAACCAAAATATCAGACTGGATTAAAGAAAAAGTAGAAATTGCTGGAGCCAAAGGGTGCGTGGTTGGTCTTTCGGGTGGAGTTGATTCTTCTGCCGTTGCAGTTTTATGTAAGAAAGCATTTCCCAAAACTACCCTGGGGCTTTTGATGCCGTGTTTTAGTAATCCCGAAGATGCTAAGCATGCCAAGGATTTGGCCGAAAAATTTAAAATTGAAACTTACGAAGCCAAATTAGATGATACGCTTAATAGTTTTTATCATGCGTTGGAAGGTAAAAAATGTTCGCCGGATGATAAAGACTTAGCTACGGTAAATTTGCGGCCGCGCCTGCGTATGACGGCTTTATATTATTTTGCCAATAAATTAAATTATTTGGTAGTGGGGACGGGAAACAAAAGCGAAATTGTAATGGGATATTTTACTAAGTATGGGGATGGGGGCGTAGACTTAGAACCGCTGGGTGGACTGCTCAAAAAAGAAGTTCGCAGTTTAGCTATCGAACTGGGAGTTCCTCAAGAAATTATTGAAAAACATCCTTCGGCGGGGCTTTGGCACGGGCAAACTGACGAAGGTGAAATGGGTATTACTTACGATGAACTCGATAAAATTATTGAAGCCATTGAGCAAGGCAACGAAAAAGAATGTAATCCTGCCATGTGTAATAAAGTTAAACAAAGAATGTTGGCTTCCGCGCATAAAGCTGCCGCACCACCCATTTTTGAAATTAAATAAATTTAAATCTCAAGCCCCAACGAGAAGAAGTGTGAAGTGGTTATATCTAAATCCCCGAAACGATGGTAAGCGTAGTCAAAGGAAAACCCGCGGTAATTTAAGCCTACTCCGGCACAAAGATTGTTATCTACCGTAGGTGCTCCGTTGTCATCCGCGGAAACGCTTTGGTCAATTCCTCCGCGAATGGCTAAGATGCTGACTGGTTTCCACTCGGTGCCAAGGTGCCAAATACCGGGTCTAACTTCGCGCCAGCTCATTTCTGAATCAACTAAAAAAGATAATTCTTGCCCGCCCACTGAATAAAGCCCTTCATCTCCTAAAAGAATAAAGTTGGTGCCGATGTTGATGGTCATGGGGATTTCTTCGGTGACGTTGTTTCTTTGCCAGATAAATCTGCCACCTAAACTAGCGGGAAAAATATTTTTAAAGTTGATGCCGCAGTTTAACCAGGAAGCCGGACTCCATTGGGAGCCGATATCCATATCCATGCCGGTCCCGGCCGCTCCTTCGAGGGAAGAAGTATTGGAAAATCCCTGGAACAATAATTTAAAGTTGGCGCCGACGGAGGGATTTTTCATCATTGGTAAAAATGGAAAATGATCGAGTACCATGGCGTAAGATACGATTAACGCGGTTGAATAATAATCAGTACTATCTAGGACACTAATTGTGGCAGTCGTACCACTGCCGGTAACCGAAGTAATTGGAATATCACCGGTGCCTAAATTTACGTAGCCGATACCAATTGTGCCCGGACCAAGTGGATGAGAAACACCGACGGTAACGTAATCGTATTCATCAATTAATTTTCCGCTCATACTGGTAAAGCGAATTTTATCGCCATCCGGAAGACCGGCGGGATTTGCAAAAATGGCGGAAGCGTCATCGGGTAGGGCAGTAACTGCTTTTCCTAAAGATAGAGGCTTTGCTCCAATTCCGATGCGGGATGGGTCAGCAGTATAGGTTTCGGCATAAGAAGATACCGTTCCTAATAAGACTATGATGAATATTAGGAATAACTTGATTTTCATGGCTTGTGATCATATTTTACTCCTTCTATAGAGAAGGTCAATCGCTTATGCTCTCTAGATTTTTCTTCTAGGGTGCGCTAAAATACTCTTTCTATGCCTAAATTATTACACAAAGAAAAACTAGCCGATAACATTACTTTAATCAAAGTTGCGGCTCCGCGGATTGCAAAAAATGCTCAGCCCGGACAATTTGTGGTTTTGCGAGTAAGCGATAAAGGCGAACGCGTCCCGCTAACCATTGCCGAAACCGACCCCGCTAAAGGTGAAGTTACCATTATTTTTCAAAAAGTTGGCGCTACTACCAAAGTTCTTGATACGATGAAGGTAGGAGATGAATTAGTTAATTTATTGGGGCCATTAGGTGCTCCGGCGCATATCAAAAAATTGGGCACCGTAGTAGTAATTGGCGGTGGAGTGGGGATCGCCGAAATACTGCCGGCAATCAAAGCTTATCGAGCAGTTGGAAATAAAGTTATCACTATCATCGGAGCACGTTGCACCGACCTTTTAATTTTAAAAGATAAAATCGAAAAAGAAAGCGACGAATTACATATCATAACCGATGATGGTTCCTGCGGCAGAAAAGGTTTTGTTTCGGATATCTTAAAGGAAATGATCGAAGGCAATGTGAAAATGGATTTAGTTTTTGCGGTAGGTCCGGTGCCGATGATGGAAGTTATTTCCAATATTACTAAACCGCTTAATTTAAAAACCATCGTGAGCTTAAATCCAATTATGTTAGATGCTACTGGCATGTGTGGTGTTTGCCGCGTGATTGTTGGCGGTCATACCAAGTTTGGTTGTGTAGATGGTCCCGAATTTGACGGCCATTTAGTTGATTTTGTGGACTTAAAAAACCGCCTTTCAACTTATAAGACTGAAGAAAAACAAGCCGAAGAACATGTTTGTAAGATTTTAGGAGTAAAAATCTAGTTATGACTGACGATATCAACAAAAGAATTATGCCCGAGCGCGAAGCTGACAACCGTATTAAAGATTTTGAAGAAGTCGCCTTAGGGATTTCTACTGAACAAGCGGTAGCCGAAGCTAAGCGCTGTATTCAATGTAAAAAACCTTTCTGTGTTAAAGGCTGTCCGGTCGAAATTGATATTCCCGCTTTTATTTTAGAAATTGCTAAAGGAAATTTTGACGCTGCGGCAAAAAAACTAAAAGAAAAAAATGCCTTACCGGCAATTTGTGGTCGGGTTTGTCCTCAAGAAGATCAATGTGAAAAGGTATGTATCCTAGGTAAAAAGGGGACCCCGATTCGGATTGGCTATTTAGAAAGATTTGCGGCGGATTGGGAAAGAACGCAGAAGACCGGAGACCAAAGACCAGAGACCAGAGACCGGCCGCCCGACGCCCCTAAAATGGCGGTAGTAGGTTCGGGGCCGGCGGGATTAACTTGTGCCAGTGAACTAGCCCGTAAAGGTTATGCCGTTTCATTATTTGAATCATTGCATCTTCCTGGAGGAGTTTTAAGCTACGGCATTCCCGAATTTCGTCTTCCTAAAGAAATTGTTAGGCTAGAAGTAGAATATATACAAAGCTTAGGAGTAGATTTACAGCTCGACGTACTCGTTGGCAAAACCATTACCATTCAACAGTTGTTTGATGAAGGATATAAGTCAGTATTTTTAGGTGCAGGAGCAGGTCTTCCTCGCTTTATGCGCGTTCCCGGTGAAAATTTAAAAGGGGTCTACTCGGCTAACGAGTTTTTAGTCAGAGTTAACTTAATGAAGGGCTATAAATTCCCCGAATATATGACTCCCGTTAAGATTGGCAAGAAAGTAGCAGTTATCGGAGCCGGCAATGTGGCCATGGACGCGGCACGCTGTAGTTTACGTCTTGGTGCGGATGAAGTAACTATCGTTTATCGCCGTACCGAAAAAGAAATGCCGGCCCGTATCGAAGAAATTGAACGCGCCAAAGAAGAAGGCATTAAATTTGTGCTTTTAAACGCGCCTACCGAAGTTTTTGGTGACGAAAACGGCTGGGTAAAAGAAATGGAATGCTTAAAAATGGAATTAGGTGAGCCCGATTCTTCCGGCCGCCGCCGTCCGGTTCCCATCGAAGGGTCCGAATATAAAATTCAAGTTGATACTATCATCGTTGCCATTGGTCAAACGCCTAATCCTTTGATTCCACATGCAGATCCACGGATTAAAACTGAAAAATGGGGTGGGGTAATTGTGGATGATAAAGGCATGTCTTCGATTCCGGGTGTTTTCTCGGGAGGAGACTTGGTACGGGGTGCGGCGACCGTAATTTCAGCCATGGGTGACGGAAAACAAGCTGCGATTGCAATGGATGCGTGGGTTAATTCCCCTAAGTAAGTAATGCAATTCAAATCAATCATCAAAAAACTCGAATCTTTAACTAATCAAGAATGTATTGACGGTATGGCCCGCTATGGAATCGTTAGCAAAAAGGTGTATGGTGTATCGCTTCCCGAACTTCGAGCTATGGCCGCCAAAATTGGCATTGATCAAAAGCTTGCCGAAAAACTTTGGAAGTTTGGCGCTTACGAAACTAAAATTTTAGCTCCGCTGATTGTGGATCCAAAAAAAGTTGATGATAAATTACTAGAAAAATGGGTTAAAGATTTTGATAACTGGGCGGTTTGCGACAATGCTTGCATGCATTTGTTTCGCAAAACTGACCTAGCTCATAAAAAAGTACGAGAATGGACTAAACGCAAAGAGGAATTTGCCAAAAGAGCTGGCTTTGCATTAATGTCTACCTTAGTTGTTCATGATAAATCTGCCAGTGACGCGCTTTTTATTAAATATTTATCAATTATAAAAAAAGAAGCTACTGACGGGCGCCATTACGTAAAAAAATCGGTCAATTGGGCCCTGCGTACCATTGGCAAAAAAAACAAAAACTTAAATAAAAAAGCCATTGTAACTGCGCGAGAAATAAAAAAACTTGATTCAAAATCCGCAAAATGGATTGCCGCCGACGCGCTAAGAGAATTAACTAGCGAGAAAATAAAAAAAAGATTAAAAAAGTAAACCATGAAAATCATCAAAAGATTTATAATGCTCTTTGTTATTCTGGATAATTTCATCTTAAATTCATTAAAGAAGCTATTTTTTAAAACCAATTGGGTTTTAGGAGGCAAATGTAAGCAATGTGGTAGCTGTTGCAAAAGAATTCTTTTAAAAATGACCCGCAAACAAATTGAGAGCCCATTTTTTACTAAACTTTCGATTAAATGGATAACCTGGTTGTTTGATTTTATATTGTTAGATATCGATCGTAATAATCATTATCTAGCGTTTACCTGTAAGCATCTTAAACCCGATGGAAAATGCGGCAATTATTTCTGGCGCCCTAACATTTGTAGAAATTATCCTCTGGTAGACTACTTTGAAGAGCCCAAGCTTTTACCGGAGTGCGGATTTAAGGCTGAGTTAAGGCATCGAGTATAGTTTCCCCGGCTTGATAGGGAATTTCAAAATGAGGCAGATCAATTAATAATTCTTTATATTGAATTTTAGAGAAGTTGGGAACACACCGTTGAGATAGTTTTTGGCTGGAAAGCGGAATTACTCCGTCACCTTCAAAATACAAAAATAAATAATTTGCCAATCGATGCCAAAATTCTTTGGTGTTATCTAGTATCGAGATATATTCCATTTGTTCGGGAAGATGTTGGCGGTTTAACTCTTTAATAAAGTTAGAATCGGGCCGCATGGCAAAAGCGGATGGCGATAAAAGCACCGCTTTCCTCAAATAACACAATAATTCAATGCCAACCCCAATTAATAAAAATGGCAGAAATAATAGACTTCTTTCAATTATCAATCCTAGAATACTAATGATTATCAGTGCGGCGGGGACAAAATTAAGATAAAGTGCAGGAATGCCGAGGTTTGGAGCACTGAGCAGAATTAATTTTTTGATGCGGTTGTCGGTGGGGTGGTTGGTGATATATTTCCGGGCACTTAGTCCCCCTAAAGAAAAAGCAACTAGATTAATCGGTTGTTTTTTATCTTTAAGAAATTTTTCCAGCTCCAGGGCCTGATCTTCGGGGGAACCGTAGGGATTGGAAAAAGAAATGGCATAGCAGTTATAGCATTTCTCAAGCAAAGTTTTTGTTTTACCCCAAATTTCTGCCGAATCACCTGATCCGTGAATTAAAACTACAGTTTCATTCATATTTTACGTATAACATTCCGGGATAAAGAAAGCAAGTAACTTTACAAAATCTGGTGCCGAACTAAATTTTTGGTGCTATACTTTTTGGCAAAGGGGAAAATGACGCGTGGTTAATATCTCTGAAGAATATTATCGGATCCGAGGAGAAGCCCACCGTGGATGAGGGGCCTTTTCTCAAGGAAGAAAGGAAGCTGATCGATACAGTCGCTGATTTTCTGGGGCACATTATCCAGTACCGCCTGTCGGAAATACAATTGAAAAAGCGGCTGGATGAGCTGGAAATCTTTCATAAGTCTACCGTTGGCTGCGAGCTTAAGATGATGGAGTTGGAAAAGGAGGTTAACTAATTGTTGAAGGAACTGGGCAAAGAACCAAAGTATAAAAAATTATAAGGAAAAGAAAGTCAACAGGCATATTCAAGGAGGTGTCCTGTGAAAATAGAACAAAATATTTGGAACGAGAGAAAAGGTTGGTTAAATGGCCCGCTTGGTGGTTTGGGAGATAAGGCTCAATTAGTGCTGATCTTTTGCGAGAGAGAGCTGCTGAAAAAACAACAGGGCTTGGCGGAGATAAAAAAGGCTTATCCCAAGGCTAAACTGATGGGTTGTTCAACTGCCGGGGAGATCTTTGATACACGAGTAACTGATGACCATCTTGCTATATCAGCAATAAGTTTTGGATCTACCAAGATCCAGGGCGCTCAAGTTGGGATGGCTGAAGTTAAAAACAGCCATGAGGCAGGGGTGAAATTGGCCAAGTCTATTGAGCATAAAGGTCTGGTCCATTTGTTTGTCCTTTCTGATGGTGTGGTGGTGAATGGGAGTGAATTAGTGAGAGGACTGACAGAGAATTTACCGGCAAATGTTGCTATTACCGGGGGGGTGGCTGGTGATGGTGCTAATTTTAAAGAAACATATGTATTTTTTGATCAGGTGCCGCAACAAAAGGTTGTTGCTGTTCTTGGGTTTTATGGCAAAGATCTAAAAGTGGGTTATGGTTCTTTGGGCGGCTGGGATCCGTTTGGGCCATTTCGCCAGGTCACAAAGTCAAAAGGAAATATCCTGTATGAATTAGATGGCAAATCAGCGCTAGGCTTATACAAACAATATCTTGGGGATCAGGCCAAAGGCCTGCCAGCGACCGGGCTGCTCTATCCGCTGGAGGTCCGCGTTAATGACCAAGATCGAGCTGTAGTTCGGACTATTTTATCGGTTAGCGAGCAGGAAGATAGCATGACCTTTGCCGGTGATGTCCCGGAAGGGGCTCACGCTCGTCTGATGAAAGCTAATTTTGACCATTTAATTGACGGGGCACTCAGTGCTGCTAAAGTAAGCCGGGAAATCCTCGGGAGTTTTGAGGCGGAACTGGCTATTCTGATCAGCTGTGTTGGGAGAAAACTGGTCTTGGCCCAGAGAGTGGAGGAAGAGGTGGAAGGGGTGCGTGAGGTGTTGGGTAAACGCCCGGCCCTGATCGGATTTTATTCTTACGGGGAGATCGCTCCTTTTAAGCCGCAGGCAAAATGTGAATTGCACAACCAGACCATGACGATCACTGTGTTGGCGGAGGAATAATTATGGGAGAGCTGCATAGCTTATTAAAACGTCAGTTAAAGAAAATTTATGACGGTGTGGACCTGGTGCCCAAGGAAATTAGCGAGCTTGTTGCAGTAATTAATAATGCTTACCAACAAGCAGATATTGACCGCGGTTTGCTTGAGCGTTCGCTCGAAATTAGCTCGCAGGAGTTATTACAGAATATTTCCGAGCTCAAGCAGGCGGAGGAAGCGCAGCGCAAAAGCGAGGAGCGATTCAAGCAGGTAGCTGAAAACGCTGGTGAGTGGATATGGGAAGTGGATGCCAATGCGGTATATACATATGCAAGCCCGGTGGTAGAAAAAATACTCGGCTATAAACCTGAAGAACTTGTAGGAAAAAAACATTGTTTTGATCTATTTACCCCTGAGACAAGAGAGGAATTAAGAAAAGCCATCTTTGAGATTTTTGCGAAGAAGGGAAGCTTTATAAGATTTATTAATTCCAATGTCCACAAAAATGGCAGCATTGTTTTTTTAGAAACAGGCGGTTGTCCCATCCTGGATGTAAAAGGGAACCTTCTTGGATATAGGGGGGCGGATACGGACGTCACCGAGCGCAAGCGGACGGAGGAAGAAAAAGACAAGCTTTATGAAGAATTAATGAAATACCGGCTACGCCTTGAAGAATTAGTAAAAGAACGTACGGCGGAACTGACAATAGTCAATCAGAAGTTGAAAGAGATGGATAAGCGAAAATCAGACTTTGTAGCCAATGTTTCCCATGAATTTTTAAGTCCCTTGGCAACCAGCAAACAGTACCTTGAGCTTCTTCTTGATGGGGCTGTGGGTAAAATTGGATCAAAACGGCGAGACCGTCTCAAATCAATTGAAAAAAATGTCGACCGGCTAGCCCGCTTGGTTTCAAATATGTTAGACATTTCCAAGATAGAATCAGGCAAGATCGAGCTGAAAAAAGAAAGCGTGGATATACGACATCTTGTTGAAGAAATATTGATGACAAACAAAAATGAGTTTAAGAAGAAGCAAATTTCTCTAAAGAAAGATACTCCTTCCGATATAATTTCAATTTTCGCTGATAAAGACATGCTGACTGAAGTTATAATTAATCTTTTGGATAATGCCATAAAATATACTCCCGATAAAGGCGCTATTACGATCAAGCTTGAAGATAAAGCCGGCGAAGTGCGTTTTGAGATTTGGGATAGCGGTCCGGGAATTCCTCAGGAATATTCTGAAAAAATATTTGATAAATTTGAGCGGATTACTGCAGAACAAAAGGAGGGCACGGGACTGGGCCTCCCGATTGCGAAGGATATTATTGACCTTCATAAGGGAAAAATTTGGGTGGAAAGCCGAGATGGGAAGGGCAGTAAATTTATTTTTACAATACCTAAAAACCTAAAGGAGCCTAAGTGACGGATTGTTCTAATGAGGTGATTCATTATGATAGAAATTCCGGAAAATGAATATAAAAAGATGCATAGTCGTCTAATTGAACTGGAAGCCATTGTGGAATCTGCCCAAGATGCAATTTATATGACCGATTTGAATGGCAAGTTAATCGAGTTTAATGATTACGCTGAAAGTATGACCGGCTATAAGCGGAGTGAATTGGTAGGGTTATCTTATCAGGACATGACTAAAATTATTCCAGTTGAGCAGTTACCAAAAATCGCCATGATTTTTGCAAAATTTACAACTACCGGCAGCTTTGGTCCGGAGGAAATCGAATTAATTAGAAAAGATCACAAAAGGATTCTAATTGAGGTAAACGGGAAGGTGGTTGAGCTCGAAGGACAAAAAGTGCTTGTCGGGATAGCCCGCGACGTTACCGAGCGTAAACAGGTTGAAGGTGCTTTATTAAAGAAAGAAGAAAAATACCGCAATCTCATTGATAAAGCCGGTGATCCCATTGTGATTTTTAGTCGGCTCGGCAAAATAATTCTCATTAACGAACAGTTAACCAAAGAATCGGGCTATCCCAAAGAAGAATTGGAAGGGATGAATGTGTTGTTTGCCCCGATCTTGGACGTAAAGAATAAGGCCATTGCATTAAAAAATTTCTTTGCTCGCATGCGCGGTCAACATATTCCACCGTATGAGTTAGAAATGATCAGAAAAGATGGGTCGCGGGTATCTGTAGAGGTTAAGGCCGTTCCTATCATTGAAGATGGAAAGATTGTGGGAGATATGGCAATTTTGAGAGATCTAACCGAGCGCAAACAGGCAGAAAAAGAGGTAAGGGATAATCAGGAAAGGCTTTCTCTGGCGCAAGCGGTGGCCAATATTGGTACCTGGGATTGGGATATTGTTAACAATACTTTAATCTGGTCGGATACTATTGAGCCGATGTTTGGGTTTAATCCGGGTGAATTTAAAAAGACTTACGAAGCATTTTTAGCCTGTGTTCATCCTGACGATCGTAAGCAGGTTGTCGATGCGGTCAATAACGCGATCGAAAAAGATAAAAAATATGCCATCGAACACCGTATTGTTTGGCCGGATGGTAAAAGTCACTGGGTTTCGGAGACCGGAAAGATTTTTCGGGATAAACAAGGTAAGGCGGTTCGCATGCTGGGCGTAGTGCAGGATATTACCGAGCGCAAACTGGTAGATGAAAAAATTAAAGCACTTTCTGTGTTTCCAGAGGAAAACCCCAATATTGTTATGAAAGTAGATAAGGATGGCAATGTGCTGTATATGAATCCTTTCACCGTCGAATTTATTAGCAAAAATGATTTATTTAAAGCTGATGAAATTCTTCCGTCAAATATTCAAGAAATAATTGATGCGGTGCTCAGTGAAAGAAAAGCCAAAAAAGGCGTTGAGCATCGATGTGCAAAGCGAATTTTTTCGTTTGATTTTTCGCCTTATGTTGAAGACAATTCGGTTTATATATATGGCCGCGATATAACTGCAATTAAAGAATCGCGGTAATTAGGCTATCTTGCTTAGCGTTTGTCTCTCCTGTATAATCGGATAATCTTAAATAACGGAGGTCGACCCGTGTCATTAAATTTATCTAAGAAAAAAGTATTGGAACAAGCCCGCGCCGATGGTATTAAATTTATTTTTCTGCAGTTTATCGATATTTTAGGAGCCATGAAAAGTGTCAGTATCCCGATTGAAAGACTGGAAGATGTTTTAGATAAAGGGATCTGGTTTGATGGTTCCAGCATTCAAGGTTTTGTGCGTATTTGCGAATCTGACATGATTTTATTCCCCGACCCGGATACTTATCGGGTTATTCCGTGGACTACTGCCGAAAAAAAATCTGCGCGTTTTATTTGTGATGTCCACACTCCAGATGGTGAACCTTTTGAAGGGGATCCGCGCTCTATCTTGAAAAGGGTAGTCAAAGAAGCGGAAGCGATGGGATATAAATTCATGACTGGTCCTGAAGTAGAGTTTTATCTGTTTAAAAAGCAAAATGGTGATATTACTACTGTACCGCATGACATCGGGGGATATTTTGATTATACGGCCCGCGATTTAGCTTCTGAAGTCCGCGAAGATATTGTATTAGCTCTGGAAAATATGAATATGATATCTGAGATGAGTCACCACGAAGTTGGACCCGGACAGCATGAAATTGATGTTCGGTATTCGGATGCGCTTTCTTCAGCCGATAATACTATTACATTAAAATACGTCATTAAATCGATTGCGGCTCAACACGATCTGTATGCTTCTTTCATGCCAAAACCGTTATATGGTCAGGCGGGGTCGGGGATGCACGTACACCAATCTTTGTTTGATAAAAACGGCAAAAATGTTTTCTTTGACGCTAACGATAAATATAAGCTTTCGGGAATCGCGCATAACTATTTAGCTGGACAGTTAGCACACGCTCGAGCTTTAACGGCGATTGTGGCGCCCACGGTTAACTCTTACAAGCGTTTAGTTTCAGGCTACGAGGCGCCGGTATACGTTTGTTGGGGGCAGGTTAATCGCTCGGCATTAATTCGAATCCCAAGATATTCACCGGGAAGAGAGCAATCAACAAGGTTAGAGTTGCGTTGCCCGGATCCGTCTTGTAATCCATATCTGGCTTTTGCCGCGATGCTAAAAACCGGATTAGACGGCATTAAGAAAGGTATGCAGCCTCCTGCTCCGGTAGAAGAAGATGTATATAAGCTAGATGCGGCACGGCTAAGCGAATTAAATGTAGGCATGCTGCCATTTTCGATCAAACGCGCCGTGGAAGAATTGGAAAAAGACGAAGTAATCATGGAAGCACTGGGTAAACACACCTTTGATAATTTCCGTGATGCTAAATTAGCCGAATTTGATGACTACCGTATGCAAATTACCCCCTGGGAAATTGATAAGTATTTGGAAGCGCTGTAAAAATATCCGAAGATGATTTTTTAGCCTTGACAATTAAAATAAAGGGGGCATAATTTGCTAAGAATCCTAAATAATATAAAGGAGGAATAGGCGATGATTTTTTTGTTAGCAGCCGGGATCTTTATTTTGGTTTTTGGTGTAACGCTTTTGTTTGCCCCTAGGTATTTAACGCAAGTTTGCGCGTTTTGGAATAAGGTGATTTTTTCTCTTGATGAATTGCTGAAACCCTATAAATATGTTGTGGGTATTATATTTATTGCTCTGGCGGGTTGGATAGCGCTATTGGCTTTCAGGTCTTCTGAACTGGGCTTGCTGCATCCTTTCTGGCTGGTTTTATTGTTTTTCGGTTTGCTTTATTTATTTTTCCCGAATTTTTTGGATTGGCTGTCAAAAAGCGCAGGCAAATCAGTGCTTCAGATGGATGAGTTTGTAGTTGGGGCCTATAAATTATATTCTATTATTCTTATCCTGGTTAGCATTTATCTTTTCTATTCAGCCTATGTGGTTTGGATAAGTTCATAAAAAAATCGCGGATCAAGAGTAAAAGAAAAAGCCTTCGATTTCTCGAAGGCTTTTTTCTTTGGTTTTGCGCCTGTTAACTTTTTAGATCAGTCCTTGGGCGTACATTGCGCGGGCTACTTTTTCAAACCCAGCAATATTTGCACCCACGACCAGATTGCCCGGCTTGCCGTATTCTTCGGAAGCCTTTTTGGCGCTAGCGTAGATGTTCTTCATGATTTTCTCCAGGTGCTTGTCGGTTTCTTCAAAGGTCCAAGACAAGCGCTGTGAATTCTGGGCCATTTCCAAGCCGGAAGTAGCTACGCCGCCAGCGTTAGCTGCTTTAGCCGGACCAAAAGAGACCTTGTTTTTTAAGAAGATTTTGACTGCTTCTGGGGTAGAAGGCATGTTGGCGCCTTCAGCAACTGCGTAGCAGCCATTGTCAACCAGCTTTTGAGCTGACTTTTCGTCGATCTCGTTCTGGGTAGCGTTGGGAAGGGCGATGTCGCACTTAACGTTCCAGATGCCGTTGCAGCCTTCGTGGTATTTTGCATCCGGATGATGTTTAATGTATTCTTTGATGCGCTTTCTTTCCACTTCCTTCAGTTGCTGCACGGTTTTAACATTGATGCCATTCATATCAACAATATAACCATTGGAGTCGCTGCAGGCGATGACCTTAGCGCCCAATTGCTGACATTTCTGCATGGCGTAGATCGAGACGTTGCCGGAGCCAGAGCTAACAACTGTTGCTCCCTTTATGTTCTTGCCGGCGTCTTTTAACATTTCCAGCAGGAAGTAGACTAAGCCGTATCCAGTTGCTTCGGTTCTAACTAAGCTGCCGCCCCAATCTAATCCTTTACCAGTTAACACACCGGTAAATTCATTGCGGATTTTTCTGTACATACCGTACATAAAGCCGATTTCACGTCCGCCGACACCAATGTCGCCAGCCGGTACGTCTGTGTTCGGGCCGATGTGGCGGGCCAGCTCACCCATGAAGCTCTGGCAAAAACGCATCACTTCGTTGTCAGATTTTCCTTTTGGATCGAAGTCTGATCCGCCTTTACCGCCGCCCATGGCCAGGCCGGTCAGGGCGTTCTTGAAGATCTGTTCAAACCCTAAGAACTTGATGATGCCAGGGTAAACAGAAGGGTGGAAGCGGAGGCCGCCTTTGTAAGGACCAATCGCACTGTTGAATTCAATGCGCATTCCGCGTTGAACGTGGATTTGCCCTTTGTCATCCATCCAGGGAACACGGAAGATGATTTGTCTTTCAGGTTCAACGATTCTTTCTGCAATTTTGGTTGCCTTATATTCAGGATATTTATCTAAAACTGGGGCAATTGATTCTAATACTTCTTCAACTGCTTGATGAAACTCTGGTTCGCCGGGATTTCTTTTTTTAACTTGAGCTAAGATTGCTTTTACCATGATTTTCCCTCCTTTTTATCACTTGGAACTTATGATCTTTACGGCATCCTCCTCTCGAAAAAAATAATTTCTTTACAATTGCAGTAAACTTAGTTATGATTATACGGTAAGTGATTGCCGTAAGTCAAGGAGAATTTATGACAGCAGACATGGAAAGAAAAACCAGCGCAATTTTAAGAATTATCGCTGAGTCGAGTGAGCCGGTGGGGTCTAAGGATATTTCTGATCGACTAAAGGAATTTGGGATCGATTTAACGGAGCGTGCGGTGCGCTATCACTTAAAAATTATGGATGAACAAAAGCTAACTGAGTCAACCTGGAAAGAAGGGAGAACCATCACTAAAATGGGAAAAGAAGAACTAGCTAATGCTTGGGTATCAGAAAAAGTAGGTTTGGTTAGCTCGCGCATTGAATCCAAAGCTTATTTAATGGATTTCGATCTCAATACAAAAAGTGGGAAAGTAATATTAAATATTTCTTTATTTAATAAAAATGATTTTAAAGGCGCTTTGAAAATCATGCGGGATGTTTTTAAGAAAAAATTGGGGATGGGCGACCGGGTATTGGTGGCGGAAGCCGGCGAAGAAGTAGGGGACATGGTTGTTCCGCAGGGAAAAATTTGTTTTGGCTCCTTATGCACGATTAACTTGAATGGCATATTATTAAAACATTCGATTCCGCTGGACTCTAAGTTTGGTGGAATTTTACAGATCGAAAAGGGAAAACCGTTGCGTTTTACGGATTTAATTAGATATTCGGGGTCAACCTTGGATCCCCATGAAATTTTTATCAGAAGTAAAATGACCAGTGTCAGAGATGCCGTTAAGGGTTCGGGGAAAATATTAGCCGGACTGCGCGAGATTCCAGCGGTATCCAAGCAGGATGTCGAGTCAGTGTTAGAAAAAGCGGAAGCCGCTGGTTTTGGCGGGGCCTTATATATAGGTAAGGAAGAAGAGCCGGTTTTAGGTATGCCGGTTGGGATAGAAAAAGTTGGGCTGGTAGTTCCGGGAGGTCTTAATCCGGTGGCGGCCTGCGAAGAATGTGGCATTAAAACCGAAAGTAAAGCTTTAGTGACGCTGGTGGAGTATAACCGCCTAAAGAAATTTAACGAGCTTATCAAACGCTAAGGAGGAAAGTTTATGAATTTGTCGCAAGGATTAGCGCAGTTAGTACAAAGTGGAAACGTATTTTTCTTGATCTGGGGTGCAGTTATGGTATTTTCGATGCATGCCGGATTTGCATTTTTGGAAGCCGGTTCGGTCCGCAAGAAAAATGTAGTTAATGCTTTTACTAAGATACTTTCGGATTGGTCGGTTTCTACAGTGGTATATTTCTTTATTGGATTTCCATTAGCTTATGGAATTACTTTTCTTACGCCGATTAGCCAGTTATTGGGGGATCAGGGCTTTAACCTGGCGCACTTTTTCTTCCTGCTTACTTTTGCGGCCTGTATTCCGGCCATAATTTCTGGTGGAATTGCCGAAAGAGCTCAATTTGGCACCCAAATCATTGCCGGGGCCATTTTTGTCGGATTGATTTACCCGCTTTATGAAGCGCTGGTCTGGGGTCGTTTTGGAATTATTGGCGGAGTGTCGGGTTGGTTAGCAAATTTTGCGGGTGTTCCTTTTCATGATTTTGCCGGCTCAGTGGTGGTGCATGCGATGGGGGGGTGGTTAGCGTTGCCGGCCATCCTAATTTTAGGTCCGCGTTTAGGTCGCTATTTAAAGGGAAAAAGTATGCCTTTACCGTTGCACAGTATTCCGTATTTATCCCTGGGGACCTGGCTTTTAATGATTGGTTGGTTTGGTTTTAACGTTGCTTCTGCCGGAGTAATGACTAGAGTTTCCGGTCTGGTGGCGGTTAATTCTCTTTTAGCGATGGTAGGGGGAGCGCTGGCCGCTTTAGTATTTTCAAAAAACGATTCGGTTTTTATCCATAACGGCGCCCTGGCGGGTTTAATTGCGGTTTGTGCTGGTTCAGATATTTTTCATCCGGTAGCGGCATTGATTGTTGGTATTATTGCCGGTATCATCTTTACTAAATGTTTTGTGATTGAAACCGAAGTTTTTAAAATTGATGATGTATTAGGAGTGTGGCCGTTGCACGGCATCGCTGGAGCCTGGGGCGGAATTGCGGCCGGTATTTTTGGTTATGAGTTTTTGGGCGGGGCTGGAGGAGTATCCATAGTTTCTCAGTTAATTGGGGTGGGGGCCTGTCTGGTGATCGCCTTAATTGCCGGAACCATAGTTTATAAGTTTCTGGATGCTATTTCTGGAATTCGACTTTCTAAAAGAGATGAAATGTTAGGTTCTGATCTAGCTGTTCATCGCGTTAAGGCCTATCCAGAAGAGTTGTTATAAAGGAGGGTATGATAATGATAAAAATTGAAAGTATTATTCGTCCACAAAGTTTTGAAGCGGTAAAAGATGCGCTGGCAGAAATAGGGATTACCGGCATGACGGTGATCGCGGTTAAAGGTCACGGACGTCAAAAAGGCTATACCGAGGTTTATAAAGGCCACGAATATC
This sequence comes from Candidatus Margulisiibacteriota bacterium, assembly GCA_018823125.1. Lineage (GTDB taxonomy): Bacteria > Margulisbacteria > WOR-1 > JAHJIW01 > JAHJIW01 > JAHJIW01. Next base: position 111,148 of record JAHJIW010000010.1, on the reverse strand, counting down.
ATATTAATTTGTTGGAAAAAATAAAAATTGAAATCGTGGTTAGTGATGAGGTAGCAGATCAAGTTGTAGATGCAATTGTCAAAGCGGCGCAAACTGGGGAAGTGGGCGATGGTAAAATATTTCTTTCTGACGTAAAAAATGTTATTCGTATCAGAACCGGAGAAAAAGGGCCCACCGCACTATAAATTTAATAGGTTTTTCTCGCTTTTATCCTTGACATAATTGTTATATGTGATAATTTTGCTGCTATAGAGGTGTCTGCTATGCTTACCAAAAAAGAAGCCGACGATATAATGAAAATGAAGGGTGAGGTCCGCGGGGTAGTTTTCCAGACGGATGCGACCTACCTTAAAATTAAGTATGGGGAAGAAGGCTTAAAAAAAGTAGAAGAAAACTTAAAGCAGCTCGGATATCCGATCGAATTTGAAAAGGTTAAGGCTATGGGGTGGTATCCGATGGGGTTGCGAGGTCTTTCCTTAATGGTGATTAAGGATACTTTTAATTGGGATGATGCCGCAGTGAAGGCGATGGGCAATATGGCGCCCAAGTTTTCTTTTATGGTAAAAATTCTAATGCGTTATTTCATCAGCTTAGAGCAGACTGTCAAGTCCGCGCCTCTCTATTGGCCCAAACACTATTCTGCCGGTGAGCTCGTGATTGCAGATTATAGTGAAGAGAAAAAGTATGTTAACATCCGGTTGGAGGGCATTAAGTTTTTGCCGGTTTTTTGTAAATATATCGAAGGTTATTTTTCCCGCATTATTCAATTTGCACTTCCGGATAAGGAAGTAAGCAGTCAGCAAATTAAATGTTCTTATCGAGGAGATCCGTATGATGAATATAAAGTTTCCTGGATTTAATAATCGTCATCGGCCCCCAAAATATGAGCAGGATGTTTACGATCTGGAAAGCTACATTCGTGACATGTGGAAATTCCTGCCGATTCCGATGGCTTACGTTAATCCGCTGGGGGTAATTTTAGATGTAGACGAAACTCTGCCCGAACTGCTCGGCTATTCCCCCGACGTTATTATTGGTCAAAGTCTGGCGGAATGTTTTCCGGAAACCCGGGTGATTGAAGAAGTACAAAAAGAAACCCTTAAAAAAGGCTTTGTGAAAAACCGGGAATCTACCCTGGTTACCAAAAGCGGGAATATAATTGATTTTAGTATTTCTACTTTAGCCCGCAAAGACGAACAAGGAAATATCATTGGTTATTTTTTATCGTTAATGGACATTACAGAGCGCAAGCAGGCGGAAAAAGTGTTATCCGAATCTGAAGAATTATATCGCTCCATGCTTAAAACCTCTCCGGAAGCGATTACGGTTACTGATCTGGAGGGACACGTGATTGAGGTTTCTGCGCAAACCTATAAATTACATGGTTATAGCAGTGCTGATGAGCTGATTGGTAGAAGTGCTTTTGATCTTATTGCTCCAGAGGACCATGCCAGAGCTAAAAAAAATCTGGAAAGAACCTTAGAGGAGGGGTTGGTGCGTAACTTAACCTATACGCTGCTTAGAAAAGACGGGTCACGCTTTCTCGGGGAATTGAATGCCGCCTTAATCAAGGATTCTTTTGGGCGACCCAAGGCTTTTATTGCTACGGTAAGGGATGTTACAAGACACAAACGGGGCTAAATTTCCTGCTTAAAGATATATTCCAAACTGATCAAATTGGCCCGGATTAGTTAGGCTAGTGCTCCATTGACGATTCCTTGACGATTTTGTTATAATGCCCCTATGTTAAACTCCCGCCAGGAAGAAATAATAAATATTTTAAGAGAGTATCCGTATACTTTTAGCCGGCAGCTGGTGGAGCGACTGGGTATATCTCGCGCCCGGCTTAATCAGCTGATGATACCTTTGATTAAAAATAATATGGTCAAAATGGAGGGGCATGCCCGGGCAACCTGCTATAGTTTAGCTAAGCAAAAGAAGGCGAATTTTCGCGTTCTAGAGCTAGAAAATGCTAAGCTTAAAAAGCAGGTAAAAGAGCTTCAGCGTCAGCTCGAAGACCGCAAAATTATTGAGCGAGCCAAGGAGATATTGATGGCGCAATTTGATATCCGGCCTACCGAAGCTTATCGAAAGCTGCAGGAACAGAGTATGAGCAGGAGAAAATCAATGCGCCAGGTTGCAGAATCGATTTTAGGGGCTTATGAAGTCTGAAATTGACTTAAGGTTAAAAATTTGGTAAAATAACGGTTTAGAGATTGACAAAGACGTCGCAGGACGTCTTTTTTTTTGGCCATTTTACTATAAGGGGGCGGAAAAAGATGAAAAAAGCGATTTTAGTTTTAGAAGATGGAACAACTTTTAAGGGAACTTCTTTTGGGGCCGAAGGGGAAGTGGCGGGTGAAGTGGTATTTAATACGCAAGTAGTGGGCTATCAGGAGATATTAACTGATCCGGCCTACCGGGGAAAGCTGGTGTCGATGGGTTACCCATTGATTGGAAATTACGGGATTAATGATCGTTGTAATGAATCCAATAAAACCCATGCGTCGGCTTTAATTGTAAAAGAAAACAGCAGAATTTACAGCAACTGGCAGGCCAAGGAATCACTGGCTGACTTTATGAAAAAAAATAATGTGATTGGGATTGAAGGCATTGATACCCAGGCGGTGACCGTATATATCCGCGATAACGGGGAGATGCGGGGAATAGTTTCTACTACCGATTTTGATAAAGACTGCCTGGTAAAAAAAGCCAAAGCCTATGCAGTGCCGGATTTAGTCAAAGAAGTACAGCATTTAAAGATTAAGTCCCAGGATGCAAAGGCAAAAACCATAATCATTAATTTGGGAGTCAATAATAGTACGCTGGCGAAATATCCGGATGCGGCGGTCGTTTCATATAATACTACCGCTGAAGATATATTAGCTAAAAAACCTTCCCAGGTTGTGATTTCTTCCGGACCAGGAGATCCGACCAGGCTAACCAAAACGGTTGAAGAAGTAAAAAAATTAATTGGAGAAATACCAATTTACGGAATTCAAAACGGTGCCTGTGTTTTGGCGCTGGCATTAGGGTGCACGGTTTCTAAAATGAAAGTTGGTCATCACGGGGTAAATTATCCGGTGGTTGATCCGAAAACCGGCAACGGAGAGATCTCGATGCAGAATCACTCGTTTGGCGTTGATCAGGTATCAACTAAGGTCAAGGTTGTCCATGAAAATTTAAATGATAAAACTATTGAAAAATTTCAAACCAAAGACGGGCAATGCGTAGGCACCCTGTATTTCCCGATTGATGAGCGCTCAAAACTGGATCCTAATTATAAATATGTATAGGGGGGAATAAAAAATGCCAAAACGAACCGACATTAAAAAGATATTAATCATAAGTTCCGGACCAATTGTAATTGGGCAGGCCTGTGAGTTTGATTATTCGGGGTCGCAAGCCTGTAAGGCTTTGCGGGAGGAGGGGTATGAGACGGTGCTGGTTAATTCTAATCCGGCCACCATCATGACCGATCCGGGAATGGCGGATCGTACCTACATCGAACCGCTGGATCCGATCTTTATCGAAAAGATCATTGCAAAAGAAAAACCGGATGCACTGCTTTCAACTTTAGGCGGACAAACCGGATTAAATATGGGCTTCTTTTTATCCCGTGCCGGAATTTTAAAGAAATACGGCGTAGAAGTTATTGGCGCCGATGCTGAAGCCATTGAACGTGCGGAAGACCGCCAAAAATTTAAAGATACTATGAAAAGTATTGGTTTAGGCGTGCCGGAATCCGGCATTGCCACTTCAGTTGATGAAGGCATGGCGCTCGGAGAAAAACTGGGTTTTCCGCTGATTTTGCGGCCGGCCTTTACCATGGGTGGAGCGGGTGGTGCCTGCGTATATAACGTTGAAGAATTAAAGAAAGCCGTGGAATATGCGCTGGAAGTTTCACCCTTAAAACAGGTTTTGGTTGAAGAATCGGTTTTAGGATGGAAAGAGGTTGAATTTGAAGTTATTCGCGACTGTAAAGATAACGTGATCATTGTTACTTCGATGGAAAATGTGGATGCCATGGGAATTCATACCGGTGATTCAATTGTAGTTGCTCCGGCGCAAAGTTTAACTACCGAAGAATTTATGAACCTGGAAAACTGGTGTAAAAAAATTATCCGGGCCACCGGAATTAACGGCGGTGGAACCAATATTCAATTTGCTGTCAGTCCGGTTAACGGGGAAATTAGAGTTATTGAAATAAATCCGCGGGTATCCCGATCATCGGCTTTGGCTTCCAAGGCCACCGGTTTTCCGATTGCGCGGGTCGCCGCAAAACTGGCGATTGGATTATCTTTAGATGAAATAGTCAACCAGGTTACCGGCAAAACTTATACTTTCTTTGAGCCTACGGTTGATTACTGCGTGTTTAAGGTATGCCGCTTTGCCTTTGAAAAGTTTCCGGGCGCGGACCAAACTTTAACCACTTCCATGAAGGCGGTCGGTGAGGCGATGTCGATTGGCCGTACCTTTAAAGAATCCTTACAAAAAGGAATTCGTTCGCTTGAATATAAACGTTATGGCTTGGGTGCCGATGGCAACGATGTTCCACCTGAACTTTCTGAAGATATTGAATTAATTAAGCAAAAATTAACCATTCCGGGTCCGGACCGGATTTTCTGGGTGCGCTATGCAGTCAAGAAAGGTATGACCAATCAGGAAATCTATGATCATTCTAAGATTGATGTCTGGTTTGTGGATCAAATGCGCCAGATCGTTGAAATGGAGGGAAAAGTGGTTAAATACAAACTAAAAGAATTACCCTTAAAACTCCTGGCCGAAGCTAAGGGGATGGGCTTTTCTGATATTCAGATTGCGCATTTGACCAAGTCCAGCGAAATTGAAGTATATAACCTAAGAAAAGAAAAAGACATTACCGCCGGGTACAAGCTGGTTGATACTTGCGGCGGAGAGGTTAGTCCCGAAAAACCATATTTTTATTCGACTTTTGATAAGGGAAAAAATGAGTGCCGGGCAAGCAACAAACGAAAAATTATGGTTTTAGGCGGTGGACCAAATCGTATTGGTCAGGGAATTGAATTTGATTACTGCTGTGTCCATGCCTCTTACGCGATTAAAGAAGAAGGACTGGAAGCGATCATGGTAAATTCAAATCCCGAAACGGTATCCACCGACTTTGATACTTCCGACCGTTTGTACTTCGAGCCGCTAACCCGCGAAGACGTATTAACCATTGTAGAAGCCGAAAAACCGGAAGGAGTAATTGTTCAGTTTGGCGGACAAACCCCGCTTAATTTGGCGCATTCCTTACAGGAAGCGGGAGTTCCCATTTTGGGAACCTCAGTTGATTCCATTGATATGGCTGAAGACCGCAAACGTTTTCAAAAGTTATTGAAAAAATTAAAACTAACTCAGCCCGAAAATGATACCGCCATTTCTTTTGAAGAAGCAAAAACGGTTGCCGACCGGATTGGCTATCCGGTAGTGGTGCGGCCTTCTTACGTATTGGGCGGCCGGGCGATGATGATTGTTTACGATGAAGTTGACCTGGAAGAATATATGCAAAAAGCAGTGGTGGCCTCACCTGATCGACCGATCTTAGTTGATAAGTTTTTGGAAGATGCAATTGAGGTTGACGTTGATTGCGTGGCGGATGGTGAAGATTCGATGATTTGTGGAATTATGGAGCATATCGAAGAAGCCGGAATCCATTCCGGTGATTCAGCCTGTGCCATCCCAACTTTTTCTCTCAGTAAAACTGTATTAAACGAAATCCGCAAAGCTACCCATGCTTTGGCTAAAGAATTAAAGGTAAAAGGTTTGATGAATATTCAATATGCGGTCAAGGGTTCAAAATTATATGTTCTCGAAGTAAACCCGCGTGCTTCGCGAACCGTTCCTTTTATTGCTAAAGCAACTGGGGTTTCGTGGGCCAATATCGCAACTAAAGTCATGCTGGGAAAAACGTTGAAAGAGCTCGGAGTGGATAAAGAAGTTGTTCCCGAGCACTTTTCGGTTAAAGAAGCAGTCTTTCCGTTCAACCGTTTTCCGGGAGTAGACCCCATTTTAGGTCCGGAAATGAAATCTACTGGAGAAGTCATGGGAATTGACCCGGATCTGGGGGTAGCTTATATTAAAGCTCAGATTGGTGCCGGCCAAAAACTTCCCTTGGAAGGCAAAGTTTTCATTTCGGTTAATGACCGGGATAAAAGAAAGATCGTCAGCATTGCAAAAAGCTTTGATGCCTTGGGCTATAAGATTGTTACCACCGAAGGTACCGGCGAAGTCCTGCGCAAAAATGGATTAGAAATCGAAGTGGTGGCTAAAATTGGGGAAGGGCGTCCGGATGTGCTGGATTTGATAAAAAATAATGAAGTGCATATTATTGTAAATACGCCGGGGGATAAAAGGACCAAAGTTGATGAAACTAAAATTCGTTCCGGGGCAATTATGCACATGGTTCCGATCATTACTACATTATCCGGAGCGCAGGCTACGGTCAGTGGTTTAGAAGCCACTAAGAAAAAAGGATTTAAAGTAAAAGCGCTGCAAGATTATTATTGATTTAGCCGGTAATTTCCAAGAAGTTGCTGATCCTATTTTTTACACTGCAGCGGAATAAGGTGGAATATCTTTACACCCAATTTTAACTTTTGACATACATATATAAGAATCAGTATAATAATGATATCTTTAAAGCAAATTCCCTAGCAATCAGTGGAAGGGGAAAGGTTTACCAAAAAATGGGAAGGGTGACTTATGACACAATCAAAAAATAAGAAATTAAATGCCTGGGTAAAAAAATGTGCCGAGCTTTGTAAGCCTGACAAAATCGTTTGGATCGACGGATCAGAAAAGCAAAAACACCAACTGGAAAAGGAAGCCTGTAAAGCCGGCGAAATAATTGAACTTAATCAGAAACAAATGCCGGGATGTTTTTATCACCGCACCGCCTTAAATGATGTGGCCCGCACCGAAAAACTAACATTAATTTGTACTTCTAAAAAGAGAGATGCGGGGCCTACCAACCATTGGATGCTGCCTAAGGATGCTTATGCTAAAGCCCGAGCGATATTTAAAGGTTCAATGAAAGGCCACACCATGTACGTGATCCCGTTCTCCATGGGTCCGGTTGGTTCGCCTTTCAGTAAAATCGGGGTTGAGTTGACCGATAGTATCTATGTTGTGCTAAATATGTTGATTATGACCCGCGCCGGACAGGAAGTGTTGGATGTATTAGGAAAAGACGGCGAGTTTACGAAATGTTTGCACGGTAAAGCGGATCTCGATATTGATAAGCGCTGGATTATGCATTTCCCTGAAGATAATACTATCTGGAGTGTTGGTTCGGGTTACGGCGGCAACGTGTTGCTCGGGAAAAAATGTTTATCGCTGCGTATCGGAAGTTACTTAGCGGCTAAAGAAAACTGGATGGCCGAACACATGCTGATCATGGGAATTGAAGATCCATACGGAAATATCGAATATATTGCCGCGGCTTTTCCGAGTGCCTGTGGTAAAACCAATTTGGCCATGTTAGTTCCGCCGGATGGCCTAAAGGCAAAAGGGTATAGGATTTGGACAGTAGGGGATGACATTGCCTGGATGAAAATGGATGTGGATGGAAGGCTGTGGGCAGTTAATCCGGAGAACGGATTTTTTGGCGTGGCGCCTGGTACTAATTCTAAAACTAATCCAAATGCAGTTGCTTCGGTTAAAAAGAATTCAATTTTTACTAATGTTCTTTTAAAAAAGGACGGAACCGTTTGGTGGGAAGGTGGGGACGGGGATATTCCAGAAGAAGGGACTGATTGGAAAGGTAATGCGTGGAGACCGGGAATGCTGGACGAAGAAGGAAAAATGGTTCATGGAGCTCATCCCAATGCACGCTTCACTGCACCATTAAAGCAGTGTCCAACGGTTTCTAATCGAGTTAACCAGCCGCACGGGGTGCCGATTAGTGCAATAATTTTTGGTGGCAGAAGAGCCCGCTTAGCACCTTTAGTTTTCGAATCATTAAACTGGCAGCACGGGGTTTACGTTGGCGCCACCATGGCTTCTGAGCGTACGGCGGCGCAATACGGTAAACAGGGCGAAATCCGTCGCGATCCGATGGCGATGCTTCCTTTCTGCGGTTATAACATGGGAGATTATTTTAAACACTGGTTAAAGATGGGTAAAAAAATGAAACAAGCTCCCAAGATTTTCCACGTGAACTGGTTTAAGCAGGATAAAGACGGCAATTTCATCTGGCCAGGCTTTGGTGATAACTTGAGAGTGTTAGAGTGGGTTATTGCTCGGTGCAAGGGGAAAGGAAAAGCTAAAAAGACCCCGATTGGCTATGTGCCCACTGCGGATGCCTTAGATTTAACCGGTCTGGATATCGATCCAAAAACTATGCAGCAGCTACTGCACGTTGATAAAAAAGAATGGAAAAAAGAACTGGAGAATATAGGCGAGTTTTTTAAGAAGTTTGGCAAAGATTTACCCAAAGAAATTAAAGAAGAATATAATGCGCTGCAGCGCCGGATTGAACAATAATTAGCAGGTTAAATGTAGCGCCGCAATAACTTTGCCTGAACTTTTTAGCTTGTTGTAGATTTTACAGGCTTCTCCGGTTTTTTCTACGATTAATTTTATGCCTTTTTGGGCGATAGCTTGTTTTACCTTTTCTGAGACATCCATTACTCCCGAAGCCCCGGTTCCTATAATTAATGTATCCGGTTTTGCCGTGATAACTTCAGTTAAGTCTTCAATTTGCAGATTATGTCCTTCTTTTCTCCACCAGCTTGGGTTTACGTGATCCGGATAGATGATGACATCCGAAGTATATGCTTTTCCATCAATGGTTATTTGGCCGAAGGAATAATGATCAATCATAGCGGTGTTAATTTAGCAAATTTTTGGTGTGGCCGCAAGAAAAAAACCCTTAAAAAGTGAAATTTTTTAAGTGAATGCACGAAAGAATAACAGAGTTTCATCAAGAACCGATATGCCATAGCAGATCGGTTTTATTTTTAGGAGGATTTATATGAGTTTTGATACGTCTTTAAATTTAGTCCCGCCCACCAAATATCGAATGCAATTTTCGCGCCCGAATTCTTTTCGATTGGATGAGCCGCGACCGGTACCCGAACCAGAAACCGACAAGCGCGAGGTTCCAACCGGGATTTTACAAAAACCATTGGGGTGGTGGAAATTCGGGGTGGGGGTTCAAATCCACGGAGGGTTTGCGGCCGGCGGAGCAAGTGAAGTACCCGATGCTTACGACGCAGTGAAACAGGACTATGCTGATAATCCCAATAAATATTGGGAGGGAGTAGTTGGTCTTTCCCCAGATCTTTTTATGGAGACCGAACAGCCGCATAATTTTTCTAACCTTGCCCGATTTAACGTGAGAGCGTTTATTGATTTAGGTCAGATTCGTTTAGGACATGAGTTTTCTCCCATTTATCAGAAAGAAGCGGTTTTAATGCGGCTTTCTAGAGATTCCTGGGGGAGTGATGAGACTACTGCAGCGTGCTTTCAAATTGATACCCGCCAGCAAAATATTTTCTTTGCGGGGTTAAACCTGGCTAATTTTGTAGAAGAAGCCGATAAATTATTAGGACCTCCGGATGATGTGCATGCTATCTGGATTTCTTATGCCCTGGACCGACACAATTTTACGATCGAAAATGAAGTTCACGAAGAAGTAGATGTGCCGGGAGGAAGAAATTATTCCCGAAAGATATACGAAGAAGACCACGGATCAGGCACCGGTATTGGACATCGCATCCTGCTGGAGGGCGAGATAACTAAACCCCTAACTGGCAGAGTACGTAAAACCGACCCCCGATTAACCTTTTCGGTAAGAGCGGGTATTGATTTTGGTAAATTAAGTTCAGGCAGCTGGAGTACCAACTATGCTCAATTTGTATTTCAACTTGGCGTAGGATTTTATTTTGGAGTAAATCGCCGGGAGACTTCCTGGAAAGAAGGATTAGATCGTTTCCTGCCGACTATACCGGAATAGCAATTATCTGTATCTGCGCAGGATTTCTCCATATGTTATAATCATACCCAAAAAGGATTAGGGTTTTGATTAAACGCATCGCGCAAAAATTATCTTCGCTCCGTCAAAAAAGAGATTTAACCGTCGGTAGTATTTCAAAAAACATCTGGATACTGGCGCTTCCCCTGGTGGTTGGCAACTTTCTCCAATCTATGTTTAACTTGGTTGATATGTTCTGGGTAGGAAGACTGGGGCCCAGTGCTTTGGCTGCTGTTGCTATGTCCGGATCAATTATGATGATTTTATTTACTATGGTAATCGGTCTGGCCACCGGAACTACGGCCATGGTTTCCCGTTTTATTGGAGCCAAAAAGACGGTGGAGGCGGCGCAGGTTGCGGCGCAGTCTATAAACATAAGTGTATTTGGATCAATTTTCATTGCGGTGTTGGGTTATGTATTTGCCGGAGGCATGCTGAAGTTATTGGGAGCGCCGCCTGATGTTTTGCGTTTGGGATCTGCCTATCTTCAGATAATTTTTCTGGGTTCGTTTTCGGTGTTTTTCTTTTTTATTTTCTTTGCGGTGCTGCGCGGATCCGGCGATGCCGTAACGCCCACTTTGGTTTTGATGTTTTGCACGCTGATTAATATTGTTTTAGATCCTTTGTTAATTTTTGGGATTGGGCCTTTCCCCCGAATGGGAGTGGCAGGGGCAGCGCTGGCCACCATACTATCGCAATTAGTTGGGGTTGCAATTGGATTAGAGATTCTTCTCAGGGGAAGGTCACATCTGCACCTGCACATTAAATATTTTAAAGTTAATTGGGACTACCTTTATCGGATAATTAAAATCGGGATTCCAAGTTCACTGCAGATGAGCCTGCGCGGAATTATGGGAGTGATATTAATGGCCATCGTGGCCTGGTTTGGCACCTTTGCCATTGCCGCTTACGGAGTGGTTTTCAGGTTGATTATGGTTTTAATGATGCCGGGCTTTGCGCTGGCCGATGCCTCGGCAATTTTGGTGGGGCAAAATTTGGGGGCGCAAAAGCCGGATCGAGCGGAGCGGAGTGCCTGGACCACCGCTTTTTATTATATGGGTTTCATGATCATGGTGGGGTGCCTGGGTTTTATCTTTGCGCCTTCCATCATGCGAGTGTTTAATCCAAATGTTGAAGTGGTTAAGATCGGAACTGATTTTATGCGAATTGCCGCTTTCAGTTATGTTTTTACTGCTTTTGGGATTGTATTGGGGCGGTCGATGTCCGGCGCGGGGGATACCATTTCACCGCTGATCCTGACGTTTATTGCTTTGTGGGTTATTCAAATTCCGCTGGCGGTTATTTTATCCAAAAGCATGGGTTTAAGGGGCATATGGTTTTCTTTTTTAATTGCCAATTCGGTTAACGGCATAATAACTATACTTTGGTTTAAAGTCGGTAAATGGAAACACAAAAAGGTGTAAATTATGGCGAAGTGTCCAAAATGTAAAACCCGGGTTCCGATCCCCAAAAGATTTTTGGCTGAGCATCAATGTATAAGCTGTGGAGAAAAACTGATCCCGGACCGCAACCTTGCCAAGGATCTGGTGGGTTTTAATATTGTTTTGTTGATTTTCTTTTTTCTGGCTTACAATATCTTAAGGGTTAATCTTTGGCTGCTGCTCGGAATATATTTTTTCGTGATCACTCCTTTATACGTGCTGTGGTTCATCTTAAAAATTAGGTACGTAACTTACGAGGGCAGCGTGGCTCGGCACATACCAGAGGGCATCGTTAAAAAAACCGAAGCGGCGCGGTCCCAATTAATTGCTTTTACCAAAATCAATTTCTATCTATTGTTTTTTTACGTTTCCTTTTTAATTGCGGTTTCGCTGATTTTTCGCAGTTTGTCCCCGGTATATTTTTTGGTAGCTTTTGTTTTCGGATTAATGGCGCTGACCCATGCGCTCAGTATGTATCGTTTGCGCAATATTTTAACTAAAATCCTCGAACGGCGGCCGCTGGTGCTAGCCGATGAGTATTTTCTTAAAATTAATGAAATATTACTTAAATATATTACTTTTATCCTTGCGTTAGTTTTAATTCTTTTATTTGGCCTGATGTTTATTTGGTTTGCGATCAGCAGTCAAATGTACGTTGGGGCCGAAAAATTGGCGCTTTTGATGGTGGCGGTTTTAGGGGTATGGGGTGGGGCGCTTTTAGCTTACTACCTGCAGCTTGAATCAAAGCTCACAAAAATTATCAAGGAATTGCGAAATTGATTGCTCATGAATAAAACCGCGATAAGTTTAGTTCAATGTAAAGATTATTCTCCCGAAAAAGTTGAAGCGGCACTTTGGCAGGCGCTCGGCCAGCTGGGCGGCATCGCCGCTTTTGTAAAACCTTCCCAAAAAGTTTTAATTAAACCTAATATTTTAACGGCTGCTCCTCCGGAGAAGGCCTCCGTAACCCATCCTCAAATTATTCGCGCTTTAATTCGCATGGTAAAAAAGGCGGGAGGCGAGGCGTGGGTGGGGGATAGTCCCGGATTTGAATCTCCTAAGAGAGCGGCGGAAGGTTCGGGGATATTAAAAGTAAGCCAGGAAGAAGGAGCGCAATTTGTCGATTTTAATCGAGGGCGAGAGGTAGAATTTAAAGACGGATTTATTTGTAAAAATGTGATGTTGGTAAATGAGGCTTTAGATGCGGATGTAATTATCAATGTAGCAAAGTTAAAAAGCCACGTTTATTCCGGGATCACGGCTGCGGTAAAAAATATTTTTGGCTGTATTCCGGGCATTATTAAATCGCAGTTTCATCTTAAATATCCTCACAAGGATGATTTTAATTTGATGCTCCTGGATTTAGTTAGAATCGTAAAGCCAACTTTAAATATTGTAGATGCGATTTTGGCGATGGAAGGAGAGGGTGGTCCGTCCAACGGAGCACCGCTAAAGATGGGGCTGCTGGTGGCGGGCAGGGATGCCGTAGCCGTAGATTCGGTTTGTGCCAGTTTAGTGGGTAAAAAACCATTGGATTTTGATTTTTTAAAACAAGCGGCAGATAAAAATGTGGGCGAAACTAATCTGGCTAATATCGAAGTTTTGGGGGAGATGCTGGCATCCAATATTCATCACGATTTTAAGCATATCTCGGTATTAAGAGATGAAATGCTTCCCGGTTGGATTCCTAAAAAGTTTATTCCTTTTATGCGCCGCTTCTTTTTGGATCGCCCGGTTTTAAAAAAGAGTAAATGCACCCAATGCGGGGCTTGTTTTAAGGTTTGCGCAGCCAAAGCGATAACTTTAATTGGCGGCCGGCCCACTTTTGATTATGGCAAGTGTATTGGTTGTTACTGTTGCCAGGAAATGTGTAACTTTGGGGCGATTACTATTAAGAAAAGCTTATTAGCCCGAATCTTCTTGAAAATTGGTTCACTCCTGTCGCGTTAGGTTTTTTTCTTACCTTGAAACTAAGTCATCTATAAGATAAAATCACATCTATGTCCGACCTCATAAAAGACCTCAAAAGTAAAAAAATTGCCGTGCTGATGGGCGGCCGCTCCGGCGAACGCGATGTTTCACTGCGCTCGGGCACCAAGGTGTTTGAATCCTTAAAAGGGCAGGGGTTTGATGTGGTGGGGATTGATGTTGACGGTGATCTGCCCGAAATGTTAAAGAAAAATAAAGTAGAAATTGCTTACATTGTATTGCATGGCAAATATGGCGAAGACGGCACCGTACAGGGCATGCTCGAAACTATAAAAATTCCTTATACCGGATCCGGGGTGCTGGCTTCGGCGTTAGCCATGGATAAAGTTTCCGCCAAAAGAGTTTTGCTGGCTTCCAATATTCCTACTCCCAAGTTTTATGTGATTGATCCCGAAAATATCACCGCGGATATCGATAAAATAAAAAAAATCTTTCCTTTTCCTTTAGTGATTAAACCCCATACCGAAGGCTCGAGCCTGGGCGTTTCCATCGTTAAAGATATGAATGTGGTTGATAAAATCATTCGCTCCACGGTTAAAAAATTCAGGGATGTTTTTGTCGAAGAATATATTCCCGGTAAAGAAGTTACGGTTGGAATCATCGGCTGCGGCAAAAAGACCCGAGCGCTTCCCATCCTTGAGCTGCTTCCCAAAAAAGAGTTTTATGACTACGAGGCAAAATATACGCCGGGGATGACTGATTTTATTCTACCGGCCCGCCTTCCTAAAATATTGTATGAAGAAACGCAAAAGGTAGCCTTAGCCGCGCATAAAATATTAGGTTGCAGAGGAGTGTCCCGGGTCGATATCCAGGTCGGGAAGGACCACGTTCCTTACGTAATCGATATTAACACCATTCCGGGGATGACTGATCAGTCTGATTTACCGGCCGAAGCGGCTCACGCAGGAATTTCTTTTGATGAGTTAGTGGTAGAAATTTTGGAGAGTGCACTTCTTTAATGCCAAGAAGAAGCCTTGTCCGCCGCAAGGCGGGAAAAATTAAACGACCGCTGCGTTGGTACATAGTTTGGACTTTAGTCTACTTTTTTGCCCTGTCATGCATCGTTACGTTATTCTTATCGATTCCAATTTGGAGAATTAGCAGTGTTGAGGTGGCAGGTTCACTGATGGTGGATGAGCTTTTAATTAAAGAAAAAGCCACCATTCCCTTAGGGGAAAATATATTTTTTGTTAGTTTGAAAAAACCGCGGGAAAATCTGGCCGCTATCAAACAACTGGGAAAAATAAAAATTTCAAAACGATTTCCATCCACGATTATTATTAATGTGGTTGAACGGACTCCTTTTGCGGTGGTAGTGATTGATAATGAGGCGCACGTCATTGATCGCGAGGGAGTTATTTTAAAAGCGCAGGGCAATACCGATTATGATTTTGTAACAATCTTGAATGTTTCTGATTTGCCGGTGGTGGGCGGGATAAAATCTTCACAATTAGAGGATTATCGTTTAGCTCAAGATGTTACTGCTGCGATTAGGGTGGCTATTAGTCGCTCGTCTGAGTTTTTAGAGTCAACTAGTCTGCAAGTTGACATGTCCGATGAAAATAATATTAGTATTTTGATCGAAGATATCTTAAAAGTTAAGATCGGCAGTGCTAATAACCTGACCGAAAAGATGGATGTGCTCGAAACTATTCTTAAGGAAGTGCGCGGTCAGTGGAATCAGGTAAAATATATAGATGTAAGGTATCCCAACTCCCCGGTGGTGCGTTTTAGAGGGTAAATCTTATAAAACCCTTGTCAATACTGGATCAGCTACGACTCGAATGAAATTTGTTGTGTCCCAGATTCGAGTGTGATACAATAAAAAAAATTAAAAAGCGGGGTTTTATCATGAATGAAAACGGAAGAAACTTTGCAACCATAAAAGTGTTAGGAATTGGCGGCGGCGGAACCAATGCGGTTAACCGCATGATTGGAGCAGGGGTAAAAGGAGTAGAATTTTGGGGAATAAACACCGATTTACAAGCCCTTTCAGTTTCTTTAGCAGATAAAAAACTGCAACTGGGTGTCGAATTAACCAAAGGATTAGGAGCGGGGGCCAATCCAGAAATTGGTCAACGCGCTACCGAAGAATCCAGAGAAGAAGTGAAGCGCGCGTTAAGCGGTGCCGACATGGTTTTCATTACTGCGGGCATGGGGGGCGGAACAGGAACTGGTTCTTCTCCGGTAGTAGCTGAAATTGCTAAAGAGTTAGGCATTTTAACCATCGGGGTAGTAACTAAGCCCTTTAAATTTGAAGGTCCCATCCGTATTTCTCAGGCAGAGAGCGGGGTAGCGCTTTTAAAAGAAAAAGTCGATGCCCTGATCATCATTCCAAACGATAAATTATTACAAGTAGTTGAAAGACAAACCTCAATTATGGATGCTTTTAAAGTTGCCGACGATGTTTTGCGCCAGGGAGTAAAAGGCATTTCCGATTTAATTACCGTTCCCGGCTTAATTAACTTAGATTTTGCCGACGTTCGTACTATTATGTATGAAGCCGGTTCGGCCATGATGGGGATTGGCTACGCTTCGGGTGAAAACCGGGCAGTAGAAGCGGCCGAAAAAGCAATTTCCAGTCCTTTACTTGAAGAAACCATCACCGGAGCGAAGGGAGTTATCTTTAACGTTACCGGCGGTTCCGATTTAACCTTATACGAAGTTAACGATGCGGCCGAAGTTATTTATAACGCCGTGGATCCGGATGCCAATATCATTTTTGGTGCGGTTATCGACGAAAAACTGCAGGGCGAAATTGTGATTACCGTAATTGCTACCGGATTTAAGCCTGCCGAAAAACGATTCCAGGATGAGATCCCTCTGGTGCGGACATCCAGCATGAGTGACCGTGTGGATCTCCCGCCTTTTATCAGATAAAAAGAATGGAGTGATATAAATATGGGCGATGGAATTTTTAGCCGGGCAAAAGCATTTATTGGATTAGAGGAAGCGGGAGAAGAAGATTTTGGGCAAGCTAAGCAGATGGATTTAAGTTCGGTTTTGCGTTCCACCGAAAAACGAGGGAAACAAAGAGAAGGCCTCGATTACGAAATGATCTTATTCGAACCTAAGATTTACGAAGATTCATTAAATATTTCTACTCAGCTTCGATCCGGCAACCCCGTGATCATTAACCTAAAGCATCTAGAACAAAACGAAGGTACCCGTTTAGTTGATTTTGTATGCGGAACCGCTTACGCTATCGACGGACACATGACTAAAATTGGTGAAACTATTTTTCTTTTTACCCCTTCCAATATTGGGGTCGTGGATACCGAGGAGAGATCCGCCGTGGTACCCACCGGAGCTACCGAAGAGCGCACGCAAGATACTTTTTTCTCAAGATAGGATAAAGTTTTGGAAATAGGAAAGATTGGTGTTATTGGCGCCGGCAGAATGGGGCAGGCCCTAATTTCTGGATTAACTGCCTCTTTAGTTTCTCCTGCAGACGTAATTGTTTTCGATGTTGATAAAAGCAAGTTAGCCGACCTTACCAAGCTCAAAGTAAAAATTGCAGAGTCAAGCCAGGCCGTAGTTACTTCCTCAGATATTATTTTATTAGCCGTCAAACCGCAGGCCATCGATAAAGTTTTAGCCGAAATTAAAACGTTAGTCAGTGAAAAACAGGTAGTGGTCTCAATTGCGGCCGGCATAACTTTAACCCACTTATCTGCGGCTTTAAAAACTAAAAAGATTTTTAGGGTAATGCCTAATAATCCAAGCTTGGTGGGGGCGGGCATGGCTGCGATTTCAGGTTTGGGCAAAGAAAAAAGTGACAACGCGGTCGTAACTAAAATATTTGAAGCGGTTGGAGCGGTAGTCTTTGTTGAAGAGAAAATGATGGATGCGGTTACCGGTCTTTCCGGCTCGGGGCCGGCTTTTGTTTATCTGTTTATTCGGAGTTTAATTGCGGCTGGTAAAAAATTAGGCCTGGATGAAAAAACCGCTAAAGCTTTAGCCTTGCAAACCGTAGCCGGTTCGGTTGCCGTATTGCAAAAAACAAAAATCGAACCCACAAAGTTGATAGATATGGTAAAATCTCCGGGTGGGACGACGATCGAGGGATTAAAAGTTTTAGAAGAAGGAAAATTTCAGGAGATGGTGGTGGCGGCGGTTGCGGCGGCATCCAGGCGGTCCCAAGAATTAAGTCAATGACTCTATTATGTATTCACTGATTATTCTTTTAATAAATTTTTTATTTGGATTATACTACTTGCTGATCTTAGCTCAAGTTTTTTTGCCTTGGATTCCAGGAGCACGGTATAATCCAGTGGTGCAGTTGATTCAAAGGTTAACCGATCCATTGCTAAATTTGATTCGTAAAGGGTTGCCACCCAATCGCCTGGGAATCGATGCTTCACCGGCGATTGCCATTATTCTTCTCTGGGTGCTCCAAAGAATTATATTGAGGCTCATTGGATAAGCAATCTTATGTTATTTTTAGCCGTTTAAGGTTTAGAGGGGATTAAGTAAATGAGTATGTTAATGGTTGGTTCGGTTGCGCTGGATTCGATTAAAACTCCTTTTGGTGATAAGAAAGATATTTTAGGAGGGTCGGCCGTTTATGCTTCGGTTTCGGCCAGTTTTTATACTGACGTAAAATTGGTCGCGGTCGTGGGGAAGGATTTTCCGGAAGAACACGTCAAATTTTTAAAAAGTCGTAATATTAATTTGGATGGTCTACAGATAAACTCTGGTCAAACCTTTCGCTGGAGCGGTTATTACGAGTACGATATGAATCAGGCCCACACACTGGATACCAAACTTAATGTATTAGGAACTTTTAATGCGCAAATCCCCGAAAAATTTCGTAATTCAGAGTATGTGCTCTTAGCTAACCTCGATCCGGAGCTGCAGCTTAAAGTAATTGAGCAGCTTAAGGCTCCCAAATTAATTGCCATGGATACCATGAACTTTTGGATCGAAAATAAAAGAGACGCACTGCGCGAAGTGATTAAAAAAGTAGATGTAGTGCTGATGAATGATGCGGAACTGCGCCAATTCATGGAAACCCCCAATCTTCCGGTAGCCGCGCGCCGGCTTTTAGAGCTGGGTGCCAAGTCGGTGATTATTAAAAAGGGAGAACACGGCTCGCTATTTTTCTCTAAGGACGATCATTTTTCGGCGCCGTCTTATCCCCAGGAAGAATTTAGGGATCCGACCGGAGCGGGGGATAGTTTTGCCGGGGGATTTATGGGATATCTGGCCAAAACCAATAATGTTTCTAAGAAAAATATCCGCCAAGCAATTATCTTAGGATCAGTGATGGCCTCATTTAACGTTGAGGATTTTAGTTTAAGCCGCTTAAAAAGATTAGCGCACCACGAAATCGTTGAACGTTTTCAGGCGATTAAACGGTTTTCGCATTTCGAAGAGGTGCAGTTAGTGCATCAATAAAAAGGAGGAAAACATGAATAAGGAAGAGTTTATATATATTGGAAGGCGCCTATACGAAGAAGGATTAGTAGATTCCCATGCTGGAAACATAAGTGTACGAGACGGAGATAATATTTATATTACCCGCCGGGACGTTATGTTATCCGAAATAAAAGAAGCGGATATTATCAAGTTGCCAATCACTGGTCCATCACCAGAGGACGAATCGGCCTCTAGAGAATTACCGACCCATAGGGATGTTTATGCTTCAACCAGTGCCAAAGCCATTATCCATGCGCATCCGCCGCATGCGGTTGGATTATCAATTACCGAAAACAAAATTGTTCCACAGGATGCGGAAGCGCAATATCTCATTAAAGGAGCGCCTATTATCCGGGTTCGAGAAGCCATCGGCTCAACCGAAGCCGCAAAGTATTTAGTAACCAATGCATATAATAATGGTTACGTAGTGGCCATGGTAAAAGGCCACGGCAGTTTTGCCATCGGAGATACTTTAATGAATGCTTACAAGTATACTTCCTGTTTGGAAAATGCCTGTAAGATATTATTTGTAGTAAAAACGGTTGAAGGGACCAGAGGAAGAAGCGGCGGCGGTGAGAGCGGAGGAAGAGACCGACGAGGACCACAAGGCAGAGACCGCAGCCCGCAGGGGAGAGATGAGCGGCGTACTGCAATTCCGCGCGGGATTGGAGTGATGGATCGATCCAGAAGAGGCCGCCGGGAGAGAGAGTTTTAAAAGGATTTATGCATGACTGAGGTTTTGTGTAATAACTTAATCGAAAAGGTAAAAAAGTATAATCCCGAAGCTAATACTGATCTGATTGAAAAAGCCTTTAAGTTTTCAAAAAAGGTTCACCAGGGGCAGTTTCGTCTTTCGGGCGATCCTTTTGTCGCTCATCCTTTAAAAGTTGCCGAAATTTTGGCCGGCCTTGAACAAGATACCGAAACCATTTGTGCCGCACTTTTGCACGACGTTATCGAAGATACCAGTGTTACGCAGGAAGGCCTCATCCAAGAGTTTGGAAAAGAAATATATACATTAGTTGAAGGCGTGACTAAATTAGGCAGGCTGGTTTTTGAATCAAAGGAAGAACGCCAAGCCGAAAACTTTCGTAAAATGTTTTTAGCGATGGGGCAGGATATCCGGATTATCATCGTAAAATTAGCCGACCGTTTGCATAATATGCAAACTTTAAAATATTTACCCAAACCTAAAATCAAAGATACCAGTTTAGAAACCCGCGAAATATTTGCACCGCTGGCGCACCGCTTAGGAATTTGGAACGTTAAGTGGGAACTAGAGGATTTATCTTTTAGATATTTAGAGCCCGATAAATTTGAAGAAGTAAAAGAAAAAATTGCCGAGTCCAGGGGCGAGCGCGAACAAGTGGTTTCTACGTTTATTAGGGATGTTAAAGATCATCTCAAAATGGTAACCATCACCGCCGAAATTTACGGTCGGCCCAAACATTTTTATAGTATCTATCGAAAAATGGTTGAACAGAACCTGGAGTTTGAAGAACTCTATGATTTGTTGGCAATCCGCATCATTGTGGACGGAGTCAAAGAATGTTACGCGGCGCTGGGTATCATTCATGCTGCCTGGAAACCGATTCCCGGCCGCTTCAGAGATTACGTGGCGATGCCTAAATCTAATGGTTATCAATCTTTGCACACCACGGTTATCGGCCCCAGGGGACGCCCGGTCGAAATTCAAATTCGTACCAAAGAAATGCACCGCACTGCCGAATACGGCATTGCTTCGCACTGGAAATATAAAGAAGGCGAAACCGATCAAAGTTTAGATACTAAAATGGCCTGGCTGCGTCAATTGATCGATTCTCAAGAAGAGATAAAAAGCGCTAAAGACTTTTTGGAAAGCATTAAAGTAGATCTTTTTGTGGGTGAAGTTTTTGTTTTTACCCCGCAAGGTAAGGTCATTGACCTTCCGGTGAATGCTACTCCTATCGATTTTGCTTATCGGGTACATACTGAAGTGGGGCACCGCTGTATCGGGGCTAAAGTAAACGGACGCATCGTGCCGCTCGATCATAAATTAAAAAACGGGGATATTCTCGAAATCATTACCGGGAAAATTGATAGCCCCAGTTTAGATTGGCTGAATGTAGTTAAGACTTCGGGGGCAAAGAATAAACTTAAAAGCTGGTTTAAAAAACGAAAGACCGAAGAAAACGTGGGCCGCGGAGAAGCCAATATCAGAAGCGAGATTAAAAAATTAGGGCTGCGTGCGGATGAAGTTATGACCGATGAACATCTGTTGGCCGTGGCCAAGGAATTTGGCTTGCCGAGTATTGCGGAACTTTTTGCGGCAATAGGCTACGGCGAATATTCGGCTTATCAAATTGCCCGCAAGCTACGTACCCGGATTCAAAAGCAACACGGCGTTCCACCGGTTGAAGAAGAGCTGGTTCAACCTTTATTGGTAAAAAAAGGCAGAAAAGGAAAGAAAAAGCAGGGGATCCGGGTGGCCGATCTCGAAAATGTACAGGTGCGGTTTTCCAAATGCTGTAAACCCCTGCCCGGTGATGAAATTGTGGGATTTGTAACCAAGGGGAGGGGGATTGCCGTTCACCGTGCCGATTGTCCAAACGTGGTTACCTTGCCGGCAGATGAAGGCAGAAAAGTGGAGGTTAGCTGGGATAATAGGGCAGACATTATCTATTCGGTAGATCTTGAGGTAGAAGCCTTTGATCGGGTGGGAGTTTTAAAAGATATCCTGGAAAAAGTTGCGTCCATTCAAACTAATCTTTCGGCGGCCAACGTGCGCACCAAAAGAGGCAGCTCGGCCATTATTAAACTGGTGGTAGACATCAAAGATACCGAACATTTGGCTTTAGTCTTAAATACGATCCGCGAAGTATCGGATGTGTACGATGCTTACCGGGCTGATATTGCCCGGGAAAGCAAACGTAAAGGCGCTTTTTAGCTTCGATTGCCCCCCTAGGTAGCCTGTGATATAATTTAACCATAAATTTCAAGGATTTTTATCTATCGGGTGATATGAGAATTGCCTCTACAATTAAAAGAAAATATGTTCGGAAGCCCGCGGGTTTCAAAGGTATTAAGTGGAGTTTTAAAGACTTCCCGCATTGCTAATGCTTATCTTTTTTTGGGACCAGATCAAGCGTCAATTCAAGTTTCTGCACTGGATTTTGCCAAAGCCTTAAACTGTTTATCCCAAGAAAGCCGTCCGTGTGGTGAATGTTTAAACTGTAAGCTGATTGCCAATGCTAAATTTGTAGATGTACTTAGTGTTGCGCCGGTTGGCACCTCGATTAAGATTGATCAGATCCGAGAAATTAAAAGTATAGTAAAGTTCGGGCCGAATCAGGGAAAATATTTAGTAGTTTTAATTCAGGCTGCCGATAAAATGACTACCGAAGCGGCCAATAGTTTTTTGAAAATCCTGGAAGAGCCCAAAGATCATGTAGTTTTTGTATTAATGGCGTCTTCGCCGTATGCAATTTTACCTACGATTAAATCGCGTTGTCACAAAGTTGCTTTTCCGGATGGGGCACTGTTGGCGGGAGAAGATGAAGCTTCACCCAAGTTATTAAACTTGCTGAAAAAGCATGATATTAATCAGTTATTTTTCTTTTCCAAGGCGATGGCCAGAGATAAAAGTAATTTAGAGCAGCAATTGGTTAATTTTATGTTGTTTTTAAGAAACAATTTACTGCAGAGTAATCCGGGCGCTAATAAAATATTAAAAATTGTGATGGATACCATAAAAGGAATCAAAAGAAAGGCTGCGGCCCGGGTAGCGTTGGACGCGATGTTTTTAAAACTCTTGGAGGTATTTTAAGTGGCAAAACTTGCTATTCGTTTATCTAAATTTGGACGGATTTGTCCCATTGCCGGATACAATGAACAATCAATTAAAGTGGGTGCGGCGGTCATTGTTGGAACCGATCGGGGAACGGAGTTTGGCTGGATCGTTTCTTTTCCTAAGGGTTATCCTAACGCCCTGGCTAAAGATGTGCGGTTAAAAAAAGTTGTGCGTTATGCCAGTGATGAAGATTTAAAGCAGTTGGCAGCCACTACCGCGCGGGAAGAAGAAGTTTTGAAATTGGCGGCGCAAAAAGTTAAGGAATATGAACTGCCTTTAAAAGTAGTTAACGTAGAAGTGATTTTTGACGGCAGCCGGGTTATCTTTTACTATAAAATCGCGGAAGGCAAAAAATCACGCGGCACGCGAGAGTTAGGCCGGGATTTATCCAGACTGCTTAAAGCTCGGGTGGAGCTGAAGCAAATTAATCCCCGGGATGAGGCCCGCCTTTTTGGAGGACTAGGGCCTTGTGGTCGTTCGCTTTGCTGTGCTTCCTGGCTTTCCAAGCCGCGCCACATTACAGTTAAAATGGTGAAAGAGCAGGGCCTGCAAATATCTCCTACCAAAACTTCGGGAATGTGCGGCCGACTGATGTGTTGTTTAGAGTACGAATACGAAAAAAAGGAGAAGGGACTAAGCAAATAGTAACTAAGTGACTAAGTGGAAAACACCTAGTCGCTTAATCGCTTAGTCACTTAGTTGCAATGGTGAACTAAATGACTGACTGTATTTTCTGTAAAATTATCAATAAAGAGATAAAGTCTGATATTGTTTATGAAGATGAGGACGTGCTGGCTTTTAATGATATTGATCCTAAAGCTCCGCAGCATATCCTGGTGATTCCAAAAAAACACGTGGCTTGTCTTTCGGATCTGGGGAGGCCGGAGCTTCCTTTAATTGCCAAAGTTTACGGTGTGATCCAAAAACTGGTTGAGGATAAAAAATTAAAAGCGGCCGGCTATCGGGTAGTGGTAAACGAAGGTAAATCCGCGGGCCAGGCTGTGTTTCACGTTCACTTTCACCTTTTGGGGGGCCGGGATTTTTCGTGGCCGCCGGGGTAAATAATTTAGAAAGGAGGGACTAAAGAGTTTTAAAGATTCTTTAGGGAAAATATGGCAAAAATACAAGTAAGAAAAGACGAAGATATCGATAAGGTTTTGCGTAAATTTAAAACTAAATTGCGCAGAGAAGGTATGATCGACGAGCTCAAAAAACGAGAATTTTATGAAAAGCCTAGTCAACGCCGCCGTCAACGCGAAGAAAAAGCAAAACGCAAAGAAGTCAAAAGAAGACAAAATGACCAATGGTAAGGACTAAGTTTCACGTCCGAATCATAGACCGCTATATTATCTCAGAGCTCTGGGGGCCTTTCTTAATGGGGATCCTGGGCTTTGTGATGGTGATGATCACCGATTTGTTATTTACCTATACGGACATGATCATTAACAAAGGCGTGCCCTTGGGTGCGGTTTTAAAGCTCTTAGTTTTTAAGCTGCCTTATATCATGGTTATGACTTTTCCGGTTTCTACTTTGTTTTGTGTGGCGATGGCGCTGGGGCGTCTTTCTAAAGATAACGAAATTATTGCTCTCCGGACTTCGGGGATCAGCTTATTTCGTTTGTGTGTGCCGATTATTATTTTTTCGCTGGTGATATCGCTGGTTTCCTTTTTTACCAACGAAAAGATTGTTCCGTATGCCAATCACGTTTCGGATGATATTATTCAGCAGATTATTTTAAAAAAGCCGATTCCGCAGGTCAAAGAAAACGAATTTTTTAAAGATAGTCATAACCGTTTCTATTACGTGAAAAAAGTTGATACTAAAGCCGATAAGTTATACGATATTTTAATTTATGAGTTTGCGCAGGGAGATAAAATTCCAAGAGTAATTGTGGCCAAAGAGGCCCGTTTCGAAAATCTAACCTGGGATTTAAAAACCGGGAAGGTGCATAAGTTTGATAACGAAGGGCACCTGAATTATGAGTCAACATTTGATAAAATGAAGATATACGTTAACGAAGATCTGATGCGGTTTACCAACCGCAAATCGGCGGAAGAATTGAGTAGTCAAGAATTGAAAGCCCGGATCGAAACTTTAGGGAAAAGCGGGGCAACGGTGCGGCAGCTGCAAACCGATTATTACATGAAGTTTTCTATTCCGCTGACCTGTTTTATTTTTGCGCTGGTGGGAATCCCGTTAAGTCTCCCTTCGGTCCGGTCAGGTAAAACCTGGGGAGTAACTTTAAGTATTGTAGTTATGTTTACTTTTTATGTTTTTGCTTCGGTTTTCCGGTCACTGGGCAGGGGTGGGGTGGTTGACCCGGTGGTGGCGGCCTGGGGGCCTCAGTTTCTTTTCGGAACCTTTGCGCTGGTAATGCTTTTGCGAGAAGGCACCAAAAAGTAGGAACTTAAATGGCAATTAATGTTGATAAAATAAAGAAAACTCTTAAAGAAAATCCAAACGATGCCGATTCACTGCGCTTTTTGGGATTTGCGCTGCTGCTGAAGGGACGCTACCGCAGCGCCAAAGAAAAGTATCGTTTGGCAGTTCTCTATAACCCGCATTTAAAAACTAAAATTGTTTTGGATTACGAAAAGATGATGGGGAATAATGGGGATGGGGTGGCACTGCGCTTATCTTTGGCCGAATTTTACCTGTCCATCGGAGAAAGCAACAGCGCGGTACTCGAGTTTGAAGAAGCCCTCGATTTAGATCCCGAAAACGTTTCTATCTATAATGCTTTGGGTAAAATTTATATAACGCGTGAAGAAATTGATAATGCCATTGCTTTATTAGAAAAATCTTTACGCCAAGGGGTCAAGGATCTTCCTTTAACCGAGATGTTGGCCGGAGCCTATTTGGAAAAAAAGCGCTACCAAGAAGCGATTGCTCTGTACCAGGAAGTTTTAAGCTATGATCCGTCCAATAAAAAAATACTGCGTACGCTGGGAGAATTGAATGCCCGGATGAGCCGGTTTGACCAGGCGGCGGATTGTTTTGCCAAAATGTTTTCGGATGATCCCGAAGTGGCGCGTGAAGTAACTTTGCGCCTGGAAGAACTTTCGTCCAAAGCACCTACCTCGGTCAGGATTAAGGAACTGCTGGCGGATATCTACTTCAGATCAATGCAGCCGGATAAATCGGTCGCGATGTACGAAAAGATTTTAAATTTAGATGCCGCGCAGGCCGACGCTGCTGTCGCAAACTGCCGTAAAATTTTAAAAAGTTACCCGGTTCATCCGGCGGCGATTATTTCTTTAGCCAGCTTTTTGAGCGTAAAACAAGAATATTCAGAAGCGGCGGCCGAATATTTCAGGCTTTCCAAATTAAAGCCCGAATATTTAGAACAGGCGATCGCCGGTTATAAAAAAATCATTAAGGATTGCCCTAATCAAGTTTTAGCCCATCAGTATTTGGCGGATGCGTATCTCAAGCAGGATCGCTTGAATGAAGCCGTTTTAGAGTATGAGGCCGCACTTTCGCTTACTCCCGAAATTGCGCCCGAAGTCATCAGTAAATGTAAGGATATTCTTAAGAGTCGGCCTAATTTTCTTTTGGGGCACCGGGTTTTGGGAGAAGCTTATATTGTTACGGGAGATCTGCGTCAGGCCGTGTCGAAAGCCGAAGAAATCATCTCGATTGATAAAAAATATGCAGCGGGACATGCCATTTTAGGCGAAGCCTACGCAGGGCTAAAGCTGTCACGTAAAGCTTCGGCCGCTTTGCATACGGCTTTAACGTTGGATCCTTACAATAAAGGTATCCACGAAAAATTTAAAAAGATGAGAGAAAAGGAACTGGCTTTAGAAGTTGAATCAAATCTGACTAAATTAAAGGAGGACCCCTGGAAAGTATCCCTGCACCTTGATTTAGGAAAACTTTATTTAGCACTGGATAACAACGAAAAAGCGATCGAGGAGCTGCAGCTGTCGCTTAAAGATCGGGTGCGGGCGCCTTTTGCCTATAATTTATTAGGTTCCTGTTACCGGACTGATGGTCGGTTTGACCTGGCCCAGAAAAATTTTGAAAAAGCCCTCGAAATCGTTACCCCGGAACTGCACGAATTCAAGAAAGTTTTAATGCTCAATTTAGGGATTACCTATGAAGCCCGGGGGCAATTGATGAAAGCGGTTTCTGCTTACGAAGAGGTTTTAGCGGAAGATACTAATTTTGGGGACTTAAAAAATCGAATTAAAGTTTTAAAAAGCAGCAAGATTGCGGCGCTGCGCAGCAAAAAAATTATTTGTGTTTTAAAAGATATGGATTCTCAGGCACTGGTGGGTTTGTGGGGCAGGGATGGGCAAATGTCCGAAAAAATGTCCAAAAGTGAAGCGGTTAATATGTCTTTCGGACAAAATCATAATACCGATGGTTTCGAATTATTTAACAATGGCATGTACGGCGCCGCCAAAGAAGAATTTATGCTTTCTACCTCTCTGGATTCGAGCTTTTCACCGGGATTAAATAATCTGGCGGCGATGCACCTGATGGAAGGGGCCTTTGAAGAGTCTCAAAGCAACCTGGAGGCTGCGATTGACGAAGACTTTGAATCCCCCGTTTTTTATAATAATTTAGGGGTGTTGTACTACTTAAAAGGCAATGTCGGTGAAGCGATCAAGATTTTAGAAAAAGCCAAACAAATGGATGCTAGTTTATCTGCCGTTAAAATCAATTTGGGCACGCTGTGGTACCGGTCGGGAGAAGTCGAAAAAGCCATCAAGCTTTTTAAAGAAATAACGGAGGATGATGTCTTAAGCGATATTGCAAAACGAAGGCTCATGTATAAAGTGCCTTAGAATACTTGGTTGGTATGCGAAGAAAAATATTCCTGCTTTTTGTGCTGCTGTTGTTGCAAACAATATTTACGGTTTGCCCCTCTTTTGCTGAAGACGTCCCGGTCGATTTAAAAGCCGATTCTTTAAAATATAACGAAGAAAAGGGCATCATCGAAGCCTCGGGGTCAGTGGTAATTCAAATCGAAGGCTTTACGATGCATGCCGATAACTTAATCGTAGACGTCAACTCTAACATTATTACTGCGGAAGGCAATGTTTTGCTGGATACCGGAGACTACCAGGCCTACAGCCGCAGTTTAACTTATGATGTTTCAAATGAGGTTGCTTATCTTAACTCTTTTCACACCGTTTTAACTCCGAGCATGTTGAAAGGCGAGCTTTTTTTAAAAGCAGATAAGGTTATTGATAGAGTTTCGATGCTGGAAGGCGAAGAAGGGGACATTACCACCTGTGATTATAAAAAGCCGCACTATGATACCAAGGCAAAAAAAGTTGAGTATTACCCGGATGACATGGTGGTGGGGCATAGCGTGACTTTTTATATTAATCAGGTTCCGGTGATGTGGATGCCGTATTTTATTTATCCTTTAAAAAAGCGGCGGGGCAAGATGCCCACTACCGGGCAAAATGAAGTGGAAGGATACTTTATCAAAACCCAGTGGGATTATTTTATGACGACGGGTGCCTTTGGATTATTTTTACTCGATTACATGGAAAAAAAAGGGGTCGGGTACGGGTTTGATCATTCCTACACTTTAAACGATGCGAATGACGGAAGACTGTATGTTTATCACGTAGAAGAGAGAGATACCGGATACTCAGATTGGGTGATCCGGCTCGATCATCAGGCCAGATTAAATAGTAATACCGATCTGTCTTTTGGGCACGAATCATCATCAATTTATTTAGTGCCCAGCGGGCGCCGCAATCGTTCCATTAACCTTTTTAGATTAAAACACTTCTCAGACCGCACGCTGGATATTAAAGGCAGCTCCCTGGATGATCGCATCTCTCAACTCGAAGATTATAGTTTGAGTTTTTCTCATAAACAAGATCGTTATGCGACCAACTATCAATATGCTTTTAAAAGGGATAAACGTTCCCCGCACTGGGTAAGTTTTTCACATCGGATTGACCATAACCAGCCGCTAATCTGGGATTCGCTGAATTTTAGTTTGAGTGCTCCGTATTCCAGTTATACCACGGCCGAGGGCCTGCAGGCTAACGAGCGTTTTGAGCCTTCGATCACCCTTACGCAGAATGGTGTGTTGCCCGTTTTAGGAGGATATTCCCTGCAGTTTTCCGAAAACTGGTACATTGATCCAGATCAAAAACTTTACACAGCAGACGATGGAGATCAATATCTGGAGAAACAACCCGAAGTTAATTTATCCCTTAGTCCCTACGACCTGAAACTTTTTAATTTGGCTTCGTCATTTTCCTACGGTTATTTTCATGAAGTTAAGTACGTTCCGGCCTTGAGAAGAAATCGGGATTACGCTACCGGAAAGTTGGGGATGGGGCTAGTAGCGAGCAAAGATATTCCGGTTGGCTTAGGCTCGATCCTGAAACTGCAGGAAGGCATTGAACAATACTCTTATAATCCGGGAGATGCGCGCTATCAATTAGATGAACAGGTAAGGCTCGAGACGCAAGGTTTTTCGTTTTATAGGAATAATATTTTCTATCATCGGCGCTTTGCCGAAGGTAATACTCCTTTCTTTTTTGATCAGCAAAGCAGTTTTAAAAGTGCCATCGCGGATTCCATGACCTTTTATTATTTATCTAAGTTTGTCTGGAATTTTTCGGGCGGCTACAACTTTTTAACTAAGAAATACGAAACGGCACGCACCGATTTAACCATTGCACCGGACCAAAGATTGAAGCTGACTTTTAAAACCGGTTTTGATATTGAAAATCAAAAATACGTGGATTTAGTGAGTAAAATCAGGATTCGCCCCTCGAATATGCTAACCGGAGAACTTAAAAATAACTATGATTTGAATACCGGATTGATAAAAACGGCGAGCTCCATGTTTGATATCCAGCTGGGCGATGATAATTGGCGCAATCGCTGGCAAATTAAATTTAGTCATTCTTACGATTTTTTCACCCGCCAGTATTTATTAAGAGATGTAATGATTATCAAAGACTTGCATTGCTGGGAGGCCAAATATACTTATTCAGATTATCGCAGAGAACATACCCTTACCTTTACGCTGAAGGCCCTGCCGGATGAGCCGCTGGGTTGGTCGACGGGCAAAGGTTTCTTCTATCAAGGTTTTGACCGGGCCTTTGATCGAATCAAATCAGATTTTTATAAAGATTCACCAACGCGGTATTAGGAGGTATAATAAGCTTTCAACATGTTAAAGAAATTAACCTTAATTCTAATAATTATTATCGCGGCCGTTACGCTTTTTGGTTGTGCGCGCACGGTTACCAATGTAATTACTTACGGCAACAGTATGTCGGTGATCGTTACCTTCCGAGGAAATATTGATTTCTTTGATAATAGCTATTTTATGGTTATTAGTTCACAGGAAGCATTTCAAATTCCTTATGATCCGTACGAACCGTACGAGTTTATTGAGCCGGGACTGCCGCCTACTGATCCGACCCTGGATTATTATCAGTTCTATCGCACCTGGGACGGCTATGTAATCCTGGATAGCAGTGGAAGCGGTTTGATCTGGCTGGTTAGAGGCCCTTTTAATTCAACTGCTGAATCCTATGCCGACTACACCCGGGTTCAAATTGGCGAGGTAACTACTGGTTCTGATCAATGGACGTTTGATTTCGATTTAAGTCAATTGTACGGTACCAATGTTCCGGTCAATATTTATTTTGATTTTGTCAGCGTTAGCGAATCAACCAGCCGTTTGCAGGATCATCTTGATTCCAACGGCCAAATCCAGTCTTATACTGATTCGACGGCTAGCGACTCAAATAGTCCGGATACCGATATCGATGCGAGTTTAGATATAACCAGGTATTCAGTCACGATTAATTAAAGGAGCTATCAATGTTACTATCAATACTGTCTGGAGTGTTGTGCGGCCTTGCTTTTACTAACCCTTCGTTTTTCTGGTTAGTTTACTTTGCGCTGGTTCCTTTTTTAGGAGTCATCTTAGCGGCCAAAAGGGCCGGCCGAGTATTTTTTGCCGCTTTGTTTTTTGCCCTGCCTTTTTTTGGGATTGTGCTGTGGTGGATGAACGAACTGTTTGCTTATGCTTATTTCTTTGCTAATTTCGCCTACTTTTCACTAATTTTATACGAGTCATTATTTTTGGTGGGTTTTGGATTGACGTTTTATAATCTTAAAAAACTAAAATTTATTCCATATCCTTTGATCGCGGCGGCAGCTTTTGTGGTTTTTGAGTATCTGCGCTCATTAGGTACCTTTGGCATCACCGCGGGAGGATTAGGGTATAGTCAAACCGCCTTTTTGCCGATGGTCCAGCTGGCGCGGTTTTTTGGTTCCTATGGCATTACCTTTTTTATCGTTTTAGTAAATGCACTACTGCTTTCAATTTTAGTTAGTAAAAAGGGCCGGCTTTTAAAAATCGCCTTATTAATTATTTTAATTTCGGCTAATTATCTTTTTGGCAGCCTATTAATTAAAGATTATGATGCGAAGCTGCCTGAGAAATCAGTAAAAGTTGCGGTCATTCAAGGAAATATTCCGCAAGCGGTTAAATTAAGTAACCGCAATTATAATTATTACTTTGATCTGTATCGTAAACTTTCTTTAAAAGCGCATCTTTTGCGCCCCTCAATTTACGTTTGGCCTGAAACCGCACTTAATAATTTTATCGCCCGGCGCCCGATTTTTGGCAAGCTATCCAATCTGGCCGAAGAATTAAATGCGGCTTTAATTGTCGGTGCGCCGCAGCGCGTAGAGCGGCAATATTTTAATGTAGCTTTTTGTATCGGGAAAGACGGAAAATTAAAGGGAGTTTATCAAAAGCAACACCTGGTGCCGTTTGGCGAATATTTGCCCTGGCGCAAAGTTCTTTATCCCGTATTATCTGCAACCGGACTGCACGAAGCAGATTATTCTCCCGGGAAAGGACCCGGGGTAATTTCACTTAACGGCGAAAAAGTAGGACTGATGATTTGTTTTGAGTCTACTTTTCCGTACATTGCCCGTGAACGTGTAAAAGACGGGGCCGATTTTCTATTAACCTTAACCAATGATGCGTGGTTTAATAATTCTTATGCACTGACTCAACACATGCAGGCCGGGATTTTACGTGCGGTGGAAACCGGAAAGTATTTTGTACAATCATCTAATACCGGGATTTCCTTTGCCGCAGACGGGGCCGGGCGCGTCATCGATCAATCGGTGGTCAATCGCGAAGCCTATTTAGTATTTAACGTTAAAAACAATCCGCAGGCAACCTTTTACACTAAATACGGCGACCTTTTTGTTTGCGCCTGCGGAATCATAGTAATTATTCTTCTGCTGGGACATTTTTTGTTTAGAGAAGAAGAGAAAAAAGTTTAATTTTTGTCCGATAGAAACTTCTCGGCCAAAATTACGGCCGCTAGATCATCGTAAGGGTGGGGTGGGGTGCGCAGTGACGTAGGAATCACCTTCCATAGTCCTTTGGGCTTGTTTTCTTCCCAGTATCTTTGGCGGGCCAGCTGCGATGTGTCTTTTTCAGGCACAAAAATTAAATTACATTTAAGGTCCAGCTTGAGCAGGGTCTTTTGAATTTCTCGACTGCCGGTTCCGGCGCCAATAATAATTGAAGCAATACCGTGTTTAGAAAGCATGCCCAAAACTTCGAGGGTAAAATCGGCAAAGGTAACTACTTTGCGCTCGAGGACCACCCGTGAATCTTTGATTACGGCCAGGCCGCATTTATCGCGACCGGGATCAACACTTAAAAATATTTTATCTGGCATAAATTTTATTTTACTTGTATTTTAGTTTAAATTCAATGTTTAGCGGACCCAAGGTATAAGTGTCGTTGGCGGCCTGGGCGGTTAGTTCTACTTTTTTATTATAAAGTTTAATTTTGTTAGAGAGTTTATAAATTTCGGCATAAGTTACTTCGCCAATCGAGCCGCTGGGATCGGGTTGAATCCCTTTTTCGATTGCTTTAACGTGTACCTCTGCCAATAATTTCTTGATGTCATCTTCAATTTTTTCGCGGGAGAGGCTGCCGTCAATTTCTTTAACCGCCACCGTTGCTCCTTTTTTGTAGAGCAGTTCGTTTTTATAGAGCTTGATGACTACCGGAATTTTTTCACCGAAAATAACGTTACGGGTAGCTAAAAATTTAACTAATAGGTTATCTGAAATACCGGATAAAACTTCGGTAGCTTCCTGCAGGTTTGCGGGGTCAACTACGATCAGGCTTTCGGTGGATTCGATCCCTAAGCTTTTATAGTTTCGGTCTGCAAGGGTTATTAAATTGTTTAAGGTTGCCGCGGGTTTTTCTCCGCCTTTGACGGTAGCTGAAATGATGGGCTCGCCCACCCGAAAAAGAATGGTGCCCTTGCGGGTTTTTAGGATTTCTTGGGTCAGTTTTTCTTTGGTGGATTGAAGCTGAGCTACTTCATTGCGCGAAGCCACTAATTTTTTCTGCACTTCATCCCGTTGTTTGATTTTTGATTCGAGATCCTCTTTGATGGCTTCTGAATCGGTTTTTAATTTGTCGAGGTCCGCGGTTTTTTGGTTGAGTTCAATAGTTTTTTGGTTCAGCAGGGTAGATTTTTCCTGGATTTCATTTTGCAGTTTTTCTAATCCAAAAAAAGCGGTTTTGGCATCGTTAGAAATTACTAGTAAAAACGATAAGGTTATAATTGCAATTAGTATGCCGGAAGCGATGGTAAAGAAAATGGCAGTATAGCGGGGTCGCAGGCCAAACAACGTTAATCTTTTGCGGCCCACGGTGCGGCCCAGGAGGTCGCCGATGTAGGCAATCGATCCTGACACTATCAGCAACAGCAAAACAATTTTAATTCCAAAATTTAACATTTTAAGTGCTGGCCTTTTTACTTAGTAAATAAAATCCAAAACCACCGGTAATAATATTGGGTAACCAGGCGGCCACTACCGGCGGCAAAACCTTCAATTCTCCGAAGGACATACTGACAAACATCAGAATGTAATAAGCAAAGATCACGATGATCGAAAGGCCAAAACCAATCGAAGAAGAAGCTCTTTTGGGAAAAAGACCGAGCGGAGCTCCGATTAACACAAAAACCAAGCTGGCAAAGGGGATCGCCAGTTTCATGTTTAGCTGAATTTTTAAATCCGTAACGTCGGCTCCCATTCTTTCCTTGAGGGCAATGTATTCTCTTAAGTCGGCAAAGGTCATTTCTTCGGGATTTTTGTCTCCGACGTAAAAGTCGGCGGGGGTATACTTGATTGAAATGTATTGCTCCTTAAATTTAATCAGATGTTTGTATTCGCCGCTTTCGGTTAAGAGGTAAATTACTCCGTTTTTAAAAAGCCACTGGTCGCGCTGGCCTTGCCAGGAAGCTTGGTTGGCATTAATGATTTGACTCAAACTACCGTCGGTGAATTCTTGAACAATGACGCCTTCCATGACGCTGCCTTCCATGCGCCGTGCATAAAAAATACGTTTTAATTCGCCGTTTTTTAGCTCGGGAACAAAAACGTTTTCTTTTATTTGAGGCGTGTGCTTGGAAGCGGTTTCTACTAATAGATTTTTGGCGGCCTGATTTGATTCGGGAACCACAATTTCTTGAAAGACTAAAGCGGTTAAGCTGATTGCCAGGCCCAACGCCATCACCGGGATGATGATGCGGTATAAACTGATACCGGATGCCCGGAAAGCAATAATTTCGCTGTTGCCGGAAAGGCGGGCAAAGGCCAAAAGAGCGGCCAAAAGTGTGGCCATGGGGAAAATGTACACCATGGTTCCCGGTAATTCGTAAAGGTAGATTTGAACCGCAACCCAAAGCGGCATACCTTTGATGATTACGGCTTGGACTAAGCCAAATAAACTAACCGAAGCAGATAAAACCGCGGTAAAAGATCCTAAGCCAAAAAGAAAAGGATCGATCAGTTCTTTAAGTATGTAGCGGTCAATAATTTTCAGCATAATTACGTCCAGACTTTAAAGCGAAAAACGATCTCCCAGATAGAATTTCTTAGCTTCTTCGTTATTAGCGATTTCTTCGGATTTTCCGGAGAGTAAGATTTTTCCTTCGTGCACAATGTAAGCGTGATCGGTAATGGCGAGTGTTTCTCTGACGTTATGATCAGTAATTAAAATACCTAATCCTTTATCTTTTAATTGTCGGATGATTCCTTGCAATTCGGTTACCGTTTTAGGATCGATACCGGTAAAAGGTTCGTCTAACAGAAGAAATGCGGGATTGGTAGCTAAAGCTCTCGCGATTTCCACCCGGCGTTGTTCGCCGCCGGATAGGGTATAGGCTTTTTGTTTTCTTAAGTGCGTTACGCCTAGTTCGTCTAATAATTTCACCAGAAGAGATTCGTAATCTGATTTCTTGATATTTGGATTCAATTCCCAAAGGATTTTAATATTTTCTTCTACCGACAATTTTCTGAAAATAGAAGGTTCTTGGGGCAGGTAGCCAATTCCCATTTGTGATCTGCGATGCATGGGGAAGTGGGTGATTTCGCGATCGCCCATGAATACTTTTCCGGAGTTTGGCTGAATGAGTCCGACGACCATGTAGAAAGTAGTGGTTTTACCGGCGCCGTTGGGGCCCAGCACTCCCACAATTTCCCCGCGGGCTACTTCCAGGCTGATTTTATCCACGGCTAGTTTGTCTTTGTAATATTTTACTAATTTATCGGTTCTGATTCTGATGCCGGGTTCAAATTTATCCATTGGTAAATCCTATCATTTTATTTAATTTTTCCAGCGCATCTCCGGTATCGATTGCGCGTTCGGCTAAATCCTTGGCTTGCTTTAAATCTTTAGCTAATCCCGAAACTAAAATGGCAGCGGCCGCATTGATAAGGGTAATGGCTCTTTTGGCTCCTTTTTCAGTTCCGTTTAATATTTGGGTGGCAATATTTTTGTTTTCTTCTACTGACCCGCCTAAAATTTCCTGGTGAGGGTATTTTTTAAGTTTAAGATCTTCGGGTTTAATAAAATAGTTTTTGATCTTGCCATTTTTCAGGTGCGAGACTTTAGTTTTATCAGAAATGGAGATTTCATCCAGGCCATCCATGCCGTGTACAATCATGGCTTCGGTGGCACCCAGGTTTTTTAGAACGTTGGCCATGGTTTCGGTTAATTTTTCGGAAAATACTCCTAAGATTTGGTGTTTGGCGCCGGCAGGGTTAGTGATCGGGCCCAAAATGTTAAATACGGTTCTGATCCCGATTTCTCGCCTGGTCGGCATGGCGTGTTTCATGGCGCCGTGGAATTTTGGCGCATAAATAAATCCGATGCCAACTTCGTTAATACACTCTTCCACTTTTTGGGGTGGAATATCAATTTTTACTCCCAAAGCTTCTAGTAGGTCGGCGCTGCCGCATTTAGAAGAAACCGAACGATTGCCGTGTTTGGCTACTCTTACTCCTGCGCCAGCAGCCACAAATGCGGCAACCGTTGAAATATTAAAAGAGCCGGAGACGTCGCCCCCGGTTCCGCAGGTATCTACCAGATTTTTTTCTTTCGGGAATATTTTGGTAGCATGCTCACGCATGGAAGAGGCAAATCCGGTGATTTCTTCAATCGATTCGCCTTTGCAGCGCAGGGCAATTAAAAGAGCCGAAATCTGTGAAGGGGTGGCATTTCCGTCCATGATAAAGTTCATGGTAAGTTCGGCTTCTTCTTTAGTTAAATTTTGGTTATCTAGTACCTTTTTTATTGCTGTTTTTATCACGTGGTATAGTTTACTATATAAGAATAGTGTAAGGCAATAGAAACTATATATGTTTCTTGCTTCTTAAAATTGAGCGTGTTAATATTTTGGCAATACTGGGAGGAAATAATATGAAAAGAGCATTTTTAATAATTTTTGGCATAATGTTGTTAATTTTTATGATCGGGTGTGGTAGGGTAATCTCTTCGCTTTTGATCAACGATGTTTTTCCGTTGGATGGGGCGGCCGGGGTTTGGCTGGGAACCACGATTTCTGCAGAATTCAGTATCAATATGGATGCTTCAACCATTACCACGGCTACTTTTACCGTCGCTTCACCGGAAGGATCGGTTTCGGGCACGATTACTTATAATTCAGCTAGTTTTGTGGCAACTTTTACACCGAGTGCAAATTTAGAAAGAAATGTAACTTATACTGCCACGGTTCATGCCGGAGTTAAATCTGCTGATGGTGCTAGTACGCTGAATAGTGATCACACCTGGAGCTTCACTACTCAACCCACTTCTTTTGAAACGTTTAGTATTGATTCTGTTCTCGGAGAGTGGTGTGGCTACGGCACGTCAATTGCGCTTGATTCTAGCCAATTCCTTCACGTTAGTTATGGGCAATATACTTCTCCGGGTGGGTTGCGGTATAACACTAACTTAACTGGAACATGGGTGCCGGTACAAGTCTGGTCTGATACCGGAGGAACCCGAAGTACTTCCATTGCACTTTTGGGGACCGTTCCTTACATAGCTTCGGTTAGATCCATAACCGGTGATCTTGAGTACTCTGATAAATCTGGTGGAACTTGGGGCCAAACAATTGTTGATAATTCAGGAAACATGACGGATGTTTCTTTGCACTTTGATTCTGGCAGTAAGCCACATATTACTTATTGGGACCAGACTGCATTGGCAATAAAACATGCCCGCAATACTTCCGGCACCTGGGAAACCCAAAATATTGTAGCTACCAGTCTGGAAGGCAATGATTGTGATTCGGCGATAGATTCAGGTGATGATATTCACATTAGTTATTATCATTTTATTAGTGGTAATCTGATGTATGCAACCGGTAATTGGAGTGGGTGGACAACTACTGCAGTGGATAGTAAAGATAATGTTGGACAGTATACTTCTATTGCGTTGGATTCAAGTGGCAATGCACATATCAGTTATTATGACTCAACTAATGGGGACCTGAAATATGCCACTAATTCTTCAGGCAGTTGGGTTACGCTAACAATTGATGATTCAGCCGATAACGCTGGAGGTTACACATCGATTGCGGTTACTTCAACCGGAATGATTCATATTAGTTATTATGACTTTACTAATGAAAGATTGATGTATGCGGTAAAAGACGCAAAAGGGTGGTCTACGATGGTAGCTGATGCTGCCGCTCAAGTAGGAGAATATACATCCATTGCGGTGGATTTGAGCGGTATTGTACATATTACTTACTACGATGAAACCAATCGCACCATAAAATATGCGCGTTCAGTCAATTAAGTTGAGGAGGATATAAAATGAAAAAGTTTGCACTGAGTTTTTTGGTTTTATTGGTTTTAATAGTTTTTTGCGGAATAAGTTTTGCGGAGCTACCCGAAAAGAAGCAGGAATTAGCCAAAGTAAAAAAATATATCCAACTTTTAGATAATAAAATTAAATTTGCCAGATCCAAAGGGGATAAAGCCCGAGTGCTCAACCTGCAAAAAATTAAAAAAACTAATTTAGCACGAGCTAAATCCCTGAAAGAAGAAATTGAATATCTGGAAGATGGGGGCGCTGAGCCCATTGAAGTTAAAGATGTAATAATTGAGGAGATAATTGCCGAACCTTATGTTGCACCAGAGCAGCCGAAATCTTTTTGGGGCCAAGGTTTTTCGGTTTTGGGTGGTTATGGTTGTGGTGGAGGAGCGATTGGCGTGGGTTATGTTGTTCCGCTTTCGGATATTTTTAGTTTAACTTTTGATGGCAGATACTATATTGGCAATCAATACACAGTTCCCATGGCAAAAATAAGTATATTTCGACCTTTTGGTGAAAATTATGTTGGCGTTGGTGTAGGGATGGCTTCCTATTCCCAGACCGTAGGCAATGTTTTAGGTCTTTCCGGTAATGTGGCCCAAGGCAGTCATACTGATATTAGTTTAATTATTGGAAGACAAGTTGAAAACTTTGGCGTTCAGGTTGGATACGGGACCGCTACCGGAGCCATCGCCGAAATAGTTTATAAATTATAATTAAATATGAAAAAAGTTTTTAAATACCTGCTCCTGCTGATTTTTATTAGTTTAGCGATTGGGGTGGCTTTTGCGGGAGTAGCCGAAAAAAAAGCCGAACTGGACAAAGTAAGAAAATACATCAAATTGTTAGATAACAAAATTGCCGCTGCCAGAAAGAAAAAACAATCCAAAAAAGTTACTGAGCTGCTTACTATCAAACGCAAAGAATTGGTCCGCGCGCAAAATCTAAAAGCAGAAATTTTAAGTTCTGGTACCGTAACTGCTGATACCTCTACTTCTTTTGCTCCCGGCGGTGCGCTCCTTTATCAAAAAGATGGGGAGGCGGCCTATAATTTATTCGGTTATGCAGTGGCAGGTAATATTGATGTTAACGGAGACGGGTATACGGATTTCATGGTAGGTGCGTATAAATTTGATAATTATAAAGGTTCGGTTTACGTTTATTCAGGATTGAACGGAGCCTTGCTGCAGCAAAAATTCGGCCAGGCCGAAGATGATCAGTTTGGCCGTTCCTGTGCCGGGATTAAGGATATCAACGGCGATGACCGGGATGATTTTATCGTTGGAGCAGCTCAGGCCTCTCCCGGAGGATTAAAAAATGCCGGATCGGTTTATGTTTACTCCGGAGTGAATGGTACACTTCTGTATCAAAAAAATGGATTTGAAGCAGAAGAACAATTTGGAGTAGCGGTTGCCAGTGTGCCAGACACTAACGGGGATGGAATTGATGATTTTATTGTCGGTTCACGGCGGGCTAGTTCCGGAGGAAAAAACTGGAACGGAGTAGTAACTTTATTTTCGGGAGCCAACGGAGCATTGCTTTATCAGGTGGGGGGGATTGATGATGGTGGGCAGCTGGGAACTGCGGTTGCCGGAGTGGGGGATATCAACGGTGACGGTCGGGGAGATTTTATTGCCGGAGCACCCTATGCTAGTTTGTCCGGAGTAAAAAATACCGGAGCGGCTTATGTATTTTCGGGTGCGGACGGAGCACTGCTTTATCAGTTAAATGGCGAGGGTGAAGAAAATCGTTTTGGTTCTGCGGTAGCCGGGATCGGAGATGTAAACAAAGATGGTTACGCTGATTTTGCCGTGGGAGCACCCATTGCATCGCCCAGAGATTTACGCGCCGCGGGTTCGGTATACGCATATTCGGGTATTAATGGAAAATTACTCTATCGATTAGACGGAGAAGCCGAAGAAGATTTATTTGGTTATGCGCTGGCCGGAGCGGGAGACGTTAACGGTGATGGCTATAATGATTTTATTATTGGATTATCCAATGATTCGCCCGATAATGTAAAAGGTGCCGGTGCGGTCCGGGTATGTTCTGGCGCACACGGGGCGCTGCGGTATCAAATCAATGGTACGGTGGCGGGGGGGAGATTTGGTTCGGCGGTGGCCGGAGCCGGGGATGTCAATGGCGACGGTAAAGACGATATTATAATTGGAGCGCCGCTCGCCACGATTAATGATAAAGCAGATGCCGGATCCGCTTTTGTTTATACGTTTTAAACTTGTTTATAAATTTTCTGCATGTTAATATTTCCCGGTAATGCCAAAAAATAAACCGTTGTCTTTCCAGCAGATTATTGAAAAACTAACTCACTTTTGGGCTCAGCACGGATGTATCATCCAGCAGCCCTACGATTTAGAAAAAGGCGCCGGAACCATGCAGCCCGCCACATTTTTTAGAGCACTGGGCCCCGAACCCTTTAACGTCGCTTATGTTGAACCGGTACGCCGTCCTACCGACGGACGCTACGGAGAAAATCCTAACCGCCTTTTTCATTACTATCAGTATCAGGTCATCATGAAACCTTCTCCTAAAAATATTCAGGAAGTTTATCTGGACAGTTTAAAGTATTTGGGGATTGATCCGGCTAAACACGACGTGCGTTTTGTAGAAGATAACTGGGAATCACCAACGTTGGGGGCGTGGGGTGTGGGATGGGAAGTCTGGGCCGAAAATATGGAAATTACCCAGTTTACTTATTTTCAGCAATGCGGTGGTTTCGACTGTAAACCGGTTAGTGTGGAGCTAACTTACGGTCTAGAGCGCATCGCCATGTTCATTCAAAAGAAAGATAGTGTTTATGATATTGAGTGGACTAAAGGCATTAAATACGGCGATATTCATTTAGTAGGGGAGAGAGAACATTCAAAATATAATTTTGAAACCGCCAATATTGAGGCGCTTTCACTTTTATTTGGAATCTGCGAAAAAGAAGCCAAAGATCAAATCAGCCACAAGTTAGTGCTGCCGGCTTACGATTACACTTTAAAATGTTCGCATTTATTTAATCAACTGGATGCCAGAGGTGCAATTTCAGTTACCGAGCGACAAGCTTATATTGGGCGGATCCGAAAATTAGCCCGTGATTGTGCAAGATTGTATTTGGAACAACGGGAAGAGATGGGTTATCCGTTGATTAATGGGAAAAATAATGCCAAATAAAATCAAACCTAAAATAACCAATGCCATGCTAGAAATCGGCACCGAAGAAATTCCGGCCAGATTTATTCCGGAAATGCTCAAGAATATAAAAGAGCTAATGGAAAAGGAACTGGTTGAACTTAAGCTTACTTATGCTTCTTTATCAACTTATGGTACTCCGCGGCGTTTAGTTTTATATATCGAAAACTTGGCTCCGCGCCAAAATGATGAAAAAGTTGAGGCTAAAGGTCCACCCAAAGAATTTGCCTTTGATCAGCTTGGTAATCCTACTAAAGCGGCGCTTGGTTTTGCTAATAAAGTAGGTGTGGACGTTTCAATGCTCACTACCAGAGAAGTGGATGGCCGCGAATATGTATTTGTCGAATATGCTAAAAAAGGAACTACCACTGATAGAATTCTGAAAGAAATCTTTCCCAAAATTATTACTGCTTTGTATCTTCCCATTTCAATGCGCTGGGGAGAGGAGGAATTTAAATTCATCCGTCCCATCCACTGGATGGTAGCCGCCTTTGCGGGAAAAGTTATAAAGTTTGAATTAGCGGGAGTTAAATCCGGAGACCTGGTAAAAGGCCACCGTTTTATAAGTGGAAATACATTTAAAAAAGTTCCGGTTAGTGCCCTGAAAGATATCAAAGCATACCAGGCATACTTAAGAAAATTGGGAGTAATTCTTGATCAGGGCGAAAGAAGGTCAAGAATTGTATCCGGAGTGAAAAAAATTATTGAAAGTACGGTTTTGAAGCCGATTATTGACAAGAAATTACTGGAAGAGGTTACCTATTTAGTGGAATTTCCTGATTTTCTGGTGGGGGCCTTCCAAACTGCTTTCTTAAAAGTTCCTAACGAAGTTTTAATTACCTCGATGAAGAAAAATCAAAAATATTTCCCAGTGGTAGACGAAAGAGGGCACTTAACTAATAAGTTTGTGGTAGTGACCAACTGTAAAGTTGGATCAAATCTTAAAACCTTGCGCGAAGGAAACGAACGGGTTATTTCTGCCCGGCTTTCGGATGCGCGTTACTTCTTTGAAGAAGATCAAAAAGTGCCACTGGCTTCCCGCGTTAAGGATCTGGAAAAGATCGCTTTTTATAAGGGGTTAGGCAATCTTTTTGAGAAAAAAGACCGCCTGATTGAGCTAGCTAAATTTATTGGAAAAACCTTTAATTTAGATGAACACACGGTCAAACGCGCGCAAAGAG
Source organism: Candidatus Margulisiibacteriota bacterium (assembly GCA_018823125.1). Classification (GTDB taxonomy): domain Bacteria; phylum Margulisbacteria; class WOR-1; order JAHJIW01; family JAHJIW01; genus JAHJIW01. The sequence continues at coordinate 68,930 of JAHJIW010000010.1, read as the reverse complement.
TAGCCGAACTTTGTAAAGCGGATCTAACCACGCAGATGGTTTTTGAGTTTACTGACCTGCAGGGGATTATGGGAAGGGAATATGCAATTCTTTCCGGTGAGGAAAAATCAATTGCGCAAGGAATTGCTGAGCATTATCTTCCCCGATTTTCCGGAGATATTCTTCCGCATTCATCCGAAGGAACCATCATTGCTCTGGCGGATAAATTTGATTCGTTAACCGGTTGTTTTAGCTTGGGACTTAAGCCTTCTGGATCACACGATCCGTTTGGGATGCGCCGCCAGGCACATGGAATTGTAAAAATTATTTTAGAAAAGAAATTAGATCTTTCTTTAGAAGAAATGGTAGAAAAGATATATAAACAATACTCTAAAATCCACAAAGATCTTAAGAAAAGCAAGCAGGAAATCAAATCCGAAGATGAAGTAATTAGGAACGTCTCGCGATTTTTAGCCGACCGCTTGAAAAACATATTAAAAGAAGAAGGCATCCGCCATGATCTGGCCGAAGCGGCTTTATATGAATTTAATGATATTTTGGCGGCCCGCAAAAAAGCCCATGCCCTGCAGCATCATGCTAATGCGCCATGGTTTAAAGGGGTGGTAGAGTCTGCCGACCGTATCAAACGCCTGGCCGCAAACGCCAAAAGAGAAAATGTGCTCGAACATGACTTTATTGAAGATGCAGAGAAAAAAATGTACGAAGCTTATTTAAAAGTTAACTGGGAAGTAGGGGAGAAAATCAAAAAAGGCGAATTTGAAGCGGCTCTCCAGGAATTATCAAAATTTACGCCGGTGGTTGAGAAGTTTTTTGTGGATATTTTAGTAATGCATGAAGACGAAAGAATAAAAACCAATCGTTTAGCTCTGCTGAAAACCCTCGAAAAAATGTACTTTGAATTTGCTGATTTTTCAAAGATAGTGATTAGTTAATATGTTTGATCATTTTGTCAGCCAGGATAAACAAGATAAGTTAAAAGCCAAAATGCAGCGTTTGGGGATTAACGAATCAGATATTATCGAAAAGTTTATCCGGTCGGGCGGGGCCGGTGGGCAAAATGTTAATAAAACGGCCACCTGTGTTTATTTAAAACATATTCCAACCGGGATTGAAGTTAAGTGTGCCCGGGAAAGATCCCAAGCCCTCAATCGATTTTTAGCCCGCCGTATTTTAGTGGATAAAATCGAATCTCAAATTCTAGGTAAAAAAAGCGCCGAACGCCGCCGTATCGAAAAAATTAGGCGTCAAAAAAGAAAACGATCTAGGCGATCCAAGGAAAAAATGCTGCAGCAAAAAAAAATCCAGTCCAAAAAGAAAAAATTTAGAAAACCACCGAGTGAAGGCGAATATTAATAAGGAGGAAAAGATGAAAAAGTTTATGGGCTTGATTATGGTTTTGTTATTAGTGGTCTTATTAGCCGGATGTTTTGGAAAAGAAGAGGCCAAAATAAAATTTACCACTGGTAGATTTAACTCAACCATTAAAGGTTATCAAAAAGGTAAATCCATGATTATTAGTACTAATAAAATGGTCATGAAAGGGGACAAGCAGTGCGTCGAAACTAAGATGGCTTTCAATATTCCGGGAATGGATAGTACAACTATAAATTATATGACCCCCAAAGCAGTTTATACATACGACTCCAAATCAAAAATGGCCTACGAAATTAAAATTGACCGGTCCGAAAAAGAAAAAATTGATAACCCTTTAAAAATTGAAGCAGAATTAAAAAAATACAATGCTCAAAAAGTTGGCAAAGAAAAAATAAACGGTCAAATGTGCACCAAATATAAGTTTAATTATACGGGTGTTTATCGCGGCGGCCTGCCGGTAGACAGCGCCAAAAAAAGCGAACAAAAAAGCGAGGTTTACGCTTGGTTAAGGGATAAAGATCAAATACCTTTAAAAGTGAAAGTTGTTCAAGCTGGAGACTATATGGAAATTATCTATACCAAGGTTGAAGTCGGCGGAAAAGTTTCCGAATCAGAGGTAACTTTACCCAAAGGAACTAAAATTGTCAGCCAGGAAAAATTCATGCAGGAACGCATGAAGGGCTTCATGAAAAATTACCGGTAGTAACCGAAATATTATGCTATAATGCGCCCGTAATTAACCCCTAGCTTTAGGGGTTAATTTTTTGGGATAAATTTGAAAAAAGGATCGGTATTGGGCGCATGTTGATGACGAGGATGTTAGTTCCGACCCTCAGGGAAGTTCCCAAAGAGGCGGAGGTCATAAGTCACCAATTGATGCTTCGGGCGGGGATGATCAGGAAGCTGGCGGCGGGAGTTTACACATTTTTACCCCTCGGTTATCGAGTCTTAAGAAAAGTTGAACAAATTATCCGCGAAGAAATGAACCGTGCCGGTGCCCAGGAAGTTTTCATGCCTGCCCTTTTACCAGCCGAACTCTGGAAAGAAACCGGACGCTGGGGCGTTTACGGTAAAGAATTATTCCGCATTAAAGATCGCCACGACCGCGAATTTTGTTTGGGACCCACTCACGAAGAAATCATTACCGATCTGGTTAGAAATTCAATCAATTCATATAAACAACTGCCGGTTAATCTGTATCAAATTCAAAATAAATTCAGAGATGAAATCCGTCCGCGTTTTGGTGTGATGCGCAGCCGGGAATTTGGCATGAAAGATGCTTATAGTTTCCACGCAACCGAAGAAAGCTTAGATCAAGAATATCAAAATATGTATCAGGCTTATTGCCGAATTTTTGACCGGTTAGGTCTTGAGTATAAAGTGGTGGAGGCTGATTCGGGTGCGATTGGCGGAGGATATTCTCAGGAGTTCATGGTGATTGCCGATACCGGTGAAGAGCCGGTTTATTTCTGTGAAGGTTGTGATTATTGTGCCAGCCGTGATGCCGCGGGAGTGGCCGAATACGTAGTTTCAGAAACGCAAACAAAATCAGACGGAAAACCCGAAAAAGTAAAAACCCCCGATCAAAAAACCATCGAAGAGGTAGCCCAGTTTCTAAAAGTTAAACCAGCCCAAATGATTAAAACCTTAATCTACGAAACCGAAAGTGGACCGGTTGCCGCTTTAGTTAGAGGAGATCACGAGTTAAACGAAGCTAAACTTAAAAAAGTATTAGCGGTTGAAGACTTGAAATTAGCGGATGAAAAAGTAATTAAAAAAGTAACCGGGGCTCCGCTGGGATTTGCCGGTCCAGTTAAGTTGAAAAACGTAAAAATTGTAGCTGATCATGCCGTCCTTTTAATCGAAAATGGAGTTACTGGTGCCAACGAACAAGATTTTCATTTAACTGGAGTTGTTTATGGCCGGGATTATAAAGCCGATGTCGTCGCCGATCTTCGTTATGCTTTAGAACACGACGTCTGTCCGCGTTGTAAAAATAGTAAATTAAAAGTTAAAAGAGGAATCGAAGTCGGTCATATTTTTAAACTAGGAACAAAATACAGCAAAAAAATGAAGGCCAACTTCATTGATGAAAATAATCAGGAAAAACCTTTTATCATGGGTTGTTATGGAGTAGGGGTGGGTCGTACGGCGGCGGCGGCCATCGAGCAAAAAAATGATAAAGATGGAATTATCTGGCCAATTTCCATTGCTCCGTATCAAGTGGCGGTAATTCCGGTTAATTTTGACGAAAAAGATCAGCGCGAAGTGGCCGAAAAGATTTATAAAGAACTTTCGGTTGAAGGCGTTGAAGTAGTTTTAGATGATCGTCCCGGTAGAGTAGGGATGAAACTAAAAGATATGGACTTAATCGGATTTCCGATCAAAATAATTATTGGACCGAAGGGGCTCAAAGAAGGAAAAGTCGAATTAAAACTCCGCTCAACCGGAGAAATGAAACTGGTTGATAAAGGAGAAGTTTTACAGGAAGTGCTGGGGATTCTGGGGTAATGGTAACTAAGAGCAAAACCATAAAATTAAATACCAAAGGTAATGATCACGTAATCGATATTACCGCCGACGCCGCAGAATTTTTAAAAGCTTCAAAAGTAAAAAATGGTCAATTAACCGTTTTTATTCCGGGTTCTACTGCTTCGGTTACCACGATTGAGTATGAACCTGGATTGATTAAAGATATAGTTGGGTTGGGTGATCGACTGGCTCCGCAGGGAAAAAGATATGCCCACGATGATACCTGGGGAGACGGGAACGGGCATGCCCATCTTAGGGCTTCAACCATTGGCCCATCCTTAACTGTTCCAGTGGTTTCCGGATCAATGACCCTGGGTACCTGGCAGCAAATTGTGGTAATCGATCACGATAATAAAGCTCGGTTGCGTTCGGTAGTTTTGAGTTTACTCGGTGAATAATAAAGGATTGGAGTAATAAAAGTATGTGTGGAATTTTTGCGATTTCGTCTAAGGAAAATATAATTGATGATTTGTTTCTGGGAGTTTTTTATCTTCAGCATCGCGGGCAGCAGTACTGCGGGCTTTCCACTTATGCGGACGGAAAAATTAATATCCGTACGCACCGTGGTTTGGTCAGAGCTACCTTTACCAATGATTTAGGTGGCATGGAAGGGACTATCGGTATTGGCCATACCGCATTAAAAGACCGGCAGCCGATTAAATTAGATTCTAAAATGGGTGAATATACCATTTGTTTTGAGGGCAACGTTATTAACCTGGCCGAGCTCATTGATGAATTAAAAAAACAAGGACATTCTTTTTATACCGATTCTGATATCGAAGTGATTGCCAAATTGATTGCGCAGGGAGATAACTTTGTGGATGGTATTGAGAAGATGGCGGCCAAAATCCGCGGAGCCTACGCTTTGGTCATTTTATCCAAAGGCAAGATTTATGCGGCTCGGGATAAGTATGCTTTCCGGCCGATGATCATTGGAAAAAGAGCTGGGGCGGTGGCGATTTCTTCGGAATCTTGTTCTTTTGAAAACTTAGGATTTTCCATTGATCGCGACGTAAAACCGGGAGAAATATTAGAAATCGAAGATTCAAAATATACCACCGTAAAAATTATTCCGGCTGAGTTTACTCAACACTGTGCTTTTGAATGGATTTATACCGCTAACGTGGCTTCCACCATCGATGGCTTATCGGTGGATATTGCGCGCCGCAATTTAGGAGCCGCGCTGGCCAAACGCTATCCGGTCGATGTTGATATTGTAACGGCGGTGCCCAATTCTGGAATTGGGCATGCCATTGGTTATGCGCAGGAGTCAAAAATTCCCTTTGATAATGCATTTATTAAATACGATTATGCCAGCCGCAGTTATACGCAGCCGACCCAGGCAGAGCGGGATCGTGAAGCCAAAGTAAAGCTGGTTCCGGTTCCAGCCAAAATTAAGGATCGCAGCTTAGTCATCTGTGATGATTCAATTGTCAGAGGAACGCAGATGAAAAATGATTTAGTGGTGAAATTAAGAAAAAATGGCGCAAAAGATATTCACGTGCGGGTAGCCTGTCCGCCGCTGAAAGCTCCTTGTAAATATGGCGTAGCCACGCGTACTAAAAAAGAATTAGCGGCGCACCAAAAAACAGTTGAACAGGTGAGAGAATATATCAATGTCGAAGGCTTGGCTTATAATACACTGGAAGATTTAGGCAAAGCTTTAGGGAAACCTTTGGACCAAATCTGTACTTCATGTTGGACCGATGAATATAGAGTCTAAAATAAAAGATCATTGCGGCGTATTCGGAATCTATAACTTTGAGGAGGATTCTCCGGCAAAGCGGGTTTACTATGGTCTTTTTGCGCTGCAGCACCGCGGGCAGGAGTCGGCGGGGATTGCGGCCACCAGCGGGGGAGATATTAAGTGCCATAAAGACTTAGGATTAGTTAATCAGGTATTCAATGAAAAAGCTTTACAAAAATTAAAAGGTAAAATTGCAGTCGGCCACGTAAGGTATTCTACTACCGGGTCTACGGCTATCGAAAATGCTCAACCCATCGTGATTGATACCAAGTATGGTCCGATTGCTTTGGCCCATAACGGAAATTTAATCAACTCAACTGAATTACGCGCTCGTCTCAAAGAAAGCGGGATGAGCTTTGTCGGCACCACCGATTCAGAGATAATGGCTTCGATGATTGCTACTTCGGGTAGTGATGATTTTGAAAATGCTCTGGTAGATACTTTAAAACAATGCAAGGGAGCTTTTTCTCTGGTAGTGCTTACGCAGGATAAACTTATTGCCGCTCGAGATCCCAACGGCATTCGTCCGCTAAGTATTGGAAAGTTAAGCAATGCTTATGTGGTGGCCTCCGAAACCTGCGCGTTAGACATTGTAGGTGCCCAGTTTGTAAGAGATGTTGCTAACGGTGAAATTGTAGTAATTGATAAGGACGGGTTGCGCTCTAAAACCTGGTCCCGGGGAGAAAAAGAAGCACTTTGTATTTTTGAGTATATCTATTTTGCCAGACCGGACAGCGTTTTAAGCGGACGCAATGTTTATGAAGCGCGTTATCAAATGGGAAAATCTTTAGCTAAAGAACATCCGGTTAAAGCCGATATGGTCATGCCGGTTCCCGAATCCGGGATTCCGGCCGCGATTGGTTTTGCCGTGGAGTCAGGCATTCCGTTTGGTGAAGGACTCATCAAAAATCGCTACGTGGGCCGAACTTTCATTCAGCCCAGTCAGGAAATCAGGGATTTAGGGGTAAAGATAAAATTAAATCCAATTCGGGATGCAGTGCGCGGAAAAAAAGTGATAGTGATCGACGATTCAATTGTAAGGGGGACCACTTCGCGGCAGTTAGTTAAGTTAATTCGGGATGCCGGAGCGCGTGAAGTGCACCTTAGGATTTCTTCTCCACCGGTTATCAGTCCTTGTTACTATGGTATCGATACGCCGACCAAGGCCGAACTGGTGGCGGCTAATCTAAGTGTGGAAGGAATCAGAAAATATCTGGGAGTAGAATCTTTGGGATATTTAAGTATGGATAGTTTAGTAAAAGCGGTGGCCCTGCCGCATAACAATATTTGCATGGCTTGTTTCAACGGACAGTATCCGGTAAAAATTCCGGAACGCATGGAAAGTTTAAAATTGTTATTTCAGGATGACCCGGCGTTTCAGGATACCGGTCAAAAAGAAGCTTTATTTTAGTAAGTTAAAAGGGAGGTGACTTGAGCATGGCAGATAAGTGCGGATGTTTCCCAAAATGTAACAAATGTGGTGGACAAATGGTTCCACTTTCAGACTTTTCAAATAATTCAGTTTCTATCCGCTACAAAGCTTGGGCTTGTACCAATAATGATTGCCGATTCTTTGTAGTATTGCGCGGTGGAGATGTTTATTACGGTATCGCGACGGCTGAATCAGCGAGGTAATAAAATGAGTGGATTAACTTATAAAAAATCCGGTGTGGATATTGAAGCTGGATATGGGGTAGTGCGCCAGGCGAAGGCTTTGGCCAAAACTACTTTCGACCGAAATGTTTTAAGTAGTATTGGCGGTTTTGGGGCGGCGTACTCGTTGTCTGGTTATAAAAACCCACTGCTGATATCTGGGGCCGATGGGGTGGGCACCAAACTTAAAATTGCAATCATGATGGATAAACACGATACGGTGGGGATTGATCTGGTAGCCATGAACGTAGATGATGTGGTTACCTGTGGAGCCAAACCGCTTTTCTTTTTAGATTATATTGCCACCGGAAAAATTAAACCGCGCACTACGGCGCAAATCTTAAAAGGAATTACTAAAGGGTGTAAATTAGCCGGTTGTGCTTTAATCGGCGGCGAAACCGCTGAGATGCCCGATTTTTATGCCAAAGGGGAGTATGACCTGGCGGGCTTTGCGGTCGGTGCAGTTGAGAAGAAAAATTATATCAATGGATCCAGAATCAAAAAAGGTGATGTAATCATTGGGATTGCTTCTTCTGGATTCCACAGTAATGGTTACAGTTTAGTGCGTAAAGTATTTTTTGATGTTGGGAAAATGAAAGTTACTACACGTTTGCCCGAGTTAAAATCTACACTGGGGGAAGCATTATTAACGCCTACCAAAATTTATGCTAAATCTTTACTTAATCTTTTGAAGAAAGTTAATGTCAAAGGGATGGCCCATATTACGGGTGGGGGATTCCCCGAAAATGTAGCTCGTATTCTTCCCAATAAAAAATTGGGAGCTTGTATCGGAAAAGATAGCTGGCCGGCCTTACCAATATTTGAGGTTTTACAAGACATTGGTGAAATTTCTGATGCTGAGATGTATAAAACTTTTAATATGGGGATTGGAATGGTGGTGGTGGTAGCTAAAAAAGATGTGAGCTCAACCATTCGTATCCTTAAAAATAATAAAGAAAAAGCTTACGTGATTGGCGAGATAATCGATGGTCAAAAAGGAGTTTGTCTGTGTTAAAACTTGCCGTTTTAGTGTCAGGTAGAGGTTCAAACCTTCAAGCAATTATTGATAGTATTGAATCGGGTGTCTTAAAAGGCAAGGCCAAAGTTGAAGTAGTAATTAGTAATAAACCGGATGCCTATGCTTTAGAGCGTGCTAAAAAACATAATATTGCTACCGCCGTTTTTGAACCTAAAAAGTTTAAAGATAAAAATACTTACGAACTAGAAATCATTAAAGTTTTAAAAGAGCATAAAGTTGATTTAGTTTGTTTAGCCGGCTACATGCGGATTGTAGGACCGGTGCTGCTCGAGCATTACTTTGGAAAAATGATTAATATCCATCCGTCATTGTTGCCGTCTTTCCCGGGACTCGATGTGCAAAAAGCAGCGCTCGATCACGGGGTCACCATCACTGGCGCCACCGTCCACTACGTAGACGAGGGCTGCGATACCGGACCCATCATCATTCAGTCTGCGGTTCCGGTTAAGGAAAAGGATACGGTAGCAACACTCTCTGCCCGAATTTTAGAGCAGGAACATGTAATTTATCCTCAGGCGATCCGGTTGATTGCTGAGGATAAATTAATAATTGAAGGCAGAAGAGTGGTTTTGAAGTAGAAAGGAAGTAAAAATGCCAAGGAAGAAGAAACGAGCAAATAAAAAGAAAACGGTAAAAAAAGAAAAAAAATTAGCCCTGGTTTCAGTTTCGGATAAAACCGGTATCGAAAAATTTGTACGAGAATTAAAACAATATGGTTATAATATTGTTTCTACCGGTGGAACGTCGCGGGCGCTGCGCAAAGCTAAGCTGCGCATCTTAACGGTTGAGGATGTCACCGGTTCGCCGCACATGTTTGACGGGCGGGTTAAAAGTTTACACCCCAAAATTCATGGTGGGATTTTAGCCGACCGCAATAATCCAGAGCATGTTAAGGATATGAAAAAGTATAAAATCCGCCCGATCGATATCGTAGTCTGCAATTTATATCCTTTCGAAAAAGTATTACGCAAAGATTCATTTACCCACGAAGAGGCCATTGAAAATATTGATATCGGCGGACCGACCATGGTCAGGGCATCTGCAAAAAATTATAGTAACGTGGCAATTGTAGTTGATCCTTCAGATTACAAAGTAGTTTTATCCGAATTAAAACGTAATAATGGTGAAATTTCTTACTCTGTACGCGAAGATCTGGCGCGCAAAGCGTTTGAGCACACCGCACGCTACGATTCTTTGATTTATGCTTACCTGCGTTCTAAAGATGAAATTCCGGATTCTACTTTCCCTAAATTTGTTGACATTACTTTAGAAAAAATTCAGGGACTGCGCTACGGAGAAAATCCTCACCAAAAAGCAGCTTTTTATAAAGAAATCGGCATCGGCAACAAAGAATACGGAATCGGCATCACTAATGGTGAGCAGTTGCACGGTAAAGAATTATCATTTAATAATATTGTGGATATGGATGCGGCCTGGGCTGCCGCTACTTATTTTGCTAAACCCTGCGTTGCCATTATTAAACATACTAATCCTTGCGGTTTGGCGGAAGCCGAAAACTTAACCATTGCGTACAAAAGAGCCCTGGAGGGGGATCCGGTTTCAGCTTTCGGATCAATTGTGGCCTGCAACCGCGAAGTGGACGAAGCTGCCGCTAAAGAAATGTCTTCATTATTTATTGAAGTGATCATTGCTCCCGCATTTTCAAAAGGAGCGCTGGCCATTTTTAAACAAAAGAAAAACCTCCGCATTATTGAAATGGGCAAGGAATCATTGAAGCGTCCGTTTCGGGGTTATGATTACAAAAGAGTTTCGGGAGGTCTTTTGATCCAGGATGCGGATACCATTCAGTTAGCCATTAATGATATAAAAGTTGCTACTACTAAACAACCTTCACTGGGAGAGATGGAAGATCTGTTTTTTGCCTGGGGTGTTTGTAAACACGTTAAGTCTAATGCGATCGTGATCGCTAAAAATAGTAAAGTGTTGGGGGTAGGGGCTGGCCAGATGAGCCGGATTGATGCGGCGGGCCTGGCAGTTAATAAATCTGGTGAAGAGGTAAAAGGATCCGTATTGGCTTCGGATGCCTTTTTCCCGTTTAAAGATGTAGTAGAGTTTGCGGCCAAATACGGCATCTCCGCCATTATTCAGCCGGGTGGATCGAAAAGAGATCAAGAATCCATTGATGCCGCCAATCAACACGGCATGGTCATGGTGTTTACCGGCAGAAGACACTTTAAGCACTAGGAGGAATTTATGAAAAAAACAATAATTATTATATTATTTGCTTTAGTACTTACCGCTTCGGGCGCTTTTGCCATAACCTCTGGTTCAACTTTGATTACTACGGATACTTCAGGCACGACGTCCCTGGCGTCGCAGTTTTCTAACGGATTAACCCTGGGTTACGTAAAGGAAGGATCATCAGAAGTAGGCGTGATTGCCTGGAGTCCGGATTGGAGAGCGGGGCCGTGGGGATTGGGCTTGGATTTTAATATTCCATTAGGGGGAGACCGCCCTAATAATATTCAAAATATTGTTTTCCGCTATGCCGAATACGATGACGGGGCCAAAGGTTTACGCTATGGGGTATTAGATAACGTAACTTTAGGTCACGGTTTAATCATGAGTAATTACACTACCCGCAACGTTAATTACACCATCTTAAATAACGAACAGATGGGACTGCGCGGTTTTTATAACTGGGATATTTACGGGGCTTCGGCAATGGGAACTTATTCCCACGTTTATTACGTAGCGGCCGAAGAGCGCGTTTTTCCGCGCTTAACTTTAACTGAATATTATGTAACCGATGCAGATGGGGTAAATATAATGCAAACTGATGGGACCACAAAACTATTTCCAGCGCAGTCTGGATTTGGGGTGGATGCAACCGTTCCTATTGTGCCGGGTTGGGATTTATATGCTGAAGCCGGACAATTAGTGGGCCACGGTAATGCCTACGGTGCCGGAACCGGGTGGGCGTTTAATTTACTGGGGGTAGCTTCGGCTTCCTTTTCTTTTACCTATCGTATGCTGGATTCTGGCTTTGTTCCCGAATATTTTAATATCGAATACGAAAGCAATCCGGTGGACTTAACTTCTGCAGAAGCCGGAAACACCAGCAAAAATGGTTACCTGGGGACCTTTGCGGTTAACCTGGCCAATCGGGTAGAAGGTTCGATTACTTATGAAGATTATACCGATACTAATCCGGCGCTGAACGGACTAGCCAGTGCGATTTTATCCGATCAGATTTCGGCCACTGGTTATTATTCACAACCAAATTTTGCCAGTTTCCGGTCAGTTTCATTAGAAGAAGGCGCCATTATAGGTGGGTCGGTAACCTATAAACTTAATCCGGCGACCAACGTAACGGTCCACTATAAGAAAGCTTATAATTCTGACCTGGGCAGAGTTGAAGAAACTCAGTATTACGAAATCGGGATTGCCTTTTAATATGACCAATGAGTGATAAAGTTAGGCTTCAAAAATACTTGGCCGAGTGCGGGGTAGCCTCACGCCGATCCTCCGAAGCATTAATTCTTAAGGGTAACGTTAAAGTCAACGGTGCAGTGGTCAAAACCTTAGGGACTAAGGTTAATCCACAAAGAGATGTTGTCGAGTTTAACGGCAAAGCTTTAAAAACTGCGCATAAAAAAATCTACATCATGCTCAATAAACCCCGCGGCGTGGTTACTTCCTGTAAGCAGTATCAAGAAAAAACCATATTGGATTTAGTGGATATTGAAGAACGTATCTTTCCGGTCGGGCGATTAGATAAAGATACTGAGGGATTAATTTTATTAACTAATGACGGGGAAGCGGCCTATAAATTAACCCATCCTAAATTTGAGCACGAAAAAGAGTATTTAGTTGAAGTTAATGAAAAAATTTCCCCAAAACAAATTGATCAATTGAAGAAAGGGATCAGCCTGGATGGCAAAAAAACTGCGTTTGCGCGTATCAAAAGGCTGAGTGATAAAAAGTTTTTAATGACCATTCACGAAGGCATGAACCGCCAAATCAGAAAAATGTGTAAAAGGGTGGGGTTAACCGTTACCCGCCTGAAACGAATCCGGATCGGAAAAATTGAACTCGAGGATTTAAAATCCGGCGAGTGGAGATTCTTAAAAAAACTGGTATAATACCCAGCACGTCATGAAAATAATTCTTTCTGGTTATAATGTTGACACCGATGTTTTAGAGGAGTTAAAAAAGAATTCTCCTCCACGTTCGGACGTTACCCCGGAAACGCTCTCGGCGGCTTATGCCCGCATCTCACGTGATCCCCGCCCGGTGGATGAGCTGCGCGCCGTTTCCCGAAAAGAAGTAGAAAGTACCCGTAAATCCAACAGCACCATCATCTTTAAAATGGGGCACCATTCCGTTGCCGAACATGCCGTATTTAACTTTGATATTATCGGGGTTTCACGGCTGGCGATGGAGTATCTGGAGCGCTTTCGTTTAGGTTCCTATACCGAAAAATCGCAAAGGTATATTACATTAGGTGATGATTTTGTGATTCCGGAAGAATTTAAAGGAGCTGATCTCGAAAACGATTTTGTGGGAATCATTAAAAAACAAAATGTAATGTACCACGAGCTTTTTGAAGAATTAAAGAAACTGGTCTTCAAAAAACATAGTAGCTTGGCAGCTCATCCAAAAAATAATAGTTTATTAGAGGGGTGGGCCAAGGAAGATGCGCGCTACGTTACTTCACTAGCAACTTTTGGCCAGTTAGGGATGACCATTAATGCTCGAAATTTAGAATATTTGTTTCGTCGTTTTGCTTCGCAAAGTTTAAAGGAAGTTTCTGCAATCGGCAAAAAAATGTACGGGTTGGTTGAAAAAATTGCTCCTTCGATAATTCTTTTTGCTGCGGCTAATGATTTCGACCAAAAAACTTATGGCGAACTAGAAAGTTATGTTTCCCGGGAAATGAATATTAAGCCAGAACCGGTTTCATCGAATCGCGTTTCTTTGGTGGATTATTCGGCCAATGCGGATGAAAAAGTTTTAGCCGCTTTACTACACAGTATTTCAGGGTTTTCTTATGCTGAAAGTTTTGCAAAAGCTAAAAAACTGGGCGGAAAACAGAAAGAAGAAATATTTAATAAAACTTTTCAATATATGGAACTTTATGATTCGGTTTTACGGGAGTTTGAATTTGTAAATTTAACCTACGAGCTGGTTATTTCCGCGGCTTGTTTTGCCCAGCTTAAACGTCACCGCATGGCTACCATTACCACGCAAAACTATGATCCGGCGTTGGGCGTAGTTATTCCTGATTCGATCAAGGAATTAGGTAAAGAAAAGGCTTTTATGGAGATAATTAATGAGACTAATGAAGTTTATGCTAAATTAGCTAAAAAGAACGCGCAAGCTGCACAATACGTATTAACTAACGCGCATCAGCGCCGGGTATTAATCCGGGTTAATGCCAGAGAACTCTATCATGTAGCAAGATTAAGAGAAGATACCCATGCGCAATGGGATATTCAACGCATTTCTGCTCAAATGTCGGCAAAGGCTAGAGAAAAAATGCCTCTCTTGGCAGCTTTGCTGTGTGGAAAAGATAAATACCCCGAAATGTACGCAAAAATCTTCAAAAAACCGCCCAAAGTAATCCTATAAAAATTCTTTTCAAATCAGCAAAAAATATGTAGACAAATAAGATGCCTGTGCTACAATATTGCCAAATTGAAGGATAGGTGGTTTACGAAAGGAGGTGAGACGTATACTTGGTCCCCACCTACCTGTTTTTCATGATTGGTTTCTTGGTTAATTTTTTTTGAAGGAAACATGGAAACTTCTTAAATTAAGACCTCGAAACCAAAATTACAAAATGACCGGGGAGGTCAAACAATGAAGAAAATATTATTAGTTTCATTAGTTGGATTGCTATTGGTTGCATTAGCAGTTCCAACCGTTGCCTTAAAATTTAAAGATGTTCCGGATACTCACTGGGCAGCGGATTATGTTTACAATCTGGTAAACCGAGGAATTATCACTGGATTTCCAGATGGAACTTACAGAGGTAACATGTCAGTTACCAGATATCAAGCAGCCGTTATGCTTGATAAGTTGGCTAAATCCATTGGCACCGGCGGAGTTTCTGAAGATAAGTTGCGAGACTTAATCAAATCAGAACTAGCTAAAAGTGCTGCTGGAAAAGCTGAAGGATGGTCAATCGGCGGATACTACCAAGTAAGAGGCTTGTTGAACAAGGTTATTGGTGATGGTAACCGAACAATTGCTGGACAATACAGAGTTGTTATGGATATCGCTAAAGATTTAGGTCCGGACACCGGATTTGAAATCGGATTAGACACCAAAACCAACGCAGGCAACTTAGCTTTTGGTAACTACGATATCGTTGCTAATGGTCTGCTTGATTTAGCAGCTCACACGACCATCGATGACTTTGGTTTCCCAATTACCATTAACTTATCACAAGGTAATGGCGACCAATACCACAATGAAGATATGATCCAAATGACCACCGAAATGTACGGCATGACAGTTGGTGGCGCCTACGAATATAACAATGGTCTGATCGCTAATGCATCAGAACAATATTCGATGATCGGTGCATTCAGCACTGAATTACCATGGCTTGGAGAATCTTCAATTAGTGGTTCTATCGACCTATATCAACCCGTTGGAGTAGCTAACCCACTTGCTTCTGGCGGTAAAAAGCAAGCAAACGTTAAGGGTGTTGCTATGCCAGCCGATGGAGTTAAGGTTGGAGGTAAGCTAGGTATCAATGGTTCTAACTCCAATGCATTATATGTAGCTGCAATGCTGACATTAGATGACATTTGGAATACCGGAACCATGCTCTACTTAGAAGGATACAAACTAGGTGGACAATGGCAAACTGCTTTAGGTGAAGACTATGTCGGAACTCAAGTTTTCGATGAAGTTTTAATTACCGGAGCAGGCGGCTATATCGGTGCTTTACTTGATCAAAAAGTAACCGATAACTTAGATTTTGCTGGCAGATTGGCACTTAACTTTACAGGTACTGGTTTAGGAACTTTACAAACTACCTGGATTGAGCCAAAGCTGTCTCTGCAGTCTTCTGATTTAGTTTCTGTTTACGGAGCTTATCGGCTCATGTTAAACAATGTAACTAACGGAAAAACTGACAGACTCGAGCTCGGAGCGATAGTTACTTACTAATTCTTAGTTTCGGATTAGTATTTACGAGGCCGGTTTACAAATTTATTTTGTAAGCCGGCTTTTTTTTGTAATGACAAAACCCGCTCTTTCGTATAGAATATCTTTGTATGAAAAAAATTCAAATTTCTGCCAGTATCTTATCCTGTGATTTTGGAAACTTAGCGCAGGAAATTAAAAAGTCGGAGGCGGCGGGGGTAGGGTATTTTCACCTCGATATTATGGACGGACATTTCGTTCCTAATATATCATTTGGTCCGCCGATCGTGAAAAAGGTTAGAACCTTAGCTAAAATTAACCTGGATGCGCATTTAATGATTGATAATCCGTGGCTTTACATTGAGGATTTTGCTAAAGCGGGAGCTGACATCATAACCTTACATGTCGAATCTTATGATGTTAAGCAGCATGACGTAAATACCATCAAAACTACTCCCAGGACGGCAACCAGGATTAAGCGAGAGGATTTAAAGAGAGATATCGCTAAGATCAGATCTTTGGGCAAGAAGGTTGGACTCGCGCTTAATCCTGGTACTTCGGCAGTTCTGCTTGAAGATTTTCTAGGGGAGATTGATCTGGTGTTAGTAATGAGTGTTAATCCCGGTTTTTCCGGACAGAAATTTATTGAAAGCGCCTTGCCCAAGATTAAGCAAATCAGAAGCAAATTTAAGGGATTGATTAAAGTAGACGGTGGGATTAATGCTGAAACTGCTCCTAAAGTGATCGCAGCGGGGGCGGATATTTTGGTTTCGGCCTCGTATCTTTACGGATCAAAGGATTATGCCGCGGTAGTTAAAGAATTGAAAGGCGAGCGTCCTTAGTTTTTTACTCTCAAAAGAGAACCTTCACTGATATTATACGGGGCTTCAACTGTAATTGTGTATCCGGCTCCAACTTTTTGTACGGCGCCTTTTTTGTCTGAATACATCGAATTTATCTTGAAAAAATGAACTTTATCAATTTTTGGATCAATTACCTCAATCTTGTCTTTTAGCCTAATGTGGTCTTTTACTTTAATGGTGATGGTCTTTTTATTACTACCAATAACTATTCCGACAAAGCGATAGGGCTTAACGTATTGTGAACTGTCAAAACGCATCTGATCTTTACCCGGTTTTCCTCTGAAAAATCCGGTAGAGTAGGCGCGGTTGCTGACCTTTTTTAGCTCATTGAGCCATTCTTTTTTAAATTCATGAGGATAGGCATCCATAATTTGCCGATAAATTCGTCCGACCGTGCCCACGTAGAACTCGCTTTTCATGCGGCCTTCGATTTTAAAAGAGTTAATACCGATTTTTATTAAATCGTATAAATAAGGCGCTAAACACAAGTCCCGAATGTTTAGTAGATGGACGCCGCGGGCATCTTCTTCAATTACTAGTTCGCGGGAAGGATCTTCCTCTCTTAAATAATACTTCCAGCGGCAGGGATAGCTGCAGGCACCTTGATTAGCGTTTCTCTCGTTTAAATATTGGCTGAGGTAGCAGCGGCCGGAGTAAGATAAACAAAGGGCCCCGTGAACAAAGACTTCGAGTTCGATATCCGGGCAAAGCTTGCGAATGGCTTTGATTTCTTCAAACTGAAGTTCGCGCGCCAGCACAATTCTTTTTACTCCTTGTTTTTTCCAGAAATTTACACTTTGGCTGTTTAACGTATTAGCTTGAACACTGAGGTGAAGTTTAGTCTGAGGAGACAGCTTTTTGATGATCAAAAGCAAGCCGGGATCGCTAACTAATACCGCATCAAATTTTAAGGGTAAAAATTTCTTTAACTGTTTTTTTACTGTTTTGAGATCATTCTGGTGGGGGAAGAGATTGGCGGCCAGATAGATTTTTACTTTGCTTTTTCGGCAAAGAGCCACGGCGCTGCTTAGCTCACTAAGGTCCATTTCAGCCGGGGCTCTTAAGCTTAAACCTTTCCCTCCAACGTAGACTGCATCCGCTCCAAAAAGAATGGCGGTCTTTAATTTAGCAAGATTGCCGGCGGGGAGCAATAACTCGGGCCTATTTTTTGTCTTTATCTTTGGCAAATTCGGCGCCCTTTTGGATAACCCAGGCTGCAAAGAGTATCGCAATTAAAGTAATGATGATGATGGTGCCGCAGATGATTAAAGTTATGACTACGGGTAATGGCATGTTTTCCTCCTTTAGGCTACGGGGGCTAAATTTTCGTCTGTATCCGACAAATGGGATTTTGGTTTACTGATGGTCCATTTGGCCAATTTAACGGCGTGGTCACCGATGCGTTCTAAATTACTGACTACATCAATAAAGATTATTCCAGCCGCAGAAGTAAGGTGGCCATTACTTAAGCGTTTAATGTAATGGGTTCGAAATTCGCCCTTTTGGAAGTCGATCAGATCTTCAATTTTCTTGCATTCCCAGGCCAAATCAACGTCGTTGTTTTCAAAGGCAATAATTGATTTCTCAAAAAGTTCTTCTACGTTTTTTTGCATGACCCGCAGCTCATCTTCTCCTTCTTTGGAGAAGCGGAGGCGATCTTCTACTTTGATCTGTGCCAGCTGAACAATGTTTTCGGCATGATCGCCAACTTTTTCGATGTCGTTAACCAGATGCATTAATTTTGATGATTGCTGTGATTCAGCCTCAGAAAGCTCCCTTTGTTCAAGTTCAACCAAAAAGTCAATTATTTCCCGTTGCAGTTCATCAGTGATTTCCTCTCGGTCGAGCACTTTTCTTAAAGAAAAATCTTTATGGTTGTAAAGTCCCTGCATGGATAGATGGATCATTTCTTTGGCAATTTTGGCCATGCGAATAGTTTCTTTTTGGGCTTGGTCCAGGGCTACGGCTGGGATATGCAGCATGCGTTTGTCTAAATGCTTAGCTCCGCGTTCAACGGTTTCATCTTCACCGGGAACCAGTTTTTTAGCAATGTTGATAACCCATCCAATTAAAGGAAGAAAGATTAAAACGTTAAAAACGTTGAAAAACGTGTGCGCGTTAGCAATGTGTCTTTCAATGTTGCCGCCGTCAGCAAAAACATTTCCCGGAGTTATGATATCAATAAATTTTAAAAAGACAGGAACCCCGTCCACTTTAACGAATAATAGGGCATACATATAGATGACCCCGAAAACCTTAAATAATGTATGCATCATGGCCGATCGCCGGGCGCTGACGGAGGTGCCAATACTTGCTAGCTGCGCGGTGATGGTAGTTCCGATATTTTCACCCAGTACCAATGCAAAGGCACCGCTAAAATCCAACATGCCGGCCGAAGCCAGGGCAATGGTAATACCTACGGTGGCGCTACTGCTTTGGAGTATCATGGTTAAAACTGTGCCGGCAAAAATTGCCAAGAGCGGATTAGTGCTGAATTTTATAAATAAATTTATGAAGGTAGGACTATCTTTCAAATGAACAAAAGCGCCACTCATGGTTGCTAAGCCAAAGAAAAGGAGACCAAAACCCAGCAGGGCTTGGCCGGCGTTTCTAAAATTTTTCCGGCCGCCGAATATATATAATAGGGCACCGACTCCTAAAATGGGAAGCGCAAATTTATGGACTTTAAAGGCGATCATTTGGGCGGTGATGGTGGTTCCAATATCTGCACCTAAAATAACGCCGGCACTTTGGGTTAGATTCATTAATCCGGCATTTACAAAACCAACTACCATGACCGTAGTGGCGCTACTGCTTTGAATGATGCCGGTAACCACGGTTCCAACTAAAACGCCGGCCAGGCGGTGGGTAGTGAGCATTTCAAGCAATTTGCGAAGTTTAGGTCCGGCGATTTTTTGCATGCCTTCAGAGAGAAGTTTCATTCCAAAGATAAACATGCCGATGCCGCCGATGGTACCGAAGAGGATTGCCTGTACGTTCACCTACTGATTCTCCTTAATTTAGTGGGGTTGTTGTGATTTAAGTGCTCCCGGGCATATCATTATATAAAAATTGGAGGCAAACGCAAGCGGAATTTATTAGCTATTTTAAAGCTTCGAGTTCTTTTAAGTATTTATTCTTAATAACATTATAATAAGCAAGTTTTTGGCCTTGAAGCGGTTTACCTTTAGGTTTATTAGTGATGGTTAATGGATTAAGGGGAACATCATTTATGTACATACCGTAATGCACGTGCGGTCCGGTTGACCAACCGGTACTGCCAACCAGAGCAATGGTTTGTCCCTGATTTACGTATGCTCCGGCGTAGGTTAACATTTTACTGCAATGGCCGTAGAGAGTTTTATAGCCGTTAGCGTGTCTTATCATGACGGCATATCCGTAAGCGCCTTTCCATCCGGTAAAGGTAACTTTGCCGGATGCGGCAGCTACAATCGGGGCTCCGTAATAGGAGGCAAAATCAACCCCGTAATGGGCCATGTTTCTTTTTACCACCGGATGGAAACGGCTGTAAGAAAAATACGAGGTGATTCTGCCGGTAAATTTTAGCGGGGATTTTAAAAATTGTTTTTCTACCGGCTTTCCGTCTAAATCGTAGTAGCCGTATTTTCCTTTTTCGGGTTCATAATAGATTCCGGAAAATGTTTTTGAGGAGGTTATGTATTGCGCAGCTAAAATTTTGCCGTATTTCACGAATTCTCCGTCCTGCTCGTATTTTTCAAAAATAATTTTTATTTTATCTCCGGCACGCGGGAAAGTAAAAAAGTCGATATCCCAGGAAAAAATATTAACGTATTCCATGATTAAGGCTGGTTTTTCACCGCCCGCGAGCATGGTTTCAAAAAGCGAAGATTTTAGGGTAAATTCTTTGGCGTAGACTTTTTTCTTGAGATAAATGGCGGGTTTAAAGGTGCTTAATTCCCCTCCTTTATCGCGTACCGAGTAATATTGATCAAATGGTCCTTTGATATAAATAAATTTGTGGATAACTCCGTCTTTACGGCGATAAATCTTAAAGGTTTCGTTTAAACGCAGATTTCCGAAATCTAAGATGCCTTTTAGCGATTCAGTTAATTCAAGAATCGATTCGTGGGAGATGCCGCCTTCTTGTAAACTTATGTAAAAAGGCTTGCCCGAAGTGATGGTGCCTTCGATGATTTCATATTGTGGCTGTCCGGCAATTATGCATCCTCGGACGATGACCGTAAAACAAAAAAGAATTGCCATAATGGTAACGGTGAATAAAGCCAGCCGTGCGGGATAAATTTTTAGCTGTCGATCTGATACTTTCAGGTGGAAATGATGATGAAATATATTTAAGGCAATTTTTTTCATGCTTTTTCTTGAGAGTAAAGGTAGGCGGCGATGGCCGCAGTCATTGGAATACAAAGTACTAATCCAATGCTTCCCGCCATGGCTCTTAAAATTTCTAATGAAATTAATTCCAGATTGATTACTTTTGAAATTGAAGCTTGGCTGGCGATAATTAAAAGCAGTAAGGGCAGGGCGCCGCCGGTATAAGCTAAAATCAGCGTGTTGGCCATGGTTCCCATGATATCTCTGCCAACCCGCATGCCGGATTCAAAAAGATTTTTAAAATTGGCTTCGGGGTGAACTTTACGTACTTCGTTAATTGCGGAGGAAATGGACATGCCGACATCCATAATTGCGCCCAAAGCGCCGATAATGATTCCGCTAAAGAGTATTCCTTGAAAATCGATTTTTACATTTAAAGAATAAAGCAATATTTTTGCCTCTTCGGTAGACATCCCGGAAAGATGCATTAGTTTGCCGAATAGCAGAGCGATGATGCCGGCCAAAAGCACACCCGAAAAGGTTCCCAGCGTTGCGCTGATCATTTTTTTGGTTTTTCCGCCGATAATGCGGAAGGTTACTAACGAAACGACCAGCGCAATTAAAATGGTGATTAGAATTGGATTAAAACCTTTAAGGGTTAAGGGAAAAAGCACAAAAAACAAGAGGAAAAGAGTGATCAGTAAACTGGCGAGCGCTTTTACGCCCTTTAGTCTGCCGAGAATAACTAAGAGTAAGGCGTATATTAATATTGTCCAGTAAGCATAATTATCTCTGGCAAAATCGCTAATTGCAAAAAGCGGGCTGCCGTCGGGACTTTCGGCGGCAGAAGGATGTTCATCAATCCAGAGCAGGACTTTATTGCCTTCTTTTACGTTTATTTCCATCCCAGCCATGGTGGAGGGCATATGCTCTACGGTTATCGTTTGACCTTTGAATTTTGAATTTAAAATTTTTAGAGTAACAATTTGTTTAACCGGACTGAAATCATCATAGCTTTCGAGTGCATGTACCTTTAGGACTTTAGCCTTGGCAAAGAGCGGTTCGATTTGCGGGGCCGGATTTTCTTCCGCAATGCAGAAAGCTCCAACTGCAAGCATGCTTAACAAAAAAATAATTAAAAATAAAACCCCAATTATCTTTCTGGCAGAATTCATGAATTTATTGTAACATATAGTCACTATGTTTTGGAAAGTATATGCGCGTAAGGTAAAAAAGCACCTCAAAAATTATATCTGGCAATGTTTTTTAGCCACGGTAGCAGTTTTCATAATTCTGATGATCTTTAACCTCTACGATGAGGCGGTAATTGTAGCGGCTTTTGGCTCTACTGCCTTTACTGCCTTTGCCATGCCCAAAAGCTGGATGGCCAGATCCCGTAATATTATCGGAGGACATTTAATTGGGATATTGGTAGGGGTTAGCATGTCATTTCTTTACCGTATAAACTGGACGGTAGTTAGTGTTCCTCTATTTGATAATGTTGCGCACGTTTTGATTGCTGCGCTTTCGATCACTTTTGCCATGTTTTTAATGATCTTTTTAGATTACGAACATGCGCCGGCTGCCGGAACTGCTCTGGCGTTAACCATTACGCCTTTTTCTCTTAATACCATATTTTTTGTAATCTTTGTTGCTTTCGGGATTGCGGTTTTTAAATGGTTCTTTAGGGATCATTTAATTGACCTGGTGTAACTTTTTACTTCTGATACGTTAACTGCCAGATCTTCTTGCCTTTACCTAAATATTTCTTTTCGCGGGTGGTAATGAAGGGTAGTTTAGGGTTCCTTATCTTTTTGAATAGTTTTGCAGATTTAAATTTAGCGCTGATATCCGCATGCATGAAGTCCTCATCGGTTTTAATGTGAACCTTAGTGCCGCGACGGCAAACTTTATATAGATCTTTAATAAATGGAAGATGCACTAATCGTCTTTTTAAGTGCTTGCGTTTAATCCAGGGATCGGGGAATAAAATATATACTTCGGCAATTGATTTTTTATTGATAATTTTAGTCAAGCTGAAGTTTGCGTTGGCGTGAATGGCCAGGGCATTTTTCAATCCCAATTTTTCGATTTTTTCGTTGATAATTTTTACAAAAGGATTGCGGATTTCTATGCCAATGAAATTATTATTTGGAAACTTTTGTGCCATGGCAATAAAGAAACGTCCAAATCCGATGCCGATTTCTAAAACCAGCGGATGATCATTGCCAAAGATAGCTTTGAAGTCCTGTTCTTTGACTTCCGGTGCGTTTTGAAAAGGGTTGGCTAGGTGCCTGAAGCGTCCCATATGAAGTTATTTTAACATATATGTAACTGTGTTATAATCCGCCATATGAAATATCAATTACCTCGTGGAACTAAGGATATCCTTCCTGGAGAAGTGAAAATCTGGCAAAAAATTGAGGACGTCTGCCGGAAAATCTTTGAAAAGTATGGCTTTGCCGAGATTCGCACCCCGGTTTTTGAACAGACTGAGCTTTTTGCCCGCAGTATTGGTACGACCACCGACATTGTTACCAAAGAAATGTACACTTTTTTAGATAAAAAAGGCCGCAGTTTAACGCTGCGCCCCGAAGAAACTGCGCCGGTGGTTAGGGCGGGGCTGCAAAACAATCTTATTTCTCCGGATAGTATTGCAAAGTTATATTATTTAGGACCCATGTTTCGTTACGAGCGTCCTCAGGCCGGGCGCCAGCGTCAATTTAATCAGGCCGGATTAGAATTTTTTGGTTCTTTAGATCCTAAAGTTGATGTTGAAGTGATTACGGTTGCAGTGGAGCTTTTCAACGCATTGGGGCTGGAAGGATTAGAAGTGGATCTAAACTCGGTTGGCTGTAAGCAATGTCAGCCTAAATATATTGAAGCCTTAAAGCAAACTTTAAATAAACAGGCAAAAGAACTTTGTGAAGATTGTAAAGAACGATTGAAGATGAACCCGCTTAGGGTTTTGGATTGTAAAAATAAGGGCTGTCAAAAATTTATTACTAAAGTTCCTTCGGCAACTGAAACTTTATGTCCTGAATGTAAAGTGCATTTTGAGCAAGTTTGTAAATATCTTAAGGCTCGGGGCATTACTTATAATAGTAAGGTGCGGCTAGTACGCGGGCTTGATTACTATACCCGTACCGTTTTTGAAGTAGTTTCCAAAAAATTGGGGGCGCAGAATGCGGTCTGTGGGGGAGGGCGCTACGATAATCTGGTTAAAGATTTAGGTGGGCCAGGTATTCCGGCGATCGGATTTGCGGTTGGAATGGAAAGAATTGTGGAATTGATTAAGGATCAGGTAGCGGGCCAAGACCTTAAACCCGCTTTAGAATATTTTATAGTTTGTATGAATGCGGAGGCCCGAGAAGTTGCCTTTGGTTTGCTGACTAAATTCCGCGCCGAAGGCAAAACGGCTGAAATGGACTTCCAAAATAAAAGCTTTAAGGCTCAAATGAAAGCCGCCGATAAATCCGGCGCCAAATTTGCGGTGATTATTGGGGAAGAGGAACTGAGGCAGAAAGCGGTTACAGTAAAGGATATGAAATCCGGAGATCAAACTAAGGCTGCGCTTTAGTTAGTTTTTTCTGGATATTCCATTTTTTAAAATATTTTTGATTAACTTCGTTCATTTTTTTTAGGCTTTCTAGTATATCAAGCAATGATTCATTAATATGATCCATGGTCTCTTTAGAAATTTCTATGACTACTTTATTCATGTTTAATTACCTCAATTAAATGCTTTTTAATGATTGTTTTGGCAATCCGGCGAAGTCCATGCGATTGTCAAGGCTTTCCACTTTATCGCTGATTATATCAATTTTCTGTGCCAGCATTTCGTGTCCTTCTGCAATAATTTTTAATTTGTGCTTGATATCCTCTAACATAATTTGTGTGTGTCGTTCTTCTTGTGCCATCGTATCTTACTCCTTTCTTAATGGGTGTCAATATAGTATTTTTCGACACTTACACTGTGATTTGCTTTATTAGTAGCAACTTTTATGCCAAGGCTAATCGAACTTAAGAGGCTGCGAAATTGCAGTGTTTTTAGGCAGCTGTTGTGAAAAATGACACCCGTTGACCGAAAAAGTAAATTTCAAAATCCTGCCGGCTAGTGTTATAATACCCCCTGTATGAAACGTTCACATAACTGTGCAGCCGTAACCAAAGAAGAAATCGGAAAAGATGTTCAACTATTAGGTTGGGTTCATCGCCGCCGCGACCACGGTGGTTTGATTTTTATTGACCTGCGTGACCGCTCAGGTCTGGTGCAGGTTGTTTTTGACGTTGATCTTAAAGAATTACATAAGCTGGCCGAAAAGATCCGTCCTGAGTATGTTTTAGCGGTTGAAGGAAAAGTGGTCGCTAGAGAAAAAAGTGCGATCAACCCCAGGTTAAAAACGGGCGAAACCGAAGTAAAAGCAAGTAAACTCGAAATATTGAATACGGCTAAGACCCCTCCCTTTGAAATTGCGGACCCCAAAGTAGATATTGATGAAACGGTGCGTTTAAAATATCGCTATATTGACCTGCGTAAAGATAAAATGCGCGAAAATTTAATTTTCCGCCACAAAGTTATCACTGCCGCACGGGATTACTTAGATAAAAATGATTTTCTGGAAATTGAAACTCCTTTTTTAACTAAATCTACTCCGGAAGGAGCGCGCGATTACTTGGTTCCCAGCCGGGTAAATCCCGGAAAGTTTTATGCGCTGCCGCAGTCACCGCAGCTTTTTAAGCAAATTTTAATGGTGGCGGGCATGGAAAAATATTTCCAGGTCGTACGCTGTTTCCGGGATGAGGATTTACGTGCCGATCGTCAGCCCGAATTTACCCAAATCGATTTAGAAATGTCTTTTGTGACCCGTGATGACGTTATTGCTACCATTGAAGGATTAATGCAGTACACCCTGTCTGCTTTAGAGAAGGATATTGATCAGTACCGTGGTAAGCATATCCCAAAGATTAAGCTTCCGTTTGAAAAAAGAACCTGGGATGATGCCATGGACACTTACGGAACCGATAAACCGGATACCCGTTTTGAATTACATATTATTGATCTTTGTGAAGAAGTAAAAGGCTGCAAATTTAAAGTTTTTGCGGATGTGGTGAAAAAGGGTGGAGTGGTGCGGGCAATTTGCGCTAAAGGCGGAGCAACCTTATCCCGCAATGATTTAGACAAACTTGAGGAAAAAGCAAAAAGTTTTGGTGCCAAGGGGTTGGCTTGGATTGCACTAACTCCGGAAGGATTAAAATCCCCGATTGTAAAGTTCTTTTCAGAAGAAGAAGTTAATAAAATTATAAGTAAGATGCAAGCTGAAACCGGCGATATTATTTTCTTTGGTGCCGATGAGCGGATTAAAGCTTGCGATGTTTTAGGTGAAATTCGACTGGAATTAGGCCGCAAATTAAAATTGATCAGAGAAAATGAATTTCATTTTTGCTGGATAGTTGATTTTCCTCTATTTGAATATTCTGAGACCGAAAAAAGATACGTCTCTCGCCACCATCCCTTTACTGCGCCGCAAGGTTCCTGGGGGGATATCGAAGAACGCTTTGTAAAAGATCCGGCTTCAATTAAAGCCCAGGCTTATGATTTTGTTTTGAACGGGGTGGAGTTGGGCGGCGGCAGTATCAGGATTCATAATATGGAAACCCAGAAAAAAATCTTTAAATTATTAGGTTTTCCCGAAGAAGAAGCTAAACTTCGCTTTGGTTTTTTACTGGAAGCGCTTGAATTTGGCGCTCCTCCACACGGCGGCATCGCTTTAGGATTAGATCGATTAGTAATGATGCTGGCGGGGATGAATTCTCTCCGCGATGTGATTGCCTTCCCTAAAACTCAATCTGCTATGTGCCCTCTGACCGGGGCCCCGGATGTAGTTGACCCCAAACAATTAAAAGAGCTGCATATAAAAACAATATAAGAAAGGGGTATTTTTTATGGTTCGTTTACAGGATGAATATTTTTTTACTGGAGGTCGGGCGAAAGCGGGAGCCAGGATCGAAAAAGTGGTCGGCAGACAAATTATGGATTCGAGAGGCAATCCGACTGTTGAAGTCGAAGTTTTATTAAAAGACGGAACTTTGGGCAGGGCGGCGGTTCCTTCCGGAGCATCCACCGGGATTCACGAAGCCCTGGAACTTCGCGATAAAAATGACTCCGTATATTTTGGTAAAGGTGTGCTCAATGCAGTTAAAAACGTCAATGAAGTTATTGCGCCTAAAGTAATTGGAATACCGGCGCATCAACAGCTAAAAATTGATAATTTAATGCTTGATCTGGACGGGACGCCCAATAAAAGTAAATTAGGAGCTAATGCAATTTTAGGAGTATCCCTGGCCGTCGCCCGTGCGGCTTCGATGTCTTACGGAGAGATGCTTTTTAAATATATCGGTGGGGACAAAGCGGTAATTTTACCGGTTCCAAACATGAACGTATTAAATGGTGGAGCGCATGCCGGTTGGAATATTGAATTTCAGGAATTTATGATTTCTCCGGCCGGAGCCAAAAGTTATTCGGAAGCGTTAAGAATCGGCGCCGAAGTTTATCATACTTTAAAGAAAGTATTAAAAGAAAGAAACTTAGTTACTTCGGTAGGGGATGAAGGCGGGTTTGCTCCGATTTTGGGTAAAAATGAAGCGGCCATTCAGGTGATCATCGAAGCGATTGAAAAAGCCGGCTATAAACCCGGGCAGGACGTTTATATTTCTTTAGATCCGGCTTCCAGCGAATTTTATAAAGACGGAAAGTATATTTTAAAAAGCGAGGGCCGTGAGTTAACTTCGGAAGAAATGGTGGCTTTGTATGAAGACTGGGTTTCAAAATATCCCATTATTTCAATCGAAGATGGCTGTGCCGAAGAAGACTGGGATGGTTGGGTGCATTTAACTAAAAAGCTGGGACACAAAATTCAGTTAGTGGGTGACGATATATTTGTCACTAATCCCGAATTCTTGAAAAAAGGTATCAAAAAGAAAGCGGCTAACTCAATTTTAATTAAGTTAAATCAAATCGGAACCCTGTCTGAAACACTCTATACCATGGAAATTGCGAAGAAGGCCGGATATACCTATATGACTTCGCACCGCAGCGGCGAAACCGAAGATTCAACCATTGCGGATTTAGCGGTAGCTACCAACTCGGGACAGATCAAAACCGGAGCTCCGTGCAGAAGTGAGCGCGTAAGTAAATATAATCAACTTTTACGAATTGAAGAGGCACTGGGAGATAAAGCTCAGTATATTGGGTTAGCAGGTTTTAATCCCAAAAAATAACGTTACAGCATGCGAAAAAATCGACTGATTCTATACTTTCTAATTTTATTGATATTAGCGGTGGTGATCGGCCTCTGGGAGTTTAATCTGGTTAGAGGACCTAAAATTCACCGCTCGGCTTTGCGTAAACGCGTAATCATCAATGATCCGGGCTGGGTGGAGTATAAAAATTTCAATAAAAGCTATTCCATTTTTATTCCTGAAACCTGGAAGATAAGTTACGGCATCCGCAAACATCGCCGCAACCCGGTTTTCTTTTATCCGGAAGAAAATAATGAGGATAAAGTGTTTATCGTTGAAGCTAAAACCCGGTTTGAGGCTGAAAAAATTCTGGAAACCGGGCTCAAAGACGGAATCATTAAAGAAACCCCTAAAGTGGCTAAAATTTACGAAGATGACGTCCGGGTTTTCTCCGAAACCAAAGATAACGTTAACTACAGTGTGTATTATACCGTTGGTGACCGCATTTTCCGTTTTTATGTAGAGATGCCTAAAAACGACCCGGACTTTCTTGCACAATATTATAAAGTACTAACTACTTTTAAACCTTACTTTTAATATTAATTGCAAAGCAGTTTGATCTTTGGTAAACTACTCTGTCTTTTTTAAAGGAGAATAAGCATGCCTGTAACCGTGATTGTTGGAACGCAGTGGGGAGATGAGGGAAAAGGTAAAATTACCGATTATTTAGCTAAAGATATGGACATGGTGGTCCGTTATCAGGGCGGAAATAATGCCGGACATACGGTAGTCATCGGAGACAATACTTATAAACTACACTTAATTCCTTCCGGAGTTTTCTTTAAGAATGTTGCTTGCGTCATTGGGAATGGAGTGGTCATTGATCCGGCGGTATTAATTGGTGAAATCGAAACCCTAAAAAGCAGCGGCCATAACGTTGATAATTTAAGGATCAGTAGTCAGGCCCACGTAATTTTCCCGTATCACCGTAAATTAGATCAGGCCCAGGAAAAAAAGGCCGAAGCCGGACGCATTGGAACTACCTGCCGTGGAATTGGTCCCTGCTACGTCGATAAATTTAACCGCCGCGGAATCAGAATCTGCGATTTATATAACGATGAAATTTTCAAACAAAAACTAGCCTGGAATATCGAAGAAAAATCATTCCTCATCAAAAATTTCTATAAAATGGACGTCAAGTTTGATTTTAATAGTATTTATGATGAATATATGGGTTATGCGCATGCCATTAAAAAGTTTGTGGCGATTGAATCTTCAGTTTTAATCAATGATGCGATAAAAGCCAGAAAAAATGTCCTTTTAGAAGGGGCACAGGGAACTATGCTGGACGTTGATCATGGAACTTATCCATACGTAACTTCATCTAACCCAATTTCGGGTGGGGCCTGTAGCGGGGCGGGAGTAGGGCCGAAAGATATTGATGAGGTTATTGGTGTAGTTAAAGCTTATGTAACCAGAGTTGGGGGCGGGCCTTTCCCCACTGAAATGAAAGGTAAGCTGGGCGATGAGTTGCGAGAAAAGGGAGGCGAATACGGAGCAACAACCGGACGTCCACGTCGTTGTGGGTGGTTTGATGGGGTAGTGATGGCGCATGCATCACGCGTAAACGGATTAACTAAATTGGCTATCACTAAACTGGACGTATTAGACGGATTAGAAAAATTGCAACTCTGTGTTGGTTATGAGTTAAAAGGTAAAAAAATTGATTATTTCCCGACCGATCTCGAAAAACTTAATCTCTGTCAGCCAATCTACGAGGAATTTGCCGGCTGGACCGAAGATACTTCAAAATGTAAGGAATACAAAGATCTTCCTCAAAACGCTAAAACGTATCTAACCCGTATTTCCGAAATTGCCGGAGTGCCGATTAGTTTAATTTCTACCGGGGCGGAGCGCGGGGCGATCATCGTTAAATAGCCGCTTGATAAGCCCGATAAGTTTCCTCGTTAAATAAAACCATGATTACTTCTTCAATGGTTTTATTTGTTTTTAGAAATTCTTTAATTGTCCCGAGTGCGATTGGTGCTGCTTTATCCAGCGGGAAACGATAAACACCGGTTGAAATTGAGGGGAAGGCCACCGTTTTTAGTCCTTTGGAAGCGGCTAATTTTAAACTTTCGTAGTATGCACTTTTTAGTTTTTCAGGTTCTCCACGATTGCCGCTGCTCCATACTGGTCCGACAGTGTGAATTACATATTTTGCAGGTAAATTTCCGCCACTGGTGATCATGGCTTTACCAGTTGGCAGACGTCCGGATTTCTTAACGTATTCTTTACATTCTTCAAGGATTTTAGGGCCACCGGCACGATGGATTGCTCCGTCAACACCGCCGCCGCCCATCAATGAAGAATTGGCGGCATTGACGATGGCATCAACTGCTACCGTGGTGATATCGCCTTTCATTAATCGGATTTTGTCGCTCATGCTATAATATTAGCATCATGAAAAAGAAAAAAGCAATTGTTTTACTTTCCGGAGGCTTAGATTCAACCACTACATTATATTATGCCAAGGATAAAGGCTATCAGTGCTTCGCATTAGTATTTGATTATGGGCAAAGGCATAAAAGAGAGTTGCGTGCCGCAAAAGCGGTAGCAAAGCGCGCAAAAGTTTCTTTCCAATTAATGAAAATTTCTCTCCCTTGGAAAGGCAGCTCTTTACTGGATAAAAAGAAAAAAGTCCCAACCTTAAGATCACTGAGTGAAATTGCAAAAAGTATTCCGTCAACTTACGTTCCGGCACGCAATACTATATTTTTAAGCTTTGCGCTTTCGTATGCCGAAGCGATAGGTGCGGAGACTATTTTTATCGGGGCCAATGCGATTGATTTTAGCGGTTATCCCGATTGTCGCCCCAGGTTTTATCAAGCTTTCCAAAAAGTGATCCAGGAAGGCACTAAAAAGAAAAAGATTAGGATTTTAACCCCTTTGATCCATAAAACCAAAGCGCAAATCATCCGCTTAGGAACAAAACTAAAAGCTCCCCTCAATATAACCTGGTCCTGCTATAAGGGCGGCAAGAAACCCTGTGAAGTTTGTGATAGTTGCCGGCTGAGACTGAAGGGTGAGCGCGCTTCCCGCCGTCCCTAATCTATTATATAATAACCACTTATGAACCCATTAATAGTCGTCTGTGTCTTTACCGGATTAATCCATTTTACCGAAACGCTTTCGTCTTCGATGCGCTTGACTGGTGTGCGCACTAAAAGGCTGGCATTATCGCTTTCTTTTGTAAATGCTTCACTTTTAATTTCCCGAATGTCGAATATGCTGCAAGCTCCGCTTTTGGGAGGAATGGTAGATACTGCGATTCTTCAAAACACCGTTTCGATGTTGTGGGGTAATTTCAGGATCATTATTTTTGCCGCATTTATTGGAAACTCCATTGGCGCAATTTTAACCCCCTTTGCAGTTGCGGTTTTTACCAGGGCGATCAATAAATTTGAACAGCTTGGTTCCGTGCCGAGGTTAATTCTTTACGGTTTTTACCCACCCAATTTAATTAAAGTTTTTAAGCTTTTTCGATTACCAACTGTAAATTCTTTAAAGGGAATATCATTAAAAGGCATTCCAACCCTCTTTTTGTGGTTAAACCTTTTTATGGTTTCGATTTATGCGATTGGCGTGCTTTGTTCTCTGATGGCCGGAGCTTTAATCCCAACTTACCGGGTAACGGCTACTCAGCTTTCCGGTATTGTTAACGGGATTGCCACCATTCTTTTTACTTTAATGGTTGATCCGATCGCCGCGCATATTACCGATCAAGCGGTTCACGGTAAAAGAAAAGAAAGCGATGTACGCACCGTGGTCTTTTATATAATTTTAGGCAGGGTAGTGGGAACTTTAATTCTTTCTCAACTCTTTTTCTTCCCGGGTACGCACTACATTAAAATGGTTACCCTCTGGGTTAAAGGTGCCTTCCTGCAATGAGAATAATCCGTCATCCCAAAAAGTCCGCCTCGGCGGAGCTGCCGATGGGCAGTAAAAAACTCAAAGGTTGTGTAGTAGCTTTGGGGACCTTTGACGGAGTACACCGCGGCCACCAAAAAGTACTGAAAGGTGCCGTTGCTTATGCCAAAAGGAGTGGGACGGCGTCTTTAGCCATTACTTTTGATCCTCATCCCCAGCAGTTAATTGTTCCGGAGCGGGGTTTGCGTTTACTTACCACTCTACAGGAAAGAGAAAATCTTTTTTGTGAATACGGAATCGATGGGGTGGTAGTAATTGTTTTTAACCGCAGAGTACAAAAATTATCGAATGCGGGTTTTGTGAAAAAATATTTAGTAGGTAAATTAGGCGTCAAACACGTTTTTGTAGGATTTGATTATGCTTTTGGGCGGGGACGGTCAGGAGATGTAGCCCATCTTAAAAAACTTGGCAAAAAATATGGATTTGAAGTGACGGTGGTTCCTCCGGTGGCGGCAAATCATCACGCGATAAAATCCCGAATGATTAGAGAAATGATTAGCCGTGGTGATTTTGCTAAGGCTATCATGTTACTGGGGCATCCTTATCATCTTTCCGGAAAAGTAGTTAATGGTTCGGGGCGGGGACGCACGCTGGGTTTCCCAACGGCTAATTTAGCATTAGATCCACAAAAACTTATACCAGCTTATGGTGTTTATGTAGGTCATGTTTATGTTGGAAAGAATAAACATAAATGCTGTGTAAATATTGGGGCGCGGCCGACTTTTGGAGCTGGTAAGGCTATCGTTGAGGTACACATCATAAAGTTTAAAGGTAATTTACGCGGTAAAAACTTAAGGGTAGTGCTTTCGCGCCGGCTCAGGGATGAGATTCACTTTTCCGATGTCGAGAAGCTAAAAGCGCAAATTCGCCGGGATATATCAATGGCTTGCAGATAATCCGGAATTAGTATATAATTACTTGGTTTTGCGGCAAAAATTGAAGCAGGAAGGTAAAAAATGACGTTAAATAAAGATGCTAAAAGCAAGGTAATGGAACAGGTTAAAGTAAAAGACAACGATACCGGATCCAGTGATGTTCAAGTTGCTCTTTTAACTGCGCAAATCAATCGTTTGGTTGAGCACCTGAGAGGCCACAAAAAAGACAAACACGGCCGGCATGGGCTGATGAACATGGTTAGTAAAAGAAAAAAACTTTTATCATATCTACATCGATGCAATCCAAAGCGCTATTTGTCTTTGATCCAAAAATTAGGAATTAGGCAATAATAAATATTTTAAGGTTGAAATTTTAAATTTATCGGGGCATCAGGCCCCAATTTTTTTATGAAAGGAAAAAATATGTCAAAAATCAAAACAATAGAAATGGATTTTGGAGAAGGAAAGAAATTAGGTTTAGAAACGGGCAGGGTAGCGCGCCAAGCTGCCGGATCGGTAATTGTAAAAATTGGCGATACCATGGTGATGGCAACGGTTTCTTATGCCGAAACCCAGCGCCCCGGGATAAATTTTATGCCGCTTTTGGTTGATTACGAAGAAAAACTGTATGCGGCCGGTAAAATTCCGGGAGGATTTTTCAAAAGAGAGGGAAGACCATCGGAAAAAGCAATTTTAACTGCCCGGTTAATTGACCGCTCAATTCGTCCCTTATTCCCTAAAGGATTACGTAATGATGTGCAGGTGGTCATTACTCCACTGTCCGTGGATCAGGAAAATCCGCCGGATGTACCCGCTATTGTAGCTGCTTCGGCCGCACTTTCGATTGCCGGAGTTCCTTTTGCGGGACCATTAGGAGCCTGCCGCATTGCTAAAATTGGCGATCAGTACATTACTAACCCGGTGATAGATCAAATGAAAGAAAGCGATCTGGATATTGTGATCGTCGGCACTAAAGATAAGATTATGATGATTGAAGCCGGCGTAAAACAACTGTCCGAAGAAGTAATGATGGAAGCTTGCAAGTTGGCGCTGAGCCACATTAAAAAAATGGTTGAAGTACAAGAAAAATTCATGAAAGAGGTCGGCGTTACCAAGGTCGAGTTTGAAATGTATGTGCCCCTGCCTGAAATCGAAAAATTTGTGGTTTCTAATGCGCAGGATAAAATTAAAAAAGCTTTGGCGATTACGGACCGGGAAAAACAAAATGACGCATTAGATAAAATCCGTGAAGAACTGAAAGAAACCGCCAAGACTGCTTCGGCAGAAATTGCCAAATTAGTAACCGAGCGTCCACATGATATCGGTGAAGTAATTGACAAGATCGAAAAGAAGATTGTCCGAGAAATGGTGATTAAAGACGGAAAAAGGGTTGACGGAAGAAAAGCAGACGAACTCCGTGACTTAAACTTTGAAGTAGGTATTCTTCCCCGCGCGCACGGCTCTGGACTTTTTTCCCGGGGAACGACTCAGGTTTTAACCGTATTAACCCTAGGGGCTGCCGGTGAAGAGCAAATTATTGATGGTTTAAACGTTGAAGACGAAACTAAACGTTACATGCACCATTATAATTTCCCGGCTTTTTCGGTTGGAGAGGTTCGCCCCATTCGCGGACCCGGTCGTCGCGAAATTGGACACGGTGCGTTAGCCGAAAAGGCATTAGTGCCGGTGCTGCCTTCGGAAGAAAAATTTCCGTATACGATCCGATTGGTTTCTGAAGTTTTATCCTCTAACGGATCAACTTCCATGGCTTCAACTTGTGGCAGTACCTTGGCTTTACTGGATGCCGGAGTTCCGCTGGAAAAGCCGGTAGCCGGAATTTCCATTGGTTTAATCACGGATGGTGATAAAGCGGTAACTTTAATTGATATTCAGGGGCTGGAAGATCATTTAGGAGACATGGATTTTAAAGTAACCGGAACCGATAAAGGAATTACGGCCATTCAGCTGGACATCAAAATTCACGGATTAACTTTGGAAATCGTCAAAAAAGCACTGGATCAAGCCAAAGATACCCGCTTGAAAATTTTAAAAGAAATGGCCAAAGTTATTGGGAAACCAAGAGAAGAATTGTCAAAGTATGCGCCGCGCATTACGTCTATTCAAATTAATCCGGAGAAAATCGGCTTAGTGATTGGTCCGGGCGGTAAAAACATTAAGAAAATTGTTGAGGAGACCGGCGTCCAAATCGATATTAATGATGACGGCCAGGTTTTAATTACTTCCGCTGATCCGGTCGGAGCTAAAAAAGCGGAAAAAATCATTAAACAATTGACGATGGAGATTAATGTTGGTGACGTATTTTTTGGGAAGGTCATGAGGATTATGGCTTTTGGTGCCTTTGTCGAAATGGTTCCCGGAAAAGATGGCTTGGTGCATATTTCTCAAATTGCACCGCAACGCATTGCCAAAGTTGAAGATAAAGTAAACATTGGCGATGAAGTTTGGGTTAAAGTGATCGAGGTTGACGAGAAGGGCCGGGTTAATCTGTCAATGAAGGCCGTAACCGAAGAAGACAAAAAGCGCTGCATAAATTAATTTGTGTCTAAAAGCTAAGTATTATAGAATAATTTTAGACTATGACAGTTCAGCATAAAAAAGTAAAAATTGATAAAGAAGTTATTGCCCAGCACGGGTTGACGGATGCTGAATACAAAAAAATCTGTCGAATTTTAAAGCGCAAGCCTAACATCGTTGAGCTTGGTATGTACTCGGTCCTCTGGTCAGAACACTGCTCTTATAAAAGTTCAAAACCTCTCTTAAAATTATTTCCAACCCGGGGTTCCCACGTATTACAAGGTCCCGGAGAAAATGCCGGTATCGTTGATATTGGGGATGGGTTGGCCATTGCCATGAAAATTGAGTCTCACAATCACCCATCTGCGGTAGAACCTTATCAAGGCGCAGCTACCGGGGTAGGCGGGATCGTCAGAGACGTTTTTACCATGGGGGCCAGACCGGTTGCATCGCTTAATTCGCTGCGTTTTGGGCCGCTTTCGGATCCGCGTAACCGCTATTTATTTTCGGGAGTAGTCGCCGGTATTGCCGGATATGGTAACTGTCTGGGTTTGCCTACCGTTGCCGGAGAAGTATATTTTGACGAAAGTTATTCCGGAAATTGCTTAGTAAATGCTATGTGTGTGGGGATTGTAAGGACGGATGGCCCTCCGGTAAATGTTGAAGGCCAGGTCCAGGAAGACGAATTTGGTCCCGCAATTGTAAAAGCCTCTGCCGGTAACTCAGGGAATTCAGTTTTATATGTTGGATCTGCTACCGGGCGGGATGGAATTCACGGTGCAACCTTTGCTTCGGTTGAATTGGACGAAAAATCAGAAGAAAAACGTCCTTCCGTACAAGTGGGGGATCCTTTTACCGAAAAAATGCTGATCGAAGCTTGTATGGAACTTATCCGTACCGGTTATGTAGTTGGAATGCAGGATATGGGGGCGGCAGGGATGACTAGCTCATCTTCTGAAATGGCGTCCCGCAGTGGGGTTGGGATTGAAATTGATCTGGCTAAAGTTCCTTTGCGTGAAGAAAATATGTCGGCTTACGAAATCATGCTTTCTGAATCGCAAGAACGTATGTTAGTAGTATCTAAAAAGGGCGCCGAAGCCAAGGTTAAAAAGATTTTTGCTAAATATGGTTTACACGCGATTAAAATCGGCAAAGTAACCAAAGACAAAAACTTAAAAGTTAAAATCGGCAGTAAAACGGTAGCCAAAGTTCCGGCTGAGTCTTTAGCCGATAACGCTCCGGTTTATGAGCGAAAATCCAGACGCTCATCGTATTTAAGTAGTGTTCAAAAATTAAATCTCAAAAAAATTAAACTCAAAAAAGGAAATTATAACGCCGAATTCTTAAAACTTTTGTCTTCTCCTAATATTGCTAATAAGGCCTGGGTTTACGAGCAATATGATCATATGGTTCAAATCAATACGCTGGTACTTCCCGGCAAAGCGGATGCTTCGGTTTTGCGGGTGAAAGGAACTCCTAATAAAATTGCCCTGACCGTGGATGGAAACGGCAAATATTGTTACCTCGATCCGATTACCGGCGGGAAAATTGCGGTAGCCGAAGCGGCCCGCAATCTAATTTGTTCGGGCGCAACTCCGATTGCTTTGACCAACTGTTTAAATTTTGGAAATCCCGAAAAACCCGAAATCTTTTATCAATTTGAGCAGGTAGTTTTAGGGATGGTCAAAGCTTGCGAGATGTTTAACGTTCCGGTTATTTCCGGTAATGTCAGCTTTTACAACGAAAGTTTTGGCAATCCGATTATGCCGACCCCGGTGATTGGAATGTTGGGGCTGATTACCGGTAAAGACGGCAAAGAAGCACCCCATACGACCATGGGCTTTAAGCACGTAGGTGATATTGTGGTTTTGTTAGGGGTTAATCGCGAAGAATTAGGTGGTTCAGAATATCTAGAAGTAGTGCACAAGCAAAAGGCGGGGATGCCTCCGCAAATCGACTTAGCTTTTGAATTACAACTGCAGCAAGCCTGTCTTAAAATGATTAAATCCGGCATTATTAACTCGGCGCATGATGTTTCCGAAGGTGGGCTGGCAGTTTGTTTAGCAGAAAGCCTAGCTTATGCCGAAAATGGGGTAGCGGGGCTGGGGGCCTCCGTCAGTGAAGAACTCAGGGAAGATGCGCTTTTATTTGGTGAATCTCAATCACGAATTGTAGTTTCTCTCCATCCCGATAATATTTTTGCCCTGCGCGGTTTGCTTACCGATGTTAATATTCCGTACAGCATTATTGGTAAAGTAGGCGGCAATTCTTTAGAAATCGTTAGCGAAGGCAAAAAACTGATCAATGTTGATACCCAGAAGATAAAGGACGCCTATTTTAAATCTATTCCAGCTAGTATGGGAGGGTAATCATGGACGGCACGGGTGCCATAATTATCCTGGTTTTTGTTTTTGCAATTTTTTCATCGCTTTCTTCTGGTGGTCCGGCGCCAACGTCCCAGCCGTCTTATACACCGCCTGCTTATGAAACCACCGTGACCCCGGGTACGCAAAAAACCAAAAGTCATCTGTTTGACTCAAGATTTCAGGCTTCGCAAATGCCGTCGGCAGGCTATATCCCATTTTCACAGACACGTTTAAAAACATTCATTACTTCTTATGCACGTGAAGCACATCGTGGATATGCTACGGAAATTTCTTCGGCGATCCTTAA
Organism: Candidatus Margulisiibacteriota bacterium; assembly: GCA_018823125.1. Lineage (GTDB taxonomy): Bacteria > Margulisbacteria > WOR-1 > JAHJIW01 > JAHJIW01 > JAHJIW01. The sequence continues at coordinate 30,971 of JAHJIW010000010.1, read as the reverse complement.
ATACAGCAAAACGCATAATGTTAATCCGCGCCTCCTTTGTGCCTTAATTGCACGGGAGTCGCGTTTTAATCCCAGAGCAGTTTCTTCTCACGGAGCGAAGGGATTAGGGCAGTTGATGCCTTCGACCGCGCGCTCGATGGGAGTTAGAAATTATTTTGATATTGATCAAAATGTTGACGGCACTTCAAAATATTTGCGATATTTAATGGCTGCCTGGGATGGAGAGGAAATGCAGGTTCCACTTGGCCTGGCTTCATATTTAGCCGGTCCCAATGCAGTTAAAAAGACTGACGGTCTGCGCGATGCTACTAAAAACTATATATTGGATATTTTAAAAGTTTATCGCAATATCTAATTAAGCTTCCTGTCAATTTCCACTACAGCTGTATTCATTTTCGACAGTTTTTTCTCACTTTCGAGCGTGAGCCTCTTTGGCAGAAAAGTTGCTTAGTATATTTATATGCAACTAACCCAACCTCAAAAAATTATTTTGGCATCCGGGATAGTTATCTTATTGATCATCGGCGGGTATTTCTTAAGCAAAAGCATGTCGAATGATGAAATTGTGCTTAATTCGATATCTGAAGCGCCTAATTCGGAAGATAAACCGGCGGCTGCCCCTCATCGCGGGCAGGTAGTGGTTTACATTGCCGGTGCAGTGAGAAATGAGGGAGTTATCAGGCTGGATGCCGCCTCCCGTGTATATGAAGCTTTGGAAGCCGCTGGCGGCTTACAAGAAAAGGCAGATCTATCTAAGATCAACCTGGCCGAAAAAGTAAAAGACGGCCAGAAGATTGAAATTCCATATATAACAGTTGAACAGAATGTTCATAGCGAGTCCGGCGGGGTTGCCAATCAGGACGGAAAAATCAATGTTAACGTGGCCACCGCTTCCGAGCTGTTAAAAGTTAAGGGGATTGGTGAAAAAATGGCGGCGGATATTATGGCCTACCGCAAAGAACACGGTAAATTCTCTTCTTTAACCGATTTACAAAAAGTTAAAGGCATTGGCGCGGGTAAACTAAGCAAAATTAAGGAATATATAATTGCGCAGTGAAAATCCAACCCCTCTTGATCTTGCTTTTAGCATTCTTCGTTGGAATAATTGCTGAAAGAATTTTTTTAATACCTCCGGTAGCTATCTTTATACTGCTGATGGTTTTCCTTGGTCTGCTTTTTGTGTTATTAAAGCAAACCCGTTATTTCATTTTGGTTTTAGCCTTTTTATTTTTTCTTTTAGGGATGTTTCGCTTAAGTTTTGAAGTGATTTTACCTGAGCACAGCGTGGGGAAGCTAAAAAACGGAACAACGATCACCCTGATTGGGAAAATTGGTACAAGACCGGAAGTTTCGTCATATGGCAATACTAATTTTTTGCTGGAGGCAAAGCGCAAACTTGCTGCTGAAAAGTTATCTAAGGCCTCCGGAAAAATACAAATATCGTGTAAAGGTGAACTAAATGGTGTTGGACTGGGAGATCTGGTCAAAGTACGCGGGGTAGTGGTTGATTTTGAGGAAAAAACTAATCCGATTGGCTTTTCGCTTGAAGAATATAATTTCAGCCAGGGAATTTATAAAAAAATATTTATCCAGCCAAAAGAAATTGAGTTATTAAAAAGAGGGAAGCCCCCGTTTTTTGAAAACCTGATTTTTTCTCTTCAGCAGCAAATTAAACATAAAATAGAACGCTTTTTGCCCGGTTACCGGGATTTGTTGGGGAGTATGCTTTTGGGGTCGAGAGTGGCGGGACTGGATAGAGAGATTAAGGATCGTTATAAAAGGGCGGGGGTGGCGCATCTTTTAGTGGCATCCGGGATGCATTTAGGAATTATTGTAGGTGCGTTTGCGGCCCTGCTTGCTTCATTTAAAGTATCTTCAAAAACTTCTTTTTGGGTACTAACTTTTTTAAACGGATTGTATTTTTTATTGGCCGGCGCAGGAACTTCGATTGCCCGGGCTTCGGTTATGCTTCAACTGGCTCTTTTTTCTAAGTTTTTAGATCGTGATCGCGATTTTTTTGTTTCAATTTGTCTGGCGGCCTTTTTGGTGTTACTCAGATCTCCATTGGACCTTTTTTCGGCTGCATTTCAGCTTTCTTTTGGTGCCACGGTTGGTGTGGTTTGTGTGACTCCCATATTGTCAGAAAAGGTGTTTCAGAATGTTCCAATGCCAAAATGGTTAATCATGTTATTTTCAATTGCACTGGCGCCGCTTTTGCTTACTTATCCCATCTGCGCCTATAATTTTAACCAGATTTCTTTAGTAGCTTTTGTTACTAACCTGGTGGTTTTACCTTTGGTCGGCGGATTAGTAATTTTTTCGGCAGCGGCGCTTATCGTTTCTTTCGTTTTTCTTCCACTCTCTAAATTACTCGGATTAGGGGTTTATTTTGGCATCTTTCTGATGGATTATTTTGTGGGTTTCATGTCAAAAATATCCTTTGCGGTGATTAATATTGCTCAGCTTAACCTATTAGTCATTTTGTTGTTATATGGAGCTATGTATTTCATGGTTAAGGTTTTACTTAAACGCGGCCGCAAGGCGGCATTTTTAATTGGCACCGCTCTGCTGGTTTTGTTTTTTGTTGTTTCGGGGTTTACCGGACAAAAACAGCTGGAAATTTTGGTGTTGGATGTAGGACAGGGAGACGCCATCTTAATTAATACGCCCAACAATAAAAATATTTTAATTGATGCGGGGGACTTAGGATTCGGCAAGCAGGTTGTTATGCCGGTTTTGAAGAAAAGAGGGGTCAATAAGCTGGAGCTGATGATACTAACGCATCCGCACATGGATCACATGGGAGGCATGCCGGAGGTACTGGAGGGTATCAAGGTAGGAGCTTTTTATGATCCGGGAGTTGATCATACGGCAGACGCTTATCGCAAAGCATTGAAACTGATTAAAAACAAAAATATTTATTATGAAGTGGTGAAATGTGGCAATCATTTTATGTGTGGTGACGTTGATTTTTATATATTAGGGCCGCCGCCGGGTCTCATTCATTCAGAATCGTATTTAAATGACAATTCGGTGATCGTGAGGGTGGTGTATAAAGATTTTTCCATGCTTTTAACCGGAGATGCCGAGTACGCAGCCGAAAGCGCTTTACTGGATTTTAATATAAAAAGTGATGTTTTAAAGGCCGGCCATCATGGAAGTGCAACCGCTTCTACGTGGGAATTCCTGGAGGCGGTCAGGCCTGCCGCTGCAATAATATCCTGTGGTAAAAGAAATAAATTCAGACACCCGCACAAAGCGGCACTGGAAAATTTGGAAAAAATTGGTGCAAAAATTTATCGAACTGATTTGCAGGGAGCGATAATCATTAAGACTAACGGTGAAAAAACCACAATTAATACCATGAAAAATTGAAATCCTATCCCTTCTTGTTATATACTTCTTTTATGACAAAAATCATTGGCTTAACTGGACCGGTAGGTGCGGGTAAAAGTGTAGTGGCCTCTATGTTTAAAAGACGCCGCGCTTACGTGATTGATGTAGATAAGCTGGCGCATACTTTATACAAACCGCAAACCGAAATTTGGGGTAATTTGGTGCGGCGTTTTGGATCGGATATTTTAGTTAAGGGCGGCAGAGTTTCGCGTCGCAAGTTAGCTAAGATTGTTTTTGCCGATCCGGCTACTCTGGTTGCTTTAAATCACATGGTTCATCCGGCGCTATATGATCTAGTTGCAGAAGAAGTAAAACAAGCTAAAGATCGCGGCGAAAAAATAATTGTAATTAATGCCGCGGTTCTTAAAAAGATTGGGTTAGATAAATTAGTTGATGAAATATGGGCAGTAACTGCCAAAGAAGCGCTCCGCCTAAAAAGACTGATTAAAAAAGGCGTAGATAAATCCTCGGCTAAAAAATTGATGAAATCTCAGGGGAAAGTTAAGGAATTTTTAACCGGAGCCAAAGTGATTTTAGAAAACAACTCTACCTTAGCCTCACTGAAAAATAAAGTTATAAAAATCACCGCTTAAAACTGAAATTTATTCTAAAAACTGACGATAGCTATATGTAATTTATAAATCTCAGGAGTAAAGAATGAAATCATCTGCAGTTCAGGGTCGGTTTCGATTAAAAGCAATGCGCTGGGTAGCGCAAAAAGCTTATAAGTATACGCCCCCCCTTGCTCGGGCAGCCTCCGCCGTAGGTGGGTTTGCTTTTACTAATCGCATTGCAGTTCGTTTAGGAAGTAAGTACGTGGTGGGTGGTGAGAGAGCAGCATTTGTTAGATCGCGGATCGAAGTTTTAAATCCTGGGCCGGGAGCTTATCCTTGTACATACTATTTAAATAATGCTGCTTCACAGTTAGGGGCGTTAAGGGCAGAAGAGGCGATTAAGGCTTTAACCTTGGCTGCTAATCATGACAAGTTTGAGGTTCAAGTAAGAATAAGTTGCGTTGAAGCTTTAGGGAAGATTGGGATGCCGGCCCGGCAAAGCTTAATGTCTATCGGAATGAATGCAAACCGGACTATTGTTAAAGAGAGAGCTAACGAGCGTTCCGCTAGATTGAATTTAGGATTTATCGGTCGGTTTTTATATGACTTAGTGTATCACTTCAAAATGGTTGAGAAGTAATTATTCTGCAGGTGTTTCTTCGGTGGTTTCTTCTGTTATTTCAGGTATAGTTTCCACGGTTGGGGTTTCAGTTGTGATTTCCATGGTTGATTCTTCGGTGACCACTGGCATTACTTCTTCCGTTGCGGTTTCGGTTGGTACCTCAAGTAATGGCGCTTCTTCCGGCGCTTCTGGTTCTACTGGGGCCGGTTTTGGTTTTAGAGCACCAAAAGTAGTATCTCCGGTTTCCCAGAAATGATCTTCTTTCTTTTGAATGATTGGCGTACGGTAAAGTATTTCTGCTGCCTCCGATCTTAAGAAGGGCACATTGGGGTTAAAGTTTTGTTTTTCGATAAAAACTAGCATGCCTACTGCTTTAGCTTTGCGGATAAATTCAATTGCCCAGTGCGTCTCGGTTAAATCCGGGAAGGGCAGTGGTTCGGGGATACGTACTTGGCCAATTTTTGCGAATCGGGTTAGGATGGTAATCCCTTCGGCTCGGGTTAATGTTTTCTTCGGTTTAAAGGTTCCATCCGGGTAACCTTCCACTAAGCCGGTTTCGGCGGCTAGCGTAATATATGGAGCGTACCATTGATTGGATTTAACATCGGTAAAGAAGGCTTCGGGAGTAGCCGGTAGTTCAAGACTGATTGTTTTTACTAATAAAGTTACCAATTCGGCGCGGGTGATGGGTTGTTCGGGTTTATAAGTATTATCCGGGTAACCCTCGATAATGCCAAAGGTTGAAATAAATGCGATCGGACGAATTGCCCAGTAATTTGCAGAAACGTCATCAAATGGTAAATACCTTAAGATGCGGGTGGTTGCGCTGGCAACTTTACCTTCCGGAGAAGCGATAACTTCGGCCGTTAGGACATTTCTTCCTATATCAAGATGGACTGCCGCTTCAAATGAACCGAAATCAGTATAAGTGGTTGGCAGGCCGTTTAATTCGATGAAACCAAAGTTTTTAATTGGTGATGACTCAACTATGGTTGGCGCAAAAATTTCCCGGGTTAAAATGCGGGTAGTGGTTACTTCGGCTCCCATGGTTGAGATGTAGCTTTCAACAATTACTTCAGTGGTAGTTTCCATGTTGCCGATTAAATTATATTGTCGGGCTAATCCTTTAGCCAAAAGTGAAAGTTCGGGAGTGATGCTTTTATCTTCCGGTTCAATAGTGATGCGGGCTTCACTGCGTCTAATACGAGTGTCTTTAATTTCGGGATAAATCGTGTAGGCAATGGAAAAATAATGCGGATTATTGCCGGCCACGGCCGAATTTTGGAAGTAAGTATAGTCAAATCTAATGCCCGAACGCTCAAATCCAACCCCAAATCCGGTGCCATGATTGGAGTCTAGTCCTAAACGGATATTTAAAAGATTCATAGGGCTGTATTCAATACCAAACTTGAGATCTGAAGTGTTATTAGAAAGAACCGATGATCCAATCATATCGTAATCGACAGAAAGTACAACTTTGTGAGAATCAAGAGTATAAAGTGAGTTTGCGGCATCGCCCAAAACGTTAAATGCTGTGCCCAGCTTTATGGTACTGCCGATTTCATCTTCGGATCCGGTGGTGCTGTTCCATTTTAATTTTCCGCCCATTAAATTTTGATAGTTTAAACCAACTGATAACCAGGGTAGCGTTGTTGGTTTATACAGTATTCCAAGGTCGGCGTTAGCGGCGGTGCCTCTGATTTCCTGTCCGCCGGTAATTGATTGGTTATATAACTTATAGTTCAATCCAACCGAAAGACCTTCCCAGATAGTTTTGCCGTAGGAAAGCAGCAGTACGTTGTTATCGTAGGCGGTAGCTTCTTCGCTGGTATTGATGACGATGCGATCAGTAGCCGGATCGCGCATGGTGGCTGGCGATCCTCCGGTAGAAATATCAACAATTCCAATTCCAAAAGTTCCCCATTGAGTTGGATGGGCGTAAGTAGCTGCAGTATAAAGTGTTTCTTCAAAGAATAATTGCCGCGACATGCCAGTAAATTCGGGATGAACAAATAGTCCAAGACCGGCGGGATTAGTAAAGATAGCGTTGCCATCATCTGATATTGCAGTAAACGCTCCGCCTAAAGCTAGCGGCCTTGCACCATAGTATAGTCGGGTAGGATCGGTAGTGCTGGCAGCATAGACCGCGCTGCTGGCCAGGCAAGTAATAACAATTATTAGTAATAGGTTCTTTAATATTTTCATTGTATAACGGTTAGTTTTCCTTTAGCTTTCACTTTTCCGTCGATAGTTAATAAATAAATATAGATTCCGTTGCCTAGGGTTAAACCACTGTTAGTTAAGCCATCGAAGTACACTTCGTTATAACCCACGGTTCCACCGGTGGCGCCCGTAGCGCAATTAATTTCTCGAAGTTTGGTGCCCATGATGTCGAAAATCATAATCTTAACGTTAGCGTTTTTCGATAAGGTGTAACCAATGTTAGTGCCGCCAACTACCCCGACGGTTCCGGTTGATGGAGCAAACGGATTAGGAAAGTTTAATGCTCTGCTGGTTATCGCCGCATCTCCGGCCGCAGCTACTTGCAGAGCGACTACTTCCCACGTTCCAGTTTTGTTGTCTGTATCGGAGCAGGTTACTAAAATTGAGTGAGTTCCATCCGTTAGGGCAGTGGTAAATTGATAACTAATCGAGTAAGTATACGGAGCAGTAATCGGAGTAATGGTTATTCCGGAAGTAATATCATTAGTTTGATCGGTCACAATTTTAATGGTACTGGTATTGATACCCACTGCAGAAATTAAAGTTCCTTCAACTGAAGGGGTAGCGGAGATGGCGTCTCCACTATAAACGGTTTGACCGTCTAAGGTAATTTCAAGAGAAGGTTTGCTTCTGGTTACATAAAATCTATAAGAAACTTCGGCACCAACTCTTCCGTACGCATCATAAGCGCGAGCATAAAGAGTGTGATAGCCAGTAGAAAGCGCATTTGGAATAGTAAAGTAAAATCCTTCAGAGCTAGTATTGGATGTGCCATCTAAAATTGTGGCGGTGACCCAGGAGCCGTCATCTACTTTGCATTCGATAGTTGAAATGGTGCTTCTTTCGTCAGTGGCGATGCCGGTTAAAGTTGGCGTATTGTCTGCCGTAATATCGGCCATTAAACGATCAATGGCAACGGTAGGGCCAGTGGTATCCGAAAGATTGATGGTGAAGTTCGCGTTACTTTCGTCGGATCCGTTACTTGAAGTTCCGGCTGCAATAATTTTTACGCGAACGGTTGAAGAAGAAATATCCGGTACCGTCCACGTGTACGAACCGCTGTTGGAAAGCCCGGTGGCAATGGTATTAGGGTAGGAGGCCCCGCTGTTAGTTGAGTAATACAGAGAAATCGGATTGGTAGCCAATGAACCAGAAGCCGACCATTGAATAGCACGGGTTGATCCGCCTAATAAGGTTTCCCCGCCATTTGGAGAAATAACCATTGATAAGGGAACCGTATTAGCCGAAGTTACGGTAACAGATGTGCTGGCGTTTGATCCGGCTATGTCATAAGCCCTGGCGGTAATCGTGTGTGAACCATTGGCAAATGAAGTTGAATTCAACGGGAAAGTAAAGTTATAGGTAGTTCCACTGGCTTCAAGTGTAACTAAGAAAGTAGAATCCAAACTAAGTTCGATCCGGGCTAAAGTTGTTTCGCCGGTAGCGATACCGGTGACATTGACCGATCCACTCACATTGGATCCGGTGGTAGGTGCCGTAATAGTCAAGGTTGGCGCATTAGTGCTGATGGTTGCAAATGTATGTGAATAATTTCTGGACGAACTGGGACCCAGCCAGATTTCTTGCCATACACTGCCGGGGAATCCGCCTTCATCGGTAATTAACTGCCGGGCAGTTTCTGAAATGCCGTTGCCCCTGACTTTATAGAAGGTTTGCATATATCCGTTTGAATAAACTTTAACAATAGAATAGCCGATCGGGAATTGCACGATTGATGCTACCCTGGAAATCGGGATGGTGTTTGAGCCCAGGGTAATGGTTGATTTGAAGTTATCGTGAACGTGACCGGAAAAGATGGCTGCAATATTAGATGCGTAAGAATCAATGGTTGAATTAAAGGCGGTTGCATTATTAATATTAAAAGGTACGGTGTTGCCGCCGACGGTTTCTTCTGGATAGGGGATGCCGGCTGGCAAATAATCGAATACTTTATAAGTTGGATAGTGTGAGAATATGAAAGTCTTTTTTCCACTATTGGCGTTAAGGTCGTTGTTTAACCAGGTTAAGTTTGCTTCTCCGGTTGCATTGCTGGCCGGATTACCAACCGAATCCATCATTACAAAATGGTAGCCCCGGTAGTCAAAGCTGTAATTAAATACAGAGTTAGTATTAACATTGCCGGCGCCGTAACCGTAACGGTTATTGCTTAGCGGTCCAAGATTGCCGGTGATCCAGTTAGTGGCGGCATAGGTAGCCAATTTATCGTGGTTGCCGGGAATTGGATAATAATTAAAATTATCGCTGGTTAAGTTTTGCCCGGTCAAAGTATCCAGGGATGGTTTTACCTGAGTTAGAATTTGACCGGATACATCCGTGAAAGAAGCTTCGGTCATATCTCCAATGACAATTGTGAAATCCGGTGCTTTTTCGTTGATTTCTGAAGTAGCGGAATTTAGGGTAGTTTGGCATAACGAATATGGCCGGCCGCGTGCACCGGTGGTATTGGCTTTTCCGTTTGCATATTGAATGTCGGCTACAATTGCAAATGAGAAAAGATAGGTTCCGGTAGGAGGCACCAAGGTAGTGAAGTTGTCCTCACTGCTGTAAGTGGTTCCATCGGCATTGGTGCTTTTAACTTTATAGTAGTATTTAACCCCGGGAGACAAGCCTTCCAGAAGTAGATAGTGATTTTGGGTATAAGTTCCACCACTCGAAGGGTTGGTAGCTGGATCAACATAACTATAATCAGAAGAAGTGCTGATTCCATAATCAATGCCGGAGGTTGATGCTTCGCCCGAAGTTTGCCAGGTAATAATTACCGAGTTGTTGGTGATACTGGTTACATCTACGTTGGTAATGGTTGGCACTGCGGCAAATCCGGCAATCGCCGAAATGGCTAGGCACAGCATTGAAAGTAGGGCGGCTTTAGTAATTTTAATCATATTAATTTTTTTATCCCTCATATTTTCACCAATTAAAATCTATAGGTAACGGCTAAAGTTGAAAACCATTTTAAGTCTGAGTAACTGTACTTACCATCATTGAAATCTTGGGATGTGTGATTTTCAAAATAAGCGGTGGCGGTTGAGATTGGATCAAACGCCTGGGTATAGGTAATTTCCCATGGGCCGCGACTGCCGTAAGCCGTAAAGTATAATATTTTCGATAAATTATTATTTACCGTATCAACCTGTACCATTGAAATTAACGAAAGAGCGTTAAAACCAAAACTCAATCCTAAATCAGTGTCCCAGGCTCTAATATTTGCTCCCAGGTCCAACATAGCCGGATAAACCGGGAAGTTAGCATAAGCATCATCGATCGACTTAGCTAAATCCGGGTTATTTTCAATGGTGGGCTTAAGCAGGAGAGCGGTGCTGCCTCTGAACCAAAGCGGGACCATAAAAAATTGAGTTTCCATTCCTACTCTTAATATATTAATGCCACTAATTTTCGTTGTAACATAAGTTCCATTTTGCTCACTGGCAAACTGAATGGGAGTTAGTTGTTGTTCGAGATCTAAAGAAATTAAAAATGGTTTTCTTAAAGCAATGCCGTAACGCATGCGTTTGGGTAAGGGGATGCTGACATTGGGATCAAGATACCAATTTTCGGACTCGGGGATGGCTTGTTGTTGATCTGAGAATGGATCCCAGCTTATGCCCCCGTCGGTAAGATTAAGGCTGGGTGATTCGCTGGTGTTAACACGATGGGTACCATAGGTGGTAATCCCTTCACCCTTCATATCCAGGGTTGCTCCGTTGACGTTTTCGGCCACAATACTCAAAGTTAATACATCTGCGTAATCATACGTGGCGCCTAAGTCAATCCTCATAGTATTTCCGGTATATGTTCCGGAATAAGCCACATCGCCGATAATTTCACCATTTGGCATACCGATTACAGTTTTATCATAACCATCTTCTGAGGCGTACTGGTTTGGATCGGTTAACCAGCGGACCACGTCGGCTTCATCACTGGTATTAAAATTGGGAGCGTACAGCGCGGCATCAGCCGTATCTTCACTGACTAAGACTTGTGCAATATTATTAATATTTGCGGTAGCTGAGATAGGGATAATATTGATTCCCCAGGAAAAATCTCCGGTTTTGGATGCGGCTGAAATGATCAAATCTGAATTAACCGAAAAACTATTGGTCATTTCAGTGTAGGTGCTGGCCGGAACACTCGAAGTTTGGGTTAAAAAGCCTGACCAAAGGGGTCCGGCGGAAGTATGTGAGTATCCTTCACCGGAGACGGTAACGGTTCCATCGCTATGGACTGATAACCCGGATCCCTGGTAGTTGGTTTGGCCGATTAAATTTAAATCGAATACGGTTGTGAATGGAAATTCACCAATTAGATTTACGTCTGCTGCAGTATTGCCGCGGGTCATAATGGCGAAGGTAAAAAAGTCATTAAATTTTACGGCTTGTCCGTAAGAAATATCTACACTTTCACTTTTGTGTCGAGCGAAACTTGTGACTTCACGTGTTCTTGGGGTAGTAAGATCGGTTCGACTAAAATAAACGTTGGCGGTGAATCCGGAGTTGTCTTCTCCCATATCAAAAGTCTGGTCTTCAACGTCGTTAGTGCGGTTAACTGCATAGCTTGGATTTTTTTGGCTGAGCAGTACCGTTATTTCTCCGGTTGGAATTTTAGTTAGTCCGGCCGGATTCCATAGGGCAGTACTGATACTGGTGCTTAGGGCCGAATGCATAGTCCCGTACCCAGCATAGGGATCATCCGGATTAGGGGTTTTTAAATGGGTGTCGATGAAAGGATAGTTTATGGCGGCAAAAGAAACTGAACTTGAAAAGACAACAAGCAGAAGTGTAATAAAAAATATCTTTATCCCGGGTTTAATACACATGCGTGAGTTGATTATAGTGCGGTGCGAATTAGTTTGTCAATGGGGAAATTTATGATCTGTGATATAATTTTATAACCATGTCCAAATTTAAACTCACCGCAAAATTTAAACCACAGGGCGACCAGCCTAAAGCGATTAAAGATTTAGTAGCCAGCCTTGAAAAGAAAGATTCTTTTCAAACTTTATTAGGGGTTACCGGATCCGGAAAGACCTTTACCATGTCTAATGTTATCCAGATAGTTCAAAAACCGGCACTGGTAATTGCGCCCAATAAAACTTTAGCCGCGCAGCTGTGCCAGGAGTTCAGAACTTTTTTTCCGCATAACGCGGTTGAGTATTTTGTGTCCTATTACGATTACTATCAACCCGAAGCCTATGTGCCGTCTTCGGATACATATATAGAAAAGGATGCTTCGATCAATGACGAAATCGATCGTTTACGCCACTCGGCCACCATGTCACTGCTTGAGCGTAGGGATGTAATTGTGGTGGCTTCGGTTTCGTGTATCTATGGATTGGGAGCCCCTAAAGACTATCTCGAAGCCATGATTTCGCTAAAGATAGACGAAAAAATCGACCGTGAAGAAGTAATCCGCCGCTTAGTTTCTATCCATTATGAAAGAAATGATTATGAGCTGTCGCGGGGGCGGTTTCGGGTGAGGGGAGAAGTGCTGGAGGTGCGTCCGGCTTACCAGGAAAGAATCATACGAATTGAATTAGATGACGAAAAGATTAAAAGAATCAATGAATTGGATCTTGTGACCGGTGAAATTATTGCCAAGAAAGAAAGTGTATCTTTATATCCTGCAACTCACTATATAACGGTCAAGGATCGTTTAGCCGCGGCCGTTACTGCAATTGAAACCGAACTGGATGAAAGGCTGAAAGAATTAAGGAGTAAAGGAAAATTGCTGGAAGCCCAGCGTCTCGAGTCACGCACCAAATACGATTTAGAAATGATAAGTGAGATGGGCTATTGCAATGGAATTGAAAATTATTCGCGGCATATGGAAGGAAGACGCAAAGGAGAGCCTCCTTCAACGCTATTAGATTATTTTCCTGATGATTTTGTGATGTTTATCGATGAATCGCACGTAACCGTTCCGCAAATCAGGGGAATGTATGCGGGCGACCAGGCGCGCAAGAAAACTCTGGTCGATTTTGGATTCCGACTTCCGTCCGCAATGGATAATCGCCCTTTAAATTTTAAGGAATTTATGGAACGACTTAATCAGGTTACTTTTGTCTCTGCGACTCCCGGAGAATTTGAAATCAAGAAAAGTAAAACGGTGGCCGAACAAATTATTCGACCCACCGGATTGGTTGACCCCGCCGTGATTATCAAAAAAAGTAAAGGCCAGGTTGATGATTTGATGAAGAGAATTCTCGAGAGAGTTGCCAGCAACGAAAGGGTATTAGTGACCACACTTACCAAAAGAATGGCAGAGGATTTAGCTGAGTATCTTAATGAAGAAGGAATCAAGGTCAGATATCTGCACTCTGATATTAAAACTTTGGAGCGGGTTGAAATTTTACGGGGGCTCCGATTGGGAGAATTTGATGTTCTAGTAGGAATTAACCTATTGCGGGAGGGTTTGGATTTACCCGAGGTTTCGCTGGTGGCAATTTTAGATGCTGATAAAGAAGGTTTCTTAAGATCAGAAACTTCATTGATACAAACCATTGGTAGGGCGGCCCGTAATGTAAACGGACAAGTAGTACTTTATGCCGATAAATTAACCGGTTCAATCAAGCGGGCGATTAAAGAAACTACCCGCCGCCGCAATCGGCAGATAAAATTTAATGAAAAAAACGGGATCACTCCCCAAACGATTGTTAAGGAAATTAAGGATATTCAACAACAACTGGCAGAAATCGATGCCAAAGAAATATCGGCATTAAAGAAGGTTATTCCAAAACACGAAGTGCCGGCTTTAATCAGAAACCTCGAAGAAGAAATGCAGGCTGCCGCGATTGCACTGGAGTTTGAAAGAGCTGCAAAGATAAGGGATAAAATTAAGGAATTGAAAAAGGCTTTTCGTATAAAGTAACTCTTGTGATAAAATGCTGTAAACAGAGGAGGATCACTATGCTTAATTTTGGAAACGTATTAACTGCAATGGTAACCCCATTCAAAAAAGATCTGTCAGTGGATTATGCCCTGGCAGAAAAATTAGCGGTGCACCTGGCCGAAAATGGCTCAGATGGAATTGTGGTGCACGGAACCACCGGCGAATCACCAACCTTAACCCATGAAGAAGAATTTGAGTTATACAAAGTGGTTTTAAAAGCGGTCAAAGGAAAAGCCAAAGTAGTAGCCGGAACGGGATCTAACTCAACTGCGACTGCCGTTGAAATGACCAAAAAAGCCGAAAAACTAGGTGTAGACGGGGCGATGATCGTTGCTCCTTATTATAATAAACCCAGTCAGGATGGTTTGTATGCGCATTTTAAAGCGATTGCGGATGCGACTGCACTACCATTAATAATTTATAACATTCCGGGAAGAACCGGAATTAATATGCTGCCGCCATTAATTTCCAGGTTAGCGGGCATCAAAAATTATGTGGTTTTAAAAGATGCGGCCGGTAATTTAGACCAAACTTCTGCGACCAAAGAGCTGGTCCCGCAAAATTTTCAGATTTTAAGCGGTGACGATAGTTTAACCCTGCCAATGATGGCCGTGGGGGCCGAAGGCGTAATCAGTGTTGCATCGCATATCGCTGGTAAAGAAATCAAACAAATGGTCATCAGCTTTTTAGCGGGAGATGTGAAAAAAGCAGAAGCGCTCCATTATAAGCTGCTGCCGTTATTTAAAGTTTTATTCATTACTTCTAATCCGGTTCCGGTTAAAGCTGCGCTGGAGATGATTGGTTTCCCGGTAGGGGGACCCCGTTTGCCTTTGGTGCCGCTCTTGACTGATCAGAAAAACAAAGTTGAGAAAGTATTAAAAGATTTAGGAAAAATCTAAATCGTGAATAAGAAAAAGCCTAAAATTTTACTGCATACTTGTTGTGCGCCCTGTACAACTTATGTGCATCCGGAAATTAAAAAAGAAGGCTTTGACGTAGTCGGGTACTTTTATAACCCTAATATCCATCCTTTTAAAGAATTTGAGCAACGTTTAGAAACTTTGAAGCTGTATGCAGGGCATGCGGGCCTGGATTTGGTATGTAACGACCATTATGAACTAGAATCACATCTCAGGTTGACCCTGGGTAAAAAGCCTGAAGAACGCTGCCTTTCCTGCTATAAATTGCGGTTATTTTCGGCAGCGGCTTACGCCAAGCAAAAAGGCATGGACTTTTTTACCACTACACTGTTGATCAGCCCGTATCAAAATCACGATGCCATCATTGAAGCGGGGATGGAGATGAGCCGCATTCACGGCGTGCCATTTTATTATAAGGATTTCAGGATCGGATTTTATACTTCAAAGAAGATTGCGAAGGAAATGAATTTGTATATGCAAAAGTATTGCGGGTGCATTTTTAGCGAAAAAGAACGATTTGCAAGATCAAAAAAGAATAGTTATACTTCTGCGTGAAAACTATGGCAAAACTTTTAAATTTAATGCAATCTAATCCACTCACCTTACTGGTCAGCCTGCCGGAAAATACTTTGGGATTTGCGAAGGCGGCGGTGGAGGCGGGGGCCGATACCATTACTTTAGTTATCGATTCTTACGAGAAGTATCTAGCCGAAAAAGATAATTTGTTTGAAATCATCAAAAAAGCCGAGGTCCCGGTAGGTATTTCATTGAACACCACCGAAGATTTTGAAGCTGCCGATTATAAAAATATGATTGCGGCCGGAGCCGATTACATTGCGGTTCCGATTATCAAAGTGCCTCCACTGCTTAAAGAACAAAAGGAAATTGCGCAGGTTTATATTCTAAATAAGGATTACACCATTGACGAACTTTTAAACATTAAAGAAGTGGATAAGGTGGTTTTAGAGGCCAAGATTTCAAAACATAAGGAATCTGGCCGCGAAATTAACGTTGGGGATTTGCAAAATTACATTACCATGGCGACGTCAACTCATCTGCCGATCATTGTGCCGACCGAAAAACGCATTCATCCTTCAGAAGTGCCGATTATTTGGGATACAGGAGTAAAAGGGATCGAGCTTACCTCGGTAGTGCTGGGTCAGTCCGAAAAATCGCTGCAAAAAGTAACCCGCGAATATCGCATGGCGATTGATGACTTAGTCGAAGCGTGAATATCTTCAAGCCTTTTCGTAAATTTGTTCTGCTGTTTATCTTTCTTTACATTATTGCGGCGCCGGCTTTGGCGGCGGACCATTTTTCTCTTGTGGTTTTTGGCGATCCGCAGGGGCAATATGATGTTTTTCAAGATTTAATTCAAAAAGTAAATGCCGAAAACGATATCTCTTTTGCGGTTAGCTGTGGAGATTTAGTTTCTGAAGGAAATTATCAGGATTATCTTCGCTATAATGAATTGACCAAAGAGCTTAAGGTTAAATTATATAACGTTATGGGTAATCATGATGCAGTTCGAGGCTCCTGGAAACATTTTAATAAATTCTTCGGGGAAGCTTTTTACAGTTTTGATTATAAAAATTCTCACTTTATTGTAATCGATAATTCATTTGACCAGCGCCTTACCCAGTATCAAATGGGCTGGCTGCGTTCAGATTTAGCTAAAAATGACAAAGAAAATATCTTTGTTTTTATGCACCGGCCGCTATTTGACGTGACCGGATTTTTTGGCTCATACGCTATGGAATCTGAGGAAAAATCGCAAATCCTGCAGCAGCTTTTTGAGAAGCACAAGGTTAACGTTGTTTTTGCAGGGCATATCCACGGTTTTTCCAAAGGGCTGCACAACGGTGTTTTTTATATCATTACCGCCGGTGCCGGAGCAACTATTTATATGCCGGAATTTATGGGCGGATACTTTCATTACGTAAAAGTTAATGTAGATGGGGAAGACGTTACGTACACGGTAGTGCCGGTCTACGATTAAGTTATAAAATTTGACTAACTTTTATTGAGATGCTAACCTATTTCAAAATTTTATAAAGGTTAAAACAAAATGATTTTAGATCAAAAAAGACATAAAGGGCCCATCAGCCAGCGCAACCGCATCGCGTTTGCGTTTATGGAGTTAGCGCGGGATAAAACCTTTCAAAAAGTTTCTTCCGAAAAAAAATTAGAACTGATCCAAAATGCTTTAGACGTCGGCGATCAGGTTGCAGTTTGGATTCATTCTGAACACAATACCCGCGATCCCCGCAAAATAGCCGAAAGACTGGGGCTTAAAGTTTTTGGAGAAGACAAGGGGATGGTGGCGGGCAAAGTTAAGCGCAGCGAATACCGCCACGAAAGCCGGGAAATTGTAATTTTTAGAGATACTTTGGAAAGACTGATGAGCGAGGTTGATTCCAAGGAACTTTCGGAAAGACTGCTCCGTCTTTTAGTAGCCCACGAACTTTTCCACCATCTGGAAAGGACTCAGGTCGGGGAAGTTAGCAAAAAATTCATGATTACGGCCTGGAAATTTGGGCCCTTTGAGCGCAAACGAGAAATAAAAAAATTAAGTGACGTTTCCGCGCATGCCTTTACCCAAAGTTTACTCGAGCTTGATTTTTCCCCGCTGGTTTTTGATTATCTAACTTACACACTTTATACCGATTTAAAGTAATGGTATAATTGCACGGTTATGGCTGCAGATTTGCATATTCACACTACCTGCTCGGATGGTACTTATACCCCTGAACAGATAATAAAAGTTGCCAAAAAGGTGGGCTTAAAGACGGTGGCGATTACCGATCATGATACCACCGCAGGCCTTGCCGAAGCACTGACGGCTTCCGCAAAAATGGGAGTCACGGTGATTCCCGGCATCGAATTTACTTCAGAAACCAGCGAATTAGAAGTCCACATTCTGGCTTATTTTATGGATTACAATAATCCCGAACTGCTGGCGATACTTGAAAAGCTGCGCAATGCGAGAAAAGACCGGATTTATAAGATTACTGATAAACTAAAAGATCTGGGAGTAAGGATAAAAGCACGTGAAGTTATTCGTGAGGCGCGGGGAGGATGTCCCGGGCGTCCGCACGTAGCCCGAGTATTAATCAAAGAAGGCTTTTGTAAAAATTTCCGTGAAGCTTTTAGTAAGTATTTAGCTTTTGGTGGGCCCGCCTACGTTGGACATTATAAATTAACCCCGCAGGACACAGTCAAGATCATTCGCCAGGCCAAAGGGATTCCGGCGCTGGCGCATCCCGGAGGCTTTGCCAGAAATAAGCAGGAAGAACAAATTGATAAGTTGATTCCCGAGTTAGTGGAGGCCGGTCTTTTGGGTATCGAAGCCCTTTATCCTACGCATACTCAAAAGCAAACCGAGCATTTTTTGCAATTAACGAAACAATATAACTTATTAGCAACCGGCGGATCCGATTTTCACGGAGATAGCGGCGTGCGCGAAGTAATTTTTGGTGAATTTACGCTGGCGGATTCTTACGTCGATGCTTTAACCCAAAAAGCAAAGGAACTACATTGAAAACCGATTTATTGCATTACACTTTTGCAGAAATAAGTTTGTCCGCGATTGATCATAATATTAAAGAAATTAAAAAGCTCTTGCCGGCCGCTACCAAATTTATGGCGGTGGTTAAAGCTAACGCTTATGGGCACGGATCAGTCGAAGTTTCAAAGCAGGCACTGCAGAGCGGAGCGGATATTTTAGCCGTGGCTTCGGTTAAAGAAGCTTTAGAGCTGCGCGAAGCTGGCATTGATGCCCCGATCTTAGTTTTAAGTGAAACTTCTCCGGAATTAGTAGACTACGTAATTGATAATGATTTAACCCAAACCGTTTATACCCAAAAACTAGCTAAGCTCCTGTCGCAAGCGGCAGAAATAAAAGGCAAAAAAGTTAAAGTGCACGTTAAAGTAGATACGGGGATGGGCAGAGTAGGGGTGGCCCCGCCGGATGCGATTAATTTAATTAAATCTTTAAGTGAACTGCCGGGTCTTGAGCTGGAGGGTATCTTTACTCACTTTGCGGTAGCTGAAGAAAAAAATGGTTTTACCGATCAACAACTCGAGCGTTTCAATTTAGTAACTAGCGAACTTAAAAAAGCAGGGATAACCATTCCGATTTTACATGCGGCTAATTCTGCGGCTACGCTTTTTCATAAAAAAACCTATCTTAATATGGCCAGAGTAGGGCTCTTAATGTACGGTTTAAAACCAAACGGGAATCAAGATTTACCCCTTAAACTTAAACCGGCCCTTGCGTTTAAAAGTAAGGTGTTGTATCTTAAAAAAGTTTCTAAAGGTACGCCGCTATCTTACGGATGTACTTATACCACACCGGATGAAACTCAAATTGCTACCATTCCGGTTGGTTATGCCGATGGCTATAGCCGCTCTTTAAGTAATAAGGGGATGGTTTTGATTAACGGCAAGCGTTATCCGGTAGTGGGGCGGGTCTGCATGGATTTAACTTTGGTTAACGTTTTTGCGGATGAGATTAAATTAGAAGACGAAGTAGTGTTAATCGGAAAGCAAGGCAATGAGGAAATTTCAGCTTCAGAGCTGGCCGACCTAGAAAACACGATCAATTACGAAATTGTTTGCAGTATTGGAAAGAGGGTACCGAGGATCTACGTATGACCTATATTTCTCTTTATCGTAAATGGCGCTCACAAAATTTTGCTGAAATTGTCGGACAGGGACCCATTGTAGTTACCCTGCAAAATGCCATTAAGTCGAGCCGTCTGTCCCATGCTTACCTTTTTTGCGGTCCGCGCGGCACCGGGAAAACCAGCCTCGCCCGCATCTTTGCCAAAGGTTTAAATTGTGTTAATGGTCCCACGCCTAATCCCTGCGGGAAATGTGATAACTGTGTAAAAATTCGTGACGGTCATAGTGCAGATGTAATTGAAATTGACGCTGCTTCTAACCGCGGCATTGATGAAATCAGGGAGCTGCGCGAAAAAATTAAATTCAGGCCACTCGAGTCAAAATATAAAGTTTATATTATTGACGAAGTGCACATGTTAACCGCCGAAGCTTTTAACGCGCTTTTAAAAACCTTAGAAGAACCACCCGAGCATGCGGTTTTTGTTTTAGCTACCACGGCGCCGCAGCGGGTTCCTGCAACTATCATATCCCGCTGTCAGAGACTGGATTTTACCCGCATTCCTTTCCAAAAAATCAGGGAACACCTGCAGAAATTAACCAAAGCCGAAGGTTTTTCAATTGAAGATGAAGCTTTGGACTTAGTGGTTAAATACGGCGATGGATCGATGCGGGATGCCATTTCTCTTTTAGATCAGCTGATGTCTTTTTGTGAAAAAAATATTAAATTAGATGATGTGGTTCTGCTTTTAGGCACCGCAGACGAAGCGATGTTGTTTGATTTAGTGGAAGCGTTGATCGCAAAAGATACTGGCAAAGTATTAAGTTTAATTGAGGATGCGGTTGAAGCCGGAAAAAGCATTTCGCAAATTGCCGGCAGTATTATTCAGCACTTTAGGCATATTTTACTTTCGATCGTGGGCAGTACCGATATATTAGATATTTCCAGAGAAAAAATTGAAAAGCTCAAAGACCAGTCGGCTCAATTAAGTTTGGATCAAGCCAAAGCCATATTAAAAATTTTAGCGCAGGCCGAGTTAGATATGCGCTGGCAGAGTTTTGGGAGAATAGTTTTAGAAGTTGCATTAATGGATGTGCTTGAAATATTTGGCACCGCCGCGCCTGCCGTGCAAAAACAAATAATGGTTCCCAGGAAAGAGGAAAAAATGAAAGCTAACGCAAAGCCCGACGTACAATTAATTGAAAAACCAGCGGTTAAAGAAGCTAAAGTAGAAGTTGCTCCCGAAAATTCAAACGGAAATTTGAAATTGATGCGGTCTAGCTGGCAGGAAATACTGCAGAACGTAAAAAATAAAAGTTTATTTGGTTATGTTTCCCTGCACGAAGGCGAACCTTTAGAAATTAATGCTAAAGGCAAGTTAGTGATTGCCTTTAGAAAAGGGTTTGGTTTTCATAAAAGTCGTTTAGAAGAGCACCCCCAAAAGAAAATTGTAGAAGAAGTAATCAGTGGAATTACCGGGACCCCAACCTTAATCGAATGCGTGGTTACGGATAAAACCGAAAGGTTAGGGGTGGGACTTAAGGCCGTTTCGGTGGATAAGGTAAAAGAAATGTTTGGCGGAAAGGTGATTTCCTAGGTCCTATAATTTTTGGTGGAAGTATAGGAAAAATTGTACTATAATACCTAGCTTGTGTGGAGGATAAATCAATGGTTTTTGGAAACATTGGCAAGATGGGTGAGATGATGAAGCAAGCCCGCGAGATGCAAAAGCGCTTAGCTTCAATTGTAATTGAAAAAGAAGAAAAGGGTGTCAAAGTTAAAGTTTCTGGAGACATGGAAGTATTGGGAATCGAAATTGATCCCGCGCTTTTATCTTCGGATGCGAATAAACTGGCGGACGCCCTTAAAAAGGCAGTTAATGCCGGAGTGAAAGAAGCCAAGACTGCAGCCGCGCGGCAGTTGGGGGGCATGGGTGGCGGATTTGGCTTATGAGTGCAGAATACGCAGGGCCGATGGGCCGTTTGATAGCCGAATTTAAGAAGATGCCGGGGATTGGCCCCAAGTCTGCACAGCGACTGGCTTTTTATATACTAAGTGTACCCAAGGCCGAAGCCGGAAATCTTGCGCAGGCAATTTTAGAAGCGAAAGAAAAAATAAAAAACTGTTCGATTTGTTTTAATCTGACTGATCAAGATCCATGTAAAATTTGTAGTGATAAAAACCGGGACCAATCGGTGATTTGTGTGGTGGCCGATCCCAAAGATATGATTGCCATCGAAAAAACCAAAGAATACAAAGGTTTATATCATATTTTGGGCGGGGTAATTTCTCCCTTGGATGGGATTGGACCTGAAAATTTAAGAGTCAAAGAATTACTGCGGCGCCTGGGGACCGGAGGGGTAGAGGAACTGGTGTTAGCTACCAACCCGACCGCGGAAGGCGAAGCTACAGTAATTTATTTAACCAGGTTGCTGAAACCGCTGGGAGTTAAAATAACCCGCATTGCCTACGGCTTGCCGGTCGGGGCCGACATGGATTATGCGGACGAAGCAACATTAACTAAAGCCTTTGAAGGAAGAAGGGTGGTCTCATGATAAATCGATTACGTTGGTATTTTTTAATCTGGTGGGAAATAATTTCAGCTCCGATTTTGTTTTATACGGTACTCGAAAGAAAGCCATGGCGGGAAAAGTCCCTCGATTTTTTAGTAATTTCTTCTTGGATTGTTTCATTTTTTGCGACCATTACTATTTTTATTACTCAAGTTTATCCGATCGGCAGAACTTTACTTGAAGGCATGAGCGCCTGGAAGCTGCTGGTAGTTTCACCGATTACCATTGCGATCACCCTCATGTTTTTTGCCATTATTTTTGTGATCCTGGGCGGGTTTGCCATGTTTTTTATCTTTGGGGCATTTTACGTTATCGGTTATTTGCTCTTTTACCTTTCTAAATGGATGAAAGGGGAAGGCTCTCCTTCTTTCATGCTCGAATCGGTATTTTATTCTTCCGCGGTTTTATTATTTTTTATTTTTTCGTTGGTTTTTGTGGTATTTGTAGATGCCGGATTACTTTCTTTTGAAATGTTTCGGGTGGGATACGATATCGTTTATTATTTCTCAGCGTTATACATATTTGGTTTGTGGAGTATCTCTGTAAGAAAAGTGGGCGGGCATTCTAAGCTTAAATCATTTTTAATTGCCGCCATCCCTTTTATTATTTTAATTCTGATCGGGATTGTTTTTGATTTAAAAGGTTTTGAAAAAGTTAGACCATTGCTGGGTGTTTAAATAGTTGAAAGGAGTAGTTATTAACATGAGTAAAGGTATTACAGAAATCAGATGGCACGGCCGAGGAGGACAGGGAGCTAAAACCGCCTCTCTCTTGTTTGCGGATGCGGCCATGTCCTTAGGAAAATATATTCAAGCTTTCCCTGAGTACGGACCCGAGCGGATGGGAGCTCCGGTTCAGTCTTTTAATCGCCTGGCAGATGAGCCGATCACGGTTCATTGTGGAGTTACTGATCCTTCAATTGTGGTAGTTTTAGATCCCACTTTACTGGCAACGGTGCCGGTAACCGCGGGTCTTCCGGATAATGGGGTCATTATTGTAAATTCTGGAAAATCACCAAAGGAAATAAGAAGTGAACTTAAATTAAAGGGAGCCAAAGTTTTTACCGTAGATGCTTCGCGTATTGCTCAAGAAAATATCGGCAGAAATATTCCCAATACTCCGATGCTCGGCGCTTTAGTTAAGGTGAGCGGCATTCTGGATTTTAATAAAATGCTGGCGGATACCGAGAAAAAACTGCAAAAGAAATTTGCGCATAAACCAGAAGTCATCGAAGGTAATATGAAAGCGATTAAAGCTGCGCACGAGGAGGTAAAAGGAGAATGACAAAACCTGGATGGAAAGAATTAAAATTAGGCGATGTTTTGGAAGCCGGTACTGCAGCCGCCTTTGAAACCGGTGACTGGAGAAGCGAGAAACCAATTTTCCACAAAGATCGCTGTATCCATTGCCTGCAGTGCTGGATTCATTGTCCGGATACTTCAGTCATTGTAAAAAACCAAAAAGTTGAAGGATTTGATTACAAACATTGTAAGGGTTGTGGAATCTGCGCCAAGGTTTGTCCCGTAAAAGGTGAAAAAGCAATCACTATGGAGCCGGAGAGATAGGAAGTAGCTTCTTAGGAAGTAGCTTCTTAGGCTCAACCCCTAAAAAGCTAAGAAGCTAAAAAGCTACAAGCTGAAAAAGGAGGAAATAAAAAAATGCCTGCAATTGCCAGAACCGGAAACGAAGCCATGGCGGAAGCCATGCGACAAATAAATCCAGATGTGGTAGCCGCTTATCCCATTACTCCCGCTACCGAAATTGCCCAAATTTTTGCCAATTTTGAAGCTAATGGTGATGTTGATACCGAATACGTGAGAGTGGAGTCAGAGCATTCAGCGATGTCGGCTACGGTAGCCGCCGCGGCAGCCGGAGGCAGAGCGATGACCGCAACTTCTTCTCAAGGGTTAGCTTTGATGGGAGAAATTCTTCCGATTGCATCTGCGCTCAGATTGCCGATTGTAATGCCTGAAGTAAACCGCGCACTTTCGGGGCCGATCAATATTCATTGCGATCATAGTGATACCATGATGAACCGTGATGCCGGATGGATTCAGATTTTCTCTGAAAATGCGCAGGAAGCTTACGACAATGTTCTGCAAGCCATCAGAATTGCCGAGCACGATGATGTATTGTTGCCGGCGATGGTCACTACCGATGGTTTTATTATTTCACACTGTATGGAAAAAATTGAAACCATGGAAGATAGTGATGCCAAAGCCTTTATCGGAGAATATAAGCCTAAAAATCCTTTGCTGGATTATAAAAACCCTCTTACCCTGGGGGCTTTAGATCTGCAGGATTATTATTTCGAGCATAAAAGACCAATTGCCGAAGCTATGCATAAGTCTAAAAATGTAATTT
The DNA here is from genome assembly GCA_018823125.1 of Candidatus Margulisiibacteriota bacterium. Taxonomy (GTDB): domain Bacteria; phylum Margulisbacteria; class WOR-1; order JAHJIW01; family JAHJIW01; genus JAHJIW01. The sequence goes on along the minus strand of JAHJIW010000010.1, from coordinate 6,789 downwards.
TAGAGGTCGGTAAAGAATTTGAAAAAAAGACCGGCAGAAGTTACGGATTTTTTGAGGAAGTAAGCATGGAGGATGCCGAAATCGCCATTATTGCACTGGGTTCCACGGCCGGAACGGCTCGGATGACAGTTAAAAATCTTAGAGAAAAGGGGATTAAAGCGGGTTTGATTAAACTGCGTGTTTTCAGGCCTTTCCCGGAAGCAGAACTGGTCAATGCTTTGAAAAAATTAAAAGTATTAGCGGTATTGGATCGCAGTGATGGTTATGCCGCCACCGGCGGACCGCTTTTTTCTGAAATTCGTTCGGCTTTATACGATTTAAAAACTAAACCAATGGTGGTTAACTACGTTTATGGTTTAGGCGGCCGAGAAATGAACTTTGAATTGTTAGACGAAATTTATGCGGATCTGCAAAAGATTGCTAAGGATGGAAAAGTGGATCAACTGGTTAAATATTCTGGCTTGCGTGAATAGAAAGGGGTAAAAATAAATGGCAACATTAAAACAATTATCCGAAAGGAAAGAACCGCTGAGCGGAGGACACCGTGCCTGCGCTGGTTGCGGAGCTCCCATTGTTGTTCGGCAAATTCTTTTAGCGGCGCAGAAACCAGTAGTGGTGGCCTGTGCTACCGGATGTTTAGAAGTTACTACCACCATCTTCCCGTATTCGGCCTGGGAGGTTCCATTTTTACACGTTGCTTTTGAAAACGCCGGAGCTGCAATTTCCGGTATTGAAGCCATGTATCAATCACTAAAGAGAAAAGGAAAAATTACCGAAGATATGCTTTTTGTGGCTTTTGGTGGAGACGGCGGAACCTATGATATTGGTTTTCAGTCCTTATCCGGAGCACTCGAGCGCGGTCACGATATTTTATACGTTTGCTATGACAACGAAGCGTATATGAATACCGGAATTCAGCGCTCTTCGGCGACTCCGCGAGGAGCTAGTACTACCACTGCTCCCGCCGGAAAAGTTAAACAAGGAAAAGAGCAATACCGCAAAGATTTAACCGCGGTGATAGCCGCCCATCATATTCCTTACGTTGCCCAAGCTTCACTGGGTTACCCTACGGATTTAATTAAGAAGGCCGAAAAAGCTTTTTCGATTAAAGGCCCTAAGTTTCTTAATGTTTTACAGCCATGCAGGCTGGGTTGGGGATACAAACCGGAAAATACGATAGACATCGGAAAACTGGCAGTGGATACCGGTTTTTGGCCATTATACGAGGTTGAAAACGGAAAATGGAAGATGACTTTTACCCCAAAGGAAAGAAAGCCTTTTAAAGACTGGTTAAAGACTCAGGATCGCTTCCGCCATTTATTTAAACCGGGCAATGAACAGCTGCTAAAAGAATTGCAAGAAGAAGTAGATCGGCGCTACAATGAAGTGCTGGGAAGATGTGCTAGCTAAAGGAGGTTAGCGATGAATAAAAAACAATTAATATCCAAGGTAGGTCGCGAAGTAAAAGTAAGAAAGGCCGTTGTCGAAAAAGTGCTGGATAAAGCCCTTGACCTGATTACGGCCGAGCTGACGGGCGGCGGTAAAGTAAGGCTGGTAGGCTTTGGTAATTTTATTATTCGAACCCGTGCATCCCGCGTGGGGAGAAACCCGCGTACCGGAGAAAAAATTGAAATCCCTTCTTCAAAATCTCCGGCCTTTGTTCCTGGTATTAACTTAAAAAAAGCAATCAAAGAATAAGGTAATTTATGGTTAAGGATAGTACCGAACAGGAAATAAAAAAACTTTTAGCAATATTACCCCCCAAAATCACTAAAGCGATTACCGCTAAAGGAAATATTCTCAAATTAGTTGAAGTGGTGCTTGATCTGGGCAGCCGTCCCGAAGCGCGCTACGAAGATAAAGCGATTGAGCTTAGTTCAACCCCCGTAGCACAGAGCGATATAAACTATGTTACCAGTAAAATTGGCGTGTTTACCGCCGATAACCGTGCTGGAATTGAAAGAACCCTGCATCGCATTTCTGCAATTCGTAACCGTTCGGGAAAAATTGTGGGATTAACTTGTCGCGTTGGCAGAGCGGTCTTTGGAACCCTTGACGCTATCCTGGATATTATTGAAACCGGCCAAAATATTTTATTTTTAGGCCCTCCGGGAATTGGAAAAACTACTAAACTGCGCGAAGCTGCTCGCATTTTAAGTGATAAAGCAAAAAAACGCGTAATAGTAGTTGATACTTCAAATGAAATTGCCGGAGACGGAGACATCCCGCATACCGGAATCGGCCGCTCACGCCGGATGCAGGTTTCAACTCCGGAACGCCAGCACGCGGTCATGATCGAAGCGGTAGAAAATCACATGCCGGAAGTAATTATCGTAGACGAAATTGGTACCGAAGCTGAAGCCTTAGCGGCACGTACCATTGCGGAGCGGGGAGTACAATTAATTGGAACCGCGCATGGAACCGCACTCGAAAATATTTTAAGTAACCCGACTTTGTCTGACTTAGTTGGAGGAATCCAGACGGTAATTCTTTCGGATGAAGAAGCTAAAAGGCGGCATACCCAGAAAGCGATCCTCGAACGTAAAGCTCCGCCTACTTTTGACGTTGCAGTAGAAATCAGGGCCCGCAATACTTTAGCTATATATTCCGATGTGGCATCGGCAATCGATAAGATGCTCAAGAAACAACAACCTAAACCGGAAATCCGGGTAGTAAAAGCCAGCGGAGAAGTTGAAATTAAGCAAAAACCGTCTTTTGATATGTCAGAGGTTGAAATGCCATCTCCCATGCCCGCTGAATTTCAGAAAAAACCCGAACTGATCAGAATTTATCCTTTCGCGGTTAATGTTTCTCAACTGGAGGCGGCGATTACAAGTTTAGAGGTTGCGGCAGAGGTGGTATCGGCCATTTCGGATGCCGATTTAGTTTTAACCGTAAAATCCAAAACCAAACGTAAAGATAAAGTGGTACGCATGGCCAGTGAACACAATATTCCGGTGCACGTCATCCGGAAAAACGTTTCTTCTCAGATTCGCAGATTCTTAAAATATTTCTTCAAAGTGCAGGAAGTTTCTTACGTTGAAGAAGAAGAAATGGCCGTGGCCGAAGTCGAAGAAGCGCTGGTCCGTTTAAAAGGCGAAAGGCGACCGATCGATTTAACCCCGCAAAATGCGTATATCCGCAGACTGCAACATCAATATTTAAGACGCCACGCTATTAAATCAGAATCAATTGGCCAGGAACCAAAAAGAAGAGTCAGGCTTTATCCTTCGTAGAATAAATTAAATGTTTTTTCCAATTCTGATTGTCGGTTTGAGGATAATCCGTGCGAAAATGGGCCCCGCGGGATTCTTTGCGATCAATAGCAGATTTTAAGATTAAACCAGCTACGGTCCCCAGGTTTTTCACTTCAACTTCTTCTAGGTTTTTTGGCTGGTAATCAAGTTTTTGGTTTATATCTTTTAATTTTTGCGATGCGGTCTTTAAGCCTTTACCGTTGCGGAGGATGCCGGCTCCCTTCCACATGATGTTGCGGATGGTCATGCGTATACTTTCTAGTTTTTCTTTATTTAAAGAACACGGCTTGCCGGCTTTGGTCTTAATGGTTTTCGGTAATTGCTTTACCTCTTTTAAATACTTTAAAGCAGTTTTAGCGGCGCGGGTTCCGAAGACCAGCCCGTCCAGTAGTGAATTGGAAGCCAAACGATTAGCTCCGTGTACTCCCAGCGAAACCGATTCGCCGGCGGCATAAAGCCCGGGTAAATTAGTTTCTCCCTCGATGGTGGTTTTTATGCCTCCCATAAAGTAATGGGCGGCCGGAGCAACCGGAATATTTTCTTTGGTGATATCCAGGCCGCGCTCCAGACAGGTTTTATAAATCATGGGGAAGCGTTTTTTTATTTTTTCGGCGCCGAGTCCGGAGAGCGAGAGCCAGACATGTTTGCTTTTTGTTTTTTTCATCTCATTTACAATAGCGCGGCTTACGATATCACGGGGAGCTAACTCTTTTTGTTTGTGATAGCTTGGCATGAAACGCTCGCCCTTAACGTTGATCAGCTTAGCTCCTTCGCCTCTGACCGCTTCTGAGATTAAAAAGCGGGGCAGGGCGATAATATCTTCGAGTTCCTTAAAAGCTACCAGCGAAGTAGGATGAAATTGGATAAATTCCATGTCTTGAACTTCGGCTCCGGCGCGCCAGGCCATGGCTACTCCGTCGCCGGTAGCAACCCCGGGGTTGGTGGTATAGAGGTATGTCTGACAAATTCCGCCGGTGGCAATGATGGTAGCTTTTGCCAGTATGTTTAATGTCAGGTGATTATAAGTATCGATGGCGGTGGCTCCGATGCATTTTCCGTCTTTAATTATGAGATCAATCCCAATCGTATACGGACTTATTTTTACTAAGCCGTCACTAATAATTTTTGACCCTAAAGTTCGCTCAATTTCGGCGCCGGTTTCGTCGCCGGCGTGCAGGATTCTTCTTCTTTTGTGCGCACCTTCAATGGCTAGGGAATATCCGGTCCCACCTTCGGTTTCGGCGCGGTCGAAGCGGGCGCCCATTTTGATTAGTTCGATTACCCGGGAGACGCCTTCATTCACTAATATTTCTACTGCTTTTTTATCGCATAGGCCGGCCCCAGCCTTGATCGTATCTTGAAAATGAAATTCAGTTGAATCCTGTATTTTGTCGATGGCGGCCGCAATTCCGCCTTGGGCTTTTTCGGTAGCGGATTCGCCGGCTTTTCCTTTGGTGATGAGCAGTACTTTGCAGTGTTTAGAAGCTTCAATGGCGGCCCTCAGTCCCGCAATCCCGCCGCCGATGATTAAAAGATCTGTTTTGATCGTTTTATTTTTGGGCATGATTAGAAAAATTATAGCATCATTCTTGCTTTAACTCTTCCGATTTGTTAAACTTTCCAATCATGTACGAACTAGGAATCAGAATAATTGAGTTTACTAACACCAGTCCTATTTTTAAGGGTGGGGCCACAACTTTAGTTGGTGTAATAGCTTTGATTTTTGTTTTGTTATTTATGAGAAAAACCAAGCGCACTTGGGAACTAGGGCAAAAGGTTTTCTTGGCGCTGGCGATTTTTATTATTCTGTACGGCTTGTATATATTAATTCTTCAGCCACAATGGTGGAACCCGCCTTATGAACTGCCACCGATGGAATAATGTTTCATTTTTAATTAACGCTGCACAGTGGGGGATCGTCTAATGGTAGGACAGCAGATTCTGGTTCTGCTTATCGGGGTTCGAGTCCTCGTCCCCCAGTTTTTCTTGATTTGTCTGTGAGGGTTCTCCCGACCTGACATTATAATATAATACAGAAAGGTCGGGATCCCGTCGTTTCAAATTATTATATAATAATGTGCGACGGGAGATTCCTTCTCCCCCAGCCAACTTAGCGGCGCAAACCTTCGGTTTTATTTCCAAACCTTTTCCATCTTTATTCCCAATTCAATTCATTGCGGCAAAACCCACTTTGATTCGCTTGCCTCGACTCCACTCGGCACAAGCCGCTCTCTCAGTGTAATACATTTTAAAAAATGAAAAATTTGAAAAAAAATTATTGGTTTTTAAAAGAGGGGGTGGGGATAATATAAATCACCATTGACAGGGATATGCAAATTAATGATAAGATTGTTAAAATATCTCACATAAAAACGAGTTAGGCGCAATGTTATTTCCAAAATTTCTTGGGAAGAAATACAGTTTAATAAGGAGGAAAAAGTATGGTATCGAAGACAGTTGATCAAAATGCATTTAAAACAGCAAGCCCAAAATATTGGGTTGGATTAATAATAATGTATCTCCTCATACCACTGGTTCTCTTGATAAGCGGATGGGATCTCGGTTGGTGGCAGGGTTGGTTTTATTCAGTCCTGATAGTTGCAGCGGGTATAGCTCCGCGTATGTGGGCAGAAAAAAGGCATCCGGGATTGCTGGCAGAACGAGGCAAATTTGGAAAAGCTCAGGATGTGAAATCGTGGGATAAAGTGCTTTCTCCATTAATGGCAGTGAGTATGACTTTCCCGTTAGTTATTGTGGCGGGACTAGATCACCACTTTGGGTGGTCACCTGTATTCCCGACATGGCTCAACATCTTGGGCTTCATCTTGATTGTGCTTGGATACACCTTTGCTGGATGGGCTTTGGCAGAGAACCGCTTCTTCTCAAGCGTGGTGCGTATTCAGACGGACCGAGGGCATGTGGTATGTGACAGCGGTCCATATCGCATTGTAAGACATCCTGGTTATGCTGGAAATATTCTAGCACTACCGGGCATTGTGCTGGCTTTAGGCTCTGTTTGGACAATCATTCCAGTGATAGTAGCGCTGATCATTGCCGTGATAAGGACCGCGCTGGAAGATAAAACTTTACAAGAAGAATTGCCAGGGTATCGGGATTATGTGCGTCGTGTGCGTTATCGGTTGATTCCAGGTGTCTTCTGAGGATCATAATTCCGTGATGCAATGTCGTTACGGGATTCGCTCGCAAAAAAACTTGAAATCATCAATTGAAAATCCGTTTGAATATTTTCGTAAATTGTCAGTTTTTATTTCTCACTCTTCATCAAATACAAACGCATCACCAAAACCCAGATAAGCACGGAGAAGAAGACCGTCCACTCGAGGAAGGCGTTTACCCAAAAGTGAGCAAATTGAGATCAAAAGAGACGCCGCTATGCCGGAAATATAGATGATTTTTTTGTTATTTATCATTTTTTGTTCCTTGCAGGGTTCTTGTAAATAAAAACTTATTTGCGATGAAAATACCTTTCATTACTAATGTGGAGCAAAACCCTCCCTCTGTTATATCGTAG
>JAHJIW010000009.1 GCA_018823125.1 Candidatus Margulisiibacteriota bacterium | reverse complement strand
TCAACCAAAGGTTTTAATATAATATGTTTTCATACATTAATTTGGCCCTGAGCCTGCGAAGGGCCAAAGGTTTTGATGAAATAGCGATGCACTTTTTGCTTAATAATTTATGTAGATTGTTCCTGTTTTAGGATTACCAGTGTTTAGATTCGCGATATCGGTCAAGATTTCAGCTAGAGAATAGAACGATGTAGTTTCCACATAACTTTTATAGCTTGCCACGGTGGCTGGTAAGGACGCCGGATCAGTAATCGCTTCACTTGAGGCATCCATGGCTTGCAAAGTAGCTTCGGTCGCTTCCGCGCTGACGACCATATATGCCGTAGACGTAAAACCATCGTTGTTTCCGTCCTTTATTTTCAGGAGAAAAACATTTCCGACTCCCTGAGATATACCTTTACCCACCATCTGGCTAGTAACTGCCGTTGACGAAGCTAACGTTCGGACAAACTCAAAGGCGTGGGTTCCCGCATTACCAGAAATTTTGGTGCGGTTATTATAGTCACAAACGGTATCGCTCGAATCGTAGTCAACACAGAAAACAAAATCAATACTTATGTCATCCGTACTAGTGTCTTTAGTTACTTCCAATATCCCAAATTCATCATGATTAGTATCAGTTGCATCTCGCCAGATCCAGGAAACAATTCCTCGAACCGTATTCCCAGAAATATATGTAGCTGCAGCCATTTCACTAGACGTATTATTGACAGCCTTATTATAGGTATAGTTATTACCAAAATTAAACGGCGGCACGATCACCTGAGCAGCTGACAGCGCAACTACCTCAGTGGTCATTGCGGTAAACAAAGTATCAACATCGTAAAGCAAGCGATATAGATTTGCACGATCAATTACGCCTTCGTCATCGGGATGAACATATTGTCTGAAAAGATAAAAGATGTCATACATTGTATTCCCACTACCCCAGGCACTCAAAGCCCTGCCACTGGCAGAAGGTAAAACCACCGGGGTAGTATTTTCTGTTGCAGTCAAGAAATAGCCCGTCCCTCCCGAATCCCCACCAGACGAAGCTTGCTGACACGCACCAGCGATAAAAGCCACCAAGAATATTCCTAAAACCAAAATCCAAACTTTAATATTTTTCATTTTTTACCTCCCCAAAGCGGTCATTGCAACTCATATTATTCTGAGAAAGGACTGGATGCCAACGCGGATGAAGCGCACCGCAATGGCGGCAATCAGGATGGCAGCGATCTTAGTCACAATTCGGGAGCCATTCCTGCCGAGAACTTTAAAGATGATCCCCGCAAAGTGGAAAACCAACCAGATCAGGGCAAAACAGATCAAAACTCCGAGTACCACTGCGGGCAACTGATAAAGCTTGGTCATGACCAGCACGGTAGTAATGGCGCCCGGGCCAACCAGTAGCGGGGTGCCTAGTGGCACGGCCCCGATATCCTCGCGGTGCCCAGCCACCACCCTTCCTCGCATCAGCACCTCAACGGAAATAACTAAAAGCAGCACTCCGCCGGCAATGCGCAGATCATCAATCGTCAGGTCAAAGAGGTCAAGAACCAGGCTGCCGGCAAAAACAAAGAAGGCCATCATGAGGAGGCCAGTAATAATTGCGGTCATGGTAATCCTGCTGCGTTCCTCATCTGACCGGTCTTCGGTCATTCCGATATAGAAAGGCAGGTTGCCAAGCGAATCGGTTATGATGAACAGGGCAGTCGCCACTTTTATGACTTGTATCCAAAATTCCATGTTAATAAGGGAAATTATCATCCTTTACATCTTCCTTATCAAGCCGTCCCGCGCCCGGCGGCAGCTTAAAATGTTTTTCGGTTTTTTCTTCCGCGGCAGGAATAAAAATCAAGGTGTCCTTATTATATATGGTTTCAAATGGAATCCCTTTATATCTCAAAATTATTACCTGCAAAGACTGGTCCGGAGTTTTCAGCATGGCCAGCCTGCGGATCAGACCCCAGCACTTCAATTTCTTCCGGTCCGTTGCGGACGGTGGCCCGCATCCTTATCGTCTTTAGAAGAACGACAGCCCTCTCCCTTACTAAAGACCCTGCGGTAAACGCCGGTGATAACCATAGAGAACGGGCTGACTCTCTGGGTAAAGGCAAAGCGACGCCCCATTTCCAATATTTCTCCGCCGTCTTCCCGGATAGCAATCAACACTTCTCCTCCGTTTCCGGCTTCGCTTCCCCACAATTTCGTTTTCTGTTTAATCTCGTAGACGACCGGGTCCTCAATACCGGAAGGATCGTCGAGCCGCCGTATTTTTGTCCTGGTAATGGTTTTTTTCGCCATATCTATTGTATAAGTGCACTCGAATAGATTTTCCTTGCGATCCGATTTCATCACCGATCCATTCTCTTTTACGGCAACATCTTTAAATTGCCGGTAAGTCCTGATCTCTGTTTCCGCCCCGGCCATCCCGCTTAAAAGAACCAGGCACACGATCCCTGCCCCAACGATTCGCACTCTCATATCTTTCATAACACTATTTTTTTTCGATAACATAACCTAACCCCTCAAAATAATCATATACGTCGTTAAGCTGCACCCCAGCAACGTCGTTCCCATCCAAAACGATCAACACATTGTCACCCTGCTGAGTTATACTAACCATGGCGGTTGCAACCACGTAATGGCCGGGATTGCTTACCGTCAGCCAGGTCGTTTCTTCATAAGCGGTCATGGGCTGATAGGAATCCTTCGCCGGCGTAGCGATAACTGTCGTTGTTTTTACGGTTCGACTGACCTCGGGAACATAAACATTTCCCATATTCAACCGATAGGATCCGGTTGCATCGTTTTGATATGTAATCTGATAACCGTGTACCCCCGCGTAATCCTTAAATGAAGAGATAATGTTGCTTACAGAAGCATTGCGAACAAGATAGCTGCTTTTACATCCCACCAGTAAGAACAGGGTAAAAATCAGCATTAACAAGACTGCTAACCGTAATTTTAAAATGTTCCAATTCACGCTGATATAATACTACGCGGCTTTTCAAGAAATCAATAGAAAACCGTAAGATAAATGCCTAACCTGTTTTGTCCTCGACCAGACGAGCCACAGCACTGGAGAAACAACTGAAGTCTGGTAAGTTTAAGTCGCGTTTACTGTTGCGCAAGTGGCGAAGAACATAAAGTACTGCATTTGGCCTTTCTGTAATTGTCCAATTATCTCCTATTAAGCTATCTTGAGCAGCTTCCCACTCCGCCTCTGTCGGAACACGAAAAACACCCCGGCCAGGAATTACTAAAGCATTTAGCACATCCGCCAGCCGTTTATTATCTTCTAAAGTTATTTCAGTTAAAGAAAGATCTGCGGCACCCTTATTAGCAAGAATTCTTTTAAATTGCTTAGCGTTATTTCCCGTCGGCAAATATTCTCCCATTACCTGCCGCCAAAAACCAATAGTTATTTCCCTGATTGTAATAAATTTTCCTGGCATCCCAGGGATTGCAACCATTTCAGGAATTCTGATATGGGAGGTACCTGCATCCAATCCAGTTTTAAGAAAATTAATCCTAGCGGCTAACTCGGCTGGCAATCCACCTACCGCACCAGAGGCGCTCAACACGTTTCCTCTCGAATCTCGAACCTCTATTCCACGCAAAGAGTGAGGATCTTGTCTTCCTGTTTTACCGCTACGCATTGGATTTTTAGGCGTTAACTTTGGGCCTACTTTTGAAGGTGACATTTTTTCCTCCTGCAGATTAAATTAAATCTTCCTACCATTATTATCGATAAATCGGGGAAAAGTTTCAGTTTTTGGGTAAGTTATTTTTGAAGATTCTCATCCAGCCAGTTATAGATCCGCTCATTGGAAATAAAAGCCGCGCCCATCTGACAGTGCTCTTCGGCACCTTCTTCTTTGGTAAATTCCATATAGGTTTTAGGACTTTGCAAAGAATCATACAACTTAATAGCTTGCCCCGGCATATCCTTATCCCCTTCCGAGTTGACCACCAGCATGTTACATTTTATCTTATCCGCAATTCCCTGCATGGTATAGGGCCTGGTCATTCTGATCAGTTCACTTGGGGTTTTAGACCGGAAAGTAAACATTCCATTATTAAAAACCCAGCGCAGGCCCGGGTCCTTTTTCATTTCAGCATAAATGGCCTGATCGATCTCTTTAGCCGCTTTCGGATCATCCAGCTCCTTTTCAAAATCGGGCGGATTGTTCGCAACAAAATTAGAGTGAAAATCGTACACCCCGCCGTTAGCAATACAGGTTTTGATGCGGGGCTCGAACGCCGCTGCTCTGGGCGCAAGATAGCCGCCAAAACTGATCCCCATTAACGCGATGCGTTCCGGATCAACCTCCGGCTGATCCAAAGCAAAATCAACCACCGGGGTAACAACCGTCTCCCAGTCTGGTCGGAACGGAATCTTTTGCGCCCGGATGACCTCACCCTGCCCCGGCCCCTCAAACAACAGACAATTATAGCCACGCCTTAATGCCGGAAGACCGACGGTATAATAAAGTTCCTCTTTGGTACCGTCATAGCCGCTATGGATAATGATCAACGGACGTTTTTTTCCGGAATCATCAACCAGACAGTAATAAGCGGGTAAAGTTGTCTTTTCAAAATGGATATTGACCGCTTTAACAATTGGTTGATCGATCAATCCCACTGCCTTAACAAACATATCCCGGCTTTTTTCCCAGGATTGTAGAATGCGGGGATCATCGGGATTTCCGTGAAGAAAAAATTCTGCGGAACGGTAATAATTAGAAGCTCTCATGAAAGCTTCTGACGCGCTCAGTTTATGTCCCCGGGAAAGAAATTCATTCCCGTCCGCCTCTAACTCTTCCGCAGTTTTATACCACTCACGGTACCAGCTCTCCCCATCTCCTTCTTTGATGCGGTATGCGGTCTTAAGGCATTCGCCGATATCCGCGGCCCCGGCTGCAGTATCTCCCAAAGCACGCAGGAGCTGAAATGAATACTGTGGATCATCAAAGTAGACCTTCATAGCAAAAACCGGAAGCGACAGCACCACGCATAAAAATAAAACGATAAAACTTCTCATGAAATAGTTTTTTATTTACTCCGATCGGTTATATCAATAATTTGCTCTTCATCGCCCGTCATAGCAAACGTTTTCTTAGATGTAAAATCAAACTGCTTAAGATTAATTTTTCTTAACGTCAAATTATCATAAGTATTAAAATAGAACACTAGATTAGTTAAGTCACGAAAACTGGTCCATTGGGTAGTTTCGCTGCCGGTGATCTTTCCGTTTTTATCTTTATCTACCGCCGTTCCTTTGACAATATCTACATTATTCATGATGTGCCGTGACAGGTTGAGTGCGCCTTTGGCATCTTCTACCTGGTCAGCAAAATGAGTCAGCACTGCCATCTTTACGAAACGGTTGGGCGGCGTGATATCGCCCGGCAAGCCAAACATACCGCTGCCGTGCCCCATTTGCTTAAGATTGATGCCACTATAATCCACCGGAGTAGCCTGCCCCGACGACATGCCGACATAATTCCGCAGGTTGGTCACGTGCCAGGGAAAGCGCGGCGCATTAGTCATCACTCCAATTGGATTATCATAAACATTGAGCTCCCCGTCATCATACTCAATCACAATGCAGCCGCCTTTAGCATCGTAAACTGCCGAATGCAGAGGAGGCGCCATCCCCATTTCCGGAATCATCTCTCCAAAAACTTTAATCTTTTTTAACCCTTCTCTAACTTCTTGAACATTAGCAAAATTTCCCAAAATCCAGGGACCCAGCAAAATATGCGCCAACGCAACATCGTTTTCTCCTGGACCAACCGTCTGCCATTTTGTATCCGTTTCGTACCAGAGCGCGCTGTAAGCCAGCCCGGACTCGTTTAAACCATCTAAAGCCATACCAAACTCGCCAAAAGCGTTAATGCCAACATAGCCGTATTTATTTTCCCATTTAAGGCCGGCTTTATTATCTGGTGCGGGACTGGCAAAATCCATACCACGGGGCACTACGTCTACCGATGATTTTAAGTCATAGCCAAACTCCATGGTTCGCGGACTGACCATGGTCCCGTCTTTAGCCGTAACCTTGAATACCGTGCAAGCATAAGCCGTTCCGGTCGTAACAACACATACGATCAATAAAGCTAAAAACATTTTCCTAAAATTCATAGTTAGTCTCCTTTGTAATAAGTTGTCTGAATTCTAACAACGCAACATCAAATGATCAACTCAAATCGGGTCTTTTTATTTTGACTTTTGACTACACTGGTGCGAAAATATAAACATGAAGGTTGATTACAAACAGATTACCAGAGTAATTGGTTTAATTATTTTTCTTGCTTTCCTTTACCTCATTCAGGACGCGCTTTTTCCAATTATCATTGCACTGATACTATTTTATGTTTTAAACCCCGCGGTTAAATTGCTTTCTGACCAAAGACCAAAGGGGCTGGGGCTTAACCGGACGCTTTCGATAATATTATCAGCGCTTATTTTAATTATTATACTGGTGACCTTAATTAGCTTCATTGCCCCGCCCTTTGCCAGCGAATTTAACCGGCTGGCCGAAAATCTGCCCCAGTTTATCGCTTCGACCCAAAGCACGTTAGACTCAATTACTAAATGGTATCGGGGTGCGCACCTGCCGGACCAAGTTAACGCCGTGATTGTTAACAGCATGCAAAATATTTTAAACGTGATGGTTAATTTTGTTAATCAAAGCGCGGCTACGCTGGCGGGATTTCTTTCGCAATTCATTTACTTAATTGTTATTCCCATCATTACGTTCTATTTATTAAAAGATAAAGAGTCAATTCTCAAAGGGATCATTGCACTGCTGCCCAAAGATCACCAGAAAAAAACCCAAACCATTATTTTAGATATTAATTCACTACTCCACCGATACTTTAGGGGAGTATTCTTACTATGTATTTTAATCGGGACGCTCTGTGGTTTCGGTCTTTATCTTTTAGGGGTAAAGTACTTCCTGATACTGGGGTTAATTGCCGCCATTACCGAATTTATTCCGGTGATGGGACCTTTCATCGGAGCAGTTCCGGCGGTAATCATTGCTTTTATTTCTTCGCCGCTCCTGGCCGCTAAGGTTATCGTGCTCTATATCGTGGTTCAAAGTGTTGAAAATACAATTTTGGTACCGCGCATTATGGGGGAAAGGTTAAATCTTCACCCGATTACGGTAATTTTAGCCATGTTAATACTTAGCCATCTTATCGGAGTTTGGGGATTATTTTTTGCCGCACCCATCGCGGGGATAATAAAAATACTGTACACTGAATTGAGAAAGCCTTAAGGAGGTAATTATTATGTGTTTTTCTGCTCCCGCCAGTTTCGGTGTCGGCTCCGTTTTAGTAGCTGCCAGCGCGCTTACTATAACCAAGGCAGCTCAAAAAGATCGTGATTACTTGCTGTTTGCTGCGGTACCCCTGTTTTTTGGACTTCAACAAATCACGGAAGGGTTTGTGTGGCTGAATCTGGGGTTTGGATTCCCGGTCATGGTTAAAATATTTTCCTTTCTTTTCCTGTTCTTTGCCTTTTTCTTCTGGCCATTTTATTCACCGCTAGCCGTGTTTATGGCTGAAAAAGAAGAAGTTAATCGCCCGGTTAAAAGACTGTTGTTTGTATTAACGGTCATCGGATTTGGAGTTGGAGTTGCGGCTTACGCCCCGCTACTGATCGGAGCGATCACACTGGACACCAAAGTTATCGGCCACTCCATTGCCTATGCCACCACCCGACCCAATATTTTAAAAGAAATCTATATTGTCTTTTATTTATTGGCGGTAGTACCTCCGTTCCTAATTGGATCCGACGTTAAATTGAAGATTTTTGGATTTTTACTAATCGGTTCGATCCTTTTGGCTGAGTTTATTAACAAAGCGGCTTTTGATTCGGTATGGTGCTTTTTCTCGGCAATATTATCGTTATTTATTGTATATATAATGTTGACGCTGCCAAAGTATGTGAAGCCGGCAAAATAACCCTGTCGCGCCACTTAGTCTCCTAAGTAATAATGCCGTATGGGCTTTAAGGATTCGTCTAATTCATAAATCAAAGGAATCCCGGTCGGTAGGTTGAGATTTGGAATTTCCTCATCCGAAATATTATCAAGCTGTTTGATCAAAGCTCTTAAACTGTTGCCGTGGGCTGAAATGAAAACTTTTTTACCGGATTGGATGGCTGGAACAATAACCGCGTGCCAATAAGGCATAAAGCGGGCAATCGAATCCTTTAAAGATTCGGTTAACGGAAGTTCATCTTTGGTTAAATCCTTATACTTTGGATCATGGCCCGGATAACGTTCATCCGTTTCGGTTAGCGCAGGCGGCCGGATGGCAAAGCTCCTTCTCCATTTAAAAACTTGTTCTTCACCATACTTTTTTGCAGTTTCAGCTTTATTTAATCCCTGCAGCGCTCCGTAATGGCGTTCGTTCAGCCGCCATGAGTATTCTACCGGCAAAGATTCTAATCCCATTTCTTTAAGAACAATTTTCAGCGTGTGAATCGCTCGGATTAGGACTGAACAGTAAGCAATATCAAAAGTATAATCGTCTTTTTTTAATATTTTTCCGGCGGCACGCGCCTCCTCCACCCCTTTGGCTGATAAATCCACGTCAGTCCAGCCGGTAAAGATATTTTCTTTGTTCCAGATACTTTCGCCGTGGCGCAGTAAAACTAACTTGATCATGCTAAGCGTACTTATTTATAGTTTGCTCAAACTTTGGCTCAGGCTGCAGCCCTATAATACGTTCCACTTCTTTTCCATTCTTAAAAATAATGATGCAGGGAATACCGGTTACGGCATATTGCATCGCTTTTTCGGAACTTTGGGTAGTATCTACTTTACAAAACTTAATTGAAGGATATTTTTTTGACATTTTATCGTAAAGCGGCGCCATCATTACGCACGGACCACACCACGGCGCCCAAAAATCTACAAATACTACTCCCTGATTTTGTTCAACTTCTTTTGAAAACTCGGCATCATTGATTGCTTTTGACATTTGAATCACTCCTTGTATTTATTATTTCCCCAAAGTGGTAATCCGGTCACGCTATCTTTTATTCGATTTAGCTCGGCTCCCGTGTACTCTTGAATATGAAATTCAGCCGCAAAGATTTCGGTATCGGGCAGGAGGTGCCCCCCTACGGTTTTCCCTCCAAGATCTGATAAAACGATATGGGCATGCACCATGATTTCTCCGTCTTTTTGAGAAATATTTCCCATACAGGCGGCAATTTCCATTTTTTTCTCTAAATCAATACAGTAAGTATACTTTTTTTCTTCCTGGTTATAATACCCGAGCTTGGCTTTTTTCACTGCGCCAATGACATTAAAAGTTCCCAGCTTAATATCATTTTTCTTGCAAAAGCCGGTTAGTGCGGCTAAAAGATCATAGCCGCATTCAAAACGACCGATAAAAACTCGTTTGGATTGAGGTTGAATTTGAAGTGTCATATCAAGGTAATCGTAACATAAGCCAACGCTAAAAAAAAGAAGACTGCTGAATTTTTGGTATTTATAGTAAAATAATAAAAGTTATGCTAATGATTGAACGCGCACAAGAAAAAGACAAGGCACAAATTGTAAAAATCCTCGAAGAGCTGGATTTACTTGCAACTCATCAAGCTTTTGGTGGTTTTTGGGTAGCTAAAAAAGACGGAAAAGTAGTGGGCACCGCCCGATTAAAGGAATATGATAATTTTTTCTTTCTCAGTTCGGTTGGAGTGCGTCCCGGCTATCAAAAACACGGCATTGCATCCCAACTAATTAAGGAATTATTTACAAAAGCCGCTAAAGATATTTATTTATACACTATTATTCCCGATTTCTTTAAAAAATTAGGATTTAAGCCGGTCTCCCCTCCTGCCTTCCTCCCACCCAAAGATCCCGTCGAGTGCCAGGAATGCATTCCAGAAAAATGCACCTGCATGGTAAAATCAAAACATGATTCCTGAATATCCAAAGTTTAAAAACCTGGAAATAGCCGACTTTGAAATAGTTACCAAATATTTAAATGCGTCGCCACGATCCATTTGTGAATTAAACTTGGCTAATTTATTTATTTACCGTAACTTCGACCGTGCCCAATTAACTATGATCAATGAAAATCTTTGTTTATTAATCAGCCCCATGCACGAAGCCCCCTACTTCCTTGAACCACTCAGTCAGCATAAGCTTTCCAGCACCATCGAGACCTGTTTAAATCTCACTGGAAAACTTTCGAGGCTTTCTAAAAGATTTTGCGAATCACTATCTAAGGATGAGTATCGCTGCAAATATTTACGCAATCAATCTGATTATATTTATCTTCGCGAAGACTTAGCAAATCTTGAAGGCAAGAAGTTCGATGGCAAACGCAATCACTTAAAACGATTCTTGAAGCATTTTCCAGATTATCAGTTTGTTCCGTTAAAAGCGGAGCATGCAGTACAAGCCTTAAAATTATTTGAGGAATGGGCCGGCCATAAAAAAGAAACCCGCTTTTTCACCAAATTTTCCTACAACTCACAAAAGAAGGCCATTGAAGAAGCTTTTGGACAATTTGATAAGCTTAACTGCAAAGGCGGCATGCTTTTTGCTGAGGATTCAGTCAAAGGCTTTATCCTAGGCACGGCGAATCCAAATATGATTTCGGTCCATTTTTCGTACGGAAAGCCTCAAACCGCAGGTGTTTTCCAGATGTTAATCAAAGAAGCTTGTGAAAAAACATTTAATTCATTTAAATACATAAATCTGGAGCAGGACTTAGGGATACCAGGACTGCGTAAAGCTAAACTGTCCTGGCATCCCAAAAAACTTGAAGAAAAATTCGAAATAAAACCGCTACATTAAAACTCTTTACTTGTTTTTCTCCATATATTTTTCCATCCACTCATGCATACCGGGTTTTTTCATGACTTTTTCCATATATTCATACATTTTGCTTTCGTCTGCTCCCTCCTTGTAGCGCATCATCCCTTTACCCATCATATAACCTTTACCACCACATCCTCCAAACATTCCCCCGTATACGCTGCCATATAAAAAGATAAAGATCGCCAAAACTGCAATCACGATTGCAATTGCCTGACCAATATTTTTTACGGCTCCTTTTTCCTTACTCGCAATCGCCCAAATTATGTACGCAAAACCTAAAAGTAAAAGTACAATAATTAATGATCCCCAAAGAAATCCAGTTAATCCTCCCATCATAATGTTTCACCTCCCTGTTATTTTATTCTGGGTTTGAATCTTTTCATTAAAAGCGAATTTGACACTACCGAAACCGAGCTGAAAGCCATCGCTGCACCAGCGATAATCGGATTTAATAAAAACCCGGTAAAGGGATATAAAATTCCAGCAGCAATTGGAATTCCTAAAGAATTATAAATAAAAGCCCAGAAAAGATTTTGTTTGATCTTGCGCATTGAATAAGCACTTAAATCGATCGCGGTTACCACATCCCGCAAATCATCTTTTACTAAAACAATTTCTCCAGTTTCAATGGCAACATCAGTTCCGGTCCCAATTGCGATACCAATGTCAGCTTGGGCCAGTGCCGGGGCGTCGTTGATTCCATCCCCTACCATCGCTACTTGCTTTCCTCCGGCCTGAAGTTTTTTGATATTATCCGCCTTATCTTGTGGAAGCACTTCAGCTAGAACCCGATCAATACCAACCTGGGAAGCAATGGCTTCTCCGGTTCTTTGGTTATCACCGGTAATCATGACTACTTCTCTTCCCATGTGATGCAATTCAGCTACGGCTTCCTTTGAATATTTTTTTAAAGTATCCGCAACCGCCACCAATCCAATCAAAATATTATTTTTAGCAACCAGCATGACTGTTTTTCCTTGTGACTCTAGCTCTTGTATTTTATTTTCTTGTTCTGTAATTGGAATGTTTTTTTCTTGCATCAACTTTCGGTTGCCAAGCAAAATATATTCACCCTTCAGACTGGCCTCAACGCCTTTACCAGAAATAGCATTAAAATTTTCTGGATCCGGGACGTCAATTTTTTCGAGTTTCGCCTTCTTAAGAATTGCTTCTGCCAACGGATGTTCAGACCGCTTTTCCGCAACCGCTGCATATAATAATACGTCTTTGGGAATTAAATCTGTGACTTCCGGCTCACCTTTAGTTAAGGTTCCAGTTTTATCAAAAACAATAACTTTAAGTTGAGCGGCACGCTGCAGGGCGGTTGCACTTTTAATGAGAATTCCATGTTCAGCTCCTAATCCAGTCCCCACCATCACTGCGGTGGGAGTAGCTAATCCCAAAGCACAGGGACACGCTATGATTATGACTGTAATAAAAACGGTAAGCGCAAAAATAAAACTCTGTCCAGCCACCAACCAGATAACAAATGCTACTAATCCAATCAAAACCACCGCCGGCACAAAAACTGCTGAGATTTTATCCGCCAATTCTTCCACTGGAGCTTTGCTTCCCTGAGCTTCTTCAACCAGTCTTATCACCTGAGCTAGAAACGTATCTTTTCCAATTTTTTCGGCTTTAAACTTAAATGAACCGGTTTTATTGATAGTGGCACCCACTACTTTATCGCCCGCCTTTTTCTCAACCGGAATACTCTCTCCAGTTACCATAGACTCATCCACACTGGAATGGCCTTCAATGACGGTTCCGTCCACCGGGATTTTTCCACCCGGTTTTACGATTATAATATCTCCAACCTCTACCTGGTTAATTGCAACCTCTATTTCCTTACCATCTCTTTCTACCACCGCCGTCTTGGGCTGCAGGCCCATCAATTTTTTGATTGCTTCAGATGTTTTTCCTTTGGCCATCGCTTCAAAATATTTTCCAAGCAGGATAAAGGTTAATAAGAAGCCCGCCACTTCGTAATAGAGGTTTCCCATCCCGTAAGCGGGATTGCCCATCCAAATATTTACGGTTACAAATAAACTGTAGAGATAGGCCGCCCCCACCCCGAGAGAAACCAGGGTGTCCATATTGGCAGTTCTGGTTTTGACCAGGGAAACGATTCCTCTGGTAAAAAAGATACTGCCGATAAACATGATTGGCGTGGTAAGTATAAATTGGATGGTCGCGGCATGCTGAACCATAAATTTAGGGATCGGTACGTTAAAAAGCATCGCCAGCATGTAGTAGAGTAAAGGTAAACTTAAAACGAGAGCGCCCATAAATCTATTCTTAAAGTTTTGGATTTCTTTCTCGCGCGCTTCTTTTTCAACATCAACCGTTACTTCTGCTTCTTCAAACGGGGTATAGCCGGCTGCTTTGATAACCTCTTTGATTTTTTGTGGATCGACTTGAGCCGGATCATATTGAATCACGGCTTTCTCATTTACCCGCAGATCCTGGGATATTATTCCCGGAAGACTTTTGACCGCTCCCCCAACGGTGCCCACACAATGAGGATTATCCATACCAACAACTTTAAGCCTCAAGACATTACCTGCTGCTTTTTTCGGTCGGATAACTTTATAGCCGGTGGCTTCAATAACTTTTTCAATTTTTTCAACGTCAGCAACTGCGGGATCATATTCTACTGTGGCTTTTTCTGAAGCGAAATTAACTTTTGCGTCTATGACCCCTTTAAAACTTTTTAAGGCATTTTCAATTGAGGTAACACAGGAAGCACAATGCATGCCGGAAATGGAAATGAATATTTTTTCGGTTTTACTAGAAGGTTGATGCGCATGCGCCGGGTCTTTTACCATGGGCTACTCACCCCTTTTTTTCACATAGGCGCGATATTCCCCGCCTCTCTCCTCCACCCCTATAAACTCCTGCCCGGTAGCCTTACACCAGGCCGGCATGTCGGTTTTTATTCCTTCGTCATTCGAAAGAACTTCTAATACCTCTCCGGTTTTAAGGAGTTTAATCTTTTCTGCAGTTTTAATAATGGGCATGGGACATAAAAGACCAAAACAATCGAGAGACACATCGGCTCTCATGAAGATGCCTCCTTATATAAAGTAACTAACTTTTCCTTCGCAAGCCATTCCCATAAACGTAGCGGCACCGGCATAAGAATCAATGCCGTCGATAAAATCATCTTTTTCAAATCCCATAAAGCTAAACGTGGTGGTACAGGCAATTAATTTCACGCCCAAACCTTTTGCCGTTTTTATAAATTCTTCGATACTGGGAACTTTGGCTTGCTTCATCAGCACCTTCATCATGGCCGGTCCCATCCCCAGCATATTAAACTTCGAAAGCGAAAGCCGACTAGCCCCACCCTGGTTCATAAAATTCATCATTTTCTGCAAGATGTTTTTCCCACTGGTAAGTTTCTTTTTACGCAAAACATTTAGGCCCCAAAAGGTAAAGAACATACTAGTTTCCATTCCCATGGAAGCTGCCGTAGTCGCTAAAATGAAAGCGGCTAAAACTTTATCCATATCACCCGAGAAAACTACAATATTAAACTTTTCCTTTTCCATTACTTAGCCCCCTTCTTTTTAGGATAAAGCGGCGACATTTCTCTAAGTCTTTTAACAATGGGCGGAAGTTTTGCTAATACATAGTCTACATCTTCTACAGAAGCATCTTTTCCCATCGAAAAAACAAGGGAACCGTGTGCGTCTTCGGGAGAAACTCCGAGTGCTAATACAACGTGTGAAGCTTTGAGCGCTTTTGAAACACAGGCTGATCCGGTGGATACCGCAATTCCTTCCATATTAAGCAGCATCGACATCGATTCGCCTTCAATATATTTAACTACCCCGCTCGCGTGTCCAGGCAATCGGTTGGTTGGATGTCCGGTAATAAAAAAGTCATCAATTTTTTCGGTAAGACCTTTAAGTAGCCTATCTCTCAGTGGGATTAATTTTTCACTGCGTGCATTCATTTCTTGTTTTGCTAACTCAGCTGCCTTCCCCATCCCGGAAATTCCGGGGATATTTTGGGTTCCGGCACGTTTTCCTTCTTCTTGGGTTCCGCCAACCAAAAACGGAACAATGCGTGTGCCCTTTTTCAGATAAAGAGCGGCAATTCCAGTGGGCCCGTAAAACAGATTAGCCGAAAGAGTTAAAGCATCTACCTGGAATTCGGCAACATTTAATGGAATAGTTCCTGCGGTTTGCACCGCATCTACGTGAAAGATGATCCCTTTGTCTTTTACAATCTTTCCAATTTCAGCAATGGGCTCAATGGTTCCAATTTCATTACTGGCATGAGTTAAAGTAACTAAAATTGTCTCAGGGGTTATGGCTTTCGCCACAGCTTGGGAATTGATAACCCCATTTTTATCAACTGGCAGATAAGTTACTTTAAATCCTTCTTTTTCTAATGCCTTTAATACCTGCAGCACCGAAAAATGTTCAATCGCGGAAGAAATTATATGCTTGCCTTTCTTTTCGTAAGCTTTGGCTATCCCTCGAATCGCAAAATTATTTGATTCAGATCCACAGGAAGTAAATATTATCTCTGCCGGGGTAGCTCCAATTAATTCAGCTACATTTTTCCGTGAAGATTCTATAACTTCGGCGGTTTTTTCTCCAAAATCATGAATATTAAGGGGATTTCCAAAGGCTTCTTTAGTTTGCAGGAGCATGGTTTCGATTACGCGGTGGTCGGGTGGGGTATTGGCCATATTATCAAAGTAAACTTTGCGTTTGGCCTCAGTGGGCATGTTCTTCTTCCTCATGCGGCTGCCAGCCCTCGATCCCTTTGCCGGTAGTCTTTTTTAAATAATCATCAATGGCGCTTTTCAGCGCATCTTCACCGAGTACCGAACAATGGCGCTTGATCGGAGGAAGACCGCCTAAAGCATCCACCACTTGTTGATTGGTTATTTTCAGCGCTTCTTCAATGGTTTTTCCTTTTACCAACTCAGTTACAATTGAACTTGAAGCAATTGCGGCTCCACAACCAAAAGTTTTAAATTTAACATCGATAATGACATTATCTTTTACTTTAATGTACATTTCCATAATGTCCCCACACTGGGGATTGCCGATATGCCCCACCCCATCCGGATTTTCCATATCACCCATGTTACGCGGGTGCATAAAATGATCCATTACAGTTGGATTGTATTGTTCTACCATTTAAGTCTCCTCCTTAGAAGTTATTCTAGCATACGCCAATTCTTTTCCAACGCTAGTTTTAAAGTTTTTCACGATCAAAGAGTCTTTCCCAGTCCTTAAAAACGGGGTCAAATCCGGCACTTGAAATCGACTGAGAAACTTCCAATGGTGAGCGGTGATCCTCAAGTGAAAACTGCTTACTTTCGTTTTGGCCGGCGTTAGCATATCCACCCGGCGAAGTTTTGGATCCCGCACTCATGCGGGTGATTCCAACTCCAATTAGATCATCGCGCAGCGCCGGACACTCCCGGGTTGAAAGAGTCATATCCACATGCGGAAAAACTAATCTAAGCGCCGTAATTAATTGGAGCAAATTTTTATCGCTCACCCGCTGGGGAGGCCGAAAGCTCGCTTCGATATTCCGGATACGAGGAAATGATATTGAGATTTGGCTTTGCCAGAAATTTTTCATTAAATAAGCCGCATGCATTCCTAAATAAAAACCTTCCACCCGCCAATCTGCCAATCCCAAAAGAAATCCAATTCCCAGCTCCCTTAACTTTGCCTGCCCTCCCCTCTCCGGAGTGGCTAATCTCCACCAAAAATCACTTTTGCTCCCGCCCGCATGCACTTCCCGATAAACTTTATGATCATAAGTTTCTTGATAAATGGTTAAACCATCCAAACCAAGATTTTCCAATTGTAGATACTCTTGCGCCTCCAGCGGAGCAATTTCAACCGAAACGCCGGAGAATTTTGTTTTTAAATTTTTAATTAATTCAGCCAGATACTCCCGGTTAATAAAATCAGGGTCTTCTCCCGCAACTAATAAAATATGCCTGAAACCATAATCAAAAAGTATTTGCGCTTCTTTTTGTGCTTCTTTTAAACTAAGCCGCCGGCGGGCGGTCTTATTTTTTTTATTAAAATTACAATACACACAACTATTGCGGCAATAACTCGACAAATATAATGGCGCATACAGCTTAATCGTCCGGCCAAAATGCTGCAGGGTTTTATTTTTCGCCTTAATTGAAAGTTTTGATAAGTTCTTTTCCGCAGCTGGAGAAAGCAGAGGAATCAAATCATCCAGAGAAAACTTTTCTTTAAAAAGCAGGACCTCAATTTCCTCATCACTAACCTGGTCAATCTTATGTTTGGTCAAAGAAGGATCAAATTTTTCTAATACTTTCTTGAAACTCATCTTAACAACCCAGAAAGAGGACTCGAAGCCTCCGCAAAATCTTTAGTTTCGGGAATTTTACTTAAATAGGCACATCTTCCAGCAATTACTGCTAATTTAAAGGCTTTAGCCATTTCAGTTGGATTGCCCGCAGTTGCAATGGCAGTATTTACCAATACCGCAGATGCCCCCAGCTCCATCGCCAGCGCCGCATCGGAAGGTTTTCCTAATCCCGCATCCACCACTACCGGAATATTAACCAAATCTAAAATAATTTTTATGTTTTCCAAAGTTTTTATGCCCTGATTACTCCCGATTGGAGAACCAAGCGGCATAACCGTAACACAGCCGACTTCCTCTAATCGTTTCGCCAGAATCGGATCGGCATTAATATAAGGCATCACATTAAATCCATCTTTAACTAAAATTTCTGCCGCCTTGAGCGTCTCTACCGGATCCGGCAGTAAAAACCGGGGTTCAGGAGTAACCTCAAGTTTTATCCATTTAGGCAAACCGGACGCCGCCGCTAATTTTGCTAATCTTACCGCTTCCGTATGATCCCGCGCTCCGGAAGTATTGGGTAAAATTAAAACTTTATTTGGGTCAAGATGTTCTAAAATTTGATCGTTCGGATTATCTAAATCAACCCGCCGTAAAGCGACCGTAACTATTTCGGACTCAGCCGCCTCAACCGCTGCCTGCATAACCGCCGGCGAAGAAAACTTACCCGTTCCGATAAAAAGCCTGGAATTAAACTCTCTATCAGCAATTTTTAAAGTATCTTTCATTTTCAGCCCCCTCCAACAAACTTAATAATTTCTAAACGGTCACCATCTTTTAATTCACAATTATTCTTGCGAGGAATAATTTCACCATTTTTCTCTACCACCACAACTTCAGGATTGATTTTTAAATCTTTAAAAAGTGAGTGCAGATCTTTCTCTGTCAGCTGATGTTCCTTTTCGTTAACGATCACTTTCATTTTTCTCTCCTTCTGACAAAAAATTCATAATAGCCCAAGCTTGGTGTGCTGCCGCAATCGATACCCGGGGCGAGATCAATCCCTCACTACAATCGGGAGAGGCATCATCACCAATTAAAATTAGGTTTTTGATAGGTCTTTTAATTTTAATCGCTTCCGCTGAATTCTTTCCCGCCACACCAGAAACCGCCACCACAGGAATCCCTTTATTAACCAAATCTTCCACCAGCCGCGCCTTATCCCCCGCCCCGTCAAAACATTCGGCCACCACTTCGCACCCTGAAAAGATAGATTGAAGATTTGAAGAATTTATTCTTACAGAATGACATTCACACGTAATCAGGGGGTGGATTCGTTTTAAGTTTTCTTCAAGCGCTTTTGCTTTTAAGCTGCCGATCTGATCCCAAAAATAGTATTGACGGTTTAAATTGCTGGGCTCGATCTTGTCTGAATCGACTAATACCAAGTTATCTGCACCCATACGCACCAGATTAACCGCGAGGTTAGACCCTAATCCACCGCATCCGGCAATGCCAATTTTCTTACCGCGTAAAGCAGCCCGAATGCCGGAAACATTTCTTGAAAAGATTTCTTCGAAGTTGTCGAGGGGGGAATTAATTTTGGGGTTCATTTTTCCTCCGCAGGCATTACCCTGATCAGGTATTTCTGGGTCCTTCAAATCCTTGAAGTTCTCAGCCCTGGCATACTTAGAGCTCCCCGTGAGACAAAGGTAATGTTAACGGAAGGGGAATGCAGTGTCAAGGAAGGAAAAATTAATTATCTAAAAACACGATAGTTGCGTAAACCGCCCATATCATTTCCAAATACGTGATCATTGTCATCCTGAGTTACATCTAAAACAAATCCAATAATATCATTTTCTCTTACTACAAAAACGGTATTCCAGCCACGACTGGAGGCAAAACTAAAATCAGCATAGGCGTTAACCAGGTTTGGATTTATTTCTTTTATACTTTCAAAAATGGCGGCAAATAATGCTAAATAGTTTTCGCAAACTCCAGAACTATATAAATTTAAACTAACTTTAAGATCAATCGGATCAAGATTATTAACAACATCGCGGGGATTCAGAGAATCATAATCAAGCATACATTCAGTAACCCGAGCAGCCAGCATAATTACTTCATCTAAACTTAAAATTGCTAAGTTTTCAACTGAGGT
Organism: Candidatus Margulisiibacteriota bacterium; assembly: GCA_018823125.1. GTDB lineage: Bacteria > Margulisbacteria > WOR-1 > JAHJIW01 > JAHJIW01 > JAHJIW01. The sequence continues at coordinate 50,007 of JAHJIW010000009.1, read as the reverse complement.
TTCACTAAAACCCCAGCGTGGATTGGTCTCCCGTGTTGCATTGATAAAGCTTACGATTGCTTCCCGCATGCGAGCACCATTTTCCACGTAATACCAAATCATATTTGATGCTAAAAGTTGTTGCATTTCTTCTCCCGCGGGAAGCTCGGCGGTCGAATCCATAGAACCGGCACTGCCCGGACGGTAATCTACCAACCTGACCGGTTTTCCATCAAGCTGAGCTCTTTCTCTTCCAAATAATCGGATCCGATTGAGCATACCCTGCAGGAAATCATAGGCATTATTAGCTCCATCAATCTCACCGGCTCCGGCAGCAATCGCATCAGCTAAAATCACCTCGGCCTCTTCAAAAGCGGCTCGAGCCGTTTCCAGCTGATCTAACCGCATAAAAGATGCCTGCGAAATGTACAGCCATCCGTAATAACTTTGGGGGAAATACTTAACCTTTTCTTTCGTCTCGTTAAGTTTTCGTCTTATAAAACGATCATAACGTCCTTCGGCTAGTCTTTTGGCACGGGCACCGTTTTGAGCCGCGCTGGTATTTAAAAATACGCGGTGGTAATAAGAATCCATTCTAAAATTACCTCGATAAGTTTCTATCAAGCTCATTGCTAAATCATAATCTCCTAGCCAGATTAATAAATCGAGCTCTAGTCCTTTTAAAAATGAAGAATATGGATTAATTTCTTGCGCGGCTTCCAGCATTTGCCAGGCTGCCACCTCATCCCCCAAATCTATACTCAAAGCAACGCCTTCAACCAGGTCTTCAAAATCCTGTCCGGTGCGATCAATCTCAATTAACCGTTCAGATTTCTTGGCTTTGATCTCAGAAAGAGGAAGGCGAAAACTTTGGAACCCCCCACCATCGCTTACTTTTTGCTTAGCCTCCTCTTTAGTTAGTTCCCCGTTCTGTGAAAAGGCAGGTAAGTCCTGAATCGCAGCAAACGCCCCGGCATAATCACTAACCAAATAACACATACGAAAGCGATATTCAGCTGCCAGATAAGGAACCACCCCTTCAAGTATCCGCAGCAACGCGTCATATTCAATTCGCGCCAGATCAAACTGTCGTCCCAGATAATATTCATTAAATAACCCGAACTGTGCATCAAGATAGGTATTACTATACTGGTCCGGCTCGCCCGCTAAAATTGCCTGATATAACTTTATCCTCATTGCCACCGCCGCATCCTTAATATCTTCCTCCCCCAACCGACTAAGAATTACTTGCGCTTCATCTTCTTCAATCAAGTCACACTCATCGATAAGCTGCACCGCAAATTGCAGATTATCAATATCATCACTAGTTGGTTCTTCGATTAGACATAATTCAATCATAAAATCAAAGTAGATATCTCTGGCCAGTGCGGGGTTCCCTAAATAGTGCATCAGTTTTGCCAGAGAATACGCAGCTTCTGCATTAGTCGGATCATCTTCTAACATCGAATATAATCCGAAAATTGAATCAGTTAACAATTCAGCGGCAAATTCATCTTCACCGTTTTCAGATAAAAGTTCTGATAGCTCGATGGCTTTAGCGGGGTCAGCTATAAAATCATAGGTGCCAAAAGAATCACAATTACAAAAGGGGAAATCAGCGAGATCACATACTTTCTGAAGATGCGCTTCGCTCTGCGAACTAGCATCATTACAGTATAAAGTTTCGGCAGCGGTAACCGGAGGCCACCCGAAGAACCGGTTAACTTTATTGTAAATATCAACGCCAGATAAGACTGTCATATTTACCTATCGACAATAATGCAGAAATATTGCAGGAAATTAACAAGAATTTTTATCAGATATTAGAGGTCAACCAAGAAGGTAAACGCATCAGAAAAACTACTTTACCATGGTGTAAAGTATGAATAAATAACCTAATGCTATAAAACCAATATATGGCACTTAAATCACTCCTCGAGCTTAGTGCTCTCTCTACTATATATATCGGTTCTTTAGACCTAAAACTTGCGCGTTTTGCCTACCAATTTTCCCCTAAAAGCTCAAAATAAGCCTGGGGATGATTACAAGCTGGGCACTTATCCAAAGCCTCCGCCCCAGTATGGATATAGCCGCAATTTCGGCAGCGCCATTTAGTATTTTTTTCGCGTTTAAATACACGGCCTTTTTCAATATTGGCCATAAGATCTAAATACCTTTTTTCGTGCTGTTTTTCGGCAATGGAAACTGCCCTAAAAACATCCGCAATTTCCTTGAAGCCTTCCGCATCCGCTTCCTTGGCAAAAGTAGGATATAAGATTGAATATTCTTCGTTTTCTCCCCCCGCCCCAGCCTTAAGATTTTCTGCCGTGCTGCCAACTACCCCGGCCGGAAAAGAAGCCTGAATTTCAACCAGGCCACCTTCCAAAAAATTAAAGAATCTTTTGGCATGTTCTTTTTCGTTTTCCGCGGTTTCGGTAAAAATCGCCGAAATCTGCTCATACCCTTCTTTTTTGGCTTTGGAAGCAAAATAGGTATAACGATTTCGAGCCTGAGATTCACCCGCAAACGCCTTCAATAAATTATTTTCAGTCTTGGTCCCTTTTAAACTTTTCATTATTTTCCTCCTTTATTTAATTGCCCGCTGACCATAGGCCATGGACGCTGCAATATTCTCTAGCTATGCCTCCATCCGCAGAAACTGGAAATTCAGCTTCCGGTTTATCGCCCGGTTTCAAGAATGCACGTAAAACTTTACCATCCTTTTCCACAGCAACCCATTCTATGTAGTGTTTATCTTCCATGGGGTGTGGGACTGCTCCAACTTTTACTAATATTCCCTTGGCCGTCTTTTCGATAACCGGAACGTGTTTTTCTTTTCCTTGATCTTCTGTTTTAGCAGCCATTAACTTCATCGGCTGACCACAACAAACTAACTCTCCCGCCCCCGCATGTAAAAGCTCAACAATATTTCCACAAATCTCACATTTATAAACTTCTAATAATTTTGTCATTTTTTACCCTCCTTTATAATTTTACTAAATACTTAAATGCCGCCAGTGTTGCCTTAGCCCCATCCCCCGCCGCCACAATAATCTGCTTTTCCGGAACATCGGTGACATCCCCCGCCGCAAAAACCCCGGGCACCGAGGTTTCGGCCGAACAATTGATCATAATTTCATCATTTTTATTTTTCTTTACAAAATCAATAATGTTACTGTTCGGCAGCAGCCCAATTTCCACAAAAATTCCCTGCAAAGGAATTTCTCGGATTTTGCCGGCTTGATCAACCCGGATACCTTTAACAAACTTGTCCCCCATGATTTCAAGCATTTTTGTTTTATTTAGCACCTCAGCCTTATCCGATGACATTACTTTTTCGATCATGACCGCATCGCCACCCAACGCCTCGTTAATGTTGATGAGATACACCTTTTCGGCGATTTTAATCATTTGCAGGACTGCATCCAAGGCTGAATTGCCGCCTCCAATTACGGCCACGGTCTTACCTTGAAAAATTGGACCATCGCAAGTTGCACAATAAGTGACTCCCCGATTTTTAAATTTTACTTCTCCCGGAATGTTAAGCAGGCGTGACCGTTTTCCCGAAGCAATCACCAATGTTTTAGCTACTAACTCCTCATCTTTGGAAGTTTTAACCTTAAAGTTTTTTCCTTCCTGTTCAACCTTTAACACCTCTCCCCCTTCCTTAAGATCAAATTCATACTTTTCCATATGCTCCTTAAATTTGATGGCCAAATCGGGCCCGGAAATAAACTGATAGCCGGTATAATTTTCGATATCCCCCGACCAGGCGGCCTGGCCGCCAATATCTCGAGAAATTACCGTGAAGTCCATTTTTTTGCGGGCGGCGTAAACCGCAGCGGTGATGCCGGCCGGACCGGCTCCAATGATAATTAGATCTTTTACTTCAGCCATGGAATTACCCTTGCAGCCTTTTTTTCAAAAGCTCGATATGCCCTTTTTCGTCTCTAGCCAAAAGCGTAAAGATGGCAATTTCTTCCGGATCGGTAGATTCTTCGGAAGCTTTCATATAAAAGGCAAAGGCCGCATTCTCGTCTTCGATAGCCAATTTAATGATTTCAAGATCGCTCAGGGCCGGATCCTCAAAATCAACCTCAGATAATGATGAAACTTTTTCGCTGATTTGCGAGGTATCCACCGGAGCTTTTATGGTAGACAGCCTTTCCTCAATAATCCGGGCATGTTTTTTCTCTTCTGCAATCAGATTTTCAAACATTTCTTTCCCGGTAGGATTAGTACTGCGCTGCTTCATGCGGGTATACAACTCCAATGCTTCCTGTTCACCTTTCAATGCAATCAAGAGTGGTTTTACATCTTCAATACTAGGCATTATTTTCCTCCTTTTTTTTCTAATAATTCTTTATATTTAATCAGGGTTTTTAGGTGCTTTTGCTCTTCTTTAATAATATCTTTAATCACCGCTTTGCCGGCTTCCGAATCATTGTGCTTCAAAATCGCTTTATAAAAATTAATGGCATTTACCTCCGATTGCTCTCCGATGGTAAGTGCATCCAAACAATTATTAACTCCGGCAATTACTTTTTCGATATTTAACGTATCTCCAAAGACCCCCGGATCAATAAAATCAAAAAATTCCTCTTCTCCTCCGCGGGAAAGATCAACTTCGATATTTTTGGCTTTACCGATCTCCTCGGCTCGTTTTTCAAAGCGCTGAATGTGCTTTGCTTCTTCTTTAACCAGATTTTTAAACATCTGTTTGGTTTCTTCATCCGGAGCCAATTCACTGGATTTTAAATAAAATTTCATGCCGTCATTTTCAAGCTTTACCGCAACTCTTAAAGCTTCAATTTCGTCAAAATCGCCGATAACAATATTTTCGCCTTCATTAAAGATTTTCATTATTTTATCCTTCCATAATCCAGCGTTCTTGTTCTTTAAACCAGTCACCGGGATGATTAAGATATTCTAAAGATTCCTGCAGTAGTTCGTAATGCGTGTTTTCTTCACTCATTAAAAATTCAAAAAACTTTTTAACTTGCGGATCGGCAGATTGATCAGCCAGATCTTTATAAAAATCATATGACTCTCTCTCAAGCTGCATAGCAACCTCATACGCTTTTTCCAGATCAGAATCAGATTTTACCTTTTCGTCCAGTTCTTTCGCCAGTTTATCCATAATCGGACGAACATAATCCTTTTTATCCAAGACGTTGATACTGGAGATGGCCATCGCTAAATTTAAATCTCCCTGGGTAGCCTTTTTAGTAAATTCATCAATCGCCTTGATATGATCCAGCTCTTTTTTGGCAATGGCTTCCAGCGTGCTTTTTCCCAGTTTATTGGAAGTTTTTTCGGCTGCTTTCATATATATATCGTACCCACTTTTCTCCATGTCATGCGCGGCCTTGAGCGCCTGGCATAAATCCCCTAATATCTTTTTATCCATTATTTCGCCCCCTTTATATCCCTAAAGCTTTTTTAATTTCGTCTTTGGCAAAACCTACGATAATTTGGCCGTCAATATCTAGTACGGGCACCGCCATTTGTCCCGATTTTTCGACCATTTTTTCGGCCGCAGCTTGCTCCGCCGAAATATCAATATCGGTGAATTCAATATTGTTTTCTTTTAAGAAACTTTTGGCCATTTTGCAGTAAGGGCACGGCGGAGTTGAATAGATAGTAACTTTTTTTGCCATGGTAACCCTCCTTTATTTATATGCCTATGGGTGGCATAAAGTTGACCAACAACTGAAACCAATTAGTAAGTAGCAGCAGCCCAATTATAACCAAAAGCAGGCCGCTTATCACCTTGATAATACCCATATAGCGATTAATCTTGGTAATATATTTGATCACGGTTTGTAAAAGTGCCGCCGTAATTAAAAATGGAATGGCTAAGCCTAAGGAAAACACTACCAGATATAAAATTCCAGTGGTTACGGTTTTCGAAGAGCTGGCGAGCAGTAAAATTGCCCCTAAAATTGGACCAATACAAGGCGTCCAGGCCGCGCCAAAGGTAATGCCCGCTAATAATGATCCTAGATATCCGGTTGTTTTCACCGGCAGATTAATTCTTTTTTCAACATTCAGAAAACCAATTTGAAATAATCCCATCACATAAAGGCCCAGCATCACAACAATGATTCCGCCCACAATCCTGATGACATCTTTATATATGAAAAATATTTGTCCGAGTAAACTGGCAGTAGCTCCCAAAATAATAAAAACTAAAGAGAACCCCAAAATAAAGAAGAGCGAGTTAATAATGATTACCCAACGGGTGCGTTCGGTTTGCGCCGCGTCGGTAATTTCCTTAAACGAAAGCCCCGAAATCAATAAAATATAAGAAGGAATCAACGGAAAAACGCAGGGCGAAAAAAAGGAAAGAATCCCTGCGACAAAAGCTATGGTTACGGACAGATTAGTCATTTATTTTCTAATTAGCTCCCTAAGCTGATTCATTACCGAAACGTCACCCCAATTACGCGCCCCAATAATTTTTTGCGTAATTATTCCTCTTTTATCAATGATGAAAGTAGTAGGAATGCCGGATATACCATAAGGGATTGAGGCTTTACCGCTGGGATCTAACAAAACCGGAAAAGTAAACCCCCGGTTAGATATAAACTGGCTAACCGTTGATTTTGAAGCACGATCGGTACTAACCGCTAACATTTCAAAATCTTCTCCCTTAAGCGCGGTATATAATGATTCCATGCCGGGCATTTCATCGCGGCACGGCGGGCACCAGGTTGCCCAAAAATTTAAAAACACCACTTTCCCTTTATAGTCAGATAAGGTTACCGGATTACCAAATAAATCGTTTAAAGTAAAATCAATCGCCCGGTCCCCAACGTCAATTGAATTGCGCAGCGCACCTCCACCAACTTTAACCGTCTCCCCCATCCCCATCACCAAAACCATCAAAGGCAACAATAATATTACGCTTAGTAAAGCTAGTTTCTTATTCACAAAATTTCTTCCTTTATAAAATAAAATTCAACAGACTCCCCGCCAAAAGTGCGGCAACAATCATAATGGCAGTTGCCTTAAGCATGTCTTTCCATCCTAATTCCTGGATTAGCACTACAAAAGTAGCCACGCAGGGGAAAAACATGGACAGCACCACGCAAGCTACAATCAATTGTGAAACCGAAAGTCCCAGCGGAACTAACATTCCTACCGCAACATCTTTTCTCAAGAAACCAATTACAATGGCGGTTACCGCCTCTTTAGGTAACCCCAATAGTCCAGTTACAATTGGAGCCGAAATATCAGCAATAAAATTAAACACGCCCAAAACATAAAGAATATTAACCACAAAAACACCGATTAACACAATCGGAACCGCTTCTTTTAGAAAGGCCTTCATCCTCCACCAAAGTTTTTTATAAATAATGGTTAGCGGCGGAAAACGATACGGTGGAATCTCGAGCAAAAGCTCCGGAGAAAAACCGGGCAGCAACTTATTTAAAACGTATCCTAAAGTTAACCAAACTAAAAATAATGTTCCATAAACTATCGCTACCGGACGGGCGCCGTAGTATCCTAACACACCAATAATCATGGCCTGCAAAGCCGCACAAGGAACGCCTACCGAAATTAAAGTTGAAGCAATAAATCTTTCACGCTTACTCTCTAAAATTCGGGTGGCCAAAATTCCGGGAACATTACAACCAAAACTTAAAAGTGTAGGTACAATCGCAAAACCGTGCAGGCCAATACGGTGCATCAAATTATCCATCAGAACCGCCAGCCTGGGTAAATATCCTGAATCTTCCAGTAAACCCAGCACAAAATAAAATGAAAGGACGTAAGGCAGGACCGCCCCGATCGGGATAAAAAATCCCGTAGTTAAAACTCCCATCGACTGCAGATAATCGATTTGACCATTGATTAGTTTTCCTACCAAAATATCATGCCAGAAGCCGGTTGAACCAAGTAAGGCACTTAATTTCATAATCAAAGGGGTATAAAAATTATTAAAGAGCGGCTCAAAAACATAACCGATCAATCCTTCACCGATAAAACGGATAACTTTAAAAGCCAAATAAGCAATGGCCGCCGCGATCGGCAAACCGGTTAACGGTTTGATGGTTAAATCCTGAAATCTTTCTAATAATGTATGATGCCGATGCTCTAAACGTTGCACTCTAGTAACTACTTTACCAACATCTTTCCAGCGTTCTTCAAGAGTGTGTTTTCTTACCCAGGGAGCGCGGGCTTTATAAATTTCGCCAATTAACTTGGCAAAACCTTCTCCGGTTACGGCAACAGTTGGAACGACTGGCACCCCTAACCATTCCGCTAATTTTTCAACATCGATGTGGATACCCTTGTGTTTGGTATCATCCCACATATTTAGCGCCACAATAATTGGAATCTTCTGTTCCATCAATTCCAGGGTGAGATATAAATTTCTTTCAAGGTTTGTGGCATCCACTACATTGATAATTACGTCGCCTTCTTGGACCACTTCTTTAGTGGCCAACTTTAACATTTCACAGGCAACTTCTTCGGCTTTGCAGGTTGGCTCTAACGTATAGGTTCCCGGCACATCGATTACTTCTGCTTTTTCTCCGGCAAATAACATGTAGCCTTTGGTAAATTCGACCGTAGTTCCCGGATAATTTGAAGTAATTACATGCACGCCGGTTAATCGAGAAAAGAAAGCACTTTTCCCGACGTTGGGATTGCCCATTAACAAAACTTTTTTCATTCTGCTACCTCAACCATTATCTTAGAAGCCATCCCATGACCGATACTAAGCTGAGTATGTCCAACTCTAACCGTTACCGGTCCCCAAAAGAACATGCCGCTTACCTTAGTTATTGGTTTTCCGGTTTTGACTCCCATTGCTTGCAGGCGGCGGGACACTTCGTGTCCACCGGCAATCCCGGTCACCACCCCACTCTGACCCGACCGCATGCTGGTAACCGAAACTTCTTTTGGATTCATATTATTTCCCTCGTTTCCGACAAGCTTTACAGACACCAAAAATTTGCATCAAGTGGCTTTTGCCTTCAAATTTATGTTTATTACAAAGTTTTTCCTGTTTCTTTTCAATTTCGGGATCGACAAATTCAATAACTTTTCCGCATACTTCACAGATAAAATGATCATGGTGCGGATGACCCAATAAATGCTCAAAGCGCCGGATACCATCACCAAAATTAACTTCGCGGGCTACTCCCGCCTCTTTCATTAATTTTAAAGTGCGGTGCACGGTTGCTAAACCGATGCAGGGATCTTTTTTGCAGGCCAGTTTATATAGATCTTCAGCGCTGAGGTGTTTTTCGGTAGTTAAAAAGGTATCCAGAACAATTTGTCGCTGCGCAGTGGTTTTTAATCCCTGTTGTTTGATGAAATCATTGAATATCTGCTGAGGACTGGGCATGTAGGCATTATAATGTAATTGAGAATGAAAATCAATATCAATTTGGGCGGGACGTCCGCTTAAGGGCACTCCTTAGGCGATCAATCTAAAGAGCACCCCGTAAAACGAACATTAAAATCATAGATTAAATTTGCACTCTCTGTCGATCAACCAACTCTGCCCGCTTACCTTTATTCCAACCCGAAACTCTGGAAAAATAACCAGTTACCCGGGTAATGTGGTCAATGTTGCGACCACCTACCAGAAGTTTTTCCAACTTTTCTACCGTCAGATCCTTTAGCGCACGCGGTTCTATCTTTAGCTTTTCGTGTTCTCCGTCAAAAATAGCATGACGTAGATACAAATTTCCATCATCGTCCTGTGCCCATTCAACTTGACTATTGTTCACTAGATAACCATTTAATTCATCGAGTGTCATATTTCACCCCCTTTCATTATTTATTTTGCGGGAACTAAATCATAAATTGATTTGTTTTCAAACATGGTTAGCATTTGATTGCGAACTTGCGATAAATATCTTCTAAATTTACACTTACCGCTAAAGCGGCAGTTTTCGCGGTGCAGGATACATTCGTTTAAAATCATGGGACCATCCATCATTTCAATAATGGAAGCCAAATTTATTTTGCGTGGATCCAAGGCTAGCCGAAGGCCTCCGCCTTTGCCTTTACGGGTAATTAAATAACCGCGGCGGGATAAAGTTTGAACTAGTTTAGCGAGGTGATTAAAAGGAATGTCCAGTTCTTTGGCTAACGCTTCGCTGGTACCGACCCCACCCTGTGATGCCAAGTGAATCAAAAGTCGGATGGTGTAATCTGAAGCTCGTGTAATTTTCATGTCATCCTCCATAATAGGTATTAGCTATACCGATTATACCTATTCAAGGAGGGCTGTCAAGAGATTATTTGATTAAGTTCATCTTGATGTAAAAGTCTTCTCAGAAAAACTTCGGTTCGGGTCATTTTTCCAGATGGGTTTTGCCGACTTTGTAAAATTACATTTCGACGTTTTAAATGGTATAACAATCCTTTAAAATCATTACCTTGAGATTGAAAAGGCATCGCCTGAATCGTATCCATCATAATCATAGGCTGCAGCGCTGCAAATTCACCCATCAATAACGGTTTTTCGCGGAAAACGGCCCTCACCTGGTCTTTTAAACCTTCGTGACCTGGGTCTACCGCAAAGGCCACCGCCCACCCTATCATCTCAATATTACCTTCCATAACATTCGGAGGATTACCCGCTACCACCAGTGCTTGTCCAAATCGCCTGATAAAGGCCTCGCTCAAGGCAGAGCGCTCATTAAAATGGTAACCATATTGACAGTCAAACATGCGCGCCAACATGACTTGTTCACTTATTTCCGATTCGGTTTGGCCGTTAATGCCATATCTAGACTCATCTCTTAAAACTATTTCCGGAGCAGAAACTTTCAAGAGTGCTTGGATAGCGTCAATCCCAATAAATCCTAGCGCACCGTCTGCCGTCCCTGCGATCGAGGTAGCAAAACTTTGACAAAATTGCGGTTTTTCTACAAATCTATGCATTAATTTAAGCGCCAAATCCATACTTCCCGGCTGCAAAGCATAGGCCGCTCCTACCCCGACCATGGCCGGACTTTGCTGCGCCGCCCCCCCCCCAAGCTTTACGCATCCATTTTGCTGTAGTTCTGCGTAAATTTGGATTTAAACGAAACATTCTTTGGTTAGGGTTGGCTATGTACGATTCAATAAGTAGCTTACTCATATTTATTCCTCCGTTAGCCCAACAATTTCTGCTTCGGATTTAAACTCGCGGGGGTCAATTAGTCTGCGGGCGAAGATTTCGTCAAAGCCTAAAAATCTACCTGAAATTATGCGATCTCCACGGACCCGCATTTCACTGAGCAGCGGATAGGTAACCTGCATAAGCTTAGAAATCTCATGAGAAAGCATCCCTCTGGCTTGAATCGTATCAACCGCTGACCGGCCCGAATAGCTTTCCAGAGCAGAACACAACTCACGATTTGCAGTAAATGCCGCTGATATTTTTCCTATTAACCATTCATTACTCGGATCCAGCGCAAAACCGAAAGCGGTTCCAATCGAGGCTGACGGACCCAGCAAATTATAGGCAACTTTAAATCTAAACATGAACCCTTCGCTAAAATCATAGGGGCCGTCTTTACTTCTTAAAAGTTGTGCCGTGGCGTCTGGCGTAAATACGCGTGAAAATAAAACTTGATATAAGGCATTTGGATCATGATCCGGCAGATACTGACCTTCCACCTCAGTCCTAAAACTCAAATACCTCCAGGAAGCGGCAAAAAGCTTATCTGCATCTTCAAGCGAAATTGTTTGACTGGGCCTTATAATTAAATCTCCCCCAGCCTTACCATTGCCAACTAAAATTAATCGATCTAAAAGCGACAAATCTTCTGCAAACAAATCTCCTAAGGTCTTAGCTAGCTTCACATCCTGTGCCTGCATCGCGGCAGTAAAGCATTGCGCTGCAAATCTGGCCCGCCCTTGATCTTCTCTGCCTGAAGAAAAAACCATTTCTGCCTTTTGCGGATATAAAAAGAGCGCATGCCTCAGCCGGTCCCCAAAGCTTCTGCTCATCCTTAAAGGATGCGCAGGTGTTTTTAAATATCTACTTACCGACATTTTGCCCATATAATTCACCTAAAGATAATTCACTAATTTATTATCGTAATCTCCCCCCAAAAATTTCACTTTCAATCTGATTTTTTTTAGGTACAATTAGCTAATGTCAAATTTACCCAAATGGCTCATCAAGAAAACGCCCAAACAAAGAAACATCAATAAGATTCAAGAATTACTGGGCGATACTTTACTTTGTACCGTCTGCCAATCCGCGCTGTGTCCCAATATCGGAGAATGTTTTTCAAAAAACACGCTGACTTTTATGATACTGGGAAACGTTTGCTCCAGAAATTGTACATTCTGCGCGGTTTCAAGCGGCAGGCCCCTAACCCTGGATCGGAAAGAACCGCAAAACATAGCCAAAGCCGCAAAAAAACTAGGGCTTAAATATGTGGTCATTACTTCTGTAACCAGAGATGATCTGCCGGACGGCGGCGCCGGGCACTTTTCGGCCTGTATTGCTGAAATTCGGAAACAACTACCTGAGGCAAAAGTAGAAGTTTTAATTCCTGATTTACAAGGAAATACTAAAGATTTAAAAACCATACTGGACGCCAAGCCGGATGTGCTAAATCACAACGTTGAAACTATCTCGCGCTTATATCGCGCGGTCCGCCCCCAGGCCGATTTCAAAAGATCACTTAAACTTTTAAAAGCTGCCAAGGAACTCAAAAAGGACATTTACACAAAATCTGGCTTTATGGTAGGATTAGGCGAAGAAGAATGCGAGGTAATTGAGCTTTTAAGTTACCTGCGGTGGGCGGAAGTAGATATCGTAACGTTAGGACAGTATCTTCCTCCATCCAAATCCCATCTTCCGGTTAGAGAGTACGTAAATCCGGAAATCTTTAGTCAGTACAAAGCTAAGGCCGAAAAGATGGGATTTTTGCAGGTCGAAGCCGGACCCTTTGTCCGGAGTTCATATCAGGCTCACTTTACATGGCAAAAAGCGAGATCATAATGGAAAAAGCAGAAAGACTAAAAAAACTACCAACCTACGTTTTTGCTAAACTAGACGAACTCAAAGCCCGCGAACGTAGAAAAGGTGTGGACCTCATCGACTTAGGAATGGGAAATCCTAATATTTTCCCTCCTCAGGATGTAATTGACGAAGTCATCGAGGCTTTAAAGGATCCCGAAACCCACCGCTACCCCAGCTTTCCCGGAACCCATGATTTAAGGGTCGCCATTGCTAACTGGTGCAAAAGAGAATACGGCTTTAAAGTTGATCCCGACCTGGAAACCATCGTTTTAATTGGGTCCAAAGAAGGATTAATCCACTTTGCCTTTGCTTTTATCAATCCGGGAGACACCACATTAGTCCCAATGCCCGCTTACCCTGCTCATTTTAACGGAACTATTTTAGCCGGAGGAACACCTATATCACTACCGGCAACCGAATCCAATGGCTACATGCCGGATTTGGATGATATTAATCCCGATGTCGCTAAAAAAGCAAAAATGTTAATTCTTTCTTATCCAACTAATCCGACGACCGCTTTTGCAACTAAAGAATATTTTAAAAAAGCCGTAGCTTTCGCTAAAAAGTATAAATTAATTCTGCTGCATGATTTTGCTTATGCTGAATTATACTTTGAAGGCAATAAACCAATCAGCATGCTTGAAATTCCTGAGGCTAAAGATGTTTGCATTGAGTTTCATACCTGCTCTAAAACATTCGGCATGGCGGGTTGGAGAGTTGGTTTTGCGGTTGGCAATCGTGAATTGATCGGAGCCTTAAGGCAGATAAAAACCAATCTTGATTATGGATTATTTATGGGTGCACAGAAAGCGGCCGCTAAAGCTTTAGCGCACGAAGACGAATATATGGAAAAAATGCGCAAAACCTACAAAGAACGCCGCGATATATTAGTGGACGGGTTAAATTCCCTTGGCTGGAAGATTGAAAAGCCAAAAGGAACTATGTATGTATGGGCTCCGGTCCCTAAGGGATACAACTGCGCTGAGTTCTCAACTCTGCTTCTGGAAAAAACCGGAGTAGTAGTAGCTCCTGGCACGGCTTTTGGCGACGAGGGAGAAGGTTATGTCCGGATAGCTTTGGTGGATACCAAAGAGCGCATCATCGAAGCCGTGGAACGCCTCAAAAAAGCTAACATAAGGTTTGCGTAAATTTCATGAGTAAGAAACCCACTATCGGCATCACCATGGGGGATCCCGCCGGCATCGGCCCCGAAGTCTGCGTTAAAGCACTCTCATCTTCTGAGGTCAATAAAATTGCTAACCCGGTAATTATCGGCGACGCCAAAACTATTGAAGAAGCCTGCCGCATTTTAAAAAATAAATCTAAAATCAACACCATCTCAAAAATTGAAGATGCGGTTTACAAAAACTGGATCATTAACGTACTGGATTTAAATAATGTGCCCGCTAGCCTCAAAAAAGGACAAGTCAGCAAAGCCGCCGGGAAAGCCGCGGTTGAATATGTTTTTAAAGCGATTGAGCTGGCTAAAAATAAAAAAATTGACGCCATTACCACCGCTCCCATTAATAAAGAAGCCATGCACAAAGCTGGTTTCAAATATCAGGGTCACACCGAGATTTTAGCCAGGGAAACGAAAACTAAAAACTACGGGATGCTGTTTGTTTCGCCGGCTTTTTGGGTCATGCTGGTTACTACCCATCTGCCCTTACATTCGGTTAGCAAAGCACTGAGTAAAGATAAGATTTTTGAAAAAATAAAACTGGCGCATGACTTCCTGCAGAAAGTAAAAAAACAAAAACCTAAAATTGGCGTAGCCGGATTAAACCCGCACGCCGGCGAATCCGGAATTTTTGGCAAAGAAGAAATAAAAATCATTAAACCTGCCATCGAAAAAGCAAAAAAACAAGGGATCAAAGTTGAGGGGCCAATTTCTCCAGACGCCATCTTTAATTTAGCCAAAGCTAACTTATTTGATATTGTAATTGCCATGTATCACGATCAAGGATTAATTCCATTGAAGCTCGCCGCATTTAATAAGTCAGTTAATGTGACGGCCGGCCTTCCCTTTGTCAGAACTTCAGTTGACCACGGCACCGGTTTTGATATTGCCTGGCGGGGATATGCTAATCCTTCAAGTTTGATTGAAGCCATCAAGGCAGCGGCGCTTTTCTGTAAATAATTATTTATGCCATCACTTAAACAAATAACCCAGGAACTTTTAGCTTCCATCAACCGGCGCCCGCAAAAACGCCTGGGGCAAAACTTTTTAATTGATCCTACAATATTAAGGCGCATCGTAGATACCGCAGATATCAAGCCAGAGGACACCATTATCGAAATTGGGACCGGACTCGCGATTTTAACCAAAGAATTGGCCGATCGCGCCAAAAAAGTAATTACCATTGAGATTGATCAGGAATTATTAAAGCTTTCAAAAGAAATTTTGGCTAAATACAATAATATTGATTATATTTTAGGCGACATTTTAAAGATTGATTATCAAAAAGTTATTCAAGGGCTCAAAAATTATAAAATCGTGGCTAATCTCCCCTATTACATCACTGCCCCCATCATGGAAAAAATATTAGATGTGGATAATCCGCCCGCACTAGCCGTTTTAACCGTACAAAAAGAAGTGGTAGAAAGAATGGCGTCTAAACCGGGCTCCAAAATTTATGGTTCGTTTTCGGTTTTCTGCCAGTTTTACGGTGAAGTGAAATTAATTTCTTTAATCCAAAAGTTTGCTTTCTTTCCGCAGCCGGAGGTCAGCTCGGCCATCGTAAAAATTACTCCCCATACCAAGCCCTTCTTAACCGGAGCGGCAAAAGAAAAATTCTTTGATGTCATGCACGCCGCTTTTCAGCAAAGAAGAAAAACACTTTCTAATTCGCTGAAGGAATTTAACATCCAAAACTGGCCGGTGGACCCGATGCGCCGCCCCGAAACGTTAAGCCTGGAAGAATTTATCGGAATCGCCGCCGCATGTTATAATCACGGGGTTCAAAAATAGGAGGAATCATCATGGCTAAAATCACAGTTATCGGCGCCGGCAATGTAGGCGCTGAATGTGCAAGACAACTGGCTTCAAAAAACTTAGGAGAAATCGTTTTATTAGACATCGTAGAAGGAATTCCCCAGGGTAAAGCTTTAGACATGATGCAATCCGGTCCGGTTTGTGGATTTGATTCAAATATTGTCGGCACCAATGATTATAAAGACACCAAAAATTCGGATTTAGTAATTATTACCGCAGGACTGGCTCGCAAGCCCGGCATGAGCCGCGATGATCTGCTCGCAAAAAATGCAGAAATCAT
Organism: Candidatus Margulisiibacteriota bacterium; assembly: GCA_018823125.1. GTDB lineage: Bacteria > Margulisbacteria > WOR-1 > JAHJIW01 > JAHJIW01 > JAHJIW01. The sequence goes on along the minus strand of JAHJIW010000009.1, from coordinate 33,762 downwards.
AAAATCCTGCGTTAAAGGCGCCGTAAAAGAATCTCCCAATTGTATTTTACTATTAGTAACTAATCCGCTGGATGCCATGGTCTATTTAGCACTTAAAACCAGCGGTTTTCCCTCCAAACGGGTATTAGGAATGGCACCACTATTAGACGCATCGCGGATGGCAACTTTTCTGGCAATGGAACTTAATATTTCAAGACGCGAAGTGAAAGCCATGGTTCTCGGCACTCACGGAGATTTAATGGTTCCGATACCCCGGCTCACCACTGCGGCGGGAAAACCCATCACCGAATTATTATCCAAAGAAAAAATCGAGGCCATCGTTAAACGTACCGCTCAAGGCGGAGCCGAAATCGTAAAACACTTAAAAACCGGCAGTGCCTATTACGCTCCGGGCGCCTGTTCGGCTTACATGGCCGAAGCCATTATCAAAGATAAAAAAGAAAGCATCTTAACCTGCGCTTATGTCGAAGGAAAATACGGATTAAATGATATTTACATCGGCGTTCCGGCCGTTTTGGGTAAGGGTGGCGTAGAAGAAATTGTTGAACTGGAGTTAACCGCTGAGGAAAAAGCGGCACTCCAAAAATCGGCCGCATCAATTAGGAAAAACATCGAAAAACTGATAAAATAGCCTCCATGCGGACAGTAAAAACAGCCCAAATTACCAAAACCATCGCCGATTTATGCATTCGAGCAAATTATGAACTAAGCAGCGATGTACTTTGCGCCCTTAAATCGGCACTTCGCAAAGAAACTAATTCCACTGCCAAGGATATTCTAAAACAATTAATCGAAAATGCGAGCATTGCGCGTCGCGAAAGAATTCCAATTTGTCAGGATACTGGTTTTGCGGTAGTTCTGGTTGAACTCGGTCAAGATGTAAAAATTGCGGGCGGGACACTCGAAAAAGCCATTAACGACGGCGTAAAACTGGGATATAAAAAAGGATACCTAAGGAAATCTATCGTCGCTCACCCGCTCGATCGCAAAAATACTAAAACTAACATCCCTGCTCATATTCATATCGATCATGTACCAGGGAATAAAATAAAAATTAAATTTATGGCTAAAGGCGGCGGAGCCGAAAATTGCAGCCAAATTAAATTATTTAAACCTACCGCTTCCGAAAAAGAAATCAAAGCATTTATAGTTGACGTAGTTAAGCAAGCCGGCGCATCCGCCTGCCCTCCACTGATAATTGGCATCGGCAAAGGCGGAACGTTTGATAAAGCTGTTTTTCTGGCAAAAAAATCTCTTTTCAGGAAAATCGGATCAAAAAATAGGGATAAAATCTCTGCACGCCTCGAAAAAGAACTTTTGGCCGAGATTAATAAGACCGGAATCGGACCAGCTGGACTCGGCGGCAACACTACTGCCCTTGCCGTATTTATTGAACCCTTTCCTTGTCACATTGCCAGCCTGCCGGTAGCAGTAAATATTGAATGTCATGCCCACCGGGTAAAAGAAGCTATTATATGAAAACAATCCAAGTACCAATCAACGATGTAAAAGAACTCGCCCAGCTTAAAGTTGGAGATAAAGTTCTTTTAACCGGAACTATCATTACCGCGCGGGATCAGGCGCATAAAAAGTTAGTTGAAACCATCAAAAAAGGTAAAAAGTTACCCGTCAATCTAAAAGGCCAGGTCATTTATTACGTAGGACCATCGCCGGCGCGTCCCGGAAAAGTTATCGGTGCGGCTGGACCAACGACCGCTTCACGCATGGATGGTTTCGCCCCCGCTTTATACAAAGCAGGAGTAAAAATCACCATTGGCAAAGGCTATCGCGATCAAACCGTAATCAAAAGCTGCAAAGCCAATCAATCGATTTACTTAGTTGCCACCGGAGGAGCAGGCGCCCTCCTTTCGAAACATATTAAATCTGCTAAAATAGTGGCTTACGGTGAGCTGGGCACCGAAGCCATCCGGGAACTTGAGATTTCTAATTTCCCCGCCGTAGTCGCGATTGATACTAAAGGTCACTATATTTTTGAGGTGAAAAAATGAAAAAAACTATATCCGTTCTTGCAGTAGTCTTTGTAATTCTTTTTGCCAGTTTAAGTGTGGCGGCAGCCATGGGACAGAGTCAACCTACCACTGAAGAAGCCAAGGTCGCGGTTGAAGAAGTCACCATCATTGAGGAAACCACAGAAACCGAAAGACTGTACGACGGTCTCTGGTTTTTAGGCTTCAATCTTCACAAAGATATTTTTGACGGCGAAAACGGATTAAAAGTAAAAAAAGCAATTGGGCTGTCCATCAATCGCGATGAAATTGCTAACAAAATTATCGGCGGAACTATGGTTCCGGATAGTGTGATCCCTAAAACCATGAATGGTTATCAGGCTGATTCTTTGGATTTACCCTATGATGCTAAACAAGCTAAAGCCTTAATGATAGAAGCCGGCTTCCCGATGAATGACCAACGTATAAAAGGTTTAGCACTTTTGCATACTGACGGCGATAAAACCATCAAAATTGCCAAACTGATCAAACAAAATCTATCCGCGATCGGCGTCAAAGTGGACCTGGTCCAAGTAAGTTTTAGGGAAGAAGGTAAGTGGCAGGAAGCGCTGGAAAGCGGAAAATTCCACATGTTTTTGATGGGCTACAAAGCAGCTGACTTTGGCACCCTTTTTATCGGCGACAAAAAAACCAAACTTTTCCATAAGGTAGACTGCGAAGATATGCCGGACCCCAAAAACCAGGTGTTTCTCTCTAGTTATGAAGAAGCGATCAAGCAAGGATTTGCTCCCTGCAAAAAATGCAATCCGCAGCCTGAACCACCCACCAATACCTATGAGTTGGTTGAGCCGCTCTTCCATACCGGAGGATCCGCAAATTTTACTTTTTTCAGAAACATCCGCGTCGATAATCTTTTAGACCAGATTTCGATTATGGATACTTCACTGGTACATGAACGCGGAGAAAAATTTAAAGAAATTAATACCCTTCTCTGCAAAGAGTTGCCGTCAATTCCGCTTTTTTATATCACTAAATTATGAACAAAACATTTGATTTACTGATTCGAATTAAAAAAGAACACGTGCGGGATATTTGCACCTTTTTCGAATACTTCGAAGGAATGGCGGCGATCCGCACCCCGTCTCCGGAACCCGGGGAATTTGCCAATTTACAGATCATGGTTTCCGAAGATTACCGAAAAGAGTTTGAATATTTAATGGAAAGGCTCCAGGCGCGATCACCATGGACTTTAGTGAAGTAAAACAAGAATCCAATAAATTTTTAACTAATCTTAAGGAAAAGATTAAAGTTTCCGTGCAGCCTAAGCAAAGAGAAAAGACCATTTATAATATAAATTTAATCCAATTAAAGGACAAAGGAATCAAAGCATTAATTCTGGACCTCGATGATACCCTGCTTCCAAAAACTTCCTCGGATATTACTCCCAAGCTTTTTGAATTTATTGAAGGCTTAAAAATGGCCGGATTTAAAGTCTGCATTTCTTCCAATAACCGCTTTCCCAAACGCGTAGCGTTTATCTCCCGGGAATTAGAACTACCCTACATGTCTTTGGCTTTTAAACCCCTCCCCCAGCCCTTTAAAAAAGCCCTGGAACTTTTAGGATCTAAAAAGAAAGAAACCGCCATCATCGGCGATCAGCTTTTTACCGACATTTTGGGCGGGAATCTCTTTGGGATTCATACCATTATGGTTATGCCGATCACGGGAGAAACGAATCTGCTAAGACAAATTATGCGGAGAGCGGAAAAGTTTTTCCTGAACCTGAAGTAAGCTTAACTAACCTTTTGCAGTGCGTTCTTGATGATAATTTCGGTGCCGGCTCCCAAAACTTTTGGCTCCAGCTTTAAAATCATCTCTTTGGCTTCTTTAGCAGAATAACCCAGCGCCACCAGGGCTGAAACGGCATCCAAAACCTCCTGGCTTTCACCTTTAAATAGATCAACGCTGCCTCCACCCGAAGCTTCCATTCCACCAAAGGCCTTGCTAACCTTTTCTTTTAACTCAATGACAATCTTTTGGGCAGTTTTCTTGCCAATCCCCGGGACAGAGGTAATTAAATCAACATTTCCTTTGGTGATGGCCGTAACCAGCTTATCTAAATTAAAGGCACCAATAATCGCAGTGGCGGCTTTGGGTCCTACTCCGTTAACTTTCAATAAAATTTTGAATAAGTTTCTTTCTTCTTTGGTTAAAAACCCATACAGCGAAATATCATCTTCGCGTACTATCTGCAGGGTAAAAAGTTTTATTTCCTGATCAATTTCGGGCAGGCGTGGAATGGTGGAGGCCGGAACCGTGACGTGATAACCAATATTGCCAACGTCAACTACGACGTGATCGGCTTCTTTATGTTCAAGTTTTCCGCTAAGGTGAGATATCATACTGATTATTATACTCGCAGGGTATGCGCATGACAAATTGCAATTGCCAGGGCATCCGCCGCATCATCGGGCTTGGGAATTTTATCCAGTTTTAGTAAAACCTTTACCATTTGCTGGATTTGGCTTTTTACTGCACGTCCGTAGCCAGTAATGGCAATTTTTACCTGCAGTGGAGTGTATTCGGCTAACGGAAGATTTGAATCCGCCGCACCCAATAAAATTACACCCCGCGCCTGCCCCACCACCATCGCAGTTTTGGCATTATCGCCAAAAAACAACTTCTCAACCGCTACTTGATTAGGTTTGTACTGTTTAATCAGCTTTCTGAATTCTTGATTAATAATACTGAGGCGTTTTTCGTCAGAAAGTTTAGATGAAGTACGAATACATCCGCATGCGATATATTCGATAGAATTCTTCAGTTTTCTGATTACCCCAAAGCCGGTGGTGGCGGTTCCGGGGTCGATTCCCAAGATGATCATAGGGGTATTATACCTCATTGAACTCACTACCCCAAAATGTTATACTTTCCCGCGTTATGTCAAAGACTTTCCCTGGTGGAATTCATCCAAGCGAACACAAAAAACGCAGCAAAAAAGAGCAAATCAGAAAAGCCGCTGACCCTAAAATTGCAGTTATCCCTCTCTGTCAGCACATCGGCACTCCGGCCGAGCCTTTAGTTAACGTTGGAGACATCGTAAAAATCGGACAACCCCTGGGAGACAGCGAAAGATACGTTTCTGCTGCCGTCCATGCATCTATCGGCGGCAAAATAATCGCGATTGAACCCCGCTTGACTCCCTTTGGAGCCAAGGTTTTATCCGTGGTAATCGAAAATAACGGCGATCAAGATGTACATCCTTCCGTTCGTCCCTATCCAAATTTTAAAGACTTATCTAAAACCGATATCCGAAAAATAATTCGCGGGGCCGGAATTGTAGGCTTAGGCGGCGCCGCTTTTCCTACCCGGGTAAAACTACAGCCCCCACCCGATAAAGTCATCAAAACCATTATCATTAACGGCGCCGAATGCGAGCCTTATCTTACCTGTGATTACCGACTTCTAATAGAACAGCCTAAAAAAGTAATTCTTGGACTGAAAGCAATTATGAAACCTACCGATGCCTTAGAAGGAATTATTGCCATTGAAGATAACAAACCAGAGGCAATAACCGCCATTCAAAAGGCAATCGACGAAGAAGTTAGCCACCATAATCTTAGAGTAGCAGTATTAAAAACCAAGTATCCGCAAGGCGCCGAAAAACAATTGATTAAGGCCATCACTAAAAGAGAAGTGCCGTCGGGGGGATTACCTGCCGACGTACACTGTATAGTAAATAACGTGGGAACTGCAGTCGCAATCGCTAAGGCACTAACCACCGGCATGCCGCTGATCGAAAGAATAGTAACCGTTACCGGCGGTAGCATCAGTGAACCTTCCAATCTTTTAGTACGCATCGGAACTCCTTTTAGTGAATTAGTTGAACAGTGTGGTGGGTTCTTAGAGGAGCCCACCAAAATTATTATGGGCGGACCTTTGATGGGGATCTCCGTTCCTTCAATCGATGTCCCGGTAATCAAAGCCACCAGTGGAATTTTAGTTCCTTCGAAAAAAGAATTAGATGATCTTGAGCCCGAACCCTGTATCCGTTGTGCTAAATGCGTAGACTCTTGCCCGCAATATCTTTTACCTAATCTTTTGGGCGATGCTTCAGAAAATGATCGCTTTGATCTTTCAAAATCTTACGGTGCGCTGGACTGCATCGAATGCGGAGTCTGCTCCTACGTTTGTCCGGCTAAACGAAACCTAGTACAATTAATTAAGTTATCGAAAAATGAATTATTGAGGAAAAAATGAAACCATTATTAGTAACCCCGGCACCGCACATGAAAAGCAAAGATACTAACGCACGTGTCATGCTGGATGTTTTGATTGCCTTGCTTCCGGCCACCGTAGCTGCCTTATTCTTTTTTGGTTTCAATGCCGTGATCATTATTTTGACCGGATTGATTTCTGCCTGGATTTTTGAATTAATTGCACTAAAACTCAAAAAAGCTCCGGTTACCAGGGCAGACCTGCGCAGCGCTTCTATCACCGGATTATTACTGGCCCTGATTATTGCACCTTCGGTTCCATGGTGGATGGTCGTGGTAGGAACTTTCATTGCCATTTTTATCGCTAAACATGCTTTTGGCGGTTTAGGACACAACATCTTTAATCCGGCCCTGATCGGCAGAGCTTTTATGGTTGCTTCCTGGCCAATACTTATGACTGCCTGGCTTAAACCTTTTGATGCCATAGCCACCGCTACCCCGCTGGCAACTGTAAACCCGGCTCCGGCCACTTATCTGCAGCTCTTTTTAGGAAATGTAGGCGGATCCATGGGAGAAACATCAGCCCTGGCATTACTCATCGGCGCCGCTTATCTGTTTTATCGCCAGGCAATCGAATGGAGACTTCCTTTCGCTTACCTGGGAACCGTGGTAGTAATTTCCTTAATTTTTCGCGTAGACCCGGTTTTTCAATTATTATCCGGCGGATTAATGATCGGCGCCTTCTTTATGGCTACCGATCCGGTTACCACTCCGGTTACTAAACCGGGCCGTCTCATATTTGGAATCGGGTGCGGTATCATAACTATGGTATTAAGAATGGGCGCCGGCTATCCGGAAGGAGTTTGTTACTCAATACTTTTAATGAATGCCACTACTCCATTGCTTGATCGTTACGCTCGCGGAAGGATTTTTGGTTACAAATGATAAAGAAAACGCAAGAATTCATTAAATTAGGAATATTTTTAATGCTGGTAGCCGCGATTGCGGCTGCCGCCCTGGCTTCCATTTATGTTTTTACCAAACCGCGCATTGAAGCGCAAAAGCAACTGGAAATAACCCAGGCATTAGAACAAGTTTTACCCAAAGCTACTCATTTTGTAAAGATAACCGACGAACTTTACCTGGGCGAAAAAGGGAAAGAGTTGGTTGGTAAAGTTTACATGGTAGCACCAGTAGGTTACAGTGGACCGATTAGTATATTAGTTGGCGTCAGTAAACAATTAGTGGTAACCGGAGTGAAAATAATTGCATTAACTGAAACCCCCGGCTTAGGGTTAAGCGCCACTAATCCCACCTTTTTAAAACAATTCATCGGAAAAATAAAAGAAGACAAACTACAGGCTAAAGAAGATATCGATGCATTAACCGGGGCAACGATTACCACTCAAGCGGTTTGTGACGGGGTTAAGGAAGCTTTAGATAAATCTCAAAACTGAAGAAACCGCTCCGTTGATGCTGTTCCTCAAACTTTTCAGATAAGGTTCAACATGGATGGCCGCTTCAATTTCTTCGTTAACAACATCGCGGATTTTAATTACAAACTTGCGGGCAACGTGTGCAGGATACTTTTTGCAGATTTCTACAATTTCGTTAATTAAGCGGTCTTCAAAATCAAAAAAGTTTTCGGCTTTGTTCTGATGGGTTAACTGATCAATGGCTTGTTTGAAAAACTCTCGGTCTAATTGTATATTTATAGTTTCCATGGCTCTCACTCCTCTTAGGAATTTTTAAGCTCAACTCTCTCTGTATATATATCGTCAAAAATGGAGGGAAATTTCAGATTATAGCTAGTAATTTTTATTCATTAAAGGTAAATATTTCAATCGGTTTGGATCCCCAGTGATCAAAATAATCACCAACTCTAGACCAAAATGAAGCTGCGGCGCCAAAGCCTTTTCGCGGCTCCCAGGTTTGTAGAAATGAGCTAAGCTCGCCCGCCCTGGTATGCATAGTACTCCAAAATACAGTTGTGTTTCTCCTGTCGGTCGTCTCTGTTCCATCTCTAATAATCGCACAAGGCAAAGCCCCTAACATCCGGCACATAACACGGCCTTGAGTAACCCATTCTAAGTTAGTATGTAATACATCTTCAGGTAACTCGCCGACAAAATTACGCATCCAAACATTAAACTGATTTTCGCCATATGCAGTAAAGGTAAAGGTAGGTACGGTACCACCGCCATTTTGTCTTCCCCTCCACACTTCGAGAAGATCCCCACTTTTCCTAACGCCAAAGTAATCAACGGCTTCCCTTCCTCCTCTTCGATCTTCTAATTCAATATATCCGGCCAATGCGTCAAAAGCCGTTTCAAATTCTGCTCTTTGTTTTCTGGCATCCTTAATAGAAAGCCCGCGAGCGCTAAGCTTAGGCCCTCCGCTTAATTCATTCTCGCCGTAAGCTGCAGCCCCAAAAACTACTTGGCCGTCCGCCTGGCAGGCCAACATATCACCAATAGCACCTTTACCACGAGCTCTTTCTTGCGGTATCGTGTGTCTTTTAACCTGATCCATCTGTTGAAACCAATTTCCCCACTTTTGCATGGAGGCACTTCTATCGTGAACAACTACTTTTCTGGATGGCATAATTAACTCCTTTAATATGAATGTTAATTATTTATCGCGATGTCGTTATGAAAATTTCACTTTTTGGGGAAAATATTTCGTTAGTTGCCGATAAAACCGCCGCCGCCCATAAAATCAGGGGGGCCGCTTAAGTCATCCGGGGGGAAAAGATCGTCGACAAAACCACCGACAGTTTTTTCGCCAAAGAAATCTTTTTCGAGTGAAGGAAAAGGTTTGAGGATTTCTTCGGGAACTAAGCGCATGATGCGGCTAGCACTATGTAATTCGAAGATCGTGTTTTTTTTGCTTTTATCACTTTTTAATTTGAGAAAATCAAAAGCAGAAACATTAATGTAAATTCTACCGTGTAAGAAAAGCGAGGGTTCTTCACTATTGCTGCACAGCCGCATAATGTAGCCTTTACCTAAAGCTTTTACTCCATCCCCGGTGATTTCATAATAAGAAACTTTTCCCAGGTCGCGCAAAAGGATCAGCATGTCTTTCTTCTTATAAACAATGCCGTCGTTGATGATTATTTGTAATTTATTTTTATCTTTTTCTTCCATGACTAACCGATTCTAGCATTATGGATAAATTTGCGCAAACCTTGAATATTTTTTTTGCCGGGGCTCTTTTCTACTCCGGAAGAGACATCGACCGCAAAAGGTTTAACTTTTTTAACTGCCTCGGCCACATTTTCCGGGGTCAAACCACCCGAAAGCATGATGTGTGGATGATATTTTTTAGCTTCTTTGGCCAATTTCCAGTCTAAAGTTTTCCCGGTACCGCCGCGTTTGGTTTTAGAGTAGGTATCCAGCAAAACCGCAAAAACATCTTTATACTTTTTTATTTCTTCAAGATCTTTTCGAGAGCGGGGACGGATAACTTTGATCACCCGGGTCTTAATTTTTGCACAATACTCCGGTGATTCATCACCGTGCAACTGCACGTAAGGCAGTGCCAGGCGGCAGACCACCTGATTTACTTTATCCGCATCTTCATTCACAAACACCCCGACTGCTTTTACATCGATGGGCAAACGATAAATGATGCGCTCGGCCCGCGCCACTGATATCTTACGCGGGCTTTTGGCAAAAATGAAACCTAAAAAGTCGGCTTGCAGTGAGGCGGCGGCTTTGGCATCCGCCAGGCTAGTTATTCCACAGATTTTAATCTTCATGTTATGCTAAAAACTCTTTCAATTTAGCCGCGGGATCCGCAGCTTTAATTAAAGATTCCCCGATCAGCGCCCCCGCTACCCCGTTAGTTTTTAAAACGTCAATTTCTTGTTTGCTTTTGATGCCGCTTTCTGCGATCAGGGTTTTTTCTTTGAGTTGTGGAAAGTTTTTTAAGATGCCCAGCGTAGTTCGGATATCTACTTCGAAATTATTGAGGTCGCGGTTGTTGATGCCAATAATATCCGCGTTAGTCTTGAGCGCCTTAACCACATCCGCATCGTCATGAACCTCAACTACGCAGCTCATTCCCAAAGATTTTGAAAGATCAACAAATTTAGATAATTGATCTTCGTCTAATATTCTGGCAATCAGCAAAATGGCATCGGCGCCGGCAATGCGTGATTCGTAGATTTGGGCCTCGGAAATAATAAAATCTTTGCGGAGGATGGGAATATCAACTTCGGTTTTAATCCGGCGGATATAATCCAGGTGCCCCTGAAAAAATTGCCGGTCAGTCAGAACGGAAACCGCTTTGGCTCCGCCCGCCAGATATTGCTTCGCCAATACCACCGGATCAAGATCTTCCTTAAGCACCCCTTTGGATGGAGAAGCTTTTTTAATTTCGGCAATGATCATGAAGCCATCTTTTTTGGCGGGAAAAGCGTTAGCGGGTGAAACATTTTTTACCGCCGCTTTCAACATAGCCAGCGGGAGGTTCTTAACTTCTTGTTCTTTTACCTTAAGGATATCATCTAAAATCATAAAGGCATTATAGCTTGGATAACTCTAGAAAAATAGCAAATATTTAAGGTATAATCTAAGGGCATGACTACTTATCATATCCCTGCCCTACTAAAAGAAACACTCGCCATCCTTAAGCCCAAAAAAGGAAAAATTTTTATCGATGGTACCCTGGGGGGCGGCGGCCACACCGCAGCGCTGTTAAAAGCCGGCGCCAAAGTTATTGGCTTAGACCGTGATCCGGAAGCGATTGAATTTTGTAAAATAAAATTCAAATCCGCCTTAGACGGAAAAAACCTTAAGCTGATGCACGGTAATTTTGCCCGGATCGATGAATGCATAGCCGGTAAAGTTAATGGAATCCTCCTGGATCTGGGCGTTTCTTCGCATCAAATTGATACGGGAGAGCGTGGTTTCAGCTTTTCCAAGGCGGGTCCCTTAGACATGCGGATGAATAAAGGCATTTCGGCTACCGCAAAGGGAATCATCAACAATATTGCGCTTGAAGATCTCAGCGACATTATAAGAAACTACGGGGGAGAACGGTTTGCGGCAAAAATTGCCAAAAAAATCATCATCGCCCGCAAACAAAATTATATCGGCACTACCGAGGATCTGGCCCGCATCGTTAAAGCCGCAATTCCTGATAACAATCCCGCACACGTACGCCACTCTCAAGCCCGGGTTTTTCAGGCCCTGCGTATTGCAGTCAATATGGAGCTGGATAATTTAGCCGCCGCCCTCCCCAAAGCATTAAGCACCCTAAAACCTAAGGGGCGCCTGGTAGTAATTGCCTATCATTCACTGGAAGATAAAATTGTAAAAGAATTTTTCAAAACCGAAGCTAAAGATTGTATTTGTGATCCAAAAATTCCAGCTTGTCTTTGCAAACACAAAAAAAGCCTGAAAATATTAACCAAAAAACCCAGCACGGCCTCTGACGAAGAGGTAAAATTAAATCCCAGAGCTAAGAGCGCGAAGTTACGCGCGGCAGAAAAATTATGAAAATCGGCCAAGCCATTATCATTTTAATATTTTTAGTAACCCTGGCAGTCATCCACCTGGGAATTTTTACCAAAAGCATGGAAATTAAATATCAGATTGAAGAAATAAAAATCGAATTTGATAAAATGCACGCCGAAAACCTGTCGCTGGCAGCCAAAGTTTCGGAAAAAAGCTCGCTCGAACGGGTTGCCGCAATCGCCAGAGAAGAACTAGACATGGTTTATCCCAATAACATCAATTACCTAAAGCGCGCCGAAAAATAATCCTCAATAAAGCTTCAGTTCGGTCAGTTCGCCCTTATTTACCTCAGGTAAAATTCCGTTCTCCAGTCCCATCATTTGCAGCATCGTGGAGCCAACCTGAACAAATAAGCCCGGTTGACGGCCATAATAAACTAAAACCGGCTCTCCGCGGATATGGGCTTCCTGCTTAGCCAGGTTAATTGCGGTTTGAAAACCACCTAATTCATCCACCAGGCCTAATTCATAAGCCTGATGTCCGGTTAAGATGCGGCCGTCGGCAATGGCTTTTACTTCTGCCGTAGGCAGCTCTCTGCCTGCGATTACTTTAGCTAAAAATTCGTCATAAGTATCTTTTTGTAAAACGCGGATCGATTCGATTTCCTCCGGAGTTAACTTACGCAGACCCGAAAACATGTCCGCATATTTTCCCTCTTTGACCACTTCTTTTTTAATACCAAACTTTTCGTAAAAACCGGACATGATGGGCAAGGCTCCGATCACGCCGATGCTTCCGGTTATGGTTCCCGGATTAGCCACAATATAATTGGAGGCGCAGGCAATATAATATCCTCCGGAAGCTCCGACATCTCCCATGGAAGTCACCACAATTTTTCCTTTTTCTCTGGCCCTTTTTATTTCTTCGTAGATTTGTCCCGAAGCAATGGCCGAACCACCTGGGCTGTTTACTCTTAAAATGATCGCTTTAACCTGGGTATCTTCGGTGGCTTTGCGGATGTTTTCGGAAACGGTGTCGGCTCCGATATAACGGCCTCCAAATAATAAATTATCACCGCTGCCTCCGATGGTAATTTCGCCATCAACTTCGATCACCGCTACCTTATTAAAATACGAGAAAAGATAATCCTGCATGTCTTTTTCGGGCATTAAGTTTTGGGGCTTAACCAGCTGAATCTCTTCTTTAGTATCAATTAGTTCGGCGGCAATCTTTTTTGCGGTATCTAAGTAACCAATTTCATCAATTAAACCAAGTTCCTGGGCTTCCTTGGCGGTCAAAACCCGGCCGTCGCCAATTTCTTTCAGCCGGGCCAGTTCAATTTCACGGTCTTCAGAAATGTCGGTTAGCATTTGGCGGTATAAGTCATCCACTACGCCTTTTAAAATTTCTCTTTGTCCCGGGGTCAATCCCTCGGTTAGTCCGGAGAAGGTAGTTTTGTTTTTACCCTCAGCAAAAAGCTGCCATTCAATGCCTAATTTTTCGTAAAGTTCTTTGATGCGGGTTATTTCAACTTTTTTGGCTAGGCCACCCAGCGAGGCTCCCTGGGGTGCAATAATTTTGTCGCCGACGCTGGCTAAATAATATCCATCTCCCAAAGCGGAGCTTTCAATATAAACTACAATCTTCTTGCCCGACTCTTTGGCCGCCTCAAGTTCACCCCGGATTTCCTGCACCACAGCCTGACCACCCAACCCGGATTGAAAGTCAGATATCTTAATAAAAATACCCTGCAATCCAGGATCGCGACTGGCCTGGCGCAGGGTTGAAAGAATACTATCTAATCCGCGACAATAGCCGCCTAAAATACTGTAACTATCCGTTCCACCCGAAACTGCTCCCCGCAGATCAATTTCTACATATTCTTTCGGTCCAAAGATAGAAAAGCTTCTTTCGCGCTTTTTTACAAAACGGATGGTTCCGCCAAAACGCTGGATTAACCCCTGGGATCCGCCGCGATTTTTCATGCCGTATTCAAATGCAATCAGCGGGAATTGAAAGGTGGCTCCCGCCGTCATTAGCCCGCGGTCACTGCCTACCCGACCGATTAATCCTTTGGTAATTTCAAGTTCCATCCCGAAATGGGATAAATTTTCCCTGCGGCGGCCTTCGTCAATCTCCACGTCTGCCGCAAAAAGCATACGATCAAGCAGCGGCATCAGGGCCATGCCAACTCGCGTAGCAGATGGAGCAAGAAACCCGCGCTGAAAAGCAATTTCCTGTCCCACCACACCAAGCGAAAGCGCCGGCGTAATCTTTAAGAGGATTCCCAAATCTGCGGACCAGCCTTCACCGTTTCCGGTCAGCAAATTCCAACGGGCTGTTTTGTAGGCAACTCCCCAGTTAAAACCTCCCATCCCCTTGGCGCCAAAACCGTACATTACGGTTGACGCCGATTCTTGCGATGTAGATAAACCGAAATTTCCATAGGCAAAGGGGCCAATACTTAAAAGGTCGTATCGACTGGCGGTATAATCGGCTTGATCTAAATCGGTGGCGCCTACCGCATACTCAAATATCAAATCGGAAAGGCCGGCCGGATTATAAAAAATGGAGCTGGCATCGCCGCCCACCGCGGTAGCTGCTCCCCCCATCCCCATCGCCCTGATCCCCATCCCCTGCCTAAAAAGATCATCAGTAAGATCCGCAAAAGCGGCACCGGAAAATATTAAAATTAAAATCAGTAAATAAATAAACTTTTTGAGCATATAAACCTCCATTTATTGACCGTACTTCATTCCTAACATCTGCACCGAAGACGTATTGCCTTCGGTCGCCGTAATCAGACCGTATTCGATTGTTACCGGACCTAACCCAACCGATGCTCCGCCGGTAAAATGATTGCGGTCGTAGCCGCCGCGAATTACAAAACCATCGGTTATTTTATTTTCTACGCCAAAATGACCATAAATATCAGGGCCCGCCGCTGCTCTTAAATTTCTAAATTCGATATCCGAAGCCAGCATAATGGTGGGAAAAACGGCGTAAGCCACTCCGGCCCTAAAACTGGCCGGAACGTCTAAAGTTTCAATTATATCCTGCACCAAAATACCCCATCTAAATTGCGGTGAAATGACCCCCAAAATTCCAATATCATAACTGTACCCTAATATCTGGCCGCCCGCTTGATTAGACTGAGCATTTTTGAGTGTAATTCCGTAACTGATGTCTGGCGAAGCACGGCGTCCAATACTATAGGCATAAATTTCATTTAGGTTTCCGTTAAGATCTTTCTTTAGCCAGTGTCCAAATGCAATCGAGTGAAAAAGAATAAACGTATGATCATAATCGGAACTTTGCTGATGATTAATATCATCGTAGCCCTGAATCAACCCTAAACTTTGATAAGCTAATCCGGCCGGATTATAAAATACGGTGGAAGGATCATTGGCGATCGCGGTAAAAGCTCCGCCCATCGCCAGAGAGCGGACACCCACCCCGTCTTTTAAAATTGAGATTAATCCGTCGTTAGCCGCAAAAGAAACCGTGGAAAACAAAAGGAGAAAACCTAAACTTAATACAATCTTCTTCAACACGCTGCTCCTCACTTGATGAGATAGAGCCTAAAAATGTATACTGATACTGACTAAACTGATTATACTTTATCGTGAAACCGGGAACAAGGAATTATATATATGTCTAGTCGAGAAACAATCGTCAACGGAGCAGTAAGGGTCAGGTTTGCGCCCAGTCCCACCGGAGCCTTGCACCTGGGCGGAGCCCGCACCGCGCTTTTTAACTGGCTTTTTGCTAAACATTTTGACGGCACGTTTGTCTTAAGGATTGAAGATACCGACCAGGAACGCTCCACCCAGGAAGCAGTTGAAACTATTTTGAAAGGTCTAAGTTGGTTGGGTATTTACTGGGAAGAAGGCCCTCGCGACGGCGGCCCCTTTGAACCCTATTTTCAAACCCAGCGCCTGCATATCTACAAAAAATATGCTGAGCAATTAATTAAAGAAGGCAAAGCCTATTATTGTTACTGTACTACTGATGAATTAAAAAAGGAAAGAGAAAAAGCGGCTAAAAATAAAGCCGCTCCAAAATATAATAAGAAATGCCGCTTCCTCAACGCCGAAGATGCTAAGGAACTACACGTAAGCCGCCGCAATAAAGTGCTGCGTTTTAAAATGCCGGAAGAAGGAAAAACCATATTTAACGATTTATGCCGCGGTGAAGTAAAATTTGAAAATGAACTCCTCGACGACTTCATTATCATGAAATCAGATGGCTTTCCAACTTATAATTTCGCTGCGGTCGTGGATGATCACCTCATGGAAATATCGCACGTGATCCGCGGCGATGATCATTTGTCTAATACACCCCGCCAAATCCAGATCTATCAGGCTTTTGGTTGGAATCCACCGCACTTTGGCCACATCCCCATGATTTTAGGTAAAGATAAAGCCCGTTTATCCAAAAGACACGGGGCTCAATCGGTAACCGAATACGCAAAGGAAGGTTTTTTACCCGAAGCCATGGTGAATTTTTTGGCGCGTCTGGGATGGGGACACAAAGATCAGGAAATTTTCTCCAGGAAAGAATTGATTGAACTATTTACTCTGGATAAAGTTACTAATAGCCCCGCGGTTTTCGATTCGGATAAGTTAACCTGGCTCAACAGCCATTACATTAAAGAATCACTCCCCGAAAGAATCTTTGATCTGGCTCTACCCTACCTGGAAAAAGCCTATCCCAAGCTAAAACTCGATGATAAAGATGCCGCCGGCATCGCTTATCTTAAAAAAGTTATCACCGTACTGCAAGAACGACTTAGATTAATTACCGATATTGTTCCGGCCTCCGAATATTTCTTTAAAGACATTACCTCCTATGACGAAAAAGCCGCCGCTAAACATTTTAAAGGCGAAGAAACTACAAAAATCCTGGAAGATTTAAAACGATCTCTATCCGAACTTAAAACTTTTGATAAACCAAGCATTGAAGACGTTTTTAAAGGCTTAGCTGAAAAATTAAAAGTAAAATTAGGAGGGGTCATTCATCCGGCGAGGTTAGCATTAACCGGAAGAGCAGTTACTCCTGGAATGTATGATGTAATTGAGGTTTTGGGTAAAGAAAAAGTAATTGAGCGGTTGGAAAAGGCCATTAAATTTATGGGTTAACTAGTTCTGCTATCGTTCCGGCTCTCCACGCTGCCTCTAATTCTTTGGTGGTCGGCCCGTCTACTTCTTCTCTCCAGTTTTTTCCTTCGGCATGCAAACGTTTTAAAAACACGTTAGTGTGACCGGGAAATTTATTGTGAGAAAGGCAGATCGAAAGTTCTCCGGAATTGGGATCTCTAAAACGGTTAGTTCCCTGCCGAAAATCAAAGTGTCCTCTGGCAATTCTTTCGGCCTCAATTTCTGTTCTCCACGCATCCTGTCTAAAAAGAGAAGCTAAAACCCCCAGCATATCTTCCTGCCTCATCCCATAAATTGCGCTTATCGGCAAACCCGCCTCATGTGCCCTGAAATCTCCTACGTACTTATCATCCGGCCACGTTTTCATACTTGGCGGCCCCGCCAGCTCATGAACAAGAGATCGCACCGGCACACAAGCAATTAAAACTTTAAAATGGGTTAATAAGTCTTGCTCCGTTCGCTCTTCTGCTACTTGATGGATAATTTCTCCGGCTCTGGCCACCTGATCGGGGTCTACCTGAAAATAGCCACGCCAATAGGCGACGTCTTCCCCTTCCCTAGGCAATTCTCCCCCAAAATCAAAAATCGCCCAAGACCATAAAGCCTTACCACCAACAATATCGTTGCCAATGGTTGTTGCACGCTCTTTTAATTCAACTAATCTGGCTTTTTGTGCCACGTCCATTTCAGGACGAGGTGATATTTGTCGGGCAACCGCAATTCGGCCGCTACGGCGTTGGCCATCTTTTGCATAAACTCTCATTTTTGATATTCCAGTAGGCATACTTATTCCCTCTTATATAATTATCGAAAATTTAGGGAGGAAATTTCACTATTTGGAGAAATATGAAATATAACAGATAGCCTGATAAATAAGCTTGGCAACCAGAAAATCAGGGGCATGTAATCCTTTAATCGGCATTAGCTCTACAACGTCCATCCCAACAATATTTTTCTTTTTAGCCACGGCTTTGATAAGCTCAAGCACTTGTCGATAATAAAATCCACCAGGTTCAGGTGTGCCCGTGGATGGCATCTCCGCAGAATCCAAGGCATCTACATCGAAAGTGATATAAACATCCCTGGAAAGCTGTCGCAAAACTTTTCGGATATTCAATTTCTTTTCGGCAAAGTGAATCTTTTTTAGCTGGCCGGATTCTTTGGCAAATTGATAACCTTCTTCAGAAATATTGCGGATCCCAACCTGCACCGCCGGACAAATATCTAATATTTTTCGCATGACGGTGGCATGGCTGTCTTTATCCCCCATATACTTACTTCTTAAATCGGCATGTGAATCAATTTGTAATACCGTGAGCTTTGGATAATGCTTTTTAGCAATTTCTACTGCAGGCATCGCAATTGAATGCTCTCCACCCAACATGATGGGGATTTTACCTTTGGACAAAATCTTTTGGATGCCCGTTTTAATTTGATTTACCGGAAGACGCTTGGTATTTGCAACCGAAAGCGCCTTTTGGATATAAATACCGTCTTTTCTCCAGGCATCAAACTGAAACTCGTGATTAAATTCTTCAACTTGATCAAGGGCTTTGAGAATTGCGGCTGGTCCAGCTTTAGTACCCTGGCCATATGAGGTGGTTGCTTCGTAGGGAACCGGAAGAATTACAAACTTAGCTTCGGCAAATGAAGACATATTTTGTCCTAATTAATAGTTAAACGGGGCCTTTCAAAAAAGGCTCGGCGGTCGCCTCCCACAATATCAACACTTTGTCTTACGTCTCTTTGAAAATCCATTCCCCGGTTTAAAAGCTGGATATCATGTTTTTTGGCTTCGAACAATTTAATTAAATAAGCGGCGGCCTGGGCGGCATCAAATTCTTTGCAGGAAAAAATGTCAACAAAAGCATGTTGTTTTTCCGGGAAAGTGTGGATGGTAATGTGGGACTCCGCAATTAGCACTACACCCGAAACTCCCCAATCGTCTTTAACTTTTCCTTTGTACTTAAACACGTAGGGAGGCATAAGCTTGGTCATTTCGATCTTATCCGGGAATTTATCGAGGGTTTCAAAAATGAAGTCAACATCCCCTAGTTTTTCGGTAGGACAACCATAACAATCCAGCATTAAATGGGGACCGAAACCGTATTCAACCTTCCCCTCTTGCAGCAAAAATACACACTCCTCAATAAAAAACTGACTTTCATTTTCATTTTAAAGAAGTCTGAGCAATTGTCAAGGTATTTTTCTATTTACTTTAGAGAGGGATTTAGCGATAATGAATAATATGCAGGAAGATCGCTCCGGATTTTTAAGAGATGAGATGGTGGATACCCAGCTGATCGCCCGCGGTATCCGCGATCCCAAAGTACTAAAAGCTTTCCGTAAGGTCCCCCGACATTTGTGTGTTCCGGCTAACATTCAAGATGCGGCTTATGATGACTGCGCCCTTCCCATCGGCGAAGGCCAAACCATTTCCCAGCCCTATATGGTGGCCATTATGACTGAACTATTAGAGCTAACCGGCAAAGAAACCATATTAGAAATCGGCGCCGGATCCGGGTATCAAGCGGCCATCCTTTGTGAATTAGCCAGAAAGGTCATCTCCGTTGAAAGAGTTAAAACCCTGGCAGATCGTGCCAGCAATAAGCTCAAAGAACTAGGTTATCAAAATTTTGAGGTTGTAGTTGGCAACGGAGCTAAAGGATACAAAAAGCAGGCCCCTTACGATCGCATATTAGTAACTGCGGCAGCAGATAAAATTCCACAAAGCTTAATTGATCAACTTAAGGAGGGCGGGAAACTAATTATTCCGGTGGGAAATCCATATTTTCAAACTTTAACCATCATAGAAAAAATCAAAGGGGAAATTGTAACCACGGAAAGCATCGGATGTGTTTTTGTACCTTTAATTGACGATTGAGGCCACTAAATTGTAGTCAATTTTCTTCCACGAACCATCTTTAGCGTCATAAATACTTACGCCTAATCCGATCACGTGCAAGAACTTACCGTTACCTAAGATATAAACCATGCCGTCGGTGCCTTTGCTGTTGGCGGTACCAACAATATCAGTTTTCTCATAGGTTTGCAGGTATTTGCGCAGCTTAGCCATATCAACTTTTTGAGATTTCTTGGTGCTTTTTGCATATGATTTGGTGGATTTTTGCTGAGTAACTTTAGTTGTACTTTTAGATTTAACTGAACTGGATTTTTTAGATTTCTCGATAGCTTTTTCAGCGACACTACGTTCAATAATCTTATTAGGAATATAAACGATCTTTTCATCCGGGGTTTCATAACCAGTTTCGAAGTCTAATAGTTGATCAATCAATAGTTGTCCAATACCAGTTTTAGCCAGCATGGATACAAACTGCGAACGATCAACGCCAATTGGTCCGTTTAGCGAATCAGTAATAACATAATCCAGCATGCCTGCATCCTTAGCTTCGGTTACGTGCGGTGCCGCCCAGTGAGAAGTAGTAATATCATCATAAGGATTAGAAACCACTACTTCCGGATATTCGATATCATTATCGAAACGAGTAACCACCACCGCGCCTTCGATACGATTAATTTCTTTATCTGCTTTAAACGATCCGTCCGGATATCCTTCAACTAAATAATAGTCTTTAGCTACTTTGAGGTATTGATTGGCCCAGTGGCTGGAAGAAATATCGCCAAATACCTGTCCGTAAACTTTTGGCGTTTCTAAGTTAGTAGTTCTAACTAAAATGGTAGATAATTCAACTCTGGATAAAACTTTTTCCGGATCAAATTTTCCGCCCGGATAGCCTTCGATTAATCCGATGGTGCCAAAGTATTCGATTTCTTGGTGAGCTAAGGTATCTTCGTTGATATCAGCAAATTCCTTAATTCTAAGGATGCGCTTTTTAGCTTGATCCGCAGCCCCGTCGTTTCTTTCGGCTTCAACTTTGATTAAGTTTTTACCAACTTCTAAAGTAACGTCAGCTTCAAAGGTTTTATCGTCATTTAAAGCAATGGAAGTGCCATTGATTTTTAAGGTGCGTAGTTTATCTCTCTTTAATCCTTCTACTTTACCCGAAACTCTTACTTTTTCGTCTTTAGTGATCACTTTATCTGAAGGAGCATCAACAGTTAGTACAAAAGGAACAATTGATTCACCAACATAGGCAATAGAGAAATAGTGAGTAGTATCCTGTGAAAACTCGGTGTAAGGATGGTAAGCATAATTAAATTCGAATCCGCGGTAACGAACACCCATTCCAGCACAAATGTTAGTGACTAGGCCATTAACACTCGGATCTTGGTCAAGCCCCATTCTGATCGCTAATATTTCATTTGGCCAAATTTCGGTTCCTAAGTGAAAAGCAGTTGGTAATTTTTCGGTAACGTAAATATCAGCGTCTAAACCAATTGATAAATCAAAATTAGCTTCGCGTAGCGCGGTTTCCTTTTCACCTAAAACCTGAACTCTACCGCCAACTTTAGAAACTAAAGGAATTCCTTCGGAATATCCATTAGCAAAATTGATTTTTGCCCCTAAACTTGAAGGTAACGTATTTTGCTGAGTATAACCTAGTCTTAACCATGGTTTAGCTTGATAAAGTAAACTGACGTCCACATCAAAACCGGATCCACTGCCCTCTTCCATGTCAGAAGAACCAGCTAAAGCACGGCTGAAGTATTTTAAGTTAGCGCCTAAGTATAAATTCTCGGGAGCAGTTGAGATTAAATTATTAGCTTTAAGACCATAAGAAAGAAAGAAAACTGCACTGTTGTAATCACCAGTTCCAACTGAGTTTCCGCTGTTATCTCTTAGGTCAATTCCGCCAGAACCCAGTCCAACATAACCTACGCCTACCGATTGTCCTTCGGCTAATGGGTAAACTCCGCCTAATACCAGATAGTTAATGTCACCCATCATGGTAGCCGACATACTGTTAAACTTAATGCGGTCGATGCGGCCTAATCCAGCCGGGTTCATGAACATAGCGTTACCATCTTCGGCATAACCAACATAAGCTTTACCCATGCCTAACGGTCTGGCTCCTACCCCAATGTACATCGGATCAATCACGGCAAAAGAAGCAGCCGCAAACAGGATTCCGAAGATTAAAGTAGTTAATAAAATTTTAAATAACTTAGTTTTCACGTATTATCTCCTCACCACAACTAATTTACCGGTAAACAAAATTTGCTTATCCGCGGTAGTAAATACCTTAAATGGATATAATCCATTGCCTAACCCAACATCGTCGCTCCAGGTAAAGGTGTTGTTTCCAGCTACTGCGCTGTAGTTCAATACTTTACGTAATCTGGAAACCTCATCATATATATGTACGGTAACGTCCTTAGCTTCGGATATTCCAAAAGTAATGCTCAACGGTATGTCTAAATGCCATGGGTTAGGATAAATGTATCCGTAAGTAATCAGCGCTTCGGCATTAACCCGGGCGTTATAGGTTGTTTCATTTCCAGCTAAGTCTCGCGCTACAATTTCAAATTCATTAGTTCCAACACCTAAGCCTGAAGAAGTAGAACTAAGCTCATAGGCGGTTCCCATGCCAACGATACCAGTAACTTCGCTCGCGCTCAGTGAAAGATCGCTGCCGTTGAAACTAATACAAATTTCGTCTTCGGCTACACCAGACATAACGTCAGAAACACTGGCGGAAAGCTGAGGATACACACCGGGGATCACGGCACCAAAGTCAACGGTACCGCTTTCTGCTAAATAAGTATCCTCTAACTTTACATCCGTAATTTCAGGCGGAGCAGTGTCAATATGAAGATCTTCGATCAGAACCGTGGCACTGGTATTGCCAACGTTATCCACGGCATAACAACTAAAGGTATGTGATCCATCCACTGCAATTACGTCAGAGGCAGTAGTGGTATAAACTTCGGTAGGAGCATCAGAATTTGCCCAGTACACAATCTTAGCAATTCCTGAATCAGGATCTTCGGCTTCCATATCGATTGTAATTTCGCTTACGTACCAATTATTATCACCTAAAGTACCATTGACCGTAGCGTTAATAATTGGAGCAATCGAATCCGGAGCTTCGCTGATGGTGATATCTACCTCATCACTATCAATTAATCCTGAAGGATCGGTGACCGTTAAAGTAAAGGTATAAGTGGTCGGAGCAGTAACTTCCGGAGCAGTAAAGGTTGGATTAACCGCATATATATCATCTAAGGTAATCCCATGCGCATTGATCCAAATATAACTTAACGGATCTCCATCAACGTCGGAAGATCCGGAACCATCCAGGGTTACCAAAGAAGCAGAATATGAATTTTGATCCGGGCCGGCGTCGGCAGTCGGGGCATCGTTAATAGGATTAATGGTTATGGTAACCGTTGCAACGTTTGAGTCATCCTGGCCATCATTGGCTTTGTAAGTAAAGGTATCACTCAAAGTTTCGGAACCATCGTGTTCGTAAACAAAAGATCCATTGTTAGAGTTAAAATTCAATAAGCCATGGTCAACATCGTCCACTAAAACTGCATTTAGTTGAATAATATTATTGTCAACATCGGTATCATTACTTAGAACACCATTTATCGGGAAAACCGTTATGGTAGCACCCTCATCTACAGCATATGTATCATCCACCGCTACCGGAGCATCATTGATCGGAAGGACCTGAACCGTTACTATCCCCGGCTGAGAAAAAAGCCCGCCATCAAAAACTTTAAAGTTAAAGGTATCGGTTCCGTTCCAATCCGTGTTTGGAGGATCATAGTAGATAATTCCGTTATCTTTAAAGTTAGCATCCGGAGTTAAAGTTGCTCCAGAAGGTAAATTTAAAACCTGGGAATAGAAAGTGATCGGAATACCAAAAGGCCAAACGTCATAACCGGTTAAAGTTATTTGAATGTTGGTATCGCCTTCATTAATAGTTACCGTTTGATTGTCTGCCACCGGCGGTTGGTTTTGCGCAAATTCAACTTTTAAAGTATATTCAGTATAGGTAGTCCATGGATCAAAGGTTGCTTCGCTTCCAACACCGTCAAAAGCAACGATATTATATTTTACTGACCCAACCACATCACATCCAAGTTTGACTATTCCAATTTCTTTATCAATTACGGTAGACCAGGCACTGGATGGTGATCCAATAAATGGGTCTGCCTTATAAAAGGGGCTGTTAGCCGGATCAGTTTGTCTTTCAGCCAGGTCACCTTCATCATCATTATCAAAACTGTTAATCGTCAAAGGCACTCCCGTTGGCCAGTCTTGAACTAAATATGGATTAGTAGAATAAAAAACAGGATTATTGTTATATACACCCAAAAGGATCGTATGTTGAACAGTGGTACCGGTAATTACTCCGGTTGCCTCGATAACAATTTCATTATCTGGTCCACCTCCCCAGTGTCCGTGGGTAACATATTTATTGGTAGGGGTCCAATCTAAATTAGCCCCGGTTCCAAGCACATCAGGAGTTAAGGTAAATCCAACCGGCGCTTTGACCAATGTAAAAACAGCTTGTTCGTCAACTATGATCTTTTCATGATAGGAATTGATGAGAGAATCTTCAACTAGGTCATTTTGGTTCGGCGGTGTTTGCGTGATATTAATTGCACAAGCAGATCCAGCAAAAGATACAATAAATGTAAAAATTAAGAGTAGAAATATAAAGTTTTTGAGTCTATTTACCATCGGGCTTCTCCCCATCAATTTAGGTTTTGAGCCTCTTAAGAGTGAATTTCGGAGGGTTCCTTAGGGATACCGAAATTCGCTCTTCTACACTTTATATATCGTGGTTAGAAGGCCAAAACTTGCATGGAATTCGGTAATTGTTGGCCAAATCATGAAATTACAGCTAGCCCAAAAAGTGCTATAATCTAACTCATGAAAAAGAAGATTTTAGGCGTAATCGGAGACCCCATTGCCCATAGTATTTCCCCCGCTATGCACAATGCGGCGCTAAAAGCCCTCAATATGGATCAGGAAATGGAGTATAAGGCCTTTCACGTGAAGCCCAAAAACCTCGGAAAGTTCCTCCAGGAAGTCAGAGAAAAAGGTTATTTAGGCATCAACGTTACCATTCCGCATAAAGTCACCGTTATGGAACACCTGGATGAAATCACCCAATACGCCAAAATCGTAGGTGCGGTAAATACGGTCAAAAATGAAGACGGAAAATTAATCGGCTATAACACCGATGGTCCCGGATTTTTGGAAGCGATTAAGAATAAGCTGGGAATTACGCCGGAAGGCAAGAAGGTAGTTTTGCTTGGCGCCGGCGGCGCGGCTAAAGCAGTTGGCATGATCCTGGCTGAAAACAAGGCAACCCAAATTGTCATCTATGATGTTGATGAAACCAAAACCATCCACCTGACAGAACAAATAACCTCAAACTTTGAAACCAAGGTAATCGGTCTGCCTTCCAAGAATAACGATTTAAACGAATACATTGCCGATTGCGATTTATTGGTCAATGCAACTCCAATCGGCATGCATCCCAAAGAAAATATGTCTCCCCTGCCCCCTAATACAATTATCAATCCCCATACATATATATATGACTTGGTTTATAACCCGGCTGAAACTCAACTTGCCAAACAAGCTAAAGCTTCCGGCGCCAAAGCTACAACCGGCCTATCCATGCTGGTTTATCAAGGTGCTCTGGCCTTCACTGTTTTCACCGGCATAAATGCTCCAGTTGAAGTGATGGAAAAAGCAGCACAAAAGGCCCTCCACTGACGATTTAATCAACACCCTCAAGCACGATTTCCATTGGCAATAAAATTGCTTGTTTAATCTTGAGGTCACAAATTGTGACCTCAAAGAGGAATAGACAATGAGTAATTTAGTGCCAGTAGAAGTAATTGAAAATAGGATTTATCTAATTCAAGGCCAGAAGGTAATGTTAGATGCTGATCTAGCAGAACTATATGGAGTCAAAACCAAAAGCCTTAATAAAGCAGTTAAAAGAAACTTCAAGCGTTTCCCTAAAGATTTTATGTTCCAATTAAATGGAAAAGAAGCACGGAATTTGAGGTTCCATTTTGGAACCTCAAAACGAGGCGGTCGACGTTATTTACCCTATGTTTTTACCGAACAAGGCATCGCCATGCTTTCATCAGTATTAAATAGTGACCGGTCAATTTATGTAAACATCATAATCATGCGCACCTTTGTAAGACTTAGGCAAGTCATTGCTTCAAATAAGAAAATTGCTCAAAAGTTAAAAGAACTAGAAAATAAATTTGAAAAACGATACCACAAACATGACAAAGAAATTGGGCTAATCTTTGAAACAATTGAAAAATTGTTAAATCCTCCCAATCATAAACCTAAAAAGATCGGTTTTATCTAAATATGATCATCTCCACCTTAAACGACCTAATCAAAAAAGCAATTGCGGACGGAGCTAGCGATTTACATTTTGAACCGCAAAAATCGGATGCCCTGGTACGCATGCGGGTGGACGGCCTCCTGCAGGAAATCTTAAAAACCAAAAAAGAAATACTGATCCAGCTTATCTCCCGGATTAAAGTATTAGCACATCTTAACCTCGCCGAAAAAAGGCTGCCGCAAGACGGCAGGATTTTCATGAAAGTAGAAGAAAAAAGGGTCGACCTTAGGATTTCCACTATTCCCACCGTATTTGGAGAAAAAGCGGTAATTCGGATCCTCAATAAGGAGGCTTCCATAAAATCCCTGGAAAAATTAGATATGTTTCCGAAAGAACTGGCAGAATTTAAAAAAATGCTATCTAAGAAGCACGGAATAATCCTGGTTTCAGGCCCTACCGGATCCGGGAAAACCACCACCCTTTACGCCGCCCTGCAAAAACTCAATCAAGCTGAAGTTAATATTATTACCATAGAAGATCCGGTGGAATATTCTTTTGAACAGATCAACCAAATTCAGGTCAACGAAAAAATCGGCATGACTTTTGAGCGCGGGCTGCGCGCGGTTTTAAGACAGGATCCGGATATCATCATGGTTGGAGAAATCAGAGATAAAGAAACCGCCAAAATTGCGATCACGGCTGCCATGACCGGGCATTTAGTACTATCTACTATTCATACTAATGACTGCGTATCAACGGTAGGACGCCTGATCGACATGGGAATCGAACCTTATTTAATTTCCGGAGCACTAATTGGACTAATCTCCCAGCGGTTAACCCGAAAGATTTCAGGAGAAACCTACAAAGGCCGCCAGGCGGTATTTGAAGTGTTAACCATTGATGAAGAATTGAGCCGGCTGATATCTTCTGCTGCAGCAAAAGATGTTTTATTGAATCATGCAAAATTAAAAGGGATGCATACTTTACTAGAAAATGGATTGCAATTAGTTGCGTCAGGAATTACGACTAAAGAAGAAATACTAAGAGTTATGAGTGAATAAATTTTGAGTTTCCTCCAAGTTATGTTATATTTACGGTGAACATGAGTTTTATAGTTAATTTATTGCATACCATATTCATTTATATTTTCGTGGTAATTACTTTTATCGTCGGAACAATGATCACCACCATCGTAGCCCTTTTTGCTTCCAATAAACAACACGTTTTTCAAAAAGCTGCCAATATTTGGGCTAAAATTATTATCGCTGTATCTCGAACCAAAGTTAAGGTTGAGGGAATCGAAAATATTCCGGCAGACCAACCGCTGGTCTTAGCGGCCAACCATCAAAGCGCCGCCGACATACTAATCCTTTTGGCTAACATCCCGCTTTTCTTTAAATTTGTCATTAAAAGAGAGCTTTTTAAAGTTCCTATTTTCGGAACTTATTTAAGACTGGCCGGCTACATCCCGATCGACCGTTTCAAGACCTTAAAAGCCCATAAAACGCTATATGATACTTCCAAACAAATTCGGCGCGGAGAAACTATCCTTATTTTCCCGGAAGGAACCCGCACTCGAGACGGCAGCCTCGGTCAATTTAAGCGCGGCAGTTTAGTAATTGCTAAGCAGTCGGGGGTTCCGGTGCTCCCGATTGCTATTTCGGGAAGTTTTGATATCATGCCCAGAGGAACCTTCATTATTCATCCCAGTAAAGTTAAGCTCACCATAGGAGAGCCCATTCCGGTTAACGATAAAGACATGGAAAAAACCATTCACAAAGTAAGAAGTAAGATCGAGAGTATGCTAAAAGAAAGTTTTTAGCGCTAGTTACCCCGCGCTGTCATAATTTCAACACCTTGATGATATTTCCGTCACTTCCACGCTCAACAACGTTGGCAAAAAAGTTGCTTATGTATCTTGAGGTCACAAATTGTGACCTCAAGGAGAAAATTAAATGATTAATTTAATACCGATTGAAAGGATCGAAAATAAAATATACTTAATTAGAGGACATAAAGTAATGATCGATGCAGATTTGGCTAATCTCTATGGGGTCAAAACATTTGTATTAAACCAAGCCGTAAAAAGAAACATCGAAAGGTTTCCGAAGGATTTCATGTTTCAGTTAACCAAGCAAGAAGTTGAAATCTTGAAATCACAAATTGTGATTTCAAGTTGGGGCGGACGAAGAACTCTACCTTTTGCCTTTACAGAGCCAGGGATAGCTATGCTCTCAAGCGTCCTGAGAAGCAAAAAAGCCATTCGGGTTAACATTGCAATTATGCGTGTATTTATAAGATTAAAAAATATATTATCCACCCACCATAAGCTTGCTGAAAAACTAAACCAACTCGAACAAAAATACGAAAAACATGATGGTGAAATACAAACGGTTTTCAAATTAATAAAAAAGTTGCTTTCTCCACCAAAAGATAAACCAAAAAAGATAGGATTTTTAAGATAGGACGAAAGTAACCGCTTCCTTCAAATTGCCAATCGCCTGCACTTGAATCCCTTTAACTTTTGCGGCTTCTTTAGCGTTTCCTTTAGGAATGAGCGCGGTTTTAAAGCCCAGTTTAGCTGCTTCACCGAGACGCTGACTAATATGATTAACCGCTCGAATTTCTCCACCCAAGCCAACCTCCCCTACCACCATTAAATCCTGCGGCAAAGGTTTATTTTTATAACAAGAAACTACTGCCATGGCTAACGGCAGATCGCTGGCTGGTTCAGAAACCTTAACGCCACCCGCAACATTAACGTATACATCCTTGTCGCCTAGTTTTAAACCTAGTCGTTTTTCGATTACCGCTAAAATGATTGATGTACGACTATAATCTAACCCCGTAACCCCACGGCGGGGAACCGGAGATGAGGTAGACGTGATCAAAGCCTGCAATTCAACTAAGAGCGGGCGGGTTCCTTCGACCGTAGCCATGACCGAAGAACCTGAAGTTCCTTCCTGGCGCTCTTCTAAGAATAATTTTGAAGGGTTAGAAACCTCAATCAGTCCCTTCTCCCCCATTTCAAAGACCCCAACTTCATTGGTTGAACCAAATCTATTTTTCGTAGCCCGGATCAGCCTGAAATATTTATGGCGGTCGCCTTCGAAGTATAAAACCGTATCCACCATGTGCTCTAAAAGCCGGGGTCCGGCAATATTTCCCTCTTTGGTAACGTGTCCTACGATAAAAGTTGGCATCCCCAAAGATTTAGCAATTTTAATAATATAATTTGAACTTTCCCGGACTTGAGAAATCGATCCCGGGGCCGACGCAATATCATCGCGGTGCATAGTTTGGGCAGAATCAATAATCAAAAATGCGGGCTTTAAATTATTAACTTCATTTTCCACGGCAAAAACACTGGTTTCTGGATAAACCAATAACTCTTTTGAAAGTGCGCCTAATCTTTGGGCTCTCATTTTAATCTGCGCTGCAGATTCTTCACCAGTTACGTATAAAACTTTACCGACTTTAGCAATACTGTGCGCTACCTGAAGCATGAGCGTAGATTTACCAATTCCCGGCTCTCCCGAAAGCAGAATAACTGATCCTGAAACAATGCCCCCGCCTAAAACCCGGTCTAGCTCGGAGATGCCGGATTTAATCCGGTGATCTTCTTTGAATTCCACTTCAACAATCGATTGCGGTCTTTCAGACACCACTATGCTGGGCCGTACAATCTTTGATTTTTCGTCTCTGATGTTTTCTTCTATCAATGAATCCCACGCATCGCAGTTAGGACACTTGCCGAGCCATTTTGGAGAGTCGTATCCACATTCTTTACAGAAAAAGCGGGTTTCGGTCTTTGGCATAATCGATTTTCTTACCCTACCTTAGCTTCATCCTCTTTTTTTTCGGCGGGATCGTCGGAAGGATTGTCTGATTTCTTAGACTTGGCAGTCTTTTTGGTATTATCTTTTTTAGGTTTGGCTACCTTGCCTTTGGTTCCTTTAAAAACCATGGCGTCATTAGCGATCGTAGCTTTAATTTTACAGCCCCACCCAAACTTACCCCGCAAAATTTCCTCTGAAAGAGGATCTTCAATGTGTTCTTCGATGGCGCGGCGCAGCGGCCGGGCCCCCAATTTAGGATCGTAGCTTTTATCTACCAGAAAAGCTTTAGCTTGTTTGGTTAAATCCAGCTCAATGCCTTTTTCTTTTAAGCGGCCATTGGTTTCTTCTAAAAGAATATCAACAATTTTGATCAGATGTTCTTTAGCCAGCGGACGAAATACGATGGATTCATCGACGCGGTTCAAAAATTCGGGCCTGAAACGTTTTTTCAGTTCATCCAGAACTTTACTTTTCATTCTTTCGTAACTACCGGCAACGTCTTCCACATTTACAAACCCAACCGCGGTATCCTTTTTGATTTGCTCCGCCCCGACATTGGAAGTCATAATCACGACCGTGTTTTTAAAATCGATGGCACGGCCTTGGGCATCGGTGATTTTTCCGTCATCCAAAATTTGCAAAAGAACGTTAATTACATCCGGATGGGCCTTTTCCACTTCGTCAAAGAGCACCACGGAATGGGGTTTTCTGCGGATTTGTTCGGTTAATTGCCCTCCCTCACCGTAGCCTACGTATCCCGGAGGAGAACCGATCATCTTAGAAATAGTGTGCGATTCAAGATATTCGGACATATCTACCCGAACAATCGCTTCCATATCACCAAATAAAAATTCGGCCAGGCGTTTGCCTAACTCGGTTTTACCAACGCCGGAAGGTCCCATGAAAATAAACGAACCGATCGGTCGGCGCGGACTTTTTAACCCCGCCCGAGCACGGCGGATGGACTTAGAAATAACCGCGATCCCTTCATCCTGTCCGATGACTTTCTTTTTAAGCGTTTCTTCCATCTGGAGCAGGCGCTGGGTTTCTTCTTCGGTAAGCTGAGTTACCGGAACGTGCGTCCAGCTGGAAACCACTTCGGCAATGGTTTCGCTATCTACCCGAGCATAACCTTCCTTAGCGGGACTATTTAGCTTGCGGGAAGCGGCTTCGAATTGGAGCTTTAAGCTTTCTTCTTTATCGCGTAGTTTGGCCGCCTCTTCAAACTGCTGGGCCCCGACTGCTTTTTCTTTTTCGAATCGTAGCTGCTCTAGCTCTTTAGTAATTTCCACTAACTCCGGCGGAGCAGACGAAGAACGCAGCATAACCCGGGAGGCCGCCTCATCAATTAAATCGATGGCCTTATCCGGCAAATGCCGATCCGAGATATAGCGCGCCGAAAGCCGGGCCGCCGAAACTAAAGCTAAGTCATCGATTTTAACCTTATGATATTCTTCGTATTTACTTTTTAAACCGCGTAAAATATCGATAGTTTCTTCAACTGAAGGCTCCGAAACCATCACCGATTGAAATCTGCGCTCAAGTGCCGGGTCAGATTCAATTCTTTTGCGAAACTCATCAATGGTAGTAGCGCCAATAACCTGAATTTCTCCTCGCGCCAATGCGGGTTTTAAAATATTAGCCGCATCCATGGCTCCTTCGGCCGCCCCCGCTCCAATTAATGTATGTAATTCGTCAATAAAAAGGATTACATTTTTAACTTTAATCACTTCTTCGATTACTTTTTTGAGACGATCTTCAAACTCACCGCGGTATTTAGTACCCGCAATCATTAAACCAAGGTCCATGGTGACAATACGCTTGCTTAAAAGTGGAGCTGGAATGTTGCCGGCCACAACTTTTTGCGCCAAGCCTTCAACAATGGCCGTTTTACCTACTCCGGCTTCACCAATTAATACCGGGTTATTCTTTTTACGGCGCGATAAGATTTGAATGACGCGTTCAATTTCGTTGGCTCGTCCGATCACCGGATCCAAACTACCTTCTCTGGCATACCAGGTAAGATCACGGCTGAAAGAATCTAGAATGGGGGTATTGGTTGACTTAGGAACACCGTGGCGCTGATAAACAGTTTGTTCTCCTAAAATAGAAATTACTTTATTTTTAGCTGCAGTGGGAGCAAGTTTTAATTCACCTAATACTTTACCAACCACGCCGGACCCTTCTCGCAAAATTCCTAAAAAGAGATGCTCTACCCCGACATAACTGTGGCCCAGCTGACGGGCTTCGTCCCAAGCAAATTCGATTACTTTTTTAACTTGAAGATTAAAGGGGATTTCGCCGCCCTTAGCCTGGCTGCGGCGGCCCACTTCTTTTTCGATTTTTTCTTTTACGGTTGCCGGGTCAACCTGGAAGGAATCCAGGGTGCGGATAACAATTTTTTCGCCTTCGCGGAGCATCCCTAAAAGCAGATGTTCGGCTCCCACAAACCCCGACCCCAGCCGCTTGGCCTCTTCCTGGGCAGCCATGATTACCCGTACGGCTCTCTCCGTAAATCGCTCAAACATTGCCATCTAAATAGCTCCTCGTTTCGTGGATTTTATGACTAAGAAATCTTAACAGATATAGGATGGGTATTCAATAGTGGGCAAAAAAAAGGGGCGAATAACGTGCCTGTTAATACGTTACCGCCCCATTAATAACTAAATTTTATTCGGCTGCAATTTCCCGATTTGGCAAAGATTGGATGAATTCGATTAATTCAGCATTCACTCCACCATCAACTGTAACTAACGGAATATGTCCTCTTGAGAAGCTTTGGCCAAATACGCCGTTTTCAACATCACTTAAAAGTTCAAGAACTGCATCTCTAACTAACTCTGGAGAAATTTGCAACTCTGCATCCAGCGTTGAATAGCCTTTATCAAATAAGAGCACCGCTAAATCGTATAAAGCCATTGAATGTTGATCTAAGTCAGAAAACAGAATCATGAAATCTCTTTCCAGCTTATAATCTCGAATATCATCTAATCTTAATACCGCGCCAAATTGCTCTTCATCTAAACTGCCATTAAGCATTTGCAGGGCTTTACCATAATAGATACTTTCTCTTCTGACATTTCCTTCGCTGTCTACAAAACCTTTGGAAACGTCTCCAGGTTGAACTTCATAAATTCCCATGCGGGTTTCCACAATGACCTCGACCATTCTTTGGGTTTTCTTAAATTCAAAAACTCTTACATCTTCGATTTTCCCGCCATTATTCATTACCACAATTCCTCGAGAACCAACGGCATTTACAAAGTCCATAGAAGGATCAAAAGCCGCCACTGCATCGGCATCATCAAGGTTAAGGTTAATTAACTCATCCGGCATTTCCATATCGCGGACGCCAGCTTTTTTATAAATCTTGGCAAAAGCTTGCCATTCTTTAAAAATTTCTCTTTGTGCTGGATCGTTATGGATAGATTCAACCACACCTTTAATAGCCGCAACCTTATCAGCATGAGTTAAGTTATGATCTTGTGCATAAGCCTGTGCCATCGCTGGTCCAAAAGTTGCCAGGATTAAAGAATCAATTGCGGTAGCTTGTTCTTCGTACATTTGTTCAACCACTGGTCTAAATTGTGCAGAAGACGCAAATTTAGTAAGATTTTGAGAACCTAACCATCCCGCGGTTCGGTTAGACCAATGTGCCATGTATTCAACAAAGGTCTGAGGATTTCTAATTACTTCCCAATCTTCATACATCGCTTGGGCATGGGCGGTTACCGCTCTATCATAAACATCATCCATCAGATGTTCATAACCTAACCCACCCAATCCAGCTAAAAAGTGTACCAGAGTAAAAGTACCTAATGCTCTACCAGCGGCTACCGCTCCGGCATTAGGAAC
>JAHJIW010000008.1 GCA_018823125.1 Candidatus Margulisiibacteriota bacterium | reverse complement strand
GTGGCCCCATCGTCTAGGGGTTAGGACACCCCGATTTTCAATCGGGGCGACCGGGGTAGAAAAACTTCACTTTTTTATTACATGTACTACGTTTATATTCTAAAAAGCAAAAAAGATAATAAATTATATATTGGTCAGACTTCAGACCTACAAGAAAGGCTTTCTGCACATAATAGAGGAAGCGTAAAATCTACCAAAAACCGAAAACCTTTAAAGCTTATTTATCATGAAGAATTTTCTACCCGTAGCAATGCAATAAAAAGAGAAAGTTATCTTAAAAGAATGAAAAATTCACAATATATACTTGCTTTAATAAACAAAAAGTCAGGGTAGAAAAAATCCAATTTTTATTGTAAAATACCTCATCTCTAGTGGCCCCATCGTCTAGGGGTTAGGACACAAGCTTTTCAAGCTTGCGACCGGGGTTCGAATCCCCGTGGGGCTACTTTTATTTTTCCAATATCTGAATAATTTCTTCTGCTTTCGCTTTTTTTAAGCTATCAAGCACATTCTTCTGCCATTGTTTCGGCATTGAATTAAAAGTATTTCTGATAACCGGCTGCTCATCATTTTTAATCAAAAAACTCAAAATCATCAACGCTTGCTCAAGATCTTTATTTGCTTTTTCTGGTTTAGCTCTTCTTTGATGAATAATTAATTTATGAAGAGCAAAGGCCGCCGGATGAGGAACCTTAGCCACTATATTGTCGACTTTTATTTTTATTACATTAGAGGCAAGAAAATCTAAATATCTTAATGGCTGAGCATTTAAGCCTATTTCGGGTAAAGGAAATGGCTTACCTGTCCCCTTTCCCTTTTCAGGAACAAGAAATTCAACTATCAATTCCGGATGATCTAGCCTCATGTAACCCTTTGATCCAATAAAACTTAAAACAAAACCCAAATCTTTAAGTAATTCAGGAATATCCACTCTTTGCCTAAGCTTTGGAGGAATCGGAACCAAAAAATCAATATCTCTAGTTCTTATCGTCGGCGTAAAGTTTAATCCTTTAAAATAATTTTCATAGAAATACAAACACCAACTACCTATCAGGATTATATTTTTCAATAATCCAGCTTCGTAAAAACGCCCGAGAACCTCTAAAAATAGTTTATACTTCTTCTTTTCCACGTAACGACCTCTTTAAAAATTGAATTTGTTTTTTCACTTTGGATAATAGATTCTTGTATTTGGCTCTCATTATTTTTGCTTCCATGTATTTATTCTTTTCCGCATCAGCTATCTTACCTAAATATTTATATTTTACCTTCTTCCCTTCCCTTGCGGCCAAATAATAATATTTGTGCCCTTTTACCATGCGAGATACAAGCGCCCCTTTCGGCAACTTCTTTAAGGCAAGCTCATATTCCTTTTTCATTCTAAGCGAATTTTTCAACTCTTCCTTCAAAACACTTTTTATTACAGCCATATTTTTACCCCCCAAGTTACCCAACAATATCCAAAATATAGTACTCTGTTGGGTAACCACTGTCAAGATTAAATTGGGGCATTACACGTGGGGCTACTTAACTATCACATAACCTCTACAATTCTAAAACCCACATGACTCCAGTGTTGTTCGGGATGTTTACTATTACGTAGTGATATCTCGCAAGCAAAGGGATCATCATTTCGAGGACTCCATGCACCACGCAAAACTTTAGTCTGACCACTTTTAGGTCCGGCTGGATTAACCACGTCCTTCGCTTTATATTGCCCATACCAATCAGCCGTCCATTCCCAAACATTGCCAATCAAGCCCATAACCCCAAAAGCATTCGGCCGAAACCTAGAATCATTTACCGGAACCGTCCCCTTATCACAGAGAAATACACTTCTGGGTTGCGGGCATTCCACTCCGGCAGAATATTCCCCTGTCTTGCCCCGAGCCGCGTACTCCCACTCGGCCTCAGTAGGCAGTCTAAATTCTCTGCCAATCACATAACTCAGCCATTCACAATAAGAAACTGCTTCATGCCAGCTAACATTCACTACTGGATGCATGGCTCTTTCTGGATCCAAAATATCTTCAGGAATGGTAAAAGCTCCGGCTTTTAAATATTCTAAATACTCTGCGACCGTAACGTTATGTTTACCCATAGCAAAACCAGAAATCTCAACGTCGCGAAACGGTTGTTGATCGCTGTGCCTTTTGCTACCCATTCGAAATTTTCCCGGAGGAAGAACCACCATCTCTCTTGCTGCTAATTGAGTAGGATCAATCACAATTCCCTCAATTTCTCTTGGTTCAATTGGAGTATGGCGCATGGCTAATATTTTCCTGGCATCTTTTGATTCAAGATGCCCGGAATGATGTCCGATTACTCCCCTGAAAACCTCTCTGGATCTTATATTACCCGCAATCGCACGTCGTAAATTTTCTACGCCATACCTAAATTGTACTACTCGCAACTTGGGACCCTGACCAAAAACTAAATGAACTCTGCCTAATTTTGTCATTACTAATCCTTCCTTCTTACCATAACCATGGCAACGTCCGCATTCGGCTCACTCCTGCTGTCCACCATCATTTCGTGCTCAAGATTATAATGAAATATTCCTTTATGTCGGGGGTGTCTCGAATTTTG
The DNA here is from genome assembly GCA_018823125.1 of Candidatus Margulisiibacteriota bacterium. GTDB lineage: Bacteria > Margulisbacteria > WOR-1 > JAHJIW01 > JAHJIW01 > JAHJIW01. The sequence continues at coordinate 41,245 of JAHJIW010000008.1, read as the reverse complement.
AAGTCTTTCAAAATTATCCTCTAATGTCCAACCCTCAATACGCTGCATGCCGCCCTGATCCTGAACTTCTCTCCAAAACTTGCCGTTACTGCCACCAATATCATTTAAGTGTAGCTGCTGAACACCTAATTCAAGCAGGCGACTTCTTATTTCTTCCGGCATGACATCCATCATAAACTGACTAGGTAAACACCAAGTTCGTCCGCCGTCATTTTTTATTGGCGCTTGTATTCTGGTAGCAGCATTATAAACTTCGCCGATGGCCCAATTTACCTGATCTATACGAGTAAACCATTTAACATTCATGGGTACTAATTTCACTTCACCATGACCTAACGCTACTCCCGGTGCATTTAAAGCTGATTCCGAATCCGGAGAAAATGGCATTCGAACATGTGGAATTCCAAATATTACCCCCGATTCCGGATGTGGCTCGTAAAGTACGATTCCGCCTCCTGCTACTTTCTGCACACCAATCGCTTCGTAAATAATTCTGCCCACCAGCGGCGAAAAACTTAGACCCATTAGAATTTCTAAGTTAGTTCCTTTGTAACTAAACTCGCGCAATTCACCAAAGGGACTGATTAATCTACCGGGTTGATTTTCACCCGGAATATATTCCCGGTGTCTGATTACCGAAAGCGGAAGATCAAAAATCCGGGTATCAATAAAAGCGCTCTTTTCTAGTTCGGCTCTGCGCTCTGCAGGGGGTAGATCCATATCTTCACGGCGCATCATAGCAAATTTTAAAAATCCTCCGGCTCTATCTTCTGGTAAAGTAACGTCACATAGCCAACCGCCTTTACTACGTTGTTCATTAATAAAGAAATCTTCTTTTCCCGGAGTATTAATTGCAGCGGGACGATAGGTTACGCTGCTACCAACAACATCTCTAACCTCGTAGGGACGAAAACGCCGGGTTGCCCTCATTTTTGCTCCACTGATTACTCTTTCCGCCCAAAATGGAGTGCGAGGCAAACACATCAGTTCGGGTAATTGCAATGCCATCCGTTGCCATAATTGGGTAGATAAAACTTCTTTTGCAGAACTTCTGACTGGTTTTTTTACTGGTTCCACGCTGCTGGGTTGAGGAGCGCTCGGCAAAATCCTTCTCTTTACAGTGATATTGCCTTTACTAAACTCAATTTTATGCAGACCGGCAAACTCCCGATTAAAAGCAGTAAAAAATTCTCTTAAATGTTTTTCACGAATAATTTCCCGGAAGCAATAATGTTGTATAAAGCGTGGCTCGAGCCGGCGCCACCTTAATTGCAGCAATTCGCTATCTCTTAAAAGGACTGATAATCTACCCCTTTGTTGTTCCGAAAGATGCGGGGTAACATTTCCAATTACTGCAGCCAGTGCATAACGGCTGGGCTGGCGAAAAACACCATGAAACACATGGCTCATCACATGCGCCGCACGTTTCTGTAATGATGCTTTAAATGAAGTTCTGGGACTAAAAAAGCCTTTTGTCATGCTTAATTATCGCTCATTCATAGCAAGAATTTCACTTTTGCATAGCGAAATTATTTGAGAGTGCTATAATTTCACCAACGAGGAGGAATTTATTATGCCAATTGCAAAAATGGATAATGTCATTAAAAACTATAAGGTTGGAAAAGTTGAGGTTCCGGCCCTGCGCGGAATATCACTCGACATTCAAGAAGGAGAATTCACTTCAATCGCCGGTCCCTCCGGATCCGGAAAAACTACCATGCTCAATCTTATCGGTTGCCTGGATAAACCTACCAGCGGGAGAGTGGACGTCAGCAATCAAGACGTTTCAAAGCTTTCCTCCAATCGCTTGGCCGATGTTCGCAATTACAACCTGGGCTTTATTTTCCAAACCTTTAACTTGATCCCGGTTTTATCCGCCTTTGAAAACGTAGAATTCCCGCTGATTCTTCTTAAAAAAGGTACTCCCAAAGAAAGAAAAGATATGGCAATGAATATGTTAAACGAACTTGGGATTATGGAACTGGCTCACCGTAAACCGGCAGAAATGAGCGGTGGTCAACAGCAACGCGTAGCCATCGCCCGCGCTTTAGTAAAAGGACCTAAAATTGTTTTAGCTGACGAACCTACTGCTAACCTGGATTCAGTTACCGGCGAAGGAATTCTAAAACTAATGCAGGACATCAATCAAAAAACTAAAACTACTTTTATTTTTTCGACCCACGATCCGATGGTAATGAGCTATGCGCGGCGTCTTGTTAAAGTACACGACGGCAAGATTCAGGCAGACGAAAGGAAATAACGTTGCTTTTCAAGCTGGCTTTTAGAAATATATTCAGGCATTTTACCCGGACATTTTTGACCTTTCTGGCGATCGCACTGGGCCTGGCTATGCTCATTATTGTTGACTCGATGCTGACCGGCATTGATCAGGAATCATTTGATAGGATCATCAATTACGAGACCGGTCACATCAAGATATTTGACCGCGAATACCGCGAGGACGAGGAAAATATGCCGCTGGACAAGTCAATCGATAACCCAGCCGCTCTAATCACCAAGGTCGGTACGGACCCGGATGTTGTGGGAGTAACTTCCCGCATTAATTTCCGGATCATGCTCTCAGACGGAATCGATCAGTACCCGGCAGTGGGAATTGCGGTTAATCCGGCAGATGATGAGTCCGTCTTTTTACTCAAACAAGCCGTAGCAAAAGGCGAATTCTTAAAAGGCTCTGAAGAAGCCATGCTTTTAGGCGAAGGACTGGCAGAGGATTTTGGGGTGGATGTCGGAGATTATATGACTGTCCTGACGCGCACCAAATACGATACTTATCAGGCCATAGACCTGCGCATCAAAGGGATCCTCAAAACCGAAGATCCCAAGATCGACTATGCCGCAGTGGTGATCCCATTGGGCCTGGGCCAGGAATCACTGGACATGGGCAAGGGCGTTACCGAGATCGATATTAAACTTAAGGACCCGGCCAGGATCCAGGAATTTCGGGATATGCTGGCCAAGGACATCCCCGGCATGGAGGTCGCCACCTGGAAAGACCTGGCTGCGGATGTGATCGCCATTTCCCAGGCCAAACGCGGGGGGACGTCATTTATGTTGTTCAGCATTTTCGTGATCGCGTTGATCGGCATCAGCAATACTATTTTGCTGGCGGCTTTTGAAAGGACCCGGGAGATCGGTATGATGGCTGCCATGGGCATGAAGCGCGGGCAGATCGTCAGGCTTTTTGTACTGGAAGGTGCCATGATTGGGGTCCTGGGAAGCATCACCGGATGTTTGCTCGGCATCCTGATAAATATTCCTTTTGTTAAATATGGGATCAATTGGGGTTTTGTGATGAGGGATGTGGGTGACATTGGCTACCGTGTTACCGGGGTATCTCATGGTGTCTGGAACATAAACATGATCGTGATCGCTTTTGTTGCCGGGATCTTGATCTCCGCCCTGACCAGTATTTATCCGGCCCGGGTGGCAAGTAAAATGGAGCCGACCGAGGCTTTGAGGAAAGCCTAAATGTTTAAAATCGCTTTAAGAAATATTTTTCGTAATTTGCGCCGTTCAATTTTGACCGGATTGTCAATCGCGGTTGCGGTTATGATCGCGATCTACCTCTGGGCCTTGATCACAGGGGTCATGGACGATATGTTTGATAATATGATCCGTTTGACCAACGGCCATGTCCGCATTCTTAATTCGGATTATGTCAAACGCGAAAGAATGCTGCCCCTGGAAGCCAATATTCCGGATTACCTTGCGGTGGAAAAAGTGGCAGCGGCAAATCCGAACGTCACGCTGACCGCGGGCCGCATCAAATTTGGCGTGTTGCTGGAGCACGAAGGGAACAATAAACCAGTATTCGGCACCGGGATCGTCCCTGAGACCGAAAGCCAGATTTCCCATCTTGACCAGAAAATAGTCGAAGGCAGAATGATCAGGCCGGGACAGGAAGAGATGAACATCGGGATCAACCTGGCCCAGGATTTGGGACTGAAACTTGGCGATACACTGACCGTGATTACCCAGACCGCCTATGGATCGATCTCTGCCATGAACCTGAAAATAGTAGGGATTTTTAGCTACGGGGTGCAGAGCATAGACAAGACAACTTTTTATCTGCCCCTGGATAAGGCGCAGCAGCTGCTGGATCTGGATAATTCGGTAACTGAGATATTTGTTTTTGTTAAGGATAAGAATAAGGCGCCGGAAGTTGCTAAAGAGATCCAGGCCGGTTTGGAACAGATTTATCCGAGTCAATACACAACCGAGGCCTGGCAGGATATCGAGATCCTTTATTTCTATATGACGATTGCCAAGAATGTTTATGGCGGTCTCTATTTCCTGGTCCTTTTTCTGGCCAGCTTTACTATCCTCAACACCATGTTCATGTCGGTGCTGGAGAGAACCAAGGAGATCGGCATGATGAAAGCCCTGGGGATGAAGGACCGGCAGGTTATGGGGGTAGTCTTGTTGGAAGCCACGCTGATCGGCACCATTGCCAGTTTTATCGGAGCATTGTGGGGAGCAGGAATTGCTTATTATCTGGCGGTCGTGGGGATTGATTTTACTGCGACATTTAAGCAAATGGGCACATTAAATTTTCCATTATCTTATGTTTACCGTGCTATCTTTAGCTGGGGCATAGTATTTTTTGGTTTTTGTATGGGTATTTTATTCTCATGCGTTGCGGCGGTCCCGCCGGCGTTACGCGCCGCAAAAATGGAACCTACCGAAGCATTAAGAGAAATATAAAATGAAAAAGATTTTGATGATCGGCCTACTTCTCCTTGTGAATTCAGCTAGCTTTGCCTTAGACAAGGTCAGCACCGAACAACTTAACGCCATTATTAAAGGCAAACCCGATGAGATTGTTATCATTGATGTCCGAAATTCCGATGATTTTAATAAAGGATCGATCCCCAATGCCATCAACATTCCAATTGGTTTTATTCCCGACGAATATACAACTATTCCAAAAGCCAAAGAGCTTTACGTAATTTGTTATGGCGGTAAAAACAGCCGCACCGCAATTTATGCACTCCAAAGTTTAGGCATAAAAAATCCGATGTACAATGTTGAAGGCGGAATGACAGAATGGGCCAAGACCTATCCGATAGTTATCTCTGCTAATGACATCATCATCGAACAAATTACTGCTCGTGAACTCAAAAAAATCATCGATTCCAGCAAAAAATATATCCTAATTGATATGCGCGCCCCTACCCTATATCAACAAGAACATATTCCTACCGCAATCCTAAAAACTTTTCGAGATCTATCCGAACAATCCGATAAACTAGACGTTAATAAAACGATCATCCTCTATTGCGGGGGAATCGGCTGCGATAGTTCCGTCAGAGCCGCCCAAATGCTAGCCGAAAAAGGATTCCCCAAAATTAAAACTCTCTACGGTGAGTTTAAAGCCTGGCAGCACGCCGGGTATCCGATAGCCAAATAAAAACCCAGCGTAAAACCCGGTGATACGCTGGGTTTATTAGTTTTTCCTTACGCTTTTATAATTGAGAAGAATGTCTTCCAAATTCATGCATACTTTGAGACATTTTCTTTTCTCTTTTCTTATTCAATTCCTTAAATTTCTCTCTTTGCTCCGGAGTAAGCGTTTTTTGCAATTTAAGCATGTGTTCGGCACGCAGCAGTTGCAATTGGATAGTATTTTCACCCGCGGCTCTAATACATTTTTTAATTAATGCGACATCCGGCTGATCCGCTTCCATTTCCTGCTTAACCTTATCGCGCAGCTCTTTATTTTTCTCGCGCAGTGCTGTGGATTTATCCTTCATTTGTTCTTCCGCGGCAATAAAGGCGGCTTTTTGTTCTTCGGTTAAATCCAAGGTCTTCACTAGTTTTTCAAACATTTGCTTACCATCCGGTTTCCCTTTCTTCTGCCCATCCCACGCCAGCGCCCCCGAGGCAAAACTCACGATCAAAATCCCCACCAAAATTAATACCAACCAATTTTTATTTCTCATTTTCCTCTCCTCCTTCAAAAATATAATCGATCACTGGGCTGCTCTCTTCGCTTTCTGTATCAAACACATAAACTAAAAGCTCGCCATTTTTACTAGTCGGCTGATATAAGCTATTAGAATATACAAAAAATCCCAAAAACAACGCTAACGCCGCCGAAGCGATGGCCAAACTAAGCTTTGGAATAGTAAAAAACCTGCTTATAGAAACCTTTTGATCAATTTTTTGATATTGCTGGTTATAATCAACCGGCACCTTAAATCCTTTCAGCTCATTAATATATTGATTATAATCCTTCATTTTTAATCACTTCCTTTTTTACTATCTCCCGGGCTCGATGTAGATTGGACTTTACGGTGCCCACTGGAACCTGCAGAATCTCTGCAATTTCATCTAACGCTTTTTCTTCAACATCCGAAAGCAAAATTATGGTTCTTTGCTGCGGATTAAGTTTTTCGAGCGGCTTCAAGATGGTCGAATCAACTGATTCCGCGACTTCTACCGTATCCATAATCCTTAATCCACCTAAAACTTGGGTAATTTTTTGGTGCCGCTTCTGTTTTTTTAAATAATTGATCGCGGTATTAACCGTAATCCGGTAAATCCAGGTTTCTAAACTGGCTTCGCCGCGAAACCTAGGTAAGGCTTTATGCACATTTAAAAAAACTTCCTGTAGAAGGTCTTCTTTATCGGACTGCAACTTAACGTACCGCGAAGATAGGCTCCAGACCCTTCCCTTATGTGCAGTGTATACCTCAGAAAAAATTAAATTGCTCATATGTTTGCCTTTTCAAATTATTAGTCAACCGGGGGATTAAAAAAGTTCCAATTATCTGGGGACCGCTTATCTTTCTATATATAATAACAGATATGGTATAATTTCTCCAAATGAGAAAAGTACTATCCGATCAAATGAGCAAATTTATACTCACCTTTGTTTTTCTCATGATTTTTTGGTTATTGTTTACCCTCAGTTTAGATCCTTTCTCGATTTTATTGGGCGCCGTCTTTTCCTTTATCATCTCTACCCTAACCTACGACTTTTTCATCGAGGGTAAAGATAAGTTTCATAGTAAAGATATATTTACTAAGGTTTTTTCATTCATTGCTTATGTATTAGTACTTTTTAGGGAAATATACATTGGCAGCATTAATGTGGTTTACAGCGTGATCACCATGAATATTAAACCGGGTATCATTGTCATTCGCACTCACTTAAAATCTGAGTTTGCGCGAGTGCTTTTAGCTAATTCGATTACCCTAACTCCGGGAACGGTTACGGTTGATATGGAAGGCGATCTGCTGACCGTTCACTGGCTGCACCTAAAAACCAAAAAGCCGCATCACGCGGCAAAAATGATTAAAGGCAGTTTCGAAAAAGAACTAGGGGGAGTGTTTAATTGAATCCTTTCTTGATTATTGTTTATACTTTATCAATTACCTCTCTTTTATGCTTAATTAGAGTCATCCTGGGCCCCACTCATTACGATCGTCTACTGGCGGTAAATTTAATGATTTTTAAAATCACGGCCATCATTGCAACCCTGGCCGTTTACTATAACCGGCACGTTTATTTTGACGTTGCCCTGGTTTACGCAATTTTGGGTTACATATCCGTGATTGCTATTTCAAAATACCTAACCGGCAGGGAGCTGCATAAATGATAATCATTGCTTATTTATTTTTCGGCATTGGCCTTTTCTTTATGATTTTTGGCGCATTAGGAATTTTAAGATTTCCAGACCTGTACACCCGCCTCCACCCCGCCGGCAAGGCCGGGACCGCCGGAATCCTTTCAATTTTTATCGGATTGATTTTTTATTCCGGTTTTTCTTTTAATTCACAGCGCATCATATTGATTACGCTTTTTATCTTAATTACCAGTCCAGTAGCTACCCATGCCATCGCGCGGGGAGCCATGGAATCCGGAATCATTCCCTGGGAGAAAAAGAACAAATGACTGAAATTTTTCTAATTATATTAGTAATTTGTGCAATCGTAGTCATTTTCATGAAAGATTTACTGAATGCCGCAATCGTTTTGGCCGCCTACAGCTTAGTGCTTTCCTTTTTATTTTTCCGTTTGCACGCACTGGATGCGGCGATGGCGGAAGCCGCCATTGGGGCCGGGGTCTCCACGGTTTTATTTGTAGTAGCCATTAGTAAAACCAGGAGGATTGAAGAATGAACCGCATTCTGGCGATAATTATCTTAATCATATTAGCATTTTTTATCATGCAGGGTCTCTTTACCGGCAAAGAGCACCTCATCTATGGTCAACCGACCCCCAAAATATCAAAACTACACGTGGAATCAGGAGTTGCCGAGACCGGAGCACTTAACCTGGTAACTGCAATCTACTTAAATTACCGGGCTTACGACACGTTAGGAGAAGCCGTGGTCTTTTTTGTGGCGGCCCTCGGCGTATTTATGTTGCTGAGAAAAGATTATCGGGAAGGAACCGATTAACCATGAAACAAATCTCACAAGTAGTATTAATTATCACTCGAAAATTATTTCCCTTTATGCTGCTCTACGGCTGTTATTTAATTTCTCACGGCCATCTTTCTCCCGGCGGCGGTTTTCAGGGTGGGGTAATTTTTGGATCAGCTATCATTCTTTTGGGTTTAGTTGAAGGCGTAGCCCTAACCGAAAAAAGATTTCGTGAAAATTTATTATCCTTTATAAAAAACCTGGGGATGGTAACTTTTATCGTCATTGGCTTTGGAGGGATCTTAGCCGGTTCTTACTTTTTATCTGACTGGTTACCCAAAGGTGCAGTCGGCACCGTACCCAGTGCGGGACAAATGCTTTTATTAAACTTAACCATTGGTTTTATGGTGGGCACTGGCATTGCGGTAGTTTTTTACCGCATGATTAATTACGGGAGTAAGGAATGACAATTATTAACGGTCTTACTATCGGGATTATTACTATATTAATTGGTATCTATGGCATTTTAACCAAAAGAAATTTAATCAAAATGGTGATGTGCTTATATATCATGAATTCTTCGGTAATTTTATTTTTTATCAGCTTAGGGTACCGCAGTGGAGCCCAGGCCGCCATCGTGGAAAACGGAGACCAGCTAATGGTGGACCCCCTGCCACAGGCCTTAATGCTAACTTCGATTGTCATTGGACTAGTGATTACATCTTTAGGATTAGCACTAGCGATAAAAATTTATAAAGAACACTCAACGATTAACACCAAAAGGCTGATAGAAAAATGAATCATGCGCCCATACTGATTATTACGATACCATTATTCGGGGCTTTTTTAACCCACTTAACTAAATATACCAAAATAAAAAGAGGCGCCGAGTTGGTGGCTTTTATTTGTCTTTTGCTATCGCTGCTGCTCTTATTGAGCATGGGCAGCAGCATTCTTTCAGGAGAAAAAATCACCTATAATCTGGGCGGATGGAGAGCCCCGCTTGGAATCAGTCTACAAGTTGACGGTTTAAGCTTCTTTTTTGCCGCATTAACCCTGGGAATCGGACTAGCCATTACTACCTACTCGCTAGGAATCTATATCTTTGCTCGTCGTTACTATTCGCTTTTATTAATTGCTCTATCTGGAATCCTAGGTATCGTTTTAACGCGTGATATTTTTAACTTATACGTGTTTTTTGAAATTGTAGCGGTAGCCTCTTACGTTTTAATTTCTTATAAACATAAACCCCGCACGATTAAAGCTAGTTTCAAGTACTTAATCATGGCCGAATCATCCTGGGTTTTATTTTTATTGGCGATTGCCATTTTGTACGGCCTCACCGGAACCTTAAACATGGATAGTATTGCTCATCAAATGCCCACCATTTATCAAGCCGATCCTAAAATTGTTATCGTAATTTTTTCATTAATGCTGGTTGCTTTTGGAATTAAATGCGGGATGTTTCCCATGCACACCTGGATCCCCGAAGCCCACTCCCAGGCCCCCACCCCGGTATCGGGTTTACTTTCGGGCTTAATTCTGAAGGCCGGGCTTTATGCGATGCTGCGCATTTTCTTTTTGTTTTGGGGAGCAACCTTATTCATGCTGAGCATTGAAACGGTTTTACTTTATTTAGGTCTGGCAACTTTATTATTAGGAGCCGGCATGGCTTTGGCGCAAAACGAAGTAAAAAAACTACTGGCTTATTCAAGCATCAATCAAATTGGATTTATCTTAGTCGGAATTGGTATCGGAACCGAATTAGGATTAACCGGAGCGTTATTTCACATTTTAAATCATTCCATCATTAAAACCGGGCTTTTCTTCTGTGCCGGAATAATTGTTTCGCAAACCGGTTTCTGGAAAATCAGTCAATTAAGGGGTGTTTCTAAGGCCATGCTGAGCATGACCATTGCCTTTATCTTATTATCCCTGGCAGTAATCGGCATTCCTCCATTTAATGGTTTTGTCAGTAAACTTTTAATCATTACCGCAACCATTCAGACTCAAAAATACTGGGTCGCAGTAATTTTATTTTTCGGGATCCTTTTAAGTGCTGCTTATTATTTTAAAGTGATTCAATCCTTTTTTGCTAAGGATGAGTTTGTAACCAATCGTGATTTTACCCCACGTCCGGTGGGACGCTTTGAACACGTTACCGTTTACGTGCTGGTATTAGCTTGTTTAGTCATCGGCCTGTTCCCGGATCTTTTACGTAATATGGTTACCCTGGCAGCAAAGGTGGTACTGCAATGATTTTTCAAATCCCTTTTTGGCCAATTGATAGTTTAAGTTTATTAATGGCCATTATCATCGGCTCGATCGCATTCCTAGTTTTCATTTATTCTTTTGCGCATATTAAATTTAAATTTGTTTACTATTATTTGGCTTTATCAATTACGGTTTTGGCCCTATTCGGAACCGTATTTGCCAAAGATCTTTTAACTTTTTATATTTTTCTAGAAATGATGTCAGCGGGTACCTACTTTTTGATCATCCACAACGGCGTGGAAACTTCTTTTCGAGCAGGCTATAAATATATTCTTTGTATGTTAATCGGCGGCTTGTTTGTGTTAACCTCAGGACTACTTTTATATAACTACACTGGCACTTTTGATTTAAGTATTATCAAACAAGTAGCGCCTACCCTAACCTCACAGCAAATTGCTATCTTTTTTAGTTTGTTTTCCATTGGTTGCTTAATTAAAATCGGAGCAGTCCCCTTTCACATTTGGCTGCCCGATGCTCATCCGGCAGCTCCCTCCCCCATCTCGGCACTGCTTTCCGGAGTAACCATAAAAATCGGTGCTTACGGAATTATCAGAATGCTTTTTATATTAGGGCTGCTGAGCTGGAACCTAAGCTTAATCACGGTGGGTGTGGCCTCGATGCTTTTTGGGGTAATCCTGGCACTTCTACAAACCAATCTAAAAAAACTTTTGGCTTACCACAGCATTAGCCAAATGGGATACATTTTATTGGGAATCGGCATCGGCAGCGAAATTGGCCTAGCCGGCGGACTTTTTCATGTTTTAAATCACGCCGTTTTCAAAGCATTACTCTTTTTATGCATCGGATCAATCATCTATGTCACCCAAAAACGCGAACTCCATGACTTAGGAGGCTTAGGTAAAGTAATGCCCATTACCTTTATTACTTTTACGGTTGGAGCTTTAGCCATTGCCGGGATCCCGCCCTTTAATGGTTTTGCCAGCAAGGCTATGCTTTCGGCCAGTGTTTATAATAATTTATGGTTAAAACTGGCGATTATTTTTACGGCGGCCGGAACCTTTGCTTCGTTTTTAAAAATATTCCGCTTTGCCTTTTTAGGAGAGCTGCCGAAAACACTAAAAAACATAAAAGATGCGCCGATCTTCATGTTATTTCCCACGATAGTGCTGGCCGGCGCCTGTTTGGGGATTGGAATTTTCTCCGCACCAATTATCAGCACTTTGATTGCTCCCGCGATCAAACACATTATCATTTTTGATTTTTGGAATATGAGAACATTGATCGACACCCTGCTGACTGTCTTTTTAGGAACCAGTATTTATATTTTAGGCTTAAAAACCGGATTTTTAAAAACAGAGAAGGAAAAACAGGCGCCGTCATTTATGAATTATTTAAGCTTAGATCGGATGTGTGTGTCGGCCGCTCAATTTATTAACCGAAGTTTTGAAGAATTAAACCGTATCCATACTCGAAGTTTAAATACCCATCTTTTGTGGATCTTTTTAACCTTAGTAGTTTTAATCGCGGGGCTATGGTTTGCCTGGATTTAAAAGCCGGGAGACCACCATATCCAAAATCACACCGCCTAAAACCAATATCCCCAGTAAAATAATAATCACGTGTAATCCGATTAAGTCGGCGGCTTCACCCATAATAACCACCGGAAAAGTAAAGGCCGAATTAATAAACATATTTTGCACGCCAAAAACGCGGCCGCGAATTACCCGGGGAACTTTTTCGTGCAAAATAGTTTGCAGCGGTGAAACAATAAAGGCATTACCCATCCCTAAAAAGAAGATGGCCCCTAATACCATCCAAACATTTTGCACATAACTAAGGACCAGTAAGCTTATTCCCGACAAAAGAAAACCACCGTGGACCAGATTGTTTTTCTTAAAATGATGACTGAATCGTCCCAGGAAGAGCCCCCCCACCACCATTCCAGCCCCAGCCGAAAATACTAAATAACCGAAGTTGGCCGCACCAATTTTGAGGATTTTTTCGGAAAAACTAACCGCCAGCATACACACTACCGCCAGCACCGCGGTTGAGAAAAACATTTTTATTAGTGACCCCTGAATCGATGGTTTTCTTCTAATAAACTCAAAACCAGCCAGTAATTCTTTAAGCAGACTTATCAGGCTGACCCGGGCTTCCTTTTTACTGTGCTTTAGCGAAACCATAAATGTGGCCAGGGTCGAGAGAAGGTGTAAAGCAGCAGCAATTATCAACACCATTTTAATTCCCAAAAAATTAGTTAACGGGGCCGCCATGCCAATCCCGATAATTGATGCCGCCATCAGACTCATCATAAAAAGCGAGTTGGCCGCGATCAGATCGCGCTTTTCTACCAGGATCGGAATACTTGAAGTTTCGGCTGGAGCAAAAAACTGGGACACTGAAAAAATTAAAAAGCTAATCAAAAAAACAATGGCCAGGCTTTGGCTGATAAATGGAATAATCAGTAATATCAAAAGACCCCGCAGCAGGTTGGAAACAATCATCACTAATTTTTTGTTCCAGCGGTCTACAAAAACCCCTGCACTCGGGCCAAAAATAACCGCCGAAAAACCAAAAGCCAGCATGGGAATTGAAACCCCTAAGTTACTTTGGGTAGCCTGATAAGCTAAAATCAACAAAACGTAAAGCAAAAAACGATCAGCCAGCTGGGACATCAATTGATCAAGCCACAGAAACAGAAAGTTTTTATTTCTTAAAACGTGAGAAAAGCGGGCGCGTTTGGGTAATTTTAATAATTCATGATCTACCATTTTGCAGGTATATTACCAACCGCTGAACAAAAAGACAAGTTGAGAGTTACCGGCTCTGCAATTCGATAATCGCAGGGGTAAAGCCCCAGGTTTCAGATGAGATTGGGCAAAAGGCATTAAAAGGAAATAGGCCGGTAACAAGATGTCCGGTATGTTGGCCATGATGCTTCAATGGAATTTGCGGTTGACGGGTAAGGTAACTAAGAAAATTTGGAATCATGGGATCCTGAAGAATAACTTTCTGTCCGTCATGCATGACTGGTTCGCCTAGTACCCCAACCGATCCTGACAAAGCAATGTTTAATACCCCATCAACAACGCTGCGGTTAGCTAAATCAATGCCTTTGCGCCAACCTTTAACTACCGGGAGGAAGTTGTTTACTGCAAATTGGGTACTAGTCGGATCAATGCCACCCATGATGCCAAGATTATTGAGCCCCTCTCCCTCCGCTCCTTCAAAAGCGTATAACCAAAAAGGAGAATTATTAATTAAAAAGGCACTCATATTATAAACCGATGCACGGTGACCTTCGACGATCAGCTTTAGTGGACCCAAGCTGTGTTCAGTCTGATCAACCTTTTGATAACTGCATTTTTCGATATTTAAATCCATGGCTCTGGCAGTAATTATCACCACGTCTGCAAAACGAGGATAACTGTGGGACCAAAATGTATATTGCGCCCGGATCCTTGGGGTTTTTGCCCTGCGGCTATGGTTAGCAACCGCAACCAGTTTTGACCTGGTGTCACGATGAAAAGCACGCAAAGCCGCAAACGGAGCTAAGGTTAAGGATTTCATAACAATTTTTTCTCCGAAATTATATAGTACTACACATCTTTGTCGTCAATATTGCTCAAAAATTTCAATTTTTAACCGGGTTTTTCTTGCAAAACTCCCCGAAATGCCTTAAATTAGCATAATGAGTTTACATTTCATCTTCACCGTTGACGGAGATTGGAAAGCATACTTCAATCGCAATCTCTCCGAAGAAAAAAGAAAACCAAATGAAAACACGTTAGCGAATTTGATTGAGCGCGAAATTCATTTGGCTAAAAGCTTATTGAACGGAAGATTTATCCATTTTGTCCACGCTTCTCCCCGCGCTAAAGAATACTTTTCTAAACCACAATTTATCACTCTCTGGAAACAAATTGAGCAAAACGGCGGAAACATTGGCGTCCACTGCCACGAAGAAGATCCTTATCTTAAATACTATTATAACCAGGCAGATCGCATGAGAAAAGCAATCACGGATCTTGCCCAAGGGCTTAAATCCAATGGCCTTTCGCCAAAATCTTACCGTGGCGGGTTTATGACTTTTAGCCCTAAGCTGATTCCAATACTTGAAGAAAATGAAATTTTTATAGATTTTTCGTGTGAACCGGGACGATACCTAATGCACGGAGATAAACTAGTATCTGATTGGCGAAATGCCCCTACCAATTATTACCGTTTAAACTATAAAGATCATCGTCGTTCCGGTGATAGTAAAGTCTTTGAAATCCCGGTCGGATCCGCCAATGGTAATTTTCTCAATTTCGAAAAATCTTCTCTGTGGAAAATCTGGCAAATCGCGCGCAATCTAAAAAAACAGGCTACCGAAAACATCGTCGTCTCGGTTTTGGCACATACTTATGAATTTAGTCAACCCCTAAAGCTCTTAAAAATAAAACTGGGGCTTTTAATTTTAAGAATCTATGGTAAATTTATAAACGTTGCGGAAGCACGGGAAGTAATAGGCAACTAAGCAATTAAGCGATTAAGTGATTGGAAATATATTATGGAAAAGTGGAAAGAATTATTAGAACATAGTGTCACCGACATTAAAGGGCTGAAAAAACGTTTAGGGATAAACGAAAAACAATTAGGTAAAGTTACTAAAAAGTATCCTATGCGGATTAGCCCCTATTATTTAAGCCTCATCAAAACTCCGGGCGATCCGATCTGGAAACAAACGGTCCCCAACCCAAACGAGATTAATGATCGAAGAGGACAAGCCGATCCTCTCCACGAAAAATCCCACAGCCCCGTCCCCGGACTGATCCACCGCTACCCCGACCGCATTTTAGTTTATGCATCAAATGTATGCGCAACTTACTGCCGGTTTTGCACCCGCAAAAGAAAAGTAGGTAAACGTTATACTACTTTGTGTGACAAAGATTTTAAAACCGCCATGAGGTATATTAAAAATCACAAGCAGATTAGAGACGTCATTATTTCCGGTGGTGATCCACTGCTAAACGATGATAAAACCATCGAAAAATATCTAAAAGCGATTAGCCAGATTGATCACGTAGAAATTATCCGGATTGATTCCCGGGTCCCCTGTACCCTGCCCCAAAGGATCACTCCCAAATTAATTAAAATTTTAAAGAAATACGATCCCATCTATCTTTTAACCCATTTTAACCACCCCCGCGAAATCACCAAAGCCGCCAAAAAGGCGTGTGCCCTGCTGGCCGAAGCTGGTGTCGTATTGGGCAACCAGTCCGTTTTACTAAAAGGAGTAAACGATAGCGCCAAAACGTTAAAAAAACTAGGCCAGGAGCTCTTGAAAATCCGGGTCAGGCCATATTACATATATATAGCGGATGCCGTTCAGGGCACTTATCATTTCAGGGTTCCGATTAAAAAAGCGATTAAAATCATGCGCGCTTTAATTGGCCATACATCCGGTCTGGCAATTCCCAAACTAATCATCGACCTCGAAAACGGCGGCGGAAAAACACCTTTGTGCCCCAATTACGTTAAAAGCAAAAAAGGCAAACTCTATTCCTTTAAAAATTTCGAGGATAAAATTTATCAATATCATGACGTATAAAAAAATAAAAATCGGCATTGCCGCCGAAAATCGACCCCAGGAAAAAAGAGTAATCCTGCTGCCGCCGGAACTTAAGGCAATTGCAGCTAAATACGAAGTTTGGGTGGAAAAAGGCGCGGGCGCAGGCATCGGCGTAAAAGATAAAGAATACGAAAAAGCCGGCGCAAAAATCGGAAGCAAAGAACAGATTTACCAAGGTGATCTGGTAATAAGAATAAAAGAACCCAACGAGGATGAATTAAAATTAATGCGTCCCGGCACCGCCCTGATGTCCATGCTCCATCTCAAGGGCAACCCCACCCTCACCAGACTGCTAAAGAAATATAAAATTAACTCCCTCGCCATGGCAGAAATTAAAGATGCGCTGGGCAAACGCAAAATTGAAGCACTGCACCAAACCGGCTACCTCGCCATGCAAAAAGGGATTGAACTTTGGGGCAAAAACCCGGAAAAAGCGGTAGTTAAAATTATGGGGTACGGCAATGTTGCCTGCGGCGCAATCCAGTGTGCCGCCCGCAAACTTGCCAGAGTAATTATTTTAAACAAAAAAGACATTTATGAAATGAAAAAGCACCTTCCGGGTACCGACATTTTAGTAAATGCGCTCCGCTGGCCCCATAAATTAAGAGGGAAAGTAATTTTAGTCAAAAAAGAAATGCTTAAATTACTAAATCCGGGAGCGATCATTGTTGATATTGTTTCAAATCCGGCCGGACAATCACCGATTGAAACCATCCGCCCTACTTCACTGGATAATATTTCATACGTGATGGACGGAGTTATTCATACCGCATGCTGGGGCTGGCCAGGTTTAGATCCTAAAAGAATATCCGAAATATACAGCAGTCAAACTGCTCCGATTATCCAGGAAATTGCGGACAAAGGGATGGATAATTTACCCCAATACATCAAGGCCGCTTTAGTAAAAGCTTAAAAGGAGATAAACATGCTAAACGATTTATTTAACGGGATTTTACAAAAAGAGTTTTTGTCCAATACGCTGGGCGATTATGCGGTTGCTGTAATCACTTTTATTGTCATATTCTTAGGTTTATGGATCATTAAACGATTTATACTAGCCAGCTTAAGAAAACTTTCCCAGAAAACCGCTAATGATTTTGATGATTTTACCATCAACCTGTTAATTAAAGTCAACGGCCCGATTTATTTAATGGTATCCCTTTATTTAGCTACCCGCCCGTTAGTCTTAGATATCGTGGTCGATAAAGTTATTACCTTTGCCCTGATTATTGTTCTCACCTTTAAAGCGATCAAGTTAATTCAAGATATTATTGGTTACGCATTGAAAAAATTCTATCTGCAGGGAGAAGCGGATGCCAGCGCCGAAGTTGCTTCTGAAAATATCCTGTTGATTTTCAAATGGGCACTCTGGGCGGCAGCAACCCTTTTTGTATTAGATAACCTAGGAATAAACATAACCGCAGTGGTGGCCGGCTTAGGCATCGGCGGCGTTGCCGTGGCCTTAGCCGCACAAGCTATTTTAGGCGACCTCTTTTCATCCTTTGCCATATTTCTAGATAAACCATTTAAAGTTGGCGATTTTATTATCGTGGGTGATTATCTGGGCGTGGTGGAACACATTGGAATTAAAACCACCCGCATTCGCAGCTTGGGCGGAGAACAAATTATTTTTTCAAATTCCGACTTAACTAACAGCCGCGTCCGAAACTACAAGCGCATGCAAAAAAGAAGGGTCGTATTTAAAGTAGGCGTTACCTATCAAACCACTTCAGCACAAATTAAAATTATCCCTCAAATGATCAAAGAAATTATTAACGGGGTAGATAAAACAACTTTTGATCGCTCTCATTTTATTAATTTTGGCAACTTCAGCTTGGATATCGAAAACGTTTATTACATTGACGGCAATGATTACAACCTCTACATGGATATTCAACAAGAAATCAATCAAAAAATAAAAGAAAAGTTTAAAGAAAAAGGCATTGAGTTTGCTTATCCAACGCAGACGTTATTTTTAGCTAAGGAAGGGAAATAGCCCTCTTAGTTTTTCAACATTAATTTCAACAATGGTCGCATTATCCTTCATGGCCCAATTGGTATCACTCCAAAGCCGTCTAAATAATTCAATAACCCTGGTGTGCGCCCTTTCTTCGCCTTCAATAATGTGTTGATCGCATCCTAATACATTGATTCCGTCAGAGGTTAGGCGAAATATACTTTTTTCCGAAACGGTTAACTCAAAAGTTTGGGTTGGTTCAACTGGAGGAACCCAAGATAAATCCCGGGCAATAGCGTATTGTATTGAATCCGGCGCATCATTGATAAAAGCATAGTATTCAGCTGCGATAGCTGCATCTAAAATATAAACATTATCTGTGCCCAACCGCAATGGTAAATGAATTGGGTTATTGCCATCTAAACCTCTGATAGTTTTTTCCACTTCATACTCATTATGATCAAGGGTCAAAAGATGAAAATCATTCTCCATAAACCAATAAGCACGGGAATCTCCCGCGTGGGCAACTTTTGTATTTCCAGTAGAAATATCATGATTTAAAATTACTGCGGTAGTGGCAGGCATTTTATCTGGCCCCCGGTAACGCAATAAATTATATTCCCAGACTGCGAAGTGGGCGCTCTGCAGTTGACGGGCAGCATCCGCTCCATCCGCAAATGCTTTACTTACCGCCTGCATAGCAGTCTGAGATGCTTTATAGCCATGTCGATGTCCTCCCACCCCATCTCCAACCCCGGCAACCAGTGTCTCACCATCAAAGGCCAAAAGAGCAGTATCGTCATTTTTTTCATGCATTACCATTTCGGTTCTTCCAAACATTGCTTCCGACACCGATTCTCTTGAGGCTGCAATCTCTTCGAGAGTAAAAGATTCTTCATTTACGTTTTCTGCAGTTTGTTTACTAATCACCTCAACCGCATCTTCGGTTAAATAGGACATCGGCCTAAATATACGATTACGGAAATATTTATTATAAAAATAAACCCTTCCCGCATCCTCTAACACCACCCCACCAGAGCATAAAGTATCAAAATTAAATAATTTGGCATGCATTTCAGCATTTTCCGGTTTTTCGATAAGTTTTCCCTTGGATAAATCGGCAATATAGGTTTTCCCGCCTTCGGCTTCAAATTCAAGCCAAATCCGGTCTCTAATCTTTTTAGAATCTATACCGATCTTATTATTTCTTTTTTTACCATTAATCTCTCCGGCCGAAATAATTTTGGCACTTTCTCCCCGCACCATGCTTACCGGCATACCAACTTCCTGAAAGGCTAACATTGCTACTACTGCATTTAATTCCATCAGATGGGTTTCTAAAATACTTCTCAATGGAGATGCCGGCACTTGACCCTGAAGTTTTTGGGTAAATTTTGCGGTAATCACCATATTTAAGGCTTTATTATGTGAACAAATATGCTGCCATATTGCTTCTCGCCGGGCATGCAAATCTTCATGTTGTTCAGCAATTTGTCGCGCTTTCTGTAAAAGTTTTGGCTGAGAATGTAGTTTGCGTTGTTTTCCCATTCCGTTGATTACTAACCTGATATAAACGATTCCATCGTGATCTATTCCAACCGCTGGCGACAATTTATCTCCCGGCAGCAAATAATCAACATCTCTTTCTTCGCCTACACTGTCGCATTTAAAGGCCTGGCCCAGAACCGCCCGCAATTTAATTACGTGCTCATAAACTCCCTTTTTCTCTGCCGCACTAAATGCTGCACCCCACCGCCCCTCAAGCGTTCTAAGCATGTCTCTTTCGGCGCTAAGTCTATCTTGAGGCCTTGCAAAAAGAAGAGTATCCGCTAGTTGCCGACAATGTTCGATATTTAAAAACTCGATTTCCGCCGGAGCCTGCCAACCTAATAATGCATTAACTAAACTCGAATATAGCTGGCCATCCGCCACCATTTTTTTAATTCTTTGTTCAATAAAGCGCGGCGCAGCTTCCCCTCTCCAAGAAATTCCTACCCGCTGACCCTGTGCTACCAGGTCGCGCGGATTGCGAGTTTGTTGTACATTAAGCCGCTTAGCAAATCTGGTGGGCATTAATCTTCTAGTTAAATCTACAGTTGCCATGATAGTTACTTATCGATATAAACTCATAAAAATTTCAATAAAATATGTTAAAATTGTCCCCTCACGGGCGGTTAACTCAGTGGTAGAGTACTCTCTCGGCCTTTGCGTCTTGCTCACGCATTGTCATATTACTTAATGTAAAGACACAAAGACCTCGCCTCACACGGAAGGAGCCTAGTTAATTTTTCACCGTGTGAGGGAAGTAAAAAATGTTATACTTGCATGTCAAAACTTGGGCGGCTAACTCAGCGGTAGAGTACTTCCCTCACACGGAAGGAGCCATAGGTTCGAACCCTGTGCCGCCCATTTTTTTTATAATAAAACAATCTCTGAGGGTTCGAACCTTGGGGGTTTCAAAGGGGGTTCACCCCCTTTGTCTTGGGGAGCAGCGAACGAAGTGAGCGATGAGGGGCAATGCCCCTCATGGAGCCACGATGAAATCGGGGCGACAGGTTCGAACCCTATACCGCCCATGTGATATAATATTCCAAGAAAAATGGGCGACTAACTCAGCGGTAGAGTGCATCCCTTACAAGGATGAGGCCATAGGTTCGAATCCTATGTCGCCCATTTTTTTATCCTCGAAGTAATGCCCTAGGCGGACTTAGCGCCATCCAGACTTCGCAACCCGGTTTAAAATCATGAACAATTTGTCATCTATGAAAACATTTGAAAAGATCCATAATGAATTTGGTTCGTTCATTTTGGACAGCGCCAATAATATTGGCCAATCATTTATCGGATGGGATCCACTTTTTGTAATCTCTGCTGGCCCAAATGATAATCCTTTTGATATATTAAAAGAACAGTTCAATAAACATAAAAATCATCCCGAATTTAAAGGGATTTTCGGTTATATTAGCTACGATGCGGCCTGGCATCTAGAAAAGCTGCCTCATTACGCTAAAGATGATCTAAATCTGCCAATCATTTATTTCATCGCACCGCGGAAACTAGAAATTATCCTTCATGACGCAACTGAACCATCGCGTTTATCATCCTCACGCAAAGAAAACAACCTAAAATCAAACTTATCCAAAGCAGAATTTGAAAATATTGTAATAAAAGCTAAACAATATATTAAAGACGGCGATATTTATCAAGCCAATCTTTCGCAACGGCTGGAATTTGACACCAAAGATCCCCCTCTTGAAATATATAAACGACTTCGAGAAATTAATCCCTCCCCTTTTGCCTCTTACTTTAATTTTGGAGATTTCCAAATCGTAAGTTGTTCACCCGAAAGACTAATTAAACTAGAAAACGGCTTGGCACAAACTCGACCAATTGCCGGCACCCGCCCAGCCAGCGCTACCGACAACGAACTTTTGCTGAACCCCAAAGAAAGAGCCGAACATATCATGTTAGTTGATCTCGAAAGAAATGATTTGGGACGCGTTTGTGAATACGGCAGTGTAAAAGTTAACGAACAAATGATCATCGAAAAATATTCACACGTGATTCACATTGTTTCGAATGTAATCGGCAAATTAAGTAAAGATAAAGATCAATTCGACTTAATCCAAGCCATGTTTCCCGGGGGGACCATCACCGGATGCCCAAAAATCAGATCAATGGAAATTATTGAAGAACTAGAGCCAGTTAAACGCGGCATTTACACCGGATCCATTGGATATATTCTTCCGGATGGCACTATGGACTTCAATATTATTATCCGAACCATACTGATGAAAGATAAAAAAGCATATATTCAGGTTGGCGCAGGAATTGTTGCTGACTCTGACCCGGAAAAAGAATATTATGAAACCCTGCATAAAGCCGGGGCCATGGTGGAGGCATTAAATGAGTAAAGTTTTCATTAATGGAAAGATTATTGATTCGAGGAACGCTGAAATTTCGATTTTTGACCGGGGATTTCTGTATGGTGATGGTTTATTTGAATCTTTACGCACATATAACTGCAAACCTTTTCTTTTAGACGAACATCTTGCACGTCTATTTAAAAGCGCAAGACTTTTAAAAATCAAAATCCCCTATTCCAAGCTAAAGATCAAAAATAATATTGCGCGACTCATCAAAATAAACAAATTTAAAGAAGCTTACATAAAAATCATCGTTACCAGAGGAGAAGCAAAATCTCATGGGTTAAGCACTAAAAATGTAAAAGGAAAAGCGAATGTCATTATCATTATCGAAAAGCTAAAACGATCTCCAAAAAAATCCAACTGGAAAATTATCACAAAAACCACCACTCATTCCAGCACTATAAAATCATTAGACTATTTAAATAATATTCTGGCTAAGACCGAAGCAGAAAAGAAAGGTGCCGACGAAACCATTTTAATTGATCCGCAGGGTTATGTTTTAGAAGGTACGGTCAGTAATATCTTCATAGTAAAAAACGGAATTCTTATCACCCCTCCCCTGTCTCTTCCCATCCTCCCCGGCGTTACTCGTCAATTCATCATGAAACTAGCTCGCAAACTTAAAATTAAAGTACAGGAAAAGAAAATTAAATTAAAAGACTTAAAAAATGCGGATGAATGTTTTTTAACTTTTTCGGGAGAAGGAATCGTGCCGGTGATCAATGGTAAAATTACGCGATTACTTATGCTATAATTTCCAAATGCAGCACAAAGAAGTATTTAGAATTTTAGAAAATTTTGCCCCGCTGAAGTTAGCCTTACCAGGCGATAATTGCGGACTGCAGCTCGGTTCATTAAATGATAAAACTAAAGGCATTTTAGTATGTGTTGACGTATCAAAGGCTACCATTAAACAGGCGATCGCTAAAAAAGCTAATTTAATCGTCAGCCACCACCCCATTAAAACCTCAGATAAGGGGCTTCAAGCCAGCGGTCCCCTATGGGAAATATTAAAACCAGCGATCAAAAAAGATAGCACTATCATTGCGATGCATACTAATTATGATATTGCCCACGGCGGATTAAATGATTATTTATGCAAAACTCTGGAGCTAACCAATATTCAAATTTTACAACCCACATATATAGAAAAGTTATTTAAACTGGTTACTTTTGTCCCTCAAGCTGCACTGGAAAAAGTGCGCTACGCGATCTGCTCAGCGGGCGCCGGCAATATCGGAAATTATTCTGACTGCACATTTTTATCGCACGGCATCGGCACTTTCTACGCCGGCAAAAAAACTCATCCGAAAAGCGGGAAAAAAGGACAGCTTAATCGCGTGGGTGAAGCGCGACTGGAAACCATAATTCCGGAAAGCAAGTTATTAGCAGTTGTATCTGCCTTATTGAAAGCACATCCTTATGAGGAACCGGCTTATGATATTTATCCTTTACTAAATCAGGGCAGAGTAATCGGGATCGGCCGCGTTGGAATGTTAAAAAACAAAATGAGCTTTCAGTCTTTCTGTAATTTAGTTACCAAAAAACTAAAACCCGAACTAATTGTTCCTCACGGCAAGGGTCAGGTAAAAAAAGTGGCGGTTTCAAGCGGCAGCGGTAGAGGGGTTATCGAAAATGTAATTAATTCTGGAGCCGATACCTTTGTCACCGGAGAACTAAACCATCACGCCAGACTTCTCGCAATGGATTATGGAATAAACCTGATCGAAGCCGGACACTATGATACTGAAATTTGTTTTGTAGATGTGGTCAGAAAATTATTTAAGGAATCATTATATAACGCGAACGTTTATTACGCGGGTTAGTTTTTACTTCGGCCTTAATACGGAAAGCTTTCCAGATATTTTCTTTAGTTAAAACATCGTGGGGTTTGCCCGCCGCAATCATTTCGCCGTTTTTAATTAGAACCATCTTCTGGCAAAACTTTGAAGCCAAGGTTAAATCATGAAAAGTAGCAATGATACTGCGGGTTCTTCTGATTTTTCTGAGCAATCGCAAAATCTTAATCTGAAATCTTAAATCCAGGTGGGAAGTGGGCTCATCCAACAAAAGCACCTGCGGTTCCTGGGCTAAAGCTCGGGCAATCGCTACTCTTTGAAACTCACCACCCGACAGCTGAGTGACCGGAATGTGCGCCATTTCCTCGATTTTAAGTTCTTCCAGCGCCCATTTTGAAATATCGTAATCATCATCAGTTTCAAAAGCAAAACGATCCATATACGGAGTGCGGCCCATCAGAACTAAATCTTCAACGGTAAATCCCTGCACCGGCTCCATCATTTGAGGAATAAAAGCAATGCGTCGCGCAATTTCTTTGCGGCTCATTTTTTTAATCGGGACTTTTCTGACTTTAATTTGGCCTGCGTGCGGATCTATAAGACCGGCAATCGCCCGCAGGAGAGTAGTTTTACCGCAGCCGTTAGGGCCAACGATGGCAACAAAATCACCCAGTTTAACTTCAAAATTCACGTCTTTAACGACCGGCTTGCCGTCATAACCACAGGTTAAATTTTCAACGTGTAAGATGCCGCTCATTTAATATAGGTTCTCCTGCGCCTTAATAAATATAAAAAGAAAGGACAGCCAAACAGCGCCATTACAATTCCCACCGGAATTTCGATCGGCGCAAAAATGGTGCGGGCAATGGTATCCGCAATAACTACTATTAACATTCCGGTCAATGCCGAAAGCGGGATCAAAAGCTTATGGTGCGGTCCAACTATCAGTCTGACAAAATGGGGAACGATTAATCCCACAAAACCAATTAAGCCGGCCACCGCCACCGTGGCCGCCGCCAAAATCGAAGCAACTATCAAAAGAAACCGGCGAACTTTTTCTACATCCACTCCCAGAGTATAAGCCGTTTCTTCGCCTAAAAGCAGTGCATTTAAATCTTTGGAATAAAAATAGGCCACTCCAAACCCGATCAGCGCATAAGGTAAAACCGCGAGCACCGCTCCCCAATCGGACCCCGAAAAACTACCCAGGAGCCAGAAGTAAATTGATTGCAGGTCACCAGTAATAATAATAATGATTGAGAGCAGCGCTGAAGCAAAAATCGAAACTGTAACTCCGGCTAAAATAAGCGTTTGCGGGGTGGTTTTTCCCCCGGTATTAGAAAGCATATACACGATAAATACCGCCGCAATCGCAAACAGAAAAGCAAAAATGGGCACCGTGGATATACCTAAAAACCAAAATTCAAGTCCCAGCGCCATCGCCAAAATTGCACCAATCGATCCGCCCGCTGAAACCCCTAAAATATAGGGATCTGCCAAAGGATTGCGCAAAACCCCCTGCAAAATGGTGCCGGAAATAGCCAGCATCATCCCCACTAATGCCGATAAAATAATGCGGGGCAAACGGATCTGCCAGATAATAATATCAACGTAAACATTTGTAGAACAGAAGCCTGAAAATTTTCCCCATAAAGAATTTACAATTTCATCCGGAGTTAAAAAGACCGCGCCAAAAAGAACCGACAGCAAACAAACCATAATTAAAATAACGGAAAGGATCCCGGTAGCAATAATTTTCTTTTTTTGTGATCTTTTCATAATTAAATATTATGCAAAAACTTGGCAATCTGCTCGACTACATCTACTACCCTGGGCCCCGGTCTGGAAATTAAGTCGGCATCCACCACCAGCACCCGATCGTTCTTCACGGCTTTCAAAGATTGCCAGCGTCTATCATTATAAATTCCTTTCTTACCCTCTGCAATACCTTTAGCGATAATAATTACGTCCGGATCCTCAATAATGATTCTTTCCAGGCTATACTGCGGCCAGGGGATGCCATTTTGGTTGGCAATATTTCTCCCACCGGCGTTTTTTACCATATCTTCAATAAAAGTGCCGCTTCCCGCCACAATCAACGGATTGGTTCCCACAATTACTATCACGCTTTTGGTTTCTTCGGTGCCAATCTGTGCTCTTATCTTTTCTAACCGGGCGTGCATGTCGTTAACCAAGGCTTCAGCTTCTTTGGTATTGCCGGTAACCCTTCCCAGATTGCCAATCGAACTCATCACTTGTCTGACGTAAATATCAGGGCTAATCACATACACCGGCAGATTATGTTTTTTTAATTTTATAATATCTTTCGACTGCGCCCCCGCCAGCATGACCACTAAATCCGGTTCCAAACTTAAAATCTTTTCGATGTTCATGGTCATGCGCCCAACTTTTTCTTTTTGCTTCGCTTCCGGCGGGTAATCGCAATTGAGCGTTACTCCCACCACCCGATCCTCCAAACCAATGGCAAATAACATTTCGGTGATGCTGGGCATACATGAAACAATCCGCTGCGGGGACTGCTTCAGGTAAATTTTTCCGCCGACCTCATCTTCGATATATCCGGGATATTTAGCCGCTACCAGCATCGCAAACGAAGCTGTAGCTAAAATTAAAACTATCGCAAACGCAAAAAATAAACTAAGTTTTCTTTTTAATTCCATAACTTAAAATTATGTCTCCCTTCTTTACCCCGTAAATTTCCCCTAAAAACACACACTTCATCATTAATAAATAAAATATCGGTTTTTTGTTATCAATTAAAGTTTCGAGATTGCCCTGCCCTTTGGCAATTACAAAATCAGCTGCATTATATACTTTTTTAAATTCCTTAGTGGTTTGAGAAAGAATGGTCCCGGCATTATCCGAGCCGCTTTTGATAACTTTGCAAAGTTTATCCATTCCCACAAACTTGGCGTCCTTCATCAGCACATCATTTAAGGCCGGCTTACTTTTTACCGCAAAAACAACCTCTGCATATTTTTTTAACTCCTGAACCAGGAGCTTATCAAAAACAATTTCGCCGGCATTGTCGCCCACGTACAAAATTTGTTTGGCTTTTCTCAATCGGCGTGTGAATTCCTGATAATTATCGATGGCAAACTTGCGATCAATCACACTTTCGATCGCCGAATGCACACAAAATTCGGAATGCGCTCCATAATCGATAATATTTCCAGCAATGGAAAGGCGCAATGCCATATTGAGCGGATCTTTGGCTTTTTGCACCATTCTTTTTAAGCGCGGATAAAGGCTGAGGGCCTCTTTATTGCTTTCGTCTTTTTCTTTAGCGTATAAATCTTCCTTACCAACCAGTTTTTTCATCTCGTCATGGGCAAATTTGGTAGCTTCGGGAGGAGTCAGCTTAAAAACATCAATCTTTTCCAGGCACCGGAGCATAGCCTTAATGATTTGCTCACGTTTTCGGGGGCTTTTAACGTTACTCTTTAAAATTTGTATGGCTTGACGAAGAATACATGGAATACATTCGAGAAATGCTTTCATAGACGAAAATATTAGCACCCCCACCCCCTTTAAGCAAGAAATTATCCTTGCGCGAACCTCCCTTTTTCGCTATAATTACGAAGTTTTTCACCCCACTAACAGGGATAAAATACAACGAAATTGAGAGGACTTAATTATGTATGCAGTAATCGAAACCGGCGGTAAACAGTACCGCGTAGAAAAAGACGATATTATCGACATCGAAACCCTGGAGGGCGCCGAAAAGGATAAACCAGTAACTTTCGACCAAATCTTATTAGTGGTCGACGGCGAAAACATTAAAGTTGGTACTCCCACATTAAATGGAGCTAACGTTTCTGCAAAATTCATCGAAAACGGCAAAGGCGACAAAGTTACTACTTTTAAGTATAAAAACAAAATTAAATACCGACGCACCAAGGGACATCGTCAACCCTATACCAGAGTTCAGATCGAAACGATAAAATCTTAATTTTAGGAGATAAACCATGGCACATAAAAAAGGTGGAGGTTCAACCAGAAACGGCCGCGATTCGGCAGGACAACGCTTAGGAGTTAAAACTTACAGTGGACAATTAATTACCGCCGGCAGTGTTATCATTCGTCAACGCGGTACTCGCGTGCACCCCGGAAAAAATGTTCTTCGCGGCAGAGATGATACCTTATTTGCTAAAATTTCTGGTTTAGTTCACTTTGAAAGACTAGGAAAAAGCAAGAAAAAAGTATCGGTTCTCCCCCAAGCAGCTTAAATGTTTCACGATGAAGTCACCATATATGTAAAAGCCGGCAACGGCGGCAACGGGTGTGTCTCCTTCCGCAGAGAAAAGTTTATTCCCAAGGGTGGTCCGGATGGCGGGGATGGCGGCAACGGCGGAGCTATCATTTTTGAAACCAACCCCCAGGCATCTACGCTGATCAATTTTAGACATCAAAAACATTTCCGTGCCGAAAACGGAGATCCCGGCAAAGGCAAAAACATGCACGGCAAAAGCGGCGCAGACCTCATCATAACCGTTCCCAGGGGAACGATTATCCGTGATATAGAAACCGGTGAAATCATTGCCGATATTGTTGAGCCCGACACAAAAATAAGGCTGCTGGAGGGCGGCAACGGCGGTTTTGGAAACACGCGTTTTAAATCTTCAATCAATCAGGCTCCCCGCAAGGCGAATCCCGGCAAAAAAACAGAAGAAAAAAAACTAAGGCTCGAATTAAAACTTTTAGCCGACGTTGGAATTATTGGTTGTCCCAATGCCGGGAAATCTACCCTGCTCTCGCACATCTCGCAGGCCCGTCCCAAAATTGCTGACTACCCTTTTACTACTAAAGAACCCATGCTGGGCGTAGTCCAGGTTGGTGATTATGCAAGTTTTGTGGCCGCTGATATTCCGGGGCTTTTGGAAGGCGCTCATCAAGGAACCGGATTAGGTGATAGATTTTTAAGGCATATTGAAAGAACTAAAGTGCTTTTACACGTAATCGATGCCGCTTCAATTGACTGCAGAGATCCGATGGCCGATTTCAAAACTATTAACAAAGAGTTAGGCGAATATAGTCCCGAATTGTTAAAGAAACCGCAAATTGTGGCATTAAATAAAATTGATGCGGTCTCGGATAAAAAAGCTTTAGAAAAAGTAAAAAAACAAATTGAAAAAGAATACCCCGTTTATCTCATCTCTGCAGTGAGTGGAAAAGGATTAAAAGAACTTTTAGCCGCGGCCGCAGAAAAACTCATCTAAACTGAAATTATCCCCCGCTTTATTCGATAGATAAACGTATGGGAACAGCTTTACGTTTAGCTTTTTATAATCCGGTAAAACATAAATCCCTTTCCAGGCCGCCGATGGCTATGATTGCGCTGGCACATGCTGCCAGGAAAGCTCGGCCCGGAACTGAAGTATTAATTGTCGACGGACAACGCACACCTTATTATAATGATGTGTTAGAAATTGCTAGATTTAGACCGCACGCTTTAGTTACTGGCACCTATGCATATACTTCCATCCTCGGCCAAGATTATCTTGGACGCGAACGTCAAGTCATCGAAGCATTAAGAAAAAATGTTAGGCCAGATTTACCAATTATCGTAGGCGGACACGAAGCCTCTTCTAATCCGGCAGGAGTAATTGATGCCCTACAACCACAGCTGCTTTTTAAAGGCGAAGGAGAAGTTTCATTTGGGGAAACTGTTCGGTCGGGATTTAATATGCCTGAGCTTGATTCATCTTTAGTATCCGCCAACATCTTCACAACTCCACGAGGAAATCGAAGTTTAGTGATTGAGGCTGCGCAACCATTTGACCTGGATCAATTCCCACTCCCTACCGAATTTGTGTCGATTTTTCCGGAGGGTACCCGTTGGGACCAAGCCGCGGTAAATATTGGTCGCGGTTGTATTGGCAGGTGTACTTTTTGCGGAGGAGCCGTTAAACCTTTTGGCGAGATGTCACCCGAAAGAGTGGTTGAGCATCTTTTAGCCTGGGAAGGTTTGGGATATTCATATTTTGAATTATTATCTCAAGATTTTGTGCGCCGACCCAAACATGCTGGGGCTATCCTTCAAGCTATAAACTACGAAAGTAGACTTAGAGGAAAAAGTTATTTTATGTTTGCCCGTCCCGATCAATTTGCCAGAGCCTTAGACGTTACTTTGCGCGACGGGACCCCCGCCCGCGATGAATGGGAAATATTTTTAGCGGAAAATCAGGTCGAAATTGAAACCGGAGCAGAAAATTTTAATTTACATATGCTGCTACCGAAAGGGTTTGAAAAATACAGAAGCCGCAAGGCTGCATTGCAACACCCAA
Organism: Candidatus Margulisiibacteriota bacterium; assembly: GCA_018823125.1. GTDB lineage: Bacteria > Margulisbacteria > WOR-1 > JAHJIW01 > JAHJIW01 > JAHJIW01. The sequence continues at coordinate 11,010 of JAHJIW010000008.1, read as the reverse complement.
CAAATTTAGAAAGCATGTTAAAAGCTGCTTCCGGCACCCCAACTCGCGTTACATTTGACTTAATTTTCTTTACTCCCAACGCAACGCTTAGGGGAATTAGAAACAATTATGAGGCTTTGAGTGAGTATGCTGGTAAATATCCCAACTTATATGTTGAACCCCACGCTCTTTTTAGAGAATTTTTCCCTTACGTTGGAACCAGAGCCGCCGCAATTTTTGGCGATGAATCCGGCAAGCTAAAACCCTATGAAGATCGCAGGGTAAAAGCCCTGCTACATACACTGAGGGCACATAAAGATTATTACCGATGCAGTGATGAGCTCCCACTTACGCAAGTATTAGATAGGATTCTTAACCTGATTGCCTTTTTTGAGCGGGAATCTAAAGGTCCGACCTCCCCTCCATCCCAAGATAAGATTGATCGATATATTGGAGTTGTCACCGGCGGCGAACCGGTTTATTTACCCTAGAAGCCCCTACCCCTTTCTGCTACAATTACATCCACTATGGGAAATTCTAAAACGATTGTCATAAAAATTGGAACCAGCACGTTAAAAGGCAAAGGCGGAACCCTGGATATTACCTATTTGAACCGCATGGCCAAAGAAATTGCCGCTCTGCAAAAACAGGATAACCGCTTTGTCATTGTTACTTCCGGCGCCATCGTTACCGGAGCCGAAAAAATCGGAAAACTAGGTAAATTAAAGTCCATTCCCGAAACCCAGGCTGCCGCGGCCATCGGCCAAATCATTTTAATGCGCGACTGGGAAAAAGCTTTTGCTAAAAGCAAATTAACCGTGGCCCAAATTCTTTTAACCCGCGATGCGATTGCCGACCGCGAAAGATATATTAATGCCCGCAACACCATTGCCGAATTACTAAAGATCGGCGTTATTCCAATTGTTAACGAAAACGACACGGTTTCTATCGATGAAATTAAAGTCGGCGATAACGATAATTTATCCGCATTAGTGGCTTCTTTAATCGGCGCCGATTTACTAATCAACTTAACTAATGTTGATGGTTTTTACATGAATTCTGACGAAGGTGTCACATTTTTAGTTTCGGAAATCACCAAAATTACTAAAGAAATCGAAGATGCCGCTCAGCATCCTTCTACCCAGCTGGGTACCGGTGGCATGATTACTAAAATACAGGCTGCGGAAGTTTGCTCAGATGCCGGAGTAGTAATGGTCATCGCCAACGGCAGAGAAAAAAAGATTATTGCTAAAATTCTTTCCGACGTACAGATCGGAACCGTCTTTATCCCTCAAACTTCAAAAAAAGAAAGTAAAAAACGCTGGCTGGCGCACGGTTTGCCGGTTGCCGGAGAAATTGTAGTGGATCCCGGAGCCGAAATGGCACTTCTTAAAAAGGGAACCAGCCTGCTGGCCGCCGGAATCATAGCGGTAAAAGGTAAATTTAAAGCCGGCGACTCGGTCAGCATCAAAGATGAATCCGGAAAAGAGTTTGCCCGAGGACTAATTAACTACAGTGCGCTCGAAACCGACAAAATCAAAAAGCAAAAATCATCCGAAATCGCTAAAATTTTAGGCTACACCGGTTCCGCCGAAGTAATTCATCGGGATAATTTGGTGATTATATAAATGGCCAATTCCGAAGTAATAACCAAAGCCAAACGCGCTAAAGCCGCCGCCATAAAGATGGGAACCATGTCCACCAACGTAAAAAATGCGGCACTAGATGCCATTGCTAAGGCCATTGAGAAAAATTCTTCTGATATTTTAGCCGCTAATAAAATTGACATCGAAGCCGGTGAAAAAAAGGATATGTCGCGCGCCCTACTCGATCGTTTGGCCCTCGATGGCAAAAGAATTAAGGGCATGATCGAAGGACTGGCGGTTGTAAAAAAACTTCCGGATCCGATTGGTGAAATTATTGCCGAATGGAAACTTCCCAACGGATTAAAAATCAAAAAAGTTAGAGTACCGCTGGGAGTAATTGGCATCATTTATGAATCGAGACCAAATGTAACCGTGGATGCCGCTTCACTTTGTCTAAAAGCCGGCAATTGCACTATACTGCGCGGCGGATCGGATGCGATTAACTCTAATAAAGCACTAGCTAAAATTATATCCGAAGCTGCCTATGAAACCGGAATTCCTGAAGGAGCCATTGAACTGATTGAAGATACTAACCGCGATGCGGTTAAGGAGCTTTTAGCACAGCGCGAATATATAGATGTAGTCATTCCCCGCGGTGGAAAAGGCTTAATTCAAATGGTAGTTACTACTTCATCTATTCCGGCCATCGAAACCGGCGAAGGAAACTGCCACGCTTATGTAGAAAAATCTGCAGACCTAAAAATGGCCAACGATATTGTGATCAACGCCAAATGTAGTCGTCCTTCGGTCTGTAATGCAATTGAAACCTTGCTGGTAGACGAAGCTATTGCTGCCAAATTTCTACCTGAAGTTCTAAAACAACTTAAAGATAAGGATGTAGAAATCAGAGGCTGCAAAAAAACCTGTAAAATATTTAAAGAAGCCAAGGCAGCTACCGAAAAAGACTGGGAAACCGAGTTTTTAAGCTTAATTTTAGCGGTAAAAGTGGTATCCGGGGTCGATGAAGCGATTGAACACATTAATAAATATGGAACTAAACATTCGGAAACTATAATTACTAAGGATAATAAAGCTGCCGCAAAGTTTAAAGCAAATATCGACTCCGCCGCAGTCTATACCAATGCTTCGACGCGTTTCACGGATGGATTTGAATTTGGGTTTGGGGCCGAAATTGGAATTTCTACTCAGAAATTACACGCCAGGGGTCCGATGGGTCTTCCGGAGTTAACTTCATACAAGTACGAAATTGAGGGGACGGGACAAGTTCGGTAGTTAACAATTCTGGCCGCACTAAAACCGCCCCAGAACCTTTATGCCCAATTTGATAGTGAACCCAACTAGTTACGCCTGGCATAAAACTTTGATACAAAACGAGGTTTCCATTACGCTCTGCAGTAGGAAACATGTTAATTCCCCTACTTACACAATCGTTTCCAAATAAGTCTACAATCCATTCTGCTTCTTTACGGGTAGGCAATCTTACTCCTAAACACTTGGTTGCGTTTAGCTGAGTAATAATCCCACTTGCACCATCACTACCAAACAAATCAGACCAGCTGGTTTCACAAACCAATGCATTACTACCCCATGATCGAATAGCTCGGTTTTCAAGCCCTAAAACTATATCGTATTGCCTGCCCCCCAGCGACGCCGTCCGATGGGCCCCCAACTCTACAATATCACCCAGGTTTTCCCATTGTCCAAATACGGATAATAAAGTTAACGATTCGTGGGTACCGGCAGCGGCAAAACATTCGCGAAGAGGAACCGTAGATAAAGCAGAAGGCACAATCTCTGGATAGGTAACTTGTAAATCACGCATAGCTCGGCGCGCTTCATTTTGGGTCAAACGATTACCTTCTGGATTAACCACACATCTAGAATTTGAATTTATCCCTCTGAATACTTTTCTCAACCCGGGCATTTTTAAACTTCTTTCTGTTCAAAAATTTTTGAAGACACATCATAGCACATTTATTATTTTTTTTTACAAATATTTTTTTGCTCTATTGACTCCCCGCTGGCAAAAGACTACAATTTTTCCCATGCGCGAGAAAAAAATAGGGATCATGGGAGGCACTTTTAACCCCGTTCATTTCGGCCACCTGGAGATCGCCAAAAAAGCTAAGCAGATTTTTAATTTAGAAGAAGTATTATTTATCCCCTCCGGCACCCCACCCCACAAAACCGAAGAAGTGGCTCCCAAAAATGCACGCTATCAGATGGTTTTAAAAGCCATCTCCCGTTTTAAAGACTTTCATTGCTCCAGAATTGAGCTGGACCGCAAAGGATATTCGTACGCCGTAGATACTTTTTCCGGACTGCACCAAATGTACGGTCAAAATACCAAACTGTTTTACATCATGGGAATGGATTCGATCAACGAATTATTTTCCTGGAAAAAACCTCTGGAACTTTTTAACTTTTGCGAAATAATTGTTTTTACCCGGCCCAAAGCCAAGCGCCGCATCTTTAATCGGCTGATCAAATTTCCGCCGTTAAAGAAAAACAAAGATAAAATTCACGTAGTGGAGTCAAAGATCAACATTGCTTCTTCAGATATCAGAACGGCTATTAAAAAAGGCGACCCCATCGATAAAGAAGTCCCGAAAATAGTTATTAAATACATAGGAAAAAGAAAATTATACTTCAAAAAATCGCCCCGCCAATCAAAAAAGAAAAGGAAATAATGATGCCCATCAACTATCCGCAGGCCAAAAAAACCATATTAGATAACGGCTTAAAAATTATAACCGAAACCATTACCAACCTGCGCGCGATTACCATTGGAATATTAGTAGGTGCCGGGGCCGCCACCGAAACTAAAGAAGAAGCCGGCATTTCCCACTTTATCGAACACATGGCCTTTAAAGGAACCAAAAAAAGAAATCCGTTTGAAATTGCCACTACTTTAGATGAAGTAGCCGGAAAAATTAATGCCTTTACCGGCAAGGAATACACCTGTTACTACGTAGTAATTTTAGATACTCATCACGATATCGCAGTTGATGTATTAACTGATATTTTCCTCAATTCAAATTTTGCCCCCGGGGATATCGAGCTGGAAAAAGGGGTGGTTTTAGAAGAGGTGAAAATGTACGAGGATACGCCGGATGAAAACATTCATGACGTATTTACCAGTGCAGTGCTGCACGGCCATCCGGTAGGCAACCCGATTCTGGGGCACGAAGAAACTATTAAAAATTTTTCCAGAAAAAGCATCTTAAACTATCGTGATCGGCTTTATACTCCCGACAACATCATCATTTCGATTGCCGGTGACGTTGCACACAAAAAAATCGTAAGCGAACTAACCCCTTTATTTAATAAGCTTTCCGGAAAAATCAAAAAGCGCACCCAGCAGAGGGCCGCCGCCCCCGCTAAAATTGAAATCATTAAAAAAACGACCGAACAAGCGCACCTTTGTCTGGGCAGCCGTGGTCCTTCCATGAATGATTCGAACCGCTACCCGATGGTAATTTTGGATAACGTTTTGGGCGGCAACATGAGCTCACGGCTCTTTCAGGAAGTAAGAGAAAAAAGAGGACTGGCCTATTCTGTCTTTTCTACTCTTTCCCCTTATACCGACACCGGAGTTTTTTACACTTACGCCGGCTGCGCTAAAGAAAGCGCTAAAGATATCATCAATATTATCTTGGCTGAGATGGCCTCCTTCAAAAAAGAAGGCGTATCGAAAAAAGAGTTAGCGCGTTCCAAAGAATACATCAAAGGCACCCTGGTTTTAGGCCTGGAAAGCACCTCGTCCCGCATGAACTGGTCGGCCCGTTCCGAATTTTTTCACGACCATGTAGTAACCATTGATGAGATTTTCGGAGAAATTGATAAAGTAACAAATGATGATATAATAGAGGTAGCCAATTTATACCTCAAAGAGAAAAATTTATCTCTAACCATGATTGGAGATATTGAAAAATCCCCGGTTAGTAAATTAAGTTGCTAAATTAGAAGGACAGGTTAAAACATGGTAAAAATACAGGTAAAACGACACGAACACGGCAAGGATATTCCGCTGCCGCAATACATGACCGAACATGCCGCCGGCATGGATCTGTTTGCCGCGGTTTATGAAGATACCACCATCCCCAAAAAATCGCATAAGCTCATCCCTACCGGAATTTCAATCGCAATTCCGGAAGGATACGAAGCACAGGTCAGACCCCGGTCCGGTTTGGCGCTGAAAAAAGGAATATCAGTATTAAATACCCCCGGCACTATTGATGCTGACTACCGCGGAGAAGTAGGAGTTATTCTGGTAAACCACGGCAACGAAGATTTTACGGTTAAACGCGGCGACCGCATTGCACAAATGATCATTAACGAAATTGTAAAAATCAAGTTCGAAGAAGTATCAGAACTTCCGGAATCAAAAAGGTCTTCCGGTGGGTTTGGACATACCGGACACAATTAAGAAGGAGAAAAGTCATGGCAAAAATCAAAGTAATCGTAAACGGTGCGGCCGGTAAAATGGGACTCGAAACGGTTAAGGCCATATCCAATGCAGACGACCTCGATTTAGCAGGAGTTTGTGACGTTACTTTGGTTGACGCTCCGATCAAGGATCTGGTTAAAGAAGTGAAAAACGACCTAAAAATTCAAAAGAGTTTGACCGAATTGATCAAATCTACCAAGGCTCAAGTAGTGGTGGACTTTACCCATCCCCACTCCGCCCTGGAAAATGTCAAAGCTATTTTGGAAAATGGCGCACATGCCGTAGTGGGCACCACCGGTCTTTCTATGGACAATTTGGAAGAAATTAAAAAAGCCTGCAGTAAAAATAACGTAAACTGTATCGTGGCTCCCAATTTTGCAATTGGCGCCGTATTAATGATGAAATTTTCTAAAGAAGCGGCGCGTTATATGCCGGAAGTAGAAATTATCGAAATGCATCATGACCAAAAAGCGGATGCACCTTCAGGCACGGCCATCAAAACTGCCGAATTAATCCTTTCGGAAATCAACGAAGTCAAAAGACCGGATATTAAAGAAATTGAAAAAGTTAAAGGTGTCCGCGGCGGCAGTTTAGGCGGAATCAATATTCATTCGGTCAGGCTCAAAGGCTACGTAGCTTCGCAGGAAGTAATTTTTGGTGGTCTGGGCCAAACCCTGAAAATCAGGCATGATTCAATTAACCGTGCTTCGTTTATGCCCGGGGTGGTATTAGCCATTAGAGAAGTTACCAAAGTAAAAGGCCTGGTTTACGGGTTAGAAAATCTGATGTAGCCCCTAAAAATAATTACCCCAAAAAATGAAATTTCTGGCCAAAGTGGTCGATATATATATAGAGGAAACAAAACCCTCGTTATCTTATCGAAGTTAAAAGTGAGCTGCCTGTTAGCTCACTTTTTCTTTGGGATTAAGCCCCCGCAATTAACCACCCCCAAAAGTGAAATTTTTCCGCAAAATGGACGATATATATATAGAAGGGAACAATCCCTCGTTATCTTATCGAAAGAACAAAGTGAGCATGCCTGTTTGCTCGCTTTTTCTTCAAGGAAATAAAAATGGCCGTAAATAAAATCGAGCTGTTAAAACAAGTTAATAAGTTTCTGGCTAAGGCCGAAGCCGGCCATAAGCCAAATCAGGGAAATACCATGAAAGTAACCAAACACGGGAGGCATATATGCCCTCCCCCAAAAATTGAAGATATTAAACATACTATGGCCGAAGCCGTTGAAAAGGCCATTAAGGAAGAACCTATCTGGAAAGCTTCAGTCGATGCCGGAAAAGTAACCGCAGAGCAAATCAAGGCCATCGTTATTGAAGCGCTAGCCTAACCTCCTCCGCACATTTATCATTTAATCTCGATTGTAGACCTTACGGTTATTTAGTAATACAATAGGACAAAATCATGGCAGAATATTACAAATTAATAAAAGATAATAAAAAAGCGCGTTTTGACTTCAATATCCTCGAGGTTTATACCGCTGGGATTGAGCTTAAAGGAACCGAAGTTAAGTCGATTCGCAACGGTGGCGTGAATTTGACCGGCTCGTTCGCCAGGGAGAAAAACGGTGAAATCTTGCTATACGGAATGCACGTCAACCCTTACGAAAAGGGCAATATTTATAACCGTGATCCGCTGCGGGTCCGAAAGCTTTTACTCAAATCTACCGAGATCAAAAAGATGATCGGCAAAGTTTCACAAAGAGGATTAACTCTAATCCCCCTAAAACTTTACTTTAGGGGCAATTTTGCTAAAATAGACTTAGGTTTAGCCAAATCTAAACACACGCACGAAAAGCGCGATTACATAAAAGCCAAAGACATCCAGCGCGAAGTGCAAAAAGAAGTTAAAAATCGACGTAACTAAGGGGAAAATATGTTATCGGGAGTTTCCAACGGCCAGGAAAAATCATATACCGTTGCGGATGTATACAAGCAAACGCAGCAAATGGTAAGAGAAGAAATGGAAGACATGAAAAAGCGGCCTTTGACCAAAGAAGAAATTGATAAAACCGAAGGCATTGCCCGGATCATGGCGCATCACGTATTAAAGGACATGAATCTTATTTAAAGCCCGCCAGGGGCGGACAAGGAGAAAAATTATGGTTAGGGTACCCGGAGATAAGCCCCATGTACCACAGATAACACCTAAAGAAATCAAAGCGGAGCCCAAAGGAGAAAAGGCCGAACAAGCCGCGCGCGGTGGACAAAAAATTCCTAACATTGGAAAAGGGCCCGAATATGACACCGCCGCCCTGACGTCCAGGGCAAAAGCGACTGCCGGGATGCTAGCCGCCTTAGCGGTTGAAGCCGAAAAGAAAGAGTTATCTTTTATTGATATTCTCGAAAGAGTAATGAAATTAACCGGCATGAATAATCCCGAAGCGGCGATGGAAGAAGCTAACCGTAAACTGCAAAAAGAAATTGACGAAGAATTAGATTCCATTAAAGCCAACAAAGACTTAATGGAAGAAGCCGAATCCTGGCAAACATTTGCTGACTTATTAGAGTCACAATTATCAGAAAATCAGGTTGAAAGTTTTATCAGCCTGCTGAAAGCCGAAGTCAAAGGTAAACACGTTCTTTAGTAACGATGGGTTTTGAAAATTCGGGGGTGTACAGGTTTTGACGGTGTGATGGGAGTAAAAATGGCGAGCCGAGGATGCTAAATCACCTCGTAAAATATCTTTAGCAATCTGTTATAAATGCAGATACTTTAAAAAATTTAGTAGCTCGTGTGGACTGGAACGCCTTTGGCGTTACAGCACCAGCAGCTGCTTTAGCCGCCTAAAAACGCGGCTAACGCCTCTCTAGATCCCGCCAACAGGTCTAGAATCAGGTGTCATTAAGTTGGCTACCCAAAGTGTCGGGTCTCCTGGCAAATTGGGGACATTTAAAAGGAGTCTAGCTGGGGTACAACCGAGTCTATGGTTCAAACCTCGGCGAAAATTTAATTTTAGACTACGCTCGTAGAAATTTTTATGTTCCTGCACTTCCGGACGCTGGGTTCGATTCCCGCCACCTCCACCAATTTTTTGCTTCGAACTTTTAAGGTGCCTATTTTAGGCGCCTTTTTTGTTGGGAATTTTTCCCGGGGCGCGTTTTGAGGCGTTGCGTGCGCCGCGGAATACAGAAGATTGACTTCGATTGTGCCTTTTGAATAGGAAATACTTTTGATATGCCTTTTTATGGCAATTTCTCTTTCGGCCTGGCTTTTTAATCCGGATGTTTTTACCACTGTCCGGATAATTTCCCGTACCCGGTTTACTTCAAAATTACAATTTTGGTGGCCTGGTTCGATTCCCGTCAGGCCACCCTTTTGGCCGAAATTGAGCGTGAAGATCAAACTCTCGAGGTATTGAGTATTGCCTGCAATTTTATTGAGATTTTCGAGAATGTATTGGTCGAGCCGATCCGCGCTGACATAACGTATGCTGCAACTAGATGTTTCCTGTTTACAGATTAGCGAACAGCGATAGTAGAAATAGCGTTTCCGTCGGCCGTTTTTGATTTTATTGGAAAACGAGTTGGTCATTACAGAGCCGCATTCTTTGCAGCATACTAGACCAGAAAAAATGGATTGGTTGCTTACTTTTCGTTTTTTAGGTTTATATTTATGCAGTTCCTGGGCTTTGTAGAAAAGTTCTTCCGAAATGATCGGCTCGTGGATGCCTTTATATAAAGTACCCTTATGCTGCACCTTCCCCATGTAAACGATACGTTTTAGGATTTTCGCGATTTCTTCTTTTGAGATAGGCTGCCCTCGCCTATTGAAATATTTCTTTTCTTTTAGTGTTTCATAAACTTGAACAGTGGAGGCGGTGGCAATATAGGTTTCAAAGATAATTTTTACGATTTTTTCTTCTGCAGGATTAATAATTAACTTTTTGTTTTCTCTTTTATAGCCGAGGGGCGTGCCGCCGGCGTTCCAGAAACCTTTCTTGGCTCTTTCGCGCATTTTGTCACGGATTCTTTCGCTGATTAGTTCACGTTCGAATTGCGCGAAAGTGAGCATAATATTTCTTAACAGCCGGCCGGCGGGGGTTGAAGTGTCAAAGCGTTCAGTAACGGATATAAAACTAACATTGTGCTGTTCGAATATTTCGATGAGATGGTAAAAGTCTTTCGGGGAGCGGGTTAAGCGGTCGATTTTGTAGGAGATAACCAAGTTGATATTACCCTGCTCGATGTCCCCTATCATTTCGGTTAAGCCAGGGCGGTTAATATTAGCCCCGGAATAGCCCTGGTCTGAATAAACCTTATACATTTCCATGTTTTCCTGACTGGAAATGAATGATTTAATGCGAATAAGCTGGGCGTCGCAGGAATTAAACTCTACATCGGCCTGGCTGTCGGTGGAAACGCGTGTATAGACTGCTACTTTTATCATGGTAATCATAATTGTATATACAGATATGCATATATGTCAATGCTTATTTTGGTGCTATAATTTTATATATGCAGTTAGGTAAGAATATTGAGAAATTACGGATGAAGGCGGGGATCTCCCGCGAAAAGTTTGCTCAGAAATGCGGGGGGGAATTTACCGCTATTCATCTGATGCGCATTGAAAATGGGTCGGTTAAGAACCCAGGGATTGAGATGGTAAAGGCGATTGCGGAGGGGTTAGGGGTTAAGATAGATGCGCTGGTGGAGAAATAAAATATATAATTAGGCCAAGATAATTTTTCTAAAAAGGCATATTTAGAAAACTTCTTTTCAAAAGAGTCAATCGAAAAAATCTTCTGTATTCCGCGGCGCACGCAACGCCTCAAAACGCGCCCCGGGAAAAATTCCCAACAAAAAAGGCGCCTAAAATAGGCACCTTAAAAGTTCGAAGCAAAAAATTGGTGGAGGTGGCGGTCCCTCCTCAAACTATCACCGTCATTATACCAAATTCAATCCATGGAAGTAAAAACCGGCTTCGGAAATAGTGCGGGATTCCACGACTAGCCCTCAC
>JAHJIW010000007.1 GCA_018823125.1 Candidatus Margulisiibacteriota bacterium | reverse complement strand
TGAGGGAGTAGAAATGATCATGCCCGGCGATAACACCAACATTGTCGTAGAGTTGATCCACGATGTAGCGTTAGACGAAGGATTAAGGTTTGCGATTAGAGAAGGTGGACACACCGTAGGAGCCGGAGCAGTTTCTAAAGTTCTTGAATGAAGCACTTTGTTTTTAAGCTTCTGGTTGTCCTGGCAGTTTTGTCGCTGCTGGGGGCAGTAGGATTAATTATCGGCGACTACGTCCTAACTCGTGCGCGCCTGCCTTATAATACTTTTATCGAATCCGTAAATGTTTCACTTTTAACTCAGGGTGAAGCCATTCGCGAATTAAAAGCCCTGCCGGCCGACGACATTATCACCTCCCCGCTCATCGCCTACTACAAAGATAAAGATTTTTTTCTGCTGCCTTCGGATCTCGGCATTAAAATCGACGCCCGGGCTTCGGTTAAAAACGCATTTAAGCAAACTCACGACAAAAACTACATCAAAGAATTGCGCAGCCGCTTGTCAAAAGAGTTTATTCGTTTTCCGCTGGTGCTTTCGATAGACGAGGCAAGACTGGCTGAAACGATTGCCTCCATTGCCGAAAAAATCGATCGCGAACCCAGGGACGCCACAATTATTTTGCACGGCCAAGGCGCCTATAATATCAAAAAACACCAAACCGGCAGAACGTTAAACATCGAAAAAACCATCCAAAACATCAAAGCCTCTCTCGAAAAAGACGAAAGACTTTTACCCCTGGCGGTCAGCGAAGAAATTCCTCGCGTAACCTACGAAGAGCTCGCCAAGGCTCCGCCGGTACAATTGCTTTCTGAGTACACCACTTATTACGGCACCCACGATTCACCAAACCGAATTCACAATATAAAATTAATCGCCACGGAGTTTATTGACGGCACAATTTTGCTTTCGGGAGAAGCGTTTTCGTTGGTTGACACCGTCGGCGAAATTAATCGGGAGGCCGGGTTTAAACAAGCCTTTGTAATTGTCGAAGGGGAGCTGGTCCCGCAATACGGCGGCGGCACCTGTCAAATTGCCACCACGCTTTACAATACGGTTATGCTGGCAGACCTGGATGTTTTGCAAAGAAGAAACCATTCGCTTTATTTTTATATTTATCCTCTAGGAAGAGACGCCACCGTCTACGGCAAAGCGCTCGATTTCAGGTTTGTAAACAATACCGGCAATCCAGTTTACTTTAAAGCCAACGCCACTAATAAGTCTTTGACTTTTAAAATTTTTGGCACCCCTACCGGAAAAGTAGTTACGTTCACCTCCCCGCAGGTGGTCTACCGGGGCAAAGACGGCGAAAAATCTTCTGGCTGGCGCGCACCAAAAAACACGCCTTTTTCTACTACCGTTACGCGCACGGTTAAAAAAGACGGAAAAGTCCTCGAAACCGAGGTTATTCGGAGTTATTATAAATTAGTCGGCGACGGCAGCAACGTAGTAATTAGGCGTCCCGAACCAAGGTAAACAGCTTATGCGTCAAAAAACCATAAAAGAGCCCGAATCGCTTTACGGCATTGCCCTCCATTCCGGACAAAATTGCAAATTATCCTTTTTGCCTGCAGCAGAAAACACGGGAATTGTTTTTAAGGTTGGTGAAATCACCGTCCCCGCCCAAATTGGTTTAGTTTCTTCAACCATCCGGGGGACCACCATCGAAAAAGATCGGCAGGAAGTTCAGCTGGTTGAGCACATTCTAGCTGCCTGTTATGGACTAGGGATCGATAATTTAAGAATTGAGCTTTCGGCGGATGAGCCGCCGGCCGCCGACGGCAGCGCCCTCCCCTTTGTAAAGGTTTTAAAAAAGGCGGAAGTTGTTGAGCAGGACGCCGAAAAGAAAGTTTTTGCGGTAAAAAACGAACTAAAGGTTGAGAGTAAGGAAGCCTCTATCATAGCGCTGCCCTATCATGGATTTAAGGTCTCTTTTATGGTAGACTTTCCAAAAATTGGCGAGCAGTTCCTTGAAATTGAGATCAAAGAAAATACTTTCGTTAAAGAGTTGGCTCCGGCGCGAACTTTTGGTTACTTAAGCGAAGTTGAGGCGCTAAAAGAGCAAGGCCTGGCCAAGGGAGCCTCTCTCGACAACGCCCTGGCCATCGATGAAAATGGCTACGTTAACGAACCCCGGTTTGAAGATGAACTGGTCCGGCATAAAATTTTAGATGTTATCGGAGACTTGGCATTGCTAGGCGGACGTATCCAGGCTTTTATAAAATGTGAGAAAAGCGGCCACGCGCTAAATATTGCGCTGGCCAAGAAAATTGCGGAATCATTATAAAGGAGATTATTATGGCTGAACAAAAATTAGATATAAAAGAAATTATTAAAATTATCCCGCACCGCTACCCCTTTCTACTGGTTGATAAGGTAACTATCGTTGAGGAAGGGAAAAAAGCGATCGGCATTAAAAACGTAACCATGAACGAAGGCTTTTTCCAGGGACATTTTCCGGGAAACCCAATTATGCCCGGCGTTTTAATCGTTGAGCACATGGCACAGGTTGGGGCGGTGATGGCACTGAAGGTTCCTTCGATGGAAGGAAAAATTGTCTTCTTTGCCGGAATTGATAAGATTCGTTTCCGAAAACCAGTTTTACCGGGCGATCAAATTGTAACTACCGTTGAGGTTCTTTGGACCAAGGGCCCGATTGGCAAAATGAAAGCCAAGGCGGAGGTTGACGGCCAAGAAGTTTGCTCCGGAGAAATTATGTTTTCTTTTGTAGATAAAGGAGCGAGTACCGGCGGCGCAAAAATTCACGAAACCGCTACCATCCATTCTTCGGCCAAGTTAGGAAAAGGCGTTTCCGTTGGTCCAAACGTAGTAATTGGTCCTGAGGTTGAAATTGGCGAAGGAACTGAGATTGAAGCCGGCGTAACCATAAACCGCTGGACCAAAATTGGGAAAAACAACAAGATTTTCCAGGGAGTTTCGATTGCTGCGGCACCTCAAGACTTTCGCTACAAGGGCGAAAAAGGAGCCGTGATCATTGGAGACAATAATATCATCCGTGAATTTGTAACCATTCACCTTCCTACCAAAGAAGGCGGCGAAACCAAAATCGGCAGCAACAACTTCATTATGGTCCACGCCCATATCCCTCACGACTGCACGGTGGGCAACAACTGCATCATCGGCGGATATGTAGGGATTGGCGGGCACACCGTCTTTGAAGACTTTGCGGTTATCGGCGGGATGGCCGGGATTCATCAGTTTGTGCGCATCGGCAAAAACGCCATGGTTGGCGCACAATCAAAGGTAGTGCAGGATGTTCCTCCTTATATGTTAGTGGACGGAAATCCCGCGCAGATACGTGCGGTAAACATCATCAGCCTGCAAAGAAATAATTTCTCGATCGAAGCGCAAGCCGAAATTAAAAAAGCCTTTAAAATTTTATACGGGTCAAAAAATAAATTTGATGCCGCGGTCGCCGAGATAAAGAAAAAAGTGAGGCCACTGCCGGAAATCAAACATTTGATTTCTTTTCTTGAAGAAGGCACCAAAAGAGGCATCAGCAAAAAGACCGACCTTTTGATGTCGGACGATTTGATTTTACCGGAGATTCCGGAAATCGGACTATAATGCCAGCAGCCAAAAAAATCCTCATCACCACCCTTGAGCCCTCGGGCGACCTGCACGCCTCTCGTTTGATCAAAGAACTTAAGTCGCTTTCCCCTGATATAAAAATATTTGGCGTGGGCGGCGAAAACATGAAGCAAGCCGGCGCCGAAATTATTATGGACACCTCTAAAAAAGGGGTGGTTGGATTAGTTGAAACCCTTTCTTTTCTTCCGTCTTTACTTTTGGCTGCGCAGCACATCAAAAAATTCATGGACCAGGAAAAACCGGATCTTCTTCTTTGTGTTGATTCACAAGGATTTAACGTTCCGCTGGCGGCGGCGGCTAAAAAACGAGGCATAAAAACTATTTACTACATTGCTCCGCAAGAATGGTTGTGGGGAACCGAAAAAGGCGTCAAGAAAGTTGTTTCGGTGGTCGATTTAATTATTGCTATTTTCAAAAAAGAGGCGGCGGCTTATAAAAATGCCGGAGGAAATGTTTTTTACCAAGGCCATCCGCTGTTAGATATAGTTAAGCCTTCCCAAAACAAAGAAGAAACCTGCAATAAACTAGGGCTCAACCCAAAAGCTCCGCTGGTTGCGCTTTGTTTTGGAAACCGTAAACAAGAAATTAAAAATTTGACGCCGCTGATGTTGCGCACGGCTAAGCTGATAAAAAATAAATTGCCCGATTGTCAATTCGTGGCGCCGCTTTTTAATCATGCTTTTGAAAAAACGCTGCACCAACAAATTGACGCCCTTCTTCCCGAGGTTTTACTTGTCAGTGGAAATAATTACAATATATTAAACGCGGCAGGCGCAGTGCTTTCTACTCCGGGAACGGTAACCCTAGAGTGCGCAATTTTAGAAACTCCGGTAGTTGCCACTTATAAGCTTAATCCGCTTACTTATTTCATCGGAAAAAATATTTTGCGTTTTAATTTACCCTACGTTACCATGCCCAGTTTATTGGTTGGGCATTTAGTGGTGCCGGAATATATTCAAAAAGCTGCCACTCCCGAAAATCTGGCCGAAGAAATTGTCAATATATTAATGCTCCCCTCTCGCCGCGACATATTGATCGAAAAATTAAAAGAAGTTAAAAAAGAATTGGGAAGTCCGGGGGCGGTTAAAAAAGCGGCGGAAGTGATTTTGACGCCCTCTCCTATTACGTGATATAATTTGCCTCGATTTGTTATTTTTTTTCAAGAAGGATAAGCATGACAGTAAACTTTTTCTCTCTCGACAAGCAAACCAAAGCTCTGCGCAAAGAAATTGACCAAGCCCTTGCTGAGGTGATCAATAGCAGTCGCTTTATTCTCGGCCCGAATGTAAAAGCGTTTGAAGAAGAGTCCGCAAAATACTGCTGCGGCAAATTTGGCATCGGCGTTGCCTCAGGAACAGACGCAATTACATTATCCTTATCCGCAGCTGGAATCGGCCCCGGAGACGAGGTAATTACAGTTCCTTTTACCTTTGTCGCAACCATCGAGTCTGTTTTACATGTTGGCGCTGCCCCTGTTTTTGTTGATATAGAGCCAAAAAGCTTCTGCGTAGACGCTTCGCAGATCGAAGCCAAAATCACCCCTAAAACCAAGGCTCTTTTGCCGGTTCACCTCTATGGCCGCCTGGCAGATATGGATTCAATATTGAAAATCGCCAAAAAGCATAATCTAAAGGTTATCGAAGATGCGGCACAGGCCATCGGGGCAACGCAAGGAAAACACGTAGCCCTGTCTTGTGGAGATGCCGGCGCAACCTCCTTTTTCCCGACTAAAAATCTGGGGGGGGTTGGAGACGGAGGATTAATTGTAACTAACGACGAAAAAATCGCCGCAAAAGTAAAAGCGCTGCGCGGACACGGCTCCACCAAAACATATATGTATGATGTGATTGGATATAATAGTCGGTTAGATGAAATTCAAGCCGCGGTTCTTCGTATCAAACTTAAAAAATTAGATCAGTGGCACGTGGCTCGCAATAAAAACGCCGATTTATATTATGAATTATTAAAAGATGTCAGCGAAGTCGTTCTTCCCGAAAAACCCAAAGACGGGCGCCACGTTTATAATCAACTTACAATTCGCGCACAAAAAAGAGACGACCTCCGGGAAACCCTTAAGAATAAAGGGATTGGGGCGATGGTATATTATCCGCTGAGCTTACACAAACACGTGGCTTACGAATTTTTAGGACAAAAAGACGCCGTTTTCCCGGAATGCGACCGCGCCGAAAAAGAAGTTTTGTCTTTACCAATCTATCCCGAACTAACTCCTGAAGAAATTAAAGAAGTCGTCTCTGCCATCAAAGAGTTTTATGTCTGAATACCGAAAAATTAAAATCGGCCTCATCGGCGCAGGAAAAATGGGCAGCTTCCACGCCCAAAAACTTGCCGCAATATCCAGCGTATCGTTCAAAGGAGTTTATGACGCTGACCAGGAACGCGCCAAAGAAATCGCCGCTCAATACAAGAAAAAGGCTTTTACTGCGCTTGAGGACCTATGTAACACGTGCGAGGCAGCTGTTATTGCCGCCCCGACCGAAACACACCTCGAAATTGGGCTCTACTGCTTGGAAAAAGGGCTACACCTGCTGATTGAGAAACCCCTGGCCCAAAACTCAGAAGATGCCCTCGCGTTAGTGGAATTAGCGGAACAAAAACAAAGAATTTTAGCCGTCGGCCACGTGGAACGGTTTAACCCCGCCTATATCGCACTAAAAAAACTCCTTCATAAACATATAATACTACGAATTGACGCCAAGCGCTTTAGCCCCTTCCCCGAAAGAATGTCGGCATACGATGTGGTTTTTGACATGATGATCCACGACATCGATTTGGCGCTGGACTTGTCGCGTTCGATGCCCGACACAATTGAAGGCAAAGGCAAAAAAGTAAAAACTGATCAGCTGGACGTTGCAACTGCTAAAATTTTAATGCAAAACGGAATTTTAGCAAAACTGGAAGGCAGTCGCGTTGAAGAAAATAAAGTTCGCGAATTAGTAGTTACTTTGGACGAACATAATTTTGTGGCAGATTTACAAAATCGAAAACTTTACAAAGTTTCTTTAGCGGCACCCGAAGCCGCACAACCTTTTCCGGAAAGCGAAGAAATACCGGTCCCTGACGCCGATCCTTTAACATTAGAAATAAAAGATTTTGTCCGCGCCATTCGGCACAACGCTCCCTCCCAAGTAACCGGCGAAGACGGCCTTAAAGCCATCCGCATTGCCGAAGCGATTCAACAAGGAGACTATAAAGCTTGATTACTGTTCTCTCTTTTATTCTAGTTTTTTCAATTGTTGCCATCGTTCATGAGTTGGGACATTTCATTGCCGCAAAAAGATCGGGCATCGATGTTTACGAATTTGCGCTGGGAATTGGCCCCCGCATTTTTAGCTTCAGACCGGGAAAAACTACCTATGCGCTTAACCTGTTTCCGATTGGCGGATATGTCAAAGTTGCCGGCATTGATCCCGAACAAGACGAGCCCGGAACGCCCGAAGAAAACAAATATTACAACAAGCCCGTGTTCGCAAAATTCAAAACTATCATCGCCGGCGCATCCATGAATTTTTTATTGGGCTTTATTTTAATTTACATAATTATTCTTTTTGCCGGCATGCCGGTGGGCACCAGCAACACAATTTTTGCCGTGGCTCCCGGATCCGAAGCCGAAAAAATTGGCCTTCAATCCGGCGATAAAATTTTAATGCTTAACGGCCAAGAAATTAAAGACATGCAAGCCGCGGTAAAAATTATTCACAAAAGTGGCGGCCAAAAAGTTTCATTAAAAGTTGAACGCGCCGGAAAAATAAAACTTTTTTCCGCCGTCCCGGAATATAACGAAAAATTAAAAGCCGCCTATATTGGCTTTTCGCTAAAACCAATTTACGAAAAAATTGGTCCCCTTTCGGCAATTTGGGCAGCCACAAAAGAAACCGGCATGATGATCTTTTTGCTTTTAGTAATTTTGTTTAAGCTTTTTACCGGGCAGTTGGCCCTCGGCAACCTTGCCGGTCCGGTCGGCATCGCCCAAATGTCGGGACAATATGCCCGGGCTGGATTCCTGTCGTTTCTTAGTTTCATTGCCTTCTTTAATATAAATGTAGGGATCATTAATCTCCTGCCGATTCCCGCCCTCGACGGCGGCCGCCTGGTCTTTATCGGCATCGAAGCCCTCCGCCGCAAACCCATCGATATCCGGAAGGAAAACAAGGTCCATTATTGGGGAATTATCGTGCTTTTGTCGATTTTAGCCGTGGTTACGGTCAATGATGTTATAAGGATTTTCTTTAGGAGATAGGCCCTTTATCTCTAAAAATCGCGCCGCAGCGGGCCGCGACCAAGCCTCCCACAAAACGCCAAAAATTCTCCGTTTTTCATGCAAGTTACATCCCCTTTCATGCGCTATATATTGCGTATACCCACTTGGTTTGAATAATAAGCTAAAAGGAAGGTGAAAAGAATGAAAAAATTAGTAGTTTTAATGTTAGTTGTTTTCTGTTTAAGTTTGGTTGCTACGACCGTGTCTGCGTTACCAGGAAAAAAAGGCATCCCTATGGCTGATTACCATAGTAAGTATAATTCAAATCACTCAAAGACCTGCACGGCTATTGCGGCCAACGATAAAACGGTAAGCCAGCTCGTAGAAAGGGTTTCGCAGTAAGCCACGTTCCACGTTCGTTATTACTCGGCCATTTTGCTAACCCTAAAATGGCCGTTTTTTTAACTTGCCCCGATTTATCGGGGTGCTTTTTGAGCAGCAATAAGTGTATTCTTTAGCAGCATAGCAATGGTCATTGGTCCAACTCCACCCGGAACCGGGGTTATATAGCTAGCGTTTTCTTTTGCCCCTTCAAAGTCGACGTCCCCTACTAATCCAGCATCGGTTCGGTTGACGCCGACGTCGATTACAACGGCACCCTTCCCTACCCAATCGCCTTTAATCATTTTGGGCTTTCCAACCGCCGCCACCAGGATCTCTGCCTGGCGACAAGCGCCAGCTAAATCAGCCGTTCTGGAGTGGCAAATTGTGACCGTAGCATGGCGCTGTAACAGCAGTAAGGCGACGGGTTTTCCGACAATGTTGCTTCTTCCGACAACCACTGCTCGCTTACCCTTAATTTCGGTTCCTGTGGATAAAATAAGCTCAATAATTCCTGACGGAGTGCATGCAACAAAGTCAGGATTTTCGCCTTTTAGTAGCTTTCCGAGGTTCTCAATGTGCAAACCATCGACATCTTTTGAAGGAGAAACGCGCGCTAAAATGTTTTTTTCGTTAATTTGTTTTGGTAGTGGCAATTGAACCAAAATTCCGTGTACAGATGCATCAGAATTGAGCTTATCAATCACTGGAATCAGCTTATTTTCCTCTAAATCCACAGGATAGCGCAAAATTTCAGAAATAATGCCAGCTTCTTTACAGGCTTTCTCTTTCATGCGCACATAAACCTGCGAAGCAGGGTCCTCGCCGACTAAAACCACTACTAATTTTGGCATAATTTCTTTTTTTAATTTTAATTCTGCGACTTCCTTGGCAACGCCTTCTCTAATTTTTTTTGCAATTTCTTTTCCGTTAATAATTTGACTCATAAGTTATCCACATCCTTGTCCACAGGCCAAAATCGGCCCGAAAATTAAACCCCTGCCTTATTTCCCGACACAAAACTCACTAAATATTTTCGACAATATTTCTTCGGTTACCACTTCGCCGGTAACCTCTCCCAGGGCCATCACGGCCTCTTTCAAATTGATGGAAACTAAGTCAATCGGATCCTTTTTTGCCAGGGCAACTGTCGCAGCGTTCAACTCTTCGCCAGCCCGGACCAAACATTGCTTATGGCGGCTATTGATTAAGACCTTTCCTATGTCCGACGAGAAGCCGCCTAATAAAGCTTTATACATCGTTTCCTCTAATTTTCTGATCCCGGTGCCATTTGTTGCGGAGATGCGCGCTCGCTTTGCATTAGGCGCCAATCTGACGATTTTCGCAACATCTGCTTTGGCCTTTTTGTCAATTTTATTAAACACTAAGATAATATTTTTGCCCGAGTGTTTAATAATTAGTTCCTTATCCTGCCTCGTTATTGGCGCCGAAGAATCCATCACCAAAAGGATCAAGTCGGCTTCATTTATAGACCGATGGGTGCGGTCAATTCCTTTGGCTTCGGCTTCCCCTTTGGCCTTCCTCAGCCCCGCCGTGTCGACAATTCTGACAGGAATTCCGAGGACATTTATTCCCTCTTCCAGAGTGTCTCGGGTGGTACCTGGGTCGCTGGTAACGATCGCTCTTTCTTCCCGGAGCAAAGCATTTAGCAGGCTGGATTTTCCGACATTTGGCCGGCCAATTATGGCGACTAAGGCGCCCTCCCTAACTACCCTGCCAACGTCCGAAGTCTCCAATAAATCCTTGATTTTTTGTTGTGTTTTCGCTACAGATTTATTGATATTTTTGTAGCCTGAAGCGTCAATATCTTCCGGAAAATCGATGCTTGCCTCGACAGATGTCAGAACCTCCAACAACCTGTTTCTAGCAGAATGAACATCCTTGGACAAGGCCCCTTCTAACTGGCCCGTAGCCTGAGATGCCGAAAATGAAGTCCTCGATTTTATTAAATCTAAGACCGCTTCGGCCTGGGCTAAGTCGATCTTTCCGTTCAAAAAAGCACGCTTGGTAAACTCGCCCTTGTCGGCAATTCTAGCTCCTAGGCGGACCACTAAATCCAACACATTTTTTAGGATTGGGATGCTGCCGTGTAGGCTAATCTCTACAACATCCTCGCCAGTATACGAGCTTGGGCCCCTCATAAAAGCAGCCATTCCGCTGTCTAAAATGACACCACTGTCGGGATCGACTACGCTTCCATAGGTCATTTTATGTGTCGAAAATTTGACAGCTTTCCTGCCCTTTAATCTAAAGATTTTTTTCAAAATACTTAGGCATTTTCGGCCTGAAATTCGGACGACACCGATTCCGCCCTGCCCTAATGGCGTAGCAATTGCCGCTATCGTATCGTGAGAAAAAAGGTCCGGATTATTTCTTTTTCGCATCCTTGGGGACCTTTTCTGCAAGCGTAATTACGACCCGTCGGTTGGCCCTTTCGCCAACGCTGAAAGACCCTAGTTTGGGGTGATTTTGTAATAGCATATGTACGGTTCTGCGGTCCGCCGGGGACATGGGCGGCAACATCTTTTCAATGCCTAAGCGTTCGACGTCGTTAATGGTTTCCTGGGCCAGGCGTTCAATGGCGCTTTTTCTTCTTTGGCGGTACCCTTCCGCGTCAATTGATACCCGAACCCTTTCCTTTACGGTGCGGCTAGCCATGGTTCCGACCAGGGTTTGCAGCGCGTCCAGGGTTGCGCCGTCCTTTCCGATGATTCTTGCAATGTCCTCTCCTTTTACTTCCAGTAATATTCTGTCCCCTTCATTTCCAAGCACCTTGACCATCGCCACGTATCCCATCTTGTCCAGGATGTCAGCCAGGAAGGTTTTAACTAAATCTTCTCGGGATAGCTTTTCCATGACTTCAACCTCGGCCTCCTCGCCGCCAAACATGCCCAGCATCCCACTCTTTCCTTCATTAATTACTTTCACGTCTACCTGCTCAGTCGTTAGCCCCAGCACCTTAAGCGCTGAATCTACCGCTTCGTCGACATTTTTTCCCTTCATCTTCACACTTTTCATAATTTTCCTCCTTTTTAAACTCTGGCAGGCTGTTTCACGTGAAACAGCTACACCTTAACTCGCATGATATAGACCTGTTGGGCAATTGCTACCGCGCTTGACACCGCCCAATAAATCTGAACACCGGCAAAAAACCGCATGCTAATAAAAGCAATGAAAATCGGCATAAACATGGCCATCATTTTAGTTTGGCTAGTTTCTGCCGTTGGCATGGTCTTTTGTGAAAAATAGGTAGTTATCCCGATCAAGGCTACCATAATATACGTCGGGTCTGGGGCAACCAGACTCGGCATCCACAAAAAGCCAGCCTTTGTGCCCTCGCCCGCCACAATTTTTGCGAATCCCGAGCTTTGCAGCGCAAAAAACAGGGAAATAAAGAACGGAATCTTTAGCAACATGGGCAAACAGCCCCCGACAGGATTGACCTTTTCTTGTTTATATAGCGCCATCGTCTCCTTTTGCAGAACATCCGGCTTGCCTTTATGCTTTTCCTGGAGCTCCTTGATTTTTGGCTGGATCTTCTGCATGGCTGACATTTGTACAATTGACGACAGCGTTAGCGGGTAAAGCGCCAAATTGATTACAACCGTGAGCAGGACGATCGCCAATCCATAGTTTCCCCCAGTAAATACGGCAAAAAACTTGAGCGCCTCCAGCATAATGTCTGCCAAGAATGAAATTGGGTTCATTTTTTCCTCCTTATTAGTGTTTCACGTGAAACAATTTATCCGGAACTGGGTCAAAGCCGCCCCTCGAAAACGGATGGCAGCGTAAAATTCGCTTTATACCAAGAAAAATACCCCACCCTGCCCCGTGCCTATGAATAGCTTCTTCGGTATAATGTGAACACGACGGATAAAACCTACACGCAGGTGGCCTCATGAATGATATGATGCGTCTGTATAGACGGATGATAAATATTATAATTTTTCGCGTCACAAAAACAAAAATCCTATGTTATTAAGCGATTTTCTTATTGTTTCTTTCAAAACAACAAAATCCTCGCTTTTTGCTGTTATATAGGGAAAAACCACGACATCAAGTCCGGCCTTGGCTGGGCTTAAGCTTCTTATGGCTTCGCGAATTCTTCTTCGGATTCTATTGCGGGTTACTGCGCCGCCGAGTTTTCGGGGGGTCGCAACTGCTATTCTTAATTCACCGAGATCATTCGCGATATAATGAATCCGCCCAAAAGGGCACCTGGCTGTCTTTCCATATTTATAAACGCGATCAAAGTCTTTCTCGCGCTTTAACGTTTTCATGCAGAAAGTCTTTTTCTTCCCTTGGCTCTGCGCCGACGCAAAATCTTTCGGCCTTCCTTAGATTTTGCTCTTTTTCTATAGCCGTGTTTCCTGCTTCTTCTTCTAGAGTGCGGTTGAAATGTTCTTTTTATCATAATTTACCTCATAAAAATTTTTGCAAACAAAGCGTTGTATTATACTATAAAAAAATTTCGCGAGTCAACCTGTAAATATTATTTTGCAATTTTTCCTTAATCGCTTTTCCTGCATCTCAAGTTTTTTAGTCATAAAAATCATCCGTTTCATAAAAATCAAAAATATTTTCTTGCGCGGACTTGCGTCTTCTGCTAAAATTCCCTCGCACCTGTCGCCTGTGAACTAATTATCTTATCCACAAAGTTATCAACAGATGAGGCCCGTTTTGTGGATAAACCTGTTGACAAGTGGGGTGGGGGATACTTATAATGTTACCCTCCAAAATAAGTGACCTGCTTGATTTTTGGTTAACGTAAAGAAAAACGGTTAGTTCTAAGATTTTCACAGGTCTGCATATTTTGTGGATAAATATAACACTAGGTGAAACATGTCAACAGATACCGATGTAAATGCAATTTGGAGCCTGGCTCTTTCCCGGATCGAAAAAAGCTTAACCAAACCACTATACGTAACTTTGGTTTCTGCTACCAAACCGCTTTCGTTGTCCCAGGGAAACTATTTAGTCGCCGTCGAAAGCGACGTGGTAAAACAATGGCTTTCCAGTCACTGCAAAGAATTGCTGGAGGCCGAAATTAAATCCATTAGTGAATTAGTGGAAAGGGTAGAGTTTGTTATCGGATCAAAAGGAATTTTTGAAACTCCGCCGCTCGAAATTTCTGCGCCGCGTCAAACGCTGATTCCGCCGCAAGCTTTTCAACCTAAATCCGAGCCCAAAAGTAGGACCGGGATGGCTCCCGGATCTCTATATTTAAGCCCGCGTTATAATTTTGAAGTTTTTGTTATTGGTCACGGCAATCGTTTTGCGCATGCCGCCGCCCAAGCAGTCGCCGAAGCACCGGCCGCCGCTTATAATCCATTGTTTTTATACGGTGGGGTAGGGCTGGGAAAAACGCACTTGATGCAGGCCATTGGAAATTACGCTTTAACCATTAATCCTTCCGCCAAAGTTTTATACATTACCACCGAAATGTTTACTAACGAACTAATCAACGCCATCCGCGATGACAAAACGGTTCAGTTTAGAAATAAATATCGTACCGTCGATATTCTTTTAATTGATGACATTCAATTTTTAGCCGGGAAAGAAGCTACCCAGGAAGAATTTTTCCATACCTTTAATTCATTATACGAGGCCAGTAAACAAGTGGTGGTTTCTTCTGATCGTCCCCCCAAAGAAATTCCAACCTTAGAAGAGCGGCTGCGCTCCCGGTTCGAATGGGGATTAATTGCTGACATTCAACCGCCTGATTTTGAAACCCGGGTAGCAATTTTAAGAAAAAAAGTGGAGATCGGCGAATTAAATATTCCCGACGAAATTATTAACCTCATCGCCACTAAGATAGTTTCCAACATTCGGGAATTAGAAGGTGCCTTAATCAGAGTAGTGGCCCGTGCCGCATTAGATAAGGTTGCGATTTCAAAGGAATTAGTCGAAAGCTCGCTTGGTTTTTCTTTACAGGGACAAGCTAAGCCGGGCATCACCATGGCCCTGATAAAAAAAGCAACCGCCGAACATTTTGGCGTAGCCCTGGAAGAGCTCGACGCAAAAATTCGCACGAAGGACGTAGCTTTAGCACGTCAGGTCGCCATGTATTTATCCAGAGAATTAACTAAGTCGTCTTTGCCTAAAATCGGGGCATCCTTTGGCGGTAGGGATCATACCACCGTCATCCATGGTTGTGAAAAAATTAGAGAGGCCTATAAAAAAGATCAGATAATTGAAAATTCGGTCAAAAGCATTAAAGCCGCTTTAAAAAATGCCGCTACTTAATGTAGTAGATTATTGTTGATAACCCAGTGGATTAGTTCTTGATAACTTGTGAATAGTTTTAAAAATTGTTGATAAGTTTGCCAAAATTTATTCTCTATCCAAATAGTTGTGAAAAAGTGTATAATTAACCTTGATAACTTGTGGATAGTTTTAGTATGTTTTTTTCGTTAAAAATAACAAAAATTATACTTTACCAACATACCCACAGGTACTACTACTACTACGGTTAATTAATATAGATATATAGTATATTAGTAGAATAATAGGGAAGTGTGGATAAAAAGGAGGAAATCATGGAATTTACAATTTCTAAAGATAAATTAGCCAGAGGAGTTCAAATGGTTGAGCGGGTGGTTTCAACTAAAAGTACATTACCAATTATAGGAAACGTACTTTTTGAAGCCCAAAAAGGAAAGTTAAAACTTTCGGCTAATAATTTGGAGATGGGAATGGAAGTTGAAGTGCCCGCTGAAGTTCAAAAAGAAGGCAGTATTTTAGTTCCAGCTAAAACTTTGGCCGGCATTGTTTCAAAATTACCTAATACTAAAATTAGTTTTAAGGTTAATGATCGGGGTCTAGTTAAAATTTCATATAACGAATCGCATTTAGGAATCCACGGACTGCCGGCGGATGAATTTCCAACTTTACCCAAAATTAAAGAAAATAAAGTTTTTAAGGTTGAATCCGGTCAATTTGCCAGCATGATCGCCGAAACTATTTTTTCAGTTTCCTCCAGCGAAGATAAATATGTATTAACTGGAGTACTTTTAGAAGTTGGGAAGTCAAAAACCAACGGTGATAGTTCAAATTTAAGATTAGTCGCTACCGATGGATACCGCTTAGCGAAAAGAGGAGAAAAAGTTACCGGCATTACGGCTGCGCATGAAATGTCAGTGATTGTTCCCGCTAAAGCTTTGGGTGAATTAAATAAAGTCATTGCCGAATCATCCGGAGATTTAAGTATTATTATTTCTGCCGAACAAATCGCATTTAAATACGGGGATGTATATATTGTATCCAGATTAATTCAAGGACAATTCCCGGACTATAAACAAGTAATTCCAAAGAAAAGCAAAACCACCATCATTAGCTCTACTAGTTTATTTTTAGAATCAGCCCAACGCGCAGCGGTGATTGCCTCCAGCAACGCTAATATTATTCGCCTTGAAATCAAAGACGGAAAATTACACGTCATTGCCAATACTCCCGATGTTGGTCAAGTGGACGAGGTTTTACCGGTTGAAATTAAGGGAGAAGAAAAAGCCCAAGTGGCTTTTAATGTAAGATTATTAATGGATGTATTAAAAGTTTTAGAAACCGAAAAAGTAACCCTAGAACTTTCAGGCCCACTTAATCCAGGACTGCTTAGGCCGACGGAAGGCTCAGACTATACTTATGTAGTCATGCCGATCCGAACCCAGGAAGCAGCCGCATAATTTCTTAATGGATAGCTTAAAAAAAATACTTCAAACCAAAGCAGGGAAAGATCCCTTACTCAAGGAAGCACATTCACAAAATAAAATTTTTAAAATGTGGAGCCTCGCGGTTGATCAGCGCCTCAGTAAAAACACCCGCCCTTCAAAATATCAACATGGAACGCTGGAAGTAACCGTTTCTTCTCCGGTGTGGTCCAATCAATTAAGCTTACTCAAAAGTGAAATTATGGAAAAACTGAACGCCCTGATCGGCGAAGCCGCCATTAAAGATGTTAAATTTAGGGTGGGGGAGACAAAGAAGACCAGAGACCAGGGACCAGAGACCAGGGTCGAATCGGAAGAAAATCATAAAAGCAGAGAGTTCCCGGAAATTTTAGAATCTTTAGAAAGAAAAATAAAAAAGAACAACCAGGAAAAGCAAAGCCGGGGACAAGTAGAATGTGCAAGCTGCGAAGAAATACATAATGCGGCTGAAGGCAGCCTGTGTAAAAGCTGTAAAACCAAGCTGGCCGCCTTCCAGAAAAAAGGAATTAGGCAATACGTTAGAAAAACGCCCTGGGTATCTTTTTCGGATTTAAAAAGAGAACAGGGAGCAGTAACCCTGGATGAATTTTCCAAAGGCAAACGCGCCGAAATAGCTTATATCAAAGACGAAATATTTAATGTTTTAAGAGAACTCAAAAACGAGAGAGAAGGCCGCGCTAGATATAAACGCCTGATCAGTAAACTCAAAGAACTTTGCTACGGGATGGCCATGCTGCGTACCGGTAAGCGCCCCGAAGAGTTAGACGAAAAAACGATTAAAAAAAATATTAATCGTGAGGCACGGAAAATTATTTTTGGGGAGTAGCCCGGTAGTATTCCGCAGCTTCACTTAACTCACGATGTAAGACCGTAAGATCGTCGTGTCTTTTGTCCGGATCTTTTTGCAGCATTTTTTCTAAGATGTTAAGCCCCGTGCCAATACCCAGCGCCCTCGGATGAAACCAAGTGGTAAAGTGCCGGTCATATAGTGAATGCTCGGTTTCCAAAAAAAAGTTTGGCGGCGCCTTCCCGCAAAGCAGCGTACAAAGAGTTAGCCCCAGAGAAAAGATATCGGATCTAAAATCTAGCTCCAATCCATCATTTGCTTCGGGCGATAAATAGCGCGGGCTTCCGAAGGCGGTGCCCCTTTGCCGCAAACCAGCCCACTCGCTGGCGGCAGCACCAAAATCAAGCAGAATAACTTTATTTTCATCAACTAAATGTATGTTTCCTGGTTTTATATCGAGATGCGGTATTTTAAGCTCCTGCATTGCTAAAAGCGTATGGCAAACTTGTTTTCCGACCATGAAAGTATCGGCGGGAGAAAATTTTTGACGCAGACCACATTCTTCGAGCAGGGAAATACCATCTACGACTTCCATTACTAAAATGCCTTTATCTCTAAATGCCCCGTGTGAAATATGCTGAACAATTCCGCTAACGCCGGCTTGATTTAACTTTCTTAAAAGATGAGCTTCGGCCAGAAACCTTTTAACCCGATAAGAATTCCAACGCTTAATCGGAGGAGCTAGTGAAAGGGTACATATTTTTAATGCGACGAGTTTGCCGGTAGGCAGGTGTTCGGCCGAATATAGCTTGGTGCCTTCGCGTCCGTTTCCCAAAACTCCCTTAAGCGTATAATCGCCAACGCGACAATTGTGATGAGTATGGCCAACCATCTGTTGATGGCGGCGAACGCCCGGCGCAAACAACGATGCACTATTAATTTTTACTAAATTTGCGGCCATGCTATAAACCTATCGTTCAAAATACGCTAAAATTTCACAAAAATCGCATAAATATATATTGAAAAACCCCTTTTGACGCCGCCCCTTAAAAATGATAAAATTCGGTTATAAAAAGATTATGCCAAAGGGCCGCGCAGCGACTCTTTAGAGGTTAAGCATGGCCAAGAAAAAAGCAGAAGCGGACGAAAAAGGACACCATTACAACGCGTCTAACATTAAAGTTTTAGGCGGCATTGAAGCGGTCAGAAAACGCCCCGCCATGTACATCGGCTCCACCGGCAAATCCGGGCTTCACCATTTAGTTTACGAGGTTGTAGACAATAGTATTGACGAAGCGTTGGCCGGACATTGCGATACAATCAATGTTACCATTCATAAAGACAACACGGTTACCGTAACCGACAACGGCCGCGGAATTCCAATCGACACCCACAAAGAAACCAAGAAACCGGCGGCCGAAGTGGTATTGACTACACTGCATGCCGGCGGAAAATTCGGAGATTCGGCTTATAAAGTTTCGGGCGGACTGCACGGAGTAGGGGTGTCCTGCGTTAATGCTTTATCGGATTGGATGGACGTTACCATTCGCCGCGACGGCAAAGTTTATGAGCAGCATTTTGATAGAGGAAAACCCAAAAAAGCAGTGATTAAAACCGTAAAAGCGGCGACTAAAGATACCGGCACCGAAATTTGTTTTAAGCCCGACAAAGAAATTTTTACGGAACTGATTTTTGAGCGCCGCACCATCGAACACCGCCTGCGCGAATTGGCCTTTTTAAATAAAGGCGTCACCATTGTCTTTACCGACCAAAGAGAAACAGAGAAAGAAAAACAAATCCAAACTTTTAAATTTGACGGCGGCGTGGTTTCTTACGTCGAGCACCTTAACAGCGACAAACAAGCGCTCTACAAACCGCCCGTTTATATTTCAACCGAAAGAGATAATGTTTTTGTGGAAGTAGCTTTCCAGCATGTCAAAGATTATTACGACGAAAATCTTTATACTTTTGTAAATTGCATTAAAACCAAAGAGGGCGGAACCCACCTTTCCGGATTTAAATCGGCGTTTACCAAAGCGATTAATACCTACGCGCGAAAAAATAATTTCTTAAAAGAAAATGAAAGCTTGGATGGCAACGATGTCCGCGAGGGCTTAACCGCGGTTATCAACACGCGCGTTCCAGATCCTCAGTTTGAAGGCCAAACCAAAATGAAACTGGGGAACAGCGAAGTTAAGGGAATTGTAGATTCGATTGTGGTGGATGGGCTAGGGGCCTTCATGGATAAAAATCCAGCCGCCGCTAAGGCTATGGTTGAGCGAGCTTTAATGGCGTACCGCGTGAGGATGGCGGCCCGCAAAGCGCAAGAACTCGAAAGAAAAAAATCCGCATTAGATACCGCTACTTTACCGGGAAAATTAGCAGACTGCAGTGAATCAAATCCGGAAAAATGCGAATTATTTATAGTCGAAGGAGATTCAGCCGGCGGATGTTTTCTTGGAAACACAAAGATTGCGCTGGCAGATGGCCGCGCGCTTAGCTTTGTTGAATTGGCAAAAGAATGGCAAAACGGAAAAACTAATTACTGTTATACAATAAAAGACGACAAATCTATTGGCGTAGAAAAGATTTTGCATCCACGGATCACAAAGAAAAATGCGGAAGTTATCAAAATCGTGTTAGACAATGACGAGGAAATTATTTGTACGCCAGACCATAAGTTTATGTTAAGGGGCGGGTCATACACCGAAGCCAAGGACCTATCTCCGAAAATGAGCTTGATGCCTCTCCGCAGAAAACTTTCCGAAAGAAAAGGCCTCATTACGATTAAAGGTTACGAGATGGTTCTAAACCCAAAAACCCATCGGTGGGTTTTTACGCACATTTTATCAGACCAATATAACTTGGCCGTAGGGAAATATGGGGGGGGAGAAAGGGCCCATAGGCACCGCGTCGACTTTAATAAACTAAACAATAACCCGGAGAATATTATTCGGATGGACGCAAAAGAGCATGTAGCCTACCACCATGAACACTTGTCCAAAACGCTCCACTCAAAAGAAGCGGTTGAAAAATGTAACAACATAAAAAGATCGCCCGAATATCGAGAAGCGGCCCGCAAGAAAAGCCTTGAAAAAAGAGAATTGTTTAGCAGAAATGCTAAGCAACAATGGAAAAACGAAGAATATAAACTATACATGATTGACAAATTCAAAGATTTTTATAATAGCAACGAAGCCTACCGCAAAGAGTCTTTAGAAATCCTAAAGAAAGAGCAAAAAAAATATTGGGGCCAAGAAGAAAACCGAAAAAAACAATCGAAGCGCGTCAGCGAATTTTTCAAAAAACATCCGGAGCTAAAAGAATGGTTGTCTGATCAAGCCAAGCAACAATGGGACAACGAAGAGTTGCTGGCATGGCGCAGCGGAAAAACTAAAGAACAATGGACCGATGAATTTCGCGCCAAAAGAAGCAAGGCTTACGGCCAAACTTATTTAGACCACAGCTTACATTTCTTAAAACAAATTCTCGAGCAAAGAGGAGAAGCCTTCTTTTACGATCACGATCGCCGTGCGCTTAAGCCGAGAAACAATAATTTACTTAGCATGAGGGCCTTGGCAGAACGATTTTTTGATGGCGACGAAGAGAAGGTTCTTGAGGCTGCCCAAAACTATAACCACAAAATAAAAAGAATTGAAAAAGTTGAAGAAAGATACGATGTTTATGACATCGAAGTGCCAAACACGCACAACTTTGCATTGGCCAGTGGTATTTTTGTTCACAACAGCGCTAAGCAGGGAAGAGACCGCCGCTTTCAAGCCATCCTTCCTTTGCGCGGAAAAATTTTAAACGTAGAAAAAGCCCGCCTCGATAAAATTTTGGCCTCCAACGAAATTCGAATCCTCATTACCGCCATCGGCCCCGGAGTTATTTCCGGCATGCGCGGAGACGGGCGCAACAAAGGCGAAAAAGGGGAAGAAGAAGAAACCACTTACGAGGATATTGCGAAAGAACTCAGATATTATAAAACAATTCTTTTGGCGGACGCCGACGTTGACGGAGCGCACATTCGAACCCTGCTGTTAACTTTCTTTTACCGCTATGCCAGAGAGTTAATTGAAAATGGGCATCTGTACATTGCCCAGCCGCCGCTGTATTTGGTTAAAAAAGGAAAAACACAACAATATTGCTACAGCGAAGCGGAAATGGAAAAAGTGCGCAAGAAAATGGGCAGAGAAGGCGTTCACATCCAAAGATACAAAGGCTTGGGAGAAATGAATCCCGAACAACTATGGGAAACAACATTAAACCCTGAGACCAGAACGCTTTTGCAGGTTACTTTAGATGACGCCGAAGAAGCCGACGAAATATTTAAAATATTAATGGGCTCCGAAGTTGAGCCCCGCCGTAAGTTCATCCAGGAAAACGCTAAGTTTGTTAGGAACCTGGACGTTTAAACACGACCCGTAAAAATATATAATAGAAAGAGCTAATAGATTGCCTTTAGATGATGATTTTGAACAGGGAGAATTGATTTTCGGGGGAGGGAATGACGAAGAGGAGGCGGAGAAGCCGGAAATGCCGCCGGCAGAGGTCCCGTTGCCGGAAGCAGAGCTAGTCCCGGTCGAGCGAGTTGAAATTATAAAAAAAAAAGAGAACTTTGCCCGATTCATTAGAAGAAGAAGGGTCAGAGCCTAAAGAGGAGCAAGCACGAGTGTCGCCTAAGAAGAAAAAAGCTAAAAAAGCAGCTAAAAAACCAGCAGTAAAAGCTAAGCCAACCAAGGCAGCGGCAGCTGCCGAAGAAAAAGAAGAAGAAAAGCCAGAAATCAACGTCCACGGCGTTGAAGTGGTTGAGCGCTCAAAAACCCGCGGAAAATCCATCCCCAAAGAAGTGGCCAGACAAATTGTAAAAGCCTCCATCGAAGACCAAATGAAACGTTCGTACATCGATTACTCGATGAGTGTTATTGTTGGCCGCGCACTACCGGACGTTAGAGACGGATTAAAGCCGGTTCACCGCCGAATCTTATATGCGATGGACGAACTAGGCTTGCAACCCAGCAAGCCTTACAAGAAAAGCGCGAGAGTCGTCGGTGAAGTTTTAGGTAAATACCACCCGCACGGCGATACCGCAGTTTATGACTCGATGGTTCGTATGGCGCAAGAATTTTCAATGCGCTACATGTTGGTTGACGGCCAAGGAAACTTTGGTTCGGTGGACGGAGACTCCGCTGCTGCGATGCGATATACCGAGGCTCGCCTTGGAAAGGTCGCCGTGGAGATGCTTGCTGACATCGAAAAAGAAACGGTTAACTTTGGGCCCAACTTTGATGATTCATTACAAGAACCATTGGTTCTTCCCTCCAGAATTCCTAACTTATTAGTCAACGGATCTTCTGGTATTGCGGTTGGAATGGCTACCAATATTCCTCCGCATAATTTATCGGAAGTGGTTGACGGCACAATTGCGTTAATTGACGATCCGGAAATGAGCATGGCGGATTTAATGAAGCACATTAAGGGCCCCGACTTTCCAACCGGAGCGCTGATTTGCGGAAGAGCCGGCATAAAACAAGCCTTTGAAACCGGCCGCGGTTCTGTGGTAATGCGCGCCAAAACCCAAATTGAAGAAGTGCGCGCCGGAAAGCATGCCATCATCATTACCGAGCTTCCCTATCAGGTTAATAAAGCTAACATGATCGAGCACATTGCAGATTTAGTAAAAGATAAAAAAATAAAAGGCATCTCAGACCTGCGCGATGAATCGGACCGTACCGGAATGCGTGTTTATATCGAAACCCGCAAGGATGCCAACGTAAACATTATTTTAAATCAACTTTTTAAGCGTACCAACATGCAGGTTTCTTTTGGGGTTAACATGGTGGCCCTGGTGGACGGAGTTCCAATCCAGATCAACGTTAAACAAGCGCTGCAAGAATATATTAAGCACCGCGAAGAAGTGGTTACCCGCCGGTCAAAGTTTGAATTGAAGCGCGCCGAAGAACGCGCCCACATTTTAGAAGGCTTGTTGATTGCCGTCAGCAACATTGACAAAATTATTGCTTTGATTAAAAAGAGCAAAGACCCCGAAACCGCAAAACAGGGCTTAATGAAAAACTTTAAGCTTTCCGACATCCAGGCCCAGGCAATTTTAGACTTAAGATTACACCGCCTAACCCAACTCGAACGCTACAAAATTGACGAAGAATACAAAGCCATCAAGAAAATGATTAAAGAACTTAAAGAATTGTTATCCAGCAAGAAGCTGATTTTAAAAGTAGTGCAAAAAGAGCTGGAGGAAGTAAAAGAAAAATACGGCGACGAGCGCCGCAGCAAGATCATCGGAGAAATTGGCGAGGTTGCCGAAGAAGAATTAATTCAGGACGTTGAAGTCGCAATCCTGCTCACCATGGATGGCTACATTAAGCGCATGCCGATCACCGCGTTTAAGGCACAGCTGAGGGGAGGCAGGGGCGTAGCCGGAATGACAACCCGCCAGGAAGATCAAATTGACAAAATTTTCGTGGCGTCGACGCTTTCTTATCTTTTATTCTTTACCAACAAAGGAAAAGTTTACAAAATTAAAGTTTACGAGCTGCCCGAATCCAGCCGCGGCGGAAAAGGACAGGCGATTCCTAATGTTTTAGAGTTAGGGATGGGCGAAGTAGTAACCGCGGCGATCCCAGTTAAAGAATTTAATAAAGAAAACTTCCTGGTCATGGCTACTCGCAACGGAAACATCAAAAAAACCGAAACCGAAGCCTTTGCCAATATTCGCCGGACCGGAATTACCGCAATTAAGCTTAAAGAGGATGACGAATTAAAGTGGGTGCGCGAAACCGGCGGAAAAGAAGAAATAATTTTATGCACCAAAGGCGGATTAATGATCAGATTTTCTGAAAAGAATGTTCGTCCGATGGGACGCTCTGCATCAGGGGTCCGCGGAATTTCTCTCCGCAAGGGAGACAAAGTAATTACGATGGACATTGTTGAAGAGGGCGCCGATTTATTAGCCGTATCTGCCGATGGATTTGGAAAGCGCATGAAAGTTAAAGAATTTGGTGCCCAAAACCGCGGCGGGAAAGGGCACATTGCAATAAAGCTTCGCAAAGAAGATGAGGTTGCCAAGATGACGCTCATCCACAAAGATGATGAAATCCTCTTCGTCTCTGCAAAGGGGACCATGCTTCGCCAAACCGCTTCCGGAATTTCTACCCAAGGCCGTTATGCCAAAGGTGTAAGGTTGCAGCGCCTCGCTGCCGATGACTATATTGTTGATTTAGCTAGAGTAGTAAAAGCCGAGGAAGAAGTAGAAAAAGTAGAAAAAGAAGAAGCTAAAGAGAAAAAGAAATAATCCCCGCTTGTTAGTTTTCGACGCTCGCCCGCAACTGCTTTAGCAGTAACATAAAAAAGGCCTCTTCTAGCGCATGCTTTCCGCCGGACATGGAGCGGGCCAGCGACCGAGTGTTCACCAAAACCTGGCCAGAGAAGCATCCACAGAAACTCGAGTGATCAAGCCCGACAATGCAGGGAAAGGTTCCCGCAGGCGACATCAAGTTATAACCTACCCAACGAAAACTTATATTGTTTAGCGCGCCAGCCTTAAGTCGGCCCAGCAGTCTTCCGAAGGGCTCTCTGGGTTGATAAAGCTGTTTTAAAATCGGGACAGTTAGCGCAGCTACAACCTCTCTTTTAATTCGTGTCTGAGCGGCAGGGGAGATAGGCCTCGATCTGTGGACCGGCCAAGGATCGCTAGCCGGTTTTTTTCTTATGCGTGTCATAAAAGACCTTCCTCTAATACCCACGTTGAAACTTCAAGGAAGAGCTTTTCGTGAAGACGATGCTGAAACCGAGCTTCCTCGCCCGTAAGAAAGTCTTTTATGCTTAATGGTACGCGGCTAGGGAAAAGCACCGATAAAACTTCTGGGTCCATTGGGCCAACCTCGGCTTCTAGCGCAGCGCCAGAGCGGGTGTCACGGAAAAAATCCAACAAGGTCATGTCTTCCGGTTCTCTTCGCTGAAAAGTAATGGTTAGGGGAATTCCCCAGGCGGGATGCGCAAGGGCAAGTTTTTTTTCATCAAAAAGATCGGCAAGAGTATCTTTGCCTTCAAGATCAGGGGAATACATCACGGTGACTAAAGGCTTCGTAAGTCTTCCTTGAAAAGCGAGTGCACGATCAAGTATGTATGCGCTGGCGTATTCGCTGGCTAAAGACGTTTGCCCAGTCGGGACCTGGCTTGGGCGGGCAGTCTCTTTGTCTCGGCGACCTCGGGTGCGAACATTGAGGTCGCGCCGTCTGAGGTTAGCATCAACGCGTGTTAATTGCGATTTGGAAGTTCCTTTAACCATTACGCGTTTATCTTCTCCAGTACCGCCGCGTGAACAGCGAGAGAAAACTCCCTATAATTTAGGCCTCTCCATTCAGGTAATAACGAAATTGTTACTCGTTGAGGGAAAAGGAGCGTTCTAATTCTGGGAGTAATCGTTTTAAAATCCCAGCGTGCATTGCGTAGATTTTGCAGCGCCCAACTTGATCGGACAAAAGTTAACTCGCCGCCTAGTGTCCAGTTGT
Source organism: Candidatus Margulisiibacteriota bacterium (assembly GCA_018823125.1). Taxonomy (GTDB): domain Bacteria; phylum Margulisbacteria; class WOR-1; order JAHJIW01; family JAHJIW01; genus JAHJIW01. The sequence goes on along the minus strand of JAHJIW010000007.1, from coordinate 54,009 downwards.
TGAAACGCTCAAAAGCGGTAACGAGGCCGCCCTCTACGCGGGCGCCATAAAAAGAACTTACCCTGCCTGGACCAAAAGCTCTAACGTGAGCGCGAATATTTGGCAGTGACGGCGGGATCTTTGGTGTGGGGACATGCGGAGCCCTGACTGGCCCTTCCCTTCGTCGGGCTGGATTACGATGTTGTTCTGCGTGCATTGCGTTCATGCGTGTCATTTCTTTTCCTCCTATAATTAATAACGTTTTCTAGCTTATTTTCGTCAGTTTATGTGAAAAATTTCACTTTTTGGGCAAAATATTTATTATGTAAGTGAAATTTTCGGTTCGCCTTGTCGATAAATGAGCATGAGTACAACAGCCAAAATAGCCCCAAAGGGAAGAATGGCGGGGCGGTTTAGAATAAGAGAATTTAAAGCCGCTGGGAGAGGTCGCTTCGCGCCTGAGCCACGAGAAAGAATGATTATAAACGACCTTGTTGGCAACGATCGCAACGAAGTGATTACTGAAACCATGCTTCAAATGGAAATGGACGTGGACCTGAACGCGTCATATTCCCTGGACGTAATTGAGCTTTTTGTAAGAAAGCACCAAGTTGTATATAAGGTTGAGGTTTCGCCCCAGACCGCCTTTATAATTAAGCTTGATCGAGCCGTGCGTAAGCCGGAAAGAGAAGCGCTCGCCGCCTTCGAAGGAATAAACACCCAAACCGAACTCGAGTATACATTGATGAAAGCGTATTACAATTTTGCAAAAGATATATTTGCTAAAACCTATGACTCGTTTTCTTTTTTGTCTGAATTCGGGCCGGCCTCGCTTTACACACAGGCGTTTCACGTAGGATTTATTCCGATTTTGCCAAAATATTTGCCGGAAGAGCGGCGCTGGGCTTTGTTTCCTTTTTTTGATATGGAAACGACACCCATTCCTCCCTGCTTGAGTGAATTGGTTACAAATAAAGACGAAACCATAACCGTCGCCGCAAAGGTAACCCGCGACATAACCCGGTTATTTATAACCGCGGGAAAAGCCAGGCAGTCTTATTATCCGGTTCCAAGCTACTTGACCGGAGATATTTTTGTAGAAAAGCCCGGGACACTAAAGCTTGGCGCGCTGGGGCAGGAGATTGATTGGCGTGGCGTTAGCGACGTGCGCTGGACTGGCTGTCTTGAAAAAAAGGGGCCTCCCAATATGGGGACGGAAGAAGCGCTGCCCGTTTTTCTTAAAGAACTAGCAGCAAATTCATGGCACTTAGGATACAAAGAAGCTTTTGTTAATGGTGTTTTGCGCGGGCTTGCGCAAGAAAGAATAGATGCCGGGTACAGCGAAGCTCATCTTGAAGAAATCTTTGATCAACATTCTGGAGTTTTGAGGGTTCTTGATGGCGGCCGCGAGGATTAACCTGCGGATTTAATCGCCCCAACCAACTGATCAATCTCTTCTTTAGATAAAACTTCCGTTACACACAACAACCAATGGTTTTTTAGTTCCGGATAGAATTTTTCGAGGTCTAACCCGCCAATAATATTGCTTTTTGCTAACTTTTTATTTAATTCTTTCGGCGTCGTCGATGTTTTAACTACAAACTCCTTGAAAATCGGACCAACAAAAACACCAGAGAAACCTTTAGTTTTTTCAATTTGAGCTTTTAGGTAGTTTGCCTTGCTTAGACAAAGCTCGGCCACTTTTTTCAGTCCGTTTTTGCCCAGCAGCGATAAATAAACACTAGCGGATAATGCATTTAACGCTTCGTTAGAACAGATATTTGAAGCTGCCTTTTCGCGGCGGATATGTTGCTCGCGAGCCTGCAGGGTTAACACAAAACCACGGCGATTTTGGTCGTCTACGGTTTGGCCAACTAATCGCCCCGGCACATAACGTATTAATTCTTTTGTACAGGCAAACAAGCCTAGACAAGGGCCACCAAATGAAATATTTCCTCCTAAAGATTGACCTTCTCCCACCGCAATATCAACGCCTAATTCTCCCGGAGGAGTAACGATGCCCATCGAAATCGGATCAAAGGTTGCAATAAAGAGCGAACCATTCTTTTTAACAGCATCTTTAGCCAAAGAAAGATCCTCAATGACCCCAAAAAAGTTAACTTGTGGAATAACCACGCCGGCAACATCTGGTCCCAGCATTTTTTCGAGCGCATTTAGATCGGTTGCGCCGTTTTTATCGTAAGGAATTTCTTCGATGGCCTTATCGGCGGCGCCAGCGTAGGTTTTTAACACCGCGCGCCGCTCCGGATGCACGACTCTTGAAACTAAAAGTTTTTTGCGGTTGGTTTTGTGATAAGCAATCGCGGCCGCTTCGGCTAACGCAGTTGCTCCGTCATAAAGAGAAGCGTTAGCTACGTCCATTCCGGCGAGCATGCAGATATATGTTTGATATTCAAAGATGGCCTGCAGCATTCCCTGGCTCATTTCCGGTTGATAGGGCGTGTAGGCGGTGTAAAATTCAGATCTTTTAACTAAATGATTTACTGCCGCAGGAATAAAGTGGTTATAGGCGCCCGCACCAAGAAAACACAGCCGGCCCTCGTTAGAATAATTTTTTGCAGAAAGATTTTTCAGCTCTTTATCTAAATCGATTTCAGAAATGGGGGAGGGCAAAGAAAAATCCTTAACCAGTTTTTCTTTGGGCGTGTCCGCAAAGAGCTCTGCCACGGAAGAAGCTCCGATATCGGACAACATGGTTTGTTTGTCTTTTTTAGTTAGCGGACTGTAGGTATTCATTTAGCCTTTTAAGAGATCTGTGTATTGTTTTTCATCCAGCAATTTATCTAACTCGGCCGGATTGTCCATTTCGATTTTTATCATCCAGCCTTCTTCATAGGGCGAAGAGTTTACTTTATCCGGGGTGCCTTCCAGCGCCGAATTTATTTCTACTACCTTGCCTGAAACCGGGCAATAAAGGGTGGATACGGTTTTAACTGACTCAACTACGCCAAAATCTTTTCCGGCAGCAAAAACGGTTCCGACCTGAGGAAGCTCAACGAAAACTACGTCGCCTAATTGATCTTGTGCATATGCAGTAATTCCAACCGTGGCGATTTTGCCGTCGGCCTTTACCCATTCGTGATCTTTGCTGTACTTTAATCCCGCTGGAGCCATTTTACTTTCCTCCCTCTAGTTTGAAAATCGCGTAACGTGCGTAGGCGAAAATAATGCCGGCAATTAAAACGCGCGCGAGGCTATCGCCAAAGCGATCCATCATCATGCGGCGCTGATAATAATCTTCAACTGGGTTGCCTTTGAGAGAAGCAATGGGGACTTCGACCGAGCCTTCGCTGGGAGCAAAGGAACTTTCCTGTTGTCCGGAAGGATTTAAAATCAATAAGTTTATCGAAGAACTGGTTAAATCAATGATTCCCCACATCAACACAAAAAAAGCTAAAACACATATTACATAATAATATATCTTCTTCGGGGCAAATTTTTCTAAGGGCATAAAACTCAACTCCTTTTATAAAACGGGAGAGGAACAACTTTTCCCCTTACCGAGCGGCCTCTAATATTAACATAAACCGCTGGAGGGTTTCCAATACTTGTTCTTAGGAAGGCGAGGCCGATCGCCTTTTGCAGTGTTGGAGAAAGCGTCCCTGATGTAATGTGCCCAATTTTTTGCTGCATTTCACGATCGCTAAATATTTCGTAGCCTTCACGCGGGATTCCTTTTTCTTCAAGTTCGACCCCGACTAACCTTTTGACCGGGACTGCTTCTTTTTGTTTTTTGAGGGCGGCCCTGCCAACAAACTCACCCTTGTCTAACTTAACCGCCCAACCGTAACCAGCTTCAACTGGCGATGTTTGGTCATCATACTCATGTCCGTAAAGGGGCAGAGCGGCTTCCAGGCGCAAAGTATCACGTGCGCCAAGTCCACAGGGCGTGGCTCCTTCGGCTAAAAGCTTATTCCAAAGCTCTACAACTTCATTTTTATTCGCGAAAAATTCAAAACCGCCTTCGCCTGTGTATCCGGTCCGCGAAACTAAAATATCGCCCCACATGAAGCAGCGATTTCTTTTGTATGAAGATAAATCCTGACCAATAATTTTAGTTGCGATGGCTTCGGCCTTCGGCCCCTGAAGAGACAGCAACGAAATATGTGTTTGGTGAATTATTTTTACCTCAAAATCTTTGGCCGCGCGCATCTTTTCAAACCAGGCTAAGTCTTGTTCAGTGTTAGAGGCATTGGCAATGATAATAAATTTGTCAGGCAGCCGGTAAATTAATAAATCGTCCACGGCTCCGCCTTTTTCGTTGCAAGCGATCGAATACTGAGCTTGGTAGTCACTTAATTTTGACGCATCGTTGGTAGTTATATATTGTATGAAAGGCAGCGCGTCCGGGCCTTTGAACTCAACCACGCCCATGTGCCCCACATCAAAAATCCCGGCCGCGCTTCTTACCGCATTGTGCTCTGCGGTGATGGATGAAAACTGAACCGGCATCTCCCAGCCGGCAAACGGAACCATCCGGGCGCCGGCCTTTAGATGAGATTCATAAAGCGGGGTGCGTTTCATAATACTTTTTTCAGCGCCTCGACAAACTTTTTGTTTTGCGCCGGCGTTCCAACGGTTACTCGGATGGCCTGAGGTAGGCCAAAAGAAGTTAGCGGCCGGATAATAACTCCTTTGCGCATTAAATTTAAAAACATTTCGTCTGCGTTTTGTTTTAAGCTGACGAAAATAAAATTAGCCTCGGTTTTTTTATAGTCCAGCCCCAGCGCATCTAATTCTTTGTATAAGTATTTTTTCCCGGCCTTATTATTTTTAATGCTGCGTTTAACGTGAGCGGTATCTTTGAGTGCGGCGGCGCCGGCAATTTGCGCCAGCCCGTTTACGTTAAACGGCAACTTTACCAGGTTTAAATATTTAATAATTTCCGGGCGGGCAATGCCGTAACCAACGCGCAACGCCGCCAGCCCGTAAATTTTGGAAAAAGTTCGCAGCACTATGATGTCGCGCCCTTCTTTGATTAAAGCAAGGCTATCCGGGAAATCTTTTGATTCAACGTATTCACGATAAGCTTCGTCTAAAACCACAATTACACCCTTCGGCAGCTGATTTAAAAACTTAACCAGTTGCTTGTGGGTAAAAATTGTTCCGGTAGGATTATTAGGATTACACAGGAAAATCAACTTAGTGGTTAGCGTAACCGCTCCGGAAATCTCATCTAAACTATGTGCGCGATCTCGGGTTTCGGCAAAAAGCGGCTCCCCGTCAAAAACCCGGGTTACAAATTCGTAAGTAGAAAAAGTGTGCTTGGAGGTAATAACTTGTTCCCGCGCATTTAAAAAAGCGGCGGTAACAAACTGCATAATTTCATCCGAGCCGTTGCCTACGATAATATGCGCCGGAGAAACTCCCAGTTTCCTGGAAAGCGCATCCTTCAGCAGCAGTGCATGCTGGTCCGGATAAATATTTATCTTTTTTAATCCGGCGCGAATGGCGGACATTGCTTTTTTGGAAGGGCCTAATGGGTTTTCGTTGGAGGCCAATTTGATTACGGTTTCAACATCTGGGTTTTTCCCCGGTACGTAGGGTTTTATTTCTTCTAAACTAGGCCTGATTTTATCTTTTACCATTATTAAAAGGGATTGACCCAACTAAACCCGACCAGGTAGCTCTTGGGATCCTTGCCCTGCGGGTTATTTTGGTCCTGGAAAATATTTAAAGCGCTGCCGGTGATGGCAAACCAGGGAACAAAGTAAATTCGTATTCCGGCATCCACCTGTGCAATCGTTTCTCCGGCCATGCCGTCACAAAGTAACACTAAATGATCGTCCATCATTGGAAATTCTAATCCGGCGACGCCCATTGGTCTAAATTTATTGGCAGGAAAATCTGCTAAGAAACCAAAGGTCAGCTTGAAGCCCTGTTTCATATATTTAGTGGCAACCATGTAAACGCCGGCCTGAGTGAAAGAAGCTAAATTTTCGGCTCCCAAGGCGAGCAGCAGCGGATAACTGCTGTCGTCAGTTGAAAGCGAAAGCTTTAAGTTTACAAAAACACCTTCTCTGAGAGTAGAAGTGTTATTGGTTTGGTCATAGCCGCCGACCACCCCCATTTCAATATTGTTAAAGGCGCCGATGTTAACTTTGTAATAGAGCGATTCTCTTTGTGCCATCGAGTTTGAACCGTAATCCACGCCGATTGCAAAGTTTTTATAGGGCAAAATATCGGCGGAGGGGACGCGCACCAAACCGGTGGCTCCGTTAATGGTGGGGGAGGGGAAGGTCGTAAAGCCATAAGCGCCGGCAGAAAATATCAAACTAGCTGCAAGAACCAAAAGCAGAAGCTTTTTCATTTTGTTCCTCCTGTTTTTTGATAGAAAAAGTATAGCACCGATGTGGGGCAGAAGTAAATTATTTTTTAATCAGAGAAGCGTATATGCCTTCTAGTTTCTGGGTCGAATGAAGAGAAGAAAAATCTTTTTCTCCGTTAAATTGCGCCGCCTCTCCCATTTTTTTCCGTAGTTCCTGGTTTTTTATCAGCAGTAAAACCTTTTCGATAAAAAGATTTTTGTCTTCGGGGACTAAAAAGCCGTCTTCCCCGTCTTTTACACTGGCGGAAACCCCTGCGGCGTCTATTACCACCGCCGGCAGGCCCTTAATTTTTGCTTCGGCAACCACTAACCCTTGCGTCTCGGTTTTAGAGGAGAAAACAAAGATATCTCCGGCCGCATAATAGTCAAAAACCAAGGGATGCGGCGCTCCGCCGGTAAAAATAACTTTTCCTAGAATACCCAGGGAAACCGCTAGTTTTACCAGGCTATCCTCTTCGGGGCCGCTGGCGACCAGTATCAAGTAAACATTATTTTCCTGGGCCACAATTTTTTTCAACACGCGAAATAAAAATGGAATATTTTTTTCTTTGGCGAGCCGTCCTGCATAAACCAGCAAAGTCGCATCTTCGGGAATGCTATATTTTTTGCGAATGCCTTTGCCGCTAAAACGCCTGGCCGCATCTAAATTAATACCGGTTTTTACCACCGAAGAAGGGGTTTGTACTCCTAATTCCTTGAGATAATCATTAGTTTGAGGAGAAGGAGTAATGATGTGCTGGCAAGCCGAACAAAATTTTTCAAGGTGATGCCGAATCCGGGTTGAAACATGATGCGGTTTGATAAAGGGAACGTGATGAGCATACTTTTCAAAAAGGGTGTGCAAAGTATAAACGTAAGGAATTTTTTGTTCGCCGGCTAATTTTTGTGAGCGGTGTCCCAGCTGAAAAGGCGAGTGCGAGTGAATGATATCCGGCGCAAAATTATTAAATCTATTGATAAACCCCAGCGAGTAGGGGATGGTAATCCTAAAGGCTGGATACGGAGAGGGGATGGAAGGAAAACGAAATACCCGTTTTTCTTTTTTTGCTCCGGGATAATCCGGCGCAAAAAGCAAAACCTGGTGGCCTAACTTTTGTAAATCTTCGAGCAGGGTATGGACCGAAACGGTTACCCCGGAAATATAAGGGAGATATGAATCGGCAAAAATGGCTATTTTCATTTTTGCTCTAGCCCAGCAATCCTTTTTTCTAAAACTTCAATTTTTTGGAAAAGCTTGGGTAGCTTATGGATGAGGGCCTGTAGCTGCAAGTCTTTGGCATGTTCTTTAGCCGGATAACCTGAAACGACTGAGCCCTTGGGCAAACTTTTGGTGACGCCGGAGCGTCCCATTACCATGGATTTTTCGCCTACTGTGATGTGTCCGTTAAAAGCAACCTTTCCTCCGGCCACGACTTGATCCTCAAGCGTTACCGACCCCGAAAGCCCAACCATTCCGGCCAGGGCGCAGTGTTTTCCAACCTTGCAGTTATGGGCCATGTGAACCAAGTTATCAATTTTAGTTCCTTCTTTAATAATGGTGTTGCCCATCGTTCCGCGGGCAATGGTTACGCCCGAATAGATTTCGACGTTGTCTTCGATAGTGACCCCGCCCACTTGAGGAATTTTGGTGTAGCCAACTTTACCGGGAGTAAAACCAAAACCGTCCATGCCGATGTCGGTTCCGCAGTGAATACGCACGTTCTTGCCGATTTTTACGTCATGGTAAATAGACACGTTAGGAAAAATACAGCAGCTTTCCCCAATTTCTGAGCGATCGCCGATATAGGTTCCGGAATAAATTTTTGCGTTCTTGCCGATTTTAACTTTTTCGCCGATTACTACGTAGGGGCCAACACTGGTGCCGCTTTCAATTTTGGATCCCTTGCCCACGATGGCGGTTTTGTGGATGCCTTTATTAATTGAAAGAGATTTTTCAAAAAGAGCTAAAACCGGAGCGAGCGCAACGCGGGGATCATTGACCGAGATTAAAACCTTGTTTTCCGGGTTTTCAACAGCAACCTCTTTTTTGACGATGATCGCGGAGGCGTTGGTTTTTTGTTTCAGAAATTTTTCATCGAGGAGGAACGTCAAATCGCCAGCATTGGCTTCATCATAAGGAGCAACACCTAGGATTTTTGTTTTTGGGTCGCCAATGATTTCTCCTTGGCAGGCCTCTGCGATTTGTTGAAGGCTAAGCTCCATGTTTTTGGTTTAGCGGTTCAGCTCGGCGATGGTCATGTCGGTTAGGTCCATTCCGCCGGTGATGATAACTTGTTTATCAAACACCACTTCGATACCGACTTTTTTAGCTACGGTTTTAACTGCGGAAAGGATTTCGAGTTGAAGCTTGGTGGTGAGCTTTTCGTTTAACCGCAAGAGCTCGTCTCTTTTGGGGGCGAGATCTTTTTCCAGTTTTTCGCGTAATGCTTCGATTTCTTTTTCGCTTTTTCCTTCTTTGTTTGCTTGTTCTAGTTTTTTCTGGCTGTCTTCGAAGGCTTTTTTGAAAACTTCTTCTTTTTTGGACAATTCTTCCTGTGCGGATGCGGTTTCGTTGAAACCTTTAAACACAGCTTGTACGTCAATGTAGCCGATGGTGGATAAATCTACTGCCGAAGCGATGGTGGAAAACATGAAAACAAACAAAACAACCGAACCGATAACCTTAAGTGATTTTCTCATGAGGGACCTCCTTTTTGAATTCAACAGGGGGGATTATATCAGTTTGAGATGCGGAAAACAACCAAAATACTAGGCGGCGCGCTGTCGTCGCAGCGTCTCCAACTGTACCATTAAAACCGAGATATCTGCCGGGGAAACTCCGGCAATGCGGGCCGCTTCGCCGATGGATTTGGGCCGATGATGGTCGAGTTTTTGGACGGCTTCACGGCAGAGGCCTTCCATTTTTTTGAAATTGGCCGCTTCCGGGATTTTAAAACCTTCTAATTTTTTAAATCTTTCAATCTGCGTTTTTTGACGGCGGATATAACCTTCGTATTTAATCGCAATTCTCGCAACCTCGGCAGCTTCTTTAGTTAATTTTTTGGGCTTAGGGTGCTTTCCCTGCAAATGTTTTACTTGTGCCTCGACCAATTCTTTTTTCATTTGAAAAGCGTGGTAGCGCGCCTTGGAAACCAGGCCGATCCGGTGCCCTTTTTCGGTTAAACGCAGGTCCGCATTGTCTTGGCGCAGTAAAAGCCGATATTCGGCGCGGGAAGTAAACATACGGTAAGGTTCAGTAATTTCTTTGGAGATTAAGTCATCGATTAAAACGCCGATGTATGCCTCATCTCGCCCTAGCGTAAAAGCCGGCCTTTTCTTAATTTTTAAAACCGAGTTTACTCCAGCCATAAAACCTTGGGCGGCGGCTTCTTCGTAGCCGGAAGTCCCGTTAATTTGTCCGGCTAAATAGAGCCCGGAAACCTTTCTGGTTTCCAGGGTTCTTTCAATTTCGGACGGACAGACAAAATCATATTCGATAGCGTAACCAGGGCGAATAACTTCACACTTTTCCAGGCCGGGCATGGTGCGTAAAAACTTAAACTGCACGTCTTCGGGAAGGCTGGTGGACATGCCTTGAGTATAAATTTCCAAGGTATCTCTTCCTTGTGGTTCGAGGAAGGCTAAGTGGCCGGATTTATCCGGGAAACGCACAATTTTATCTTCGATAGAGGGGCAATACCGCGGGCCGACCCCTTTAATTTTTCCGGAGAAAAGGGGGGAGCGATCCAGATTAGCCATAATAATTTTATGCGTACGGGCATTGGTTCGGGTTAGATAACAAGGCACTTGTTTTAGTTTTAATTGCGGATTTTTCGGGACCGCTAATCCGTATTGACTATATTCCCAAGTGAACGAAAACATTTTTGGGGGTTCATCTCCCGGCTGAATGGTTGTTTTCGAAAAATCGATGGAGCGCCGGTCAATCCGCGGGACAGTTCCGGTTTTTAGGCGGCCCATTTTCAGTCCGAGCTTTCTTAAAGAATCAGATAATCCTATCGAAGGGAATTCTCCCGCGCGGCCGGCCTCCATGTGCTTCATTCCCACGTGGATAATGCCTTTTAAGAAGGTTCCGGAACAAACGATAACCGCCTTACCTTTATATATAACATCTAGTTTAGTTCTGATGCCAATGATCTTAGGTCTCTTGTCTCTGGTCTTAGGTCTCTGGTCTACTAATAGTTCTTCAGTAATCCCCTGTTTTACATCTAAGTTATCTGTCGTTTCTAAAGTCTTCTTCATGTTCAGGTGATATTGTTTCCGATCGGACTGCGCGCGCAATGATTGAACGGCCGGACCTTTTTTGGTGTTTAGCATTTTCATCTGCAGAAAAGTTTTGTCAGTGGCGATCCCAATTTCGCCGCCTAAAGCATCAATTTCATGAATTAATTGGGATTTTGCGGGGCCGCCCATCGCCGGATTACAAGACATGAAACCGATGGTGTCAACGTTCATGGTGAGGAGCAGGGTTTTGCAGCCTAACCGGGCCGAAGCCAGCGCCGCTTCACAGCCGGCATGCCCGGCGCCAACGACGATAACATCATACTTTTTGGGGTATTCGAAAAATTTTGACATGGGCTAAGATTTTAGCATAAAAAAGTGAAATTTTGTGGCCTTTTTGAGGATAATTAACTGTACGAATAAATAATTAGGAGAAAGAAATGCCGGCCCCCTTCTTAGAAAAAGCTACGCCAACGAGGTGTCCGCGGGACCCTCGCCGGATTTATCATCCTGACCATGGTCGAGTGAAGGGGTGTAGTTCCCAAAGACCAAATATTCCGGAAGAGCTAATGTCTCGCCGGATCAGAGACTTTACTCCGTTTGTAATTGGACGAGGGAAAAAAACGGTTTCAATTGAAGCAACTCTTCGCCGGTGCCTGATTTATGTGGGATATAAAGATCCTCGATGGGCTTTAAAACAAGTTGCCTTGGATGGAAGATTAGGCATGCTGTCTCTTGGAAACGGAAAAAGGCAGGATCTTGGATATTGTTTAGGGGTTTTGGGAACTGATGTTTCGCCCAGTGGATATGTTATGCGCGGCAGGCCGGTGGGCGAAGTTTTAGACAACGGGCTTTTTATTCCGCTTGAATGGGTTTCTTTTGAATGTTTGATGGCGCTTAAGGGGGAGGGTCGGGGAGTCCCGATTGAACAGTCCTTTCCTGGGGCGTGGGTGTGGGAAGCGTGGGCCAGCGGAAGCGAAGAAAGAATCGTCTCTTTTGGCCGGCAAAGTATTACGCCTAGTCGTTTCCGCAACGGATCTTTAAACGGAGGAGGAGAGACAGACACCCTCCTTTATCGATGGCTCCCACTAGAAAGAAAACTGAGAATCTTTGGCTTGGACCTTTCGAACGGAGAAGCCCGATTACGTGACCTTGAAAGAATCGAGGTTGCAGATGATCAAGTTAGTACCCGAACAGTTGCCGTTCCTCGAGAAAAGAGTGGCGACAACTCTCACATAGGCGCCAAGCCGATTAGGTTGAAGGACGTAAGCGCCGCGTTTGCCAAAGAACTACAAATCCATGCCCCCCGCTCAACTTTTAATTTTTTTGGTATGCAGTTTGGCTTTGGCAATCCTCCCGAGGAAAGAATTCTTAACGAAGGCACGCTTAGAGTTTTTGGTTATCAGGGAGGAATAAGAGCCGAGTGGAACAATGGAAAGACAGGAGAAGAAAGAGAGTCTAAAGCCTGGGAAGTGAGGGCTCATCCGGACGGATGGTTTTTGGACGGAAAAGGCCGCCGGGTTTACTGGAAGGGCAAACCTTTAAAGGTTAGAGAAAGCGTTGAAGGAATTCCCTATTTTAATTTTTGGGAGCTGCTGCGCGGCCTGCCTCATCAAGGTCTTTGGGGGAGACGGCCGATCACACCGGAAACTTTCGGAGAACTGATTGGCCGGATGGCGAAGGGAGAAGAGGTTCCCAAAAACGACAGCCGAGTATATACAACTGTTGATCTTCAAATCTTAAGTGATTTGGGAAGGATTGAAGTTTTTATTCCAAACGGAAACAAGACGAGCGAGAAAAAAGTATTTGCCAGCAGAAGGTTAACCAGTCTCGCCGATGACGGGAAAGAAGTAAAGGCCGCGCTTAGCCAAGAAGGAGATCGAATTATTGTCGATTTTTTCCGCAAAAAGAAAGGGAAAACCAGACATTTTTTAACTGCATATTATGATCAGAGGAAAGGACTTTTTTATACCGAAGAAGAAAATGGAACGAGACGCTATACGCTTTTGTTGGAAGAAAACACTTTCCCTTTTGACGGCCTGTCCTTTTTCATGTCAGGCAGCGCCCGCTGTCAGGAGGGAAAAACCGTAAACTTTATTGAGGTTAAGCTTGGCGATAAAGGAGAAGAACAAATTGTTGGCTTTTTTGGCGCGCTGGGAACTCCGGCCAGCGAAAAGAAATTGTTTGAGGTGCGCGACTTAGAAGGAAAAGTAACCGGCTACCGGCTCGAAGATTACTCACCCCAAAATATTGATGCTATTAACGGCATAACCGTAACGCGTAATTATGAAATTACAGGAGATCATCTGGTGCTTTATTGGCAGGGAAAACACAAAATCCCGCGTGCCTTTTTTGGAGATAATTTTAGCGCAGGCGACCCGATTCTGCTGCGCGTGGAAGGCCGCTACCTAACTGCCGTCGCCAGAGCAGAGGATTGGGCCCTGACCGACCCTTGTTGTTTTCAAAAAGTTGTTCGCAATGCCGACTTTGAAGTAGTTCAGACCGGCTCCCGCAGTATCTTTGCGGGCGTAATGAAAGGGACGCTGGCGCTGGAAGGGTTTGATTCACAAGTTTCGCGATACCATAAAGACTTTATTATGGTTGCGGCCGGAGGGACCGAGTTTATGATTGAAGAAAGAACGGTACCAAAAAGGAAGTATGTTTCTAAAAAACATTCTTTGGTAGTTGATGCTGACCACGCCAGAATACTCTTTATATACGAAAATGAACGTTTTGACGGCATCATGGAAGACATCGCAAAAACAGTCATTGCCGCAGAAAGAAAAGGATACCTAGAAGAGGTTTTTTCATATTTAGAGCAAGCTAAGGCCATGCACCAGGCGGGACATAGTCGCATGCAAGTCGCGACGTTTTTATTTGAAACGGAGCATCCTTTGTTGATGGAAGCGTTTCATAAAGGAGTGCCCGGCAGCACCGCATTTTTGCAAGCCAAGCGCAGTAAAGCTGCCGATTTTTCGAGAGAAGTTGCTGATATCAGAAAAAGAATTTTCGCTTTGCAAAAAAACCACCGCAAACAACGAGGGTTTGATCGGGATGAACTAGATTTGATTCACCACGTCTACCTGGCCGAACTGCAACAAATCTGGAAAGATTTGGATGCGTTACTGCAAAAACAAGACCTCGAGTTTGCAGCCGATGGTCATTATGCAAGATACCGGGATGCGCATAAACTGGAAATTAGTATTCTCTATAACGTCTTAAGGCACTGGAGCGAAGAACTAGTGGTCTTAGGCATTACTCAATCCTTTAAAGAAAGAATTAGCCAGTTCTTACAGTCGCTGGCGCGCGTGCGCCAGCAAGTTTCAGACCGCGTAGATACTATCCGGCAAGGCAAAACTGTAACCGAGATGTCGTTTGAAGAGAGAAGAGAATTATCCAGAGCCGTACAAAAGCTGAATGAACTTAATAACGATATTGCTGCGGCGAATAAAATAATTGAAGGGAAATAAAAAATGGCGCCCAACGTTTTTACCAGATATGCCCCAACCCGTAAAAAGAACAATCCGCTTTTGGTTTGTCACCCTACATTACCAATAAAAAGCGGGGCGCGGGTTGTAAGAAACAGTCTTCCGCGGGAAGTTATGTTACATCGGGCAATGGAGTGGCATCCGTTTAATATTAAATGGGAAAATGGCCGATCAGTTATCTCTCGAGTGGTAGCCGCGCTGCCGGAATGCCAAGTTTTCCTTCCTGTCAGGGATCGTCGCTGGATTTTAAGAGAACAGCTATTAGCCGGCCGACTGGGGGTCGTTTCCTTAATGAATGGGGGAGAATCTTTATCCGGGTTTTGTCTTAGCGTGTTTCGTGGCGAAGGGAATCCGAATACCGCGCTTTTAAGAGAACAAACCTTAGGCGCCTTAGATAGGGACGGAATGTTGGTTCCTTACGAGTGGCGATCCTTCGAAGAATTAGCAAAAATCAGAAACGGCCGCAACGCGGTACCTTTGGGAGAGGGTTTTCCGGGGGCGGATGTGTTGGAAGTTTGGGGAGAGGTCCGCAACGGCAGCCGAAGAGTAATTGAGACCTTTGACCGCCAGGCCTTTGTTTTAGGAGAACTTTCCGGGTCTCCTTTAGAGAACGGCCTGTCCCCAGAACAGGTTTTGTTTAGATGGCAAGCTGGCGAACTTAGGGTTTTTGTGCTGGACGCAGAACGAGGATTGATCGAAGAAGACCGAATTTTGATGAGGAACGGAACCGTCAAGAGTAGAACTGCTCGTCTTTCGCGCCGTCTCCGAAAAGAGGGGCCGCGCCAGCAATATAAACCGATGCATCTTGAAGCCCTCAGCCTGGCATTTGCCAAAGAAGTTTCAATTAATCGTCAGAATAAAAATTTTTCTTGCGCGGGGGTTTTGTTTGGGCTGGGAGACCCTCCGGAAGCAAGGTTTTTAGACGGTAAGGGTCTTAAGGTAAAAATGTACCAGGGAGGATTGATTGTATCCTGGAATAACGGAAAACAAGGAGAGGCGCGGGAAGAGTTTAAGCGCATATTACGGACGGCTCCCAACGGAGATCTGTTGGACAGTGCCGGGAAAAAAATCATGACGCCGGACGGCCTGGTCAACCTGGGAGTTGCCACCAGGGAAAGGCCCTCTAGTAAAGAAGATCCTTTCAAGAAAACTTTTATTAATGTTTGGCGCTTACTCGAAGCGCATTACGATGAAGCATTGGCTAACAAGCAAGCGGTTTCTCCTGAAAAATTTGCAATAGTCTTAGGAAAAATGAAAAGAGGGGAAACCTTATCGGCAGCAGAAGGAGGCATGATGACCAGCTGTCCCATTAAAGTTTCTGGAAAAGCTGGCTCCATCGAATTGTTGGTTGATGAGGGTCAAGGTGTCTTTACGCGGAGAGTATTTTCAAATTCTTCTTTGTGCAGAGAGAGTATTTTGGACCAGGAAATGTTAGCGATGCCGGTGCAAGGCGAAAGAGAAGGCGAGATTGCGCTTTTCTATGAAACCTTGGAACAAGGGGAAAGAACGCCGCGGTATTTATTTTCGGTTTTTTATGATCGTGAAGCGGATTTGATTTATAAAGTGGAAAAAAGTGGTCCCCGCGAGTTACGTCGCTATGCGGTTTTAGTAGAAAACAATCGGTTTCTGGTTCCTCCTTTTACCTTTCATGTGTCTAACATGACCCTGGCTCAACCGGGAGCATCGATTATGTTTGCAGATATAAGTATTGATAAAGAGGGCAATCGAAGAATGGATGGAGTGGTAGGGAGAACCGGAGGGGAAGCGGCCAGGAAAAACGCAAATGCAATTCGCGATTTGAATAATAATATTATTGGTTACTGGATCGGAGAATCGCGCCCGGCAGAGGTTGATCAGGTTCGGGGAATAACCGAAAGTCAGTTGTGGACGCGCGTCGGCGACAAAATAAAAGTTCTTTGGGGTGTTCAACCGAGAATTCCGGTTGCTGCTTTAGGCGGCGATAAACTTATGGATGGCGATAAAATTATTTTACGGGTGGAAGGTGATCATCTGTTAGCAGCAGCGCCGCCGGGCGACTGGGAGATGGCAGAAGTGCATAACCTAAAGGTGGTTAGAGGTGCGAATTGGGAAATCATTAGGGCGGGCGAAGATAATATCCTCAAAAGCGCAATCCAGGGGATCAGAGTGCTGGAAGGATTTTCATCCAGACTGCACCTGGATACAATTAAAATTGAGGTTGTAAACGTAGCTGGGGCAACTTTTGAGGTAGGCAATAATTCGGCCCCCCGCAAACAGTATCAATCCAGAAAAGTTTCATTAATTATTAATGCCGAAAACGGTAAAACACTTTTTTCATACGATGCCCCGGTTTTTGACGGAATTATGGAAGACATTGCAAAGGTTGTGATCCTGGCCGAACAGCAGGGCCAGCTCACAGAAATTATGCCGGCATTGCAACAAGCCAGAGAGTTGCATATTGCCGGAACCCCCCGCCTTAAAGTTGCCCAGTCTTTGTTTGATTCCGGGCATCCGCTTTTACAGCGGGCATTTAATAAAGGGGTGGTTGGTGGTAAGGAATTTAGAGATGCCGAAGATGCTCCGGCTAAGTCTTTGTGTGAAAAAAGGAAAATATTACGCCGGAACCTTATTGAAGCCGAAAAAGCCTACCGCAGTCGGACCGTTAACAACAGAATGGAAAGAGATCTTTCTACTTCTGAATACCTGGCTGACGTGCAACGAACCTGGGGAAGCTTGTATGCATTGATTAACCAACAAAACCTGGGAAACTCGACCCCGGAACTTCGCCGTCAATTTTTCTTGGTCAACCGGCTCGAAAGAGATATTTTATATATGGCGCTGAAAACCTGGGCGGACGAATTTATCAGCTTAGGAATTATTCCGGAATTTAAAAGGAGAATCGCCAGCTTTTTACCCGCACTGGAGAGAAGGCGACAGTGGTGGGAGGCAGAAGGGACCCGGCGCAGGAAAAGTAAGCCGGTAGTTGCCATGTCGATTGAAGAACGCCAGCAACTTACCGAAGCCGCTACTCAACTTAACTATTACAGCAACCTGGTGATTGCCGCCGAAAAGATTATTAGTAATTAATCTGGCCCTCTCATTGACGCTCTTTCTTTCCCGATGATATAATCCATTTGCTATGGCAAAACCCAAGTACGAAAGAATCCTCTTAAAACTTTCCGGTGAAACTTTTGGCGGCGAAAGACGCTACGGCATTGATCCGACTGCTCTACAGCATGTAGCCCTCGAAGTTAAAAAAGCCAAAAAACATGGAATCCAAATTGCGGTGGTCGCCGGCGGAGGAAATATATTTAGGGGACTGGCGGGTGCTTCCCGCGGAATTGACCGCACTACCGGTGATTACATGGGCATGTTAGCTACTATTATTAATGCGCTGGCTCTTCAGGATGCGCTTGAACAAGAGGGCGTAACCTCGCGCGTCCAAACCGCAATTGAAATGAAAGCGGTGGCCGAACCCTTTATTCGCCGCCGGGCAATCCGCCACATGCAAAAAGGGCGCGTCGTTATTTTAGCGGGCGGCACCGGAAACCCGTACTTTACCACTGATACTACCGCGGCGCTCAGAGCTGCCGAATTAGACGTAGATGTAATTATTAAAGCTACTAAAGTAGATGGTATTTACGACAAAGATCCGGCCCACCACAAAGATGCCAAAAGATTTAACAAACTTTCTCACATGGATATTTTAAAAAGCCGGCTAAAAGTTATGGACTCTACCGCGGCTTCACTTTGTATGGACAATGATATTCCAATCGTGGTTTTAAACCTTTTGAAAAAAGGCAATATCGAAAAAGCCGTTTTAGGAAAAAAAGTAGGAACCCTGGTTGCCAACGGCGAAAAATAAAAGCCCCGGCGCTTGAAGGAGGCCCAATATGTCTGATGTAATAAGCCAAGCGGAACAAAAAATGAAAAAGGCGTTCGATGTCGTGAAAAAGAATTTTTCCGGAGTACGTACCGGCAGAGCCTCCGCCGCACTTTTAGATCACGTGACGGTTGAGTATTACGGAACTAAAGTTCCGCTAATCCAGCTAGCCGGGATATCGGTTCCGGAATCAAGACTAATTGTGGTTCAGCCTTACGACAAAAATTCGGTGAAGCTAATTGAAAAAGCACTGCAAACTTCGGACATCGGCATCAATCCCGTTTCCGAAGGCGGGAAAATCCGATTGCCTCTTCCTCAACCAACCGAAGAGCGCCGCAAGGAATTAGTAAAAGTTCTTAAAAAAGAAGCCGAAGAAGGCAAAGTTGCCATCCGTAACATCCGCCGCGATGCTATGACCCAACTCAAAAAGCAAAAAGATGCCAAAGAAATTTCTGAGGATGCCGAAAAAAACCAGGAAGAAGCCGTGCAAAAATTGGTTGATAGATTTACTAAAGAAATCGACAGTTTACTCAAAACCAAAGAGAAAGAAGTAATGGAGGTATAGCGCGCATGTATAAAATTTCACAAGATTGTACGGGGTGCGGGAAGTGCAGAGAAGAATGTCCATCTGATGCGATTCAGCCTCAAGGCGACGTTTACGTTATTGACCAAGAGGCCTGCACCAAGTGTGGAATTTGCGAAGATGCCTGTTCCATCGATGCAATTTTTGACGAATAATTTAATGGGGAAAGCCATACAATTTTTTTCCAATCTTTTTTCCCGCGCTAAAAGAAAAGCCGTGTTGCTGGGCAACAAAATTCCTGCGCACATTGCGATTATTATGGATGGTAACGGCCGCTGGGCGCAAAAACGGGCGCTTCCCCGCATCGCCGGCCACCGCACCGGCGCCGAATCTTTAAAAAGCTGCGTCAAGGCCTGCGCCGAATTTGGCGTAAAATATTTAACCGTTTATGCTTTTTCCACCGAAAACTGGCGCCGCCCCAAGGAAGAAGTCAGCTTTTTAATGAACCTGCTTTCCCAAACCATCGACCGCGAAATCGAGGAGCTGGACAAAAACAAAGTGCGACTGCGGTTTTTGGGAAGAATCAACGAGTTGTCTCAAGAATTGCAGGATAAAATAGACTGGGCAATGAAAAAAACCGAAAAAAACAAAGGACTAAATTTAAGCGTGATGTTAAACTATGGCGGAAGAGCCGAAATTGTGGACGCGGTTAACGAAATTGTTGGTCGGGACGGGGCTACTAAAGTTAGAGAGCAGGATATTTCTGCTGCGCTTTACACGAAAGAACTGCCGGACCCCGATCTTTTGGTGCGCACCGCATCCGAAATGCGCATCAGCAACTTTTTACTATGGCAAATCGCGTACTCAGAACTCTACGTTACCGATGTTTTGTGGCCCGATTTCAGAAGAGAGCAGCTCGCCGAAGCGATCCAAGCTTTTGGCAGCCGGGTAAGAAAATATGGCAAAACCAAAGAGCAAGTTTCTTAAAGAAGGATATGTAAAATATAAAAAGTTTTTAATTCGATCGATTTCGGTATTTATTGCTGCGCCCATTGTAATCGCCTGTGTTTGGTATGGGTCAGTTCCTTTTTTAATTTTAATTTCGGCCTTTGCCATTGTTTCAATCAATGAATTTTACTGGATGATGCAAAAGCGCGGATTTAAACCTGCTTATTTTATCGGAAACTTTTTTACCCTCTTTTTTATTGTTTTTGCTTTTTTTGCTTTGAAAAAAAACTGGGAGCCGGCGCATTCGGCAATTTTAACCATGGCGGCCTCGGTAACCTTAATTTCGGGGCTCTTTTTGCGTCGGCCCAAACACGTCATCGTTGACGTGGCGGCCACCCTTTTTGGGATGATCTACATTGGCTGGTTTCTCAGTTATCTGCTTTTTATCCGATCGCTGACCGAACACGGCGCTTTTCTTTTCTTTTTAATGATAACCATTTGGGCTAACGATAGCACTGCCTATCTGGTCGGAACCCTTTTTGGCAGACACAAATTAAGTCCGGACATCAGCCCTAAAAAATCAATCGAGGGCTCCATCGCCGGACTTTTGGTTTGTATTATTGCCGGAATTATTTTTAGTCAGTATATCGGAATGGATATATTACATGCCATCATGCTGGGAGCGCTGGTTTCGATCATGGCACAGGTTTCAGATTTAGTTGAGTCTTTGATTAAAAGAGATGTGGGGGTAAAAGATTCGGGACACGTGATTCCGGGGCACGGCGGATTACTGGATCGTATCGATAGCTTTATTTTAACCGCGCCCCTGATGTATTATTACGTGGTATGGTTTGTAGGAAAGTGAGCGTCCTTTTGTGAATAAACAAGAAGTTTCGGAAATAAAAAAGCTGGTAGCAGATAAAAAGGATGATCTTAACTATAGCAACATTAATTCGACCTTAGGCATTAAGCGCTATATCAAAATGGCGGATCAAATTAAAGCAGTGATGGGGAACGGAAAAATATTAGATTGGGGTTGTGGGTTGGGGCAAATGTCGTATTTATTGAAAAAAAGGGGACTGGAAGTAGTAAGTTTAGATATTTCCTCAACGAAACATCCACTACTCGAGGAAGCAGGGCAAGCCAAAGTGGTGCCTTCCAACTCGGTAGAGCTTCCTTTCCCGCCGGCCTCTTTCGATGCGGTTTTATCCTCAGGAGTGTTAGAGCACGTTGATGACCCACAGGGGTCACTCAAAGAAATTACACGCATACTAAAAAACCAAGGCTATTTCTTTATCTACATGTTGCCAAATAAATACTCTTATATTGAATTTATTTCTGATCTTTTGCGGCGCGGGGCGCACCCTATTAAATATTCCGTCGGGGGAATAAAAAAAACACTAAAACAATTAAATTTTGAGGTTTTAACTGCGGGCTATCAAAATTTTCTGCCTTATAACCTTAAGGGATTTCCCTCAATATGTAGAAAAATCTACCTTAAACTAAGCGGAGCGATCGCAACCCTTGATTTAATTTTTACCCACGTGCCATTACTTAACAAATTAAGCACCAACATTATAATTATCGCAAAAAAGGAAAGCGAAGAGCAGGGGAGATAACATGGAACAAATTGATTTAAGAGAATTAAACGAATTAATCAAAAGAGCGCTCAAGGAGGACCTGGGGAAAGGTGATATAACTTCTGAGGCGGTACTTCCTCATTGGAAAAGAGCCAGGGCAAAAATTATCGCCAAGGAAGACGGCGTTTTAGCGGGATTATTTGTAGCCGAGTTGATTTTTAAAACGATTAATAAAAAAACAATCTTTACCCGCAAAAAACACGAAGGCGAAGAAATCAAAAAAGGAACCGTTCTGGCCGAAGTGGAAGGACTAGCTAGTGATATTTTAGCTGCCGAAAGAACGGCTTTAAACTTTTTACAAAGATTATCCGGAATTGCGACCCTAACCCATGCTTTTGTAAAAAAAGCTTCGGGATTGCCGGTTCAAATTAAAGACACCCGCAAAACTACTCCTACGCTGCGCCAACTCGAAAAGTATGCCGTCAGAGTTGCTGGCGGAACCAACCACCGCGAAGGTCTTTTTGATGAAGTTTTAATTAAAGACAATCACATCAAAGCTGCCCGGGGAATTGAAAAGGTAGTCAAGCTGGCCCGCGAAAAGATTCCGGCCGATAAAAAAATCGAAGTGGAAGCCGATTCGGTTGCTAATGTTGCCAAAGCCATCAAAGTCAAGGCTAATATAATAATGTTAGATAATATGTCGATGCGCAAGCTTAAGCGATCGGTGGGGTTGGTAAAAAAACATAACCAGCAAAACCTGCGTCCCGAAGCCTATATCGAAACCGAAGTTTCGGGCGGAGTAAACCTGGATAACGTTCGAGAAATTGCAGAACTGGGCGTGGATTCTATTTCGGTAGGCGCCCTCACGCATTCTGCCAAAGCTTTAGACATCAGCCTAAAATTTGTTTAAGGATTAGCATGAGTTTTTCGCTTGGAATTATCGGCCTTCCCAACGTTGGCAAATCCACTCTTTTTAACGCGCTTTCTACCGCGCGGGCCAATGTTTCTAATTATCCTTTTTGCACCATTGATCCAAACGTTGCCGTAGTTGCGGTTCCCGATGAACGATTAGAAAAAGTACAAGCCTTCATGAAATCTCCCAAAGCTATTCCTATTACCATCGAATTTTTTGATATTGCGGGATTGGTTAAGGGTGCCCATAAAGGGGAGGGGTTGGGGAATAAGTTTTTATCGCATATTCGAAACGTGGATGCCTTAGTGCATGTCGTGCGCTGTTTTAAAGACGAAAATATTACGCATGTTGACGGCTCCCTTGATCCTAAAAGAGATATCGAAGTAATCAACCTCGAATTAGTGATGGCCGACCTGTCTACAGTTGAAAAACGATTAGAAAAAGCAAAAACCGCATCTAAATCGCAGGATAAAAAAACATTAAAACAGGTTGAGCAGCTCGAAATAATTAAATCCGAATTAGAAAAAGGGGTTTCGCTGCGCAACGCACCTCCGGCCGTTAAAGAAGCGCTCCTCGAAATCCCGGATTTGAATGTTTTAACCACAAAACCAATCCTATATGTTGCCAACGTCGCCGAAGACGGAAGCGAGGCGCAATATAATATAGTAAAAGAGATAGCGGCCAAAGAAAACGCGCTGGCCATCTCAATTTCATCCAAAATTGAAGCCGAAATTATGGAGCTCCCGGCCGCCGAAAGACAGGAATTTTTAAAAGATGCCGGCGTTAAGGAAAACGGTCTCGCCAAGCTCATTCATGCCGGCTATCAGCTGCTAAACTTAATTACATTTTTTACCGCTAACCAAAAAGAATGCCGCGCCTGGACCGTTCCCGCCGCAACGGCCGTTCCTGCGGCCGCCGGAAAAATCCATTCCGACATGGAAAGGGGCTTCATCGCCGCCGATGTCATTCATTATGCGGATGTCGCAGCCTACCAAACCCAATCCGCCTGCCGTGAAAAAGGCAAAATCCACACCGAAGGCAAAAATTATCAGGTCCAAGACGGGGACCTGATTTATGTTAAGTTTGGCCGGTAAGTGTCCCCCAAAAACAGCCCCTCAAAGTGAAATTTTTCACCAATTTTGACGACAATATTATAAGAGCCAGCCATTAAATGGTGTAGGCAAAAGGAGCGTAAAATGACAGTAAATGCAAGAATTTCATTAACAAAATTTAGAAAATCCGACAGGGCTCTTCCGAACCTTCCATCTCCTAAGCCTGGGAAAGGAAGCCAGATAATTGAACAGAGGGTAGAGGGTCAGGGCAGGAAGTTGTGGCGCGAAGGAGATCCCCTGTGGCAAAAAATTAGATACGGAGTTCCCCGTTTATTTAATAGACATCAGCTAAACCATGGTCTTAATATTGAAGTAATAAAACAGCGTATTGACCAACTATCAGATTTGGGAGACGTTTTTGATATTCGGGTAGAGGGAAATGCCCACAAAGTTGTTTTGCTTAGCTATGGATCAAGAACCGACCAACTAAGTGCTATCCTCCGGGAAATTGGAGGATCATATACCTGGTTTTTTTCTGGATTAACCGAAGTTGAAGAATGCCCCAAAATTTCAGATGTGATTCGAAGCGTTAACGAAAGCGCGCCTTTTAATGTTACTTTATTTGGAAGGCTTAGCACTGATGGCATTGAGGTTGCGGAAAGGGTTGTGCCGTTAGACCAAATAGCAGGACTAGAGCCGTTAACTCCGTTAATTATTGATCGCGTACAAAGATTAGCCTATTTGTCTGAGCGCTTTGAAGCAGTTGAGAAAGCCAAAGAGACAGGAGAACTTGGCCCCGGTCTGCCTCTAATGAATTTTACTGAGGACACGTCATTCATCGGCTATCTTCTTGAAATTGATGCTTAAGAATAGTTGACCCAGGACCCCTTCTGCCAAGCGGAGCGCCAGTATATATCTTTATGCCATAATATCCTCTCCAAGCTCATTGGTATTCCGTCGGTTTTTATTAACACGAATATCCCAAAATTTTTGAAGTAATGGTCCGAAGCAAACCTTCATGAGACCGAGCGGGCATGGTTCCCCCGATGAAATCGGGGGAGAGCGAGGGCGAAATGAGAGCCCGAAAACCACGCTGGGGTTTGAGGGCGTGTTTGCGAGGACCATTGCTTAAAAGAAAATTTGGGTAACCCCCGCAACCCCCTTATTTTGCTTGCTCCCCCGTGAATTTTATAGTAAAATTAACGCTTGTTCTAAGGAGGTATTTCTGTGAGTAAATATGATGTTTTATGTATATTTGATCCAAAGACTGAAGCTGCAAAAATAGACGCAATCATAAAAAAACTCGAAAGTAAAACTGTGGCGGCCGGCGGTATAGTAGAAAAAGTTGAAAACCGAGGAAGCAAGCCCCTGCCTTTCCGCTTTAAGAAACATAAGGATTTAAAAGATGTAATCTATGTAAATCTAATAGTAGAGGGCCCCGGCAAAGTTCCTCCCGCACTTAACGAGCAGCTAAAAGTTACCGAAGAAATTCTGCGCAGTATGATCACTATTAAAACCGAAGAAGAACCGATAATTGAAGGAAAACCAACCGTTCCGGAAGAACCAAAGGTAGAAATTTCTGCAGATATTCTTGCACAAGGGGAAGCAACTGGTGGCCAATCTTAATCGCATCATTCTTATCGGCCGACTTACCCAGGATCCAGAGGTAAAATTTACCGTAGACGGATCGGCCATGGCTCGTTTTACTTTAGTGGTTTCCCGCTTTGCCGGACAAGCCGACAAAGACGCAACCGACTTTATTGACGTCATTGCCTGGGGGAAATTAGCCGAAGCTTGCGGCGAAATGTTAAAAAAAGACAGCTTATGTTTAATTGAAGGGCGCATACAGGTAAGACAGTTTGAAGTCGAACCGGGAAAACGCCGTTACGCTACCGAAGTAGTTGCCCGCAGCATGCAAATGCTCGAGCCTAAAAAATCGGCCGACAGTTCAACTGCCACGCAGGCAGTTGCCAGCGACGATGAGATTTTTGAATCTGCCGGCGATCTGCCGTTTTAAGGAGTTTTAAGTGTACAACAAGGTTTTTTTAATTGGCAACTTAACTAGAGATCCGGAACTAAGATATACTCCGGCCGGAATCCCGGTGGCGCGTTTTGCGCTTGCGGTTAACCGCATTCCTCGCAAAGGCGCAACCGAAGAAGGCCGCCAAACCGTAGACTTTATCAATATTGTTACCTGGAGAAGATTAGCTGAAATCTGCGGAGAATATCTAAAAAAAGGTTCTCCGGTTGCTATTGAAGGACGTCTACAGATTAGGTCTTACGAAAAAGACGGTGAAAAAAGAACCATGGCCGAAGTAATCGGCGATACCATGCAAATGTTATCGCGGCGGCAAGGCGGCGCGCCGACGCCGCAAACCGAAACGTCAAAACCAAGCGAAGACGAAATCCCGTTTTAGTAAAAGGAGGAAAATGAATT
This sequence comes from Candidatus Margulisiibacteriota bacterium, assembly GCA_018823125.1. Taxonomy (GTDB): domain Bacteria; phylum Margulisbacteria; class WOR-1; order JAHJIW01; family JAHJIW01; genus JAHJIW01. Next base: position 28,660 of record JAHJIW010000007.1, on the reverse strand, counting down.
GGCTGGAACAAGAAATCCAAAAGGAAAAGTAAAAGGTAAAGGCAAGGGCAAAGGAAAAGGTCAGGGGCGGGGAGGAGACCGAGACCAACGGGCCGGCCGGCCGCGCTTTAAAAGAAAAAGAAGAGTATGTCGTTTTTGTGTAGACAAAAAAGATACGCTAAACTATCAAGATGTAGGTTTGGTACGTAGATTTGTTACTGACCGCGGTAAAATTGCCCCGCGCCGCCTGAGCGGCTGCTGTGCAATGCACCAGCGCATGATTGCCCGTGCGATCAAACGCGCCCGGGTAATGGGATTGGTTCCTTATTCGGTAGAATAAACCCAGACTAGCAAGGAGTTTGCAACATGAAAGTAATCTTAACCAAAGAAGTAATTGGTACCGGGGTTCCGGGTGACGAAGTGTTGGTGGCCGATGGCTTTGCCCGCAACTATCTTTTCCCCAGAAACTTAGCGATTGAAGCGACGGCACCTAACCTTAAAGAAAATGAACGCCGCAAAGACAAACAAGTGAAAAAAGAATCAGCTAAAAAACAGGCGGCCGAAGATATTAAAGGTAAACTCGAAGCCCAAACCATCAAAATCATCGTAGACGTAGGCGAAGGCGGCAAGCTTTATGGGTCGGTTACTTCACGTGAAATTGCCGATGAAATTTTAAAACAGCTCAGTGTCGAAGTAGACAAAAGAAAAATTCTTTTAAACCGCACGGTCAAAGAAACCGGAACCATCGAAGTTCCGATCAGACTGCATGCTGAAGTTGAAGCGGCCATTAAAGTAAATATCGAAGCCAAAGAAGAAGTTAAGCCGGAAGAATCAACCGAAAAAGATTCTTAAAAATAAAAGGACACGTTCTACATGTCTTTTATCGACCAGGCGCTCAAGGAAAAGGCCCGCTCCCTTCCTCGCAAAAGCGGTGTCTATCTTTTTAAAAATTCTGCCGACCGGGTTATCTACGTTGGCAAGGCCAAAAACCTGCGCAATCGAGTTGCTGCTTATTTTAGAGCCAATGAAACTGATCCTAAGCTAGTTGGGATCCAGCATAATGCCAAAGCGCTCGACTTTATTGTTACTACCAACGAAACCGAATGCATTTTTTTAGAAGCCACCTTAATTAAAAAGTACCGCCCGCGCTACAACGTAATTTTAAGAGACGACAAGCGCTATCCTTACCTAAAACTTACCATGCAGGAAGCCTGGCCGCGCCTGATTATGGTCAGAAAAGTTGAAAAAGACGGCGCTAAATACTTTGGGCCATTTGAAGGCAGCGTGGTTAGAAAAACCATCCGCCTGGTTAAGCGAGTTTTTCCGATCCGGTGGTGTAAATCTTTGCCGCTAAAAAAACGTAAAGAACCCTGCCTTAATTATCATATGCATCGCTGTTTGGGCCCGTGCGTGGGCAAGGTTTCGCATGCCGAATATCTGGATTTGTGTAAGGGTATCATCACTTTGCTTTCGGGTAGGGTAGATAAGATTATTGATAAGACCAAAACTAAAATGCAGACCGCTTCGCAAAACAAAAAGTACGAAAAAGCAGCGAGCCTCCGTGATAATTTAAGAACGCTGGAAAAAATTTCCGAAAAGCAAAAAGCGGTGCTGCCGCGGCCGAAAGATATTGATGTTTTTGTTTGTGATACGCAGGAAACGGGCTACGTGGTATTGGTTTTAAAAGTTAGGCAGGGAAAGCTTATTGATAAAGAAGTTTATCGCCCCAAACAATATACCTCTCACGAACTAGAAGAAGCCCTGCGCCAATTTCTGCTTCAGTATTATTCATCTTCCTTGGATCTGCCGGCCGAAATCGTGGTGCAGTTTGATTTTGAAGAAAGGGGATCCTTGGAAAATGCGCTTTCCAAGACCAGAAAAGTAAAATTCGTGATCCCAAAACGCGGGGACAACTTACATCTGCTGCAATTAGCAGAAGAAAATCTAAGATTTATTGCCAGGAAAAAAGGATTGGACGTTGGATCTTTAAAAGAACTGCAGGAAGTTTTAAAGATGGATAAACTCCCCGGACGCATCGAAGCCTTTGATGTTTCAAATCTGCAGGGGACCAATATGGTGGCTTCAATGGTTGCCTTTGAAGGCGGCAATCCCCAAAAAGAGCACTACCGCAAATTTAAAATCCGCACCCTAGAGGGGCCTAATGACGTGGGCGCTGTGTATGAAGTGGTTTATCGCCGATACGCAAAGACGTTGGCCAAAAAACTTCCCTTGCCCGACTTAATTTTAATTGACGGAGGCATTGGGCAGTTGCGCGCAGCACGCTCGGCCCTGGTCCAGGCGGGTCGCAGCGACACCAAAGTTATTTCTTTGGCCAAAAAAGAAGAAGAAATTTATACCTTGGAGTCATCGGTTCCGCTAAGGCTGGCGCGCGACTCCTTATCGCTTCGGCTTTTGCAGCGCGTTCGAGATGAGGCCCATCGTTTTGCCATTACTTATCATCGCGGCAAAAGAAACCTGTTTGCTTGATGCCTATTTTTTAATATGTTAATATCTTTTAGGTTAAAAAGGTGAACAAATAATGGAGTGGCGGTCAAAAAAGTTTGCCCGGGGAATTAGTGTAATTTGTCTGGCGCTGCTTTTGCTTTTATTGGGGACCGGAGCTTTTGGTGAAGTTTCTTCCGAGAGGACGAAGCTTAAAAATATAACAGACGAACTAACCAAGCAAAAACAACAATTAGCTAAAACTAAAAAAGATGAGCAGGCGGCCTTAAGTCGTTTAGCGGAAGTTAGGAAGGATCTTACGCAGGCATCGCAGCAGCTTACCAAAGCAACCCAGGATGTTAATAAAAACGAAACTAAAATTAGCGGTTTAGCGGTAGAACTTTCCCGGTCCCAAAAGAAATTAAAAACGCTTAGTAACTATTTAGAAGAAAAGATTGTTGAAGTTTACAAAGAGGGAGGCGGGCGCTACCTAGACCTGCTCTTTACTTCAAAATCGATGTCCGATTTTGTAAACCGGGCATACTATTTTGGAAAATTACTCGAAAGAGATATAACATTAATTGCATCGATCGAGCGGGAGTACCGCCGCAGCGCGGTTAAAAAACGCGACCTGCAAATCGCAACGAGTGAAATCAAGCAGCTAGCGCAGGACATACAGAGTAAAAAGAAAACCATTGTTGCCCGGGAATCAGAGCAAAAAGTGCTTTATAATCAGCTTCGTACGCGTCGGGCGGAATACGAAAGAAGAATCGCTGAACTGGAAAAAAGCTCAGTTGAGCTCGAAGGCTTGATAAAAAAGAAATTGGCCCAGCGGGCTAAAGAAGGATTAAAGAGTCCGACCAGTTCGGGACAGTTTACCTGGCCGGTCAAAGGACGCATTACTTCAACCTTTGGATATCGCAGGCACCCGATCTGGGGCGGATCTAATTTTCATACTGGCCTGGACATTGCTAATGCCTACGGAACTTCGATCAGTGCCGCGGATTCGGGAGAAGTGATCTTTTCCGGCTGGTGGGACGGATACGGAAAAGCAATTGTAATTGATCACGGCAAGGGAATGTCTACCGTATATGGTCACTTGTCGCGGATCTATGTTAGAGTTGGGAACACAGTTAAAAAAGGGCAGGTTGTCGGGCTGCTCGGCAGTTCCGGGTATTCGACGGGCCCCCATCTGCACTTTGAAGTCAGGCAAAGCGGCAAGCCAACGAATCCGCAAAATTGGCTGCCTTAAAATAAACAGTAAAGGAAGGCAATAAAATGGCAAAAAAAGGGCAAAGACTCATTTCAACGTTTATGGCAATCACGATTTTGGTGGTGGGGTTTGCGCTGGGCACCTCGTTTGAAAAAGTCCGGGCGGCAGAAGAACTGGAAACCAAACTAGAAATATTTCTGCAGGTTTTGGACATCGTCCGCAATGATTACGTTGAAAAAGATGTTGATTATACCAAGGTGGTTTACGGAGCCATTCGCGGCATGCTGAAGGGATTGGATGATCCGTATACCCGCTTTATGGAACCGCCGGCCTATAAAGAAATGAAAATTAGAATGCGCGGTTCCTACAGTGGAATTGGCATCTACATCGGAATGAAAAATGACCTCCTGACGGTTATTTCTCCGATCGATGATACGCCAGCTGATAAAGCGGGGCTTAAAGCCGGAGACCTAATTGTTTCGGTTGACAGCAAAAGCACCGAACACATGGCGCTTGAAGAAGCGGTCAGTTTAATTCGTGGTAAGCGTGGCACTGCCGTGGTTTTAGGGATTATGAGAAAAGGGATGAAAAAACCCAAGGATTATAAAATCGTGCGCGATAATATTAAAATTAAAAGCGTGGTCGTAAAAGATCTTTCTAATCGTAAGATTGCGTATATAAAACTCAATACTTTTGAAGATCAGCGCGCCGCCAGCAAAATTCGAGAGGCCCTGACGCAGGCTAAAAAAGCAGGAAAAACCGGATTGATCATAGATGTCAGAAATAACGGAGGCGGCCTTTTGCAAAATGCAATTGATATCGGCAGCATGTTTATTAAAGAAGGCCCCATTGTATATACTGTCGATCGCGAAGACCGCAGGGAAACGTTAAGCGCGACGGGACAAGTGGTTTGGAATATGCCGACCGTAATTTTGATCAACGGCGCCTCGGCTTCGGCTTCAGAAATTTTGGCGGGCGCGCTGAAGGATACCAAAAAAGCAAAGGTGGTTGGAACAAACTCTTTTGGAAAAGCTTCGGTTCAATCAGTAAGAACGCTTAATGATGATTCTGCGCTGCTGATTACCATTGCAAAATATTTAACCCCTTCAGGAACCGATATTAATAAAAAAGGAATTACACCGGACATAGTGGTAACGATCCCCACGCCAGAGGCTGGGGCCGAAGAGGTTGTTTTTAAGCTTGGCGATGAAGCAGAAGATATCCAACTACAAAAAGCCATTAAAGTTTTAGAAAAAGAAATGAAGGATGCGTCCTAGGCTATGAATGAACTTGAAAAGCTAGATAGTATTGAAGAAATTAGAAAAGTTGACCCGGAAGGCCTGATCGGTGTATTGGCTTCTCTTCCGGAAGAGCTGGCTAAGGCCAGTGAAATTTCTGCTCAGACCAAACTTAGCTTACCCAAAAAAGTCAGAGCGGTTTACATTTTAGGGATGGGCGGTTCCGGAGTGGCGGGGCTTTTGCTTAAATCCGCCTTGGCCGACAGCCTATCCTTGCCGGTGGAATTAATAAAAACCTATTCCCCGCCGGAGTCTCTTACTAAAAACGATCTGTTGATCGCGGTAAGCTATTCGGGCAATACCGGAGAAATTTTAAACACGGTTAAAATTGCTGAACGAAAAAAAATTCCGATGGTGTTTGTTTCTTCGGGAGGAAAGCTAGCCCAACTAGCAAGCCAAAAGAAAATCAGCTGTATCGAAATCCCGGGGGGCTACCAGCCGCGCGCGGCGGCCGGACTTTTATTGGTGCCCTTGCTCTATATTTTTGAAAAACTGGGCGAGGCCTCCTCACTTAATAATAATTTAGAGGAAGCCATTACAATTTTAAAAACCATGCAAGCCGAATTGGACCCCAGTGTTCCGTTTCGGCAGAACGAAGCCAAAAAAATGGCCGGGCGCATTATTAATACTTTTCCTTTAATTTACGGCACGGCGTTTACTTACCCGGCGGCCTATCGCTTTAAATGCCAGCTTAACGAAAATGCCAAGATGTTAGCGCACGCGGGAGAGATGCCCGAAGTTAACCACAACGAAATTGAAGGTTTGTACGATTTAAAAAGAGGCGCGCATAACTTTTCAGTAACCTTTTTGCGCTGCGACAAAGATGACGAAAGAGTAAAGCGCCAGGTGGAAATAACTAAATCTTTGGTGGGGGCGCAGGTAGGCGGAGTAATCGAGGTTTTCTCGCGCGGCAAATCAAAATTGGCCCAAATTCTCTCTTTGGTTTATCTGGGTGACATGGCCAGCGCTTACACAGCGGTACTGCGCGGCACGCACCCTTCCTCGATTAAAGCCATTCAAAAATTAAAGAAGGAGCTTTCCAGATGAAGGCGGTTATCATTGCGGGAGGGCTCGGGACCAGGCTGCGCCCGTTAACCTATAATACTCCCAAAGTAATTGTGCCGTTGGTGAACAAACCATTTATTTTTTATCAGGTTGAGCTGCTTTTGCGCCACGGCATCAAAGACATAATTTTAAATCTGCACTATTTACCCGAAAAAGTTCAGGAAGTAATTGCCGAGCTGGAAGCCCTGGGCGCTAAAATCAGCGTTTCACTAGAGCTGGATCCTTTGGGAACCGCTGGCGCGGTGAAAAATGCCGAACAATTTTTTGACGATGAACCGCTGATGGTTTTTAACGGAGATGTTTTAACCGATTTAGATCTTTCGGCTTTGATTGAGTTTCATCAGACGAAAAAAGCAGAGGTTACCATTGCTTTGACCCGCGCAGAAGATCCCAAAGCGTTTGGTTTAGTGGTTACGAATTCAAACCAAAAGATTACCCAGTTTATCGAAAAGCCCAGCGCTAGCCAAATTGTGACCGATACCATCAATGCAGGCACTTACATTATTAATCCTAAGCTATTTTCAAAAGTTCCCAAGGGTAAGTTTTGGATGTTTGAAAGAAGCTTTTTCCCGCAGGTGTTAGAGGAAGGCCTGCCGATGTACGGCTATGTTTCGGATGCCTTCTGGTTGGATTGCGGCACCCCCGAAAAATATTTTGAGGCGCATCGCGCGATTCTCCGCAGGGATATAAAAGTAGATATTTTTGGAGAAAAATATGAAGATGAGGTATATAAAGGCAAAGGAGTTTCCATTGCCAAGTCGGTGAAAATCCTGGGGCCCAGCGTTTTGGGAAATCAGGTTAAAATCGGGGAAGATGCATACATACAGGATTTAGTGGTTTTGGGAGAAGGGGTGGAGGTTGGCGCCAAAAGCAATATTGAACATGCGGTAATTTGGCGCGGGACGCGCATCGGAAAAGAAGTCTGGATAAAAGGGGCGATTATCGGAAACGGATGTATAATTGAAGATAATGCAGCGGTCGGCCCCGGCGTAATTCTGGCGGACGGCAGCATTGTTAAGCGAGGATCAATCCTGGGCTCGGCTTAGAGTAAACTTTTGAAAAAGGAGATGCCCGGTGTTAAAGCTTTTAGCGAAAGAAGAGTTTTTAAAGAAGTATCAGGCCGGCAAAAAAGATCTTTTCCCCCGCGAAGAAAAGGATGCCCGACACATCGTTTCTGATGTAGCTAACAAGGGCGACCGCGCTTTATTTGGATATACCAATAAATTTGATCATGTTTCTCTTGATCATAAATCAGTTAAAGTAACCTCCCGTGAAATTGAACAAGCCCTAAAAACCATTGCTAAAAATGAACCAGGTTTTTTAAAAGCTTTAAAGACTGCCGCAAAAAATATAAAAAAATATCACGAGAAACAACGTGAAAAAAGTTATTCGTTATCCGGGGGAGGGGCTGAAACCGGCCTGCGGGTTATGCCGATCGACAGGGTGGGGGTTTATGTCCCCGGCGGCCTCGCCGCTTATCCTTCTTCAGTTTTAATGAACGTGATTCCGGCGCAGGTTGCAGGCGTGGCGGAAATAGTTTTGATTAGTCCTCCGCCCATCAGCAATTTAATTTTAGCTGCGGCCGGTGTTTTAGGCATAAAGGAAATTTATCGGGCGGGCGGGGCGCAGGGCATCGGAGCGCTGGCCTTTGGAACCGAATCTATTCCAAGAGTAGATAAAATTGTGGGGCCGGGCAATATTTATGTAACCATGGCGAAGAAAGCGGTTTTTGGAATAGTTGGTATTGATAAATTAGCCGGGCCATCAGAAGTATTAATCATTGCGGACGGCAGTGCGGACCCAAGCATGATTGCAGCGGATTTGTTATCGCAGGCCGAACATGACCCGCATGCCCGATCAAGCTTAGTTTCAAATTCAAAAAAAATAATCGAGCGGGTTCAAGAAGAAATAATCAGGCAGTTTATTGGGCTGAAGCGTAAAGTTATTATCGAAAAAGCACTGCGCGCAAACGGCGCTGCGGTTTTAGTGAAAAATATAGATGAAGCAATCGAGCTTTCGAATCAAGTTGGCCCGGAGCACTTGCAAATATTAACTAAAAACCCCATTGCCAATGCCAAAAAAATTAAGAATGCGGGGGCGATCTTTTTAGGGGCTTTTTCTCCGGTAGCCTTAGGGGATTATATCGCCGGGCCAAACCATGTATTGCCTACCGAAGGCACCGCCCGATTTTCTTCGCCGCTGGGCGTGTGGGATTTTGTAAAAAGACAAAGCCTGATTAACTTTTCGCAAAAAGGATTAAATAAAGTTAAAAAGCAGGTTGCTCTGTTGGCCGCGCTTGAAGGCTTGGATGCCCACGCTGCTACATTAAGCTTTCGTTAATTGATGCCAGTAAATCGTGCGGGTTGTCTTTGACTGCTTTTAGGACTTCTTCTTTAGACAGGCCGGCAGCTGTAGCGATTTCAAAAGCTTTTTCTTGTGTAACTAAATCCTTTTCGCTGTGGGCATCGGTATTCACTAAAAGTTTTGCCCCGTATTGTTTGGCCATTTTTGCCACGTGGAGATTGCCGGTGTTGTGGCCATTCCGGGCCGAAAGCTCAAGGTAGATACCGTTTTTGCTGGCTAAAATTGCGTCCTCGACAGTAATGTTTCCCGGATGGGCCAAAATATTTACCAACCCTTTTAGTTGTACGGCAGCGTGGTTGGTTCCCGGGAAAACCGGCTCCACCGGAGATTGACCGTGCACCACAATTATTTTTGCGCCAAATTTGCGGGCTTTTTTGCTCCACTTTTCTATTTCGGCTGGAGGAATGTAGCTAATTTCAGCGCCGGGAATCACTTTGATCCCCAGTGAATCCCCAACCTCTTTGCAGAAATGGACTAAACTTTTAATTGCAAACTCAATATTGGAAGGATCAACGTGGTCGGTAAAGGCAATTGCCGCAGTCCCTCTGATTTTGGCTTCAACCGCGAGTGCGGCCGGCAATAAAATGCCGTCACTAAAAATAGTGTGGCAGTGAAATTCTACTCTTTTTCCCAGATCCATTTCCATGAGGCAATTTTACTTTATAAGGGGAGGAGAATCAACGCTTAACTTCAACCCACTTGGCATCCTTAAACCTTCTAAACCAGATCAACTGACGGCGGGCGAAATGGCGGGTGCGCTTTTTAAGGGTTGCAATCGCTTCTTCTTTAGAAACCCTGCCTTCGAGGTAATCGATGATTTCTTTGTAGCCTAAAGCCTGCATCGCAGTTAACTGTTTTCCATAACCCTTTTTCACTAGCTTTTTTACTTCTTCAACTAGTCCTTTTTTAACCATTTTATCGACACGGGTTTCAATTTTTTTGTACAATTTTTCCCGCGGCATATTTAAACAGATAATTTTTGTTTCCTGGTCTCTAGTCTCTGGTCTCTGGTCTCTAGTCTTTTTCTGTAGTACGGACATCTTTTTTCCGGTTAGTTCGTATACTTCAAGTGCGCGAATGATCCTCTTTTTATCATTTGGGTGAATTTTTTTAGCGGCCGGGGGATCAACTTTTTTTAGCCGCGCATATAATTTTTCGGATGATAGTTTTGATAGCTTTTCGCGAAGCTTTTTGTCGGACGGAGCAATCGGGAAAGAAAACCCCTCAAGAAAAGTCCAAATATACAGCCCCGTTCCGCCGACGATGATTGGCGTTTTTCCGCGGCGGCGGATATCTTGAATTAATTTTTCGGCGGTGTCCACAAATAATGACACATTCCATTCTTCATTGGGAAGCTTAAGATCAATCAGGTGGTGGGAGATGCCCCTCATCTCGCGTTTAGATGGTTTAGCCGTGCCAATATTCATGCCTTTATAAACCTGCATTGAATCGGCCGAAATAATTTCGCCGTTAACCTTTTTGGCCAGGGCAATGGCGTATTTAGTTTTTCCCACGGCGGTGGGGCCGATGATGATGTACAGCAGGAGTTAGGCCCCCCTTAAAATCGTATTATGCACATACTGCTTCAGGGTTAACTGATAAGAAAGAAGTTTGTCCTTCTCGTAAGGTTTAATTTTAGTATAACTTTCGTCTAAACAATTTTCCGGAACAAATTGCTGCAAAGCCAATTTCTTGGCGCCTTTGAGGGCGGGGCCGATAGCTTCAATTTCTTTTTCGCTGATTAAACCGGGGACTACGGTTAAACGAAATTCGTGATCAATGCCAGAAGAGATTAAAAGGTCAACACATTTCTTGATTTTAGCTAAATCAACTTTTACTCCGGTAGCTTTTTCGTATCTTTCATCCAGCGGGGCTTTAAAATCCATCGCCACAAAATTGACCAGCTTTTGGTCGATTAATTTTTTCAGCATTTCCGGATTAGTGCCGTTGGTGTCGAGCTTTATTAAAAACCCCAAGTCCTTAAAATGCTTAATAAACGCCGGAAGATTTTTATGTAGCGTTGGTTCACCGCCGGTTATGCATAAGCCGTCAATAAAATCTTTACGCTCAAGCATAAAAGCTTCGATTTCTTCTGTTGAAAACTGCTTTAAGGTTTGAGGGCGGGTGACCAAGGGCGCGTTATGACAAAAGGGGCAGCGCATGTTGCAGCCGGCTACGAAAACTACCGAAACAACCTTGCCGTCCCAGTCAATAAACGAAGTTTCTAAAAACCCGCGGATATCTATTAGAGTTTTTTGATCGTTTTGGTTGGACATACTTGAATACAAACTTCTGTAACCTTGCATTTATCCGGATTGATTTGAGGAATGCGGCCTTCCATGGTAATGGCCGCCTCGGGACATTTTTTAACGCAAATGCGGCACCCGATACAGCCGACTTTACAATATTTTCGAACCTGAGCTCCTTTATCCGTGGTGCTGCAGAGTACAAATACTTTTTGTTTTGCCGGTTTAAGTGAAATTATCTTTCTAGGGCAAGCATCAATACATTTTCCACAAGCGGTACATTTTTCGCGAATGATTTTAGGAAGCTTTCCTTCTTCATAGACGATAGCGTCAAAGGGACAGACTGCGGCGCAATCTCCATAACCCAGGCATCCGGCCGAACATTCTAAAAATCCGCCGCCCGACAGTTCCGCCGCCGCACAGGTTTTTTCTCCCTGGTATTCAAATCTTTTATTGCAGATTTCAGGTCCCGCTCCGCAAGCAATAACGGCCAGGTCTTTCTCTTGCGCCGCGATTTCTTTTACCCCCATTGCATTACAAACTAATTTGGTGGTTTGTTCTCCCCCTAGTTTACATACGTTAGGTTCGGCCTTCCCGGCGACAATAGCTTCGGCTGCGGCAAAGCAGGATGGATAACCGCAGGCTCCGCAATTTGATCCTGGGAGCGACTCGGCGATTTGCTCAATGCGGGGATCAACTTTGACGCTAAATATATGTGAGGCCAGCGCTAACCCGAAGCCGGCTAAAAACCCGATGCCGGCCAGGGCTAAAACTGAGGTTACTACTATTGTTATTTGGGCTGCGTTCATTTTTATATCTTAATTAGTCCGATAAATCCTAAAAAGGCAATCGACATTAAAGCTGCGGTAATAAAAGTTATCGGGGCTCCCTTTAAGGCTTTAGGAACCGGAGATAAATCCAGCCGTTCCCGGATGCCCGCCATGAGCAGCAGTGCCAGCGTAAAACCAATTCCCGAACCAAAACCGTTGACCACGGCCTGGATAAAAGTGTAATTTGCACGAATATTTAAAATGGCCACACCTAAAATTGCGCAGTTGGTAGTAATTAATGGAAGATAAATTCCCAGCGACTGTTTTAGGGTAGGGCTGACTTTGTTGATGACGATTTCGGTGAGCTGAACCAGGGAAGCTACGATTAATATAAAAGCGATAGTTTGCAAAAAACCTAATCCAAACGGAGTTAGGATAAAAGTTTGAATGATCCAGGTAACCAAAGAAGCCATGGTCATTACAAATACCACTGCCAGTCCCATCCCCAGCGACGCGTCCACCTGCGAGGAAACCCCGATAAACGGACAAATGCCTAAGAAACGGATCAGGATAAAGTTATTTACTAAAACCGAGCTGATAATAATGAGGCCTAATGTTTGAATTTCTCCGGCCATTACTTATTACCTTTGATGAAGCTTTTTTCCATGTAGCCGAGCACCTGAAGGGTAAAGGCGGTAATGATGGTGGTCATAAAAGCTCCGAAATATAAATTTACTCCCAGCGCTAAGCCAATGGCGGCGGTAATCCAAATCGAAGCCGCGGTGGTTAACCCCTTTACTCCCTGCCCGCCGCGTAGAATGGTGCCGGCGCCTAAAAAACCGATACCGGTAACTACTCCGGCGGCGATCCGTCCGGGATCGGCAATGGATGATAAAGTTAACATATTTGCGGAAACCTGCATAAAAAGAGTAGAACCCATACATACTAAAATGTGGGTCCTCAGCCCCGCGGTTTTTCCTTCCACCTCTCTTAAATAGCCGATGATGCCGCCAAAAACAAAAGCTAAAAGCAAGTTAATTAAAATTGAATAATCAAGAACAATAAGTGGTTCCGGCATGATTTTCTCTCCTTTTTTGTTTTGAAAGTGACGGGAAATTATAGCATGGGGCAGAGAGGTGAAACAAGCAAGCTACACGTCAAACACCACCGTAATTTCGACTCTATCTTTTTGTTGATCTACTTTTAGCTGGTTATAAGTGGCGGCTTTAATTGAATGGGTGAGTTGGTGCTTTTTGGGATTATAGTTTTCTCCTACGACTTCGGCTTCAATTGAAGTTTCGGTCAAATCAAGGATGCTGATAGCTTTAACTAAAATTCCTTTAGCGTCTTCTAAAAAGATTAATTCGTTTAAAAAATTAACCAGTAAAGCTTCTTTATCCTCACCGCCCGCCGATACTTTGATGAATTTTTTTTCGGCAACCTTATCCAGGTTGGTGATAAAAGCAAACATTCCCAGTGCGGCGGCCTCAAAGGCTTCTTTTAAATCGGCCCCCTCGGCAATCAGGGCGAGGTCGGAGGGGTGGGGGATTGGTTTATAGGTGCCCATTTTATCCTCTCCAAGGTTTGGCTATCTCAGGTTTGGCGGCGGCCGCGGAGCGTTGAATTACGGTAAGCATAACTAGCCCATCGCTTTGATGATAGCTTGTCCCATTTCTTTGGTGCCTACGGCCGTCGGGTCATCACGCTGTGGTTTCATGTCGTAGGTTACGGATTTTCCTTCTTTGATGACCTTAGTCACCGCGGCTTCCAGCTTTTTGGCGGCTTCGATTTCACCTAGATAATGGAGCATCATTACTCCTGATAAAATTAATGCGGTAGGATTAACTTTGTTCATCCCTTTATATTTTGGCGCACTACCGTGTACGGCTTCAAAAACGGCGATGTCTTTTCCAAAATTACCACCCGGCGCCACCCCTAATCCTCCGGCTAAACCGGCACAAAGATCAGAAAGAATATCGCCGTATAAGTTAGGCAGGACCATCACGTCATAAATTTCAGGTTTTTGTACTAATTGCATACACATGTTATCGATTAAGCGTTCTTCGTATTCGACTTTGCCTTTGTAATCTTTAGCTACTTCGCGGCCTACTTCGTAAAACAGTCCGTCGGTAAACTTCATGATGTTAGCTTTGGTTACTGAGGTTACTTTTTTGCGGCCTTCTTTAACTGCGTAGTCAAAAGCAAAGCGAATAATCCTTTCGGAGTTGGTGCGCGAGATCGGTTTAATGCTGATCGCCGAATCTTTAAGGATGGTTTTTTTGGATTCTTTTTCGATGGCGCTGATAATATTTTTGGTTTCGGGTTTGCCGACTTCAAATTCGATTCCGGCGTATAAATCCTCGGTGTTTTCACGCACGACCACTAAATCGATGTTTTGATATTTAGTGCGCACGCCCGGATAGGTTTTGGCAGGGCGCAAACAGGCAAAAAGATCCAGTTTTTTTCTTAAAGCTACGTTTACCGACCTGAATCCGGTGCCGATCGGGGTGGTGATGGGGGCTTTGATGGCGACTTTGTTCTTTTTGATCGAATCCAGTACTTTTTGGGGGAGGGGTGTTCCCTCTTTTTCCACGATATCCACACCGGCGTCTACAATATCCCAGTTAAATTTTACTCCGGTCGCATCTAATACGTCTTTAGTGACTGCGGCTAACTCAGGACCGACGCCGTCACCTCTGATTAATGTTACATTATGGACCATTTCTAATCAGCTCCTTCTCTAAATTTATGACTCTAAATTATACCATGCCGCGCAAGTTTTACCCTGGTTGTACCGATAGTATATATGTACGAAGGAGAGCACTATTGAATGCCGTAAACCTTTATCATCAATTCCACAAAATCCTGGCCAAAGTTAGATTGGACAATCAGCCTACCGTTCTTCCGGAAACCAGCCACGCAGAGCTGCGCACGCAAGCCGAAGGCCTCCGGAAAGGGATGGGAGAAGAGGATGTCCTGCTCGTACACTCCGGACCGATGGAATTTATTTTACACGGCAAAAAATTTGATCAATTGTTTGAAAACCAAAACCCTTATGCTTCGTTTGATCGTGCTGCGCAAGCAATGAAGATGCTTAATCCTAGAAAAGCGAGAGCCTGGGGTTAATTATTTCTTTTTCTTCTGTAAGTTTTTTTCCGCTTCTTTTACTTTGTTAATGATATAAGGATCGAGGCCTTCCATTTCTAATACTTCTTTGTAAAGTTTTTCTGCTTTGGGATGTTTTGAAATTTCAGCTAAAGTTAGCTTAGCCCGGGCTACCAGGTCTGAATATTCGGTTTTTGAGCGGGCGACCGCAATACAAAATCTTTCGGCTTTTTTAAAATCATCTTTTTTTGCCCGTCGGATGCGCAGTTCGGCCTCGATAACTTTGGTTTTTAGGGAAAAATAGTCGCTGGGGCGTTCCTCTAAAAGCTGAGCGGCTTGTCCGCAAAACTTAATGCCGTCGTTAACTTTGTTCGGGAAGTGATAAAGAATTAATTCGGCGCGGCCTAAAAATCCGCGGGCCCGGAAGTACCAGTGTGCTTTTTTATTGTTAGACACTTTTTCAAAAAATTTGGAGGCCTGGGCGTGATCCCCCTTTTCGTCGCGGGACATCCGGAGGTCGGCTTCGATAATAAAGGCTTTGGCGGCAAAAAAATCAGTTAAATCGCTTTTTAAGGTTTTTTTGGCGGTTTCGCAAAGGCTTAAAGCGTCGGTTTGCTCCTCTTTGTTGCCGGAAGATACCATTAACTCGGCTTTTCCGATCAAAACGCGGGCCCGCAGATACAAAGAACCGGAGGTTAAAAGGATGGCATTGTAAAATTCCATGGCTTTTTTGTAGTCGCCGGGAGCGTTGCGTCCTACTAATAGATCAGCTAAACCAAACTTTATCTCACCAATATCAGTTCGATTAGGGTGATCACGCAAAACTTTGCGGTAACGTTCAATGGCTTTGGTTAATTTTTCTTTTGCGGCGGGAGCTGGGTAAGTATCCTGTTTTCCAGCAACGTATTCCATGATTGGCGACAAAATACCCATTTTTGGTCTCCTTACGCCAAAGTTTTTGGCGTTTTTCAAGTTTCTTAGGTTGATAAGATATTCTATATAATGTAAAATATAAAGTCAATGACAACCACTGCCGACCGCGATGAGAAGCTAAAAGAGTTAGAAAAAAGTTTAGGAATCTCCTTCCTCAACCATAGTCTTTTTAATCAGGCCCTAACCCACAGTTCATATGCTTATGAGATGCGCCACAAAGATGTGCTGGATAACGAGCGCCTCGAATTTTTGGGAGACGCGGTTATCAAGCTGGTTATCTCAGAATATCTGTACAACAAATTCCCCGAAAAGGCCGAAGGCGACTTAACTAAGATCCGGGCCTCGGTAATTTCGGACCGAACCTTAGCGGCGATCTCCCGAAAGCTAAAATTAGGCACCTATTTTCTCTTAGGGATGAACGAAAAGAAAACCGGCGGCCGGTCCCGCAAGTCAAACTTAGCTAACGCCCTTGAAGCTTTAATCGGTGCCATCTATTTAGATGCGGGCATTGGTAAAGCCCGGGATTTTCTGCTGGAAAATGTTACTTCTGAAATCGACAAAGTAAGCCGCGAAGGCTACATCCGCGATTATAAGTCGGCGCTGCAGGAATTTGTGCAGCAGCACAAATGGGGCCTGCCGCTTTACCGCGTTTTTAGGGAAACCGGCCCCAAACACAAAAAAGTTTTCTGGATCGAGGTAAAAGTTAAGGGCAAGAAACAAGGCGAAGGCCGCGGCTTAAATAAAAAGGAAGCCGAACAACGAGCCGCTTTTGAGGCGTTAAGAAGCTTGAAAGTGCATGACAAAAAAGAAGAGAAACCTAAACAGATTCCTCGCCGAGAAAAGTTTCGCAAGCCCAACGAAAAACCGCGACAGACTAAGCCCGCCACGCAGAGCGGAGGACGCAAAGAAGCGGGTTCTACGGAGCTTAATAACAAGGAGCAGGGGATCGGGAGCTTATTAGGAAGAGTGCGCAGGAGGTTTTCAAGATAATGGTAGAAATCATTCTGATAAAAAATGGACAAGTAATCGATCCGGCTTCGGGTAAAAACGGAGTTGCTGATGTTTTAATCGAAGACGGAAAAATCGCTAAAGTTGCTAAAAACATAAAAGCGCAAAACACCACCGTTATCGACGCCAAAGCCTGCTGGGTGCTTCCCGGATTAATTGATATGCACACTCACCTGCGTGACCCGGGCTGGCCCGAACAAGAAACGATTGCTACCGGAACCAGAGCCGCCGCGAGAGGGGGATTTACCTCAGTTTGCTGTATGGCCAATACCGATCCGGTTGCGGATACTGCTTCGGTGGTTAAGTACATTGTTTCAAAAGCTAAAGCCGAAGGGGTAGTTAATGTTTTTCCGATTGGCGCAGTGACCAAAGGACTAAAGGGTGAAGAACTGGCCGAAATGGGCCGTATGTTAGACGAAGGGGCAGTGGCCTTTTCAGATGATGGGCATCCCATTGCCAGTGCCGGAGTTTTCAGAAAAGCACTGGAATATGCCGGACAGTTTAACGTCCCCATTATTTCGCACAGTGAAGAGTTAGGATTGTCCGAGAGCGGAGACATGAACGAGGGAGCGCTTTCTACTCAATTAGGACTACGCGGAATTCCCGCGCTGGCAGAGTCAGAAGCGGTTGCCCGGGATGTTGGTCTGGCTAAAGAATTTGGGACGCTCCACGTGGCGCACGTATCAACCGCGCAATCAGTTAAAACCATTCGCGACGCCAAAAAACAAAAAGTAAAAGTAACCTGCGAAACGGCCCCGCATTATTTTTCCTTAACCGAAGAAGCAGTGAAAGGCTACGATACCAATGCTAAAGTAAATCCGCCGCTTAGAACGCAAGCCGACGTAGAAGAAATTGTTGCCGGATTAAAAGACGACACCATCGATGTCATTGCTACCGACCATGCTCCGCATACCATTGACGAAAAAAATGTAGAGTTTCAAAGAGCGGCCAACGGAATGATCGGCTTAGAAACCGCAGTGCCGCTGTGCATTACCAAGCTGATTAAAGAAAGAAAAATGAATCCGCTTAAAGTTTTTGCCAAGCTCACCGTTAATCCGGCTAAAATATTAAAGCTTAATAAAGGAACGCTGGCTCCGGGGGCCGATGCGGATGTGGTGATCATTGATCCCGAAGCCAAAGTAGTGATAAAAAAAGAAGATTTTGTCTCCGCCTCTAAAAACAGCCCGTTCATTTCACAAAAACTCACCGGAAAGGTTTTGACCACCGTCGTGGGGGGCAAAATTGTTTTTCAAGCCTAAACTTTTTCTAATTATTTTGATTTTGCCCGCACTTTTTTTTCTGCTTGGTTGTGATGCGGGAAATGTAATTGCTGTAGTTGATGTTTCTCCGGGGACGGCTACTTTAGCGGTGGGGGGAACTCAGCAGTTTATCGCGATGGGACGCACCAGTACCGGTAAATTGATTGATATTACGCCTACCTGGTCGACGGCGGGCGGAATCGGCAGCGTTTCTTCATCCGGACTGTTTACCGCTTCGAGCATAGGTTTAGGATACGTATACGCGACGGCCAGCAATGTAGTCGGGTCCGCCACGGTTACCGTTTCGGATCAGGGCGGGGTATCGGGAACGGTTAAAAATTCGGATGGAACTGCTTTATCCGGAATTACCGTTTCCATGGTTTCATATCCTTCAAAAAGTGAAATTACCTCTTCGACCGGCACGTATTCAATTACGGATATTACTCCCGGAACCCAGGATATTCAGGCACACGGGACAATTTTATACTTAACTTCAACCCAGGAAGTTAGTATTGAAGAAGGAAAAACCAAGACGATTAATTTTACTTTAGGTCCGCGGGTTTCAATTTTATCGGATACGATTACCCAGGCGGGAACTTTAATTACTATTAACGGACAGGTGAGAAATAACGGATACTCTACGGTTACTTCGGTTACGGTTAGTTACATTTTTTATGATGTGGATAATAACATGATTGGCACCGGGTCGGTTTCGGCGGGGGATTTAACCACTAACGAAACCAAAGCCTTTATTATTTCACTTACCTTGTCTGAATCGAGCTACAGCCGCTATACCTCTTCGGCGGCGGGGACCGCATACTAATATGGCGGAAAGTTTTGACGCCAAAAAAGAAGGCAATCGTATTGTAGCTGCTTATTTAAGCGCGGTGGGTTGGGCCAAGGAGTGGCAGCGTACCATCGTTAGAGAAATTCACAGACCACAAGAGCGCGAAGTCATCGAAGAAAAGATCAGAAAGGTAGACCACCAGATCGAAGACGCCGAAGGAAAGTTCTCCGACGAGGTTGATCATTGGCTAAAAAGCAAAGATCCGATGAGGTTTGAAGTTTTAGAAACGATTTATAATAAACTTAAAGTACGCAACGACTTGGGTTATTTTGCCAAGGCAGCGCTCGAAAGAATAAAAAGAAGTTTACCTCCGGTGTGAAATGTGATATAAAAAAAGGCAGCTTGCCCCCGGTGTAAAGCAAGCCGCCATATATTTTTTTATCTTATTTTTTATTCTGATCGTGGTACGAAGGATGTTACATCTTCAGTACGTGTTTCTCCGGTTGCATCGGTAAATTTAATCTCTACAGACTTGATCGCGTCTTTTTGTAAGCTAGTATAAACTACCGCAACTAAGGTGCCATCTTCAAAAGTTACTTTATCTCTGAGTTTAAGCCTTTCTACTTTGCTTACTCCCGGAATTTCAGCTGCGCGTGCGGTAGGGTTAGTTGCAACATCAAAAACTATGCCGGTAAGCAAAGTTCCGGCTAAAGTATTGCGTCCGTCAGCGTCGGTTCTTTCAACCATAAGGGTCGCTAAAACCGATGCGTTTCTTCCGGTAAATTCTAGCGGAAGCGCGGAAACGGCATTCGGATTTTGCATTATGTCAATTAAGTTAAGTAGGGTATCTACGGTTAACGTTGGATATAAGCCGGTTCTCGCATCCCCAATTTGAGGGGCCAATGCTTCTTGTCTAATTTCATTCACTACTTCAGTGTGGAAGCGAGCATAAGCATTCGGATCTGACCAAATGGATGCGTCTTTTGCTCCGGCGTCAGCGTGTCGACGACTAATTTCTGCTTGCAAGTCAGGTCTTTCTGCCAGAATCTGAGGTGCGTTATCAGCATCTTTTCTGGCTTGGTATAATTCGAATTCAAAGCCTCGAGTCTTTTCATGAGCGGTTTGTTCCAGTTCTCTGATTTGGTGAATTCTTGCTGCACGATCTCGATAAATATCCCGCATTTGAAAATTATGAGCCTCAACTGCGAGTACTTCTTTAGCGGTGTTTTGAGCGACTTCTACTGCTTCTCTTTCGTGACGTTCAATAATTGCCAGCTCTTCTTGGCGAATCGCTTGTTGTGCAGTTAACACTTCGCCTAATTTTTCTTGAACTGCATCGTCGGTTTGGTTACGAGCTGCTTCGGCGTCGATTTCAGCAACAGCTGCTTGTCGAGCTGTAACTTCTTCCCTTGCTTCGGTCTGCCATTCGCCATATTTTCCGTCGGTTGCAGCAACATCGTGTTGGATTTGAACTCCTGGAATTTGGCGAGCTAATACTTCAAGCTGGCGAACTTTTGCGGTTGCCTCTGCTCTTTCGGCGGCCATAATTCCAGATTGTGCGGCGTCAACTTGTAAAAGGGTAGTTTCAATCAAGTTTAACTCTGATTCTATGGATTTGATTTGCGCCTGATAATTTCTTTCAATCGCCAGCGGGTTATCAATAGTAGTTTGGCTGCCTATTGTCCCAACTTTAGCTGGTTTGGAAAGAGTTCTTTCTAGTTCGGGAGCCATTTCTGATCTTATGTTTTGCTGTTGTGCAACTAAAGCACGGTGTTTTTCCGCGGCTTCATCTCTGGCGGCGGCTAGTTCCCTTGCGCCACGCTTTTCTTTGCCTAAATCTCTTTGTAGTTTAGCTTCGGCTTGTTCCAGGTCGCTGCGCATGTCATCCAGAACTATTAGTTGATCAATTCTCCCATCTATTTCAGCATCGTCCGAAGGAACACGAGCGTCAAGCGCAGCGGGTAGTCCTGAGCGCTGCTTTACGGGTTTGCCCATAATTATTTTGTAGGCGGCTTCTTCTTCGGTTTCAATATCTCTTTCAACGGTAGCCAGTTGTCTTTGCGTATTAGCCAGGCTTACCGCTGCTTTAACGGAGGTATCAAGCTGTTCCGATTTTTTAGCAGCTGCATCAATTTGGCCCTGCAATCTCTTTTCAGCTTTTGTTACTGTTGCATCAAACCTTTTCCTACGTTGGCTCAAAACTCTGGCAGCGTCAGGAGCGTTTTGTTCTAAGCTTCCTTTTTGAGCTTGAAGGTCTTCCCGTCTTTGTAATAAATCAAAACGGCGTCCTTCCAAAGCTTTAGTATCAAATTCACGCGGGTTTTGGCCAGTTCTGTCTGCCACATCTCGTACGTAAGCATGATCGCCGGAAATGAAAACCGGGCTATAAGGCGATCGTACTGCCGGCGGATTTTCGACTGGCGTAAATTCTGGCTCAACTTCAACCCGGGCCTCAACGACGGCTTCCATGGTGGAGCTGGTGTCGAAGGCTAGGCTTTCTAAATCGTCGCCATCAATAGTACGTAATGCGTCTCCTGGAAGTGTTACCACAGCGAGGTCTTCTGCGGAGTCTTCTCCAAAGACAGCTTTCGCGCGCTTGATTCCTTGATCAAGTAACCCTGCCGCTTTTCTTGAGTCTTCAACGGCGCGTCTCAGATGCGCTGATAGATCTATGATCCTACCAAATTGTTCTGCGCCTAAAATATTTGCTAATTCTGTATCGGTTCCGGTTTCACATGCGTCTTTAATCCTTTTGTAAGGGAGGTTAGTTGCTTCTGCTATGCTTCTGTATAGAGTATGTAAGGTTACAGTAGCTTCCTGATTTGAAGCTACGGCTATTTCCCTTTCCCTAACGAGATCACGAACACTGTCAAATTCGTCATCAAGCCTTCCAGCTAAGTAATCTTGACCGTTTCGTACACGGTTTTCTATTTTATCCTGCAGGGCAGGTAATTCGGCGGCAATAGTTTGTAACTTTGTATCTAACTCTTCTCGGGTTTGGATTGCTGCGCTTACTCGTTCGGAGACCAAGTTTACTCTTTCGCTAAGATCGGCCAGGGTAGTGGCCAGGCTGTTCGCGTCGATTTCATGTCTTTCGGCAATCCTATCTTCTGCAGTGGTTATCCTTGGTGCCCGACGAGCCCTAGCTAAATCATTTCTGTGCTCGGTTGCACGTTCTCCTAAACGATCTACTTCAGCTGAAGCCGTAGGGATAGTACTTTGAATCTCTCGTAAACGATCTACAGCTAAGGATGCTGGGTCAGCAGTGTCTCTTTCAAGACGTTCAGCCGCAGTCTGAATTTTTTGAGTTTTTACGCCAAGATGATGAGCAGTGTATCCCATGTTGTATATAACTAATGCTTCATCGGGAAGCCCATCATCAAATGCTTTGATAACTGGTCCATTTTCAAAAATTTCTGGATGAGCCTGACCAATTCGGTCAATAACCGTAGCCATTTCTTCGCCCTCGGTTGCTCTTTCAAGACCGCGAACTATGCTTTGTAGGGTGGTGGTAGTCTCATATTGATTTGCTTTTAACACAGTTGCATCGGTTTCTGCTAAAGTGCACAGGACGCCGGTTAATAATGCTTCTGCATCTGCTTTGGTAATCGGATGATCACCGGTTTCTACTCTTGCGGTTAGCGCTTCAACATCAGCGGCAACTGCGGTGAGTTTCTCCGCAGTATCTAATGCGGCAGGAGTTAAGGTGCGTACCCTTTCCTGCAGATCACTTAATTCTTTTCTGGCTTTAGCAGCGGTGATGGCCCCTTCGAATTTCACTGCGGAAGTGCGGCCAGCATCATGTGCGCCAAATGCATATATACCGCGTAACGCGACTCCTACGGCTGGTTTTGCAACCGTATCTAAATAATCAAAAGCTAAGGCTGACTCGGAAAATCTTCCAACAAATTCAACCAACACGGGGACCGCCGTACCTTTAAGTTCAGGAGATAACGGTTCACTTGCTCCTGGAGCAGTATAATTTACAATTTCAATTAACTGTTCGATTAAGGTTCTTACTTCGGCAGCTTCTTCCGGAGTAGAAACGGTTTTTGTTTTTATTTGATCTACAAGCTGAGCTGCGGCAGCTGCGTTAGCTGGTTTGACTTGGGGTTCGAGATCAGCGATTTCTTTTGTTAAGGCAATTTTTCTTTTTCCTTTTGCTTTTAATCCTACACCCATGAGATCTTTTGCTCTTGCCGACAAACTGCCCGCACTTTTCGATGCCTTTGATATATCGGTTGAGACCGTTTCAAGCTCTTGTCGTGCTTCATCAAGCCTTCGAATTAAAGCAGTACGTTTAGCTAATGGATTATCAGTTGTTGCGTCTGGTCGTCCTCCTTCGTCCTCGGCTGGCTTGTATCCAACGGTGTCTTCAAGCATATTCATGCCGACAAATAATTCGATGTCATCTTTGCTTAGCCCTGCTTCAAGAGCTGCGGTTACAAGCGCCGTAGGCTTCTTGATTTTATCAGCTAACTCTACTACTGCAGCTGGAATTTCTGATCGTGGTGCTTCCTCAGCCTTCGCGGCCGCGGGGGTAGGGGAGTCAGGAACTCTTGATACTAAAGTTGCATCTTCAGGTCTTTCTTCTCTGGGAGGTTTTCCTGCTTCTGCAACACCAGCTGCATCGCGGGCTTTTGGTGCTGCGGTCCTTACTGTGTCTTCACCCGCTGCTACTTTAGCATCAACCTCGCCTCGTATGGTTGGCGTAGAATCTGAATCAGGAGCTCTGCTTTCTTCCTCAGCTCTGACAGCTGGCCCTGCATATGCCGGAGTTTCTTTCAATGAGAGTAAACTTCCGCTAGGAATATCAGCTGGGTCACTAGGCAGCCCTGCTTTAGTCTTCAGAGTTTCCGGCGGAGTAGGCGTGCGCCTTCCTATTTTTTCTAACTTTTCTGTTAGCTCAGTTTTTTGCGCATCAGGTAACCATGATCTGTTAACTGCTTCAATTAATGCGGGACGTAAACCTTTATTAGTCATTACATCTACGTCTACTTGGTTTAAAAATTCGTTACGTGCAGTTTCGGATGTACAGGTAATGCTGATAATGAGGGCCAATGCGGTTGTTAAATTTTCTCTTCCGAGAGAGCTTGTCTCTTTAAGGAAGTTTTTGCTAAGTATGCCCAATACTGCTTTTGCTTTAACAAGGGTTTCGGTGCCACGATACGCTGGGTTTATTAGACCGTTGGCAATGGTTCTTTGCATGGCTTCTTGGTCGACGGGGTTCCCTCGTAATTTTCTGCCGTAATGCTTGTTCCATCTGAGCAGGCCGAGATCACATATGTCTGGGTGTTCAGCGTAGTTTCTTGCTAGAGTAAAGATTGATTGAACGCAAACGAATCCATGAATTTTTTTGCCGCTTAAGTCTTTCTTAGCAGATACCTCTGTCGCAGCTTCCAGAGAGGCGCCTAACACTCTATTAATAAAATCAATATTGGCAGCAAATTCTGGATTAGCCGCCAGTGTCAATAAATTATTTTGAAGTAATTCTTTATCTAAAGATTTGCTCAGAGAACCGAGAATCGTAATTGTATGTGCAATGGCTGCTTGAATTCTTTCAACACCGGTGGTTTTTTGCGCAATATCCTCGGAGAGGATTAAAGTTCCATAAGTTTGTGCTAATGCTGCAATAATTCGAGTAAGAAGCTCAGCGTCTGTTTCTACTGCTTTGCCTCGAAGTTTTTTGAGTTCTTCAATGAGGGCTTCTGCAATTTTATTAGCAGCCATAGCACTGCGAGTGTGTTCATCAAGGGTTTCAGCAATGGATACCCGTGCTCTTTCAGCACGAGCTATTAGTACTTTATCAATAGCATCATCGGTGCACTCAGATAACTTCGCTGCTGCTTCTCTTCCGCCGAGTTTTGTGGCCGTGGGTAGGGCGAATTCAGTTATAAAGCTAGTGATGTTATCCGGATCTTCTTTAGCCAGTTTTTCTGCTGCGGTATAAAGTTTTTCGAGTGATTTTTCGGCTAACCTAGGAACTAAAGCTTCTCCATCCGGTCCCTTACGTTCTGCAAATACTTCCAGTCGTGCTAATACATCTTTTGCTACCGGCAGGTCGCCTGCTTCGGTTAAATCGTTGCAACTGCGCAAGGCACCAATAATTATATCTACCGCCCCGTTACTGAACGACGCGGCAAGTTTTCTGAGTTCGCCTGCGACAGTATCTAATGCGTCTTTTTCTTCTCGAGTGCGGCCTTCGGCTCCTCTAAGAATATCTACGGTTTCTAATGCAATGGCGCATCTGCCGGCTGAGCGTTCAAGGGCATCAAGTGAGGCTACAATTGCTTGTTTTTTTGCTGCTTCGTTGCCTTTGGCGCGTTCAACTCTGGCGCGTAGAGCTAAAGCATGATTTTCATCCTTGCTTTGGATTTCAGCCAATGGAATTGCTTTGCCAGCTTCCAGCATCCCATTAACAATTTCGATAGCTGGTTTTGCCGGTTGGCCAATGCCACGCAGGGAGGCCCGAAACCCTTCCCATGATTCTCTTAAATAAGTAACCGGAGCAGAAATTCTATCCAAAATTGAAACGAGATCTTCTAATTTACTTTCTGCCGGTGCACTGCTAGTTGCTTCTCTCGTGCTACCACGACGCGATTCGAGTACACGCAATCCCACCAAAGAAAGTCCAAATCCTACGCCAGCGCCTATTACATATAATAAGAAGCCGCCTGCACCACCGAAAACAGTGGCTGCAACTACGTGGGCTAATACGGTACCTGCGCCGGCACCTGAAATCTGGGCACCTCTTCGGAAACGGGGGCTAAGCTCAGCACGTCTGCTTCTGCGCGCAGTAGAGGTTCTTGGTTTGGGAGGTGTTTTCTCCGTGCCCGATTTATCAGTTACGATTGTCTTTTCATCGCTGCGGTCTCTTCCAGAAGGTTTTTTCGGAGGAGCTTGTATTTTTGATCTACCACCAGTACGATCGGTTGCTCCGCTAAAAGGATTATTATCATCACTCATTGTGGAAATACCTAGGTTAAGACCTTCAGTATCTTTTAGCACACCAAAGGTGGGGAGAGAAAAATCTCTTAATCGAAGGCGGTGAGTTTCTTGAAAACGTGCAGCGGCGTGTTGCAAACCAATTAAACGATTAACAAAACTTTGTTTTGTGCTTCTTAATTCTTGAACTGAGATTCCAAATCCTTCACGCGCGTCTCTAATTACTTCACGCAAGTATCCTTGTCTTTGTCTCGCTTGTTGAGCACCTCTATTTTCGGGTGCCGGTCTTGCTCGACCTATTAGTTGTTTTGGTGCTGGCAATTTATTTTCCTCCTCTTGGTTCTTTGACCATATTTCCTATTTATTGATATAAATTTAATATATCTACATTATTATCGCCAAAACCTGGCGAAAATTTCACTTTTTTTACAAATTTCTTTGCCGGGGTGTTAAGATTCGACCGATCCCCCAGAAAAGAAACCATCCTACTGCGGCGCATCCTCCGGCTAGTCCCAAACTTGAATCCCAACCTAACATTGTAGACAGTCCATAATAACCAAAGGCTCCACCGCCAACGGTTCCTACCACTTGTACGCCAGTTCTAAACCGTCTGGCACCGCGACCAACCATTCTTTGTGGCGCAGGGGTTGCATCATATGATTCATATTCACCAGAAACCGACTGATGTTCTCCGGAAACGGAATCAAATTCTCCTGAATCTGATCCTACTGCGGCAAGGCTATCGCTACTCTTTATTGGCCCGATTTGGTCTACCGGAGACCCCAAAGAAAATTCTGCAGAAACAGGATCTGTGGCGAGTGAATCCTCGCCGGAGAGTCGCGCAGAAGCAGGGATAGGGGGTGCTTCTTCTTGTCCCCGGTTGCGGGTTTTTATCTCATCCAAAACAACAATCGGATTAAAGATTTGTTGAATAAGATTAACGATTTGTCCTGGTTCTGCAATGCCAAGTCTTATGAGGGAGCCAGTTAGAATTTCTAATCTGTTGTAACGTGCGGTAGTTAAACGATCAATTTCCCCGCGGACTTGTTCTCGAACATCGCTGGCCGCCTTACTAAATGCAGCTTCACATGCGTACTTGGCGACACCGCTTACGGGGTTTTTTTCTAATATTGCAGTTATGTCGGAATTTCGTTTTGTTGCGACAATCGAAAGATCTATAAATTCTTTGTCTAAAAATTCAATGGGGGATTTACCGCCAATGCTTGGCTGAGAGCTGCTAGTTAAAAATTCATACATTGAAGAGGCGGTTTTATACCTTTCTTCAATTGATGGATTATTTAACAATCTAAGTGTTAATGACTCAAAGGCATCATTGGTATCTTCCCTTTTGGTTTTACGGGACGTATAAGTGTAATAAAGAGTTCCTAGTGTTGAAGACATTCCTAACAAGAAACCTAATGCGGTGTTTCGAAAAATGGTCAAAGGAGTAGCTTCCCAATTTACGTCAGCTACCTCAGGGATTAAGAGTGTTAGCGCGGCTGCACCTAAAGCTGTCCCTGCGCTTATTTTCCCAAAATGTCTGGCCAATACACTAGCCTTTACCAGTTGATTAGCGTTTCTGCGAGCACATTCGACTGCCAGGTTTTCCCATGTGGTAAGGGTATTTTCAGCTGGTTTTTCAGTAATTGATAAACTTCGCAACGAAGAGCCTTCGGGGATAACCGGCAACCCGTTGCCTCGGCTAGATGTATCCACGATGCCCGAATCCCAATTATCTTTCATTGCGCAAATTCCTAAATTTAAACCATAAGTTCCTGCTGGAGCCAGGGCTCTTAATCGAGGGGGACAAAAAAGCGTATGGCGGGCTTCACGATAAGCATGTTTTAATCCCTGCCCGGCTTTTCTGGCTAAGGGCGTTAACTTATATGCGGATTTTACCGGTGCAGCCACTAGAGATCCTCCTCAGGATAAGTTTCTTTTATAACCTGTTCGATGGCAGCTGTGTCGGCCCCCGGCAGGTTAAGCCGCGCTTGTAGTTCATTTAGTTTTTGATGAAATGCGAATCGTCCTTCTATAATATCTAATTCAGCTTGTTCATGGCCGGCTACTTCTCCCTGTTGTCTTGCCTCTGCTTGTGCTTGCTGACGGTGTTCTTTGATTGGGCGTTGCCCGATTAATCCTATTGTTTCGCTATCTCTTTCGGCAGCAAAAACGGTGTTTTCAATGAATGCGGAGCCTAAATAATCCATAATCGGCCCTTCAAATCTGCTTGGACCAAAATTCTGCGACCTGGTAAAAAAGGAATACATTAAAGCCACGGTTCGGTGTTTTTCGGTGATGTCTTCGATATCTAATAATCTTAAAGTTGCTCTTTGAAACTCTATGTTAGCTGCACGTACCTTAGCTTCATCATGCGAGTCAATCCAATGAAATAGGATGGCAGATAAAAACAATCCGGCGGAAGTGCCATAACCCGCATTAGCTAAAATTCTTTGAGGCGATATTTCCCAATCTAAGCCGGCGAATTCCGGGATTACGATGGAAAAAACTGCGGTTGCCATGCCGCTGGCAAGGCCCATTCCCAGGCCACACATGGCCATGGTGTTTTTAAGAGTTTTTAATGGCATGCGTCCAGACCTATTCAGCCCGGCCGTTTTATCTGCTAACTCTTCCCATTCGCGTCGCAGAGTATCATGCTTGTCCTGCTCAGCGTTTCTGCTGCGTCGAAGACTTGCCTCCCCGATTGGGCGTGCCGTTGATGTCGGCCGGCTAATGGATGCGTCGATCGTTTCTCTGCGGGTAGTCGGATCAAGATCAAGATCAAGTTCAATTTCGACGGATACTTCTCCGGGTCTTCCTGATCCGGTGGTTGTGTCCCAATTATCTTTCATCAGCATAGGGGCATGAATTCCTAAGTTACTGGGTCCGGTGAGGGTCATAATGCGAAATTGAGGAACATAAGAGAGGGCATATTGTCTGACGCTATGATAAGCACGGGTCAAACTTCGTCTAGTTTGTCTAGCGATGTAACTCACTCTATGACTGGCTCGTCTGCCATTTACCGGTACCGGTGGTGCCACTAATTTTCCTTCCTTTGGTTCAAAAGACCATAGATATTAATAGCCTATATACTTTTATCGTTATTTTTTGGCAAAAATTTCACTTTTTTAAAGCAATAATTTTGGGGGTGTGATAAAATTAACCGTGTTAATTAATTAGCGGGGAGGACTCGTATGTTTATTATTTGGCTAAAATTTGCACTTTGTGCGATCGTAATTTTGTACG
>JAHJIW010000006.1 GCA_018823125.1 Candidatus Margulisiibacteriota bacterium | reverse complement strand
ATTTGTTCAAAAGGTTTGATACGTTCAATAACTATGGCAAACTGCGGCGCTAACGTGCGAAAGACGTCTAGTTCTTCATCGCGGTAGGGATCTTCCGAAAGCTTTTTGCCAATAAGAAGAACTGCTATTAATTCTCCTCTTGAGAAGCAGGGGACACAAACCTCAAAAGCAAGCTTTTCTAAATCTTTAGCTTTTACTTTGGGTATTTCGGATCTAATAAACACGCTTTTATCTCTTAGAATAAGCTGTATTAAAGAATTATTTTTTTCTAGCTTAATCCCGTTAGATTTTGGAACAGCTTTTTTTAAGTCCCATAATGAATAAATATCTTCCCGGCCGTTTCTGCCGCCGAAATTTTCGGGTAGCAATATATTAATAGAAGACACTTCAAGATTTTCCAGGCGAATATGTTCAAGGGTTTCGGATAAATCGTTAAGATTAACTACCATTGCCAATTTCTCAGCAATACTGGCAGCTTCTTTACGGAATTCGTATTTACCCTTGAGGAAGAGTTTGTCAGATGTAGTTTGGATAAATAGACGAATTTTCTGGTACGTTTGCCCAACAAAAACTCCATATAAAATTGTCCATGCCAGAAAGCCCAGGTCAATTTTGGAAGAAATGTATGCTAGATAGAGCCAGGCTGAACCTAGATACATTGAGCCTAAGGTTAATACCGCTAATACTTCTGCTGTCACTCGGCTGATGACTACGGAAATGTCCATTAGTCGGTACTTGGTGATTGCATAAGCGTTAATTGACCATGCGCCAATGATGAAGAATGCTCCTATGGGATATAGTGGAATTCCATAATCAATCGCGTATTCGATGGTTGCAAAGAAATACATAAAAAGAGCCAACACCATATATTTAATCTTGTTTCGATTGATTTCATTATGTTCGTTTTTCATCGCTCCGAATGTAAGAATTAACGCCCGGAGCATAAAGAAAAATACCCCGATTAAATAGATAGAAAAGAGTGGGCCTACTTTTGGATAGTATCCCCACCAAAAATCCCTATAGCCTGCGATGTACATGTTTGATGTCCATAATAAAATGAGGAAAAAAGCACCAAATCCATAAGCAAACCATACCTGTTTTTTTCGCGGAGAAAGATTAAGAAACAGGATGGCAAAATGGTAAAAGGTAAAAGGGATAAAGATAATAACAGAAAAAGCGATCCTAATGATAAGGTCCTTAGCAATAGGGCTGGTAAAAAAATACGAAATCAACCAACAAAATTGCCAATGGAATGTTTCAAAACAAAAAAGAGCAAAGGTTTGATTAATAGCAGATCTTATTTTTCTCGATAGAACAAAAAGACCAAGAGCCAGAGCAAAAATTGAACCCACTAACGGAGTAATTAATATACTATTCATATATTATTAGTAAGTGAACTGAACAATGCAAAATGACATCCCTGCACTTCCTGGCCATAAAACTACTTTTTGCCCTCGTTTTAATTTATTTTCGCTCAGCGCCATGTTTATAGCAACCGGAATTGAGGCGGAAACTAAATTCCCATAACGCGGGTAAACCGCGACATAATTTCTTTCGGGCTTAATATTAAGTTCGTTGCCCATTTTTTGCCATGAGGTAGAAGATGCGGCATGAGGAAACCATATATCTGCTTCATTAATGTCAGCAATTGTTTTTCTTACGTGAGCAAGTAAGCGTTTTTCCCCTTCACTAAAAAGTTCCCCGCCAAAGGAAACAAACCGATTAATTCCGTGTAAGTTTATCTTTTCATCTTTTTGACAAAAATCCTTGTATCCCTCCAATGGGATGGTGCATAAATTTGCTAGGCTGGGAGATGATTTATATTTAAATTGCCATTCTGCATCCGAGTTGGATAATACTGTGGCGGTAGCCGCTTCTCCAATTGTATAAGCAGGTAAAGTATATTCTACTTGTTTTGGATTTTTTATTTTCCATAGAAAGGGGTAGAGATGCTCATATATGTTAAACTCCCCGTTGACTATCATAATGTGCTTATATGTTCCCGATTTTAAAAACCGGTAAGCAATTTCTAGGGCACGAACCCAGCTCATGCAGGCATCCGCAATGTCAAAGCATGAGCATTCCATGTCTATTGCATGAGCATAAAAATAAGCATTGGCTGGTTCTTTAAATCCCTTTCCTACGCCGCAGTAAATCAAAAGATCTATTTCATCTTTTTTTAAATTGGCTTTTTCTAGAGCTTCAAGCATTGCCGCTTTTATAAGCTTGAAGGCGGTTTCTCCTTTTTGTTTATCTCTCCAGAACCGAGTTTTTGATCCCGATTTTTTAAGTAAACTTGAAATCTCTCTTTGGTAAATCTTGACAGTTTTTGGCGGCACTTCAGGGTTTAGTTTTTCTAATTCATTATTGATCCACTCATTTGATATTTCGAGTGAAGGGATTTTTGCTGAGATGGAGTCAAATTTCATTTTATAATCCTTTAATACCTCTTAAATTTATTAAGAATCTGTTACATTTTAACATTTTTCTTTCTTTTTATCCCCCCCTTTAGAAGCCAAAGGAAAAGTGGTGGGGTGGTTGGGGAGGTGGGGCTCTCTCCTTAATTAAAGTATATATGCCTAATTTTAAGGTGTAACGTATACCTTTAAGATTGAGAACGTTTTCCCTTAAATGTAACAATGCATTTACCTTCTAAATAAATTAAAAATGAATACGTGACAGCTTAAGGCAAACACAACAACACACATATATAAATATTAATAAATATTATTGTGTGCGTGCGTGTAAGACGTGGACAACGCGTGGACAATAATAGACTATACAGGGATAGTGAGGTCTGGCCGGGGAATCCCGCACTATAAATCTTCTCTGAAAATGAATTCCAGGACTGTTTTAAGCTTATGGTAAATGCGCGACCAAGGGTCAACCAAAGGTTTT
>JAHJIW010000005.1 GCA_018823125.1 Candidatus Margulisiibacteriota bacterium | reverse complement strand
CGGGACCAATCTTTATTTTTATAACGGTAATGCTTGGGATGACCTAACCGTAACTGGAGAAGGTTATTGGACCCGCAGCGGCAACAATATTTATTATGATATTGGTAATGTTGGTATCGGTACTCACGAATCCGGCGTTAAATTAAGGGTTACCCTTGCCGATGTTGCGGTAGAACCGGTTTGGGATACCAGCCGGGACGTTTCGATTTTTGAAAACAGTGATGACAATGTAGCGGTTCAAATCTTAACTGATAACAGCCACAGCGGAAACATTGGCTTTTCTGATTCGGATCAAAGAAACGTAGGCGTCATTTCCTATCAACACGCTAATAATTCTATGCAGTTCTGGACCAATAATTTGCAGCGTGTGCATATTAGCGGCAATGGTAAAGTTGGCATTGGTGATACTGATCCGAGTCAGGATTTAAGTGTGGCGGGCACCATTGAAGCCACCGGAGCAGTTCGGGGAGACGGAATCACTGAGTTTTATCAAGGTGGCAAGGATGGATTGCACCAGGCTGACGGCGGCAGTAACAATTGTGATTCCTGGACAGAATATAGCTATACCGATTACGAACAATGGAACGTGATTAATGGATTATCTGATAATCAGGACATTGATATTGTTCACCAGATTAATGTGCCCTTGAACTTTACTACCTGGGAAAGTACGGCACTAGAGGTTATGCATAAAGTTTCGGACGGAACCGGAAATAATGAGATTGAAATTTATGTGCTTGGTACCGATGGCAATTCGGTTTATTCAATAACTTCCGGTCTTACCCAAACCAGTAAAACGGCCACCACGATTTCGGGCGCTAACTTGTCGGGCGGAACATTCACTCCAGGACAGACTTTTATTGTAATTATTAAAGGTAAGGTTGATACCGGTGACAATGCTTATACGGGTTGGGTAAAAGGATACTACGACTAAATAGCTTAATGCGCGTTCTGTGGCTGGCTTTTGTTTCAAATTTGAGGCAAAAGCTAAGCCGCGTTTTTTGGTAGCCAAATTAATAAATGATTAATTATTTTAAAAAATATTTTATTGGTTTTGGGATAGTTTGTCTGATGGCAGCCCAGGCATGGGCGACTACCGTAACGATCCAGCCGTCCAGCGCAGATTCTTATATGGCTGCGGCTGCACCGACCACGAATTATGGCAGCCAGGTTAGTGTTCTTGTTTATCCGTGGAGCGCGTCTATACGGCGCGGAATTATACAATTTGACCTGTCCAGCATACCCATAAATGCTACTGTTACGTCAGCGACTCTGGAACTCTATGTTTATGCGACCGGCGGCTTTGACTATGTTGTTAATCTTCACCGGATTCAGCAGAGCCCGGTTCGGGATTGGCAGGAAAGTTCGGTAACCTGGAATAATTATAAAACAGGAACCGCCTGGAGTTCTGGGGGAGGAGACTATAGTTCGACTATTTCCGGGACGGTTATCTGGGGTGGTGGCCCGCCGTACGCTAAATGGGGCACTTTCGAATCAACGCAACTAGTAAATGACGTCCAGTCTTTTATTTCAACGCCGGCAACCAATTTTGGATGGCTGGTAAAAGGCTCCGATGAGGCGGTCGGTTCCAGTTATTATGCTTATTTTTATTCCAATGATGAACCTACCCAAACGACCAAACGGCCCAAATTAAGCATAACTTATGATGTGATAACTTACATTGTAACAAATTGCGCTGATTCGGGCGTTGGGTCGCTGCGTGACGCTATTAATACGGCTAACGGAGATCCAAATATAAAAAACATTATTTTCAATATCCCTTCTACGGAGGCCGGCTATACCACCGAAGGCGGGGTGAGCTTTTGGAGAATCTCTCCTTCATCTGCCTTGCCGACTATAAGTGTAAATAATGTGAAGATTGACGCGACCACCCAGACCACCAATCAAGGCGACTCCAATCCTCAAGGCCCTGAAATTGTCATTAATGGCGCTTCTGCCGGCAGTGCCCACGGGTTTAATATTTCGGGATCAAATTGTACGCTTGAGGGCATGGCCATAAACGGTTTTAGCGCCAGCAGTTACGCAGGAGTTTACATAACCGGGGCAAGCAATAAGGTGCGGGGCAATTATATTGGAACCACGGCGACCGGCGAGGCGGCCAGCGCCAACCATTACGGAATCTTAATCTATAATTCCGGCGCCACTGGCAATGTGATCGGAGGAACAACATCCGAGGCCAGAAACATTATTTCCGGCAATAATTCAAATGGGGTTTATATCTATGGGACCGGGGCTAACAGTAATGCAGTAAAGGGCAATTATATCGGCACAAATGTCAGCGGGACCACAGATCTCGGGAACACATCCTCCGGTGTATATATAAATAGCGGCCCCAGCTTTAATATTATTGGCGGAAACACTGCGGCAGCCAGGAATATTATTTCCGGCAATAATTTGGATGGTGTTCGTATTGTTGATGCTGGCAGAAATGTGGTGAGCGGGAATTATCTGGGCACAAGGGCTAACGGCACTGTCCCGTTGCCAAATTCTAACCGGGGAGTGTCAATTTATAATTCGTCAACTTATAATATTATCGGCGGAACAACTGAGGGTGAGCGGAATATCATTTCCGGCAATACTTTAGACGGGATATAT
Organism: Candidatus Margulisiibacteriota bacterium; assembly: GCA_018823125.1. GTDB lineage: Bacteria > Margulisbacteria > WOR-1 > JAHJIW01 > JAHJIW01 > JAHJIW01. The sequence goes on along the minus strand of JAHJIW010000005.1, from coordinate 299,351 downwards.
ATTTTTTGGACGGGAGCCAACAGCAATGAAGTAAAGGGAAATTATATTGGCACAGATTATACCGGCACGGCTGATCTGGGGAACACCCAGAATGGGGTCAATCTATATGGCGGCCCCAGCTTTAATATTATTGGCGGGACTACAGCCGGGGACAGGAATATTATCTCAGGCAATAATGTTAACGGGATTAATATTTATGGGACAGAGTCCCTCAGTAATGAAGTAAAGGGGAATTATATTGGCACAGATTATACCGGCACGGTTGACCGGGGGAACTCCTGGTCCGGCGTATTAATAACCGCCGGCCCGAAATATAATATTATTGGCGGCACCACTGCCGGGTCCAGGAACATTATCTCAGGCAATGACTGGTATGGGGTTGACATCGATGCTGCAAATACCAACGCAGTAAAGGGAAATTATATCGGTACAAATGTTGGCGGCACGGCTGCCCTGGGTAATACGTTGCCTGGCGTAATCATAGCCAATGGCGCGAAATATAACATTATTGGCGGAAATACTTCCGATGAAAGAAATACCCTTTCTAGCAACTATTATGGGATACAAATTACTGGCACAAACACAAATAGCAATGAGGTACGGTGCAATTATATTGGTACCATGGCTACTGGTGAAGGGAACCTCGGTAACAAACGATTTGGAATATTTATTGCCAGCAGTGCCCAATTTAATAAAATCGGGCTGCCAGGCACGAGCGAAGGGAGTACCATTGCCTATAATGGTACAACAGGGAGCTATGCGGGTATTCACATAGTTGGGGCGTCAACTGACTATAATACCATTTCCCATGTTTCCATGTTCAGCAATACCGGGCTTGGGATAGACCTGGCAGGAGATGGGGCAAATGATAATCTGCTTTATCCAACCATTTCTCTGGCGCAATATAATATTGTTGGTGGCCAAACCGTTGTAACTGGTACCTGTGAATCTAATGTAGTTTCGGTAGAAGTGTATTATGTTGGTACGACCCCTGATCCCAGTGGTTACGGCGAAGGTCGTACTTTCTTAGGAGCCACTTCTGCCAGCGGTGGAAATTGGTCACTTAGTGTTTCCGGAGTATCTAGTGGTGATTCAGTGACTGCCCTTAACACTGATAATCTTGGCAATTCCTCTGAATTTGCACTTAATTGTGTAATTTCAGCTATCAACCATGCACCGGCAGTTACCTTTGAATCAATTTCATCTCAATATACGGATGGCAGCGGCTACGTTTCTTTTGAAGTAAGGGTTTGGGATGTGGGCGGAAACGTAACCAGGTTGCAAATCAAATATTCAACCGATGAAGGAACAACCTGGGGTGATCCGTGGTTGGTGTCAGCTTCACAAGATACGGGATCAGTAAGTTTAGATAATGCGGCAACCTACCAAGTTGGGAATACTAATCCTAAGATTGCCACAAATTCTGGGACCAGAGAGGTCACCATTGTATGGGATACTAAAGCAGCTACTAATGAATTTGGTTCATTGGATGGATCAATAATCTCTACTGTAAAACTACAAGCGGTACCTAACGATTTTATTATCGATGGGGAAGCAGTAACTTCAGAAACTTTCTCGGTGGATGACTGCGTACCGCTTGGATTGGCTAATTTCGCGGCTAGTCTCCATACCCAAACTAGTATCACCTGGGGCTGGACGGCAGTTACGCTCGAAGCCAATTTTAATCACTACGAAATCTGGTATGGGACTAACCAATCTGATGTTTTAAATCGAACCGGTTCTGCCGCTGAATGGGATCAGGATAATGACGCCAATTTAGCGGTTATGTCTGCCCACAGCACTCAAATCGGGGGGCTTACGGAAGGATTGACTTATTTTGCCAAGATCTGGGCAGTAGATGATTTTGGGAATGAATCGACCACCACGGAGTCGAGTGATGCTCCTGGCGTAACTACAATTTTCCCGCTAGCAGACTCTTTTATCAGAGAATCAGTCCCCGGTACAAATTATGGGACGGACACAACTCTTTATTTGCATGCCAATGATGCGGTCAGTCAAACCAGGAGGATAATTTTAAAATTTGATCTTACTGAAATACCATCCACTTCAGTGATTAGTTCGGCAAAATTGATGATATATCAAAATTCGGCCGGTGGGGCAGCCATGACGGTTGAGGCTCACCGGGTTGATGCAATTAGAGATTGGACCGAAACCGGGGTCACCTGGAATAATTATAAAGCGGGAAACGCCTGGACTACTCCGGGAATAGATTATGTTACAACTATTACTACTACCGAAAATGTGCCTAATCTCAACCTGCGCTGGATTACTTTTGAGGTGACGGCTGACGTGCAGACATTTGTTTCCAGCCCCTCCACCAATGAAGGGTGGATGATAAAATATGTGGATGAAGGCACTCAAAATATTTTAAAAAGTTTCCATTCAAAAGAATTTACGGATGATCCCAATAAACGACCAAAGATTTTACTCACTTATACAACCCCGACGACTTATACCGTTACCAAGTGTGATGATTCCGGAGTTGGTACACTGCGTCAGGCGATCATCGATGCAAATAACAACCCTGGTCCGGACACAATTGACTTTAATATTCCCAATACTGAAGCATGCTACACCAGCTGTGGTACGGGTAATGTGTGGGTGATCCGGGTTGATACCGCGCTTCCCGCCATAACTGATAATTACACGGTCATTGATGGAACCACGCAGACCCTAAATCAAGGCGATACTAATCCTAATGGTCCCGAAATAGTGCTTACCACCAACGAAGGTGTAGCGCCAGTAGACATTAGCGGTATTAATATTACTGCTGATCATTGTACGTTAGAAGGGATTACCATTTATGGATTCCGTGTTGCTGGTCCGTGGTGGCCTTATGTCGGCGGCGTGAGAATTACCGGAGACTATAATCATATCAAAGGCAATTATATTGGTCCTGCTTGTGATGGCGAATCTGCAAAGGGCAATGGTCACGGCGTTTATATTTCAGGCGGTGGAACGGGAAATATAATTGGTGGTACTACTGCGGCAGAGCGCAATGTAATTTCTGGAAATACTTGGTGGGGTGTATGTGTTGGCGATAATTCTCCTGATAATACGATTATTGGTAATTATATCGGTCCCGACAAAGATGGACTGCAGGATGTGGGGAATGGGGGATACGGAATTTATGTTTGGGGTGCCGCCACATCCAATACCATCGTTGGAGGAACCACGTCAGCGGCCAGAAACATAATTTCTGGAAATGGTTACAGCGGTGTTTTGATTGGGGATGGGACCGGTGCGCAAATTAAAGGAAATTATATTGGTGTCGATGTTAATGGAACCAGTATTTTGGCTAATGATGGAGCAGGGGTTTTCCTTGGATTAGTATCTTCAAATACAATTGTTGGCGGAATAACTGAGGGTGAACGAAATGTTATTTCTGGCAACGGAGACGGGGCCGGGTTTGATGATTACGGTATCTTTATTAGTGTATCTGCCGGTAATCGTATTTTAGGTAATTATATCGGTACCAATGCCAATGGCAGTGCTGCCATTGCTAATAATTACAGCGGCATAATCATTGATGGAGCGACCAATAATATAATTGGAAGTAACGAAGCGGGCGGGAGAAACGTAATCTCTGGAAATAATGCGCACGGAATGATTATTGGAAATTCAACCGATAACTATGTTATGGGAAATTATATTGGAGTTGCCGCTAATGGAATTGATGACTTAGGTAATACCCAAGACGGAATCAGAATTGAAGGTTCTTCGCAACGCAATGTTATCGGGGGAAGTAAGAGCGGAGGGTATACTAACGTTCTTTCCGGAAATACTTTATCTGGTATATCAATTGGTATCAATTGGCAGGCACGTATCGCAGGTACTAATGAAGTTTATGGTAATTACATCGGAACTACGGCCACCGGCGAAGGAAACGTAGGTAATAGTCAGTACGGAGTTAATATTTCGGGTGGATCGACTCATAATTTAATTGGTGGAACCATTACCGATGAAGGCAATACCATTGCTTACAATGGCACTGCGGGTTCTTACGATGGTGTTTACGTAACGGGCTCAACTACAATTTATAATACTATTTCACATAACTCTATGCTTAGTAACACTGATAAGGGTATTGAGTTAGTTAGCTTAGGAAACGAAGAATTGGCTGCTCCGGCTATCGATTCTGCTTTATGGAATAGTGGAACTGGCCTGACAACGATTGAAGGAACTTGTGTGGCAGGTATTGCCAGCGTTGAAGTCTTTATTGCGGATACTACGGATGATACCGCTTACGGAGAAGGAAGAATCTTTTTAGGTGCGGTGGTTCCTTCGGGGACAACCTGGACCGTTACGGTGACCGGGGCGACCACCGCGGATGTGGTGACCGCAACCAATACGGATAATTCAGGCAATACTTCTGAATTTTCTTTGAACCGTGCAGTGGTTGATGCCGGTGCCGGTTATTACGGAGTGTTAAATACGTATGATTCTGGCCGCAACTCTTTAAGATGGTGTATGAATAACGCGATTGCTGCGGGTGGAAACGAAACCATATGGTTTAACATTCCAACTACGGACCCAGGATATACCACTGAAGCTGGCGTTAATTTCTGGAGAATTTCGCCTATTTCAGCTCTGCCCACGATGAATGTTAATGGGGTGCATATCGATGCAACTACCCAGGTTACTAATCAAGGCAATGTTAATCCTTTTGGGCCGGAAGTTGTGGTTAGTGGTACTAATGCTGGTTCGGTGAATGGATTTTTCATAACTGGTTCAAATTGTACGCTCGAAGGCATGGTTATTAATAATTATAGTACTAATGGTTATTCGGGCGTGCTGATCTATGGAGCTAATAACCGTATTGTGGGTAATTATATTGGAACGGATGCCACCGGTGAAGCCGCGGCGGCTAACTATCGGGGTGTCTATAGTTATGGAGCTGGAGCTATTAATAACGTTATTGGTGGTTTGGGAACAACCGAAGGCAATGTAATTTCCGGAAATACTAATGTTGGGATACAGATTATTGATGCATATTATAATGTTATTCAAAATAATTATATTGGTACCAACCAAAGCGGAACAGCTGCATTAGCTAACGGCAGCAGCGGGATTGATATCTACAATGGTAATTACTGTGTTATTGGCGGTTCAACTTTGGAAGGACGCGGCAATAATATCATTTCTGGAAATACGTATAATGGCGTTTACGTTGCGGTAACTTCATACGTTACGGTTGAGGGTAATTACATTGGTACCGATGTTTATGGAACTGGAGATTTGGGCAATGGTGATGTCGGTGTCTTTTTTGATACATCTGGAGCATACAATATTGTTGGTGGTTCAACTCCTGACAAACGCAATATCATTTCTGGTAATGTTTCGTATGGTGTTTTCCTTGAGGATGTTTCGTCCTGCGAGGTAAAAGGTAATTACGTTGGGGTGGATGTTACCGGCAACACGGCGCTTAAAAACGAAAATTCGGGAGTCAGTATTGGTGTAAATGCCTTTAGAAATATTATCGGAGGTTTAACTGCGGGAGAACGTAATATTATTTCAGGTAACGGAAATGTTGGGCAATATAACGAATATGGAGTACGAATTTATAACTCACCCAATAATATTGTGATTGGAAATTATATCGGAACCAACTGGGATGGAACTGCAGCGGTTAAAAACGAACAAAGCGGAATATTAATTGACGGGGCCAGCGCTACGGGTAACATCATTGGAAGCAACGAAGCCGGTGGAAGAAACATTATTTCTGGAAATGACGAAAGCGGCATTTTTATTCACTTCGCTCCGGGAAATAGAGTGATTGGTAACTATATTGGTACCGATGTGAACGGAACTGCGGATTTAGGAAATAATTCGGCTGGGGTCAACATTCAGGGTAATACAGCAATCAGCAATATAGTCGGAGGAAAAACGACAGCGGAAAGAAACGTAATTTCCGGTAATAATGATAATGGAATGTTTATTGGAAATAACTGGCAGGGGTATGCGGCTGGAAGTTGTGAGGTCTATGGAAACTACATTGGAGTTGATAAAACTGGGCTGATTGATTTAGGAAATACTAACTATGGTATTTTTATTTATGGGGCTGGGGCAACCAATAATATTATCGGTACTTCAGAAGCCGGCGGCAGAAATGTAATTTCTGGAAATAGTCTAACCGGAATTTTTATCTCCGGAGGAGCTAATTATCATTATATTCGAGGAAATTATATTGGAACTACCGCAACTGGTGAAGGTAACGTTGGCAATAGTCAAATGGGGCTATATCTAACTGGTGGTGCTCATCACATTATGATTGGCGGACCAACTACGTATGAAGGAAACGTAATTGCATATAATGGCACTTCCGGCTCCTTCGACGGGATCTATTTATCTGGGGCCGCTACTGATTATAATACTATTACACATAATTCTATTTTTAGTAATACTGATTTAGGAATTGATTTGGCTGGGGATGGAGCTAATGATGACCTGCTTTACCCAACTATTTCAACTGCCGGATATTATCCTGATTCAGGAGAAACACACATTTCTGGAACCTGTGAGTCCAATGTAGTTTCAGTTGAAGTATACAATGTTGGAGTGACCCCTGATCCAAGCGGATATGGAGAAGGACAAACTTTCTTGGGAGTCGCTTCTGCCAGCGGAGGAACCTGGTCAATCGTATTAAATTATGCAGGTAGCGGTGAAACGATTTCTGCAATCAACACTGATAATCTCGGAAATACCTCCGAATTCGCCCTTAATTTTGTAATAACTGGTTTTTCGGGTAAGCATTACATAATTGAGGATGGGATTAAACAAAAAGTCGAAATCGGCGGACAAAAGAGGAAGGTATATGAAAGATAAAATAATTGTATTCATAATTTTAGGAATAATTTTGCTTCCGTTAGTGGGGTGGGCAGAAAGTAGAACTAGTACCAGTTATAAACTTTCAATCGATTCGATGGGGGTTGCAATTGAAGAGCAGACTTCAACAAGCTATAAGTTGCTTGCTGAAGTAAAAGAAAGAGAACTGACGTCCCAGTCTAAAGCGGGTTATATTTTAAATCAGGGCTTTAAACCCGCAGCTTTTATGTTAGCCAGTGCAGGCCCGATTATTATTTCAATTACTCCTAATAATGGCTATAACATCGCTCCGGCTGATGCAACCATTACCGGTTTGCATTTTGACACCGGCGCCACGGTGAGCTTAGTTGGTACCACCGAAACCATTACTGGGGATATTTCTTCAATTACCTCAACTCAAATTGTGGCGGACTTTAATATTACTGGTATGCCGGTTGGATTTTATGATGTAGTGGTTACTAACCCGGATGGACTTTCCTATAGTCTAACCAATGGCTTTGAAGTTAAAGCTTACGATTATCCGACTGATTTAATCTTTTGTTATCCGAGTCCGTTTGATCCGCGTACCGGTTCAACTAGAGTGGTCTTCAATGTTCCAAACGATATGCTAGTTAAGGTTTATATCTTTAACGTAGTTGCAGAGTTGATTTGGGTAAGAGAAATAAATGCTACTACAGGGATGAATTCCTTTGATTGGGATGGAACTACGCGGTTTGGCAGAATTAATACATCTTCTGCATTCATTATTCACGTAATTGATAAGTCAAACGGCAAGACGGTTGCTAAAGGTAAGGTTGGTACTTTAATTAGACCCTAAATAAAGGAGGAAAAATGAAACTTTTAATAGCCATTATTTTAATTATGTTGGTGATGATTTCATCGGCGTATGGGGTGGTCAACGGGATGGAGGATCCCATTCAGATTGGGATTGGATCTCGGTCGATGGGGATGGGTAAAGCGTTTGTGGCGGTAGCCGATGACGGCAGCGCCATCTTTACTAATCCGGCCGGACTTGGAGGTTTTAAGGATTGGACTTTTAATTCAATGTACGCCAACCTGCTCAATGAAATTTATTACGTAGTTGGTGAATATTCTCATCCGGTTGATTTTTGGTTATTAGACGGAAACGTAGCTTTAGGTTTTGTGGGTTCCGGAGTTAATGATATTGCAACGACCAGTCAAACCGGATTTCAATTTTATAATTTTCATTCTAGCGTTTATTTGCTTTCTTACGGAACGGAGCTGGCGCCAAATTTACTGGCCGGCGGAAATTTAAAATATTTCAGTAAAGGTTATAGTGGAGCCGTCAGCTCAACTGGTGTCGGTATGGATTTAGATTTAGGAATTAAATATCAATGGACTGACTGGTTAACTTTTGGACTATGTATGCAAGATTGCTTACCGATGAGTATGGGCGGAAAAATAACTATGGATACCGGAGCTGAGGAAAGTATCCCCTTGAATGCCATCGTTGGTTTAGCCGCCACGGTCAATGAATTTACGATTGCCATGGATGCTAATTTGGCTCCCACTCAAACTAATGTTCCTACTACCTATCATTTGGGTTTGGAGTGGCAACTATCACCGCTACTGAAATTACGTACGGGTATGGATCAAATTGTTTCAGCGGCAGAACCAAGTGGAGTAGCTACTAATTATACTTTTGGCGTGGGTTTGAGTCTGCAAAGGTTTGCTTTTGACTACGCTTATCATCCTTATTATGACGAAGCCGGCAACTTAACGCATTTTATCTCGCTTTCCAGTATGGCGCCCAAAAGAGAACCCAAAGAAGTAATCGGCGATATTTTTATCGTTGATCCAAATGATAAAACACTTACATATTATAAAGACATTAAGGTTGCCGGAAAGGTAGATAATGTTGAGGCGTTATGGATTGCAGGCGAAAGAGTACCGTTGGTGAATAGCGAGTTTGAAACTACCGTACCGCTGGATTATGGTTTGAATCTAATCGATGTTGAAGGAAGAACCAAACAAGGAGACAGCGTTAAGCGTGGTGTATATGTAATCCGGGTAAGGATGTTCTCTGATGTTCCCGAATATTACTGGGCCCGAAAATCAGTTGAATGCTTAAGTACCGCGGGCGTAATTCAAGGCTATACTTATCCAAAAGTAATGTTTGACGGCGAAAGAGAAATTACCCGCGCAGAATTTGTGACCATGTTAGTTAGAGCCTTAGGAGTAGACGTAAAACCTCAAGAGAATAAAGTAATCTTTAAAGATACCGCTGCTGACCACTGGGCATTAGCATATATTAATACAGCCGACAAACTAGGCTTGGTGCATGGTTATCCGGATGGAAACTTTAGGCCGGATAAGCCGATGACGCGTGCCGAAGCGATCAAAGTTATTGTTAGACTGGATAATCTAAAGTTAAAACCAGTTATTGCTTCGCCGTATTCTGATCTTCCGGTAAAGCATTGGGCTACCGAATACATTTTTGCGGCTAAAGAAGCCGGATTTTTAGCTCAGTATAATAAACAACTGCATCCGGATGAAAGTATTCGTAGAGCCGAAGTGACCGAAATTTTAGTTAAAACTTACTTTGGTCAGGATAAAATCTATAAAACTTTCCGTACTCCTTACAACCGCATTGAGTTGCCGCCGCATCCTCCTAAAGTAGAAGAAAAAATCGAAATCATAGAGGAAAAAATTGAAGAAAAGAAAGAAGAAGTGGAAGTTGAAGTTGAAAAAATTGAGGTTGAGGTGGAAGTAAAAGAAGAAGCGGCTCCCAAAATCACGACGTATGTGGTGAAAAGAGGGGATACTTTAGCTAGTATCGCTCTTAAATATTATGACGATGTGTCTAAATACAAAGCATTGGCACAATACAATAATATAAAAGATCCAGAGTCACTGGCGGTCGGGCAAAAAATATTAATTCCACCAGTAGGAGATTTACCACGAGTTATTGAAACTCCGCCGGTCGAAGAGGTAAAGCCAGCTGAAGTTGAAAAAGTTGAAGAGGTGGTAGAAGAAGAAAAGCCTGCGAAAGTAGAAGTAGTAACTCCAACAGTAGGTGTTACGCATGTGATTCAAATGGCCGATACTTTGTTGACTATTGCACAAAAATACTATGGTGATGGAACAAAATATAAAGCGCTGGCCAAATATAATAATATTTCCGATCCGGGAAAAATTTATCAGGGACAAAGGATTAAGGTTCCACCGGTAGAGCAACTTCCGACTGTAGTAGAAGCTCCTGCCGCGGTCAAAGAAGCCCCAGCAAAACCGGAAGCGCCCAAGGTAGAAGAGAAACCCAAAAAAGAAACAACTTATATTATTCAAAGCGGTGAAACTTTAATGAGTATCGCTAGGAAGTTTTATGGAGATGGAATGAAATATAAAGCGCTAGCCGAATATAATGGGATTGATGACCCCGAAGCAATTTCGGTTGGGCAAAAAATACTAATACCGGATAAATTATAGTTTTGACTTTGCTGGGCTAGAACTAAGGGTGTATTGAGTAGCTAAACTCTGTTGTATTGACTATAATAACGGCAACAGATATGAAGTTTAATCTATCTACCCGAATCGTATATCTGCTAATTTTTCTTGCATTTTTGTGTATTACCGCTGCGCATGCTGAGTGGGTTTCACCCACCGGAAGTTTTGATCCCGCAAGTGATTGGGTCAATGATTCTAATGCCTATGATGACAATATTTCAACCTATGCCACGGATGCGAGTTTAACTTTTGGCTGGGGTAGTTTTATTGAGTTGACGCTTAATAATTCGATTGAATGTAACAAAGTCAGGGTGTTTGCGGATTATGTTGATGGATTGGTGGATGCGGTTGATATCGACGTTTCTCCTGAGGGGGGCACCTGGATAGATAAATATGTTGGTCCGGTTGATAATGCAACCTGGGATATAATTGGTATTACCTTAGAGAGCGGGGTTCGGAGGGCGCGGTTCCGCTGGCATTATTTAGTTAGTAATTATTACTTTTGGCTTTACGAATTTGATTTTTGGAATTACATTATTCCCGTGGTTACGCCGTCGGTTGAAACTATGGCCGCTACTTCTACCTCAGAAACCAGAGCCATCCTGCACGGCAGAATACTTTTTGACGGAGAAGAGCCTTGCCAATATCGTTTTGAATATGGTCCTACCGTTTCCTATGGAAATGCTACTGCCTGGACGGGGGTGGCGGTTACTAATGACACTTTTAGTGAGATCATTACGGGTTTAAATACAGGTGAAACGTATCACTATCGGGCACAAGCAACTAATGAAGCAATCATGAGCAGTGGGGACGACATGACTTTTACTACCGGAACCGTAGAATCTGGCTGGATGTCTCCTTTCGGATTTAGTGATCCGGATAGCGCGTGGGGATACGAAATGGATGCGGCTGATGATGAGCTATGTACCTATGCCAAAAGTTATCATGATGTAGGGGATCCAGACTGGGGTCATTTCGTAATTTATACGATTGATCAAATATATTGTGATAAAGTCCGTTACTTCGCTAAGGATGTATCGCACGTCGATTTGGTTGATATTGATGTTTACAATGGTAGCGACTGGATCGACGTGCAGGAAGGAGTATTTACTCTTGAAGCATGGATCGAACACTCGTTTCCGCCACAGGTTGTTACTCAAGCGCGGATCAGATTTCACGTCGATGGGCCGTACGGATTTTTCTTCCATCTGAATGAGTTTGATTTTCATAAGTTTCCCACCCCAACCATCAAAACCATCAAACCGGGTGGGGGTGGAGATTTCGAATTATTACAAACCTGGGAAAATTGGGCGGACGATCAATCCAATGCTAATCAGTGGGCAGAATGTTATACGGGAGGAGATTTAGGAGAGGTAGTTATTGCGGGTTGGGCAGCTACGCCGGATTCCACTCATTATCCAAGGATATATACGCCGCTGGCAGAACGCCATAACGGAAAAGATGAAGAGGTTGGCGCCTACATTGATAATTCTTCCGGAAATGCCATCAGTGTTGCACTGCCGTATGTACGAGTCGAGGGATTGCGAATTGAGATGAGTGGTACCAGCAATAATGCAATTTTGCTTTTAGCAGACGCGGCCTCTCCTTGTGATTATCCTACCATAGACAGTAATTTATTGATTTCTAACCGATCAGCGGCGGGTGGGGGAGCAGCGATTAAAGTTTCTGCTGCCGATGGCGAAACGTTATCGAGTGCGAACGTACGCAATAATCTTATTTATGGGAAAGGAACCCAGCAATACGGCATTGAAGTTGATTCTACTGCCGCGTCTATAGTTAACGCAATTGTCCAGAATAATACTATTCATCAATGTGCTGCTTATGGATATTATGGACATACTACTGGTTCCGCCAATATGACGGTAGAAAATAATATTTCTACCAGTAGTGGTACTCAAGAATATACGTTTGCGGGTTCCGTAACTTCTAATAATAATCTTTCTTCTGATGATTCGGCAGATGATGCCGGCGGCAGCGGAAATTTAATCAATAAATCAGCTTTTTATCAGTATGTAAATCCGGATAATGATTTACATCTTATTAATGGAGCGAATGCGCTTAATGCTGGCGTAACCATTGAGAGTTTTGATTGGGATGCGCTGCATGGACCCACTGATCATTGGCGGCCCCAAGGTTCAGCCTGGGATATGGGAGCGCTGGAAGGAATTGGTGATTACCGTCCGGTAGCATCTTTTGAACCAATCTCTTCTCAGTATACAGATGGCAGTGGTTATGTTTCTTTTGAGGTATTAGTTTGGGATGTTGATAACGAAGAAACCAGATTGAAAATTCAATATTCTACAGATGGTGGTGCAACCTGGGGGGATCCGTGGATATTGTCTGCGACGCAAGATGCGGGTGCGGTAAGTTTGAATAATGCAGCAACTTACGAAGTGGGTAATTCGGATCCGAAAATTGGAACGGATAATGGGACCCGGGAAGTGACGATGGTCTGGGATACAAAGTCGGCTTCAAATGAGTACGGTTCTTTAGCTGGACTAGAGTTAAGTAACGTTAAGCTGAGGGCGCAACCTAATGATTTTGCGGCAGACGGTTTCTGGACCACTTCCGAAACATTTTCGGTGGATAATAGGGAGCCTTTAGGTTTAGCTGATTTCTATAGCGCCAGCAATACTTTAACTAGTATTACTTGGGGATGGACGGCCGTAACGCTAGAAGCTCATTTTAACCATTATGAAATCTGGTACGGCACTATCGAAGCCGATGTTATTAATCGAGGTGGCACTGCATATGAATGGGATCCGGATAATGATCCGGCGCTCACTAATATGTCTACCACCGAAACTACGATTACCGGACTATCCAGTGAGACCCGGTATTACGGAAAAATTTGGGCGGTCGATGATCTGGGGAATGAAGCCACTACTTTAGAATCAACTGGAATACCGACTGAATCATTGGTGGTAGTTAATACTAATGATTCAGGGCTTGGTTCTCTGCGTTGGCATATCGATAATGCCAATAGCCAACCGGGCTACAATAAAATTATATTTGACATCCCACTCACTGATCCCGGCTACGATGCCGCTACCGGAGCCTTTACCATTCGGCCGGTTAGCGCACTACCGGCTTTAACAGATAATAATACAGATGTTGACGCAACTACCCAGGTTACAAACCAGGGAAATACTAATCCGAATGGTCCGGAAGTTATTATTAATGGATCCAATGCTGGTAACGTGCATGGTTTACGTATTACCGGATCACATTGTACGATTGAAGGTTTAGGAGTAAACGGTTTTAGCGCCAGCAGTTACGCGGGGGTTTATATTACTGGAGGCAATAATCATGTGCAGGGCAATTATATCGGAACCACGGCAACCGGCGAGGCGGCCAAAGCAAATTATTATGGAATATATTTCAATGGCTCCAGCGCCACTCGTAACGTGATTGGAGGAATAACATCTGAAGCCCGGAATATTATTTCTTGCAACACCGCCGATGGTATTTATATTTATAGCGCGCCCAGTAACGAGGTCAAGGGGAATTATATAGGGACAGACAAAGACGGCAACACAAATTTGGGAAATGGCACTAATGGTATCCGCTTCGGAGGAACGGCCTCCGACTCCAACCTAATTGGAACCTCAGAATCCGGAGGAAGGAATGTGATCTCGGGAAACGGTGAGTACGGTATTTATATAAATCCGGGAAATCGAAATCGGGTTTTAAACAATTATATTGGAACCGATGTCAACGGTGCCGCGGACCTGGGGAATGTGAACAAGGGCATCATGCTTGCTGCCGGATGCAAGTATAACATTATTGGTGGAACCACTGCCAACGCAAGGAATATTGTTTCAGGCAATGATGGAGTTGGAATAGGTTTGTATGGTTCCGGTAACAGCAGCAACGAGGTGATCGGCAACTATGTCGGGACAGACGCGACTGGGACTACAGCAATTGGCAACAGTTCCGGAATATATCTTCAAAATGGCGTCCAATTTAACCTTATCGGCAACACTGCGGCCGGTGCGGGCAACCTTGTCTCCGGGAACCTCTCAAAAGGAATTGTCATTACAGATACGAATACTAACAGCAATGAAGTGCGGGGGAATTATATTGGAACGAATGCCAGCGGGACCGCAGCCCTTCAAAATACTCATGAAGGCGTAAAAATAGAAAGCGGGCCCCGCTATAACATAATCGGTGGAACAGTGGCTGGAGCTAGAAACATTATTTCTGGAAATGGCTATAGAGGAGTTTCCATCAACAGCTCAAATACCAGATACAATGAGATAAAGGGGAATTATATCGGGACAGATGTTACCGGTACAGTCGGCATCGGCAATGGTGGCGATGAAGGGGTATATATTAATTCAGCTTCATTCAACATTATTGGCGGGGATGCTTCGGGTGGAAGAAATACTATATCATATAATAGATATGGAATTTATATTACGGGTACGGGCACCAACAGCAATGAGGTGCGGAGCAATTATATTGGTACCACAGCTACCGGAGAAGGAAACCTCGGGAACGATCGTTATGGAATATATATTTCAAGCAGTGCTCAGTATAATAGGATCGGTAGATCAACCACGGCAGAAGGCAGTACCATTGCATATAATGGGACATCAGGAACCTACGCTGGCATTTACATAACCGGGACGTTAACCGACTATAACACGATTTCCCGTGTTTCTATGTTCGGCAATACCGGGCTGGGGATAGACCTGGCGAGTGGAGGGAATGATGAATTAAGGTTTCCTACTATTTCCTCTGCCAAGTACAGCGTCTTATCCGGTCTCACGATGATCAATGGCACTTGTGAGGCGAGCGTGACTTCAGTTGAAGTTTATAAAGTTACAGTTCCCCCTGATCCCAGCGGTTATGGTGAAGGGCGAAATTTCTTGGGGGCTACCACGGCCAGTGGAGGGAATTGGTCAATTTATGTAACGGGTGTGACCCCCCTTGATGAAGTTACTGCCATTAATACTGATAATCTTGGGAATACATCTGAGTTTTCGCATAATTTTGATGTTACTAGTGGAACCTTCAAGCACTTTATTATTGAGGACAGTATCAAGCAAAAAGTAGAAATTGGTGGAACAAAACGTAAAATATATGAATAAGATTAAAGTTCTCTTCATTTGCACCCACAATTCTGCCCGTTCTCAAATGGCCGAAGCCTTTTTAAATCAATTTGCCGGAATCAAAGCACAGTTGCACCGGGGTTTTCCGGATCCGTCGAAATTTCAGGGAAAAGATGGGGAAAAACTCAAGGCAACCCGTGAAATTCGTGATAAAATTATGGCTAAGGTTAAAGAATTTTTTAATACGAAAGGAGAGGGTGGATAATGAGTATTGGTATGATTTTGCAGCCGATTTCAATTGTTTTAGAGTTTATCGCTTTGATTTTAGGGGTCATGATTGCGGTCCAAAAAAAGAAAGGTTATGGCTGGTGCATTGCCTTAGTATTTGCGATTTATGTTTTTTATGATGCGGTAAAGTTTATTAACAGTAATCAGCTGGCGGTTATTAATATCTCAGCAGATTTACTTTATATCCTGTTTTTTATTGCCACCGTTTCAATTCTTTGGGTGGTGTGGCAGGTTTACCGGGGAAGGTAAGCTTTACTTAGGTTGATTCTCCGCATAAGATAAGCTAAAATTGTTCCCTCTGGGAGATAGATTTATTATGCCAATGGAAGATCGTATTCCACCACAAAATTTAGAAGCCGAACAATACGTGATTGGCTCGATGCTGATTGATAAAAATGCCATCACTAAGGTCATCGAGATTTTACGTCCCGAAAGCTTTTACCGCGATGCCCACCGCTTTGTTTTTGAAGCCATGCTGGATCTCTTTGATAAAGGCGAACCCATCGATTTTGTAACGGTGACCGAACATTTAAGAAAAACCGGAAAACTGGATGCGGTGGGAGGGTCAGTTTACGTTGCCGATCTTTTAAATTCAGTTCCCACTGCGGCTAATGTTGAGCACCATGCCAAAATTATTGAAGAAAAGTTCATCTTAAGAAAGTTAATTGATGCCGGAACCAATATTGTAGCCCGCTCGTTCGGAGAGCCGGAAGATGTTGATTTAGTTCTGGATCAGGCCGAAAAAGAAGTTTTTAACATCGCCCTCAATCGCATCCGCGAAGGTTTTTATAAGATTGATTCGGTATTAAAAAAAGTTTTAGATAAAATTGATAAATTATACGGCAAAGCCGAATCCATTACCGGAGCGCCGACCGGTTATGCTGATCTGGACCATTTAACTGCTGGTTTTCAAAACTCAGACTTAATCATCATTGCGGCGCGACCGTCGGTAGGTAAAACCGCATTTTCTTTGAATATTGCTTTAAATATGGCGATCAAACATAAAATTCCGGTAGCGATTTTTAGTCTAGAAATGTCCAAGGATCAATTGGCACAGCGCATGCTTTGTTCGGAGGCCGAAATTGATGCGCAAAAACTACGTACCGCAACTTTACCGGATGCGGGATGGAAAAAGTTAACCAGGGCGTTAGGGAAATTGTCGGAAGCGCCAATTTATGTGGATGATACGCCTTCGGCTTCTTCAACCGAAATTCGCGCGAAAGCACGCCGGCTAAAGATCGAAAGAGGATTAGGCCTGGTGATTGTTGATTATCTTCAGCTGATGCGGGGGCGTGGGCGGGTTGAAAATCGGGTGCAGGAAATTTCTGAAATTGCTCGGTCTCTAAAAACCTTGGCCCGTGAATTAGACGTGCCGGTGATTGCGGTTTCGCAGCTTTCGCGTGCGATTGAAAAACGCACTGATCGGATCCCCATGCTTTCCGATCTTAGAGAATCCGGCGAAATCGAACAAACTGCAGACCTGGTTATGTTTATTCACCGCGATGATTATTATAATCCCGCCAGTGAAAAGGGCAATGTTGCGGAAATCATTATTGCGAAACAGCGTAACGGCCCGGTGGGTACGGTAGAATTAGTATTCAGGAAAGAATTCGCTAAATTCTGTAATAAAGAAAGTAGATACGAAGAGGTTAATCTACGTTGAACGGTTATTTTCTGCGCAAACTTTTCGGTTTGATTTTTTTGTTTGTGATTTTTGTTTTTAGTCTGGTTATTCCTTCTTTTGCATCCGAAGAAGATCTGGAAATTAACGCGCATTCGGTCTCATATGATAAAAAAAACCACATTATGTCCGCGTCGGGATCGGTTGAAGCAAAATATAAGGGCATTACTATTTATGCGGATGAGCTGCAGTATAATACTGAGTCAAAAAAAGTTAATGCCGACAAAAATTTTAAATTAGTTAAAGATAACATGTGGATTAAGGGCAATGATCTTGAATACAATGTGGCTGATGATACTGGAAATGCTTCCCAGGTTAAAGTCGATTTTGAAGGGGTCTACGTATCTGGAGCAAAAATAAACATTGAACAAAATAAGGTTACTCTAGAAGACGCCAATTTTGATTCCTGTGGTTTGGACCAAGCGCATTATCATATTTCGGCTAGAGAAGTGGTGATCTATCCGGATATTGATTGGGTAATTTGCTATTGGGGGTTTTTCTGGCTGGATCAGGTGCCCCTGGTACCCATTCCGGCGTATTTGTATGATTTAAATGCCGAAGAAAGAGCCCAGCGTAATGTACCGCCTTTTCCTGAGGTTGGGTCTAACGATGATGACGGGTTCTTTATTCACGAAAGAATTGCCTGGCATGCTACCAAGGACTGGAACGGCAGAATTACCTTAAGTTATTACGAAAAAAAGGGTTTGGGCGGTGGATTAGAAGGTAATTATCGTTTGGATGATACCAAAAACGGCAACCTTAGGTTATTTTGGAATGCGGTGGATAATTGGTGGGGCGGGATAACGCATCACTATTATTTTGGTGAAAAGTTTGCAGAAACCACCGATGGTTTTAATGGTATTTTTGTTTTGCCAAAGGGGCATCCTTTTGATTTTATGGCTGAAGTGACCTACCGTGAAAAAATTAATTACGAAAAAGTTTCTTATTACCCCAAACTCGAATTAAGCTCGCAAAAACTTTACTGGTCCGATGACCGGGTGAGCTGGGATTTCTCGGTTGCCGGCGGAGCGGTTACCGAAGAATCTTCGGGGGTGGGGGTGGCTTTTGCTAATTTTGCCTTAGGAGCTTATTATGATATTCCTTTGGATGGCATTGGCACTTTGGTTCCTTCGGTTAATTTTAATCATCACTTATACGGCAACGGAAACAGCTGGGTAAGGGCTACTCAGGGTCTCGAATACAAAAAAGCCTTCGGCGATGTTTTTGGCTTTTCTTTGGGTTATCAACATTATCTTTATAACATCGGCGTTAGTCCTTTTAATTTTGAAAATTATATGTTTATTCCCAGCGACGAAATTAATACCCGCTGGATGTTACAGTTTTGGGATCATGAAATTGCGGTGCATACGGATAACTATTTACCTAATTTTGACCCTAAAGATATTGATTACATCCTGTCTCTGGGCTTACATTGTTATGATATAATTCTTACTTACCGGGTGATGCGTCACGAATTTAACTTTGGTTTTGGTTTACATTAGGAGAAACTATGTTTATCACATTTGAGGGCTGTGAGGGATGCGGAAAAACCACGCACATAAATCTTTTAGCAGAATATTTAAGAGAAAAAGGCAAGGAAGTTTTAGTTTCGCGGGAGCCGGGTGGAACGCCTTTTGGTGAGAATTTGCGTGAAGTTTTGCTGGAAAGCCGGCGTAAAATTGTGGATCGGGCCGAGCTTTTTCTTTTTGCGGCCGATCGGGCCCAGCACGTTGAAAAGGTAATTAAACCGGCGCTGAATGCGGGTAAATTTGTTTTATGTGATCGTTATATCGATTCTACCTATGCATATCAGATCGGAGGAAGACAGCTTCCGGAAGATCTGGTGAATTACATAAATTTGGTTTCGTCGTTCGGGCTTTTTCCGGATATAACATTTTACTTGGATGTCCCAGCAGAGATGGGACTTAAACGGGTGTCCGATCGCGGTGCCGAAATTAACCGTTTTGAACTGGAAGAAATTAAATTTCATGATAATGTGAGGCAGGCTTATCTAAATTTAGGTAAAGAGAATCCAAAACGCATCAGGATTATCAATGCGACTGGATCAATTGAAAGCACGCAGCAGCAAATTAGAAAATCGATCGGGGAGGCCAAGGCTTGAAAGGCAAGGATATAAGAGAAAAGTTTCTAAAATATTTTGAAAAAAACGGGCACAAAAAGTATCCCAGTGCTTCACTGATTCCGGAAGACCCTACCGTTTTGTTAACGTTAGCCGGGATGCTGCCTTTTAAACCCATTTTTTTAGGGCAAAAAGAACCCGAGGATCGCAGGGTAACTTCGGTGCAAAAATGTATCCGCATGAACGATATCGAAAATGTAGGACGGACGGCTCGGCACCAAACCTTTTTTGAGATGCTGGGTAATTTTTCGTTTGGTTATTATTTCAAAAAAGAGGCCATGTATTACGCGCAGGAATTATTAACTAAAGTGTTCAATCTGCCTAAGGATCGGCTTTTATACGCAGTTTACGAAAAAGATGATGAGGCATTTGAATTATGGAATAAAACTTTAGATATTCCTTCCAATAAAATTTTTAGATTGGGCGAAGACAATAACTTTTGGTCTGTTGGTCCGACCGGGCCGTGCGGTCCTTGCAGTGAAATTTATTACGATTTGGGGGAAGAATTCGGCTGTAAAAATCCAAATTGTGCTCCGGGCTGCGATTGTGATCGTTTCCTCGAATTATGGAACCTGGTTTTTATCGAATTTAATCGTGATGAATTTGGTAAATTAAACCCGCTCCCTTCAAAAAACATTGATACCGGCATGGGGCTCGAGCGGATTGCTTCGGTATTGCAGGGGGTTCCATCTAACTTTGATACTGATTTAATTAAGCCGATTATTGATGAGGCCGTCAAATTAAGTGGCCACGAAAAGCAACTGCTATCACTGCGCATTGTTGCCGATCATGCGCGTGCGGTAACCCATTTGATTGCAGACGGCGTGGTTCCTGGCAACGAAGGCCGTAATTACGTTTTACGTCGCCTGATCCGCAGAGCAGTCCGGCATGGTCGTTTGTTAGGCATTAACGAGCCGTTTCTTTCCCGTCTAGCTAAGGTAGTTATTAATATTGGCAAGGATGCTTACCCTGAAATGGCTATCCGTGCTAATCACATTAGTAAGGTTATTACTCTTGAAGAGCAAGGTTTTCTTGAAACTCTTGAAAAAGGGATTAAGGTTTTCAGGGATTTAGTATTACATTATCATGATCAAAAAGTTATTCCGGGAGAAGAACTTTTTAAACTGCACGATACCTATGGTTTTCCAATTGATCTTTCGGCTGAAATTGCGATGGAGGAAGGCCTCGAAATTGATCGGGCCGGATTTGAAAAATGTATGGAGGAGCAGCGTGAACGCGCGCGTAGCGGCGGCAAAGAAAGCGGATCCATTAAGGCACAAATCCAGTTTCTTGATTTAGCCAAACTAAAACCTACCAAATTTGTGGGTTATAATAAATTAGTTGATGATGCTAAAGTAGTAAAAGTTTTTAAAGAAGAAAATGCGGTGGTGCTTGATAAGACCCCGTTTTATCCCGAATCCGGAGGTCAGGTGGCGGACAGCGGACTGATTATTGCCAAAGACCACGAAATTTTAGTGCTGCGTGCTTTTGGAAAAATTGGTTCTCCCATTGTACATCAGGTTGATGATATTGATGATCTTAAAGCAGGCGATAAGGTTAAAGTGCAGATTGATAGTTCGAAACGAGGCTATACTGCGGCTCACCATACGGCTACTCATCTTTTACATTCCGCTTTAAGAAAAGTATTAGGGCCGGACGTTAAACAGGCCGGTTCTTTAGTAGCTCCCGATCGATTAAGATTTGATTTTACTTATATGCAGGCGTTAACTCCCCAGCAGATTGCTGAAGTGGAAAATTTTGTAAATGAAGTAGTAAGAAATAATACTGAAGTAAATATGATTGAGACCAGTATCGAAGAAGCAAAGCGCATGGGCGCGATGGCCTTATTTAGTGAAAAATATGACAAAAAAGTAAGGGTTATCAAGGTTGGCGACGTAAGTATGGAGCTTTGCGGCGGAACCCATGTTAATAGTATCCGCGACGTAGGCTTCTTTAAAATAATTAGTGAAGGTGCCATTGCCTCCGGTATCCGCAGAATTGAAGCGGTAGCCGGCAGAGCCGCTAAACTATACGTGATGATGCAGGCTAAAAAAATGAAAGATCAGGTTGGTAAATTAATCCACGAATATAAAATGCTGCAAGTGCAAAAAGCGCGCCTGGGGCTAAAACAGTCAATGGATACGGGGATTTTTGAGATTGATCAAGGGGAGATGGATAGCCTGGGAAAAGCCATGGACCAGATTGATCCCGCGTCCGTTAAAAAGTTTTTAGATCATCTGCGCGGTCGGGTAGAGTGGTTGGAAGATCGCAACGAAAACGTGAGAAAAGAAATTTCTAGAAAGAAAAAAGAGTCGGCGCTGGGACTTTTGCCTAAATTAATATCCAGTGCTGAGGATGTAAATGGCACCAAGTTGATTATTTCAAGTTTCGAAGATTTAGATATGGAAACCCTGCGTCAATTTTCCGATCAATTGAAGAAAGAGATGCCCTCCCATATTATTTTGTTGAGTTCAGTGCAGGGTTCGCGAGTTTCTTTCCTGGGGGTTGTTTCGCAAGACATGATTACCAAGGGCATCCCTGCACCCGAATTAGTTAACGTGGCGGCTAAGCTTTGCGGCGGACGGGGTGGAGGCCGGCGCGATCGGGCCGAAGCCGGCGGTAACGAACCTGCCAAAATTAAGGATGGCCTGGAAGCCGCACGAAAATTTGTTAAGGGAAAGCTTTCTTGAGATATATTGGCATAGATTTTGGAACCAAACGCTTCGGTATCAGCATTAGTGATCCTCTTTTATTATCTGCGCAAGGTTATGCAGTAATTAATGCAAAACTAAAAGACTTGCTTGCACTTTTAAAAGAATTGTCCGAAAAGCATGGCGAAATTACCGTGGTCGTTGGCTTGCCTACGACTCTGCGTGGGAAAGTTTCTGAATCTACGCAAAAGGTTCTGAATTTTGTGGATAAGTTGCGCCAAGCGCTTAAAAGAATGGATAAAAAAATTGAGGTTGATACTTACGATGAAAGATTTTCCACCGTGGCGGCCGAACGCACATTAATTGAGGCCGGACTATCTCGGCAAAAGCGAAAAAAAGTGATCGATAGCCAGGCCGCCGCTTTTATGCTGCAGGGATATATAGAGCGGATTAAAAAATGAATATTTTCTCCAAAGATTTTATTGAATACATTAAAAAACATCCGATAATTTCCAGGATCATCAAGGATCTGCGAAAATTTGCCGTGCGCAGCTGGATTGTAATGGTGCGCTTGCGTAGGAAAATAGGGTCCAAAACTGCAGCCGGGGCATCCGATCTACGGAATGCGATCCAAAAAAACAGTAAAAACAGGTGGCTGAATCTAGCCTTAATTTTTTCGGTTTTCCTTTTGCTTTTGTTTTTGGTGTTTGCCTCCATTTTATTTGAGGTGGCTAATCGTTTTGATAATGGTAATTATGCAGTGATGATTCCTAAGGGGGCCTCGGCGGCAGAAGTAATTACCATCTTAAAGAAAAAAAATATTGTTGCGTCTCAATTTGGCATAAAGTTTTTAATCACTTTTTTTAATTTAGAAAACAAAATTCAAGCCGGTACCTATAATCTGTCACCCAGCATGAATTTGCTGGAAGTTGTACACCGCATAACGCAGGGTAAAATTGTACCGCCCCGCACGGTAAAACTAATTATCCCCGAAGGGACTTCAATTTATAAGATTGGAGTATTGCTTGAAAAACAGGGGTTTGCCTTTGCCGAGGATTTTAAAAATTTAACTAATCAACCCATTCCGGACAATCTTAAAAAGAAATATATATTTCTTAACGGAGATAAAAATGATTCACTTGAAGGCTATTTATTTCCGGATACTTATTATGTTTCTGAAAATATCGAAATGTATGCTTTGGTCGATCTGCTGCTCAAGCGGTTTAGCGAGCTGGTGATTCCTTTCTGGGTAGAAGTGCAGGGTAAAACCAAATATTCTCTACACGAAATTATTACACTGGCTTCGATCATCGAAAAGGAAGCGGTCTACGATTTTGAGCGGCCGATTATATCGTCGGTTTACCATAACCGTTTAAATATTAATATGGCGCTGGAAGCTGATCCAACGGTTAAGTACGTTTTAGAAAACCCCACCAAGCGGGTTTACTACAAGGATTTAAACGTGGATTCGCCTTATAATACCTACAAATATCGCGGCCTGCCGCCGGGTCCAATCTGCAATCCGGGATATTATTCAATTAAATATGCCATCTATCCGGATGAAACCGATTATTTGTATTTTGTGGCCAAAAAAGATGGAACGCATATCTTTTCTAAAAACTGGCAGGAGCATCAGAAGGCCAGAGAAGAAGCTAATCAATAATTATTCCCATTCAATAGTTGACGGCGGCTTAGACGAAATATCATATACTACGCGGTTTACTTCAGGAATTTCATTTACGATGCGGCTGGAGATTTTTTCTAGTAATTCGTAAGGTAGTTTGGCCCAATCTGCGGTCATGGCGTCGGATGAGGTTACGCAGCGCAGGGCCACGGTATTTAGATAAGTGCGTTTATCGCCCATGACTCCTACGGTTCGGATGGGAAGCAATACGCCAAAGGATTGCCAGAGTTTTTTATAAAAGCCGGCCTCTTTAATTTCGGTGGCAATAATATCATCTACTTCCTGCAATATTTTAACGCGCTCAGGTGTAACTTCGCCGATGATGCGGATGGCGAGACCGGGACCGGGGAAGGGTTGCCTAGAAATTATTTCTTCCGGAATCCCTAATCCTCTGCCTAAGTTCCTGACTTCATCTTTAAACAGCTTACGCAGCGGTTCAATCAGCTTAAAGCGCATATCTTCAGGCAGGCCTCCGACGTTGTGGTGGGTCTTGATGCGGGCGGCGGCTTTACTGTGATAACCTTTGGCCGGGGTCTTTACCGCTGATTCGATTACGTCCGGATAGAGTGTGCCTTGCCCTAAAAATGGGATTTCACCTAATTTATTGGCTTCTTCTTCAAACGTGCGAATAAATTCGGTGCCGATGATTTTTCTTTTTTCTTCGGGATCAGTTATGCCTTTTAGTTTGGCAAAGAATTTTTTTGAAGCATCCACGTGTATCAAATTGATTTTATAATACTTTCTAAAAAGTTCGGTAATTTTTTTAGCTTCGTTTTTGCGCATGAAGCCTTGGTCGATAAACATACAGGTAAGTTGATCACCGATCGCTTTATTGGCTAAGATAGCGACCGTGGTGGAATCTACTCCGCCGGATAAGGCCACTAATACTTTTTCTTTGCCAACTTCTCTTTGTACTTTATCAATTGAGTATTCGATAAAGCTTTCGGTAGTCCAGGTGGGTTGTACCTGGCAGACTACGAATAAAAAATTTTTAATGATGTCTAGTCCTTGCGGAGTATGTGCTACTTCGGGGTGAAACTGAACGCCAAAAATCTTTTTTTCTTTTGAGCCGACCGCGGCGGTTGCGCAGTTTTCGGTTACCGCTTCAATTTTAAAGCCCGGCGGCAGTTTGGTGACATGATCGCCGTGACTCATCCAGCATTGGATTTCTTTGGGTAATCCGGCAAAAAGATCGGTTTGATCTTCGATCTCTAATTTAGCTTTGCCGTATTCGTGTTTTTTGCCTTTTTCAACTTTACCGCCCAGTTCTTTAGCGAGCAGTTGCGTACCGTAGCAGATGCCTAAAATCGGAATGCCGGATTCCCAGAGTTTGGGATCGGGCCGGGGAGCACCTTCGTCATAAACCGAGCTGGGTCCGCCCGATAAAATAATTCCTTTAGCGTCGATTTTTTTGAGTTCTTCAACTGAGGTATCGTAGGATTTAAGCTCGCAGTAGACGTTGCATTCGCGGACCCGGCGGGCAATGAGCATGGAGTACTGAGCACCAAAATCTAAAACTACAATTAAATCATGTTTCTTTTTCACTTACTTGTACATCCCCAGCTGCTGTGCTTTTTGGTAAACTTTTCCTTCGGTTAAAATCGACGGAGCAATAATTACTTCAACCTGCTGCATTTCTTTAATATTGGAAGCGCCTAAGGTTCCCATCGAGGTTTTTAATGCGCCCGCAAAGTTCATTGAACCATCATCGTATTTGGCAGGTCCGTGTAGAATTTCTTTTAAAGTGCCGATGGTTCCCACTCCAATTCTGGATCCGCGGGGCAGGGTTGCGTTTGGAGTAGCCATACCCCAGTGAAATCCTCTTCCCGGAGCTTCTTGAGATCTAGCGATCGGTGATCCGATCATCACCGCATCGGCTCCGCAGGCCAGTGCTTTACAGAGATCTCCGCCGACTACCATTCCTCCGTCTCCGATGATTGGAATATATTTTCCGGATTCTTTATAGAAAACGTCTCGGGCGGCGGCGCAGTCAGAAATAGCGGTGGCCATCGGAACGCCCACTCCCAAAACACCGCGTGAAGTGCAAGCGGCACCGGGACCAATGCCAACCAATACGCCGGCAACGCCTTGGTTCATCAGTTCCAGGGCGACATCGTAGGTTACGCAATTGCCAACTAATACCGGCATTCCAACATCTTTAATAAAGCGATCTAAAATTAATGGTTTTGATTTTGAAGATTTATGTTTGGTTGAAAAAACGGTGGATTGAATTACAAAAATATCGGCTCCGGCATCCTTGGCGAGAGGAGCTAACTCTGCAGCTTGCTGAGGAATAGATGAAACCGCAGCTACGCCGCCTAATTTTTTAATTTCTTTGATGCGTTTTTTGATCAGTTCGTGCTTGATTGGTTCTTCGTATAATTTTTGCATGAGGGGGACATATTCTTGTTTGTTGACACTGGCAATTTTTTCGTAAACGGCGTCTACTTTGTCGTAGCGGGTTTGAATGCCTTGTAAATTAAATACTCCCAAACCACCTAACTTAGTCATGGCGGCGGCAATTTCAGGGGAAACCACCGAATCCATGGCCGAAGCAATGATTGGGATTTCAAGTTTTATGCCGCCAATGGTAACCGAGGTGTCAACATCTTCTGGATTAACCGTGATGATGGAAGGAACTAATGAAATTTCGTCAAAGCCGTAGGTGCGTCTGGTTTTTTTACCTTTTCCTAACTCGTTGTCCATTAATTAATGCTCCTTCAGGTTGTAAAAAGATTGTTGGGTATTATATCGTATGTGAGAGGGGTTTACAAGGCGGATTTTTTTCGCTTTTTAGGCTTAGGTTTAGCTGCATTGAAGGGGTGTTTTTTTCTTCTTAACTTTACAATTTCAATCATTTTTTCAAATTCGTGGATCGATTCTTCGGGGATCCAGGTTTCGCCGCAGTTGAGGCAGATGTAGGCCGGAATATTTTCCATGTGGTATAATTTTCCGCCCTCAAATTCTTCGAGGTTGATTTTTTCTTTTTTTAAACTGCCGCCGCAGGCTTCGCAGGTCAATGGTTCTTCGTTGTTATTTTCGTTTTGCGGAAGCCCGTGATAATTTTTATTTTCTTTAGTCATCGGGCATATTATACCTGCATCGTTTTAAGTTTACAATTTGTAATTGTCTACCCGCCATTTACCTGATAAAATGTATTTCTCTGGCCATTTTTCTTTAACGAGCCCGCCTAAGGCGGACGAGGAGGATGCGATGCATTTTGGAATAGACGAAGTAAGGAAAGTTGATCCGGAAATTGCGGAATCCATAGATTTAGAATTAGGGCGGCAACGCAACAAATTAGAAATGATTGCTTCCGAAAATTTTACCTCAAAGGCAGTGATGCAGGCCCAGGGTTGTGTAATGACCAACAAGTATGCCGAGGGATATCCCGGTAAGCGTTATTATGGTGGTTGTGAGTTTGTGGATATTGCTGAGTCTTTGGCGATTGAAAGGGCAAAACTGTTATTTAAAGCCGAACACGCTAACGTTCAGCCGCATTCGGGTTCGCAGGCTAATATGGCCGCCTACCTGGCATTTATTAAACCGGGTGATACCGTTTTAGGTTTAAACCTTTCACATGGTGGACATTTAACCCATGGTAGTCCGGTTAATATTTCCGGTATGTATTTTCATTTTGTGCCTTACGGTGTCAGCAAAGATGACGAAAAAATTGATTATAAAGCTTTGCGGGAATTAGCGCAGGAACATAAACCTAAAATGATTGTTACCGGAGCAACTGCTTATCCGCGCATTATTGAGTTTGATAAATTTAGAGAAATATGCGATGAAGTGGGCGCGTTTTTAATGGTGGATATTGCACATATTGCCGGACTGGTAGTGGCCGACTTACACCCCTCCCCAATTCCAATGTCACACGTAGTTACTACTACAACGCATAAAACCCTGAGGGGTCCGAGAGGCGGCTTAATCTTAACTAAAGCGGATTATGCTAAACAGGTAAACAAAGCAGTTTTTCCGGGATCGCAAGGCGGGCCTTTAATGCACGTGATTGCGGCTAAGGCGGTTTCTTTTAAAGAAGCCATGACTGCTGATTTTAAAAAATATCAAAAACAAATTGTATTAAATGCCGCGGCTTTAGCTGAAGGTTTAATTGCCAACGGTTTTCGATTAGTATCCGGGGGAACGGACAACCATTTAGTTTTAGTTGATTTGCGCCAGCAGAAAATAACCGGAAAAGCAGCTGAAAAAGTGTTAGATGAAGTGGGGATTACGGTCAATAAAAATACTATTCCATTTGACCCGGAATCACCTTTTGTTACTTCAGGCATCCGGGTAGGAACCCCGGCCTTAACCACCCGCGGGATGAAAGAAACAGAGATGAAAATTATTGCTTCACTGTTTGGCAAAGCGCTTTCCCATCCGGAAGATCAAAAGGTCAAAGAAGCCGTTCAGGGCCAGGTAGCTGAACTTTGCAAGCAGTTTCCTTTGTATGAATAAACAGGAGGGATAAGTTTTGATTGAGTTGCGTAACATTTCTAAAAACTATCCAAACGGGGTCGGGGCCCTTTACGATATAAATTTGCATATCGGAAAAGAAGAATTTGTTTTTATTGTGGGTCCTTCCGGTGCCGGTAAAACTACCCTGATGAAACTTTTATACCGCGATGAAGTTCCTACCACCGGTTCGGTCATTGTTGATAAAATAAATATTGCCGGCCTCGAACAACAACAGGTGCCTTATTTAAGAAGAAATATCGGCGTAGTTTTTCAGGATTACAAACTGCTGCCGCGTAAAACGGTATACGAAAACGTGGCTTTTGCCCTGCAGGTTACCGGATGTCCTCGTTCTCAGATCAGGCGCAAAACCATGCAGGCTCTCGAATTAGTTTCGATGCTGCGTTCGGCCAAACAGTTCCCCGCGCAACTATCCGGCGGTGAAAAACAGCGTGCTTGTATTGCCCGGGCGTTAGTTAATAATCCGCCCATTTTGCTGGCGGATGAGCCCACCGGAAACCTGGATCCGGCCACTTCCTGGGAAATATTACAGCTGCTCGATAAAATTAATAAACGCAATACCACGCTTTTAGTTGCTACTCATAATAAAAGTATTGTAGACGGGATGAAAAAACGCGTGATTGCGATGGAATCGGGCCGCATTATCAGAGATCAGCAGTTAGGCGTTTACAGCGGGAACTTATAATCTTTAAAAGGGGATAAGCTTGTTTAAGAATTTAGAGTTTTTTGTGGTTGAAGCCTTTACCAGCTTTCGCCGCAGTGGTCTGATGAGCATGATCACGGTCGGTATTATTACTATTTCTCTTACCATTTTTGGTTTTTTCCTGCTTTTGGTACTGAATACCGGAAATATTATCGGCGAAATCAGCGCCAAAATGGATGTTTCGGTATACATCCAGAAAAATCTGTCGGATAGCGAAATTGCTGCTTTTCGTTCTCAATTGGTGTCGCTGCCGGGAGTCGAAAAGGTAACTTTTGTTCCCAAAAATGAAGCCTGGCGCGATTTTAAAGAAAAATTTGCTGCCCGTTTTAGTTTAGATGACGTGGTTGAGGACAATCCTCTCCCTAATACATTTAGTCTGGAAATCAGATCTACTGATTTGGTTGAAAAAACAGCACGGATGGCCAAGCAAGTTGATGGGGTAGATGACGTGCGCTACAGCGGATCTTATCTTGAAAACACAAAAATATTAGTGGATGCCATGCGGATTGGCGGTTTTATTTTTGTTTTACTGTTAACCTTTGCTACGCTTTTAATTGTAGTCAATACCATTCGTTTGACTGTCTTAGCGCGGGAAACCGAAATTTCCATCATGCGCTTAGTCGGGGCTACCAATTCTTTTATTCGCGGACCCTTTATTATCGAAGGGATCTTAATTGGAGTATTAGGCGGAGCCTTTGCAATTTTAATTTTAAAGTTTTCT
This sequence comes from Candidatus Margulisiibacteriota bacterium, assembly GCA_018823125.1. GTDB lineage: Bacteria > Margulisbacteria > WOR-1 > JAHJIW01 > JAHJIW01 > JAHJIW01. Next base: position 269,615 of record JAHJIW010000005.1, on the reverse strand, counting down.
TATGATGCCATTGCGGCGCGGATTTTATCGGCGCTGCCTTTTTTGCCGGTAGTGGTTGATAAAAAACAGTTGAGTACTATTTATATTATGGTGTCTGCCCTGGGAATGTTTTTGGGGATGCTGGGCGGATATATTTCGGTTTCAAAACTTTTAAAAGAAAAGTAAAGGAGTAAATCAAATGTTGCAATTTTTTAGAAAAAAGATGAAGGTAATCATTATTTCAGTTGCGGTGGTTTTTGTGGCTTCCATATTTTATGGTTTGGGAATGAGCTCGCTGGGAGGCGGGGGCACCCAGCGCAGTAATGCCATCGCTACCGTAAATGGCAAAGCGGTTGACCCGGTCCGCTTTAATCAGATCCTGGGCAGATTAACCAATAATTTTTCCAGAGACATGTCGCCGCAAGAACTATTATATTTTCAAAGCTTAGCGCTGGATCAAACCATTGATTTTTCTATTATGTTAAACGAGGCCAAACGCAAGGTTGGCGTCAGCGGGGGCGAGATTGATCAAGCCCTGCAGAGCGTGATGAAATCTTCTAATATAAAAAGTATGGACGAATTGAATGCCGCCCTCAAAAAATCTGGATCAGATATGGGTACTTTAAGAAATGTAATCAAAGAAGAAATTTTAGTGCAAAAAATGGTTAATCAAATCAAGGGTGACGTTAAAATTACTTCTGATGATTTGCGCGAAGTTTCGGCGCGCCACATTTTAATTCGTGCTAAACCATCTTTGGCGTCCACCGAGGCAGAGCGGAAAGCGCAAAATGAAACCGCAGACATAAACGCAAAAAAACTGGCTGAAGAAATATCAGCTCGAATTAAGAAGGGTGAAAGTTTTTCCAGACTAGCCGGGAAATACTCTGACGATCCGGGTTCCGCAACCAAAGGCGGCGACCTTGGGTATTTCACTAAAGGAATGATGGTTCCCGAATTTGATGCGGCGGTATTTTCCTTAAAGGTGGGAGACGTTTCGGATATTGTGAAAACTGCTTTTGGTTATCATATCATAAAGCTCGAAGATTCAAGACTGCGCAAATTTAAAGACAAAGATAAAGACGTGCAGGTTGCGGCCTTGGAAGAAAAACAGGAGCGCGAGTTTTTAAAATGGTTTTCCGAAATTAAAAATAAAGCTAAGGTGCAAATTAATGATCCTTTGATGCAGGGTTTTCGTTTAAGAATGCAGGGCCGAATTAATGAAGCCATCACTTATTTTTTACAAGCCATTTCCGAAAATCCAACTAATCCGTATTTACACCTTCTGCTCGGAGACACTTATGCTGCCATGGGACAGGCGGATCTGCAGCTCATGGAATACAAAAAGGCGGTGGAGTTAAATCCGGGAGATGCCAGCCTGCATATTTTACTGGCAAAGTTATATGAAGAACGGGCTAAGGATAAAGATCAGACTAAAAATATAAATCTGGCCATCGAGGAATACAAAAAAGCCTCGATTGTGTCCGGCGAAAACAAAGCAGTTCGGCAGATGCTGGCCGATAAGTTTAAAGAATTAGGGCAATGGCAACTAAGCGCCAAGGAATTATCCGAAATTAAACGCATTGAAAAGAAAGAAGCCTTCGAAGAGGAAATGCGTGAAAAAGCTAAGGCCAACGAAACCTTAAATTAACTTTTGGCTTTCACCGAGGATCAGATCAACGTCTTGGGTCGTGCGGGCTTCGCAGTAGATGCGAATCAGGGGTTCAGTCCCGGAAGCTCTGAATAAAATCCAGCTTTCGTCTTCGAAATTCAGTTTGATGCCGTCCAGATCTTCGATGTTGGCAACATTTTTCCCGCCGATTTTTTTAGGCGGGTTATTTTTCAGCTGATTAATAAAAGCATCGATCTTTTGACGGTCCATATGCAGATCGATGCGGTTGTAATAAAAATAGCCAAACTGATCCATCAGGTCATTTAAAATTGCACGGGCGGGTTTTCCTTCCTTGGCTAAAAGCTCGATTAAAAGCAGGCCGCAGAGTATCCCGTCGCGTTCCGGGATGTGTCCTTTGATGCCGATGCCGCCGGATTCTTCGCCGCCGATTAAAATATCCTGGCTCAGCAGCAGTTTTACGATGTATTTAAAACCGATCGGCACTTCGTGTAGTTTTCTTTTGTAAGCCTGGGCTTGTTTGGTAACTAAACGGCTGATATTAAAAGTTTTAACTACGTCTCCGGATAATTTTTTGTTTTCTACCATATGTTTTAAGAGCAAAGAGAACATGTTGTGCGAACTTAGATATTCGCCGGTTTCGTCCATGCCGCCGATGCGGTCGCCGTCGCCGTCACAGGCAATCCCCACTATATTTTTACCAAAATTTAATTCGTCTTCTTTAACTTCTTCCTGCAGTGCTTCGAGGTTGATGGGCAGCGGTTCCGGATTAACTCCGCCAAAGAGGGGATCACGCTTGCCGCGGATTTCAATGGCTTCAATTCCGACCCTAGCTAAAAATTCTTTTAATAGTCCGGCGCTGCTTCCGTGCATGGGATCAATAATGATTTTAGTTTTTGAGGTCTTGATTAAATTTACGTCTACGATTTTTTTGAGTTGATCAAAATATTTTTCTTTTAAGTTAATTTTTTCAATATTGCTTAGATTTCCTTTTTTGATCGGAATATTTTTTTCTTGAATTTTCTTAACCTGTTCTTCAACTTTTTTAGTGGTTTCGGGCTGGGCCGAGCCGCCGTAATTTTCTTTAATTTTAAATCCGTTCCAGGTAGCCGGGTTGTGACTGGCGGTGATCATAATGCCATATGAACAATTTAAAGTTTTAGTTGCAAAAGCGGTCAACTGAGAGGGGACGCTGCTGTCAAAAAGCAGGGTTTTAATTCCGTTGGAAGAAACTATTTCTGCGGCCAGCGCCGCAAATTTTTCTGATAAGAAACGGTTATCATAGCCAACCACTACCGGTTTATCTTTAGCTCCAGTTTCGATTATATGTTGAACCAGGGCTTGCGCAACTAAAGCAACCCCATCAAAAGTAAAATCTTTGCCGATTTCTGCTCTCCAGCCATCGGTTCCAAATTTTATCGTTTTCATCTGATTAAATATCCTTCCGGCGGAGGCTCATTAATGAAAATTTCTTCATGGTCGCCAGCTTCTTCAATAATTCCCAGGTGAACCTGGCAATTTTCATTGGGGACCCGGTTTTTCCAGAATTTTTCGTATCTAACCCGATTAGCCGGGCACATATTGGTGGCCAGCTGTCCCGAGTCTATACATATTTTGACGCTTACTTGGCCTTTGGGACGAGGAAATTTTTTAGTAGGAATGTCTTTTAGGGCAACTTTCATAAAAGATTTCCACATGCGGGGGCAAACGGCAACTTCAGCAATACCTTTCATGACTGTATTATCGTCGTTTCCGACCCATACTCCGCAAACCAGCTGCGGAACAAATCCAATAAACCAGGCGTCCTTATAATCTTCGGTGGTTCCGGTTTTAGCGGCGGCTTCGCGGTTGAGCCGGCCGCGCACTCCGGTTCCGCGCAGTAATACGCCCTTCATTAAATCGACCATGGCGGCTGCGATATTTGGTTTTAAAACTCTTTTACCTTCGATTTGGTGGCGTTCCAGAGTTTTTCCGCGGCGATCAACTACTTTTATGATACCGGCCGGCTCTACCCGGATTCCGGAATTTGCCAAAACACCGTAAGCACTGGTCATTTCTTTTAAGGTTACATCCGAAACTCCAAGTGCCAGGGCTAAATTGCGGTCCAGATGGCTGCGGATTCCCATTCTGCGGGCAACGTCAATGACACTGGATATGCCTACCTTTTCTAGTAATTTAATGGCAGGAATATTTAGTGACATTTCAAGAGCATGGCGTAAAGTTACCGGACCGCTGGTTTTGCGGTTAAAGTTTTGCGGTATCCATTTGCCTTTAGGATTCCATTCGGTAGTTGGCACCTCCCAGGTTGCAATCCGGTCCATAATAATGGTTCCCGGAGAATAGCCTTTTTCCATGGCGGCAGTATAAACAAACGGTTTAAAAGATGATCCGGGTTGACGCTTGGATTGAGTTACCCGGTTAAATTTACTGTCGCCAAAATCGGTTCCGCCCACCATGGCTTTGATATATCCGGTGCGGGGATCAATGGCAACTAACGCTGCTTGAGTAAAATTATATTTTCCACCTTCTTCAGAAACATATTTGGTTACGATTTCATCCGCGGCATCTTGTAATTCTAAATCCAGGGTGGTGTAAACTTTGAGTCCGCCGCCGTAAACTTTTTCTTCGCCGTATTTTTCGGTTAAATAGCTAAGCACGTAGCTGACAAAATAGGGGGCAATGTGGCCAAAACGGGCCAGGCGAGTTCTTGGGAAAGTAAGTTCTTGATTATAAGCCTCATCGGCAGTGGCTTGGGAAATACGATTAGTATCTACTAAGCGTGATAAAACGTAGGCCTGTTTGGCTTTGGCTCGAGCAATATTTTTGTAAGGCGAATAAAGTTCGGGACCTTCTAGTAAACCGGTTAGTAATGCCGACTCGGCCAGGTCTAAATCTTTAGCGGGTTTACCAAAATATAAACGTGACGCTGATTCAATTCCGTATGCGTTATGACCCCAGTAAACATTATTTAAGTAAAGTTCTAAAATTTCTTCTTTAGTGTATTTGCGTTCAATTTCAAAAGCTAAAATTGCTTCGGCGATTTTTCGGGCAAAAGTTCTTTTGCGGGTTAAAAATAAACTGCGGGCTAATTGTTGAGTAATGGTGCTGGCGCCCTGGGCCAGGCGGCCGCGGCTTAAATTTTTCAATACGGCGCGGCCAATCCCTAAAAAATCAACGCCGTGATGCTCGAAAAACTTGGCATCTTCGGTAGTTAATACACATTCCACTAAATAAGGAGAAATTTGGGAAAGGGGGACCAGTTGCCGGTTCTCTTCGCCATGGAGTCTGGCAATTTCTTTGCCGTGAATTGAATATAGTATGGTTGATTCATCCGGCACGTAAGTGGCAATTTTATCGACGTCGGGAAGATTGGTGGTTATATATAGTAAAACACCGCAAACTAATGCGGAGAACATTAGAAAGATTAAAACCAGAATTTTTCCGGTGATGTTAAATTGAACGATTTTGCGTCTTTTAACCATAGTGGATAGGGAGAATTATATCATAAAAGGGTAGGTTTTGTTTTTTTCTTAATCCCAAGTTTCTTTGGTTTTTTTGAAAGCCTCACGTGCCGTGTCTCTAACACTCTTAACTGGGTCAAATAGCATCCTATTTCTTAATATCGGGATTGCTTTAGGAGTATTCATTTCTTCTAATGCATTAATTGCTTTATTTCTAAGGCTGGGGTCATTGGGTGTTTTAGCTGCTTCGATTAGGGCTGGGACCGAGCGGTCATCATCCAGCCTTCCTAATACCTCTGCTGCTTTATGTCTAACCGAATAATATTGAGTACTAGGATTAGCTTCATTAAAATAATAAGTTTTATAATAGGGGTCGTTGAGTAATACATTGGTTAAGGTGGAGATAGCTGATTCATCGATTGGTCCTTGGTGGATATATTCACGGTGACCTCCAGCAATTGCAAGCCACTCAACCAAATCTTCTTTTCTGTCAGGGTCATTTTCTGTTTCTAATAATTCAATTAATAATGGGATGAGAGAACTAAATTCATATGTATCAGGACGATTAATCTCTACCTTATTTGACCGGAGATCTACCTGTGTTCCAGCCGGTATAACCGGAGGATTAATAAATTCCATTACCTCGCTGGTGGTTACACTGTGGAGAATTGGCAAATTATCAATAAAAGTTACGGTTGATCCTGCTGGAAATTTTAGTCCAAATCTTGGTTCAGTAAATGTCTTGGCAGTGGTCCCGGTTTTGATAAATCCGTCATTAGTATATTCAATTTCGGTACCAGCCTTAAAGGTTATAATGGGGGCAGCCATAAAATGTAAGTCACTAAGGGTTCCGCCTTTATTTGACATTCTGGTATCTTCAGCTAAAGTACCATTGGTAACTATCCAGCCCGAACCAAATCTAATTTCTGTTCCACCTTTGTAGGTAACATCCTCATTTTCATGATCCACCTCATAACCGCTTAGCGGGTGAATCGTGGGTCGATAGTAGGTTCCTTGGTAGATTTTTCTTGGAAAACTTGTATCCTCAGCCAATGTTCCATGCTCAACTTCTCCATTATCGCAGAATGCTATTTCTGTATTAGCTGCATAGGTTGCTTGAGTGGTTTCTCGGATAGTACGTCTATAATATATCTCACTAAAAGTTACCGGCGCTGCTAAAGTCCCAGAATATACGGATCCATCTTCTGTGAAACGAATTTTTGTATTTGCCTGAAAAGTTATTTCTTTTCCACTCTGATGAGTAAAAGTTGCGGGCGCGGCTAAGGTTCCAGAAAATACGGTACCGTCTTCATGAAATACTATTTCAGTTTCGCCTTTGTAAAGTGTTCCATCAAAATTGGTATCATCTTTAAGTGTACCCTGAGTAGCCTCAAGCTTATCATTAACCCATAAGTCGGTTCCTTCCTGATAGGTTATTTCGTAAAGTTGGGTGTCGGATTCGAGTGTAATTAGTGGGATATAAGATGCCCCGAACTTAGATCTATCAATATCATTTATAGTAAAAATCTCACTGGCTTGGATAGTGTTAGCGGCTTCCATAGCCTCCCAGGGAGAGAGACAGTTATCACCGTTAATATCGTATTTTTTAATTTCTCTTCGACTGATTTCGTCGGTTTCAAGCTTGCCGTTTCTATTTGTATCTCTTGATGAATATAGTTTTACTAAGTCTAATGTGGATCTTACTCCGGATATGCTCATCCTTTCCCCCTAATGATTTTACAATGGAATCAATTCATTATCGTACCTTCTCCCCAAAAATTTCACTTTCTATATATATTATTTTGATTACACCCGATTTTTCATATGTTATAATCCTCTTTTAAGGAGGAATCCGATGGCTAAAAAAATATTTGTAATTCATGGTCCCAACTTAAATCTTTTAGGTGAGCGCGAGGTTGACGTTTACGGAAAATTTACCTTAGAAGAAATCAATGCCGAGCTTGAAAAAATTGCTAAAGCGCATAAAGTTGAATTGGATATTCTGCAAAGTTCATCTGAAGGCGAAATCGTTGAAAAAATTGGCTCCGCTAGAGGAAAAGCCGGGGCCATCGTCATTAATCCGGCCGGTTATACTCATTACAGTGTTGCGATTCGCGATGCGGTGGCGGCGGTAAACATACCCACGGTTGAAGTTCACCTTTCCAATATATATGCCCGCGAAGAATTCAGGCATAAATCGGTAATTGCGCCGGTGGCTACGGGTCAAGTCTCGGGTTTTGGGGTGGAGAGCTATAAATTAGGTCTTTTAGCTGCAATTAAGTTGGCAAAATAGATGAGAAGAGGCAGACTTTCAATCCTGCGCCGGGCGGCGTTAATACCCCCAATTATTGTTGAAGAATTAAAAAAGATCATTGTTCCCGGCATATCTGAACTGCAAGTCGCCAAATATATTAAAAAAAGAATTAAACAGCTTGGCGGTAAAAAACCTTCTTTTCGGGTGATTGTTGCTTCGGGACACCGATCGGTAAAATGGCATGGGTTTGCCTCAAAAAAGAAGATTAAAAAAGGCGAACTGGTTATGCTTGATTTTGGGGTGATTTTGGGAGGTTATCGATCAGATTATACGCGAACCTTTGTGATTGGAAAACCCAATCAAAAGCAAAAATGCATGCTCAAAGAAGTGAAAATCGCTCAAACCAAAGCTATCGCAAAAGTAAAAGCGGGGGTTCCTTGTAGCGAAGTTGACGCCGCCGCTAGAAATTATTTAAAGAAAAAGAAATTAGCTAAATATTTTGGTCACACTACCGGACATGGCATTGGCAGGAAAACGCATGAGGCGCCTAAGGTTTCAGGTGACAATAATAATAAATTAAAAGCGGGCATGGTGATTACCATTGAGCCGGGGGTCTATATAAAAGGCATCGGAGGAGTTAGAATAGAGGATATGGTTTTGGTAAAGAAAAACGGCTGCGAAATTTTAACGAGGTTAAAGCAATGAAAACTTGTGCCATTATTGCGGCGGGCGGAATCGGCAAGCGCATGAATGATGCTCACGGTAAGCAGTTTATTGGACTTTTGGGTAAACCCATTATTTTGCGAACCATTTTGAAGTTTGAAAATTCACCGTCGATCAATGATATTGTGGTAGTGATTGGAAAAGATAAAGTTAAAGATGTAGAAAATTTAATCAAAAAAGAAAATATTTCAAAGGTAAGAAAAGTAGTCGCCGGAGGTGAGCGCCGCCAGGATTCGGTGTTTAACGGCATCAAAGCGATTGATTTTCCCTGCGATATTGTCTTAGTGCATGACGGAGCCCGGCCTTTAGTGGATGCTAATGATATTGAAGCGGTAATTGAAGGGGTGGAAAAACATGGTGCTTGTATTGTAGCTGCGCCAGTAAAAGATACCCTCAAAGAAGTAAAGCAGGGCACCATCGTTAAAACTCCGGATCGAAAAAAATATTGGGGGGCCAAAACACCACAAGGTTTTAATTTTGACATGCTAAAAAAGGCATATCAAAAAGGGAATAGTCAGGATGTAACCGATGACGCCATGTTAGTTGAAGCCCAAGGTATCAAAGTTAAAGTGGTTCCGTCTTCATGTTTTAATATTAAAATTACCACACCCGAAGATTTGTATGTTGCAGAAAGCATCCTAAAAAGAGAAACATGAAGAAAAATATAGAAAGTTTATTAATTGGATTAGTGGCGGGATTTGTTTCGGGGCTTTTAGGGTTGGGTGGCGGCGTAGTTTTTGTTCCGGCCATCGTTTTACTGCTAAAGCGCACTCAACACGAAGCCCACGGAACCTCGTTGGCGCTAATTGTTCCCACCGCCGCCATGGGAGCCGTGATTTATGGAATGCACGGGAACCTGGATTTAGAGATTGTATTATGGCTGGCAATCTTTGGCATGGCAGGTGCCTACGTTGGGGTGGGATTAGCCCATAAACTCTCAGCAAAAAAACTGCGTATCGCTTACGCCGTTTTTATGTTAATAGTTGGCATCCGCATGATTTTGGGGTAAAGTAAGATGAATAATTTTATTATTTTAATCGGACTGTTAACCGGATTTTTATCCGGTCTTTTGGGGATTGGCGGGGGAACGGTTTTAGTTCCGGGATTGGTTATTTTAGCTGGATTATCCCAGCATATGTCGCAGGGAATTGCCTTAGCCGTGATTGTTCCAACTGCAGCGCTCGGCGCATATGGTTATTTTCGTAAAGGGAATGTGCTGACATCGTTATTAGTGTTTATGGCCATTGGAGCAGTTTTAGGTGCAGTGGCGGGATCAAACCTGGCAAACTTGATACCGGCGTTTTATCTTAGGAAGATGTTTGGGTTTTTTGTAATATTTATTGCAATTAAAATTTTTACGGGGAAGTAGTTTATGTTTCCAAACAAAGATGAGTTTTTAAAACTAGCAAAACAAGGAAATGTCATTCCGGTCTATAAAGAAATTGTAGCGGATATGGAAACTCCGGTTTCAGCCTACAAAAAAATCGAAAGTGAATACTCGTTTTTACTGGAAAGCGTGGAAGGCGGAGAAAATATTGCCCGCTTTTCATTTTTGGGGGCCGATCCATTAATCATTTTCCGGTCTAAAAAAGAAAAAATTGAAATTATAAAGGCGGGTAGGGTAGAGAAAAAAACGGGGGATCCATTTACCGTATTAAAAGAACTATTGAAACAGTATCAGCCGGTAAAAGTTAAGGGCCTGCCGCGCTTTCACGGTGGATTTGTGGGGTACGTTGGTTATGATAATGTAAGGTTTGTTGAGGATATTCCGGATAAATGTAAGGACGATCTGCAGCTTTATGATATTCAACTGCTGCTAACTGATTCGCTGTTAGCTTTTGATCGGGTGAAAAATAAAATATTAGTGATCTCTAATGCGTTAATCACAGATGATCCGCTGGCCGCCTATGAAACCGCATGTCGAAAAATTGATGGATTAATTGAAAAACTTAAAATACCGGTTACTTTTACGGAAGACACTGAAAAAAGCGTGGAGAAAGTCGATTCAAATTTTTCTAAACAAGATTTTATTTCTGCCGTTTCTAAAGCCAAACAATATATTCATGACGGGGATATAATTCAAGTGGTATTATCCCAACGCTTTAAAACTAAAACCAAGAGTGATCCTTTCGATATTTACCGGGCTTTACGCACCATTAATCCTTCGCCGTATATGTTTTATTTATCTTTTCGGGATATGAAGATGGTCGGTGCGTCTCCGGAGGTTATGGTGCGCCTGGAAGAAGGCCAGGCTACGGTAAGGCCCATTGCAGGAACTCGGCCGCGCGGTCAAAATAAAATGGAAGACGAAAAGTTAACCAAAGAACTGTTGGCAGATCCGAAAGAACGGGCCGAACATATTATGTTAGTTGATTTGGCTAGAAATGATCTAGGTAGAGTTTGTGAATATAAAACGGTAAAAACTACCGATTTAATGGTGGTCGAAAAATATTCACACGTGATGCATATTGTAAGTAATGTGGTCGGACAATTAAAACCGGGTATGGATGCCATTGATCTTTTGCGGGCATGTTTTCCTGCCGGTACGGTTTCCGGCGCGCCAAAAGTTAGAGCCATGCAAATTATTGATGAGCTGGAAAAGACGCGGCGGGGCCCGTACGCGGGTTGTGTTTGTTACTTTGATTTTTCGGGTGATCTGGATAGTTGTATTACCATCCGAACCATTGTAGTAAAAGGGCAGGCGGCTTTTGTTCAAGCCGGCGCCGGCATTGTGGCCGACTCTGATCCCGAGCGCGAGTATATTGAAACCCAAAATAAGGCTAAGGCCGCGCTTAAATCCCTGGAAGCATAGGAACGTAATGCATGATTAACCTGCGGATGCTTAAAAACTCTGACTTTTCTCTCTGGGTTTGCACCTTTCTTTTGATTCTTATTGGCTTTTTTATGATTTTTAGTGCCACCTATTCAATTGAACTGAAGGGCGGCAGTTTTTTAAAGTTTATTAATAAACATTTTATTTCACTGTTGATCGCTTCGGCATTTTTGTTATTTTTTGCGTATTTGGATTATAAGCGCCTCGAGAAACTGACCTTTATTTTATATCCATTAATGTTGATGGCTTTACTGTTTGTGGATTTGCGCGGTAGCGCAGCTTTGGGTGCGCAGCGCTGGCTGGCCATTGGACCAGTTACGTTTCAGCCTTCTGAATTTTCAAAATTAATCATGATCATTACTTTAGCGGCATTTTTAAAAGGCAGAATTGGCTGGGTCAATAATTTCCGTCAGGTTTTACCGGTTTTTGCATTAGTCGGTATTCCTTTTCTGCTGATTTTTATGCAGCCCGACTTAGGAACGTCTTTAGTCATCGGGGCAATAACCTTAGGTATGCTTTTATATTCCAGGATTTCGTGGGAGCTTTTAGTAGTATTTTTGACGCTGCTTTTAAGCATTATCTTGCGCCAATTTTTGCCGGTGTGGGTTATATATATTATTTTACTATTTATGGTGCTGTCATTTGTGCGCATGCGTTGGTTTAATTTTGTAATCACCATGCTGGTAAATATTGGGTCCGGAGTGGCTTTCCCATTTATCTGGGAACTTTTAAAAGATTACCAAAAACAAAGAATCTTAACCTTTTTAAATCCCGGACTAGATCCATTAGGGGCGGGCTACCATACCTTGCAGGCCAAGATTGCGGTAGGGGCCGGCATGGTTTTAGGTAGGGGATTTTTGCGGGGAACCCAGACTCAGCTGCAGTTTATTCCGGTCCAACATGCCGATTTCATTTTTTCGGTAGTGGCGGAGGAATTTGGCTTGTTCGGCAGCCTCTTAGTTTTAGGGCTTTTTCTGGTAATGCTCTGGCGCATTATTTTTATTGCTTGTTCAGTAAAGGATCCTTTTGGTCAGCTGATTTGTGCCGGCATTGCCAGTATGTATTTATTTCATATTTTTGTGAATATTGGAATGACGTTGGGGATTTTGCCGATCGTTGGCATTCCGCTGCCGCTTCTATCCTTCGGGGGATCGGCTTTAGTGCTAAATTTAACCTGTATTGGGATTGTGCAGTCGATTGCGATGCGCAGGGAAAAACTAATCTTTTAATGCTTTTTCTTTAGTATGAATTTGGTTTCTACTCTGCCTTGTGCTTCAAAAGATTCGTCCTGAATCGAAACCACTACTTCTTCGGCATCGACCCATTTGTCTTTTTTCTTCAGAGTAACCTGGCCGGTCATGTAGATTTTTTCTTCATCATCTTTATATAAAGCGCGATCCGATTTGGCCTCTTTGCCTTTTTGGGTGATGTAAACGTTTCCGGTAGCTAATGCATCGTCTGAATCAGTGTAGATGGTCATGTCATCGCAGACTAAAACCGTTTTTTCTTTTAATAATTCCTGGGCTTCCGGGTTGCTGATATTATTTATGGTTTTCTCGGTTAAAAATTCTTCGCCTTTTTCAAAAACGGTGCGAACCTTTCCTTTTAGTGTTAATTCGGTATTATCTTCGTCGTAGTGGGCCTGATCGGATACCGCAATTTTTTTGGGTTGAATGATTTTGATGCTGCCGATTAAATCAATGGTTTCCCGATCGCCTTTTTTGACGAAAATTTTATCGGAGGTAATTTTAGTGGTTTTGTTTTTTTCTTTTAAGTTAAGGCGGGGGTTGCCTTGGGCCAGGTATTCTTCGGTTTCGGGGTTGGCAACGATTTCCCGGCAAAAAATTGATGTTTTTCCCTGCAATACTCTGGGGTTAGCCGTCAGGGTAGCTAGCTTTTTGTTGTGATCAATTTCCATGTGATCTGATAATATAACGGTGCGGCCGTCAACGATTTTTATGTCTTTAAATACTTGTGATATTTTCTGTTTGCCGTTATAGCTGATACGCTGGGCCGAAAGTTTTGAGTATTTAATTCTTTTCTTCTTGGAAGAACTAACTCTTAAAAGATCGACGTCGGCTTTAAGCGGATTACCAATTGCTTCCACTATGTCAGTTCGTTTATAGATTTTCACCGATTCGGCACTAATATTTTTTATAATTGGAATATTATCTTCATAAACCCAACCGTTTTGGATGCCAGACAAATTGGTTTCATCTTGATTTTTAGTAGACCATCCGGTAGCCGCGATAACTTCCCAGTCTTTTTTATCGCCCTGGCGGCCGATGACGTGCGCGTTTTCAAATTCAATAATATGTTCGGGCGGGCCCACGTTTAAAAAATCCATGGTTTTTGAGGTAACCAGAAAATAGGTGATAAATAGCAGGAGGATCGATGCTCCGGCCGCAAATAATATTGATCTCCAGGATGTGTCTTCCATAGGCATAAAATTATATCACGAAAAGCTTTTACGAGGGAAAATGAAAAAAATCCCGTTGCACGTGGTAGCAATTTACCGTATAATTTGGGCTTGTTCTGAAATTTATGAAGGAGGATTCACAATGGGAAAAGTAAAGGTAGCGATTAACGGATTCGGTCGGATTGGCAGGTTAGTTCTGCGAGCTGGGGTTGACGATAAAAATATTGAGTTTGTTGCGATCAATGATTTAACTGATGCAAAAACTCTGGCCCACTTATTAAAATATGATTCAGTCCATCGTCAGTTTAAAGGTACCGTCGAAGCCAAAGACAGGGCCATCGTGGTTAACGGAAAAGAAATTAAAATTCTTTCCGAAAGAGACCCGGCTAAACTTCCCTGGAAAGATTTAGGCGTTGATGTTGTAGTTGAATCTACCGGTTTGTTTAGAGATACCGAAACAGCAGGTAAGCATTTAACCGCGGGTGCCAAAAAAGTAATCATTTCAGCGCCGGCTAAGGGTGATATCAAAACCGTAGTTATCGGAGTAAATGATGACACGTATGATCCAGCTAAAGATCATATTGTTTCCAATGCATCTTGTACTACTAACTGCTTAGCTCCATTTGCTAAGGTCATTCACGAAAAATGGGGTATCAAGAGCGGATTAATGACTACCATCCATGCTTATACTAATGACCAACGTATTTTAGATCTTCCCCATAGCGATTTACGCAGAGCACGCGCCGCGGCCATGTCCATGATTCCAACTACTACCGGGGCGGCCAAAGCAGTTGGCTTAGTTATTCCTGAGCTCAAAGGAAAATTAAACGGATTTTCAATGCGTGTTCCCACTTCGGACGTATCGGTTGTGGATTTAACCGCTAATCTCGAAAAAGAAGCCACCGCGGAAGAAATTAATAAGACATTAAAAGATGCGGCCAACGGCAAATTAAAAGGAATATTAGCCTTTACTGATGAGCCACTGGTATCAATCGATTTTACCGGAAATTCACATTCTTCAATTATTGATGGATTATCAACCATGATGATCGGTAAAGATTTAGTAAAGATTCTATCCTGGTACGATAACGAATGGGGCTTCTCATGTCGAATGGTAGATTTAATTAACATTATGGCCAAAAGCTTATAAGTGATTATCGTGGCAAAGAAATCGATTAAGGATTTAAAAGATACCGAAATCAAGGGCAAAAAAATATTAGTCCGGGTTGATTTCAACGTTCCGCTGGACGCCAAACAAAATATTACCAGCGATAAAAGAATTCAAGCTGCGCTGCCTACCATCGAATATTTGATAAAGAAGGGTGGGCGGATAATATTAGTTTCTCACCTGGGTCGCCCCAAAGGCGAAAAAAAGCCCGAATTATCGCTGGCGCCGGTTGCCAAGCGCCTCGGAGAACTGCTTAAAAAAGAAGTAAAAATGCTGCCGGATTGTGTGGGCGATCAAGTAAAAGCCGAAGTTGATAAAATGAAAGATGGTGACGTGGTTTTACTTGAAAATGTTAGATTCCATAAGGAAGAAACTAAAAACGACCCTGAGTTTGCGAAAAAATTAGCAACACTAGCCGAACTTTTTGTTTCGGATGCTTTTGGTACCGTTCACCGTGCCCATGCCTCAACCGTAGGCGTAGCCGCATATCTTCCTGCCGTTTCCGGTTTCTTAATTCAAAAGGAATTAGATATTATGGGTAAAGCCTTGTCTGATCCGGCGCGTCCTTTTGTGGCGATTATCGGCGGGGCTAAGATTTCTTCTAAGATTGGGGTTTTGAAAAATCTTTTGGATAAAGTTGACACTCTAATTATTGCAGGCGGAATGGCCTATACCTTTTTTAAAGCCCGCGGCATTGAAGTTGGAAAATCTTTAGTAGAAGATGATCAAATCCCCGAAGCCAAAGAAATATTAAAAAAAGCGATTGATGTGGGAGTGCCAATTCTTTTACCGATTGACCACGTGGTAGCCGATAAATTTGCGGAAGATGCAAACGTACAAGTAGTACCACGTACTACGATTGATGCCGGTTGGTTGGGAGTAGATATTGGTCCCGATACGGTAGCCAAGTTTAAAAATGCAATAATGAAGGCTAAAACTATTATCTGGAACGGTCCGATGGGTGTTTTTGAAATGGATAAATTTGCGAAAGGTACCATTGAAATTGCAAAAATTGTAGCGGCGGCCACCGAAAAAGGCGCTATTTCAATTATCGGCGGCGGGGATTCAGCCGCGGCCATCAAAAAAGCCGGCTTAACTAACAAAATGACCCACATCTCAACCGGTGGCGGAGCATCTTTAGAATTTATGGAAGGTAAAGAGCTGCCCGGCATTGCCTGTTTGCAGGATAAATAATCATGAAAAATATTCAACAAACTTTGGTTATTATTAAACCCGATGGCCTAAAAAAATCATTAACCGGCAACATTCTGACCAGGCTGTCCGAAACCAAGCTGCGCATCGTTGGCGTAAAAGTAGTGCGGGTTTCCAAAGAACTGGCAGAAAAACACTACGCCCATTTAAAAGACAAACCCTTTTTCGAAGATGTGATTAAATATATCCGCGGCGAACTCCACGGGACAAAATACCGCAGGGTCATGGCCATAGTTTATGACGGTGAAAATGCGATTGAAAAAGTTAGAGAGTTAGCCGGTACCACCAATCCCGAAGAAGCCGAACCAACCAGTATCCGGGGCCAGTACGGCCGATTAACGACCTGTGGTTTGTTTGAAAATGTGGTGCATTGCTCAGCCAATGCTCCCGAAGCCGAACACGAAATCAAGCTCTGGTTTGATCCCGACGAAATCGTGGATGAAATCTATCCGGTTAAAGAGATAGACGAAAAAGTAAAAAGGCGCGTTTGGGCATAATATGGCATGGCTGCAGCACATCGGATTAACGACCTCTAATCTTAAGCTTTCCGAAAAATTCTACGTTGAAAATTTTGGTTTTAAAACCATTGTCGAAAAGGAAATCTCCGCGCGTTTAATGCAAGAAATATTCGGTTATAATTCGCCGGCTCAGCTGATATTTCTCAAAGCAGAAAAAGGTCAGGAAATCGAATTATTTCATTTCCCAGAATTAAAAGAAGCGATTCCGCAGATAGGAAAAATTAGCCATTTTACACTTGCGGTTGACGATCACGTTAAGTATTTTGAAAAACTCAAAAATAGTGGCTGCGAAACGATTGCGGCCAAAAAAGAAGACGGCGGGATGGTTTATTTCGTTAAAGATCCGGACGGTAACTTAATTGAATTAAGAGACGAGTAGAGAATTAGCCGTCATTGCTTTGGCTTTTTTAAGCCCCATTAAATCCAGTACGGTTACGCCTACGTCCGGGATGATTCCTTTTTCTTTTAATTTTACATCTTTACCGATAACCCAAAACGGAACCGGATGCAGTGAATGCTGTGTGCTGGACACCATGGCGTCACCTTTTTTAAGCTCCATTTCGTCGGCATTACCGTGATCTGAGGTAATGACAAAAACTCCACCTTTGTTAATAAAAGCCGGAACCAGTTTTTCGAGACATTTGGAAACGTGCCCAATGGCGGCGACCGCGGCTTCCATATTGCCGGTATGGCCAACCATATCGCCGTTTTGGAAATTGTGGACGATTAAAGAATATTTACCGGATTCAATGGCTTTGAGGGCATAATCGGTTTCCAGATAAGCGGTCATTTCGGGCACTAAATCATAACGTTTCCCGCCTTCGGTTCTATCTTTTAATGATAGATCCTGGGCTAAATGGCGGTCTTCACCGGGAAAGGGAGCGGTTCTCCGACCTGAAAACCATCCGGTTACGTGGGCAAATTTTTCGGGACCAGCCAGACGCAACTGTTTTAATTTAGCCTTTGAGACTAGTTCTCCAACTGTATTAGGAATTTCTTTTTCAGGAAAAGCGGTTAAGGCGTGGATGCCGGAATAATATTCAGTCATGGCTACGAATACGATATCTTTTATTTTAGATTGAATTTGTTGAATTTCATTATATATTCCATCATTAATGGGAGTGGTGCCTTTTTTGTAATTAAATAATTTTTTATCCTTTTCACAAAATGCGGTGGTTAGCTGCATCGCGCGATCTTGTCTAAAATTCCAAAAGATTACTGAATCGGTGGGCTTAATCCCCTGATAGTCCCCGATGATAGAAGGGCGAATAAATTCGTCGGTTTCTCCTTTAGCGTAAGACGCTTCGATGGCTTCCGCCGCAGAGGAAACTGTATATTCTCCTTCACCTTTTACTAAAGCTTTAAGGGCGATTAAAGTTTTGTTCCAGGCGGTATCTCTGTCCATGGCGAGTTCGCGTCCCATTACCGATCTGATTTTGACTACGCTATTAAGGGATAATTCAGAAATTTTATCATGGAGCATTTTTAGATAAACTTCGCCGGCGGATTTTGGATTGGTGTCCCGGCCGTCGGTAAAAAGGTGAATATCTACTTTTTTTAACCGGCTGCTTTTTACCAGCTCCAGCAGGCCAAATGTGTGGAGAATACTGCCGTGAACCGTCCCGCCGTGTCCCTGTAAAATTCCCATCAGATGAAGTGTGGAATCATGTTTTTTGCAATTTTTAACCGCGGCCAGCAAGGCTTTATTCTTAAAGAAGCTGCCGTCATCAATGGCGACGTTAATTCTTTCGATAGATTGATAGACCACTCGTCCCGCACCCATGTTAAGATGATTAACCTCAGAATTGCCCATGGTTCCTTCGGGTAGTCCTACTGCTAAGCCTGAGCAGGCTAAGTGAGAGTAGGGGTGTTTTTGAAAAAGTTCCGCGATAAAAGGGGCGCGCTGATTTTTAATGGCTAGGTAGACGGCATTATTATTGCTTTTTTCTCCGATCGCAAAGCCGTCCAAAATACACAAATACACTGGTGTTGTTTTCATAAGAAGCCTATTTTACTATATATTTTAATGTTTGACAAAAAAAATTGAGTAAGATAGAATAATCATCAAATGCGAGGATTTTTACTGATCTTACAATTAATCTCGGCCGTTACGCTGGTGGTCTTGATTTTACTGCATACCGCCAAAGGTGAAGGTTTAGGTGGTATCGGTGGGTCTGCTAAGCTATTTGGTTCCCAAAAGGGTCTTGAAGAAGGCCTTGATAAATTAACCACCGGGTTTGCGATACTCTTTGTCCTGATTTCGATTGTATTGTCCTTGATTTAAGAATAAAATCTAGGGAAGGGGGAATAAAGAGTGCTAAGTGAAAGTTTATTGAAATCGTTCCTGGCTACCCTCGATAAAATCTATCCGATCGTGCTTAATTCTTTACTTGCTTTACTACTTCTGTTAATTGGTTTTGTGATTGCCAAAGTTGTGCAGTGGTTAGTGGTGGCCATTTTAAAGGTCATGGCTTTTGACGTCGGGGTGGGTAAAACCGGCTTTACCGAAATGCTAAAAAAAGGTGAGGTAAAAGCCAAGCCTTCCGAAATTTTAGCCGCATTAGTCTTTTGGTTTATCGTTATTCTGACGCTGGTTGCAGTTGCCGAAGCCTTTGGCGTGGCCGGGGCGCCCGTTTTATTAGCGGCAGTCTTAGCTTATATTCCAAAAGTATTAGCGGGAGCGGTGGTGCTGGCAGTTTCAATTTTCTTGGCGGCCGTACTGCAAAATATTATAGTGGTGGCGGCCAATGCAGTTGGTCTTTCCGGTGGAAAAATTATTTCACGGATTGTTCAGTATGCCATTGTGATTTTTGCTTTCCTGATCGCCGTTAACCAAATGGGATTTGATTTAAAATGGATTGTAGAGTCAATTAACGTAATTGTAGGTGGTATCGCACTTGCGATGGCGATTGCTTTTGGCTTAGGGTGTAAAGACATTGCCGGTGATTTCTTGTCAAACTTTTTCCGAAACCGGTAAATATTAATTCCCGTTTTAACGAGGCTAATTAGCCTCTAATGTAAAATATATTTTTAGGGGAGGAAATAGATGAAAAAGATTTTATTAGCGTTATTGGTAGTTTCGATGTTGGCCTCGGCTTCTTTTGCAGTTCCGGTAGGTAAATATGGATTTGGTATGCAAGGATTAACCTTAACCACGGGTGCCATTACGATGCCCACCATTCAATATTATCTGGACGAAAACAGAGCAATTGAAGGCGGTTTAGCTTTTGGTACGATCAGTGCGGCCGGAGCTAGCGTAACTAACTTTACTTTGATGGTTGCCATGAAAATGGGATTAGCTAGCCCATCCAAAGCTATCAATACTCACTGGGGCGGAGCAATTGCTTATACCAGCAACCCGGCTTTTGTTAATAACACTACTAACTTATTGATTGCGATCAATCTAGGAGCCGAAGTTTTCCTTACTCCTGATTTCTCAATCGAAGGCAACGTAGTTCCATTGGCTTATAATTCGTTAACCGCTGCTGGCGCTGCAACCAATACAATTTCGATCTTGAACTCTGCAACTGGAATCCCAGCTGCATCGATCGGAGTTCACGTATACTTATAAGTTCCGGATTTGATTTTCCAGGGCCCTTTTCTAGTTCATCTAGAAGAGGGCCTTTTTCTTTGATTGAACCCATCCTCTAAACCTGCTAAAATTAGCTTAAAAAAGGGGAAAAGTTGCGTCAATGCTAGGTTACTTTTTGCTGTTTTGTTCGTCAGCGCTTTTAACTGTTTTAGTTTTAATTCCTCTGCTTTGGTTGTTTCGGGTACTGAATCTGAGCCAGAATATCCGTGAGGATGGGCCCACGAAACACCTGAAAAAGAAGGGGACTTTAACTTTTGGCGGGATTGCTTTTGTGCTGGTAATTTTAGCTTTCTCGGTCGTCTTTTTGGATTTAGATATCAATATCGAAATTTGTGCGCTGATCATACTGATGCTTTCTTTTGCGGTAATTGGATTTTTAGATGATTTTTTAAAGAAAATTAAAGGTAAAAATGAAGGTCTCTACGGCCGCTATAAATTTTTATTGCAGTGTGTTTTTGCTTTTCTGTTTTCACTTTACTTGCTTTCTTCAACTAATTTTCATGTTACGTTAAGTCCTATTATATATGTTCCATTTGCAATTTTTGTGATCGCTGGATCTTCTAACGCGGCTAATTTAACCGACGGACTGGATGGTTTATTGGCGGGGGTTGCCGCCATTGCTTTTTTAAGTTTGGCGGGTATCGCCGTAAAGTTAAACCAACCTGAAATTGCGGCCTTAGGGGTGATCAGCGCCGGAGCCATGGCCGGTTTTTTGGTTTTTAATATTCATCCGGCTAAAGTTTTTATGGGGGATGTAGGCTCACTGCCAATTGGCGCACTGATTTCTGGAATTGCAATTTTGCTGCATAAAGAATGGTGGCTTTTATTGGTAGCGGGAGTTTTAGTAATCGAAACGTTATCGGTACTGATACAAATTGCTTCTTATAAGTTATTTAAACGCAGGGTTTTTAAAATGAGTCCGCTGCATCATCATTTTGAGCTCATCGGATTTTCCGAAGTCCAGGTGGTGTTAATGTTTTGGGGTACGGCAGCGGCACTCGGCCTGTTGGCTTATCTTTTAGTTTAGGAATAATTTATGGATTTAAATGATAAAAGAGTTACGGTAGTTGGTTTAGGAAAAAGCGGCCTGGCTTGTGCACGGCGCCTGAAAGAGCTCGGCGCTAAGGTTTTTATTACCGAAGCCTTGCCGAAGGAGCAAATTTCAGTTGAGGTGTTGAAAGAGATTGAATCTCTTTCGGTAGCTTGCGAGTTTGGCGGCCATACTTTATCGGCGATTGACCAAAGCTTTTTAATTGTGGTTAGCCCCGGAGTGCATTTGGATTTAGGGATTTTTGAAGGGGCCCAAAGCCGATCGATTCCGGTAATTTCTGAAATTGAATTAGCTTATCGCATATTAAATAAACCCATCATCGCGGTTACCGGAACCAACGGGAAAACCACTACCACGATCCTCATTACCGAAGTATTAAAAGCGGGCGGCTTTAAGGCTATTGCTGCCGGAAATATTGGATTTCCTTTGATTGCGGTCGATGATGGCGATTTAGATTATGTGGTGGCCGAGGTAAGCAGTTATCAGCTGGAAGGGATTCTTGAGTTTAAACCCCACATTAGTGTTATTCTAAATATTACCGAAGATCATATCGAGCGCCACGGCAGTATCGATAAATACGCAAAAGCCAAAGCGCGTATTTTTGAAAATCAACGCAAGGAAAACTATTTAATTTATAATGCCGATTCAGGACGTACGCGCAAGTTGGTTAAGGGAGCCAAGGCAACTTTAGTTCCTTTTAGCCGCAAAAGAAAACACCGTAGCGGCTTTTATGTGATTCATAATCAAATCATCTGCGGCCTCACTGATCATGATCTAAAAGTTTGCTCGCGCAAGGATATTTTCTTAAAAGGTGAGCACAATCTTGAAAATTGTTTGGCAGTCGTGGCGGTGGCTAAGCTATGCGGCATTTCGGAGCAAACCGTAAAAAAAGTATTGCATGATTTCAAAGGGGTAGAGCACCGGATTGAGTACGTTGATAAATTCCAGGGAGTAGAATTTTATAATGATTCCAAAGGTACTAATCCGGATTCAACGGTAGTGGCCTTAAAAGCCTTGGCGCCGGTCAATAAACGGGGCCGCAAAAAAAAGAAAATTATTTTAATTGCAGGGGGGAAAGATAAGGGTGTGGATATCACCCAGCTTTGCATGTACATTAAAAAAGTTGTTAAAAAAATAGTATTAATTGGAGAGGCCCGGGAACGCTTTTCGTTAACCTTACATAGCTTGGGGTTTGATGCCATTATGTTTTCCGATTCGATGGAAAGCGCGGTCAACGCGGCAAATAGTGTTGCGGGTAAAGGGGATATCGTTCTCTTGTCGCCGGCTTGTTCCAGTTTTGATATGTTTACCAATTATGAAGAAAGAGGAAGAGTTTTTAAAAAAGCGGTGGCTCGGCTGATTGATGTTAAAGGGGAAATAAAAGTTTGAAAAAAAGCGCCAGGCCCGATTTAATTTTATTGTTTGTAGTGCTGATGCTTTTGTCGGTAGGACTAATTATGGTTTTTTCGGCTAGTCCTTCAGTTTCTTTGAGGGTCGGCGATGCCTATTATTACTTTAAGCGGCAAATTTTATACCTTTTACTGTCCCTTACGGCCATGTATCTGGCGTATAAAATGGACTTAAACGTATTAAAAAAATGGACCCCGGCATTATTTATTTTATCGTTTGGTCTTTTGCTTTTGGTTTTGGTGCCCGGTATCGGGAAAAAAGTAGGGGGTGCCGTACGCTGGCTTGATTTTTTTCTTTTTTCCTTTCAACCCTCGGAGTTGGCTAAGCTTTCTTTGATTTTAATGTTGGCGTTGACGCTGGCTAACATTAAAGAACGCATTCTTTTATTTACACGGGGGATTTTACCTGCACTATTGCTTACACTATTGGTAATCGGTACCGTCATGTTAGAACCCGATTTAGGTACGGCGGCCGTGATTATGGCGGTATCCTTTGTGATGCTGTTTGTTGCCGGTGCTAACCAGCTTTACCTGGGCGGGATGGCTCTCTTGGGATTAATTGCAGTGATAGTGCTGAGTTTTACCAGTTCTTATCGATTACGCAGAATCATGGGATACATTAATCCCTGGAAAGATCCTTATAACGTGGGTTTTCACGTGATTCAATCGCTTTTGGCGGTAGGCTCCGGCGGGCTTTTTGGTTTAGGACTGGGAGCTTCCAAACAAAAATTTTATTACCTTCCTCAGCAATATACTGATTTTATTTTTGCCGTACTGTGTGAAGAAACCGGCTTAATTGGTGCTTTAGTAGTTTTATTTTTGTTTTTTATGTTTATCGTAAGGGGTTTAGGAATTGCGCGCTTTGCCAAAGATCGTTATCAAGCTTTGGTGGCGGCGGGCATTATTACCTGGATCGGAATGCAGGCTTTAGTTAATATTTTTGTAGTGCTGGGTCTTTTGCCGACTACCGGTATTCCGCTGCCGTTTGTCAGCTACGGAGGAACTTCGCTTTTGATTTCTCTTTTTGCAGTGGGCTTAGTGCTTAATGTTTCGTCAAAAGTTAATCCGGTCAGGAGCAGGGAATGAGAGTATTAATTGCCGGAGGTGGAACCGGCGGACATATTTATCCCGGCATTGCGGTGGCCGAAGCCCTTTTCGACCATGACCTAAAAAATGAAGTGCTTTTTGTGGCCTCTAAAGAAGGAATGGAAAAAAATATTATTCCAAAATTTAATTTGCGGGTTAGATATCCGGGCGCTAGATATCAAATTAAATACATTAGCGTGATTCGCTGCTTAAGAAAACTGTCTCTTAAATCGATCCTTTCTCCTTTTTTTGCACTGTTCGCCGTTTTTCAGTCTCTATTCATAATTCTTAAATTTAAACCACAGGCCGTTTTAATTACCGGAGGGTTTGTGGGGTTGCCGGTCGCGATGGCCGCTTACCTTTTGCGGGTCCCGGTGATTTTACAGGAACAAAATGTGGTATTAGGTGTAACTAATAAAGTTTGCAGTTTTTTTGCTAAAACCGTGTTGCTGGCTTTTGATGAATCAAAAAAATATTTTAAATCAAAAAAAGGGGTAGTAGTTGGCAACCCGGTCAGAAAAAATATTTTAACCGCGGATCGCGCTACCGCAATTAATGCTTTGGGATTGTCTAATGATAAATTAAAAATTTTAATTTGGGGAGGAAGCCAGGGGTCCAAAGCCATAAACGAAAAAGTTGTAGAGGCTGCTAAAAAAGGAATCCCGGAAGATTTTGAAATAATTCACGTTATCGGCAAAAGGGATTTTGCGGCGGTTTTAAAAAACATAAACGCAAATCTTGATCCCCATAAATTCGTGGACCTGGCCCGCCTGTCAAAATTTGATGAAATAAAAAATTATTATCTGGTTGATTATTTAGATGATGTTTCAAGGATTTTGGCGGCTGCCGATTTAGTAATCGGCAGAGCGGGGGCCACGGCATTAGCCGAAATTATTGCCCGGGGATTGCCTAGTATTTTGATCCCGTTTCCTTATGCAGCGGCTGATCACCAAACCCTCAATGCCAGGGTGTTAGTTGATCGGGGAGCGGCGGTGATGATGGGCGAAAATGAGTTTAAGGCGGTAAATTTATTTGAATTTATTGCCGAAACCAGCCGCCAGCTTGAGGCTATGGCCGCCGCGGTAAAGAATATGCAAAAAGGTGATCCAGCCTTAAAAATTATTGATATAATGGGCCAGTTTGCGAATCCTAAAGGTTAATATTAATGAGTAAAAAAATAGTAAATAGTTTAGAAAAAATCAAAATGGAAAGAGTGCGCCACGTTCATCTTTTAGGTATTGGTGGTTGCGGGATGAGCGCCATTGCAAAGATTCTCTTTGAAAAGGGATTTACGGTATCAGGATCAGATGTCAAAGAGTCTTCAAATACTATCCGTTTAAAAGATATGGGCATTAAAGTATACATTAACCATCGCAGAGGTAATATCCGGGGGGCTGATCTGGTGGTAGTTTCCACCGCCATTTCTTCCGATAATGTTGAAGAAAAGGAAGCCCGCCTGCACGGGATTCATGTTTGCCGGAGAGCAGAAATGCTGGCGTGGATTATGGATCAGTTTAAAATTAGTATTGCGGTTGCCGGTACCCACGGAAAAACCACCACCACTTCAATGCTGGCCCAGCTATTTTTAGATTTAGGAATGAATCCAACGTTTTTAATCGGCGGTGAAACCGATTCGGTGGAAGGGAATGCCAGGCTCGGTGCTTCTGCTTGTATTATTGCTGAAGCAGACGAAAGCGACGGTTCTTTTCTTATTTTGAACCCTAATTTGGGTGTGATTACTAATATCGAAGATGATCACCTGGATCATTACGGGTCATTAGATGAAATTAAAGATGCTTTTAAAACCTTTGCTAAAAAGCTGGGCAAAGAAGGGAAGCTGGTCATCAATATTGACGAGAAAAATTCGGCGGCTCTGGTTAAAGAACTTTCGTCTGACGTGCCAATTTATACTTATGGATTAACCTCCAAAGCGGATTTATATGCAGATGATATTGTTTTTTCAAAAGGGTATTCAAATTTCAATGTATATCACAAAGAAAAATTAAAAGGCAAGGTAAAATTGCTGGTTCCGGGTTGGCAAAATATTTTAAATGCTTTGGCCGCGATTTATGTGGGCCTGTTAAATAATCTGGATTTTAGCAGCATGGCGACCTCACTGCAGTCTTTTACCGGAGCAAAGCGCCGCTTTCAACTAATTGGTGAGTTTAACGAAATCAAAATTTTTGATGACTACGCGCATCATCCGACCGAAGTCAAGATGACGCTGCAGGCCGCCAAGTTAAATTATCCGGGTTCCCGGGTAGTTTGTGTTTTTCAGCCGCACCGTTATACCCGCACTTTGCATTTACATAAGGAATTTGGGGGTTCGTTTGATGAAGCCGACGTGATCATTATCACTGATATTTATAGTGCGGGAGAAAAACCCATCAGCGGAGTTTCGGGCAAGATGATTGTGGACGAAATCAAAAAGAACGGTAAGGAAATTGTGTATCTGCCGCGTAAAGAAAAAATCGCCGAATATTTACTGGATAAAGTGAAAAAAGGTGATTTAGTGTTGGTGGCCGGAGCCGGCGATATTAATAACGTGGCTAAAGAACTATATACCCGCCTGAGGATCAAAGGTAATGAAGATTCTTCAAAATGAATCCTTAAGGAAATACACCACCTTTAAAATCGGAGGGCCGGCTTTAACTTTAGTTGTCCCGGAAAGCTACCCGGATTTAATTAATTTTCTGCGCGATCATCCGCTGGACCCGGCAACGGTTATTCTGGGTGAAGGATCAAACGTTTTAATTTCTGATAATGGAATTAACTCTACCGTGCTAAAAATTTCTTTTGGGCAAATTGAATTTATTCCTGATTCAAATATGGTTAAGGTAGGGGCGGGGGTCAAGCTCTCAAATTTAGCTAAGACACTCTCAGCTAAAGCATTGACCGGATTAGAATTTGTTTTTGGCATTCCGGGTACGGTGGGCGGTGCGATTGTTATGAATGCCGGGCTAAAAGACCAATGGATTTCGCAAGCTTTGACCCGTGTCTTTTGTGTTGATTTTTCCGGTAAAGAAATTGTAATTAATCAAGCAGCTGCGGGATTTGGCTATCGCCGCAGCAGATTCCAAACCGAAAAATTAATTATTACGGCGGCCGAATTTGCTTTAGAAAAAGACAATTCAGGAAAAATTAAAAAACGCATGGAAAATTTCAAAATAAAAAGAAGTGAGACACAGCCTTTAGCGCTTCCGTCTGCCGGAAGTATATTTAAAAATCCGGCGCAGGGCCCGGCGGCCATGCTGATTGAGGCGTGTGGCTTGAAGGGTGCCAAAATTGGGGGAGCCGCAGTAAGCGAGCAGCACGCTAATTTTATTATTAACCAAAAAGAGGCCACCGCCCAAGATGTCTTGCAATTAATCGACTTAATCCAACGGAAAGTTTTTGATAAATTTCAGGTTAAATTGGAGCTAGAAATAAGAGTAATTATATGATATTCTTTCATTTAATTTTGATCGGGGGATTTGGTTGGGAATCAGCAGAGAAAA
This sequence comes from Candidatus Margulisiibacteriota bacterium, assembly GCA_018823125.1. Lineage (GTDB taxonomy): Bacteria > Margulisbacteria > WOR-1 > JAHJIW01 > JAHJIW01 > JAHJIW01. Next base: position 242,786 of record JAHJIW010000005.1, on the reverse strand, counting down.
AATAAAAGAATTAGAAGAAAAAGCCCGCGTAATCAGACGTCACATTGTTGAAATGATTGGCCGCGCCGATTCAGGACATCCTGGCGGATCACTTTCGGCTACCGATATTGTTACTTCTCTTTATTTTTACAAGATGAAAATTGATCCTAAAAAGCCCGAATTAGAGGATAGAGATAAATTCGTATTGTCTAAGGGGCATGCCGCGCCGGTTTTGTATGCGGTTTTAGCCGAATCCGGCTATTTTCCGGTGGCCTATCTTAAAACGCTGCGCCAAATTGGCAGTTCCCTGCAGGGCCATCCCGATATGCTAAGTTTGCCGGGGATTGAAATGACCAGTGGTTCTTTGGGGCAGGGGCTTTCGGTTGCGGTAGGCATGGCCCTGGCTAACCGCATGGATAAGAAAGATTCCAAAGTATATTGTTTAATTGGTGATGGTGAATCACAAGAAGGGCAAATTTGGGAAGCGGCCATGGCGGCGGGACACCACAAGTTGGATAATTTAATTGTCATGCTGGACCATAATAAATTACAAATTGACGGAAAAGTTGAAGATATTAAAGGGATTGAACCGATTTCAGATAAATGGAAAGCTTTTCGTTTTAACGTCATTGATAACGTTGACGGGCACAGTATTAAAGATGTTTGTGCGGCTTTGGATAAAGCTGCTGCCCATAAAGGAAAACCGACTGCCATTATTTTTGAAACCACCAAAGGCAAAGGCGTTTCCTTTATGGAGGGGGTAGTTGGGTTTCATGGTAGGCCCCCCACCAAACCAGAGTTAGAAAAAGCTTTACAGGAGTTATAGCCTTGGCAGAAGAAAAATTAGTATCCAGCAGAGAAACCTACGGCAAGTTATTGGTGGAGTTAGGCAAGGAATATAAAAATCTGGTAGTTTTAGATGCCGATTTATCTTCCTCTACTAAAACCTGTACTTTTTGCCGTGAATTTCCCGACCGTTTTATAAATTGCGGTGTTGCCGAACAAGACATGATTGGGGTTGCGGCGGGGTTAGCCGCTTCAGGAAAAATTGTTTTTGCTTCTACCTTTGCGGTTTTTGCCAGCGGTCGTGCCTGGGATCAGGTTAGAGTTTCAGTTGCTTATCCGCGCTTAAACGTAAAAATTGTGGCTACCCACGGCGGTATTACCACGGGCGAAGATGGAGTAACGCACCAAGCCATGGAAGATATCGCCATTATGCGGTCTTTGCCAAACTTAACGGTCATTGTTCCGGCGGACGCAATTGAAACTGCTAATACGATTAAAGCTTTGGTAAAAACCCATGGTCCGGCTTACGTGCGCTTAAATCGTCCTAAAGTACCGCTGGTTTATGAAAGTGAAAACTACGGTTTTAAAATTGGCAAAGCCTTGGAAATGACCGGTGGTAAAGATTTAACCATCATTGCCTGCGGCATTATGGTAAAAATTTCCATGGATGCGGCCAAGCTGTTGCAAAACGAAGGAATTTCGGTGCGGGTCATTAATATGCACACCATCAAACCTTTAGATGCAGAAATGATTATTAAAGCCGCAAAGGAAACCGGAGCAATTGTAACTGCCGAAGAACATTCGATTGTGGGTGGTTTAGGGGGTGCCGTAGCCGAAGTTATTTGCGAAAATTATCCGGTTCCGGTAGTTAGGGTAGGAATGAAAGATATGTTTGCCGAATCCGGAAAACCACAAGAGTTGTTAGAAAAATACGGCATGACGGCCAAGGATGTTGTAGCTGCTGCTAAATTAGCTTTATCGCGCAAAGGGAAATAGCATGCATAGTAAAAGACCTTCCTGGGACAATTATTTCATGGGAATTGCGGAGCTGGTTTCCAAACGAGCAACCTGTGTTAAGCGCAGTGTGGGAGCCGTCCTGGTTAAAGATAACCGTATTTTGACCACTGGCTACAATGGTGCTCCGCGAGGAATGAAACATTGCGAAGAAGTAGGCTGTATCCGTAAAGAAATGGGATTACCTTCCGGACAGCGCCACGAGCTTTGCCGGGGATTGCATGCCGAACAAAATGCAATTATTCAGGCGGCGTGGCACGGAGTGAAAATTGAGGGCGCCACCATGTACTGTACTTATCAGCCCTGTGTAATTTGCGCTAAAATGTTAATTAATGCGGGAATTGAAAAATTAATTTTTAAAGGTAATTATCCGGATGAACTGGCGATGAAGATGCTCAAGGAGTCAAAACTGAAAGTATTGCATCTCATGGATCATTAAGGGAGTTACTCATGCGTAAAAAAATCGGTTTTCTGGGCCCTGAAGGAACCTACTGCGAAGAAGCGGGAACCAAATATCTTAAAGGTTTAGCTAAAACCCGGCTGACTCCTTATTCTACTATCCACCAACTACTTTTAGCGGCCAATCGAGGGAAAATAGAGGAAGCGGTCGTACCGGTTGAAAATTCAATTGAAGGCACGGTCGGAATCGTAATGGACATGTTGGTTAAAGAAGTCAATTTGAAGATAAAAAGAGAAATTATCATTCCGATTGCCCATAATCTTATCGCTCCTCGCGGAACTAAGTTGTATCAAGTCACCGACGTTATCTCTCATCCGCAGGCAATTGATCAATGCAAAGATTACCTGCGAAAAAAATTGCCAAAAGCTAACCTTCATCTGGCGTACAGCACCGCGGATGCAGTGAAACAAGTAGCTACTTCTATTGGAGAAAAAATACTAGGAAGAATATCCGGACATCATCCGTTGTTTGCTGCGGTAGGTACCCGTGCCGCCGCTAAGTTATATGGATTGAGTATTATTGCTACCAAAATAAATGCCAGTCAAAATCAAACTCGATTTTTAGTGTTGTCTAAAAGTGATTACCGCCGCACCGGCAGGGATAAAACCTCAATTGTTTTTTCGGTGGGACGAGATCGGCCCGGTGGTTTGCATAATATTTTAGGAGAATTTGCTTCGCGTGCCATCAATTTAACTAAGATTGAATCACGACCGGCCAAAAAAGATTTAGGAGATTATTATTTCTTTATTGACATGGAAGGGCACAGGGAAGATAATGTTATTAAAGAAGCTTTAAATTTTATTAAAAAGAAAGTATCGTTTTTGAAGATATTAGGGTCTTACCCGAAAGCGTAGGTGAGATAAGTGTCAAAAAAAGAAGGATCAGGATTTTTAGACGGATTGTTTTTTGGCAGTTTAGTGGGAGGGGTAGTAGGGATCCTTTTTGCCCCGCACGCTGGCGAGGAAACCAGAGAATACGTTAAAAATAGAATCGATGAATTTAGTGATAATTCGGATCAAGTGGTTCAAGAATTAAAGGATGGATCACAAAAAGCAATTAATCAAACCAAAGAGGCAGTTGAATCCGGAATCGATAAATTAACTTATGCCATCTCCGAAGCCAAAAAAGCCGCCCAACAAAAACACGAAGAATTAGAAAAAGAACAAAACATTGAAGAGGAAGGAGCCTAATTATGGCATTCGATATCGGTATCATATTGAATATATGTTTGATCATTTTTGTCATTGCCTTGACCGTACTATGCGTTTATATTACCTGGCTGATTGCCGAAATAGTTAAATCTGTGCGCTCTGCTAATCGCATCATGGCCACTACCGAGCGCGACATAAATTCTTTAGTGCAAAGTATTTCTGCAAACGTAATTGCCACCACCGAAAGTGCGCGCGAAATTGTTAAAAGACTAAATTTTCTCACCTCATTTTTAGAGGTTTTCGGAGCGGTTTCTACCGGGATATCGGTCATGAAAGGAAAAGCCAAAAAATCAAATGTGGCTTCCCGCATTGCGGTGCTGAGCGCTTTAGCCGGATTAAAGCGACTGCTTGAAGTTTTGCTGGGCGAGAAAAAAAATAATATTTAAGGAGGTTTGTTATGGGAAGATGGATTAAAGGACTTTTTACCGGGGGACTGTTGGGCGTGGTTGCCGGAGTTTTATTTGCTCCACAAAAAGGTGAAGAAACCAGAAAAAAACTTTCGGAAGCCATGGATAAAGCTAAAAAAGTTGGCGAAGATGTTAAGACTAAAGGTGAAGAACTAGCGTCTAAAGCTAAACAAAAAATTGACGAAGCATTGGAAGCGGAAGAATAAGGTTTACTTAATCATCTAAGGAACGTAATGAAACAAAGTAAATATTTTAGTATTTTTATTTTGTGCATAGTTTTATGTAGTGTTTTAGTTGTACCTTCCTTTGCTGAACTTAAAGTTGCTAATGATCCCACGCGATTAGGGGTAGGGGCGCGGCCGTTAGGGCTGGGCAAGGCATTTGTAGCCATTGATGCCGATCCCAGCAGTATGTTTGTTAATCCTGCCGGAATTAGTACTTCTCCAAAGTGGCAAGTCACCAGCATGTCGGGTAATTTTATTAACGAAGTAAATTACACTCAGCTGGGTGGAGTTTATCCTACTGATTTTGGAACTTTTGGATTAGGTTATATTGGTTCGGGTTTAAGTTTTACCGCACCGGTTTCAGCTACGATTGAAGTATCCGGGGAAATTCGTGTATTTCCGTCTACTAATGAGGGAACTGCGTCTTATAACTATAGTAATACTGCCATTATCTTGGCTTATGGTGTTCAACTGGAGCGGTTTTTTGATCATGATATATTAAAACATATTTTAATGGGTGCCAATTTTAAACTTTTTTACCAGGGACTTTCGGGTGGAACCATCTACGGGGGCACCGGTTCGGGTTATGAAATGGATGTGGGGATGATCTATAAGCCGAGTAACATTTTTTCTCTTGGATTAACCGTAGAAAATGCACTGCCGGCTAGCATGGGGGGTAAATTTATTTGGCCCGCCTACGGTACCCGCACTACCGATATTGTCGAAACGTATCCGGCTAACCTTAAAATGGGATTAGCTTATAAGATTATGGGAAAAGATACCTTATTTAAGGCCGGTGAGCAGGAATTAAAATGGCTGCTGGATGTTGACCGGGCCGTGATGTTGTCTTCAATGCCAACTTTAATCCATACTGGGCTTGAGTGGAATCCGGTAAAAATGCTGGCGATTCGTTTTGGGCTTGATCAGGATATTATTGGTCTGGGCGCTACTGCCACAGAGGTTTCAAATAATTTTTCCGGTGGAGTGGGCTTAACCTGGGGAGAATTTAGGTTTGATTACGCCTATCATCAGTATAATGATATTGCTGATAACGATACACACTATTTCTCGTTCTCTTACGATATTGGTAAAGAAGAAAAACCCCATGTCTATTTTGAGCTCCTTAGCCCTAAAGATAAGTCAATTGTATATGACAAAACCTTGAAATTTGAAGGTAAGATTATTGATAAAAAAGTTGCACATATCATTATTGATGGAAAAGTAGCAAAAATTAATAAAGATGGGACCTTTACGGCGGATGTTCCGGCGCGGGTCGCTAAAAATATTTATTTAGTTTCCGCATTTGATAAAGAAGGGCAGGAGCTTACCGGAGTGCCGATTCAAGTGGTGCGGCTGTTAACCTTTAAGGATATCAATAAAGATTATTGGGGTAAGCTGCCGGTTGAGTATTTAGCTACATTAGGAATTATCGCCGGTTATCCTGATGGAACTTTTAGGCCTGAAGGTAACATTACCCGGGCCGAACTTTCTACGCTTTTAGTCAGATCTAAAAAAGAAGAAATACCGGCAGCCTTAGATGACGTGTTCTTAGATATGGGTAAAGGCCACTGGGCTTCAAAATATATTAAATTGGCAGTAGACAGCGGATACGTAAAAGGTTATCCGGATAATACGTTTAAGCCATCCCGTAATATTAATCGAGTTGAAGGGATTGTGCTGATTTCAAGATATGCCGAACTAAAGGAACCGCTAGCCTTGATTGAATCTCCTTTTCCGGATTTACCGGGCCGGCACTGGGCGGCTAAAGATATTACCGCTGCTAAGCAGGGTGGGCTATTGAAATACTTAGGCGGACAAAGGCTGGAGCCTTTGCAAGCCTTAACCCGCGGTGAAGCTGCCGAAATTATTTCAAAAACTTCCTTCATTGATAATAAAATCCACAGCCTTACTACTTTTCAGGATATTTCTTTAAATTCAAAAGTGATCAAAGCCGAAGAAATAAAAAATATTGAAACCGAAAAGAAACTAGAGAAACTTAGATGAAGTCAGCCGTTGCCGCTTTTTTACGTTCCTACCTAGCTAGCAAAAAAATCCACTGGGATGAAACTTTAGTTATTGATATTCCCAAGCAGAAATCTTTTGGAGACTTTTCGGTTAATTTAGCCCTTTTACTCTCCAAAAAGGTGGGTCAAAATCCACGTACTTTAGCTGAAGAAATTAAAGCCTATATCTTAAATCAGGATAAAAAAGGTATTTTTGAAAAAGTTGAAGTGGCCGGTCCGGGTTTTATTAATATTACGCTTTCGGTTAAAAAACTACAGGAAACAGTTTTAGAAATCCTTAAAAAAGACAAAAAATATGGCCATTCAAACCTTGGTAATAAAACCAGGATTTTATTAGAGTTTGTTTCGGCTAATCCCACTGGTCCGCTGCACGTGGGGCACGGCCGCTGGGCGGTGATCGGAGACGATATTGCCCGCTTATTAAGTGCGGTAGGTTATAAAGTACATAAAGAGTTTTATATCAACGATGCCGGCCGCCAGGTCGAAATGCTAAAGGAATCAGTACATGCAATTTTAGAGGGACGCGATATTCCCGCCGGTGGATACAAAGGGGTTTACGTTAAAGAAATTGCTGATCTTTTAAGTTCAAAGCAAGATCCTAAAAAACTTAAAGCCCGGGCGATTAAACATATTTTAACTCAGCAAAAACATACCTTAGCAGCGCTGGGCGTAAAATTTAACTTTTGGTTTAGCGAAAAGTCGCTCCACCATAAAAAAACCATTCAAAAAACGGCTAAAGAACTGGTGGATAAAGGAGTTACTTACGCGAAGGAGGGGGCGCTGTGGTTTCGCTCAACCGATTTTGGTGATGATAAGGATCGCGTATTAGTTAGAGGCAGTGGAGAGCCAACTTACTTTTTAGGGGATATTACTTATCATTTAAATAAGTATAAGCGGGGCTATCCGCACTTAATTGATGTTTGGGGCACCGATCATCACGGCTACGTTAAAAGACTAAAATCCTCGATGGTTGCCCTGGGATATCCGGAAGGCAGCTTAGAAATCATTATTGGTCAGTTAGTTTCGCTTTATCGCCGGGGAGAGCAGGTGCGCATGTCCAAACGAACCGGCGAGATGATCACCCTGAAAGAAGTAATCGAGGAAATTGGGGTAGATGCTACCCGCTATTACTTTGCGATGAACGATGTGCATACCCATCTTGATTTTGACCTCGAAAAAGCTAAAGAAAAATCGATGGAGAACCCGGTTTACTATTTGCAATATGCCCATGCCCGTCTTTCCAGTATATTAAGAGAAGCCAAGAAGAGAGGGTCTAAGATAAAATCCAAAAAAGATATTTTTATCCTTGATGGTGCAGATGATCGAGACTTAATGAAAATGCTGCTGGATTATCCGGATGAATTAGCCGTAGCGGCAAGCCTGAGGCAGCCGCATCGTTTACTAAATTTTGCTAAAGATTTGGCCACTTATTTCCATTCTTATTATCATAAAAACCGCGTGATTTCTGATGATAAAACCCTTTCCTCGGCGCGCCTGGTTTTGGTATCAGCTACCCGAATAGTTATCAGAAATATATTAGATCTATTAGGTATTTCCGCCCCCGATAAAATGTAATATTACCCTCGCCTCAGTCTTAGTAATATGCTAAAATTCTATCAATCAGATTTTTAAATTACGGGAAAGGAAATATTGTATGAAATATGCTTTTTTTAAAGGAAAAATAGTACCCTTTGCAGATGCAAAAATAAGCGTGATGACCCATGCTTTTAATTATGGCACGGGTGTTTTTGAAGGCATTCGCGGATACTGGAATAAAGAAAAATCCCAGATGTTTCTGGTTAAATTAGCCGAGCATTACGAAAGGCTGTTTCGTTCGGCGCGGGTTTTGCATATTGATATTAAATATTCGATTGACGAACTTTGTAAAATGACCGTAGATTTAGTAAATAAAAACGGCTACAAAGAAGACGTTTATGTTCGCCCGATTGCTTATAAATCCCAAGAAAAAATCGGATTAGGTTTAATTGGAATTGAGGATGATCTTTGTATTTATTTAGCCCCGTTTGGAAATTACCTTGATATATCAAAGGGAATCAAGGTTTGCACCTCAACCTGGAGAAGAATTGATGATCTTGCCATACCAGCCAGAGCTAAAGTAACCGGATTGTACGTAAATTCATCTTTAGCTAAAGCGGAAGCCATCCAAAATGGCTGTGCCGAAGCCATTATGCTTTCGGGCGACGGCCATGTCCTGGAAGGTTCCGGCGAAAATATTTTTATCGTGCGTGATGGTAAGGTTTTTACTCCGCCGGTACACGAAAATATTTTAGAAGGGATTACCCGCAAAGCTTTAATTGAGATGATCCAGGATGAGCTGAAGGTAGTGGTGGTTGAGCGATCAATTGACCGCAGCGAGCTTTATATTGCAGATGAGATTTTCTTCTGTGGAACCGGAGCGCAAGTTTCCCCGGTATCTGAAGTGGATCACCGCAAAGTAGGCAACGGCAAAGTAGGCAAAATCACTAAAAAAATACAGGAAGTATACTTTAAAGCGGCCCGGGGGGATGATCCGGCTTATCAAGATTGGTTAACCCCGGTTTACTAGAGATATGATTAAAGGCGTAGGTGTCGATTTAGTAGAAATTGGTCGAATCAAGACCGCGGTAAAAAACATTGGTGACCGGTTTTTAAAAAGGATTTATTCTGATTTTGAGTTAGCGTATTGTACCAGGAGAAAAGCATTGCGCTTTCCGGAGCTGGCGGTTCGATTTGCGGCGAAAGAAGCATACGGCAAAGCATTGGGTACCGGAATCAAAGGTCATCACTGGAATGAAATTGAAGTAAGAAACGATCCCAAGGGAAAACCGTTAATTTATTATAAAGGTAAATTGCAGCCCAAGGTTCAGGTAAGTTTGTCGCACGATGGCAATTTAGCGATAGCGTTCCTTATCATTGAGGAGTAAGACCTTGGAAAACCTGGTGGTTACAAAAGAAGAAGCTAAACGTCTGGATAGCTTTACCATTAACAAATTAGGCATACCTGCTGCGGTGCTGATGGAAAATGCGGGCCGCTCTTCAACTTTTGAAATTCTTAATCGTTACCCCTGGATTACCTCAGCCGCCATTTTGGTTTATAAAGGAAATAATGGCGGCGATGGGTTGGTGATTGCCCGCTATTTACACGAAGCGGGTAAAGCAGTAAAGGTTGTTCTTTTAGCTGATCCAAAAAACTTTTCAGGTGACGCTCTCAAAAATTATAAAATTGCGGAAAATCTTAAAATCCCGATGATTAAATGCGTTTCCGGATCAACCGCAAGGATTAAATTCCTGCTCAATAAAAGTGATTTGATCGTTGATGCCATCTTTGGAGTAGGGCTAAGTTCTAAAATAACGGGTTTCCTGGCCAAAGTGATTAACGAAGTTAACAAAGTTACTCAGCCAATCAAAGTGGCCGTAGATGTTCCTTCGGGGATTGATGCTGATACCGGAAAAGTGCTGGGCACGGCCTGTAAAGTTGATCTTACCGCTACCATGGCTTTCATTAAAAAAGGATTGCTGGAGCCTGAAGCCCGCAGTTACGTTGGCCGCGTGGTAGTAATTAATATTGGAATCCCAACGAGTATTTTAATTAAGCAACCTAAAAAGGGTAAATCTTCCCCAGCTAAAATCAGTGAAAAAGGAATTGATATCATTACCTCTGCTTTTGCATCTAATGTTCTCAAAATAAGAAAGTATGATTCTAATAAAGGTGATTTTGGCCGGGTTTTGATTGTGGGTGGATCCCGTGGAATGTCAGGCGCTGTAATATTGGCGGCAAGTTCGGCGCTGAAGAGCGGGGCGGGTTTAGTATATGCTGCGGTTCCAAAGGGAATCTCAAACATTGTTGAGTCCGCCTGTATTGAGCCCATTACCTTGCCTTTGCCCGAATCAAAAGAAGGTTCATTTTGTTTTGATTCAATTGACCCACTGGCTCATAAGTTAAATAAAATTGATGCCATATTAATCGGGCCGGGCATGGCTGCGTCTTTAGAGGCTAAAGAATTTTTCTTTGAATTTTTATCTTTACTCGTCAAGGAAAAAAGTAAAATACCGGTGATTATTGATGCGGACGGTTTAAATTGCTTGTCCGAAAATATTGAGGTGTTGAGTAAGGTAACTTTTCCGGTAGTGTTAACGCCGCATCCCGGAGAATTTGGTCGGTTAATTAAATCAACTATTCCTACGGTTAAAGAAAAAAGAATTGCATTGTCAGAGTTATTTGCTGAAAGATTTAAAATTAATTTGGTGTTAAAGGGCGCTTACACGCTTTGTACTAAGGGCAAAAAGAAAACCTCAATTAATTTTACCGGAAATCCGGGCATGGCTTCAGCCGGGATGGGAGATGTTTTATCCGGACTTTTAGCGTCATTAATTGGCCAAGGAATTGATCCTTTTAGTGCCAGTAAAGCAGCCGTGTTTATTCACGGTTTGGCGGGCGATGTATTGGAGCGGCAGATTGGAGTGCATGGTTTAATCGCGACCAGTGTCGTAGACACGCTGCCTTTAGTAATAAAAAGTTTATATCGAGGATAATAATGATTAATTCGCTTTTTAATTGGTTGGGCCAATATGTAATGTCCTTTATCGAAGAACTAGGGGAAATGGTGAGCTTAGCGCTCCAGACCTTAAAAAGTGTTTTTTCGAGAAAATTTGATATTACGCTGATTTTCGATCAAATGAAGCGTATCGGTTATGACTCGCTGCAGGTAGCTTTGGTTACCATTCTTTTTGTGGGTATGGTTTTTGCCATCCAAATTGCATACGAGTTTGTGAAGTTTGGCGCTAATAAAGTGGTGGGCGGCGTAGTTGGGATTGCCATTGCCAGGGAATTGGCACCGCTTTTAACTGGTGTAGTTTTAGCCGGCCGCGTGGGTGCGTCCATCGCGGCCGAACTAGGTACCATGAAGGTTACTCAGCAAATTGATGCTTTGCGATCGATGGGTACCAGTCCGATTCGCTATTTAGTGCTGCCTCGATTTGTGGCGGCTGCATTAATGTTGCCGGCCTTAACCATTTTAGCGGACGTGGTTGGATTTTTGGGTGGATATGCCGTGGCGGTTTGGCTGGTCGGTATCAGTTCCTCTGATTTTATTAATTCAGTGGATTCATTTTTAAAAATGTCGGACGTGGTGGGGGGATTATTAAAAACAGTAGTTTTTGGCATGATTATTGCCACGGTGGCTTGTTACAAAGGCATGCGGGCTAAAGGCGGAGCCAAGGGAGTAGGGGAGGCCACTACAGTTTCTGTGGTAATTTCATTAATTACCATATTTGTCGTAAATTATTTTATGTCGGTGATGTTATTTAGATGATAAAAATTAGAAAATTAAAACAATATTTTGACCAAAATAAAGTACTGGATGGTATTGACCTGGATGTCGAAGAAGCCAAAACATTGGCTATCATTGGGCCGTCTGGTTGCGGGAAAAGCACTCTATTAAGATTAATTTTAGAGTTGGATCGACCGACGGCGGGATCTATTTTTGTAGACGGGGCTGAAGTTACTAAGCTGTCTGAAGATCAACTTTTTCCGATCAGACAAAAGATGGGGATGATTTTTCAAAGCTCGGCTTTGTTTGACTCGATGACGGTTGGTGAAAATGTAGGTTTTGCCTTAAAACAGCATACCAAATTAAGTGATGCAGAGATCAAAAAGAAAGTAGACGAAAAACTTGAGTTGGTAGATCTGAGCGGTACTGACGATTTGATGCCGTCCGAGCTTTCGGGTGGTATGCAAAAACGAATTGGCTTAGCGCGCGCGCTGGCGCTTGATCCCAAAATCATCTTGTACGATGAGCCGACCACTGGTTTAGATCCAATTACTTCTTTAAGTATCGAAACTTTGATTAACCGTTTGGCGGGACATTTAAAAGTTACTTCAATTTTAGTAACGCATCAACTGAGTACCATATTTCGAACTGCCTCCCGGGTGGTTATGTTACACGAAGGTAAATTAATCGAGGGCGGAACTGTAGCCGACGTTAGAAATACCAGCAATAAAATTTTAAAAGAGTTTATTGCAGCCGGGCTGATTGAGTAGTATATTATTGAGGAGGGAAAAATGCAGAATTACCGTAAAGTAGGAATTTTAACTTTAGTGGCATTGATTGCTCTAGCATTAATCACAATGTGGAAGAGTGATTTTGCATTGCGGCGCGGCGGCTACAAGCTAATTGGCAGATTTCAAAATATCAGCGGGCTAACCATTGGTTCTGAGGTCCGTTATCGCGGCCTTAAGGTTGGAAAAGTAATGAGAATTGACCCCGGACCAACGGATATTATGATTTATGCCATTATTAATAAAGATATTCGCTTTCCGGATCAGTCATCTTTAAGAGTGTCTTTTGATGGTTTGGTGGGCATGAAATTTCTTGAAATTGTTCCTCGCTTGTCGGCCCGGCTTTATCAGCCGAATGAAGTGTTAACCGGTGAAAGTACTTCTGGGATTGTAGATTTTGTTGATATTGGCGTGCAAAATCTGCAGGAAACCAGGCGAATCTTAGAAGTTATCCGTACCATTGTTGATAAACCTGAAATTCAAGCGGCCTTTGTTAATGCCGTTTTAACGACCGAACAAGTAACCAAACAGCTGAACGAACTTACCATCGAACTTAATCGTATTGCGCGGTCAATTGATTCAGTGGTATCTGATAAACAATTCCAGGCTAACGTTAAAGATATTGTAGGTGAATCTCAAAAAACAATGTCTTCAGCTAATAATTTCTTTGATGCGGTAGGTAATTTACGCTTGAAACCTTCAGGCGGAGTCATGTTTGGTACGGTTAATAATCAAATCAGAGCTAATCTGGATATTGTTACGCAAAAAGATAAAAAGGATTATTATCGCTTTGGGGTTGGCGAAGGTCCCGCGGCTAATCAGGGCGTAACCTTGCAGGATGTTTTAATTGCCCGCCAGGTCAGCGAAAAATTGGGTCTGCGCATTGGTTTGATTAATACGTCGCTGGGCGGTGGAGTTGAATATTATCCAGATACTAATATGAGCATTGCGGCAGATATATATAAGATTAATAATAATCCAAATTATCCAATGTTAAGGTTAACTACGGCTAATGAAATAACTGACTTTATGGATCTAACGCTCCAAGCGGATGATATTTTGAACTTCAATACTAATTATTCGATCGGAGTAAGTATTAAGAGTAAGTAGTTAAGCTTTCTTCTTATTCGGTTCGTGGGGATGTTCGGCGACTTTAACGTGGTTAGGCTTTTCGCCTTTTTTAGCTATATTTGCGTGGATTTCAATCCTTCCGTCTTTAATTAAGCCGTATACTTGATGCCTAAATTGAGGAGGCCTTACGTTTCCAGTACTTATCATATATAGCTCCTTATATATGTATGCTTTCTCCCCACATAATATATCGGGATTAATAAGCTAAATATTGCGTAAAAATGGGAATTATTTTGCAATTTTCCACCAAAATTAACGATATATATATAGAAGGTTGAATCCATAAGGAGAGTCATTTAAATGACCGTAAAAGAAGTATCAAAATCTGCTCAACAAGGTTATGTGCAATCCTACGCTGTTCCGCTTCCGGTTAAAGACTTGCCTCAGTGGGTTGAAAAACGAATGCCATCCATTAGACAATTACTGGCTTTCAATGATTATCACCGTGCTGTACCTAAAACCGGATTAGTGATCGATGGATTATATAACGGTGGAAAAAAGGCCCCGGATTCGGTATTAATGAACCGTTTTGTAGATGATTTTCTTACCAATCCAACACCACGCAAGGAAGAGCTTGCTTTATCGTATTGTCCGCTACCGAAACAATATTTAGACTTTGCCATTGCCAATCTGCCGGAAGAACTTCAAGATGTAGATAATGACACAAAAGCCCGCTTTATTTTGCTATTAATGGCAATTATCCATCAGGAAAGTGCCTTTGATCCTAATAAGGATTCAAGTGCCCGAGCGATAGGATTAGCACAAATAACAACCGATACTGCAGCATATATTATGGGAGAAGAAATTGGCTTTAATGAGCTATTGGATCCGGCTATTAATATCAAAATTGCTGAAAGAATACTATATGAAGGCTTAAGCTTAAGGCATCGCGATGCATTTTGCCTGGAAGATAATGACGATTTAAAGGTTGCTGCAGTTAGATATAATGGTGGTCGTGGACGAACCCTTAGGTACCTTCGAACCGCTGAGAATGGTCAGTTATCCACAGCAAAGATATCGATAGGGGAGACTCGAAATTATACTGAATTAGTCATAGCTAAATACGAGCTTTATACTGCTTTATACCTGGATGAAGTGGCAGAAAGATTGCAACAGGAGAGCATGTTTGGCTCAGGAAACTCCTCAGACATACTGTTAGAGTACGGTCATTATATTTTGCCTTAGCTTACCAAACGATTCTTTACTCTTAACTTATCCCCACCCAACGTCGCATAATATACATTATGTCAAGTTGATGAGGGGGTAAGTTGTGGATAATAAGGCAGACAAACGGAGGCCAAATTGGGGGCAAACATAGGTGGGATTGGTTGACGTGGAGGTTGAAAAATGGTCAGAATTTGGGTCTTTTGGAGCCTTTGGAGGATTAATTTCATAAAACCTTAACAGCATATTGATACATGGCAAATAATTTATGTGATTGTGAATAACTTGATAAATCTTTATTGAATTAACATTAAGTTTTAAATTATTTAGAATAATATCTATTAATATTAAATCAAATCTCCCCTATCCAGCTAACTATTGTGCTCTAATTCAACTACGGGAGCGGTCAAAAATGAGGCCATTTGTTCATTAAAAAGCCGCCTATGATGGCTGGGATCATAAGGATGCATGGCAGTTATGAAGACTATTTTGCCTCCAGCAGCAATGATCTCGCTGAATTTATTCCAAAATGCATGACTGGTCAAACCGATAGCGGAGAACCGTCCCTCGCTAAACTTCCCTGCTCCATCCCCGATAATAATTTCTGGATGTTCCCGATTAAGCGGGAATACATAATGTGTTTCATCCAATAAATAAACTCCCTTAAAGGGTCTGGCAAATAATGCCTTAATATTATCAGCAACAATTGCCTCAAATTTTGATCTATGGGCTGGATTATTTATAAGTAATGCGTGTAACGCAACCAGGCGCTCGATTTCTTTTCTGCAATTTTTGTAGGATGCAGTTATTGCCTGGGCTTCTAAATATGGCCTTAGAACATTATCTGCATAGGTTGATTTTCCGATTTGTTTGTTTGATCTCCAATTATCGTGATTAGTACCCGAAATAACGATCATTTGATGGGTGCGTAGTAAGCTGGCAACTCTTTCTGGCCGAGTATCTCTTTTAATTCGTGTTCTAGGATGTATCATTTCGAGCATCCGTGGTAGTGCCGGGCAATATTTTACTAATTGAGTTGGCATAGCTGATTCCCTCAATTAGATATCGTCAAAAAGAGGCAAAAATTGCAGTTTTTTTAGGCGGACTACCCTATTTAATCCAACGGCACCGCAGGGACCAATTTACCATCTTTCATATTAAATAAAACCGCAATGTCTTTTTCGGCAAGGGGTTTCTTTTCATCGAATTGATCTGCGGTAAATATATATAAATTGCCTCGGTTAAAGGTTTGCACGATCATTTCATCTTTATTTTTTGTTACATCTTGTGCGCTGGGATACCACATGATGGCTAAAAAGATGAGCATCGGATCTTCGGCATACTCAGGATTTAATAATTGTTGGTGTTTTAGGGCTACGGTTACCAGCTTTTCTTCGGCTTCCTCTTTGGTGATGGTTCCGGCCTCGACGCCATCCATTATCTTTTTTTCGTATTCGAGCAGCTTTTGAAGGTATTCCCAGCCGGCTTTTTCGATTTTTTGGGACAAGGCTTTATCGGTGATCAGTTTAGGTAAATCCGCCATTTTGTAATTATCGGCGCTGAGTTCTACGACGACCTGAGGCTGGTCTTTGTATTTGTCCGGATTAAGGGAGCCGCTGTACAGGGCGCCTTTATTTTTATCCAGCATGGCAAACTCAGGTTCTCCCACATATTCTCCTTCTTTATCCATGCCGACTTTGCTTTTTTCAGTAAAGGCTAGTCCAGCCCGGGCGATAACCGCGTCTTTTTCTTTTGGTTTTTCACAAAATAATACGACGGTTGATCCTTGTGGTAGACCCCCGATATCACCGGTGTCCGAACTGAGATTGTAGCCATCCGAACAGCCGGAATATAAAACTGCTGCATATTGGGTTGAAATATCCGGAAAAACAAAGAACTTATGCTCTTTAATTTTAGCTATCGGAGGAATAGTGAGTTTTGCCGATTTTTCACCAATTTTTCGGGGTTCGGCGCCTACTAAGGTGGCAATTTGTTTGCCGTTTTCTTTTTTTAATATGATTCTAACCGGATAAACGCTTTTACGATATTCTTCAGGTCGGCCATCTTCTTTAACGACTTCATAATATACCTCGTTTGGTTCGATATTTGAAAATAGGCCTCCGTCATCCAAGGCGACCCCATTTACAAAGGTTTTTATCGTATAGCCCATGTTATCTGAACTAATCACATCAATATATAACTTAGCGTCGTCAAGATCATGAACAAAGCTATAATTTCCTTGGCAAAAAGCAGCACCAGATACAAATACGACAAACAGAATCGAAACTAGCAGAATTTTTATGGTTTTCATGAACGGCCTCCCATTATTATTTTTCTATTCCCTTAAATATAAGTTTATATTCAAGCTCCCCTACTATGTTGCCTTCTTTTTCAAATTCAGCATCGGGACTATATAATTCTAAAAAGCCAGGATTGCTCCAAACCATTTCATGATAAGAATAAGTCCCTTTATTAAATTTCCAAATATTAAAGAAGATGGCGTCGTTTTTAATTGTTTTGAAGTTGATGCCGTTCTTATATGCACCGGCGTCTCCACTTTCTTCGAGAGATGCCTTTTCTACTTTTGGATGATCAAAGAATAGCTGTAGGAAAGGAACCTCTGCCACCTTTTGGTCTGACTTTCTGAGTACGGCGATGCCCGAAGGTTGACTAGGGAGAATAATGTATTCTTCAAAATCAAGTATCGATTGATTTAGATGAGGTTGTGATAAATCAACAATTAGCGCATAGTTTTTGCTGCCCCAGGTGCCACAGTCAATGGTTGGCAAATCACTAACGAAATCGACGATATGTTTTTTGTCGCGGTACCAATAATATAATTTACCATCTCGGAAGTAGGTTCTTTTGGTGTCTTTAAGGTCAATTTTATTTGTGGTTTTAACAATTTCTTGAAGGGTGTCATCCGGAAAGTCACCAATTGGGCTAATTAGATAGATCTCGGGATCATGTCTAATGATGTAGGTGTATTTGTCTTTGGTAGCGAGGGAAAGTGCCTTTTCAAATTTTAGATAGCTACCATCTTCATTAACCACCGATAAGGTTTTTACGGGTTCTCCAGCGGCCAAATGCTTTTCTAGGTTTTCCTTATCTTCTTTATCTGCAATTTTATAAATAAAAAAACCGTTTTTATTTTGCTGGTCTAAGATTTTGATGCAATTGATGCCTGTTTTTCTGAATAAGGGATATTCCCAAGCTTTATTGATTGAATATTTTTCACCATTTGGATATTTGAGAGTGATGAGATAATCATCATCTTCAAAGGTAGTTAAATTGGAGGCAGCTAGGCAAGCTGAAACAAAAATAACTAATATTATTGAAACAATAAAAATAATTTTTCGCAACATTATTTAACCTTCAGCATATTTTCCAGTATGGCCAGGAAGATATGAACTCCATCGTCGCAGCCGAGTTCTTTTTCGGAGACGCGCTCGGGATGCGGCATCATGCCGATAACATTCTTTTTGCGGTTACAGATACCGGCAATATTGGCGATTGAACCGTTAGGGTTAGAAGCTTCGTCAACTTCTCCTTCAGCATTACAATATCTAAATATAATTTGGCCGCTCTTTTTCATGCTGGCCAGCTTTTTCTTGTCGACGGTATAGTTGCCTTCCATATGGGCGACCGGAATATTAACCACCTGCCCTTCTTGGTAGCGTGACGTAAACGGGGTTTTAGTGTTTTCTACCCTTAAGGGTATGTTTTTGCAAATAAATTTAAGGTCCCGGTTACGCTGCAAGGCTCCGGGAAGCAGGCCGGACTCGGTTAAGATTTGAAATCCATTGCAGATACCAATTACATAGCCGCCGTTTTCGGCAAATTCTTTAATCTTTTCCATGATATTAGCAAAATGTGCGATGGCCCCGGCCCTTAAATAATCGCCGTAAGAGAAACCCCCTGGCAGAATAATGCAGCTAAAATCGGCTAATTCGGTATCAGCATGCCAGATATACTCGACCGGTTGGTGTAAAACATTTTTAATGACGTGGTAGCAGTCTCTTTCGCAGTTAGATCCCGGAAATATAACAATGCCAAATTTCATTTATTTCACCAATTCGTATTCAAATTTTTCGATAACCGGGTTGGCCAGCAGTTTTTTACACATTTCTTCCACTTGTTCGGCGGCCTTTTTTTCATCTTTTTCGCGGATTTTCATTTCGATATACTTTCCGATACGAACGTGCGAAGTGTGGACATACTTAAGTGAATGCAAGGCGCCTTCAACCGCTTTGCCCTGGGGATCTAAAACCGCATCCTTTAAAGTAACTTTAATTTTTGCTTTAAACATTGAAACCCCTTCCTTTAAAGTGAATTTTTACCGGTTAGTTTACCGTAAGCCTCAAAATACTTATTATAGGTCTTATTAATTATAGCATCCGGCAGTCCCGGTGCGGGCGGTTCTTTATCCCACTTAATTTCTTCTAAATAATCCCTTACGAATTGCTTGTCATAGCTGGGTTGAGATTGGCCTTCTTTATACTGATCCAGCGGCCAAAAACGGGATGAGTCCGGGGTTAAAATTTCATCAATGAGAATAATGCGGCCGTCGGAGATGCCGAATTCAAATTTAGTATCGGCAATAATAATTCCCCGGCCTAAGGCGTAATCGGCGGCTTTATTATATATGGCCAGCGATTTTTCTTTAATAGTTTTGGTAACTTCTTCGCCTACTATTTTTTTAACTTCTTCTTCGGTTACCGGTAAGTCGTGTCCGGATTCGGCTTTGGTCGAAGGAGTGAAAATTGGCTCCGGCAGCTTGCTGGATTCTTTTAATCCTTTAGGAAGTTCAATGCCGCAGATTGCTCCTGATTGTTTATAGTCTTTCCATCCTGAGCCGGATAAATAACCTCTTACCACGCATTCAATGGGTATTACTTTGGTTTTTTTAACCAGCATCGAACGTTTGTCTAATATTTCGGGGTATTTATTAAATGGTTCGGGAAAATCAGCGGTATTACTGCTGATAATGTGGTTTTGGATAATATCTTTGACAAAATCGAACCAAAACAGGGAAATTTGGGTTAATATTTTACCTTTCCCGGGTATAGGCGATCCCAAGATAGAATCAAAGGCCGAAATACGATCGCTGGCTACCAAAAGCATTTTATCTCCTAGATCAAAAAGATCCCTTACTTTTCCAGATCGATCCACGGGTCTTTCTGGAATATTTACTTTGGTTACGGCGTCATTAGTTGAAGTATTTGCCATGAATTTATTCCTTCCTAACTTTTTGCCTGCATGACCCGGTCCCAGACTTCGTGATAAGATTCTTCAATTTTACCTAAATCTTTTTGCAGGCGATCCTTATCAAGAATTTCTCCGGTTTTTAGCTGCCAGAGCCGGCAGTTATCCGGCGAAATTTCATCTCCTAATATTACATTGCCATTTTCATCGGTTCCAAATTCTAATTTGCAGTCAATCAGGTCAATGCCAATACTTTCAAAGAAGTTAGCCAGGAGATCAAGGGTTTTCCACGAGAGTTCTTTAATCTCTGCCATAATGCTTTCTGAAGTGATATCTAAAGCTTTGATGTAGTCTTCGGTTAAACGCGGTGTATTAAGCTTATCATTTTTTAAATATAAATCTAAGACCGGACAATTTAACTTTGCTCCTTCTTTTAGGCCCAGCGATTCCGACATGGCACCCGCGGCTTTTCTTCTAATGACGACCTTAATCGGGATCATTTTTAATCGTTTGACGGCCATGCTTCTTTCGTCGAGAGTTTTTACGAAATGGTTGGGAACGCCGTTTTTATCCAGTAATTTAAAGATTTTAGTTGAGATTTGATTATTATACAGGCCTTTTTTATCAAACTTGGCTTCTTTGGTGGCATCCGGGTTAAGCAGCGTATTTTTAAATTCCATGACCAGAATTAATGGATCATCGGTGGTAAAGATATCTTTGGTTTTGCCGCTGTAAAGGCGTGTTTCTTTTTTCATTTAACTTATATTCCCAGTCTTTTATAAATAACTTTTACGTTTCGCAAGTAATAATCGGTATTAAAAACTTCATGTAATTCGTCAAAACTTAATAAGCTTGATACTTCAGGATCGGAGGCTACGATATCCACAAATCTTTGCTCGGTATCTTTGGCCTGCATGGCATTGCGCTGTACAATTTTATAGGCTTTTTCGCGGGTCAGCCCCTTCCCTACTAAAGCTAACAATAATCTTTGAGAGTAAATTAACCCTCCGGTCAGATCTAAGTTTCTGAGCATGTGTTTCTTTTTAATGACCAATCTGTCCAGGATGTTATTCATCTTTTTTAACATGTAATCGATCAGCATGATACTGTCCGGTAGCGCCATGCGTTCAGTTGAAGAATGACTAATATCTCTCTCGTGCCAGAGAGCGATGTTTTCGAACGCTACCATGGCGTTGGCTCGGACCATACGCGCCATTCCGGTTAGTCTTTCACAGGAAATCGGATTTTTCTTGTGCGGCATGGCGGAAGAACCTTTTTGACCTTTCTTAAACGGTTCTTCCACTTCGTCAATTTCGGTTCTTTGCAGTCCGCGGATTTCAACCGAAATCTTTTCAATCGTTCCGGCAATGATGGCTAAAGTTGCCATCAGTTCGGCATGTCGATCGCGCTGTAGGGTTTGAGTTGCAATTTTGGTGCTGTTTAAACCTAATACTTTAGAAGCAATGGTTTCAACGCGCGGATCTAAATTAGAATAAGTCCCTACCGCGCCGGAAAGCTTACATACACATACGGCTTCTTTGGCTCGATTGATGCGCTCCAGGTTTCTCTTCATTTCTTCCATGTACAGAGCCAGTTTTAGCGCGAAAGTAGTTGGTTCGGCATGGATTCCGTGACTGCGGCCAACCATCACCGTATTTTTGTTAGCCTTGGCCTGTTTTTTAAGGGTTTTAATGATGGTTTTAAGGTCATCTTGGATAATATCTATGGATTGCTTTAATAACAATCCTAAAGATGAGTCGACCACGTCAGTTGAAGTAAGTCCCATGTGGATAAACCTTGAATCCGGTCCCACTTTTTCAGCTACTGCAGTTAAGAAAGCAATCATGTCGTGATCGGTAACTTTTTCGATTTGATCGATTCTTTTGATAGAAAAAGAGGCCTTTTTCAAAATCTTGTTTAGCGCTTTTTTAGGGATTTTACCAAGCTGTGTCCAGGCCTTACAAACGGCTAATTCTACGTCCAGCCAGGTTTGAAATTTGTTTTGTTCTGACCAAATTTTTCGCATTTCGGGAGTCGTATATCGATCGATCATAATAAGCTCCTTTTCTTGAGAAACCAGTGCCTATTTTATCATTGCGAGGGTTATTTGCAAGGGGGGATTTCTTTCAATAATTCTTGAGAAGCACGGCTTACTGGAACCTTACGCAGGACCTTTCCCTTCTTAAATAATGAAGCAAATTTGGGCCCGCAAGCTAAGCCGAGGTCGGCTTCTTTAGCTTCGCCGGGGCCGTTAACTTCACAGCCCATTACCGCGATTTTAAGCGGCTTTTTGATGCAACGGGTCTTCCGGTATATTTCCCGGGCTATCTTTTCAACCGGGCCATTCATGCGGCCGCAGGTTGGACAGGAAATGACGTCTGCTCCCTGTTGATATAATCCCAGCGCTTTTAGGATTTCGTACCCTACTCTCACTTCTTCTACCGGATCAGCGGTCAGCGAAACTCGAATAGTGTCGCCAATTCCTTCGGCTAATAAAACACCAATTCCTACCGCTGATTTAACCGCTCCGGCTTCGGGAATGCCGGCTTCGGTTATACCAATATGAAGCGGATAATTGGTTTTCTTTGCAATTAGGCGATGCGCTTCAATGGTTTCGGTGACACTGGTTGATTTAATTGATAAAACCAGGTTTTTAAAGTTATGTTTTTCAAAGAAGCGAACGTGTCGCATTAAGCTTTCAACTAAGGCTTTGGCGGTTGGGTGTTTGTGTTTTTTGAGAAGATCTCTTTCTAGCGATCCCGAATTAACTCCAATGCGGATGGGGATTTTGGCTTTGCGAGCCTCTTTAATAATTTCGCCGAGTTTTTTCGGGTGCGAGATGTTTCCGGGATTAATCCGTATTTTATCGGC
Organism: Candidatus Margulisiibacteriota bacterium; assembly: GCA_018823125.1. GTDB lineage: Bacteria > Margulisbacteria > WOR-1 > JAHJIW01 > JAHJIW01 > JAHJIW01. Next base: position 220,252 of record JAHJIW010000005.1, on the reverse strand, counting down.
ACCGGCTTCAATTGCCAGCAGTGCTAACTTATAATTAAAATGTATGTCAGCAATTAGTGGGATTTTGATTTTCTCTTTGATGGTTTTTATGGCGCGAGCGGATTTTTCATCTGGAATGGCTACCCTTACTATTTGGCAGCCAGCCTCTTCCAGTCTTTTAATTTGAGCTACAGTTTTAGCAATATCCGAGGTGATGGTATTAGTCATGGATTGAACGGCTACTGGTTTTCCGCCGCCAATCGTAACTTTGCCAATTTTTACTGATTTTTTGGAAGTCATGATTTAATTATAGCACGTCTGGCTTTCATCACTTGCCACATAAACTTAAATAAATTAACCTGTCTTTGGGCGCGTTTTGGTTCTTTGATTAGACGATAAACCCATTCGGCTCTGATTTTCTGAATCCATTGAGGAGCGCGCTTTTTAATGCCGGAAATTACGTCGAATGAGCCCCCTACTCCAATGCTGACCGGAACCCCCAGTTCTTCCTTATGTTTTGCAATCCAAAAGTCTTGTTTGGGGGCACCCAGTCCCACAAATAAAATATCGGGTTTAGCTGCTTTTATTTTATTAACTATTTCCTGGTCATCCGTAAAATAACCGTCTTGATAGCCAACCAGGTTAATGTTTTCGTATTTTCTTTGGATTTTTTTAACGGTCTTTTCGATTACCTTTTGGTCCCCGCCTAATAAGAATATGCGGTAGCCGGCTAGATTAGAGAATTTTAGCAAGCGCTCCAGGAGGTCGATGCCGGTGATCCTTTCTTGTACGGGAGTCTTTAAATATTTTGCCGCCCAGAGCAGGCCGGCACCGTCGGCGGTTTTTAGATCTGCTGAGTTTATTAAGTCTAAAATCATGGGGTCGCTTTGGGCTAGATATATCAGCTCGGGATTAACCGTGATGATTTGACGTGATGATTTGCCGGCGATGGCGATCCGGATAAAATCGATGACTTCGAAGATTTTGAGGTTGTGAATTTCGGCACCCAGAATCGTCACCTTGGGGTAAGCACTGAAAAAGCTCTTCAAAATGTTAAAGTTAAGTAAAGCATTTAATTTTAAAACTTCACATCTGGATTGCAGTTTTTCAGTAATGCTGGTTTTATTATCCAGCACGCTATTAATGTCTTGTATGAGTTTTTCGGCCGAAACGGATTTGAGGTTGTGGCACGGAATTCCCATAAATTCGGCAAAAGCCTCAACTTTTTGATCGTAGGCAATGGCTACACTGGGGACATTAAGAATGGAAGCAAAAATTAGGGAGTGCAGTCTAACTCCCAGGATGAGATCTAATTCTTTAGTTTTGGTGATAAAACCGTCCAGGTTGTTTTGCACCATCCGGCTGGGATGATTCATTTTTCCGCGGATCTTTTTAATAAAGCCGACATCGCGCGGCTGCATAGGCAAAAAGGTAATTTGGGCGCCCAGTGTTTCGATTAGCGTATCTGCAGTTTTTGCCAGGGTTGCGGCAAGGGACTTGCCTTTTTTAAATGGTTGGCGGGCGGCAATGCCGATCTGCAGGTATGATGATTTATGAAGGTGATTTTTTTGTGGAATCCCTTCGGCTTCAAACATCATGGGCGTTACGTCTGCCGCAGAGAAAATGTTGCCCACTTTTTTAATTTTTAGCTTGACTAACTCGAGATACGAAAGATTATCCCGGATGGTAATCAGATCTATATTTTTAAGAATATGTTTGGCAATGATTTTTCCGAAAAATCTTTTAATGGGACCAATGCCCTGGGCAAAAAGGATTACTTTTTTGCCTCTCTTTTTGGCGTAATACAAAAGATAAAGATAAAAGAGGAGGCTTTTGAGGCTGGTGGTATCTTGCAGCAGGCCCCCACCCCCCAGCATAAAAACATCACAACCCCTTATCGCTTTGGTGATTTTAGGAATGGAGCGGCTGACGGTACGAACTTTGTATTGATCGTGAGTTTTTTTAGGGTGACTGGAAATAACCGTCAGTTCAGCGGTCGGTAAAAATTTTGGGATATTATAAACCAGGGTGCGCAGGATTGCTTCGTCACCCAGATTATCGAAACCATAATATCCTAGTAATAAAATCTTCATTTTCTTTTATTGACGATAAAAAGTGCGATGGCGTTAATTACTACCCCGATAAGTAAGCCTAATACAATGCCGTTTACCGATCGGATAATTGAAAACAAAATCGGCGTATGGATATGGCAAAAAGTATTGGTTAACGACGTGAGTCCCAGCGATCCCACGGCCAGTAAAAACCAGAGCCATCTTTTGTGATAATTTAAACAATAGGAAGCGGCAAAATATAAAAACGGATAACCAATTAAAAATTCTTTAATGCGTGGTCTGGCAAAGAAAACCTGCTCGAGGAAAATTCGGAATCCTTTTTCGAGACCCAGTACCGGAAGAATGAAGTTTCCGGATCGGGCCAAAAGAATCCCGGCGGCGGCGGTAAGCAGTAAACCCCAAAAGAGATAAGCCACCGGAAGGCGAACCTGCATGAATTTTTTAAATTTATCCCATAAATTAGTGCCGTATTCGTCTTTATTGAAGAAATAGGCCACGACAATGAATGCCGGCAGGAGTAAAACAATTTTCACCCCTTGAAATAGCTCGGCGCCTAACATAAAGCGTGAATCGGCTAAGAGACCTATAATTAAAATGATGCCTAAAAGAGTATCCATAATACAATGGAGAACAATTTGTAAGGCCCGGTTAGCCGAATAACCGTGCGGTTCCCGCTCAAAATTTGAAATGATGGCATAAGTGGGTACGACCACCGCCGCCAGCGCCGCTAAGATTTTTTGCAGAGATAAAAATCCCAGAGTTTGAATAACGGCCAACATCGCGACGAAAAAGGCAGCGGCTAGTAAATATACCAGCCAATCCACCATATCCGAAAAGTACCAGATCAAGGCAATCCCAAAAACAAAGACTCCCATTCCCATAACTAAAAGCTGCCAGAGCTCTACCCGGAGCGGCTCGATGGCGCTGGCTTTACCGGTTTGAAATCCCAGCGAGTTTAACTCATCTTTGATTGATGAGATAAAGGCAGCATTGTATTCCAGGTAGCCTTCTTTAGGGGTGACATTAAAGAAAGGATGAACGTAAAGCAGGCGCACACCTCTTTCTCTGACCGCACGTGAAAAGCGCGAGACCGCTTTGTCTTTGGTGATTTTTCTTTCGAGGATTTCGTCATTGGGGATGCTGTGCACTTTAATGATTTGGTCTCCCATGGTTTTAGCTAAAGTGCGGTCACCATCTTGTTTTGAAAATTCAACGTAGCCGAATTTTATGCGGAAATCTTTTAGTGCTTTGGCGGTGTGATCTAGATTATTGGGCTGGCCCAGCACTTCTTCTTTTTCAAAAATTACGTAATCAAAATCATCATATTTTTTGAGCAATAGAATTTTATTAAAGATCGATTTGGGCTGGTAATATTTGTTATTTGATAATCGAGGGATCACATAAAAGTCTAAATTTTTGAGCCAATTTACTAAACTGGTATCCATGCCGATACCAAATTCTTTTACTTCTCCGGCATAATGATCAATGATCAAGTTGTTTCCGGAAACGTGAATTTTTTCTTTGCCCAGCAGGTTAAGCAGCTCTTGATAAATTTGGTTGCGAATGGGATGGCTAAAGCCCTGAACGTAATTAAGATGTTTTTTGGGGCTGAAGCCGCTAAAAGGAAAATAGCTCTCTGCCCGGCCTTTCAGGTTTACCAATTCATAGCCCGGAGCCCAGATTAAGTTTCCGGCTTCGGCCGCGGTATCTAAGGTTTCCTCCGGTAATCCAATTGAAGTTACGCCCACCGTTTGGATGCGGGTCAATACTTCGCTTACCGGAATTTTGTCTTCTAATGCAATTCTTTGAATATCCCGATAATCCACCGCAATTTCTACGACTTTACTTTGCTTTTCCTGTAAGATGCGCTGCCAGCCAAGATAGCCTCCTAATAAAATTGCAAATATTAATGTGATAACCAGAATTACTTTGGTGATTTTACTCAATTTATTTTCCTCCCTTCGCTTTACTTTTCTTTAAGATTGCTTCGATAAATGGATCCAATTCGCCGTCTAGTACGCTTTGTACATCCCCTACCTCAACCCCCGAGCGGTGATCTTTAACCATGGTATAGGGTTGAAAAACGTAGGAACGAATCTGGCTGCCCCAGCCGATTTCTCTTTTTTCGCCCACTAATTCTTCGATTTTTTCTTTTTGTTCTCGGATCATCAATTCATAAAGTTTGGCTTTAATAATTTTCATGGCGGATGCTTTATTGGAATGCTGCGAACGATCAGATTGAGAAGCAGCTACAATATTAGTTGGGATGTGCGTGATGCGGATGGCGGAATCAGTTTTGTTGACGTGCTGACCGCCGGGACCGGAGGCGCGGAAGGTATCAATGCGTAAATCTTTGGGATTAATTTCAACTTTGACGTCATCGGCTACTTCCGGGATAACTTCAACCGAGGCAAAAGAAGTGTGCCGTTTACCGTCGGCATTAAAAGGAGACATGCGCACCAGACGATGGATGCCGCGTTCGGTTTTTAGATATCCGTAGGCATACTCGCCTGAAATAATTATGGTGGTGCTTTTGATGCCGGCTTCTTCTCCGTAGGAGATATCGGCTAGTTCAACTTTATAGCCTTTATCCTCACTCCAGCGCGTGTACATTCTTAAAAGAATTTCTGCCCAGTCCTGCGCGTCGGTTCCACCGGCCCCTGCATTGATTGATAAAATTGCATTACTTTTATCGTAAGGTTCGTTTAAGAATGTAAATAGCTCGAGCCCCTCTACCTCATTGGCAATGTCGGCTAGTTCCTTGATTAATTCTTTTTCTGAGGATTTGTCATTTTCTTCGATGGCTGCTTCGAGTAAAACCCCGGCATCACTAATGCCACTGGTTAAGGCTTGGTATTTGGCAACTAAACTTTCTAGATTTTTCAGATTTTGCAGAGTAGCTTTGGCCTTTTCGGGGTTTTTCCACAGATCAGGATCTTGGGATTCTTTTTGCAGCTTATCGATTTGTTTTTGCTTTTGGTCTACTTCAAAGATAGTCTCCGAGGTTGGTTATTTTTTCTCTTAAAGATTCGATGGTGGGCTTCAGATCTTCGAGCATTTTATCCTCCTTGTCCGCCTTCGGCGGACTTTTCCTTGAGTAAACAACATTTCTTATATTTTTTGCCGCTGCCGCACGGGCAAGGATCGTTGCGCCCCACTTTATTACCCTTGCGTTGGGTTGGCTCAGTGGATTCTTTGGCCGGACCGCCGTAAGTTACCGCTTTTCTTTTAGGGATGATTTCATCTGCTTCTTCACCCGCTTTTACGATTTGGGCTTTAAAAATTAAACCGATGATTTCTTCGCGCGCGGCGTGCATCATTTCCTGGAACATGTGATAGCCTTCCATTTTATATTCAACTAAAGGATCACGGTGTCCGTAAGCCCGCAGCCCGATCCCTTCGCGCAGGGTATCCATATTGTGCAGTTGTTCGATCCATTTGGTATCTAGTACGCGCAGCATAACCATGCACTCTAATTCGCGCATGTGAGTAGGCGTTAGTTCCTTTTCTCTTTCTTCGTACGCTTCTTTAATGGTTTGAATTAACGATGCTTGTAGTTCCTCGCGTTTATTAAAAGAATCCAGTCCCTGAATATCGATTGGAATCAGCTCACTCAGCGCAGTTTTAAATCCGGCCAGATCCCAGTCTTCGGCATTTTCTTTGGCGGGGACAAAAAGATTGCAGTAGCCGGCAATTACCTGTTCAATCATTTCAAAAATCTTTTGTTTAAGGTCTTTCCTTTCAAGGATGCGGCGTCTAAGTTTATAGATGGTATCTCTTTGCTTGTTCATGACGTCGTCAAATTCAAGCACTTGTTTTCGGATGTTAAAGTAATACTGCTCTACTTTTTTCTGGGCATTTTCGATTGACCGGGAGATCAGCGGGTTTTCAATTGGAATGTCTGCCTCAATTCCTAAGCGGTCCATCATGGCCTTAATCCGGTCGGATCCAAAAAGACGCATTAGTTCATCTTCAAGCGAAACGTAAAAGCGGGAGGATCCCATGTCTCCCTGACGGCCCGATCTTCCGCGCAGCTGATTATCGATGCGGCGTGATTCGTGCCGCTCGGTTCCAATGATGTGCAGTCCGCCTAAGTCTGCAATGCCCTCCCCTAAAACAATGTCGGTTCCCCGTCCGGCCATGTTGGTTGCTATGGTAACCGCTCCTTTTTGCCCGGCGCGGGAAATAATTTCGGCTTCGCGTTCGTGCTGTTTGGCATTTAACACGTGGTGCGGAATGCCCCTTCTTTTTAACAGATCCGATAAGATTTCTGAGTTTTCGATTGAAATGGTGCCCACTAAGGTTGGGCGGCCAATTTTATGGAGTTCGGTGATTTCGTTAATTACCGCTTTAAACTTTTCGGCGGTAGTTTTATAAACAATATCATTATGATCTTTGCGGATCATGGGTTTATGGGTTGGCACCACCATTACTTCCAGTTTGTAAATTTTCCAGAATTCGTTTTCTTCGGTTTTGGCGGTACCGGTCATGCCGGCGATCTGCTTGTATAGTCTGAAATAATTTTGCAGGGTAATGGTGGCCAGGGTTTGGCTTTCTTCTCTGACCGAAACATTTTCTTTAGCTTCGATGCCCTGGTGCAGACCGTCAGAATAACGGCGGCCAACCATTAACCTTCCGGTGAATTCATCAACGATCAGGATTTCTCCGTCTTTGACTACATAATCAATATCTCTTTTAAACAGATGCCAGGCTTTTAAGGATTGAATAATTTGATGGGCAATCCCCATGTTTTTTATGTCGAATAAATATTCGACGTTGAGCAGCTTTTCAACTTTTTCGGTGCCCTTTTCGGTGAGCACCGCATTTTTAGTTTTTTCGTCGATGGTAAAATCTTCGATCTTTTGTAGTTTTTTGGCAATCCGATTGGCATTGTTATAACTATCGACCGAGTCTTCAACCATACCGGAAATAATCAGCGGGGTGCGGGCTTCATCAACTAAGATGCTATCAACTTCATCGATAATGGCATAATTTAGTTCCCTTTGTACGCATTGATCAATGGCAAAGGCCATGTTGTCTCTGAGGTAATCAAACCCAAACTCATTATTGGTTCCGTAGGTAATGTCGCAGCTATAGGCGACGCGCCGCTCCTCAAAGCTCATGCCGTTTTGAATTACTCCAACCGTCAGCCCTAAAAATTGATAGATCGGCTCCATCCAGTCACGGTCACGGCGGGCTAAATAGTCGTTGACCGTTACGATGTGCACCCCTTTTCCGGTTAAGGCTTTGAGATACGCCGGCAGCGTGGCGGCTAAGGTTTTTCCTTCGCCGGTTTTCATTTCGGCAATTTTTGCCTGGTATAAAACAATGCCGCCCAGGATTTGAACGTCAAAATGACGCAGGCCCGTGGTTCTGACCGAAACTTCGCGGACGGCGGCAAAGGCATCCGGAAGAAGGTCGTCTAAAGTTTTACCCTGGCTTAATAAATCTTTAAATTCCAGGGTTTTATGGCGCAGTTGTTCATCGGAAAGCTGGCGGTACTCTTCTTCTTTGGAATTGATGACGGCTAGCAGAGGTTTGATTTGTACTAGTTTTTTATCGTTAGAATCCCCTATTAAGTTAGACAGCCACTTTAAGATCATGTTTTTTCAATCTCGAGGGAAGTTATTTTTTCAAAGACTGGGTTCGATCAGGCCATAATTCCCTGAGTTTCTTTTATAAATTAGGTTGGTTTCGTTGGTGGAAGAGTTTTTAAAGGTATAGAAATGACTTTTGCCTTTTTCTAACTCGGCCTGGGCTTGTTCGGGAGATAAACTTTTTAATCTTTTGGGTGCTAATACTTCTGGCTTTTTGTTTTTAAGGCAAACAATGCTGACTGCTTTGGAATCCGCGCTGCGGTACATTAAAAAATCCTGGTGGGCAATTTTAAATTCTTCGACGGCTTCGTTATCGCGCATGATTTTATCAGCAAAACTTTTAACGTTTACAATTACGGGTTCGGATGCAGCCGCGGGGGCGGATGACAATTGGGTGGCATGGGTGGCTTCTTTAATTTTACTGCCTTCTCTTCTTCTGGCCTGACGGTGTTTTTCTTTATGTTTTTTGACTTGTCTGGAGATTTCATCAAAAACCAAGTCAATGGCGGCGTACATATCCTGTCCGGCTTCGCTCGCCCGCACCACTTTTTTACCGGCTAACCAGACCGTGGCTTCGGCAACCTGGCTGCGATTAAGGTCTTCACTATTTCTGGCATCTAACAGAATTTCAACTTTAGGAATATTTTCAAAATACTGGGTCAATTTGGTGAATTTTTTTTGGGCATAAGTTTTTAATGCCGGAGTTAACTCCATTCCGTGTCCTTGAATAATAATTTGCATGCTCGCCTCCTTAAGATTTGAAATTAGATTATAGCATAGAGGATTAAGATAATGGAAGTAGCTTCCGTCAGGCTAAAATTGCCCTGGAAAGTGTGAGGATGTAAACTTTAGCCGCGCCGCATTTAATTAAAACCTTGGCGCATTCGTTGACCGTATAGCCGGTGGTATAGATATCATCGAGCAAAAGAAGGCGCCGGCCGTAGATATCATTGGGTCTTTTAATTACAAACGCTCCCTGGATATTTTCTTTGCGTTTGTGTTTTGGCAAATCAAATTGGGGTTTGGTATCTCTGACTCTGGCTAAGATATCTTTTTCGTGGGGAATATTGGCGTAAGCTGAAAAAACTTCGGCTAGACAGTCTATCTGATTAAAGCCGCGAGATTTTAGCCTATTTTGGGATAAGGGAACGGTAACCACGGCATCCGCGTGGCAGTACCTGATTTCTGGTAAATTTTCTTCAATTGAGAGCGCCATGAATTTTCCCAGATGCTGAGCCAGATTTTTCTTGCCTTTAAACTTAAAAGCGTGAATGGCTTTTTTCAGGGTGCCTTCGTAGATGGCAATTGAACGTGCAATAGTATAGTGCGGTTTTTCAATTACGCAGCGACTGCAAAGCACTGCATTTTTGAAAGGCTGATCATTTTGGGGTTCACCGCAATATACACAAACATTTTTCTGATCGATGGTTTTAATTTTAGTGATGCAGTTTTTACAGATGTTTTCGGGGCCGGGTTCTCGACAGATTTGACAACGCGGAGGAAAAATTAAATCTAGTATTGAACTTAAGTACAAATTGAGGACCATTGCAGATCACCCGCTAAATATTGTATCACTTTTTAGTATAAAAAGCGCGAATTTTGGCTTGCTTTAGCTTAATGACTATGGTAATTTTACTTATTATGACATGGGATGAAATTGTTGCTTTATTGGGACAGGGCGAAGGCCAGTCAGTTGAATTTGAAAAGATAATTCCTTCAGAAGATGATATTGCCCGGGAACTGGTAGCCTTTTCAAATTCAGACGGCGGTAAAATTATCTACGGTTTAGACGATAAAAACAAACACCTCATCGGCGTTGATGTCCCTTCTAATTTTAAAGACAAGATTGAATATATTGGTAAAACCCGTTGTGTCCCTAAAATAATTGCCGAAGTGGAAATTCAGGATAAAAGCGGAAAAAAAGTAGTGATTGTTACGGTAGCCGAAGGTGATGAAAAGCCATATAAGACCGATGATATTGTATATATCAGAGATGGTAAGCAATCCCGCCCGGCTAAAGAAAATGAAACTAAAGAAATTACCTGTGCCTGGAGTGGAAAAGGCTTAAATAAACGTCAAATCCGCACCCTGCAGCTCATTTCAGAGCATAATGCGATGACTAATCGCGAATACCGCGAAGCCTTTGGGGTATCCCATAAAACTGCACATCTCGAGTTAACCATGCTGGTGGATAAAAAATTACTCCTCACTCAAGGATCCGGCCGCTCTACCTGCTACATTTTACCGATGCCGGTCGAGGAAGAATTAGAAGAAGAAGTCTACGCCGAAGAAGGATAACTGTCCCCCTCTTTACAAAACTATTACATCAAGTATAATACTGTTTTGTGTGATTTTAGTGGCATTCCGCCGATTTTAGAAAGGAAAAAACATGAGAAAGTTACTGTTAGCCGGAAACTGGAAAATGAACAAGAATGTTGCTGAATCAGTCGAATTAGCCCAGACTTTGGTAGAAAAATTAAAAGGAATAACTGACAAAGACATCTTAATTTGCCCCACTTTTACCGCTCTCTCTGAAGTTTCCAAAGTGATTAAAGGAACTAACATTGCGCTTGGTGCCCAAAATATGTATTTTGAAAAGAACGGTGCCTTCACCGGTGAAATTTCTCCGGACATGCTTAAATCGGCGGGCTGTTCACACGTTATTCTTGGCCATTCCGAAAGAAGACAGATTTTTAACGAAACCGATGAAATGGTAAATAAAAAAGCTTTGCTGGCATTAGAAGAAGGATTAATTCCAGTGGTTTGTATTGGCGAAACATTAGAGCAACGTGAAGCCGGTGAAGCTTTAGGCGTGGTTGAAACTCAACTGCGCGGCAGTCTTAATAATATCGTTGGTGATGATATATTAAAAGTAATTGTTGCTTATGAACCAGTTTGGGCGATTGGCACCGGTAAAACTGCTACCCCAGTCGAAGCAGAGGAAGTACATGCTTATATCCGCAAAATATTTTCTGATATTTTTGGTTCAAAAAATGCCGAAATAATCCGTATTCTTTACGGTGGATCAGTAAAACCGGATAATTCTGCGGAACTGATGGGTCAAAAAGATATCGATGGGGCTTTAATTGGTGGCGCGGCTTTAAAAGCAGAGGCTTTCGAACAAATTATTAAGGTTGCAAAATAAAAAACAAGAAAGGAGCAATGAAATGGTAACGAAGATATATGAAAAGTTAGGATTGGTAAATACTCGGGAAATGTTTAAAAAAGCAATGGATGGAGGTTATGCGATTCCGGCATATAACTTTAATAACATGGAACAGCTGCAAGCCATTATTACCGCTTGTACCGAATCAAAATCTCCGGTAATTCTTCAGGTCAGTAAAGGTGCGCGCAGCTATGCTAACGAAACTTTACTTTACTACATGGCACAGGGTGCGGTAGAAATGTCTAAGCAAATGGGAGGTAAAATTCCAATTGCTTTGCACCTTGATCACGGTGATTCTTTTGAGCTTTGTAAATCTTGTATCGACATGGGCTTTTCATCGGTAATGATTGACGGTTCTCATCTGCCCTACGACGAAAATGTGTCCCTTACTAAGAAAGTGGTTGAATATGCTCACCAATTTGACGTTACGGTTGAAGGTGAATTAGGGGTTTTAGCGGGAATCGAAGAGCACGTCGTAGCCGATAAATCTACTTATACTAAACCCGAAGAAGTTATCGATTTTGTTAAGAAAACCGGCGTGGACAGTTTAGCGATTTCGATTGGAACTTCACACGGCGCTTATAAATTTAAATTAAAACCAGGTGAATCGGTTCCCCCGCTCCGTTTTGATATCTTAGCAGAAGTTCAAAAAAAACTACCTGGTTTTCCAATTGTTTTACACGGCGCATCATCCGTGCTTCCTGAATATATTGACATGATTAATCAATACGGCGGCAAAATGGAAGGTGCAGTGGGTGTGCCTGAAGATCAACTCAGAAAAGCCGCTAAATCTTCGGTATGTAAAATCAATATCGATTCGGATGGTCGTTTAGTGGTTACGGCAATTATTCGTAAAGTATTTGCTGAAAAACCAGCCGAATTTGATCCGCGAAAATACTTAGGCCCGGCTCGCACCGAACTGGTTAAAATGTATAAAAATAAAAACGAGAATGTGGTGGGATCTGCCGGAAAAGCTTAGAGAAAGGTATTAAGGTGTAAAGGTTTAAAGGTGCATAGGTTTAATGGGGAAAGGGATGGGACCTTAAAACCTATAAGCCTATGAACCTTAATACCTCTAGAAAGGATTAACAAAATGAAAACCAAGTTCCAAGGAAAAGAAATTAACATTAAGAGAATAGGCATTTTAACCGGAGGCGGCGATTGCGCGGGACATAACGCGGTAATTTATGGTTTATTGCGCCGCATCAATGCAGCTAATCAAACCCTACCCAAAGATGAACAAATGGAATTGATTGGTTTGCTCGAAGGTTGGAAAGCACTTACCCGTGACCCTGAAACAGAAAAAGATAAGATTGAAGTCAAATTAACTACGCCGGATCTTAAAGATAGCTATAAAGTTGCCGGAACTATTATTAAATCATCGCGCACTAACCTCTTTTCCAAAGAAAACCTGGCTAAAAAAGCACCCGAAAAAGCAATCGAAAACTTAAAAAAATTAAAGATTGATTGCTTAGTGGTTTTAGGCGGAGACGATACTTTGGGCGCGGCCGGAAAATTAGGTAAGCAATTTACTTTTCCGATGTTTGGGGCTCCTAAAACTATGGATAATGACGTTTACGGAACCGATAAAACTTATGGGTTTGATTCATCCGTAATTGAAAGTGTACATTTTATCGAAAACATTATTACCACTTCTAAATCGCATAACCGCTGCTTTGTGGTGGAAGTAATGGGCCGCCATGCCGGATGGGTTGCGCTTTATGCCGGAATTGCCGGCGGAGCTGATGTAGTTTTACTGCCGGAAGAAGTAGTTGATATGCGCGAAGTGATTAAACGCGTAGAAAAAACCATGGCTTCGCAAAAATATTGCGTGGTGGTGGTTTCTGAAGGTGCCCGTCTTTTTGATACCCGCTTCCCCAAAGAAGTTAACGACAGCAATAAAAAGCTTTTAGATGCGGTCATTGCGGATTCTAAGTATGCTTTAGTAAAAGCCCGCCATGAATTGCCCAAGAAAAAAGATTCTTTCGGCAACGAACAATTAGGCGGCATCGGTGAATATATTTTCTCATTACTTCAAGAACACACCAAAGGTATTCAATACCGCTTACAAAACTGTGGACATGCCATTCGGGGCGGCATTGCGCATGTATCTGACCGTATTTTAGGCCTGCGTTTTGGGGATGCTATCTTTGACTTTATGAAAGAAGGAAAATTTGGCGTTTACCCGGGATTGCGCGGTGACGACATTGTGGCCAGCGATTTATTAACGGTCAAAGGCGGCAAATTTGTTCCGGATACGCATCAACTTTACAAGATGAGAAACGCAGTCGATTTTTATTAAATCGATAGAATATGTGAAATCCGGTAAGATTCGGTATCAATCTTTTTCTTCATGGTTAAAACTTTGGCAATCGGCGTGCTGGTATAGTGATCAGATTTAATTCCTACCATGCGACCGCCTTTACCATCTTTTAAAAGTTCAACTGCGTGACAACCTAATTTGCATGCATATTCGCGAGAAAGTGCAGATGGCGAACCTCCCCTTTGCATATGTCCCAGCACCGAAACCCTAACGTCTAAACCGGTTTTATGGGCTAATTTTTCGCCAATGTCCTGGCCGCTGCCGGCACCTTCGGCTACCACGATAATGAAGCTTCTTTTTCCGCGTTTTTTACCATCGAGTAAGCTTTTGGCAAGTTTATCTAGATCAAATTTATATTCCGGAACGATTACTCCTTCGGCTCCGCTGACTAAACCGACGTCAATCGCGATTGAACCGGATCCCCTACCCATAACCTGCACGATAAAAAGGCGTTCGTGGGAAGTGGCGGTGTCTCTAATTTTATCGATTGCTTCTACCGCGGTATTAACTGCCGTGTCATAGCCAATGGTATAGTCGGTACCGGGAATATCATTATCGATGCTGGCCGGCACATTAACTATCGGAAGCTTATATTCATTATATAAAGCGGCAGAAGCTCGTAATGATCCATCGCCGCCGATAACTACCAGACCCTGGATGCCCTTTTCTTTTAAGTTTTTCATGGCAATATCTTTTTGTCTTTTTTGTTTAAATTCGGGATAACGCGCGGTGTGCAAAATAGTTCCGCCGCGATTTAAAATATTTCCAACTGAAGCTAAGTCCATCTGAAAGATATGATTTTCTACTAAACCGCGCCAACCTCTAAAAATTCCGAATACGCGCATGCCGTAATAGATCCCGGTTCGGACTACGGCGCGAATGGCCGTGTTCATTCCGGGAGCATCGCCGCCGGTGGTGATTACTCCGATGGATTCAATTTTTTTCATGGTGGGCCTCCTTAATCATAAGTTTACTAGCAGAGTATAGCATCACTGGCTTTTATTTTGAACCGGAAAATATAACTCAATAAAAATGAAATTCTGGTTAATAGAGATCGATAACTATTATGGAGAGTGTTTTATATGGCATCCAGTGTAGCAACCATAAGTCAGCAATACAAAATTCCGCAAAGGGTATTTCCGATTAATGTGCACGGAAACCGTTCAGTTACTGATCGATTTGTGTCCAGATTAGAAATTGTAAGAAAAAAAAGAATGATATGGCTGATTCAGAAAGGAATTGGGAAAAAGTTGCTATGTGACACAACCGATCAGGAATTTGCTGTTCAGCTAAATGCTCTGCAGGGCAAAATTCAAAAAATGAAAATTGCCCTGCGGGCATTTGATATATCTTCAAAGAAGCAAATGGATATGATTACTGATATGATTTCTGGTAATTCTTTAAACGCAAGGTTTATTAATAATTGTGTTGCCATTGGACAGGTATTTAGTGAGGCTAACCTTTCTGGAACCCCGCGCTTAGCAGCAAAGTCAGCTTTTATGGAGTTTTTTGCCGCACCGGCGCAAACACGATCTAATGTTGTTGCGGCAAAGATTCTATATATTGTTCGGGCGGAAGATCGTCTCTCTCAGGTAATTGATAGTTTTGAAGGTATAAAAAGAGAAGCGCTGAAAGTTAATTCCATGGCAATTCATAACATGGCAAGAATTATTGTAGCCATGGATACTGAGTTTATTGGTTATATCAAAGCGGTGAAAGATGTTGCGGTTGAAGCTGGAGGCAAAACTTTTTACCCCTTAGCCAGCCTCGAAGCCAGACTGAGGACTTGTGTGGGGATTTCGGTTGCCACTCTTGAGGCGAATGCCAGATATTTGATTGGAAATTATGGATTTACTCAAGTGGTTTTTGATACTAATCCGAATATCCTTAATATTGAGTCAGCAAGGATAAATGATAGTACGATTGCTTTAGCCTTTTTAAATACAGCACAGTACCTGGTAGCTAAAGACAAGATTGATTTAGCGTTAGGGTTTATCGGAACAGCGGAATCGTATGCTCGCGGCGGAAGAAACACAAAGTTTATTACTGCGATTCGGTATTTTGGCCGGGCTTTGCGTCTTTTTCGCACGGCTAAAATTATGCAATCCGGCACTAGTTCGTCTGCGGCGGTACAAGAAAAACTTCGGGAAGCCTATGCCGCCTGCTTGAAAGGTGATGCGAAACATAGGATGGGCAAGGAATCTGCGGTGTGTTTTCCAATTGCAGCTCGCATAAAACGAACTATGGCAGAGGTTGTCTTGGAGGCGTATGCCCGCAAAGCTGCTCAGCGGGAAGTTAAAATGCGTGATTATAAAAGGCAATTTTCCAGAGGAGTACTTTGTAAATTAAACCTGGATGAGCTGATGCAAAAGACTCAGCAATTTTTTGAAATGCGCGAAGAAATGATTGCCATCCGGGAAAAAGAAATACTTTTAACCCTGCTTAATTATTTACGCCACTATATAGTAAACCCGGATTCAGAAGCTATTTTTATCTTAAAGTATTTTGAGCGTGTCGAAAGGATGGCCACTACCCAGGAGGCCATTGATATGTTAAATCAAATTGGTTTGGCAGCGGTTAAACATCTGATAGCCATCGGGCATGATGTTGCCGGGATTATTGAGGATCCTTATCTGGCCCGGAAACAAAACATTGGAATTGCTGCAAATCTGATTTTATGTATTCATAGCCACTATAGTATTACTTTGAGGCATTTAAAAATTGCTCCGGTTATGTTGGCACGACAAATTGCAACTGCGGAAGTCGATCACCAGTTTAATCTGAGGGGGTTACGTTTATTATTATATATTTTAAAACAATCCTGGGTCACTTTATCCGCAAAACAATTACAGGTGATTTTGTTGGGTAAATTTTCTTTGCAGGCGTTAACCGATGTTGTGGATATACATGAATCTGGAAGGGAGATTCCGGCCGCCTATCTTGAAGAGCTTTGCAGATGGAAGAAGCCTAATCCAAGCACCTACTCAGAGGAGTTAGTAGCCTCATTTTTAGCCGAGGCAAAGGAACTTGGCGTCCTTTCCTTGCTTTCTTGATCCCTACCCCGTTTCTCTATATAATACCAATCTATCTTACAGAAAAGAGGTTTTACGATGCTTAAATTTGATTATAACAATCTAATGAGTGAAAAAGTTGGTGACCAAGGTATTAAGTCTATCCCCGAAATCACCTCAGACATTAAAGCCGCTCTAGCAACAATTAATAAAATGCAGCGTGATGAAGCTTTGAGAGTTAAAACCGGCACCCAATGGATGGCGCTTCCTGATCAAGAAAAAAAACTGATTGATGATATTGTCGCTACCGGAAACGATTTTGCAAAACGTTTTAAAACCGTAATTTCACTTGGCATTGGTGGATCATATTTAGGCAACCGCATGCTCCAGGATTCATTAAAATCTCCATATTATAATGATTTTGATTCAGTTCGTGATGGTCGACCCAAAGTCTATTTTTCTGGGAATAACGTTGATCCTGAATCATTAAAACTACTTTTAGATAATCTCGATCCAAAAACAACCGGAGTTGTGGTTATTTCAAAATCTGGCACCACCACCGAAACTAAAGCCGCTTTTGAAAATGTTAAGGAATGGCTCAGGAAAGCCGGCGTTAAAGATCTTAAAAATCGAATTATTGCGGTAACTGACAAAGCTAAAGGTACTCTTCGCGAAGAAGCTAATCAGAACGGTTATAAATCTTTTATTGTTCCGGACGGTGTAGGAGGAAGATTTTCGGTTTTATGTCCGGTTGGATTGGTGACGGCTGCCATTGCAGGCATTAATATTAAAGAATTACTCCGCGGTGCTGGAGATATGAATAAAGCTTCTCAATCTACCGATTTAATCAAAAATGCACCCCTACTCTATGCGGTACTGCATACAATTTTATATAAAGAAAAAAATAAAGCTATTTCAATTTTGATGCCTTTTAATGATTCATTGAAGATGTTTGCCGATTGGTACGTTCAATTATTAGCCGAATCTTTGGGTAAAAAACTAAGTAAAGACGGTAAAGTGGTCAATGTTGGCCGTACTCCTATTCCATCGGTTGGAACTACCGATCTTCACTCTACTCAACAAAATAACGTTGAAGGTGAATACAATAAGGTAATAACTTTCTTAAAAGTCGAAAAACCACGCCGGGATATATCAGTTCCTAAAGCATCCGCTGACTTTTTAGTTGATAAACCCCTTTCATTATTAATCAATACCGCCGAAGAAGGCACCGAATGGGCGCTGGTTAACGAGAAAAGACCTAGTTGTACGATTGTGGTTCCCGAAGTTAATGAGTATTATATTGGTCAGCTGATCTACTTTTTTGAAATGGCTACTGCATATGAAGGAGAACTCTTAAACGTTAACACCTATGATCAACCAGGTGTAGAATCATATAAAAAGTATATGTTTGCTATGTTGGGTAAGCCTGGGTTTGAGGGAAAAGCAAGTAAACTAGTAAAAGATAAAAAATATATTATTTAAGCTTTTGCTGCTTCTAAACCCTGAATTCTTACCTCATGATTTTCTAATAGTTTGTTCTGGCGTTTATAATGATTGCCAAAGGAAATAAGTTCGGTTTTGATGTCGCTTAGTTTTTTAAAAAGCGCATCAAAATTATTCATTGCATCGTTTTTAAACCCGGTCATTTCATTATTAAACCCAGCCATTTCATTTCTGAATTCGATCATTTCATATTGAAAGCTTGTCGTATCATTTTTAAATGTATTAAATTCTGATTTGGTTAGAAAAATATCTTGTAAATTTGATATATCCTTTTTGCTAAGTGACATATTTACGCTCCTTTTATATTATAAGAATATACTTTATTAATATCAACTATTTTCATGGAGTTATCTTATGCCCACCAATGCTTCTTAAACAAGAATGTTTGTATTGCCCAAGTTATTTCTTTTGCATCATTAATGCTTACTTCTGCATCTTGTTCTCCAGCATATTGGTTAGGATCATAATCGGCTATTTTTCTGAATTTCCATAGTTTTTTTGCTTTTATTACAAAATCTGCAGGAAAAATATTCTCTTTTATAAAATACTTTGAAAATGCGCTAATAAGGCTAGAACGCTTTAAGTATGATAAATCATGCATTAACAGAATTGCCCTGAGTGCATGAAAAACAGAGAAGTAAGCTCTTGAAATTGCGGCTCCAAATCTTCCTTCATCAAAACAAATTTCAGCATCCTCATATGCTTTAATGGATTTTATAAAGACCGACCTGATTAATTCTTTTTTACGAAATTTTGGAATATCTGATTTTTTGCTTCGTAACATTTTTCTTTTAATAACCATATTTCTCTCCTTCTGTCCCCCTATGCGAATTAATTATATACCCCATGTCAAGATGTTGAATTTTCGACATCGGCGTGCCAATCCGAGATAATAACTAGCAATTTTTATGCCAATGATTTTATGCGTGTGGATGTAGTGATTTTCGTCAGGCCAGTAACAATATGAAGTAGATTTCGACACTAACCCCTAATCCTGAAGTCCTTAAACTGTCCCTGTGGTTCCATCCAGGCTACTTGTTCACGGTCAATATAGCGGGCCATAGAATCTCTAACGTCATTAATGAAGTCTTTAAGCACGGATTCCTCGCCTTCAACCGCTACTTCAACGTTTCCGTTACTTAAATTCTTAGCGTACCCTACTACCGGATAGCGCCGGGCGATATATTGGGCGGTATAGCGAAATCCTACCATTTGAACATTGCCGATAAACTCAACTTCGAGACGCTTTTTCATATTTATATTTTAGCAAAAATCGGCAGAAAAGCGAAAAAAAATCGGCTTAAAAAGTGAAATTTATTATGCGGAAGACCGATAAGTCAACAGAAGAGTTTTAAGAAAACCCCGACAGCGTCGGGGTTATTTTTTTAAGGGGGAAAAGAAAATGGGAGCAACTGTTACAAGAGCACCAAGACAAATTAATCGTACGTATGAATGGATAAGATTGAGAGCGCATGCATTAAAACGCAAAGCTAGTCCACTTAATTTAAGGAAAGCTTTTGAAAGTGATCCGCATCGGGCTGAAGACATGTCAGTGAGAACTGAACATGTATTTTTTGATTATTCCCGTCAGTTGGCAACTGACAAGACCATGGATTTATTATTTGGGTTAGCGGATGCGGCGGGGTTAAAAGCTAAAATCGAAGCTATGTTTAATGGGGAGAAAATAAATGTTACTGAGGGTCGGGCAGTTTTGCATACCGCATTGCGTCAACAAGATAATACCCCGGTATACGTTGATGGAGAAAATGTAATTCCACAAGTGAGGGAAGTATTAGAAAAGATTAAAACGTTTTCTAATGAGGTCTTAGGTGGAGAAAGAACGGGTGTAACGGATAGAAAAATAAAGAATATTGTTGCGATTGGAATTGGCGGTTCATATTTGGGACCACAATTTTTGTCTGAAGCTTGTGCGGCTTATGCAAAAGAAGGAATGGATTTAAGGTTTGTAGCTAATGTTGATGGCCACGATTTCAAAACGGTTACTAAAAATTTAGATCCTGCGGAAACCTTGTTTGTCTTAGAATCAAAAACATTTACGACGGCTGAAACCATGAAAAATGCAAGAACCGCAAAAGCATGGATGAGAGAGAGATTGGGGGATAGTCCTGAGGTTGTTAAAAAACACTTTGTGGCTGCATCTACTGCAACCGAAAAGGTTAAAGCATTTGGGATAGATACGGACAATATGTTTGGATTCTGGGATTGGGTTGGTGGTCGTTATAGTGCAACTTCTGCAGTTGGAATGCTACCACTAGCATTATATATTGGATACGATCGAGCTACAGAAATTCTTGAAGGTGCCTGTTGGATGGATCAACATTTTAGGCATACACCTTTTAGCAGAAATATACCGGTTCTTTCTGCTTTAATTGATATTTGGAATATTAACTTCTTAGGAATTAGAACTAGAGCGTTGCTCCCCTATAGCCAGGCGCTTGATAAACTACCTGCCCATACTCAACAAGTTGAGATGGAAAGTAATGGAAAAGGAACTGATCTTTGGGGAAGAGTAGTTAGATACTTTACTGGTGAAGTAGTTTTTGGCCAAGCGGGTACAAATGGCCAGCATTCTTTCTATCAATTGATTCACCAAGGCATGAAAGTTGCGGCTGATTTTATTGGTGTGATAAATCCGCAATATCAAGTTGGAGAAAAAACGGCGGAAGAAGTTGATCATCACCAAGAATTATCTTCTAACGTTCTAGCCCAACCGGATGCGCTGGCTTTTGGGAAAAGTGAGGTTGAGGTTATCAATGAATTAGTCAGCCAAAATAAGCTCTCTCCAGAAGCAATTGCTGGCTTATCTCCACATAAAGTTTTTACCGGCAATCGCCCATCGAGTGTTATGTTAATTGAGGAGCTCACCCCATTTACTGCAGGAGCATTACTAGCCTGGACAGAGCATCGTGCAGCGGTAAAAGGATTTATTTGGGGTATCAATAGTTTTGATCAATGGGGTGTTGAATTAGGTAAACAATTAGGTGTAAAAATAAGAAATTTATTCTTTAGATCAAATGCAGATTCAACCTTTAGGGTTGATGCTGCCAGAGATGATCTTAATCCTTCAACCGAAACCATGACCAATGCATTTATTAGTGGGGAATTACCTAGATAATTAACCTTTAACCATCTTCAAAAACTGGGCTTCAGACATAGTTTGGACGCCCAGTTTTTTTGCTTTATCATACTTGGATCCGGGGCTTTCCCCTACCACCACATAATCGGTGTTTTTTGAAACTGAAGAACTATATGCCCCACCCAATTTAACTACTAGTTCCTGGGCGGCTTCACGGGAGATCTTTTCGAGGCCACCGGTAAAGACAAAAGTCTTGCCTTTGAGCGGTTGTGGTCCTTTGGGTGCTGCGGCCTTGAGGTTTAGGCCGGCCTTTTTAAGCTTCTCAATCAGGTGATGATTACCCTTTTGCTTAAAGAACAGGACCACACTTTGTGCCACCTTGGGTCCAATCTCTCGAACCTTGGTTAAGTCATCTTCAGTAGCTTTCATCACCTTATCAATGCTGTCAAAATTTTTGGCGATAACTGAAGCTACGTGCGATCCCACCAGTCTTATTCCTAAAGCATAGAGCAGTCGATCAAATGGTCGGGATTTGCTTTTTTGAATCGAATCCAGCACGTTTTTAGCACTTTTATCCGCAAAACGCTCGAGTTTTTTAAGGGTGGCTTGATCTAATAAATAGAGATCGGCAACGTCTTTAATAATCTTTTTATCCACCAGTTGTTCTACTAAAGCTGGACCTACATGTTCGATATCCATGGCTGATCGGGTAGCAAAGTGACGAATACGGTTTTTAACCTGCGCTGGACATTCGGCATTAACACAGCGCGAAACGGCCTCTCCTTCGGGCCGGACAATATCATCACCACAGATCGGACACTTCTTCGGCATGTGAAATTCTTTTTCTTTGCCGCTTCTTTTATCTTTTAGGACTCGAACAACCTCCGGGATAACCTCACCTGCCCGCTGGATGATGACATGATCCTGGATTTTGATTCCCAGGCGGCGAATTTGGTCTTCATTATGGAGCGTTGCTCGTTTAACCGTTACCCCTGCTAAATGGGCCGGTTTCAGATAGGCAACCGGTGTAATGGCTCCGGTCCTGCCAACTTGGACCTTGATGTCTTCTACGACAGTTGCGGCCTGCATTGGAGGATATTTAAACGCGATAGCCCAGCGCGGTGAGTGGCTGGTAGTTCCCAGTTTTTTCTGATCTTCCAAGCTATCTACTTTTACAACAATTCCGTCAATTTCGTAATCTAATTTCTCACGCTTTGCTTCCCATTTCTTAATGTACTTAATAACTTCTTGAATGCCGTCACAAAGCTCAATATTTGGATTAACTCTAAAGCCTAATTTTTTAATATAGTTAAGTGCTTCGAATTGGCTTTTGGCATTAATTTCTGCTGCATAACAAAAAATTGATAATGGACGGGATGCCGTGATTTTTGAATCAAGTTGTCTAACTGATCCGGCGGCGGCATTTCGAGGATTTGCAAACTTAGCTTCTCCGGCTTCTTCTCTTTCTTCATTAAATTTTACAAAGTCATTATAAGGAAGAAAGACTTCGCCGCGCACTTCGATATCAACCTTTTCACTTAATGTCAGTGGGATGGCGCGGATTGTTTTTAAATTAATGGTGATGTCTTCGCCGCGCTGTCCGTCTCCCCGGGTAGCGCCCTGGATAAACTTGCCATTTTTATAATGCAGCGCCACCGCTAATCCATCCATCTTAAGTTCGGCAACGTAGGTAATTTTATCTTTCTTTAATCCTTTTTTTACCCGCTCATCAAAAGCGACAAGTTCTTCATCGTTCATCGCATTATCCAACGACAATAGTGGAATTTTATGGATAACGGATTTAAATGCTTTTAAAGGCGGCGCCCCTACTCTTTGGGTTGGTGAGTCTTCGGTTTTAAGTGATGGATTTTCTTCTTCAAGTTTTTTTAATTCACGGAAAAGTTGATCGTACTCGGTATCCGAAATACTGGGTTTATCTAAGACATAATAGAGATGGTTATGGTGATTTATCTGTTCTCTTAATTTTTCTATTTTTTGTTTGATGGTCATAGTAAAAGGTTTACAGGTGCATAGGTTTAAAGGTTTATAGGTCCCCACCCATTCCTCCTTTATACCTTTGTACCTTTATACCTTTAAACCTCCTGAAAGTTTAATCAGCTACTTTAGAGAATCTACCTTAAGAACAATTGTATCAACTTTGCCGATCTTTGCCAAATCTTCTATTGCATCCAGGGTAAAGGCTTGGGAAAGATGGAAAGGCGCCGAAATAATACGGGTTAAGGCTGACATATGGGCGCCGCAACCCAAATCATCGCCGATATCCGAGATTAACTGGCGGATATAGGTACCTTTTGAGCATAAAACCTCTAATTTAACCTTGGGAAATTCACCATCGGTAGTTTCTAATACCTTAATTGAATGGATTGTTATGTTCCGTGGTTTTCTTTCTACGGTTTTTCCCTGGCGGGCCAATTCGTATAAACGTTTGCCTTTGTGATGTACGGCGGAGTACATCGGCGGCAGCTGCTCAATTTGCCCGATGTATTTTGGAAGAAGCTGTTCTAATTGTTGATTTAGGGGGTGGTTCCCTTTGGCGGCCGGTCTTTGGTCTCTGGTCTTTGGTCTCTGGTCAATTATTTTTCCTTCACTATCTAGCGTATCGGTCCGGATACCTAATGTCATCTCGGCAACATAGCCTTTATCCCCGGCCAGATACCCCGTGATTTCTTTAGTAGCTTTACCAATGAAAATGGGTAAAACCCCTTCTGCCAAGGGATCTAAGGTGCCGGTATGCCCCATCTTTTTTATGTTTAAGAGTTTGCGGAGTTTGCGAATAACATCAAATGAGGTGATTCCTTTAGGTTTGTTTACAATTAATATACCGTCGTGTGTCATAAACTACTTTAATTGGTCCAGCACCGTTTTAATAACTTTCTTTTCAACAGCATCAATTTTCCCTTTGATTACCGCACCCGAACTTCTCACGTGTCCTCCGCCACCCAATTTATTAGCGATTTTTTGTACGTTGACTCTTCTTTTTGAGCGGAAGTTAGCTTTGACCTGATTTTTACCGTGTTCTCTAATCAGGATAGCAACTTCTACTCCTTCAACCGCACGTAATTTATCTACAATGCCATTGAGGTCTTCATCGGTGGCATGCATTTTTTTCATGGTTGAGCGCTTAATGGTTGACCAGATTACTTTTCCGCCGTGAGCCAGCTTAGCGTGCGATGCCGCAAAGGCATGAATCGCAACCGCGGTAAATGGTTTTTCTTCGTAGACGTGAATAGCGGCTTCACTGGGATCCGCCCCGGCTTCAACTAAATCCTTAGCGATGCCAAAAGTTTTAGCAGTGGTATTTTCGTATTTAAAATTGCCGGTATCGGTCATCATCGCGACATAAAGACAAATTGCGGCTTTGGCATCGAGTTTAACCTTTAATTCTTTAGCCAGTTTATAAATCAATTCAGCAACGCAGGATACCCCTTCTACTAAGTTTAGGTCTCCGTAATAGGTATTATCCGGATGGTGATCAATATTAACCAGAGTTTTACCGCGGGGAAGAATACTGGGAGCATTACCGATGCGTTTAACGTCACCGGCATCTACGCTGATGATCACGTCAAATGTTTTTGATTGGGGAAGGTCTTGTTTAATTGAGGAAATCCCGGGTAAAAATTGATATATTTTTGGTATATGGTCTCTTGAATATACCGTGACGTTTTTGCCCAATTTATTGAGTACAAATTTTAAGCCGAGAGCGGATCCGATGGTATCGCCGTCGGGATCAATGTGACACACGATTAAAAAGCTATTTTCTTTTTTTAGTAACTTTGCGACGCTTTTTAGGTTTTTGATCATGTTTTTTCCCCTCGTATTTAATTTTGCTGAGCAGATTCAAGATGCGCGATCCTCTCTCAATTGAATCATCTCTGACAAAACTAATATCCGGCACTACCCGAAACTCTAAGACGTGCCCCAGTTCTCCGCGAATGAAACTTTTAGCGCTATTGAGTCCGGCTAGACTCTTTAGCTTAGCAGTTTCGTCGCCCATGATACTTACATAAATCTGGGCGTACTTAAGATCCGGGGTTATGGATACATCGGTGATGCTCACAAACCCGATCCGGGGATCATTTACTTTACGCTTAAGAATCGAGCTTACTTCCTGTTTAATCAGTTCAATGATGCGGTCCATCCTCGACATGCTTAACCTCTTCTGGCTTTAGGACGCATTTCAAAGCACTCGATCCGATCCCCTTCTTTAAAATTGGTGTAGCCTTTAATGGATACACCGCATTCAAAGTTTTTTTGTACTTCTTTGATATCGTCTTTAAATCGTTTTAAGTTTTCGATCGTTCCCTCGTAGATAATATTGCCGTCTCTGGTTTGGCGGAGTCCGGCACCGCGTTTGAGTAAGCCGTCTTCAACATAACAGCCGGCAATGACCCCCACCTTAGAAAATTCAAATAAAGCGGTTACTCTAGCATGGCCGATGACCGCTTCCTCGTATACGGGTTCGTATAATCCTTCCATCGCGGCCTTGATGTCTTCGGTAACTTTATAAATAATGTTATATGCCCGGGTATCGACTCCTTCACGGATGGCGATGGTTTTGGCGGCGCCTTCGTAGCCAACGTGAAAACCAATGACAATGGATTTTGAGGCAATTGCCAGCATAATATCGGATTCGGTTATGGGACCTACGCCTGAATGGATGATGTGGATGGCAATCGTTTGGCTGGAAAGCCCCTGCAGTGCGGCTGCTAATGCTTCCATCGAGCCATCGACGTCGGCTTTAACAATTAGATTTAAATCTTTACGTTCTTTTTCGCCTTCTTTAATTTGTTTAGAAAAATCCTCTAAACTAAAAAGTTTACCTTTTAATTTTTTGCCTTCGGCTTCCTGGTTTTTTTCGGCTTCGAGACGGGCTTCTTTGTCTCCTTTAGTGACCTTTAGATATTCACCAGCTCTAGGAACGGCATTGATACCCAAAATTTCAACCGGAGTCGCCGGCGGTGCACTGGAGAGTTTTTTACCCAGGTCGTTTAAGAGTGCTCTTACTCTTCCGTAAGTTGATCCAATAACAATTGAATCCCCTACTTTTAAAGTACCCGAATTAATCAGCACGGTGGCTACCGATCCGCGCCCTTTATCCAGTTTGGATTCAATGACTACGCCCCGGGCCGGTCCTTCGGGATTAGCTCTTAGTTCCTGGACATCGGCTACCAATAAAATCATTTCTAATAAATCATCGATTCCTGTTTCTTGTTTAGCGGAAATGGGAACCATTACCGTTTTTCCGGCCCAGTCTTCGGGAATGAGACCGTGTTCGGAAAGCTGTTGTTTTACCCGGTCAGGATTAGCGCCTTCTTTGTCGATTTTATTGATGGCCACAATAATTGGAATTTCGGCGGCTTTAGCGTGGTCAATGGCTTCAACGGTTTGCGGCATTACTCCGTCATCAGCGGCGACTACTAAAATTGCGATATCGGTAATTTTAGCTCCCCGGGCGCGTAAAGCAGTAAAGGCTTCGTGACCGGGAGTATCCAAGAAAGTTACCTTTTTGCCGTGAACCTCAACCTGATAAGCACCGATATGCTGAGTAATACCACCCGCTTCGGTATCGATTACGTTGGTTTTGCGGATGGCATCCAGTAGCCTGGTTTTTCCGTGATCAACGTGGCCCATAATAACGACAACCGGAGGACGCGTTTTGAGTTTGGTTTCGTCCACTACTTCGGTGGATTTGTCTTTTTTGGCTTTAACTTTTTCTTCGATTTCAATTTTATAGCCTAAATCAGGAGCGATTTGCTGAATGATGGAAGCATCAATCTGTTGGTTAATGGTAACCATTACGCCTTTTCTCATTAGTTCTTTGATCAGTTCCGAAGGCTTAATCTCCATCTTTTCGGATAGATCTTTTAAAATAACCTGGGGGGTATCAATTTTAATTACTTTTAGTTCGGGTTCAGCGGGGGCTTCCTCAACCACTTCTTCAACTTGCGGTTCTTCGGCTTCCTCTTCAACCTGTACGGGCTCTTCTTTCTTGATGGCTTTAGTTGCTTTTTTCTTGGGGGCGGCTTCTTTTGGGGCTTTGGGAGCTTGCTTCTTTTTACCCTGTTGTTCTTGTACTAATTCTTTAACTAGTTTAGCGGAATCAGCTTCAACGGATGAAGCGGAAGTTTTAGCATCGACCCCCAGGTCTTTTAGTAATGTCAGTAATTCCTTGACCTCAATTTTAAGGGTTTTGGCTAGGGATCCAACTTTAACTTTCTTGGGCATCTTCTTTTTCTTCTTCCTTTTCTTCGCTTGCCGGTTGCGCTAACGCTTCCTTTAACTTTTTAACATCTTCGTCGGCTAAGCTTGAGGTGGCGGCCTTCGCTTCAATTTCCAGCTCTTTGGCTTTAGCTAATATTGCTTTGCTGGTAATCGAAAGTTCTTTGGCCAGTTCATGGATTTTGGTTTTTGATTCCTTTGCTTCTGTGGTTTTTTCTTTTTTCTTGGTTTTCTTTTCTCCTGCTTCGCCCGCTGCGGCTGCGGCCTCTGCCTCTGCATCGTCTTTTTCATTGATGATATCGATCTTCCAGGTGGTTAATTTAGCGGCTAAACGTACGTTTTGCCCTTCTCTGCCGATGGCGAGCGATAATTGATCTTCGGGAACGATAACTTTGGCTTCTTTCGCTTCTTTGTTGAGTTTTACTTTAATGATTTTAGCCGGGCTCAACGAATTGGAGATCAGCCTTTTGGGATCATCGTTCCATTCGATAATATCTACTTTTTCGTTGCCTAACTCTCTAACGATATTTTGAATGCGGGATCCCATCTGGCCTACGCAGGTTCCAACCGCGGCCACGTTTTTATCTTTACTTAAAACTGCAATTTTGGTGCGGCGTCCGGCTTCGCGGGCAATGGCTTTGATTTCCAAGATGCCTTCGAGGATCTCCGGTATTTCCAGCTCAAATAATTTTTTTACTAAATTGGCATTGGTGCGGGAAATGTTTACGTGCGGTCCCTTGGGAGACATTTTAGTCTCGACTACATACAATTTAACCCTGTCTTTAGGACGGAAAATTTCACCGGGAATAGTTTCGCTGGCAGGTAAAAAGGTTTCGATGCGGCCCAGGTTAACCAGGTACCCGCCCCGTTCTCTGCGTTGAATCATTCCGGTAATAATTTCTCCGGATTTTTTACTGAATTCTTCAAAGGCTCCCTCTTTTTCGGCTTCGCGAATGCGTTGAATAATGACTTGTTTAGCGGTTTGGGCGGCCAGTCGGCCAAAGTCTTCAGGGGTGACGTTAATTTTTACGATTTCGCCTAAATTAGCGTTGGCTCCCAGCTTTTTCGCCTGCGGTTTAGTGATTTCAAGTTCCGGATCGTTAACCTTGGCGACTACCGTTTTGTTAGAAAAGATCTTGGTGGTGCCGTCTTCCTGAATATCGGCTTCCAGATTTTCGATATTGGTAAATTTCTTTTTGCAGGCGGATACCAGCGAAGCTTTGAGCGCATCGAGTAAGGCTTCTTTTGAAATACCTCGCTCGCGCTCAATTACTTCTAACATTTCTTTTAATCTTTCGATTTTCATACCCATCATCCTCCTAGAACGAAAAAAGTGGGGTTTTTCCCACTTTGTGTGTGCTTCAAATTACCATTGGATTATAGCAAATACCTCAATTAATGTAAATAAAAAAGGCCCCGAAAATCAGGGCCTTTTTATTATTTTGTGAAAGCTTAAAGCTTTTTACATCATTCCCATGCCTGGCATGCCGCCTCCACCCATGGATGGCATCGCGGAAGCATCTTTCTTTTCATCTGGATTGTCGGCAATTAAAACTTCAGTAGTAAGCAGCATCGCCGCAATACTAGCTGCATTTTGCAGTGCCGAGCGGGTTACCTTAACTGGATCGACAATCCCAGCTTTGAACATATCGGTATATTCCAGCTTTTGGGCATCAAATCCAATTCCGGCTTTTTCACCTTTCACCTTTTCAACTACGATGGATCCTTCCATGCCTGCATTTATGGCGATTTGCCTGAGCGGTTCAGCCAAAGACTTACGTACAATAGTAACTCCAATTTTTTCGTCACCCTCGACTTTGTCTTCAAGTTTTTCTATTGCTGGAAGAATATGGATAAAGGTTGATCCACCGCCGGCAATGATGCCCTCTTCTACCGCTGCGCGGGTAGCCGATAAAGCATCTTCAATACGGTGTTTTTTCTCTTTAAGCTCGGTTTCGGTAGCGGCGCCGGCTTTAATAATGGCTACTCCGCCCGAAAGCTTGGCTAAGCGTTCCTGCAGTTTTTCCTTGTCATAAGACGAGTCAGAAGTTTCGATTTCTTTTTTGATCTGGGCAATGCGCTCTTTAACTGCAGCG
This sequence comes from Candidatus Margulisiibacteriota bacterium, assembly GCA_018823125.1. Lineage (GTDB taxonomy): Bacteria > Margulisbacteria > WOR-1 > JAHJIW01 > JAHJIW01 > JAHJIW01. Next base: position 191,168 of record JAHJIW010000005.1, on the reverse strand, counting down.
GATTTGCCATTGCCTTCAATAATGGTAGTTTCTTCTTTTTTAACAATGATCTTTTTTGCTTTTCCAAGAAGAGTATCATCTATCTTTTCTAAGGAGAGTCCCTTTTCCTCAGAAATTACTTCACCGCCGGTTAAGATTGCAATATCATCTAACATTGCTTTGCGGCGATCGCCAAAACCCGGAGCCTTAACGGCTACTACGTTTAAGGTTCCACGCAATTTATTAACTACGATGGTGGCCAGCGCTTCGCCTTCGATATCGTCCGCAATAATTAGTAATGGTTTAGATTCCTGCACTACTTTTTCAAGGGTGGGCAGCAGATCTTTAATTGCGCTGATTTTTTTGTCAGTCAGTAATATTACACAATCTTCTAAAACGGCTTCCATTCTTTCTCTATCTGTAACCATATATGGAGAAACATAGCCTTTATCAAATTGCATTCCTTCTACAACATCCAGATTGGTTTCAATTCCCTTTGATTCTTCAACGGTAATGACGCCGTCTTTGCCGACCTTTTCCATGGCGTCGGCAATTAAGTTGCCAATTTCGTTATCGTTATTGGCAGAAATGGCCGCAACCTGGGCAATGGATTCTTTGCTTTCGACCGGTTTACTTTGCTTTTTTAATTCTGCGACGGCTGCATCGACTGCCTTTTGGACACCTTTTTTAATGGCCATCGGGTTGGCGCCGGAAACTACATTTTTTAAACCTTCTTTAAATATGATTTGGCCTAAAAGTGTAGCGGTGGTAGTTCCGTCTCCTGCGATGTCATTGGTTTTGGAAGCAATTTCTTTTAAAAGCTGGGCTCCCATGTTTTCGAACGGGTCGGCAAGGTCGATTTCTTTAGCAATGGTTACTCCGTCGTTAGTGATGGTTGGAGAACCCCATTTTTTTTCGAGCACTACATTTCTGCCGCGCGGGCCTAATGTAGCTTTTACTGCATTGGCGACTTTAGTTACTCCTTTTTCGAGTAATCGCCATGCTTCGTCACCCATAATAATTTGTTTAGATCCCATGTTAAGTTTTTTAACCTCCTGTTATTTTTTAATTGCAAGAATATCTCTTTCGGATAAAAGAATAAGTTCCTCACCGTCTTGCTTAATTTCGGTTCCGCCGTATTTTGAATACAACACCACATCCCCAACTTTAACTTCTAAAGCTACGGTTTGTCCGTTATCGGTTACTTTTCCGCTGCCGACCGCGATGACGGTGCCTTCTGATGGTTTTTCTTTTGCGCTGTCCGGAAGAACAATTCCGCTTTTGGTTTTTTCTTCAGCAGGAGCCGGTTTTATGATTACTTTATCTCCGAGTGGTTTTAGTTTAGTGGCCAACTTGATTCACCTCCTTACGTACGATTAGCACTCACCAAAGACGAGTGCTAACAGACCATAGTATATTATATGTATGCTTTTGCTGTCAAGGTTATTTTACAGGAGTTTCCCCAAAATTCTAAAAATCAATGGCCCGCGCAAACACGCCCTCAAACCCCAGCGTGGTTTTCGGGCTCTCATTTCGGGCTCGCTCTCCCGCCTGCGGCGGAAACCATGCCCGCTCACCCTCATGAAGGTTTGCTTTGGGCCATTGTTTCTAACCTTTAGGGAAACTCCTATTTTCCTTCTCTTTTAGCTCCCCCACTTATATGCTAGAATTGTGGTAACTTTCGTGAAAGGATAAGTAAATGGCAAAACAATACGTAATTGGAGTGGACCTCGGCGGAACTAAAATCTCGGCGGCGCTGGCTGATCATAAAGGAAACCTCATTCAACAAATTAAAGTTCCAACCCAGGCCAGTCTGGGTAAAAATGCGGTAATTAATAATATGGTCCGAACCATTAACGAATTGATTTTGGTTAAAGGGATTAAGTTAAATCAGATTAAGGCGATTGGCGTGGGAGCCCCGGGTCCGGTTTTGGTGGATAAAGGAATCGTTGAGAATCCCCCGAACCTCACCGGCTGGAAACGGGTAAATTTAAAAAGAATCCTGCAAAAAAAATTGCACTGCAAAGTAATTCTGGAAAATGATGCTAATTTGGCTGCCCTGGCCGAGGCCCGCGTGGGCGCCGGACAAGGTATTAAAAATTTTGTTTATATAACTGTCAGCACCGGTATTGGCGGTGGAATTATAATTAACGGTGATCTGTACAGAGGGGCCAACGGCGCGGCGGGCGAAGTGGGACATTTTATTGTTGATCAAACCGGCAACAAATGCGGTTGCGGTAATTTAGGCTGTTTAGAAGCCATGGCATCCGGATTAGCGATGCGGAAGATTGCGGTCCGCAAATTAAGAGAAAGATATTCAAAAATATTAGAATTAGTAGATGGAGATATTGACCGGGTGGATGCCGAAGTTATCGCACGCGCGGCCAAAGCCGGCGATGCCCTGGCGAAAGAGATCATTCATGAAATCGTCGACGTTTTAGCAAAAGGGTTTGCCGGTATCGTTAATATCTTAAATCCTTCTTTAATTGTGGTGGGCGGCGGTTTGGCCAATATTGGTTCGCTATTATTTACTCCGTTGAATAAGCGGGTAAAAAAATATGCCCTCCCTACTACCGGGCGCGCGGTCAAAGTAATTAAAGCTAAGCTTGGTGATCATGCCGGGGTTATAGGAGCAATTCAGGTATGTCTATAGTAATTATCGATTGCGGAGTTGGTAATTTAAAAAGTGTAGAAAAAGCTTTTCAACAAGCTGGCTCTCCCGCCTACGTTACCCGTAATCCCAAAGATATTAAAACCGCGGCCGGATTAGTATTGCCCGGAGTTGGCGCTTTTGATCCTGCCGTAAAATACTTGCGCAACGCTGGTTTTGAAGAAGAAATTCTGCAATATATTGCTCTGGATAAGCCCTTTTTAGGGATTTGCCTGGGTCTTCAGGTACTATTCAAATCCAGTGAAGAAGGCAAGCTGAAAGGATTAGATATTTTTAAAGGAAAATCTGTACGTTTTAATTTTAAGGGGACCGGTTTTAAAAATTTAAAAATCCCGCACATGGGATGGAACCGTTTGTTAGTAAAACAAGCTTCTCCCCTATTAGCCGGCATCCCGGAAGGATCCATGTTTTATTTTGTCCATTCCTATACAGTGGTTCCGGATGATCCGTCCATTGTTTTAACCGAAACCGATTACGGCACAAATTTTGTTTCTGCGGTAGCCAAAGGCAATATTTTTGCCACCCAGTTTCACCCCGAAAAAAGCGGTGAAATAGGTTTAAAAATGCTGAAAAATTTCGTGGATATATGCAAAAAGTCCAAAGGAGGAAAAGGCGTTGTTTGAAATTATTCCGGCGGTTGATATTTTAGACGGAAAATGCGTCCGCTTAGAGCAAGGTAAGTTTAGTCACGTAACCGTTTATTCCAAGGATCCGGTTGCCATGGCCAAAAAATGGCAGGAAAAAGGGGCTAAAAGACTACACGTGGTAGATTTAGATGGAGCTAAAACCGGTATTCCTAAAAACATCGATATCGTAAAAAATATTATTAAATCCCTGGATATTCCGGTACAGGTTGGCGGCGGCATTCGCAATATTGAATTAATCGAAGAGCTTTTAGCTGCCGGAGCCGACCGCGTGGTTTTAGGAACTTCAGCGATTGATAACCCTAATACCCTTTCTACCTTTTGCCCGCGATTTGGAGATAAAATCGCAGTCAGCTTAGATGTATTGCACGGTAAAGTTACCACCCACGGCTGGAAAAACACTTCACCGCACAATGCGGTTTCGCTAGCCAAAGAAGCGGTAAAGCTGGGGGTCAGACGATTTGTTTATACGGATATTAAACGGGACGGCATGCTTTCGGGACCTAATTTTGAAGGGATTAAAGAATTAGCCCGCGAAACCGATGTCCCCATTATTGCTTCTGGCGGAATATCTTCTCAGGAAGACGTTGAAAAACTAAGAGAGCTTTATCCGATCGGAGTTGAAGGCTGTATTGTCGGAAAAGCTTTATATGCCGGAAAAGTAACCCTGGAGGAAATCCTCTAAATTATGCCGGCCAATTTATATCTTATCCGCCACGGTGAAACCAAATCCAACGTTGACCTGCGCTATCAGGGTTCGGGCGACAGCCTCTTAACCGAAAATGGTATTGAAGCCGCCCGTGAATTATCCGAACACTTTAAAGACTTAAACTTTAAGGGAATTTATTGTTCGGATTTAACCCGCGGGCTTGAAACCGCAAAGATTATTGCTCAGCATCACCCGGTATCCCCTACGGTTATTCCTAAACTCCAGGAAAGACACTACGGCGACTGGGAAGGCTTAAATTTCAAGGAAATCGAAAAAAAATATCCGGGGTTATATGATAGCTGGTTGAAAAATCCGGCTAAAGCCAAAATCCCTAAGGCCGAAACCCTCGAGGCCATGCAAAAGCGAGGTATCGCGGCATTAAAATCCATCTTAAAAAAACATACCAATAATTCAGATAATATCCTGATTGTTGGTCACGGCGGCATGAATCGAATAATTTTGTTTTACTTTTTAGGGTTGGATTTAAATTGTTTTTGGAGAATCAGGCAAAGTAACTGTTGTGTTAACATTATTGAGTTTGGTAAAAAAAGAAACGTAGTGGCGCTGATGAATAGTACGGGTTATGTTAACAAAGCAATGGTGAGAAAGATTCCTATCTATTAAACGTTAGAGAGGTCGATTCCTTCTTCGCGGGCTTGAAGGATTGCAATGTTTCTCTGGCCTCCTACTTGAGTTAATGCCTGCACACTTTTGCTTCGAGCACTTGCGATTTCTTGTAATAAGGCAGCATATTGCTGAGGAGAAAGCTGGTCAGACATGGCTTCTAGCTTTTGGTTAGCAACTTGCAAAGTATCTAAGGCTACGCTAAGTTTTTTACGATAAGTATCTAATTGTTGAATTTGTTCAATCAGGGCGTTTCTAATTGGCTTTCTTTCTTCTTTTTTATTTTCCATTAGTTTTTCAAGTTCTTTTTCTTCCTCTTTTCTTTCTTGAATATTATTAACAATGATTTCTCTCATGGCTGCATCATTTTCTAAGAATTTCATAATCAGAGCTAAAAGTGCAGGATTATCAGCAGCCGATTCGATTAATCCTATCCAGTCGGTTGAGCCAGTGCTACCAAGCGTAGATACATCATCGCTTTCGTTAGTAATTGCGGAGGTGGAAAACCCAGACTGAATTGCGTCGATTTCGGCTAAGATACTTCCAATTTCATCTGCAATTTCGGTGAAACCTGCTTGATGCAAATCAGCGGCTAAGCCTTCTAAGTTCCCAACTATTTCAGCATAAACCTGTTGAGCTTCATTTAATTCGCTTCTAATTTCTGCCATTTCGGGATCATCGTCATCAATTGCATCATCTAATGCTTTCATTTCTTTACCTAGGTCTCTGGTTGCTACCGCACATTCACTTGCTCCAGCTAAGGTTGCTTGGTCTGGTACACCAGGTTCAGCAAGCGTTTCCCGCTTAAAGGTTACATCTCTATCAAGTACGCGCAATCTTCCTCTGTATTGACCTACTTTCTCTCGCAATTGGGCTGGAGTAAAGTCTCGTAGGGATGCTAACTCAGCTGTAAGGTCAGTTTCTTCTCCCATATTAGTATCTGCTAAGGCAATTAAGTTGTCAGGATTTACGGGTGTAATTTCGGGCATAAACGGAGGTGGGAGTATGGTGTTAACACTATCCGGCCCTTGGTTTTGCATTGTCCTTTTTTGAGCGACGGGTTGATCTCCCCTCTCTCCTAGAGGGCGAACTTCCTTTTTCTTTAAAATGTCGGTTCTTATTTGTGATACACTTGCATCCATTTTTTCACCTTTTACGCCGCTTCGGCAATGATCCTTAGATCATTTTGTCCTCTGTGTAAATACTCTACAATTTTAGCGTCATTTGCGGGCGTATTAACTTTAGTTTCGGCTTCGATGCGCGCCAAAATCTTCATTAAAAGCGGTCTTTTTCGTTTAAATCCGGGATGATCATGCAACTTTAGCGCATAATCAATTTCGTTTAATTCGGCAATAACTTGATCGCGTACGATTAAGTTAGTCTTATCAATCAATATTTTCTGTTCGAATTCAGATAAGGCAAAGCCCAGTCTTTCTAAGTTACTTAAGGTACTTTTAATCTTTCTTTCGGTCAGTTTATAGGCTGGACCCGAAAGCTGATAATACGCGGATCTTTCTAAATAAAACTCCTTAAGCATTTTTAATAGTTTTATTCGAGCTAGTGCTTTACCCTCTTCTTTAATCTGTTTTTCTTCAAATTGAATATTAAGTTTAATCATTTGATTTTTATGTTTCGCCATTTTTAATCGAATTTTAAAGCGGCTATAAAGATCATTACTAATTGCTTGTTGCATATAAATATGTCTCAAAGAATTAATAAAGATTTCTTTTTTATCTTCTTCATCAAAAACTGACTCTTGGTTTTGCTGGTTTGAACCTTGACCACTCATTCCGGCACCCAACATACTATTTTGCGGCGGAACGAATGGGGTCAACCCTAAATCTTCTTGTTTCTTAGCCCACGTGTTCAACAGGCTATCAATATCTAAACCTGCCTTTAGTCCTAATTTAAACATTTCTTTAGCTTTTTCAGCATCGGGACCCTTGAGGTGTTTCTCAACCAACATCTTATCCATTTCATCCCTGACATAACTTCTTACGTCTTCTCGTGCTTCGTCTGCAATACGGTTAGCCGTAGCCTGGAGGTCTCCATTTTCTCCTCCAAAATCGGGTCCGCCAATTTTATGGTTAAAAAAGGCGTCGTCTAAAGTGCTTTGCAGGTTACGGTTATTAACCACCCACTCTATTGATTTTTCTTTTGAAAAGAAGCGCTTTAAGAAGGCATCTTTTATTTGCTTGGATACCTCTTGTCTAACCGAACGCGCAACTTTATTTTGAAAAGATAATAAATCCTTAGGGGTAAATCCTTTCTCTTCAAGCAGATTTTCCATTTTAGCTAATTTTCTTTTAACCTCGGCTTCAGAGGATGGATGAGCTAAATAGTTGGCATATGTTTGGGCATACAGATTAGCGGTTTCGGTAGCCTCTTCATCTAAAACTAGCTGTTTTTCTGGATTTAAGCTTTGCTGTCTACGATTTTGGTCATCTTTTTGACGGGTTAATCTTTGTACCGTATCCCTGATTTCAACTGTATCTTCTTTTACTTCTTGGTCACCAAATAAGCCGCCTTTTTCTTTGGCAGTATTATTTTGAACCAACACATTGGCATTATTAACCTTAAGACCAGAAGAATTTAAATCGGAAATAAGATTGGATACCAGTTCAAGTCCGGCTTTGTTCTTGTTTTTGGGATTAAGCAACGATCGGATTTGGGATTTTTTATCTGCTTTGCCTGCTTTTTTATCAGCGATAGATTCTTCCTTAAGTTGTTCAGCTTGGTTTAAAACTGCCTGCGTAGAAACGGCCGCAGTCATTTCTTGGGTTGCCGAATTTTCAACTACTAAATTTACTCCCATTTTTCATTTCACCTCCTTTTTTTAAAAAATAAACAAGATATATATTTTATGCCTCTGCCGATTCATTTGTGCTGTCATCCATTTTAACCGGTGCTTTTCTGCGGGTAGAATTTACTCGTGCTAAATCAGAAAGCATTTGTTGCGATACCTTAGCTTTGCTGTTGGTATCTTGTCCTTTCCACGATGAAGTTTGTGTTAAGCTGGTTGGTGCGGCTGATCCCATTTTATTTCACCTCCTTAATTACTTTTAATTAATACTGAAACGGTCGGTTTTTGTTCAATCCTGGCTACCGCTAAAGCCAGTTCATCCTCGTCTCCAATTTGTTTACCTAAGATCTTTTTAATTTTAAGAATGTGCTGTTTTTTTGCATTTTCGGCTCGAGAAATATAGGCGTTGACACGCTCAATTTTTATCGAAGCTTCTTTTTTGTCGGTACCCAACGAATGTAATTCATATTCGAGGTTAGCTTTTTCGATCAAAAGATCACTGATAATTTCACGACAGGCATCCAGCGCCATTTCTTCTAACTTAAGTGGTGAATAATAACCCTTATTACCAGTTAAATTTTCAGCCCTTAAAATAAGTTGACTTAAAAGTTCATTGGTAACTTTAAGTTCAGCTTTGTGTTTTTTGTTTCCTTTAGCCATCTTAAGCCACCCTCATGTTTACCGGAATGTTATATAAAACGCGTTGCAACTCTCGTGTATGTACAGTTTTCTTAACGTTCTCGCGGGCTTCAGCGCCGGCAATTTCTTTCGAACAATTTTCGTATTCTTTTATGTCTGAACTACTTACTCCATTGGCTCTCAAGCTGCCACGTTTAAACATGGTCATGGCCAAGCCAACTAAAGTGTTTCTTTCGCCGTGTCGGCCTACCCAAGCTTCACCATGATCACGTAAAGTTGAAGCGACATCTTCGGGTAGTTTCGCTAGAATCTCTTCTCTTCTTTGTTGCAGGCTGGCGACACTTTTTAGGTCGCCTGAAACAACCGGAGGACCGGCCATTGAAAAAGCAAAGATATCAGCTTCGGGAGCACTAAGGTTAAAATCAGAAGTTCCTTCTTGATCAATGTTTAGACCGCGGCTACGGTCATTAGTAGTTTCTTCCCAAGATAAACCAGTAGAATTACTTTGTGCGGCGCTTTGGGCAACGGCTGAATTTTCAGCCTGACCAAGTTGTTGTGGGGTCAATAATTGTTGACGACTGTTATTAAGAATTTCCTGCTGTCTCCAATTAAGGCGACGTGGCGCAGAAAACTTTTGTAAATTAGCTCCTACATTTGTTCCTTCAACAGTCATAATATATAAAACTCCTTATAAAGGGGTCTCTCTATATAATTTATCGTGTTCTGGGGCTAAAAACTTGCATGAAACCGAGGATTATTTTTATGGGTAATTAAGCTTTTAAAGGCTGCTTTTTACTTTGCGATTTTTGGCGTTTTGCTTGCTTTTTTTGATCAGCTTTGCTTAAGCCTAATAATTCTTTTCTTTTTTGTTGACTCGCTGCTTCGCTCTTTTTCTGTGCTTTTACTCTTTCTGCTCTGCTCATGCTGGCTGCTTTTTTCAGTTGTAATTCACGTAATTCTGCTGCTTCTTTTTCGGCGTCGTATTTATCTTTTTTGATGTCATAATTTGCCTTTTGACTTCGATAGACACAGCTAAATGACATCGGTCGAGTAATTTCCTTTTCGTAAGAGTTGCCAATATAGGAATTAGCAATGGCCACCCAGTTACCCGCGGCGGCTAAGGCTCTCTCTTCGGCATTGCTCAGGCTCCCAATTTGTGAATAGGCTAAATATGGATTATCAAAATCAAAAGCACCATCAGAAATATTGGTGCTATCATTTTTACTATAAAAGGCCCAGCTGACCGCTCCATTGCTGCCCAGTACATCATTTAAACTATACAGAAAGGGTTGATTTTGAAAAGAAGCATCATTAACCTCGTCAATATACAGTGAACTATAGTTATTTGAAGATATACCTAAATAGCTTTGTAGGAAGCGGTATTCATCCTCATATTGATTAAGGATAGCTTGATCACGATCCTCCACATCAATACTGGGATCGAATTGCTCGATATATTCTTCGAAATAGGTTTCCATCTTATCAACCAGGTGGCTATTAAAACCAGCATAAGCTGATTGTTCAGATGCTAAAAGTAATCCAGTTGATGGGTTTTTGAGTGCGGCAATGTATTCATGCACCACCGGCATCATTTTTAAGAATGCACCAAAAATGTACTGATCGTGACAATCCAAGTCATTTAAAAAACCTTGTCCCCAAACGGATTCCATTTGGGCTTGCATGGCCTCATTATCAAGTGGTGAATTGATATACTGGAAAGAACCGAACAGATAACCCATGGCATAAGTGATACGATTAGTTTTTTCGGTAACTAAAGCCATAAAATCAAATAATTGTTCGGCACTTAAACTAGCATAATTACCGGATTGAATAAAAGCATGGATATTTTGATCACTTAAATAATTATCAGCAAAAGATTGGGCTCCACTCCAATATGAGGAAAGATCAAAATCGTACCCAAAATATTTTGATGGATCAGTAAAATTAATGAGTTCGTCGTAAGCCTGTCCGTCAAAGGTAGTATCGTATTCATCATAAATTGTGAAATCATTTCCGGTCGTATAAAAATCAACGTTTTTTCCTCCGGCGCCAAATCCCGTTCCATCTAAGATTGATCCCTCGCCAAAAATTGAGCTCCACAGTTCTTCGTAATCGGCTTGGAGTGCTTCATCTCCCTCTTCTCCCCCCGTATACATATCAATTAACTCTGGAGATAAGAACTGAAAAGACTCACCTAAAAAATTTAAAAAGGTGCTAGCTTGGAACTCTGCAGCTTGCGAGCTACCCGTGCTATAAAACATCTCTTCAAAATAACCATCTGGCAGGGAAAATTTTACCGGCTTAATTGGTTTTTGCATTGCAACTATTGTTTGTGACATCAAAAATTCTCCGTATTATATCATTTGCGCGATACTTTCCTCAGCTTTGTTAATCGCATTCCAAATACTTAAAGAAGTGCTGGTGACATTTTCCGAGACCGAAGTAAACTGATTAAATAAGTACTGTCCTGGAGCAGAAACAATTTGATCACCGGTAAGAGTAATACCCATGATTTCTAACGTTGTATCATCATCATAATTAAGCATTGCGGACAAAATATGCTGGGTTTCTTCATAAAAACTCCGCATGGTTTCGTCAATTGTGCTGCCCATCGACACTACCGCATTAGTTACTTTACTGGTTGGTGTAACGTATCCCATTTTATTCCTCCCTAATTAATTATTTCTTATCTTCAAAAATAACTTATAAAGCTATAAATTATTTTAGAAGAGGGGTTCCTCGCGAAACCCCTCGTTATCTTATTGGGTATACTTTGCGATTAACTGTCCTAGTGTTTTAGTTACTAGGTTTGTTCCTTGTACGGCATTTTGAGTTACACTTTGCATTTGGTTGGCGATGAAATCAGATTTCATTACACCACCGGCAGTCGTGGTATCGATGTCGTACGACTGGTTAAGCAGTGTCAGTGTACCGGTTCCTTCATTTGCCGTTATTTCACCTAAAAAGTTCATCATTTCAGCACTAAAGGTATCTAACATATCGGAAACTTGTGATACTATGTCTACGTTCGCTGTCATATTATTTCACCTCCTTTTTTTATGAACTAAAGCCTTGGATCTGGCTTAGTATTCTTTCAATTTTATTAATAAACTCTTGTGCTAAATCTTCTTCGTCTGGCCAACCCCACTCCTCCCCGTTAATCTCTTTTTGGTTAATTCCTAAATCTTTAATCGTGCTTCTTTCAACTACCGTGGTGGCGGCTAGTTGACCTTGAATACTTTCGCTGATTGATCCGATAAAACTGATACCGTTATTATTATGAGCATTTTCCGCTTTACTAGTTTTAGCCAAAGCAGTTTGGTTAACTCCCCCGGCAATCATCGCTGCTTGATAACTCATAATTTAATTCCTTTACACTAATAAATTTACGCTGCCACCCATTCCACCCAGCATTGCATTAATCATCTGTCCTTCTTTTAATTCGTTTTCCGCGCCGTTGATTTTACTACTAGTATTAACTCCCAGTTGATCTGTCAGTTGATCCGGATTAAGTTGTTGAGTACTTTCTCCGCCCAACTCCTTAATCACGTCGTTAGCATACTCTGCAACTTTAGAAGTTACATTCGAAGCTAAGCTTGATGCTACATTTCCAATCATAGGTTATTGTTCCTCTCACCTAGATAATCGGGTTTTGACGCGAAAAACTTGCATGAAAATGCAAAATAATTTTAGGCAGAAAAACTTTTTTCGGTTAATTCTTCTTGGGCGCGGGCTGCTTTTTCTCTTTCATTATATATAGAGGTTTGTCTACCGGTATCAACTCTGCGGGCCTGAGTTGAACCGTTATTAGCGCTTGAATTTGGTGTAATCCAGGTCGAAAAACCACCCATTAAATCATTAAGGATGCTTCTTCTTGGATTCTTATGCGATACCTGAGTATCAATATTGAGTTGTGCAGTTTTTGGCTCCTCATCAGTAATTTCTATACCACTAATCCGTTCTCTAACATCATCCATTTTAGCTTCGATTAATTGGATATCTGCATTAATATCCTTAATTTGACCCATAATATTAAGTGATCTTTGGGTAGTAGCTTCTAAAGACTGCCTCAAAAGACCTGACGTTTCTTCTAAATGATCAATTCTTTGGCCAATCATTGTATTTAACGCTTCAAGCTTTATGACTTCATCTTCGGCTGCGGGTTGATTCATTAAATTAGAAAGCATTTGGGTTACACCTGCGGCTTGCGTTTCTAAATCTTGTAAAGTTTGGGTATACGCAGTTAAGGTTTCAATCTGGGAATCAATTTCTTGAGTATTATCCTGCCATTCAGACTGAAGATTCGTTCTTTCAATTAATTTTTCTCTACGCAATGTTCTAAGCTCTTCTAAAGTTTCCGGAAGTGTAACTTCCCCTGCTCTGGTTGCAATGTCGGCCTCATTTGGTTGTATTCCTTCATTATTTAAAGCCGCTTCTCTGGCATTGATTGAAGCTTCAATTGAATTCAGCAAGGCATTAAAGTTAGCATCAGAAGATTGCGAACGTGCTTCCGGAATGTATTCGGCCATTACATTATCAACCGGAATTGGTTGAGCAAGATCAGCTAAAGCTGGTGAGCTTTCGATCGTTTCTCTTAATGCCAGACTGTCTTCAACCAGGGCACTTACCGAATCAGAATCTTCCTCTCTTCTTTGGGATTGCGCCGGTTCAGTGGCTGCAGTTCCAGCTGGAGCAACTACTGATTCACTCGGCGGTGTCATCTCAATATTACAATGTTCCGCTAATAAACGATCCATTTCGCGGTCAACTTTATTTAATATCTGAAGCTCACCTAACCCCTGATTAGCTTTGCTCATGCGTTTTCTAATGAAGCCTCTTAAGTGATGAATATTAAGATTTAAGCTCTTGGAAACTTCTTGTAGTGACTGTGCTCTTTGTTCTCTGGTCAAAGTTTTATCATTAAGAATAGCTGATCTTTGGCCCCTTAACTCTCGGATATTAGTTAAGCATTCTTCCTCGGTCTCCGGTTTAGCAGTTTCTCCATTGGAGACCTGATCTATGCTTTGGGCTTCTTCCATGGTAGCAATACCTTTGAACACAATTTCACTATCTGCCATACGATCGGTGGTAGTTTTTAAGGATTGTAGGCTTTCCTGAGCTTCCAGTCGTTTTTGCTTTGTTTCGGGGCATTCTTCAATCACTTGAGCCGATACCGGTGCCGTGGTATCCGTTGGTTGCATTTGTGCCATCAGCTGATCGGCATATGCTAAGAGTGCGGTGGTGCTGCTTTGAACCTGTTGCTGAAATTGAGGTGTTACATTATGTATATCAAAGATTGGTATTTGCGGCGTACCTTTGGTATCGCGTGAAGCTTCTACTACCCTATTTTCTTCAGCTACTTCGATTAATTCCACCATTTCTGTACTCATGGTCTCTAGCTGATTGGATTTAGCAGTAATTTGATCTCTAATTTCTTGAGCCTGATCAGAATCACGTGGAACCGTTTCTAAAAGCTCCAATAGATCCAGGAGATCCTCTTGAATTTCAAGGTAGTTTTGACCAGCACTAGTACATGAGTTGTAATAATCCTGACGATTAGCTTTGTCCACAACCGCAAATCCTTGGTCCGCTTTTTCTTTTGCCAATTTAGCTACTAAATAACTAACGTCTTCCAACGATTGCCAGGCGGCTTGATAAAACTCCTGAAATTTCTCAAAAGAAGCCGCCGAATTCATGCGGGATAGTTCCGCTTGTCCCTTTTGCAGACTAGCCTCGATCGCCTCTTTTTTCATCTGAGCAAATTCACAATCCGAGGTAGCATCCACTGCAATATTAGGACCATTTTTGGCGTACTTATCGCTTAAAGCTAAATCAATTAAATTTCCGACAACAACCCGGTTCCAGGTTTGGCAAATATTCATTAATAAATAAATGTTATACCACTTGGTAGATTGCTTCGAAAAATTAGCCAGCTCGATATTATTTTTTAAGGTATTAAGGTTTGGATTGTCTTTCATGTCTTTTTGCAGATTATCGGCTTTCTCACCATTAGCCGTTGAAACAGTATAAGCAATGGATTGTGCTACGGTAGCCACCGATTCGATAATTGAAAGCCAAAGATTTTTCTCCGCTTGAGCCATACGATTATGCTGAGTCACGATCATTTCCAGGTAACTAAACATATCTGAAACTAAACTCATGGCCTTGGTTTCTTCAGCGCTCAGCAGTGATGAAGCATCCATCAGCATCACCGACGGTTTTCCGGTAAACGTTTGGTGCACGTTGGCTTTCATCTCGACAATGCCCTGTAATATTTTACGTTGTGCTTCTTGAATCCTAAATATTTTTTCCATTAAACTGGCAAAATAGTCTTTCCATCCGGCATTTAATCCCCATAATCCCCCTTGCATAGACTCAATGAGCTCAGTTGTAATTTGAGATAACACATTGAGTTCTGCTTCCCGGATAGAATTATCGTCTTTCCCGGATGAATAGGTCTTCCTCAAACCTTCGATGAGGCGCTGGGTAAGGTCTTCTTCATTAAGCATATTTGAACTCTCATTAATATCTGATGCACTGAATATGATCTGACACAGATTACTGGAAAAATTAGCAACACTATTAGCCACGGCCCAAATAACATCGGTAGCTCCTTTAACTGCAGCACCGAGGATCGTTCCGGCTATCGAAATTCCTCCCGAGATGCTTCCTGAGATAATATCTTGCACCAGTTGCTTTTTGGCATCGGTGACCCGGTTTTCAAGTTGTGCTTTTTGACTAACGAAATTTATAATATGCTGGAGTTGTTGTCCAATAATCCTGGTTTGGGCTACCGCAGCCTCGGTGGAAGTTTGATAGGATTTACCCATGGTGCCCACTTTTCCAGTCATTTCAGCATGTACCGCTTTACGCATTTCTGCCAGCGCTCTCCGGATGGTAATAATACCCATTCTACGATTTTGGATTTCAGCTAGTTTTTGTCGCAATTCTATAATTTGTGCAGGATCTACGGTGAAATAAGCACCACCGAGCGGTCCGCTAAATCCATTGGTTCCAGTTTCAATAAATCCTAATGCCGTAGCATCTTGTAAAACATCTTGTTCTGCGACGTCTAACTCGGTTTCGGGAAATTCCGGATCATGATGGTTGGAACCACTCCCATTAATGCTAGTATCATCCACAAAGTTTGCACCCGCATGCAGCTGATCATAATCCATAGCCCAGCTATTATTCACCGCACTCGTAATAATTGAAGCTGCGGCACCCAACAGCGTTCCAACAATTCCTCCCAAAGCCGGATTAATTATCGAAAGTATTCCACCCAATGCCGAAGCCCCAATGGAAATCCAACAGTTAGTGGCGGCTTTATCAATTTGCTCTTGTTGCATACGTTCGGTATTGGTATAAAAACGAATTTGATCTTTGACAAAGGTGCGCGCCTGGGACGCAAATAGATACATGGCATTTTGAGAAGCATAAGCATTTTTAACGGTAGTTGAATTATTGGAAGCGGCCGGGAATCCATCTAGTTCTTCTTTTACGGTATTTCTTAAATCTTGCTTGGCTTCCAAAATAAGTAATTGGGCTCTAATAATATTTTGCATCGCTCCCATTTCACCATATAATTGCGCACTGATCGTGGTATCAAAATACAGCAGACCATCGTCACCTTCGATGTAACCCATATCTGAAATACCATCCAGCACACTTTGCTGGCCGGATGTCTGCGGCACCCAACTTGGGTCTGAGTTTTCCTCTTCCTCTACGCGATCCGGTACGTCTAAATCAAATGAATCATCAATATTATTATTTGCTTCATTTTGACCGGCAAAATTACATAAACTAGCTGCAATATTAGCCGCTACTACACCGATCATCAAATAAGGACAAACAATCGAGAAAATGGACATTACGATAGCTCCGGCACGGTTTAGCCATTCCCAAACTCGCGCGGCATAAGAAGCATCTAATTTAACCCATTGCAGATAGTGATAGTTATATTCGTTATGAACCTGGGCTAACTTTAGTTGTAAATTCATGGAGGTATCTAATGAACTGGTTTGAATGGCCATGGTCTCTTCTTCTGCGCTGACGGTCATATCTTTATTTAAAACGGTACCTACTTTTCCCTGTAATTCACGCGAAACCGTTTCTCTTAACTCTAGCGGAGTATAAAGTGCAATCGTTATCGCCCGGTTCATATTGTGTAAATCATTTAGTTTACTACGGATCCCCTCCATTTTTTCAACGCCGGGATCATAATAACCGTTTTCCGTAGTTGACATAGTAGAAAAACCGCTCAGTATAATATTATTAGCTAAGGCATTCATTTCTTCTTTAAATTCATCAGCAGATCCGATATCACTAAGCGAGATATCAGAATTGTATAGTTTTGAGAATGCACTTTGCATTTGACTGGTTAATTTTTCTAATTTTTCTTCATACTCTTTGGTGGCATTGGCAATGGCTTCTTCCTTATCCATATTATCGCAATCGTCAGCGTGATCTTCTTCAATTTGGGCAAGTTTTTTATCATAATCTGCCTCTAGTTGATCAAGATAATTAGTTATCGATTCCATCAATTGAGCTTGAATCATTTGTACCCGATTGGTAACATAGCCTTCTACTATCTTTTTGAATCCGCGATCCGATTCAATTTTATGCCCGGATAGTTCTTCGGCAACCATTTCACGTGAATGATACAAACCTTCTAATATAATTGCGATGGTACGTAACATATTGCAATACTCCATAATCTTATCCTGGTCTGCAATCATTTGGTCGAAATCAAAATCATCAGCAGAAAACCCATCAATAATTGAGTTAATTTCATCAATCATGTTATCCACGCTGTCAAAAAGATCTCCCATCGTTTCATTCGTCGAAGAGGTATCGTTTGTTGTAGATCCACTATTTTCGGTTCCACCGGTTTCAGATGTTGAGTCTGTTGAATCCCACCCGTCTGGCATATCACCATCACACTGATGGGTATCTCCCGGAAGATCGATTCCATCTAGTAAACCGTTGTTGAACAGAGCCTGCGTAACACCAGACCAACTGCCATTTAATGGTTCCCCACCACCATATTGGCCCCAGTAAAATTGAAAGTTTTTGATGAAGTTATGATGGTCGTTTTGTAAGGCTTTTTTAATACTTTTGAAGTCAGATTTTGAGGAAGGCGAAGAAGGATTATTGTTAATGCTGGCAGTATCAACTTTTAAAACATCATCCGAAATTTCTATCTCATTGGGGATATAATTAGATTGAGTAGGTTCCCCGATTGGTAAATCGTCTTTTAAATCTTCAATATTTTGGATGCTATTTACGACCTCAAAATTAACCATAATAAAATTTGCCTTTTAACTATATAGTTTTTAGCGTGGCTTCACTAAATATATCGGGTTCTGAAGGCAAAAACTTGCATAAATAATGCATATTTTTTGCTGAATGAGGCAGTCTCGAAAAGGAAGGATTATTGACGCTTGGATTGGTTGATTTGATCTTGTAATTTGGCCTTGGTTTGATCAATGTTATCTTGAATGTGCTCCCGATATTTTTCAATTTTTGCTTCACTGCGTGCACGTTTGGCAATAAGTCTTAATTTTCGATCGGATTTAGCCTTGATTCCTCTCATCAGAAAATAGAATGCACCTAATAACCCAATCGCGGCCAAGACTAAAAGACTAATTTCAAAGGGAGAAAGGTCAAACATAAAGGTTATTTCCCTACAACTAAAGAAGCTGTGATTTCGGCGGCTGAGGTATCGCTTTCCGCCACCGTAACTGGTTCTAATGTGGCATCCACATTACCGTGCGAAGCTCTAAGTAGATATAAAAGATCTCTGGTACTTGGTAGTTCGCCTTCGGATAACCAACTTCCGATAATGCTAACCGTAATTTCTTCACCGGCATCGTCTCGAGAAGAAATTTCGTGCACTAGTTCCTGCAGTGCCAGCGGATCGTCCCACTTTATTTGCATCATGACTGCTTTTTGTGTAGGATTATAAGATTTTTTAGCTGATTTAAAGAAGTTGTTCATTAAATACATGGCTACATAATCCCAATTTGGTTCGGTAGCCTTTTTATCTGATTCTCTGGTTCTCAAGAGGGCCAGGTTATAGATTTGCTCAGCTTTCGGTCCCAGTGCTTTAAAATTCAGGGCCTGTAGTCTGTTGCCCAGCTCACTGTAATCAAATTTTTGCAGACGGCGGGTGACCCATTCACCAAAATACTCACCTTCGGTAGTGAGGTCAATCATCTTGCCCCGCATGATACTAATAAAATCATCTAACAAGATGGCATCTTCTGCGGTAATCTGTCCGTCATAATTTCCAAAAAGTGCTTCCACAACTTTTAAATTTGCATCATCAATATCCGTGGTATGTTTTAAAAATTTAAACAGTTTGTCTCCTCTAACGTAAATCTCACCACCACGTGTTTCTAAAAAGTTTTTCGCCTTGCCAACCCAGTCTCTTTCGGTGCCCCGGATCCCAAAAGCCTCCATCATCATTGGAGGAAGATCAATTGCTTGCCCACCAATGATCACTCGTTCTCCTTCACTCACTAGAGTATAAAGTTTGCGGAGAGCGTCTATTTCTGTTGAGTTATCGGAGGCTTCACCTGGTGCAGCTAAAAGACCAGCATCTGCAGTAGTGTCATCTGGATCTACTTCATCCGCAGCCGGATTGGCTTCCGGTGGTACTTCAGTAAGCACCCCTTCTTCTACCACACCGATGGGTTTTCCGTCAATGTCATAAATGGTGATATTTCGATTTGCATTAATCAGTTCTAAAAATTCGTCTGCATTCAACTTACCATCACCATTGCTATCATGACTATTAAATTGATCAGGATCGTTATGGTGACCCCACTCGTCACGGCTGATCTGCTCATCCGGGGTCCCTCTCTCGAACCGAGGGATAAGTGATCTGGCTGAATTAGTATTTACTGGATCAAAGGTTGTCATATTTATTCCTGTTTATTTTGCCGCTGATTAATTTCAGCTTGAATTTTATTTTTATGAGTTTCAATTTGAGCATTGATGCCTTTAAGCTGGGCATCTAATTCTTTAAGCTTCTTTTTGGTGTTTCTTAATTTTAAGTATGAAGAGATGATTTTTGTACCATGGTACAAAACTAAAATCACAAAAAGTACAATTGCAATCGTAACCCAATCAATTTGAAATGGCATTGATTACTCCTTATCCAGTAATGTCTATGGTGCCGCCGGCTGAACTGTTTGGATCTGAGAAATTTACCGGGGCAACAATTTGTTCGTTTCCGGTAGCCGTCACTTCTGCTTCACCATTTAAATCAGTATCAGTTCCACCTGTGAGTCTATCTTGCTCTTGTTCATCAACCCCGGCACGATTAGCAAGACCATCGGTTGATTTTTTAAACTCCCCGTGTAACGCATATCCTAAAAGGTTAAACCCTCGACCAACACTTTGTGCCAGCTTTCCGTATTCCTTTGCCTTGCCCCCGACACTATAGGTTGCTCTGTTCAAAGCTCCGCCTACATTCGCACCAAAAACATTGAATCCCATATAAACTCTCCTTTTTTATCTTAAAGGATAAATTGTTATTTTTATACTATACATTGCTTCCACTTGTCCTATCGGGCTAACTTGCATGAAACTTGCATGAAAACCGCAATTTTTTTTGGGGCGATCACAAATTTTGGGGTCCCAGCGAATTTAGCAATTTCAGCACTTTTTTGGCCGCAGCGTCCCAGCGGAATTGGCCAGCTAATTCCTGGCCCGTTTTTTGCATTTTTGAATAAAAGGTGAAGTCGGACAACAACTTTTTCAATTCATCCGCAATTTGGCGGTTATTGGTTGATTCTACCGCGCAGATAGCCTCGCCGCATTCACTTTTAAAGCGTTCGGAGGCAACTACTGGCACCTTAGCCGCCATCGCTTCAAATACGACTAATGGGAAGCCTTCGTAGCTTGAAGGAAAGACCATCGCCTTAGCCATTTTAATAATAGTGGGTCGATGATTTTTGGCTATATATCCAGGAAAAATAACATTGTCTTTAATGCCTAATTTACTGACTAAATTATCCAATTCCTGTGAAGTTAAATTTGAATGCAATCCGCCAATAAAAAGTTTTATTTTACTACGCCAGTCTTCGGGCAGCCGGGCATACGCATTAATTAAGGCGTCAATATTTTTTTCTTTTTCGTGGCGGCCGAAGTATAAAATATAATTATCGGGAAGGCTATAAATCTTTTTGACCATGGCAATTTCATCGTTCGGTATCGGCTGAAAATAAATATCTTCGATGCCCGGATAAACCAGTTTAATTTTAGCCGGATCAATTTTAAAGTGGGTTTCGATATCTTTTTGAATTCCTTTGGATAACGCAATGATTAAATCACTGCGTTTAAATATCATTTGCACGACGGCCCGGAAGCGGTGGATAAATTTCATAAAATAACAGGCCCGTTTTAAATACCGCGGATAATAAAACGGGATTAAATCCGGAACCATCACCACCGTTTTATATCTCTTAAAAAACGGCGGAAAAATATAATTGGGAGCAAAAGCCACGTCCACCTGATGGTGGCCTAAAATCCGCGGCAGCCAAAATGTGTTTTTTAAGGCTGACGTTTCGGAAAAAGTTGTTAGTTCAGAGAAACGCTCTTTGGGAACGGCGGCTTTAGTAAGTTCACGAATAATAAACCGGCGGCGGTCTTCACGGTCGAATAAGATTAAATACCGGTTTTGCGGATCATTTTTAAGCAGGTGGATCAGCAGGTTAAGGGCATAGCCCCCCAACCCGTCTAAATTTGATGAATGAATCCACCGGGCATCAAAAGCAATTTTCATAAATCACACAATCGCATCCGGAGAAATTTTGGTACCCGCAGGAATATTAGTATTGTTTCTGACGCGGCAACGATTAGAAATAACCGTTCCTTTGCCTACGGTAACATTACTATCCAGATGGCACCAGGCCCCGATAATGCTGTCTTCAACTCTGGTATTCTTTCCGATATATACGTTGGGCCAGACAATGGTATTATGCAGTTCGGCCCCGTCCTCAATAATACACAAACCGCCGATAACCGTATGGCCGGTAATTTTTACGTTTTTACCAATATGGCTGCTTACCCCGACAACCGCCGCTCCGCTGATCCCCGCCTTATCCAAAACCTTACTTCCCCTGGATAACCACATATTTTTTGCTGACCTTTTGCCCGGAATCCTGAGCTTTACTTTATCGGTCATCGCATCGGTATTGGCCGTGCGATATTGGCTTAAATTACCAACGTCACTCCAGTACTCGGTCATTTTATAACCATAAATTTCATCCTTGCCTTCCGCCAGTTTTGGGAAGAGCTGCTTTCCAAAATCATAAAAAGTATTAGCCGGAATCATATCCAGCACTTCCGGCTCCATAACGTAGATACCGGCATTGACCATGTTGGATAAAGCTTTGCCTTTTTTAGGTTTTTCCTGAAAAGCGCTGATTTTACTATCAGCATCGGTAATTACCACGCCAAATTCACTGGGGTCTTCAACCGGCGCCAGGCCGATGGTTACCAGCGCTTTTTTCTTTTTGTGAAAATCCACAATTTTTGACAAATTGATATCCGTGATCGCGTCCGAACTCATGACCACAAAGGTATCCTGCACGTCATTAATTACTTTTCCCATCCTCCACACCCCGCCCGCGGTCCCCATTAGCTCTTCTTCGTACGAATACCTCAGCTGCACGCCAAATTCGTTTCCGTCGCCGAAATAGTTTTGAATTTGTTCGGGATGATAGTGGATATTAGCGGTGATTTCGCGAAATCCGTAAAAATGCAGGAGCTCGATATTGTGCAGCATCGAAGGCTTATTGACGATGGGAACGAGCGGCTTTGGAACCGCAATGGTTAACGGCTCCAGACGAGTCCCGTAGCCTGCCGCCATAATGAATGCTTTCAAAGCCCCTACCTCCCGATTTTTCTGACTCTGCGTAAGTGCCGTCCGCCGGCAAATTTAGTTTTTAAAAATATTTTTAGAATATTCAAGGCCATTTTTTTAGTTACGACGCGTCCGCCTAAACACAAGACATTCGCATCGTTATGTTCGCGGGCCATTTGAGAAGTGTAAACATTGTGACAAACTGCAGCGCGGATTCCAGGAACTTTGTTAGCCGCAATGCAAATCCCAATGCCGGTACCACAAATAAGAATACCAAAGTGATAATCTTTTTTAGCTACCGACCTGCCTACCGGCTTGGCAATATCCGGATAATCAACTGAATCATGATTAAAAGTACCAAAGTCGGTGGTTTGATGTCTTTTTCTTGCTAAGTATTTCTTTAGATATTCTTTTAATTCGTATCCGCCGTGATCCGATCCAATGGCAATTTTCATACTAACTCCCTGTCCGCCTTAGGCGGGCTTATACATTATATTATATACTATGCATTCAGCAGGTCGACCATTTCTTTGACCGCCTGTTTAATTCCTACAAAAACCGAGCGCGCAATAATACTAAATCCGATATTCAATTCCTCAACCTGGGGAATTTCAGCGATGGCACGCGTATTTTGATAGTCCAAGCCGTGGCCGGCGTTGACCCTTAGTCCCAATTCTTCGGCTAAATTACAGGCTTTGATGATTTTATCTAATACGGGTTTGGGATCTTTCGCAATTGCGTAGCGTCCGGTATGGATTTCAATATAAGCAGCTCCGGTTTCCTTGGATTTACGGATGACCACCGGGTCCGGTTCGATAAATAAGCTAACTAAGATTCCGGCCGCGTTTAACTTAGCCACTTTGGGTTTAAGGTCTTCAAATATGGTAACTACATCCAGACCGCCCTCGGTGGTTAACTCTTCTCTTTTTTCGGGAACAATGGTTACCATCTCGGGTTTAATATTAGTGGCAATTTCTACCATTTCGTCAGTGGCGGCCATCTCAAAATCTAATCTTTTGGCTAATTTGCGCAGAGCATAAACATCCGCATCCTGAATATGGCGTCGGTCTTCTCTCAAATGGCAGACAATTCCATCGGCTCCGCCTGATAAAGCCTCTTTAGCCGCAGCCATTAAATCGGGAATCCCCTCTTTGCGGGCTTCCCGGAGGGTTGCAATATGATCAACATTTACTCCTAAGCGAACTTTTTCCATTAAATTACATCTTTCTGGATTTTAAGGCGTGTTCGATATACTTTTTACACTTTTCGGCGCCGTAAATCCGGATAACCCGCCATAGTTCGGGACCGGCAGTTTTACCGGTTAAGGCAATGCGCACCGGTTTTAAAACCTGCCCTTTTTTCAAACCTAATTCTTTGGCGATTTCAGCTAAACTGGCATTGATCGATTCATGCGAAAATTCGGATAAACGCTCGATTTTATTAGGGAAAAGCTCTAACACCTTTATTGATTCGGGCTTATACAGTGCGTCCTTTACATCCTGATAATCGGGTTCGTCTTTAAAATAAAAATCGACGTATTTTGCGATATCTGACAATACGATCAGGTTGTCTTTAACCGAATCAACAATTTCTTCCAGCTGTCTGCCCGCATATTTATTAACGTCGTACTGGGCTTGTTTCATAAACGGGATACATCTTTCGGTCAGATCTTTGACCGGTAAATGCCGGATATAGATGCCATTCATCCATTGCAGTTTTTCGATATCAAAAACCGAGGGGCTTTTGGAAAGATCTTCTAATTTGAATAATTTTACGGCTTTATCCAGAGATAATATTTCTTGATCGTGTTTGGGCGACCAGGAAAGCAGCATTAAAAAATTAAGTAAGGCCTCTTTTAAATAACCTTCTTCCATAAACTCAGACACTGATTTGGCCCCGTGTCTTTTGGATAACTTGGTACGGTCCGGCCCTAAGATCATCGAAATATGAGCAAACTGCGGAGGAGTAAAACCTAAAGCTTCGTACAAGAGAATTTGTTTAGGAGTATTTGAAATGTGATCTTCTCCGCGAACCACGTGAGTGATTTTCATTAAGGCATCATCAATGACTGCGGCAAAGTTGTAAGCCGGGGTGCCGTTTGACTTGATGATTACAAAATCGCCAATTAATGAGCAATCAAACTTAACCTCGCCCCTGACCAGATCATTAAATTTTATCACCCGGTCCCCTACTTCAAATCTTATCGTTGCGGTCCGGCCTTCGGCTTCAAACTTTTTCATTTGTTCGGGGGTTAATTTTTTACAGCGGCCGTCGTAGCGCGGCGGCTTTCCTAAAGAAAGCGCCACTTTACGGCGTTCTTCCAGCTCTTCGCTGGTGCAGTAACATTTATAGACGTGGCCTTCTTTGAGGATTTTATCGGCATACTTTTTATAGATTTCGAGACGCTGGGATTGATAAAAGGGTCCTTCATCATAATTAATCCCCAGCCATTTCAATCCTTCTAAGATATTTTCTACGTAAACCTCAGCCGATCGGTCAAAATCGGTATCTTCTACTCTTAAAATATTTACTCCATCTACCGATTTAACAAAAAGATAATTAAAAAGCGCGGTGCGGGCACTGCCTAAGTGCAAATTGCCGGTGGGACTTGGCGCAAATCTAACTCTTACTTTTGACATTTAAATTTCCTTTAAAACCAGAATGGTTACTTAATGACTTGATGAAGTAAACATACGGCATATGCTTTGACACCTTGTTTATTGCCGGTAAAACCCAGCTTTTCCTCGGTTTTGGCTTTGATATTGATTTGATTGGCAGGAATCCCCAGGGTTTTAGCTAGATTCAAGCGTATTTGGTCAACAAACGGCGCTAATTTAGGTTCTTGTAATACTACCGTGGTATCAATATTGTGGATTGAATACTGATCTTTATTTAATAACTTTTTAATTTCTTCCAGAAGCTTTAAACTGGAGATATCTTTATAGGCCGGATCGGTATCCGGAAAATGTTTTCCGATATCCCCTTCCCCTAACGCCCCGATAATGGCATCGATAATCGCGTGGGTTAAAACATCGGCATCGGAATGTCCGGAAAGACCGCTGGAATGAGGAATTTCGACCCCGCCTAAGATCAGTTTGCGGCCCTTAACCAGTGCATGACAATCGTAACCAAAGCCTATGCGCATATAACTTTTTTAAAACCTCGCTTGCCGGCCTGAATCAATGTTTCGCTAGATACATCAATTTCGGCTTTTTCTTCGGTAATTTTATTATTATTTACTTTTACGCCGCCTTGTTTAATGACCCGGCGCGCGTTGGACGTACTGTCAGACAGCCCGCAAAGCAGCATCAACTTGGGAAGCCAGATTTTATTATGCTTTAATTCATGTTTAGGGATTTTAACAAGCTCGATATCCTGAGGAACATTGCCTTCTTTAAAGATGGATTCAAACTCCGCCGCCGCTACCCTGGCTTCTTTGGCGGAATAAAAACGTTCCACTAATATTTGCGCTAACTCAGACTTGGCTTTTTTAGGATGTAATTTTTCACTGCGGATGAGCTCTTTAATTTCTTTAATGCGCTGCGGTGTTAATCCCGATACCAGATCATAATAACGCAGCATTAGTTCGTCCGAAATAGACATGATTTTACCGAAGATCTCGAGCGACGGCTCCGTTATGCCGATATAATTATTCAAAGACTTACTCATCTTTTTCTGGCCATCTAAACCTTCGAGGATCGGCATGGTCAGGATAACCTGCGGCTCTTCTTTATATTGCCGCTGCAGTTCGCGCCCTACTAATAAGTTAAACTTTTGATCGGTTCCGCCAATTTCAATATCCGATTTAACGACCACCGAATCGTAACCCTGAATTAACGGATATAAAAACTCGTGAATGGAGATGGGCCGCTCTTTTTCGTAGCGGTTCATAAAATCATCGCGCTCGAGCATGCGGGCCACGGTATATTGTGAAGCTAAATGGATGATATCAGCTAATTTGATATCCTTGAGCCATTTTGAGTTGTATACGATCTTGGTTTTTTTAGGATTAAGGATCTTAAAGACCTGCTTTTTGTAAGTTTCGGCGTTTTGTTTAACTTCCTTCTCTGATAATTGCGGACGGGTTTCGGATTTTCCGGAAGGATCGCCGATCATGGCGGTAAAATCACCGATAATAAAGATAACTTCGTGGCCCAGTTCCTGAAAAGTACGCAGTTTTTGCAGGATTACGGTATGCCCGAGATGTAAATCGGGTGCCGAAGGGTCAGCGCCAAACTTTATCTTTAAGGGTTTTCCTTTGGAGAGTTTTTTAAGCAATTCGTCTTCGGGAATTAACTCGACACAGCCGGCCTTGATGATGGTTAGTTGTTTTCTTGGGTCCATGTTTACCCCTTTATCTGCAGCCAATCGTCTTGAGCACCTTTTTTATTTTGGCATCCGGAATATCGGTTTTGATTACTACTTTGCCGATTTTATCCGGTAAAACAAAATGCAGTTTTTCGCCTTTAACTTTTTTATCTAAAAGCAAATTATTAAATATTTTGCGCGAAGATAATTTATCGACCGACGTCGGCAGATTAAGCTTTTGTAAAAGACTCTCTAATCGTTCTACCTGCTTAGCGTCGGTAATGCCCATCGTATTAGAAAGCTTAATGGCCGCCACCATTCCCACCGCAACCGCCTCCCCGTGATTATACTTAGCATATTTAGTTACGGTTTCAATTGAGTGGCCAATGGTGTGTCCAAAATTCAGGATCATTCTAAGGCCGGATTCGCGCTCGTCCTTCGATACCACCCGCGCTTTAATTTTGCAGGATTCTTCAACGATCCGCTCCCAGACTTTCATGGCCGCCCGCATTTTTTCATCGGTTTCAAATGCGGCGGTGGTCAAATGCGCTACATTGGTTTCAACAAACTTAAAGAAAGCGTCATCCGCAATCACGCCGTATTTTACAACTTCGGCTAATCCGGTTTGCAGTTCTCTTTCGGGCAAAGTGGTTAAGGTTTTCACATCAATATAGACCAGCTGCGGCTGACAAAATACGCCAATCAGATTTTTGCCTTTAGGATGATTAACGCCGGTCTTTCCCCCTATCGAACTATCTACCTGTGCCAAAAGCGTGGTTGGAATTTGAACCAGAGTTACTCCGCGCATGTAGGTGGCCGCCACGAAACCGGCTAAATCGCCGATCACTCCGCCCCCAAAAGCCACGATGGTTGAGTCACGGTGTGCTTTAATTTTTACCAAGGAATCATATAATTTAACCGCACTGCGGATGTTTTTGTAGCGCTCGCCGCGGGGAACGGTTAAAACGTTAAACTTTAGCCCTTCGTCTTTTAAACCTTTGCGCAGGGGTGCGCCGTGCAAATCCCATACTAAAGGATCGGTAATGATGACAATTTGCGGCCCTAATTTCTTTTCTTTGGCTAATTTTCCAAAGTTTTCCAGAATTCCGGAACCAATGAATATTTCGTAACTGCGGTCTCCCAGCTCAACCTTAACCTTACCCATTTGAATTTAACTCCTCTAAAATTTCGTAGACTACCTGATCGATACTTAAATTATTAGTATCAATCACATAATCCGCCACCGCATTATAAATTGGAGTGCGGTACTCCAGAATTTCCCGAATCTTTTCTTCGGGATCATCCACGTCAATTAACGGCCGGTTTTTAACTCCGGCCAGGCGTTCGAATGCTGTTTTGGGATCGACCGCCAGTAGCACCAAGGGCCCTACCGATTTTAAGCCCGCCGCATTTTCTTTTTTTAAAACGATGCCGCCGCCGGTTGAAATCACAAAATTACGATAAGTCTGCAGGGTTTCAATGGTTTGCGACTCGAGTTTCCTGAAATATTTTTCACCCTTGATCTGAAATATTTCCGGGATTTTGCGGCCGTCGGTCTTTTCTATGATATCGTCTGTATCAATAAAGTTCCAGCCCAATTTCTCTGCTAAGCGTTTACCGACTTCGGTTTTGCCGGAACCCATAAAACCAATCAGGACGATGTTTTTAAAGTTGAATGATGTTTTCATTAGGATGGTCTAGTGCAATCAGTAATAAGAGATAATTTCGCAGAATGCGGGTAATCAAAAACTTTTCACGAACCTGTTCTTTGCCGTATCTACCCAGCCGTTCGGCTACCTGCGGGTTATTGAGTAAATAGCGGATTTGATAAGCCGCACCTTCAACGGAGTGCACCAAAAGACCGGTAAAATTATGGATAACCTGCAGGGTAATTCCGCCAATCGCGCTGGCAATTACGGGTTTACCTTTCCAGAGCGCCTCGGTCACGGTTAAGCCAAAGCCTTCTCTCAGAGATTTTTGCATAACAATGGTCGAAGCCCGCTGCAGAGCGTTAATTTCTAAATCGGCAAACGGCGGCAGCGATAAAATATGGATGTCCGGATCATTACCCGCTTCGTTTTTAACTTCTTCCAGTACTTCTGCCCCTTCCGGATCATCGGAGGCCGATCCGCCGGCTAAAACCAGCTGGCAGTCGGTATGCTTTTTAGCTAATTTGTAGGCTTTGATGACGCCCACCGGATCTTTTAAGCGATCGAAACGAGAAATTTGGGTAACAATGGGCCGGCTGCGGTCGATATTGTATTTTCTGAGTATTTTATCAACTTCGGACGGGGTTAAATCCTTATTTTTTTCGCTCAGCGGATCGATGGCCGGAAAAATAAAATACTGCGGAATGGGCAGTTCTTTGGCAAACCAGGGAGTTGAAAATATCGAACCGTCATATTTAGAAACGTAGCCCTTTAAAAAGTTCCAGATCTCGGGTTGCGGATTGGAAAGATCGATATGGCATCTCCACACCCATTTTGTTTTAGATTTTTTCTTGGATTCAATCAGGCCGGCCGGCTGCGGATCGTGAATCACCACAAAATCCTCATCAAAAGTCATATTGCGCCGGTTTTCTTCGTTATTTTCACGAAAAATTTCAAACATCTGGCCGTAAACGTCCACTTTGGATCCGTGCAGTGCATTGTGAAAGGCCTTGGTTACCCCAAAAAACGCTCCCGAACCTTTAATTACTTCCCATTTGGTTATAACCCCTAACTCGTTAATCAGCGGAATAAAGCGGCTTAAGATTTCGGCCACGCCGCCGCCCACCGCGGTAGAATTAACCATTTTCAGGGTTTTGCCCCTGACCCTTTCGGCCAGGAGCTGCAGTTCGTCAAAATTTTGCGGACGAATTATTTTTGCGTAATCTTTAATTTTGAACTGAGCCATTTAACCGCCTTCTTCCATGGAAAACCTTGGCTTGCTTTGATCAGTGAAATAATTTTATCGCGTAATTCATCTAGGGTATAAACGTAAGGATCCAGCGCTTCAATTTTATTAGCCAGCACCGCGTCATTGAAGTCGGCTTTGATCCAGTCCGAAAAGTCGTTGGTGCGGCGGTTTAAGCGCAGGCGGGCTTCAAAAAAGTGAAAGAAGAGTGAACGCAGCCCCACTTTTTTAAGCATTTCGCAAAATTCGCCTAAATCCCAGGCCTGATACTTGGTTTTACTGATAAATCCGATGTTTTTACAAAAATAAAATTCGTGCTGGGGAGCGGCACGGCGGATTTCGGTGGCGTTATTAAGAAATTCTTCAACAATTTCAATAATTCTGCTGCGCAGCACCGACAAGCTGGTGACATCCTTAATGCTTAAGTTAGCCAGTTTTTCGGCCAGGGCGGATTCGCCCAGTTCTTCGCCGACCCAGTGGGCAAAATCGTTAGAGTAAGCGCCGGGGGCAAACTGGTGTTCGCGGTAAGCGTGGTGGATGTGGTAAAAGATAGTTGAGTCTTCAACTTCTTTCATGACTTCAACAAATTCTTTTAAGTGCGCGGCTTTTTTGCCGGTAATTTGAACGAGCTGTGAACTGGTATAAAAAACAAAAGGGACTTTAGCTTTCATCTTTATTTTTTCCTCTTGGGCATTTTAACACAACTTGGCGATGATTCTATCACATTTTGAATGAAGTGTAAAAGTTTGTAAACCTCGCCGACTTCTCTTAAAAAATAGTCGGCGCACGATTTTTTAGCGCGGCCGACGCGGACCGCTACGCCGATTTTTTTCAGCACCCGAAAGGCATCCTCATCGGTGACATCATCGCCGATATAAATCGGGATGGCATCCTTAATTTTTAGCGCATTTAAGATCCAAAGTACGGCTTTACCCTTATCCCATTTAATCGGCGGGCGGATTTCGATTACTTTTTTGCCGTAGGTAACCCGGATGCGCTTTGCTTTAGCGTAGGGTTTTAAATATTTTTCGGTCAGCGCTTTGATTTTACGTGCTCCGGAGGGAGAAGCCAATCGATAATGCACACTCAACGTGAATTTTTTATCTTCTACGATGACGCCTTTGATTTTAAGCAGCGGCTTGAGATCTTTTTTGATTTTGGACATTAATGGCAGATATTTTTTGGCCTGGGACTGAATCATTTTTCCTTGGGGCCCTTCCATTTCAAAGCCGTGATTGCCGATATAATATATGTCCGGGATTTTTACTTTGTTTTTTATGTCTTTTAGGGCGCGGCCGCTGACAATGCAAACCGTCAGGTCTTTGGTTTCAGCAAGTTTTTTTAGGTGCCGGCGGTTAGCAGACGAAAGTTTAGCTAGTTCCGGAGTTTTGACGATCGGCGTTAAGGTACCATCGTAGTCTAACAATAAGATATATTTCATCTATATTTTTAAAAGGGTTTGAATGATATTTTCGGCCCAGCGGTAAATGTTGTTTTCGCGCACGGTTTCTTTCATGCGGCGCATCCGTTCTGCTTTTTCTTCTTTCGGCATTTCGATAGCCAGCTTGATGGCATCCGCAAAAGAAGCGGGCGCGTAAGGGTTAACCATAATGGCATCGGCTAATTCCCGCGAAGCGCCGGTAAACTGCGATAAAATCAGGGCGCCCTTCTCTGCGTCGCAGGCAGAGACATATTCTTTAGCCACTAAATTCATCCCGTCATGCAGAGAAGAAACAACACAGAAATTGGCTAGTTTAAAAAGCGCGATTAATTCTTTAGATGAAAAATGGCGGCGCACTAAAATAATGGGCGTCCAGTGATCGGATGAATATTTCCAGTTGATATTTTCAACCAGATCATTAATTTCGTCATTAATATCCTTATAATCGGTAATATGAATGCGGCTCAAACTGCCGGCCTGGATATAGACAAACTTTTTGTGATACTTGGGATTTTTTTCGAGGAAAAGATCAATCGCTTTAAATCTTTCGGGAATTCCTTTTGTATAATCCACGCGGTCGGCCCCTACCCCGATAAATTCATAATTCAGGTCAAAGGTGTGGCGCAAATTTTTAATGGCTTCTTCGATTTCCGGACTATCGGCCTCCGCGCTGATGCTTTCGGCATCCACACTGATGGGATACGGCCGGATCAGAGTTTTGTGTCCACCCATGGTGATCGACGGGCGAATCTTATC
The DNA here is from genome assembly GCA_018823125.1 of Candidatus Margulisiibacteriota bacterium. Lineage (GTDB taxonomy): Bacteria > Margulisbacteria > WOR-1 > JAHJIW01 > JAHJIW01 > JAHJIW01. The sequence goes on along the minus strand of JAHJIW010000005.1, from coordinate 159,823 downwards.
TACCTGGGCTTCCACGGTTTGGTTCACGGTTTCTAAAAAGTTATCGACGTGATAGCCGATGTGAAAACCAAGCAGGTCGGCGCCCAGCATCCCCTCTATTATTTCTTTTTTCCACGGACAAATACGAAATACTTCAGGGTTTGGCCAGGGAATATGCCAGAAAAGCGCAACTTTAGCATTAGGATTGGCTTCTTTAATCATTTTGGGAGCTAAAGTTAAGTGATAATCCTGCAAAAATACGATGGCTTGTTTGCCGTCGATCTCGTCAATGACGGTTTTGGCAAATCTTTCGTTGATTAATTTATAGTACTTCCAGTCGGTTTCATCAAATTTGGGCTTGTTATACACGATGTGGCACAGCGGCCAAAGCGTTTCATTGGAAAAACCGTAGTAATAGCCGTCTTCTTCGGCCTTATTCATCCAGATCCGGCGTAAAGTATACTCGGGATTATCGGGAGGAACCTGAATGCGGTTTTTGCCGTCGACTACCTTTTTATCGGCATCACCGGCACCATGTGCTACCCAGATACCCTTGGAGGCCCTTAATACGGGATCGAGTGCGGTGGTAACGCCGGAAGCAGGCTTAATACAGATAATTTTATCTCCGGAATACGTGTGGATGTAGGGTTCGCGGTTAGAAGCTACGACGAAAGTATACTTTTTTAGCTTCTTATTAACCAATTCTTTAAGAGTTTCTTTGGAAGATACCATAGATAGTAATTATACCAAAATTTTGAGAGTTTTTAAAGGACAACAATTGCGGTTGAAACCACCTTTTGGGGTGTTATAATACTTCACATATCACTTAATGGAGGTATTTATGAATAATAAACCGGTAACTCCTCCGAACAAGATCAACGTTTTCACTCTGGTTATGATCACCGCCGCGTTTGCCGTTAGTGTTCGAAACATTCCGATCCTGGCCGAAACCGGCATGCAAATGATTTTCCTGTGTCTGGTAGCGGTGCTGGCTTTTCTGATGCCCACGGCTCTCATCTCGGCAGAGTTGGCCACCGGATGGCCGCAAAAAGGCGGAGTTTACGTCTGGGTTAAAGAAGCTTTTGGCGACCGCATCGGATTTTTAGCAATCTGGATGCAGTGGGTGCAAATGGTATTCGGCATGGTGATGATTTTGTCGTTTGTCGCCGGATCATTAGCCTTTGCGATTAATCCCGCTTTAGCCGGCAATAAGTTTTATGTATTAGCCGTGATTGTCATCACCTATTGGATCTTAACCCTGTTAAACATGCGCGGCATGAAAACTTCGGGATGGATCAGCACCGTCTGTTTAATCGGCGGAGTTTTTATTCCGGCCATATTTATTATTGGCTTTGGTCTGGTATATATTTTCGGCGGAAACCCGATTCAGTTAAATCTATCGCTAACGGTTAGTAATTTTATTCCCGACTTAAGTAAAATCACTAATATCGCCCTGCTGGCCGGAGTAATTTTTATTTACGCCGGCATCGAAGCTTCGGCTTCCCACGCCGCAGAAGTAAATAATCCCCAGCGCAACTACCCTATCGCCATCTTTTTTGCCGGACTGCTTTTAATCTTAATTAATATTTTAGGCGGTTTTGCCGTAGGCGCCGTGGTTCCGCATAACGAAATCAGTTTAACCGCCGGCATCATGGAAGCCTTTAAAATTTTCTTCAATAGATTTAATGTATCCTGGCTGGTTCCGGTCATGGCGCTGCTGGCCGGTTTGGGCGCCATCGGTCAGGTCAGTACCTGGGTTGTTGGTCCGGTTAAAGGGCTTTTAGCCACTGCCGAAAATGGCGACCTCCCCCCCATCATGCAAAAGGTTAACAAAAACGGAATTCCAACTACGATGCTCATCATCCAGGCTGCTTTAATTTCACTTTTTGGCTTGATGTTTATCGTCATTCCTAATATCAATACCGTATTTTTAATGATGCTCAACATGACGATCCTTCTATATTTAATTATGTATATTCTGATGTTGGCGGCTGGAATACGTTTGCGTTATTCGGCGCCCAATGTGCCGAGGACTTATAAAGTTCCCGGAGGAAAATTAGGCATGTGGCTGATTGCCGGAATCGGAATCGTCACCTCGATCCTGGCCATTTTTGTAGGCTTTTTCCCGCCATCACAAATGCATATCACCGATATCAGATTTTATGTTTTATTTCTGCTGTTCGGCACGATAATTTTCGCCGCGATTCCGTTAATCATTTATCAGTTTAGACGTCCCAGTTGGAAAGAAAAACTTCAAGGAGGTAATTAAAATGGGTTGGTTTAAAAGAGATAATAATTCGGCTAAGGTAAATGTGGATGCACTGTTTCTGGGCCCCAAATCCGAAAATCAGGGATTTTTTACCAATACGTTAAACTTTTTAATGGAAGAACACATCCAATGGCGCCGGGATTTTCATCCGGATGATAAGCCTGCAGTTTCACTGGAGGAACAGGACGAACAACTTTATAAAGATACTTTGAGAAGAACCAAAGAAACCCTGCTGGAGCTTTCCGGAAAATTAAAAACTACTTCGATGCCCTGGTTTTCGCCCAGATATCTGGGTCACATGAATTCAGATACTTTGATGGCCGCCAACTTAGCTTACATGGCAACTATTTTATACAACCCGAATAACTGTGCTTTTGAAGCTTCTCCCGCTACTACCGGACTTGAAATTCAGGCCGGCAAACAACTTTGCACCATGTTGGGGTTTGACGCCAACAAAGGCTGGGGACACATTACTTCGGGCGGACACGTGGCTAACTACGAAGCATTTTGGGTAGCGCGTAATCTCAAGTCCTTCCCCATGGCAGTTAAAGCCGTATTGCCAAATTTGGTCAAAGGATTAGATGACTGGCAGCTCTTGAATCTACCGGTCAGTAAAGTTTTAGACCTGGTTGATAAGGTAAAAGCCGCTAATAAATTTGACGAAGTCCGCGCCCTCTCGGCCCGCGGGGTTGGCATGTCCAAAGAAAATCTGGGCGTCCTGCTGGTGCCGCAATCCCGACACTACTCCTGGGCGAAAGCCGCCGACATTTTAGGGATCGGTACCGACAACTTAATTAATGTCCAGGTGAAAGATAATTACCGCATGGACGTTAATGTTTTAAAAGCAACCATCGATAAATTTATTGCAACCAAGACTCCGATTTTAGGTGTCGTGGCGGTGGTTGGCACTACCGAAGAAGGCGCGGTGGATGAAGTTCACGAAATTGCCAAACTGCGCGACGAATACGAAAAGCAAGGCATCTCTTTTTATTTCCATATCGACGGCGCTTACGGCGGCTACGCCCGCGCTATCTTTTTAGATGAAAATGACAAATTTATGGATATGCATAAGATGAAACATAGATGGCACGAAGAAGGCATTATACATAAAGACATCGATTGGCCGCCTATAGATGTATACGAAGCTTATAAAGCTTTTAGCGAAGCCGATTCAATTACGGTTGATCCTCATAAAATGGGCTACGTCCCCTACGCTGCCGGCGCAGTGGTAATGAAAGACCGCCGCATTTTGGATTTAATTTCATATTTTGCCGCTTACGTTTTTGAAAAAGGCAACGATCCGATGCTGCTGGGCAGTTATATTTTAGAAGGATCGAAAGCCGGCGCCACTGCCGCCGCAGTTTGGGCCTCGCATGAAGTTATTCCATTAAACATCACCGGCTACGGCCGCATTATCGGCCGCTCCATCACCGGTGCCCAAAGATTTTACATGTCGCTCAAAGCCGAACCGGCCTTTGAAGTTAACGGTAAAAAATATATCGTCCATCCATTAACCAAACCGGATTTTAATATCGTCGACTTTGCTTTCAACGCCGTTGGCAATACTGATCTGGCCAAAATGGACGATCTCAACGAAAAACTGTATGAACTAAGCTCTTACAATTCCGGCCCGGTTTACGCTAACGACTGGATCACATCTAAAACCAGTTTAGCCACCGACGCCTACGGCGATGCTCCGGCTTCTTTTGTGGCGGTGCTGGGTATTCCAAAGGAACAATGGGATAAACAAAAAAGCGTCTATGTATTGCGATCCTGCGTATTAAGTCCGTGGCTGATTAAAAATACAACATATAATGAGTACTGGGGAACCTTCCTGAAGATTATGCAGGAGAAAATCGGGAAGATCGTGAAAGGATAGAATTAAAACAGCACGTTTTCCCAAAAAATGTTATAATTACAACATGAAAAACGAAGAACAACAAAATAATGCCAACTTTTACGGACTAGGTATCGCGCCAAAGATAATGGAACTGATTAACCGCATGCAGTTTAAAACGCCCACCCCGATCCAATTCAAAGCCATTCCCATCGCCATTGAAGGTAAAGATATTGTTGGTGTAGCTCAAACCGGAACCGGAAAAACCATGGCCTTTGGTATTCCGATGATCCAACGCTTAGCCCAGGGTCCGGGCCGGGCCATGATTCTGGTCCCTACCCGAGAACTCGCCCTCCAGGTTGATGAAGCACTGCAAAAACTTGCTCGACCGATGGGGCTTAAATCCGCGGTTCTGATTGGCGGCGCCTCCATGAGCAATCAATTAAGAATGCTGCGTCACAACCCAATGATAATCATTGCTACTCCGGGACGGCTGATCGATCACTTAAGACAAAGAACCTTCCGCCTGAATGAGTTTAAAATCCTGGTGCTGGACGAAGCGGATCGCATGCTCGACATGGGTTTTATGCCGCAAATTGAACAGGTGCTCAAAAATTTGCCCAAAGACAGACAAACCATGCTCTTCTCGGCCACCATCCCGGAAAAAATAGTCAGGATTGCCACTCAGTACATGAAACTGCCGGTCAGTGTCGAAATTGCCCGTTCCGGCACCGCCGCTAAAAATGTTACCCAAGAACTGTTTATTATCAGCAAAGAAGATAAAATTCAATTATTAGAAAAATTGCTCCATCAATATCGCGGTACGGTCCTTCTTTTTATGCGCACCAAAAGAGGTGCGGCTAGAATTACCCGCCGCATCAGGGAAATGGGCCACAATGTGGCCGAAATCCATTCGGATCGCTCGCTCCGGCAAAGAAGAGATGCGCTAGATGGTTTTAAAACTGGAAAATTCCGAATCTTAGCGGCTACCGACATCGCGGCCCGCGGGATCGATGTTAAAGAAATAGAGTTAGTGATTAATTTTGACCTTCCGGATGATGCCGAAAATTACGTACACCGCATTGGCCGCACCGGCCGGGCTAGTCACGAAGGCCGCGCCATCTCTTTTGCCACTCCAGACCAAAAAGGCGATGTTCGCAGTATCGAAAGAGTAATGCAAAAAGCTTTACCAATTGTTAAACACCCGGAAATTAATGAACTCGGCTTTTACGCAACCCAGGCCAGAAGTTTTGGCCCTAAACGTTCGCGTTTTCGAAGAAGAAAGAGAAGATAACTACTTTTTCCTTAACCGTATGCTTTTTGGGGTAACTTCGATTAACTCATCCTGCTCGATAAATTCAAGCGCGGCTTCTAATGTCATTTTAATTGGTTTAGTTAGTTGAACCGCTTCATCTGTACTGGTGGTGCGGATGTTGGATTTTTTCTTTTCTTTGGTTGGATTAACCGGCATATCCTGGTTGCGGGCATTTTCACCAATAATCATTCCTGAGTAAACGTCTACTCCTGGCCCGACAAAAAGTTTTCCCCGTTTCTGAATATTATTTAAAGCATAGGAAGTGGTTTTACCGGTGTTGCCGGATATTAATACGCCGTTTTGACGGCCGGCGATTTCGCCTTTATATCTTTCGTAGCGATAGAAACCGTGATGTAAAATCCCCTCGCCTTTGGTATCCATAATAAAGGCGGCGCGAAAACCGAGTAATCCCCGGCTGGGTACTACATAGGTAAGAAAGGATGTCCCGTTTTTAGTTAACATATCAATCATTTCACCTTTGCGCTTGCCCAGTTTCTCAATTACCGTTCCGGCACTTTTTTCCGGGACCGCGATGTGGGCCTTTTCAATTGGCTCCATCTTTTCGCCGTGAACGGTTTTAAAGATTACTTTGGGCTGTGAGACCTGAACTTCGTAACCGTCCCGGCGCATTTGTTCGAGTAAAATTGAAAGATGCAGTTCGCCGCGGCCGGATATTTTATAGCCTTCAATGTTGTCCAAAGTTTCCATGCGCATGCCGACGTTGGTTTGTAATTCGCGCTCCAGGCGCTCTTTAATTTGCCGGGTGGTCACATATTTACCTTCGCGGCCGGCGAAGGGAGAATTGTTGACTAAGAATTCCATGGACATGGTTGGTTCATCGATTACTAATAATGGTAAAGGGATCGGATTATCGGCCAGACAGATGGTTTCCCCGATCGTAATATCCGGAAAACCGGCGACCGCCACAATGTCACCGCAGTCGGCCTCTTCGACCTCCACGCTTTTCAGTCCTTCAAAGGTTTGCAGCCTGATAATTTTGCCGGGTTTCACCGAGCCGTCACGCTTACAAACCACCACGTTCTGCGCTTTTTTTAGTTGTCCGCTGTTAACCCGTCCGATTGCAACCCGGCCGACATAATCGTCGTAGGCCAGATTGGTAACCTGAAACTGCAGCGGCTGGTCGGTTTTGTCGGGGTAAGCGGGAACTTTGGTGATAATGGTTTCAAAGAGCGGAGTCAGATCTTTGCCCTCATCCTCCAGTTCTAATTTTGCAATCCCCTCTCTGGAAATAGTATAGATAACCGGAAAATCAAGTTGTTCGTCATTGGCGTCCAGTTTAACAAACAGATCAAAGATCATATCCATGACTTTATCGGCCTGGTGGTCTTTTTTATCGATCTTATTAATGACCACGATCGGTTTGAGTCCGAGGTTAAGCGATTTGGCCAAGACAAACTTCGTTTGCGGCATGGGGCCTTCTTTAGCATCGACCAGCAGTAAAACCGAATCGACCATTTTTAAGACGCGTTCAACTTCGGAACCGAAATCGGCGTGGCCCGGAGTATCGACGATATTAATTTTGTAATCTTTATAGTGGATCGAGCAGTTTTTGGAGAAGATGGTGATGCCGCGCTCTTGTTCGAGTTCGTTAGAGTCCATTACCAGATCCCGAACCTCTTCGCGCTCCGAAAATGCCCCGCCCTGTCGCAAGAGATGATCGGTTAAAGTGGTCTTCCCGTGGTCGACGTGGGCGATAATGGCTACGTTAAGAATCTTTTTCATCCGGATATTATACCATTCTGTTATACTAAAGATATGACATTCGACATAATTTTAGTCAGCGGCGACGCATATATCGACCATCCCAGCTTTGGCACCGCCCTAATCGCCCGCTATTTAGAAAAGCACGGCTTCTCGGTTGGAATCATTGATCAGCCGGATTGGAAAACAGATCAAGACTTTTTAAAGTTAGGCAAGCCCAAACTGTTTTTTGGCGTTTCGGCAGGCAATCTCGATTCGATGGTGGCCAATTATACCGCGGACAAAAAAATCCGGCGCAATGATATGTATTCTCCAAACAATGAAGCCGGCCACCGCCCTGACCGGGCAACTATCGTTTATACCAGTAAGCTCAAGCATCTCTTTCCCGGGGTGCCGATTGTTTTAGGCGGAGTCGAAGCTAGTTTAAGACGTTTTGCGCATTACGATTTTTGGTCAGATAAGGTGCGCCGCTCTGTTTTGTTTGATGCCAAAGCCGATTACTTGGTTTACGGCATGGGTGAAAAGGGAATTTTAGAAATTGCAAAAATCCTAAATCCTAAATCAGAAACCCTAAACAAATCCGAATTACCAAAATCTAAAATTCCAAACACCGCAATCATAGTTAAGGATATTGCAGCTTATAAAGATGCATTAGTTGTTCCCAGCTTCGAAGAAGTTTCCAGTGATAAAAAGAAATTTGCCGAAGCCTCTAAACTATATTATTTAGAAGGACGAAAAAAACACCCGAGAATTATCATTCAGCACTGCCAGGGCCGCTACCTGGTGGTTTTTCCGCCGCAGAATTTATCACCCAAGGAATTGGACCAGCTGTTTGAGATGCCGTTCAAACGCGCGCCGCATCCTAAATACAAAAATACCCCGATCCCGGCCTGGGGTTTTGTTAAACATTCCACCATTTCCCACCGCGGCTGTTTTGGCGGATGCGCTTTTTGCGCGATCTCACAACATCACGGTAAATATATTATCAGCCGCAGTCCGGAGTCGATCAAAAAGGAAATCGAGGAGAAAATTGTGCCGAGGCCGGATTTTAAAGGCACCATTCTGGATGTCGGCGGACCCACCGCTAATATGTACGGGATTACTTGTTTAAAAGCGGATGGTTGTACCCGGGCCAGCTGTATTTACCCCAATATTTGTCCCAGTCTGGATTTTTCCCAAAAGCCTTCGCTTAAGCTGATGCAAGAACTGCGTCAGTTGCCGGGGGTAAAGCATTTGTTTATTAATTCCGGCATCCGTTATGACCTGGCGCTGCTGGACAACGAATACCTGGATGAGTTAGTTAAATATCATATCAGCGGTCAGCTGAGCGTAGCGCCGGAGCATATCTGTGAAGAAGTTTTGCTCATGATGGGCAAACCGAAAATAAATAAATTTCTGGAATTTAAGGATAAGTTTATACAATTGAATAAAAAACATAAAAAGAAGCAGTTTTTGATCCCCTACTTCATCGCTTCACATCCCGGCAGCACCCTTAAACACGCACTGGACCTGTCCTTATTTTTAAAGAAACATAAGCTTAGAATTGAGCAGGTGCAAAATTTTACGCCTACCCCCATGACAATTTCGACCTGTATGTACTATACTGGTCTTAATCCTTTTACCGGTAAAGCCGTACATGTGCCTAAAAGTGAAGAGAGGAGTTTTCAAAAGGCCCTGCTGCAGCCGTATCTGAAAAATAACTACCGGCTGGTGGCCAAAGCATTGAAACAAATGGGGAAAACAAAATTAATTAAGGAGTTGATATGAAAAAAATAAAAAGGGGCGCGCCAAAATGCGAGTGCGGCAGAGTAGTTTCCAAAGGAAGCGTTTTTTGCTCACACTGTGTAGCGGAGGTCAACCGCAGAAACTTTAAGACCATGAAGAACGAGGACCGTAAGTACCAAAAAAGTGTACAGGGTAAAGGCAGCAGAAAGAAAAAATGAAAAGACTCGGCTTCATTTTAATCTGTGGATTTATGCTGTTCCTATGGGCAGGCTGCGGATTTTTTGATAATGCCGCTGATCAATGGAATTTAATTTCAACCACGGATGTCGGTACTACTTTACAAGAAACTTTTTGGATGCGTAATAACGTCGTCGGTCTGCGACGACTCAGTTTAAAAAATGTTACAAGCAGTAAGAGTGTAGTTGTCTATCTACCACCGTCCGGAACCAGTGCCCGGCTCTATACCACCTCTGAAAATTATGATTTCCGCATCTACCTAGCCAACCGCGGCTATACGGTTTTTAGTGTCGATTACCGCAGCAGTTTTATAACCGAGGGAGCAACCGATATCTCTGAGATGGCCGGTTTTACAACCAGCGTTACTTTAAGCGATATTCAGAGTGCGATCTCATTTATTAAAGAAATCACCGCGGTTGATAAGGTTTATCTAATTGGCCACAGCACCGGCGCCCGCTACGTTTATCTTTATGCCTGCGCCCGATGGCAAGAAGACCTAGCCGGCATGATCCCCATGGACGGATCGCCCTGGGAGGCGAACGGCTCTCCGGAAGCTGAAAATCAAATGGATATCGATGTTGGTTATGCCGCACTGGCCGCCGGAGATACTCCCGCCAACCGCGCTCTCTTTGCAAGCTGGGGGCTTGATCCTGGCGAACTTTATTATGATGTTGAGATCACTAATTTTGCGACTCCATTTGGCGAAGCAGTTTATACGTACTATGCCGAAGGACCAAATGCACCCAGCCCGGTACCCGGCTTTGCCACCGTATCCGATTATCTTGCTGATCAATTCTATACGGTTTGGGGAGATGGACAGTTAACCAATGTTTTAAATGGCTATGCCTCGGTCGCCGTCCTGCTTGATTTTGTAATTGAAGCCGGCGTCGATCACTGGCCGCTGGTTGATTATCTGGAAGATGCTTATCTTGGCAACTGGGTAGGAAATCCACCCGATACCACATTGCAGTTTATTAATAATATCGCCTCGGTCAATATTCCGATCCTGGTTTTTGCTTCAACTCAGTGGACTGACGCTTTAGGATACCAATACCGCTGGAAACACGAAGGTTATGAGATGATTACCAGCACCGACCGCCAATACGTGCTATTAGAAGGCTTCGGCCATCTCGATATCCTGGTCGGCGAATACGCCCGGGATCGGGTTTACGAAGTTATTTATAACTGGCTGGAAGCCCGGTAACCATAATTAAATCGGAGGCGTAAAATGAAAAAATTAATCGTGTGTTTGATTTTGCTGGTTATGCTGGCATCCGGAGTTGCGGCGGCGGATGAGGCCAAAATTGAAAATGATATTCGAAACGTGCTGTGGCTGCCATCTTCGGCCCCACTTCCGGCTAGCATTAAGGCAAAACTTAAAAATAATATTACCGACGCTGGCCAGCGCATGGCTAAGATGTTCAATATGCTGGAAAAACACTGGCTGCCGTTAGTCCCCCGCTATCCCGAAAGATACGCGCTTTTTAAAAAGATCAGCGCTAAGGGGCTGACCCCTATCCAGATGATCCGGATGGTCAACTTTACCGGACCAGATTATTTTTATGGTTTTAAAACGATTGACGATAAGAAAAAATTAATCTTTCCTCAGGACCTGGGCGCGGACCTGGCCTACCAGTTTGGCTGGGTCTTTTTTGTGGGCAATTTAAAAGATGCGGCCGGCAATGATTACGGTATCGAATGTGTTGTTTTTCGACGGGCGATGATAGCACCACCTTTTGCTAAAGCGATGGACTTAAGCCTGATGGATAACCAGATTTCCGAACTCCAGTACGCCGTCAGTTTTGGCGATAAAAACCTGCAGGTCCAGGGCCGCAGCGCGGTCATTGCCGGCTCGACCGGTTTAATTAAATACCAAGCCGATCCCTTCCTGGTTGCGGTAGGGAAAAATAAAGCCTGGAGTTTACAAAAAGGCGCCCTCTTTCCAATGAAGCTGCAATGGAATGATCCGAATATTCCGATGAAGGTTGAAATGACCATGCACAGCGCTAAACCGATCCTTTATCAGGGCGATCAAGGCAAGACGCCGGATATTTATGGTTTAGGCTGCTGGTATTATTCGATCCCGCACATCATGGCGGATGGAGTGATCACTTATAAAGGTAAGGCCATTAAGGTCAAAGGTAAGATGTGGATGGATAATCAATGGGTGGCGGGCTTGATGCCGATCGGTTATGTACCCAACTTATATATCCGGGCCCTTTCCAACACCATCAATTATTTTACGGGAAAATCTGAGGAATATGGTTGGGACTGGTACTGCATCCAGCTGGATGATGATACCGAGATCACAGTTGCGGCACCACACGAAGGCGGAGAAGACATTGATAACAAAGGACCCAACCCTCCGCCTAATATGACCAAAGCTTGCGAAGGAAAATATGTTGATAAGAATGGCGTGCCTTCGGAGTTAAAAGGAACGCTGACCATCACCGACTGGATTCTTAGTAAAAGGTCCCATTGCTGGACCCCCAATGGCTGGACATTTAGTTTCCCGTCTTTAGACATAACCTTTACCATGAAACCCATTGTACATAACCAATTATTGTATTTTGCCAGCTCAGCCGAGTACCGTGAAGGCGCTACCCGCGTCGTAGGCAAACGGGGAAACAAAAAACTCACCGGTTATGGTTTTGCCGAAGGAGTAAATTATGTTGGCCACGATTGGTACTTTACCCAAAATTTTGCCACGCTGGGCATCAAGGATACACCCGTCAATCGCCTCTTGATGACCACCAAGCCAATCAGTTTCTGGATGATGATCAAGAGTGTTCTGGTACTAATTTCACCTTTTGTTCTGCTGCTGGTTTTGATAGTATTCATCTGGCGTTGGATAAGATCCAGAAAAAAATAAAAGAGGTGAACCATGTTTAACTATTTTAACGAAAGAGTAAAAAAGCTGAATATTTGGGATATCGGATTAACTAAAGCCACAGTTTTCTTCGCCACCATCGTTATCGTAAAACTTTTGCCGGTACTATTAAAAATCGACTACCCTATTTTAATCGTATTAGCAGTTTTATGTGCGATTATACCGTTATATAGTTTTTGGTTTAGGAAGTAGGGAGAACTTTGGATTCTATTTATCGCTAACACGAATTAGGCTATATAAAAATTATGTCAAAAAATAAAGTGCTAATTAAGATTGATTTAAGTCTCGCTGATATACCACTTTTTGGAACTTGGAAATGGGTAGCTAAAGATTACAAAACTCCTTTGACTTTTTATATTGATAAATGCAAAGTTAAGTTTTTGTTGCAAGACCCGATTGATGATCATAAACACCTTTCAACTCCTGCAAAAAGAAAAAATCTGGAAATTATGCACAATTCAACCATAGAAATTGAATATGATAATCCGCCGGCTGATTTTATTAGGGGGCTAAAAACCTCAGGTAAACTTTCTTTTCAAACCGCAAAAAAGATATATAGTATTTATGAACAAGTCATGTATCAATTCGAAATGACTTGTCGCACCATCGGCGGCATGAAGCATTTTATGGGTCCTCCCCTTAAAAAATCATTTGATCTTTTCTTTGATGAGCCAGGATATCGAGCTCCAGTTAGATGGTGTTATCAGGGGAAAACTTTTCAGAATTTTAAACCGAAAATCCCTAAAGGGAACAGGAAAAGAAATCCTCTTTTTAAAAAAAAGGAATTGATTACAAAAGATAAGTGGATAAAGATGAATTACGCAATTAGTGTAAATGATTTCCCTCAAGAAGAAATCCTCCAGATTCTTCGCATACAATCTGAATTTTTATATAATAAGAAAAAATTTGCGGTATTAGAATGTTCAATTATGCTAGAAGCAATGTTGGTGGAACATTCTTATAGGATATTAAGAAACAAATGGCAAAGCAATAACAAAATGAAAGATCTTAAAGATGAACTATCTTTTAATAATGTCTTAAATATAGTTTTGCCATTAAGTTTGAGTGGTAGCAAGTTTAAAAAAATGAAAGAAAGTTTAGCGGCCGTCAATGCTTTGCGCAAAATACGCAACAGGATTATTCATGGAGAAATAAAGGAAAAAGATATTGATAGATCTGTATTAGAAAAGGGAATTGACGGTGGGGTAAAACTTGTTAAATATCTAATAAAACAATAATTTCTCAGTCAGCAGATGTCAAATATGCATATTTCGAAAATCATTAATTGGATATCGCCGTCAATGATAAAAGCATTTAAGTTTATCGGTGGGTTCTTGGTTTTAATTTTAGCGGGCGCTACACTATATTTCACCATTTTAATTCTTGATCTTGCAAAAGAACCATCCCTATTCGTAGCTTTTGAAATCAAAAATAATAGAACTCAATGCGATCTAATTATTTCCAATGACGGAGCTACCTCCGCAGATGACATTAATATTTATTTATTGGCGAGAACCGTAGGCATCTTAGAGGAAAAAGTCCTAGGTGGGATTTCTGGAGGGAAAAGCTGGAGAACCATCAAAGACCTCCCGCCAAACTCTTCTAAAGTATTTTCTATTGAAGATAGATATTTTAAAGAACCAAGATACTACGTTTCAGATTTGGAAAAGGAAATTAAACAGATTAGGATTCCTTGCATTCTAGTTTATATAACTTATCGTCATCCAGTGGACAAAAGACTTTATTGTAAGCAAAAATATCTTTGCATTAGAACAAATTCAAAAAACGGTTCATTGTTGCTTATGGATCTTGATAAAGCTCACTTTGAAGATGACATCAAATTAAAAAAGATACTAAAGAAATTCGACGCTGATCAAGAATTACCTTAATCTAAACCCCCACTCCCCCATTCCCCTGTCAATAAAGGAAAGGGTTGTTGATTTTTTGTGGGGAGGGAGTAGAATTTGAGTTAGATAATTCGTAACACAAGGAGACTAGATATGGCCCAACTAAAGTTCAAAGGTAAGCAATTCGTCCAAAATCTTCATCTTTCTGTCAAATACCATGAATTAGTTCCCGTCAAATCTAAAAGTTTGACCAAAGAAGTATCGCTTAATGATAATCTTATTATTCATGGTGATAACTTGTTGGCGCTAAAAGCGCTACTGCCTGCTTACGCTGGCAAGGTTAAATGTATCTACATAGATCCACCCTATAATACAGGCAATGAAAAATGGGCATACAATGATAATGTTAATTCTCCCATGATGCAGGAATGGTTAGGCAAAGTTGTTGATAAAGATGATTTGACTCGCCATGACAAATGGCTTTGTATGATGATGCCAAGACTAAAATTATTGCGAGAACTGTTGTCAGATAATGGAGTTATTTTTATTTCTATTGATGATAATGAGATTAACAATTTAAGAATGTTAATGGATGATATATTCGGAGAACATAATTTTATTGGATGCCTTGTTGTCCAATTAAATCCAAGGGGAAGAACATTGGATAGATTCATTGCGAAGACACATGAATATATACTTTTATATTCAAAAAATGCTCTATTAGAAACCTCAATTAATCTAGTTACAAAAGAAGGCGAAGCACTTTCAGAATATAACAAAGAAGATAAAAAGGGCAAATTCAGAAAATTAGAATTAAGAAACCGCAACCCCGTGTTTAATCGGAATAACCGCCCAAATCTATTTTTCCCTATCTATGTTAATCCTCGCACAGAGAAAGTATCTCTTAAAAGGGATAAAACTTATTCGGTGGAAGTATTGCCTAGAAATTCAGAAGGGGTAGATGGTTGTTGGACATGGGGACAAAAGAAGGTTAAGGAGAATACTGATATTTTACTTGGCAGAAAAGTGTCAACCGGTGCGTGGAGGATATACAGGAAAGATTATCTACTAACCGACGATGGCAAAACAGCAGTTACAAAGGCAAAAGCTTTATGGATAGAAAAGGAAATAAATAATGAAAATGGCAAGGAAGTGTTGAGAGAAATTTTCAATGGAGAGAGCCCTTTTGATTTTCCCAAATCAGTGGATTTAATTAAGAAATGCATTAAATTGGGATCAGGTGATAATGACATTGTGCTAGATTCCTTTTCTGGTTCCGGAACAACCGCCCATGCGGTTCTTGATTTAAATAAAGAAGATGGTGGAAACCGTAAATTTGTACTTGTCGAATGTGAAGATTATGCCGATAAGATCACAGCAGAAAGGATTAGAAGGATTACAAAAGGAGTTCCAAAGGCAAAAGATGAAGAGCTTAAGAAAGGATTGGACGGTTCGTTTAGTTTTTTTGAATTAGGCAAACCGATAGAGATTGAAAATATCCTTTCAGGCAAGAATTTACCCTCTTTTAAAGAACTGGCCAGATATGTTTTCTACACAGCAACTGGAGAGGAATTCAAGGAGAAAGAAGTGGATATTAAAAGTGGTTATATCGGGGAAAACGACGAATATGAGGTTTACCTTTTCTATAAACCTGACCTGGCTTATTTAAAGAATACCGCCCTTACTCTGGATCGTGCTA
Organism: Candidatus Margulisiibacteriota bacterium; assembly: GCA_018823125.1. Classification (GTDB taxonomy): domain Bacteria; phylum Margulisbacteria; class WOR-1; order JAHJIW01; family JAHJIW01; genus JAHJIW01. The sequence goes on along the minus strand of JAHJIW010000005.1, from coordinate 144,303 downwards.
AGTCGTTGGGTCCTTTTCGCAAAAAGAAACGATTGGTTTTTGCTCCTACAAAATATCTTGATCAGGAATTCCTCGATGAGTTGCGTATCGAATTCGCGCAACTGCCTTTTGAAATTTATAGAATGGCTAGATAAATTATGGAGCTAAAAGATTATCAACTAAAAACATTAGACCAAATAAAAGATTACCTTAAGCACCTCACTGAATGGCAAAAAAAATCAAAAGACAATCTTGAACTGGACATAGATTTCCCTTTAAAAGCTTGGGAAAAAGCCAATGTGGGCAGAGCTTATCATTCAAGGAAAAACGGATTAGGTCAATTCTTGCCAAATTTCTGTCTCAAAATTCCTACCGGCGGCGGAAAAACTTTATTAGCGGTTAAAACAATAGACCTGATCAATGCTGTATACCGCAAGAAAAGGACCGGCTTAATTTTATGGGTTGTACCAACAAATCAGATATATCATCAAACTATTCAAAATTTACGGAATAGAGAACACCCTTACAGACAGCACCTGGATATTGCCAGCGGCGGTAGAACTATTATTCTCGAAAAGACCGATCGTTTTACTCCCCTGGATATTGAAGAAAGTCTGGCTGTGCTGATGCTTATGCTCCCTTCTGCCTCAAGAAAAAGCAAAGAGACATTAAGAATTTTTAAAGATAATGGCGGTTTTATGGAATTCTTCCCTTCAGAGGATAAGATCACTGAGCACAAAAAGATATTAGAGCGATTTCCCAACCTTGATGTTTATGGCAGTGATAAGGGGTTTTGGGGAAAGCAGATTAAAACCTCCCTCGGTAACACCTTGCGGATATTGTCTCCAGTAATTATCCTCGATGAAGGTCATAAGGCCTACAGTGAAACCGCTCAGGACACTTTGCGCGGATTCAATCCTTCGATAATAGTTGAACTGTCTGCTACTCCACATAAAAACAGTAATATACTTGTGGACATTAGAGGGGTTGAGCTTAATCAGGAAGAAATGATCAAGCTTGATCTTCATGTCATTAATAAAGCCAGTCCGGATTGGAAAAATACCTTGCTGGCAAGCATTGAAAAAACAAACCATTTGCAGAAAATTGCAAAGAAATATCAAGCTAATTCAGGGGTTTATATCAGGCCTATTTGTCTTATTCAGGCAGAAAGAACGGGTAAGGATCAGCGAGGAAGTAAATATATCCATTCTGAGGACGTTCGTGAATATCTTATTAAAACAGCAGGTGTGCCGGAAGATCAGGTAGCTGTTACTTCAGCCGAATTAAAGGAAATTGAAGGGGTCGATCTTTATGCTAAAGACTGCCCTATCAGGTACATCATTACAAAGCAGGCATTGCAGGAGGGCTGGGATTGCTCCTTTGCCTACATCTTAACTGTCCTTACGAATCCCAGCTCTAAGAATGCTATGACACAACTGGTTGGCCGGATACTTCGTCAACCATTCGCGCGTAAGACTAAAATGAAGGATTTAGACGAAAGCTATGTTTTTACCTTCCAGCAAAAGGCTGCCAATATTCTGGCCAGCATTAGAGATGGTTTTGAAGACGAAGGTTTGGGCGATCTGGCTGGGCAAGTCGTTGCCGACAAAATGCCAGATGAAGAAGGAATAACTAAGGGTGTTAAAACGTATAAGTTGAGAAAAGAATTTAAAGAAAAGGCCGCTCAAATTCTTCTGCCGGTTTTCATTGTTAAACATGGAACAAAATGGAAGCAGTTAAACTATGAGATGGACATAGAAAGTTGTATTGATTGGTCAAAAGTCAGCCTCGAATCAATTAAGAAGCTTGTGTTATCAGAGCAGGAAGAAGCTGGCGTGGAAGTAGCGATTGGCCTTTCTGATGATGAAAAAGAGCTTATTGCCTCTAGAGAAATTATAAGAACAAAAGACGGAGGCATTGAAATTGACGCGGTCTTCTTTGCCCGCCATCTTTTGGATATTATTACTAATCCTTGGGTTGCGTTTGATTTTTCAAAAAAAGCAATCTCGATCTTTCTTGATAAATATGACGAGAAAATTGTAGCCAACAATTTTGTTTTTATCATTGAGGAAACTCGGAAGCATCTTCTGGCAGAAAGGGATCGCCTAGCTGAAGCAGTCTTTGAAACCCTGCTCACGTCCAATATAGCCAGATTTATGATTATTAGCAAAGATTTGGGCTTTTCTTTTCCTCAAACTAAACCGGTAAAATCAACGGCAAAAACACTAACCAAGGCTAATGCCCAGCCTTTACAGAGAAGTCTTTTTGACTTTATGCCTGAAGATGAATTTAATGAAGCAGAAAAACAGGTTGCCTGGTATCTTGAAGAGCAGGAAAAACTTTTCTTCTGGTATAGAAATATCCCGAAACGAGATTACGCTATTCAAGGTTGGAAGAGAAACAAGATATATCCTGATTTTATATTTACGGAATTGTCAGGTAAGAGCAAGAAGGGAATGAATAATGTTTTTGTGGTAGAAACCAAAGGGATACATTTGAAAAATGAAGACACAGATTATAAAAAATCCATATTTGACATATGTAATAAGAACGCAAAAAAAGTGTCTGTGGGTGAATTAGGATTAAAGTTGAAAAACATGAAAATCCATTTTGAGGTAATATTTACGGATGAATGGAAAAGAAAATTAAACGAAATGCTAGCGAAAAAATGACCCTCTTCATATCCCACTCCCCTCATCACCCATCAATAAAGGAATGGGATGTTGATTTTTTGTGGGGAGGGAGTAGAATTTTGTTATAGAAGATTGGGAAGCTGGAGGATCAGCCAAGAAGCAAGTGAGGAGATAAAAATGATTGATTATAGAAAAATGTGGGGGTTTATTTGTTCTGAGCTTATCCCGGGAATATTTCTTACGTTTGGTTTATTTATGCTGATCGATATCTTTTCCGATGGAGCTTTACAATACGCAAGTTTAGACAGCACTTTAATTATTTTTGGGATACTTATTTCATCAATCGTCCTAGGAATTTCTATGTCTGCAATAGTTTTTCCAATATCTAGCTTTATTACAGATATCATTTTTGAAAAAATACTTAAGATAAAGACAAAAAAAAGGAGTAGAAATGTTTTAGATTTAAATATTGAAACGCTAAAAAGCATGTTTTTTAATATGATCATTCCTTCAATAATTATTGGCTTATCATTTCCTGATTTCATAGAATGTCCAGAACTACAACCAAACTTTACATACGTTTTTATTGTGGCTGCTTTTGTATTTTTCCTCTTAGGATTGCTTCATGAAAAATTCTACCGAGATGGAACGGGATTTAGCTTAATGTAAGGGGGAATAAATTATGAAGAAAAAATTAGTATTCTTTCTATTATTTTCCTTCCTTTTGTTGATAGCCAACTCAGCCTTTTCGATGGGAGAAGCACCTACAGAACCCTCAAAAAAACCCGCAGAAATAAATAAATCGATTGATGTAACTCCAAAAGCAATAGAAAAAAAAGAAATTACTGTTTATATAACAAAAACAGGCAGCAAATACCACCGGTATGGGTGCAGATATTTGAGTAGGACTTGTATACCGATTACATTAAAAAAAGCGCGAGAGTATGGATACACGCCTTGTTCGGTATGTTGGTGAGAAATTAATAAGATAGTGTTCGGATTTAGCGTTTGGAGGTAAGCATGATTAATAATCCTTGGTTAGTTGGAATTGGCACACCATTAATATCTGCTTTCATTATTGGATTAATTAGTTGGCTTAAAAGGGACTTACCAGATAAAAATGTTTCTTTCGATTGGCCAAATGAATATGGAAAAGAAATAAAACTTACTGAGAATTCTTTTGGATGGGCACGGTTTGATGAATATGAAGCAAAAGGATTTAAACCTGTCTATTTTTATCCATACAAATTATGGTTTCGCCAAAGGATTCGTTATAAAGAAATGATCCTAGTATATGGCACAAAAAATCAACCCCACATTTTTTTTGTTTAATTGCCAAAAAAAGTATTCTCCTCACCCCTGCCTTGCCGCCAAGAAATTTACAGGGAATAACCACAAAATCCTCACGAGGGCCGAATGTAAATCGATGCTCCCAAGCAAACCTTCATTACGGCCTCGCGGCCATGGTGCCCCGATTTATCGGGGCGAGCGAGGTCGTAATGAGAGCAGAAAAAGCACGGTGGGCTTTTTGTGCGGGTTTGCGAGGAGCATTGATTGAAATTGGGTCCTCACCGAGTAAGAATAAATGCCTTATTGCTTTTTTATTTATATGACGTACAATTTTATTGTTATGCCTAAAATCTCCCAACTAATTCGCTCCCACCGCCGATCAGTAAGCCTCATCGTTACCAAAGAGGCTGAACTGATCATCCGCGCGCCACATCAACTTCCAGAAGCTCACATATTAAAATTTGTTGAGCAAAAGAAGGATTGGATCGAGCGTAAAATAAAAGAAATGGCCAACCGCCCTCGCCCGCTGACCTTAACTCAGACACAACAGCAGGCTTATCGCGAGCTGGCCAAAAAGATCATTCCTCAACGCGTAAAATATTTTTCTGAACTGACGGGACTCTCTCCCAAGTTAGTTAAAATATCTAACGCTAAAAAAAGATGGGGTTCCTGCACTTCCAAAGGTACGATCAACTTATCCTGGCGCCTGGTCCTGACTCCGCCTGAAGTAATCGATTATGTGGTGGTGCATGAGCTGGTCCATCTGGTCGAGCCTAATCATTCCAAACGCTTCTGGCGCAGAGTGGCTGAGATTATACCCGGCTATCAGGCTCAGCGGAAACAATTAAGGGAGTTTGTTTAAGCAGAGAATATAATGTTCTGATCTCGGTAGTAACTTCTTTTGTAAAAGTCACAAAAAAAATTGCCTCATCCCTGAAATTATTCAGAAATACTCACGATAATTTGACAGGAGGACATGAGCGGGGTAAGCGCGAAGGCGAAGCCTGAGCTTATGTTCATTACATGAAAACTGGGGCATTAGAATTAGCATGGAGAAGATGGCCAACATCATTAAAAAAATGGAAGAGACAAGCTCGTTCCAATGTAGTTCCTGCTGCAATCATCAATCCTTCCTCCATCTCATCAGGCAGCTCACTCCTTAAATACAAGAGACCTAATGGATTAGATTCCTTCGACCAAACACATTATCGCTTAGACCAAAATCTTGGCAGATACAGAAGCAAACATGTTCCCAAGTTCTACTTAGGAAGCTTAGCTGAATTAGCCCTTGGCATAAATCCTGATTTTGACGTTAATTCCCGACACCATTCCGGCCCCTATTTTGCAGGTTTGGAATTATTTCCGGTTATCAGAAAAGAAGGCTTTAGCATTTATTTGGTAGACGGCCACCGCTGGGCATACTGGGCCTGGATGGAAGCAATCACAAGAGGAGAGATTGACGCAAGCGGTTTAACACTTATTCATATTGACAAGCACGGTGATGCTGAAAAACCAAACGGATTGAAACCCGCTCTTATAAAAAAACTTGAAGTAATTCCTCCTTTTGAACGACGCAACAATTTAATTTGCGATAAAAATGGCATTATTTATGGGTCACAGGCAATAAGACATCCCGGGCTTCTGACCGGAATAATTAGTTATTCGGATGAGATTTTTGCTATTCGAGATCTGCACGAACGATTTATCAGGATGCACGAAGAAAGCATAAAATATTTTGATAGAATGTATAGATTACTTGCTGATGGAAAAATTGGTGGTTGGGAATGCGCATTTGTTAATTTGGAACTAAGGGGAGTTGTGCAGGATCCCACTTTTGTTTGGGTTGCCCAAATGCACGGACTTTTTAATGAGCTTTTTTATGTCTCACGAGATTATTTCTGGAATAGCTCATGCTATGATTTTAAAGAAGGTTCCCTGGGAATGTCAGCAGAGAGCAAAAGAAAAGAACTGGAAGCATTAAATATCCAGACTAAACTTTTAAGCGAATGGCAACCATCCCCACAACCCAGGAGAAAAACTATAATTGATATTGATTGTGATGCCGGATCAGCCCAAGCAATCATTGCTTTTCTGCAGAGAGCACAGAAGGCCGGCCTTAATCCTGGGGTAGTAACAATTGCGCTTAGTCCTGGCGAATTTGCAAATTATTCGGACACCACAGATGCTCCTTGCTTTAGACCCTTTACAGTAGAAGAAAGCAGACAATTGATGGATCAAGCAGTTGATGAAACAACAAAAACATTGATCGACTTAGCACCTTTCCACAATATGATCGGATCCGCTATAACAGAGCGCTCTTCACCAATTTTCCCAACATCATTTTTATCAAATTTCCCTCGCCACGATAACATAAGCGCACGAAATAACGCGCTTATAACCTTAACACATTTTTATAACATGGTAAAAATTGCTGAAGAATTAATTACAAACTGGTAGGGAAAGGGATAAAGCCACAAAAAATCAGCAAACAAATGTAATTAGTTAGGTCTTATTTTTTCTTTAGTCCCATCCCTCGCTTTTAGCCCTTTTTGTAGAAAATACGTTTTAGGAAAGGGCTGTTGATTTTTTGTGGGGAGAACTAAACGTAAACCCTTTCGTCCCCGCCTTGCGTAGCGAAACCACCAGGAATAACATACTAATTATCACGAGGGGCGCATGTAAAGCAATGCTCCTAAGCAAACCATCATGAGGGCGAGCGGCCATGGATCCCGATCCGCCGCAGGCGGAGAGGGAGAACGAGCCCGAAATGTGAGCACGAAAAGCGCGGCGGGCTTTTCGTGCGTGTTTGCGAGGAGCATTGATTGAAATTGTGTCCCTACCAAGTAAGGGAGTCTGCTATAATAAACCCATGACAGACAATAAATTTACACCAGGTCAAGTCAAGGCATTAGCCGGATTAATTGATTATCAGGATAGTTCAATCGTTAGTCGGATGCTGCTGAACAAACCCAATGGCAGTGTAACTCTGTTCGCACTGGCAGAGGGACAGACTATTGCAGAGCACACTACTCCTTATGACGCGATGGTAAATGTAATCGAAGGCGAGGCCGAGATCATTATTTCCAGCAAAAATTATAATGTTAAAGCCGGCGAAGTTCTGGTTATGCCAGCCAATGATCCGCACGCATTAAAAGCAGTTAAAGCGTTTAAAATGGTTTTGACGATGGTGAAGTAAGCTTTTATATCTTAGGAGGTTTGAATCTATGATGCCTGCAGGACCATTGATGACCGAACACCGGTTGATCGAAAGAATGATTGCGCGGATGGACAGGGAACTGGACAAGATTAAGAAAGAAAGCCTAGTGGACGTAGGGTTTATTGAGGTGGCGGTGGATTTTTTGAGGTCATATGCTGACCGATGCCATCACGGCAAGGAAGAGGATATTCTTTTTAAGGCCCTTTCCGGGAAACCACTTTCCGCGGAACACAAAAGGATTATGGAGGAATTGATCAGGGAGCATGTGTTGGGGCGTGGGAACGTGCGCAAATTAAAAGAGGCTAACGAGAGCTATGCCCAGGGCAACCAGAATGCCTTAAGTGATGTTGTTGCCAATCTTGAGATCCTGGTTAAGTTTTATCCAAAGCATATTGAAAAAGAGGATAAACACTTTTTCATCCCCGCCATGGATTATTTTGACAAAAAAGAGCAGGCGACCATACTTGAAGAATTCTGGGAATTTGACAAAAAGCTGATTCACGAAAAATACAACGCTATAGTCAAACAGCTAGAAAAACAAACGGTATGATTGGAGGCTCATGTCTTTTCCTATTATTCGCTCCAACCACCCTCGCCCGCTGACCTTAACTCAGGCACAACAGCAGGCTTATCGCGAGCTGGCCAAAAAGATCATTCCTTAACGCGTAAAATATTATGCTGAACTGACCGGACTGCGTCCCAAGTTGGTTAAAGTATCCAGCGCTAAAAAAAGATGGGGTTCCTGCACTTCCAAAGGCACGATCAACCTATCCTGGCGCCTGGTCCTGACTCCGCCTGAAGTAATCGATTATGTGGTGGTACATGAGCTGGTCCATCTGGTCGAGCCTAATCATTCCAAACGCTTCTGGCAGAGAGTGGCTGAAATTATGCCCGGCTATCAGGCACAGCGGAAACGGTTAAGGGAGTTTGTTTAAGATGGAACTGAATAAATTTGAAGCGCAGGTGGAGTTGACCGTCAAAGGGATCCCGAAGAAATTTAGGGATCTTTTGGAGAACATCACAATTGAAGTTGAGCCGGACCGGCTGGTTTTTGACCAGGAGCAGAATCTGATACTGGGCCAGTACACCGGAGTCCCTTTGCCTCAGCGCGGTATAGGCTACCGCAATGTCTTGCCGGACAAGATAGTTATTTACAAGAAAGCGTTAGAGCGCTACCCGGCCGCCAGACTGCCTGAGCTGATTGCCAATGTGATCCAGCATGAGATCGGCCATTATTTTGGCATGAGCGAGCAAGAACTGGCTAAGTATAAGAAGATTTAGTTTATCAGGAATAGTATTTCATGCAAGTTATTTCCTCCTTGACTCGATATAATATATAGGTTATATTAAATAGTAGTAAATATAACATATAAGTTATATATAAGCAGGGAGGTTCTTATGTCAAAATTGAAGGGATTGAAATTGAAACAGATATCAGCTGCTGTAAAAGAGGGTCAGCCAGTTGCGATAGAAAAGGTTGGTCAGCGGCTGCGTGATATTCGCCAGGCCTTGGGAATGACGCAGAAACAATTAGCTAAAAGGATCAATATAAGCCAGCCGCTTCTTTCCAGGATCGAAGACAATGCTGCGTCATGCACATTGAAAACGATCGTTCGAGTTGCCAATGCTCTCGGATCTGAGTTTTTAGGGGTATTGGCTTCTAAAGATACGCTTGAAGCAATGATCCAAAAACAAGCCGAAAAAAAAGCCAAAAGTTTTGTCAAAAGGACTTTTGCCAACATGGCGATGGAACAACAGGCGCCCGGAAAAAAGGCCTATGAATACCAGTTGAAGAAACTAACGGAAGAATTGGCGTCCAATCCGGTTCCCGCACTGTGGGAAGAATAATGCCGCTTATTGAGAATGTCCCCGGCGCAACCCCGGTTGATGATATTTCTGGCCTGATACCCACCCATATAACTACTCATTCGGAGTTGAATGAATGGGAAGCCGCCAATATTCTTAAGGCAGCTAAAAAATATTTAACGGTAAAAAGATATGCTCCTATTAGTATTAATTGGCTAAAAAAGGTGCATAAAGATATGTTCGATGAAACCTGGAGCTGGGCGGGCAAGCTCAGACAAAGCAATTTTAATCTTGGCATAGATTGGCATTCTTTACAAGAACAAATGAAAATGCTGGTTGATGACATCACTCATTTCGCAAAAATGGATAATGCGCCGGGTATTTTTGAGCAAAGCGTCCGCATCCATCATCGGTTGGTAAAAATTCATCCTTTTATTAACGGCAACGGTCGGCATGCACGTCTGGTAGCTGACATATATCTTTTTAGCCATGGTCATAAATTACCGATTTGGCCGGATAAAGCCTTAATTCAGGAAAGCGATGCTAGAAAACGGTATATCTCGGCTCTCCAAGCTGCGGATAAGGGGAATTATAATCCGCTGGAAGTATTTACTGCTGAATTGATCGGTCCCGGATAGCTTCCCCTGTCAATGAAGGAAAGAATTGTTGCTTTTTTGTGGGGAGAACTATGCGTAAACTCCTTCGTCCCTGCTTTGCGTAGCGAAGCCATCAGGAATAAAGCTTAAATTACATCGAGGAGCATTGCTTGCAATTGTGTCCCTACCGAGTAAGATAAATTAAAGAAGGTTAACGTCCTGTTGGTTTCCAGCCATGTGATGTAGATTTTCCACGGTCTTTTGCCGCTTCCTTTTTTAATTCGATATGGCATAGGATTATTTTCCCACTACCCTATTTTGATGTCAATTAATGAAGGCCTGATTGATTTTTGGTGGGGAGGCAAGGATGGGTAGGGTTTAGGCAGCTAATCTCATTGCTATACGATACAAAGTTTTTGGCGCTACCGCTACGGGAGAAACCAAAGATCTAGTAAGATTGAAAATCCTGACTCCTTTGGAAGACGGGATAGACGGATCTGTTTCAGTTATTCCCAGAAGCTCCTTGCCTCTCAAAAGGCAGGACTTAAGTTCTTTACCACCGCCGTTATTGGCTAGGCTTTCTGCCCTGGAAAATTCTGATGCGGCCATCATCAAAAGTTTTTTCCAACCGTATTTAAGCAGATCTTTCCTGGTTAGATTCTTATGGTATTTCATAATTCGAAATAATGCTCCATTACGCTTTTTACTTTTTCTCTAATTGATTTGTTTTGTATTAATTGAGAAACATTATTTTGCCTGGGCCTGATATTCATTAAGGCAGAATATTCCAGTCGTTCCCCCCTTTTTTTAAAAGGGAAATAATTTGCTCCCCAGACATTCTTTTGTTGTGATCCATGTTTTAATAATACTTGTTCTGCATCCGCGTGCAAAGCACAGCCGGCGGCAATCTTTTCTTCCTTTATGTCTATCGCCACCTTGATCATATCCTCAATGAAACTTTCGGTTAATTCCTTGATTTGCTTTTGGGTTAGAGGTGATTTTATTAATTTTGGCCAAGTCATAGTCATTACATTCTCCCATTCTCTCCTACTCTCTGTCAATCAATGAAGGCCTGATTGATTTTTGGTGGGGATTCTACTCACGTTTAAACTTCTCACTTACCAAAAACAAAAACCCAATCAAAACTAATGGATTCGAGGCAGCCAGATAAGCATAGTTTTAGTGTCCCCGCAACTGTTCCAACAAACCAAGCCTATCAACCGAAGCCCAATGCTCCACAAACTGGCCTCCCGCAATACGCATGATAGCAATATTGTTAAATTTTACTTTTTTACCGGTAGGAGCAATTCCCATGTATTTTCCGCGGTGAATTCCGCTAGCCGTCATGCGGACCGCAATCTTATCTTCAGTAAAAACTATCTCATCAATGGTTAGCTTAAAATTTGCAAATGCTTCGCGAAGATTAAGCATTCCCTTCTTTAATGCATCGCGATCACTGCCTCCTTTTTCCAGGCGGCTGTGATCGATAAAATCCGCTGAGATAAGTTCATCCGCTACTTTAGCCTTACCTTTATTCCAAAATTCATGAACGAAGCGGTTAACCAGCGCCCGATTCCGGTTAATAACCATTCCCTGCCGAACAGAATTTATCGCTATCACCAGGATGATTGCAGCTACGATTATTCCAATAACTATTAAAATTTTTTTCATAGTTTCCCCGCTACCCTTGCGTTTATTTGGAATTCTTAAATTTAATGCTTTTGGCAATCTTTTTAAATGTTGGCACAAAATATCCAAAACGTTTAATTGCTTTTTCATTCGTCAATAAAGATTAAACGAGTATCAGCTTCAGTCATAATTCTTAGCTCGTTCAACCATGAATTTTACGCCTTCGTTCATATTTTGTGTTTCCAGTATAATCTTCGGATGTTTGTTATGAAATACCCTAAAGATTTCGTCAGCAAAAGCTTGGCCAACCACCGGGACTTTATTAAAATCAAAGACAATAACTTTGAATTTTTCCAGACCAGCCAGAATCCTACGTGCTTGTGAACGCGAAATATGCACACCGCCAAGAGTATACAGCTTAACCTGGATCATAGTTTTATCAAATCCATAGTCGCTGTCTTTTGTTTGATTCGTATATTGTTGAAACAGTTCCTCTAGATGTTGTTGTGATGAAACATCTATTTTAAAAACGACTTTTGTCCCACGCTTAATTTTTTTGGTTTTATTGACGAATATATCCGGTATTCTATTATTCACTATAAGCTGACGACCAAAACTATCCAAAATAAACAAATCCCCAGCTTTGGAAGTAAAAAATATCCCCTCACCCGAATGAGATTTAGGCATAGTAGTGGTTTTACCTTTCATCAGATCTTGAATAGCTTCATCTTCGGATTTTAATTTTCTTTTTTTCTTCACGTTTCTGAATACGCCGATACCGGAATCCTTCACCACAAAGGACAGTACCCCGCCTTGAATAGCCACCTCAATACCAATGCGAATCGAAGTAGAATGCTCTATGGCGTTATTAAGCATTTCAGAAAAGGCATAAGTAAAAATACTCTTGATATTTTCAGGCAGAATTTTTAGAAGTGGAAAAGTTTGCTCAATCTGATTAAGTACTTTGTGTTCTTCCAAAGCACTGTTGTTAAGAGTTGTGTGATAACGTTGGGGGTAAATTTCTTGATGCTTTTGGGCGTACTCCGGCAAAACATAAAAGGCTTTTCTGGTTGATCCCAACTTAACAAGTTTTTCATCTTTCACCAAGTCTGCAATCAAAGAATTGACATATTGCCGGGAAACGTCAAACATTTTTACCAAATCCCGAGTAAATATTTTGTCCTTTTGGGCAGCAATGTTCAGTATCTTTTCTTTTGTTAACATATTGTCAACAAATTGTAAACCATTCTATATTCAATTGTCAAGTAATTGACAACTAGCATATATTTCCTGTTTTAATGCCTTTTTTAGTGGTTTGGTAGTTTAAGAAGCTCTTAACTTGCATTGTCGATTATTGCTTGATTCTTTCTCACACTTCAAAACTTATTTTCCCACTCCCCAATTTTTCTGTCAATGAAGAAGCGTAGAGGAAACAGGGCTGGGAAGAGCTTTGCCCCTCGCAGCCCTAGAAAATTAAGCTTCCTTGTGTGTGATCAGAGCATAAGCTCCAACTAAAGCAGCTAAACCGATGATAACCTCAACCGCGTTCTCAACAATATGAGGCGCAATTGGTAAAAGGACCGCGTCAAAAATATTTATCTCAGTTAACCCCTCTAACCCCCAGGCCAATCCACCCAAAACCAGTAACCATAACGAAATCTTGATAAGAAGTTTCATTTGTCACCTCCTTATAAAGTATTCTCCCCTCCCCTATTTTGTTGTCAATGAAGAAAGGGCCAGTCCCTGTCAATATAAATTGGGGGCTAATAGGCGAATCCGCCTTTCAGGAACAACCCCGAACTGCTTTGCGTGCTCGTGTTTGACGAACTGTAAAATGTCGCGTGCCCTATTTTAACGCTGTAATAATTATTGCCTGAAGGGATCAGGAACTCATAATAGCCCTGATATCCGACGCCGCCATTAATGGTTGAAAGAGGGGATGAAACAGCCCAAAACGAATAATTAAGCCCGATAGCAAAATTCATTTCCAGATCATCGTTTTTTCCGGCATTTGAAACAAGATTAAAATAAATATGGGAGATCCCCAGGCTCCTTCCCCCTGAAAATCCGGACAAAGTAACATTGGAGGGGAAATTATAATTGATCCCCATATTGGCCCCAAAATTCGTAGCAGCTATCCCTTTATTGTATTCCACTCCAATGCCAAAAGCAGGATCATAACCATAATTTTTGTTGACCCCGGAAACATTCTCAGAAAGACTTAAGTCCGAATAATTAGCAAAAAAATTAAGGTAGTTCGTAATTACGCTCGCCGGTGCAGGTGCGTGAGCAGCAACCACAGCAGCAGGAGCAGGATCCTTTACCAAAACCGTTTCAGTTTCATTTTCAACAACAGTAACAACTTCATCGTAATAGATCTTTCCTGATGCTTCTACTTTTACATAATGTGTTCCTGGTTCTATTTGTTTAATTATTACAGTGTCGTGCCCGGCCAGTTCCCCGTCAACATATATTGATGAGCCTTTAATCTCTGTAAAAACCTTTAATGTGCCATAGCCTTGGTCTGCCAAGCAGCTGGAAGAAAGCGCTAAAATAAAAATGAAGACCCAGCCTAATAATATAAATCGATTCGATTTTATTTTCACACCTCTTTCGCAAGGGGGCCGCATTCTTCTGCCCGCGATTTTTTATGCTCTTATTTCTTTGTGAAAAGGATCGTCCGGTCGTAGATCAGCTCATAATGGGCTGGACCGACCTGGTTCGGTTTTTCAATATAGGAGCGGGTTATGATATAAGAATCTTTGTTGTTGTCCACTCCATAAGCCTTGCCGCGCGGGTTATCCGTGCTTTTTTCAACGATCACACAGTCATCACCTTTGCGGGCAAGCTTAACCACATAATAATTATCCGCGTTCTCATACCCAGCTGGAAAATATTCCCTGGCTGAACCAGTGAAGAGGGAGCTGTTGGAGCCAGCTACACCATTGATCAGCTCTTTGCCGTAAAAGCTTAAGTTGCAGTAGATGGCCTTGCCGGTTTTTTCATGATTTACGCCGTAGACAATAATAAAATCATCATCTGACTTAAGTTGAAAGTCCTCGCTCTGAAGATAAACAGTGTCGCGGTCCTCAGCCAGGATGTCCAGGTCATCGCAGATGCCAATAAAACCTTCAGGCAGCCAGATATCAGTGTGCAGCTCCCTGGTTTTGTATTGGGGCAAGCCGTGCTTTTTCAGGATTGCCTCTCGCAGTGTTTCCAGATCATCTTTGGCAGTGGGCAGGATTTTAAATTCGGATATACCATTGCCGCGTTGTTTAAGTTTTGGAACAGGATAGGGATCAGCCGCCAGCTCTTCTTTCGGAGTAATGCGAAAAACCCGGCAGGTCTTGGTGGGGTCATTTAAAAAAGCCTGGCCTTGTTCATTGTTTTCCCAGAGAGCAGCGCGGGTTATAACCAAAAAAGTATCTTTTCCATCTTCCAGTCCCAGGTTGACCAGTGAAGCGGGAATAATGTCATCGTTGACAATGGATTCAGAAATACCGGATTTTTTTATAGCCTGGCGCACGCGTTGGTTAACGCCTTGGTGCGGCGTGGTGATGAGCACTATTTCCTTGTCAAAGGCATTGCCTGCGCTGTGATCAGGGGTGCCGCTGGTATTGGGACTCAAATGATTGAGCGGGTCGCCCAGGCTGGCAAAGACGCGGTGATAGGCCGCGCCGTCAGCAGAGTTAACAACAAAGATATCAGAATAATCTTTGCCCGGCTTATTTTCCACAAAGCCAACATAGCTGCGGTAACTGAAATAACGGGCTTGAGGCGGGGTCTTGCCCACCAGGAGAATAGCTTCATCCGGACGCAGCTTAAAGGTTGTACCCGGCGGGGTAAAATCAAGGTTTGCCGGATAATTATTCGGGTCTTTTGGGTCAAAACCTACTGGCGGGTTTTGACCGCGGGATGGTTTTTGTCCGGGTGCCGGCGGCATGGTATAGCAGAGATAGGGGAAGCCGGCGTTATTGCCAAAGCAGTATTCAAACCACCCTTCACTGCAAAGCTTAAGGATGTCGATCATCTGGTAGCCGCTTTCCTGGACAATGAATCCGTCAGCTTCAAGTTCTGCGACCAGAGCATCCACCTTTTTGGAGTAGGCGAATTCCTCTGCCGAAACTGTTTGGGCAAAAAGCATTGAAATAAACACCAGAAGCAGCATGCAAAGTGAAATTTTTTTAATTATCATTTAAAACCCCTTTCATTTTTTTAGGTATACTATTCTCCCACTCCCCTATTTTGATGTCAATGAAAGAAAGGCGCATGCATTTGCCTCCCTTCATCAAAAAATGCTAGTATATCCTTATCATGGACATTTTCAATGAAATGAAAACTGTGCTCTTTTCTCCGGAAAAAATGGTCGCCTACATCATGAAAGCCCTCGCGATCATCGTTTCTCTGGCAGTTATCTATGTATTTTATCGGATCGTTATAGTAGCTATGGACCGCGCGCTCAGAGACCGTTTGTCCGAAAACCGGCTCAATATCATCGCTTCCCTCGTGCGCAGTATCCTTAGATATGGCGTATTTTTTGTAATGTTCATCACTACCATGCAGCAACTGGGCGTTAACATCACGGCCTTGATCGCCAGCGCCGGTATCCTGGGACTGGCTGTCAGCTTCGGCTCCCAAAACCTGGTCAGAGACCTTATCTCCGGCTTCTTCATTATCCTGGAAAAACAGTACTCTATTGGGGATACCGTCCAGATCATGGGAATAAAAGGGAAAGTCGCTGACATGAGTCTGCGCCTGACTATTCTCAAGGCCGACGATGGCACTAAATATTCAATTCCTAACGGAAATATTACCACTGTGCAAAATTTTGGCCGCTAGCTGTTATGTGAAAGCAGGAAAATAAACCATGCAAGATTACTATAAAGTATTAGGAGTATCAGAAAGCGCCACCCAGGATGAAATAAAAAGCGTTTATCGCACGCTCGCCAAAAAATATCATCCCGATATGCATCAGAGTGACAAGTCTGCCGCGGAAGAAAAATTTAAAAAGATCTCTGAAGCATATTACGTTGTAGGTAATCCTCAAAGAAGAAAAGAATATGATGACCAGCGCAAGATGGGCGCTGCCGCGGGAGCTAGAGGTGGAGTTGATCCAGCCCAAGGTTTTGATTTTGAAGATCTCCTCTCCCATCTTGGATTTACTCATCGCCGAGGTAGACAACACAAGTGTCACAGCACCATGGATTACGATATGTACGATGATGCTTTTTCACAATTTTTTGGGGGAGCTGCCGGGGGCACTCAAGGTGGCTACCGGGTCAATGTTAAACCCGATGCCGTCTCTACCGATGTAATGATCAACGCTAAAATTCCCCGCAGCCTAGCCGCACAAGGCGGTAAAGTTGATCTTAGAATGGCCGAAGGAAAAACTTTAACGGTTAAAGTTCCTAAAGGAACCACCGACGGAACCAAACTGCGTTTAAGGGGTTGGGGAAATGAATGTCCCCTCTGTCATAAACGCGGCGATTTATTTCTAAAAGTTAACCTCAATTAGCTTTTTAGAGAATTTTAGCGTCGCGAGCCTCAACATAAGTAGTAGGACGAGTCGCTACCAACGCACCAAAGGCCCACAGGAATAATACGAAAATGACCAAGCCTCCGATAATCGGGATTAGGCCCACAATATTAAGTATGATCAAACCAAGTAAAAGTGACCAGATCAAAGAAATATTGGACTTGCCAACCTTATCCAAGATCCATTTCCCGATAACAATACTTACAAAGATCGATGCTATGTAGGCACCAACCAGGTAAGCGAATAAGAGAATGGTTCCTAATGGAATTCCAACTAAGGTGATCATCAGCAGAACCGCAATTATCGGCAGAACAATCAATGCCAAAATTCCCCAACCGAAACTTCTCCAGCAATGTTTTCTCATTTTATCGGTTACTAATTCAACTTGATGCGGCATAAAGATAATGATCAATATACCTAATAACAAGATCATCAGAAATCCGATAACCTTTTGGAATGAGAACCAGCCTGACATGAGCTGGGGAGATTTTTCAACCGGCTTAGGTTGAGCCATTATGGTAACCGTTCCAGCTATCTTGGCCTGATCTGAAATGACCGGCTTCTGGGCAGTATAAGTGAAATTCCCCCTTACCGATGCGGCTGAATCAATAATTATATTATTACTGCCAATATTTAAATTGCGGCCAATTTTTCCAGCAACATTAGTGTCTCTGGCACCCAGAAATGCGTCCCCGCCAATCTTAGAACTTTTTTGCAGAATAATCTGTTTGCCACCCGCAATCAGGTCCTTACTCACGGATCCGCTGATGTTGACCGTTTCTCCGCCGACGATTACGTTGTTTGACTGGCCGGAAATGCTAACCGTTCTACCACCAACTAATAAGTTATTTAACCGGCTGGAAATGCTAACATCCTGACCACCGGAAATGACGCTTCCGGAAATATTGCCATTAATCACTACGGTGCTTCCAAAGGCCAAAAGGTTTCCTCTTACTGTCCCGTTGATCGTAACCATATTGCCGGATACAAAAAGGTTGTCATTGATAACTTCGCCTTTGGGAATCGTGATCGAATCACCGGTCTTAAAAACCAGCGCGGAAGCAGAAACCGAGAGGAAGAGAACCAGGATCAAAACCGCACCTAAACATTTCTTTAACATATAAAACCCTCCTTAAAGAAATCAGGGCTGGGAAGAGTTTTGCTCCTCGCAGCCCTGGAAGATTATGCTTCTTTCTTTACGATCAGAGCATAGGCTCCTATCAAAGCAGCCAAACCGATGATAACCTCAACTGCGTTCTCAACAATGTGAGGCGCAACGGATAAAATGACCACGTCAAAAATATTTATCTCAGTTAAACCTTCCAGACCCCAGGCCAATCCACCAATAACCAGTATCCACATCGAAATCTTAATAACAATTTTCATTTGTCACCTCCTTGTAAGGATATTCTCCCACTACCCTATTTTGATGTCAATGAAGGAAAGAGTAATTGATTTTTTGTGGGGATGGAGTAGAATTTGAATAATTAATAAAGAAGGTGGCATTTATGAACAAAAAACATGCAGCAATCGCAGCGATCGCCGGAATCGCAACCGCAGTAACCAGCCTGACCGGATCAGGGGTTAAGGCAGCTGACATGCAACCTAATCCATTTTTACCCGCGGTTCCTTTCACCTCTAACATGGAACCGGTCATTCCGCATCCTAAACAGCAGGAGGAAGCGGCCGCCAAACTAAATGCTTTAGAAAAACGTTTGGGAAGAAAACCCAATATTTTAATTATTGTAGTGGACGATATGGGTTGGGGGGATCCGGGTTGCTACGGTGGTGGAAATGCGGTGGGCGCACCTACTCCAAACATGGACCGTCTGGCTGAGCAAGGTTTACGGCTAACATCCTGTTATTCTCAACCGATGTCAACGCCTACGCGCGCTTCTCTTATGACCGGACGTTTGCCGGCGCGCACCGGCCTGATCCGTCCGATCATGGCAGGAGAAAAACTAACCCGCAACCCTTGGTCCGATGAACAGACTGCCGCCAAGATATTAGGCAAGGCAGGATACACTACCGCTTTATCAGGAAAATGGCATCTCGGTGAAGGCAAAGGGTTAGAGCCGCAGGATAACGGTTATGATGAGTTTTACGGCTTTCTGGTTGTAACCGCCGAATACACTCCACCTTGGGATGTGCGGCGCTATCCCGAACTGGTTAACCACCCGCTGTTGAGGGAAACCTATCTTCACAAAGGTTTTGATAACCATATTATTCACGCGAAAAAAGGCGGCTTCAAGGAAGACGTTAAACTGCTGGATATCGAAGGCATTGCTAATTGCGACCAGGATTTCCTGAAATTTTCCGAACAATTTATTCACAAACAGGCAGAAAAAAATCAGCCTTTTTACCTGATTCACGCTACCGCCAAAGTACATTTTGACAACTGGCCGGCCGAGGGCTATCAGGGTAAAAGCCCGGCAGGAACTCCTTACAAGGATGCGGTGGTTGAAGTAGATGACATCATCGGAAAGCTGATCAAAGTACTTGAGGAAACCGGACAGGCAGAAAATACTTTTGTTTTTGTCACTTCAGACAATGGTCCGGAAGAAAGCGCATATTATGATTGCGGCGTAACCCCCTTCCGCGGAGCCAAAGGACATACCTGGGAAGGCGGCATTCGTATCCCCGGTATTGCATACTGGCCGGGCATGATTAAGGGCGGCCGGGATTCCGACGGCCTGTTCGATTTGATGGACCTCTTCAACACTTCGCTGGCCATCGGCGGGGTCAGCTGGCAGAAGCTGCCCAAAGACCGCTACTATGACGGCATTAACCAAACATCATTTTTACTTTCAGACAACGGTGAATCCAATCGCCAATCAATCTTTGTCTGGAACCAATATGATTTTATGGCCCTGCGCTGGCGCGAATTTAAGTCGCATTTAAAAATTAACGCGGTCGATAATATGTCTTATTCCAGCAACGGCGGCTGGCAGAACACCCTGGTGCTCGATACCCTTTATCCCTGGACCTACAGCCTGTATCGTGATCCCAAAGAACGTTATCCGGGTCAAGGCGGACAGTACGAGTGGACTATCGTACCCATGAACCTGGAGGGCCAGCGCCACCTGCTCTCTTTTAAAAAATATCCGCCTAAAAAGGTCGGACTGCAAGTTCCATAAAATGGCTAATCAGTTACCTGCCAGTTTTCATGTGATTACAAAGCCGGTTGGTCCGGCCTGCAATTTAAACTGCGATTACTGCTTTTACCTGGAAAAAGAAAAACTTTTCCCCAGTGGCAAAAATTTCCGCATGACCGGCGAGGTGCTGGAAGCTTTTATCCGCCAGTACCTCGAATCCCAGCCGCAGGCAGAAGTAGAATTTGTCTGGCACGGCGGAGAACCCCTGCTTGCGGACCTGGCTTTTTACCGCCAGGTCCTTAAACTGCAAAAGAAATACCAGCAAGGCAACAAGATCAAAAACTCACTGCAAACCAACGGCGTACTGCTCAATGATGCATGGGCAGAATTTCTAAGCAAGAATAATTTTTTTGTCGGCATCAGTCTGGACGGGACCAAAGAGATTCATGATATTTACCGCAAAGATCGCTCGGGCCGCGGAACCTTTGATGCAGTTATCAAAGGATTGCGCCTGCTTAAAAAACACGGTGTCGAATTTAACGTGCTGGCCTGCGTTGCCAAAGAAACCGCTTACAAACCTTTGGAAGTCTATGCGTTCTTGAAAAGCGAAGGGGTTGAGTTTGTTCAATTTACCGCCGTGGTTGAGCGCGATCCAAACGGCATGATTACACCCTGGTCAGTTGAACCGGAGAAATATGGTGATTTCCTGATTGCAATCTTTGATCAATGGGTCAGACACGACGTCGGCAAAATTTTCGTCATGAACTTTGAATGGGCTTTAAATAACTGGGCCGGCAACCCTGCCCCGCTTTGCCTCTTTGCGCCTGAGTGCGGCCGGTCGCTGGTGATCGAACATAACGGCGATGTTTATTCCTGCGACCACTTTGTTTATCCGGAATATCTGCTGGGCAATGTCCTAAAAGATCAGCTTAAGGATCTGGTTGAACTGCCAAAACAGAAAAACTTTGGCGCGGCTAAAGCGGACAAATTACCGCAGTACTGTAAAAAATGCACTTACCTTTTTGCCTGCCGCGGAGAATGTCCCAAACGGCGCTTCCTAAAAACTCCATCGGATGAGCCGGGATTAAATTACCTCTGCGCCGGCTATAAAAAATATTTCAGTCACATCAATAAATACATGCGGGGCATGGTTCAGTTGTGGCAAAATAATCTGCCGGTGTCCCACATCATGAAAGCAACCAAAGGGCCGTTAGTTATCCGGCGGGACGATCAAAACGCCTGATTGTAGAAAAAGTAGGCGTTGGTTCCTTCACTGCTGCGACCAAAGTCTCCACGCACGATTACATTGCCAAAATTGATGCGCAGTCCGGCCCCGTAGTCAGAGGCCCAATCATTAAATCCAATATCCGTCAGCAGCGGAGCAACTTTTCCGGCTTCGTAAAAAACCGCAGCGCTAAAAACCCAGATAATCGGAAAACGGTATTCGAGATTGATCAGGGCGGCGCTTTTATCGCGGAAGCGGTCCATGGCGTAGCCCCGTAAAGTATCACGCCCGCCTAGCGAAGCATATTCGTATATCGGAATGACATCTCCCGTCATCGTGGCCAGCATCACCCGGCTGGCCAGGACCTGGTCTTTTTGGAACGGCGTGTCGTAACGCCGCAAATCGGTCGTCAGCTTTGCATATTTCACCGGACTCCCGGCGGCCGTAATCCCGTAATCAAAATCAGTTAAAATATAATTGCCGCCGTGCGGATCCATGCTGTTATCCCGATTATCCAGGGTTAGCCCCAAGCTTCCCGCGTAATATTTTGAGCAGATGTCCTGGGCATTTTGCGTCAAGGGATTAACCCCTTGCGTAATATTGGAAAAGGAATTACCCGCCAGCAGCAGACCGACCGCCAGAGAAAAATTGCTTTGGTAGGCGCGCGTCAGGATAATATTGACGCGGCTGTGCCCATTGTTAAAGGTCGTGTAATTGGTTCCCGGAGTATTGCTTCCCAATCCGTAATATCTTTCGTTAATGTAGGTGCCGACGGCCCCTTCAACGTCAACCGCCAGGTCAAAAACTTGACCGTGCCGGTAATCCTGATCCGGAAAAGAAAGCACAAAATTATTGATGTTGCCTCCGTTCTCAATCAAGGTAGCCGACAGGGTCAGCGATTCGTGATATCCCAGGTAATTTCTCAGCCGGCCAATCAGGCCGTATTCTGCACCGTAGGTTGAGTTGTATATAACGTAAGGCATCCCGCCAATCGAGCCGGCTTGAGCAATTGGGGCAAGATAAACTAAACAGAGAGCCAGTACGATTAACTTTTTCACAGAGAGAATTATAGCATACGGTTATTCCCGCGGCAGGTCATGCCCGATTCTGGATAATACTATTCCCCACACTAAACCAAGGATGGCTGAAGTATATACTTTCAAATCATCAGGCAAGCAATAAATTAAGGTTGCACCGGGGGTCCAAAAGCTCCAGCTTAAAGGTATAAATTTAAAAACAAATTTTCTTATGCTGCCGGCTAATTCGGTGATTGGTTTTCCTTGTAAGACATGATTAAAGGTATGAAAGGATGCCAAAAAAAGCGGAGCATAATTACCTTGATCAATTAGCACTCTTTTAACAATTTGTCGGCCATTCTCCGGAGGATACATTTGATCAAGTAAATCATAAAACTGTCGCGCAAAAAAACCAGATAACCCTCCAAAAACAAACATGCGCCCTAGCCTCGAATAACTAAAACTATTTCCTTCGTAGCGTTGGGCAATGATGTCAGAAGTTGCCAGTAAAGTTGCAGAAGCTAACACTTCGATGGTATGCGGATTGTGCGCTAAAAGAAATTCACGGCCACGATCAACTTCGGCTTGAAATACGGGGTGAATATGATAGGCCGCAATTCCTGTAGCAAAGGTTCCAAGTATAGGGAGTGAACTTAAACTGGCTCTTCCCAATTTTTTTAAAATTGGACGTGCCTTAGGTATCGCCTGCGATAGTTTTCTGGTTATTGGTTTTACTGCCATTTAAGGGTCCTTTGGTTTTTTATCGAGAAAAGCAAGGATAAATTTCACTTTTCAAGAAAATCATCTTCGGGTTGAAGCTTTAGTGCGGCCGCCACGCTCTTGTATATGGGACTATGGGCTATGCTCATAATTCGAGCCGCAATCCTGCCCCCAAATCCGGTTGGTTTTGCAGCGCGGGATGGTTTTTGTGTCAATGCAGCAGCATTTACTTCAGCCGCCAGGTGCGATAAAATATACGGCGAGGTAAAAAGGTACAATGAAAAAGTTATTTGGAATCGTACTGGCTTTGTGTTTTTTGGTTTCGATGGTTCACGCTCAGGAGCTGAAATATGTTTCTGAATTTGAAGGGGGAAAGCTGTATAAGGCCGGGAAGATAAACGTCCTTAAGCTTCACGGGAGCTACCGCCAGATGGGCCGGCAGTACGGCGCTCTTCTCAAAAACGATTGGGAACCGTGCTATAAGAAAGCTTTTGAAGAACGCTTCATCGGCAAGAACGGCATGACTTATGAAACGCTTGATAAGATCGCCAGCGACTATTTCAGGAGACTGCCGAAGAGATCGCAGGACCTGATATACGGGATGGCGGAAACGTCCGGCATCTCTCTGGAAAAACATATCCTGCTAAACACGCTTGATGCCTGCGCCGAGATCTGGGGCGTGTACGGTATGTTAGCGACGAATACTCAGGGTTGTTCCGCGATCGCGGCCTGGGGCGAATATACAGGCGGCCGTCCGCTGGTCGTAGGCCGCAATTATGATTATATGTCTTATTTTGAGGAGTTCCTGCCTTTTATGGAATGCGTTGTTTATAATCCGGATGACGGCGGAATCCCGACTGCCAGTTTTGCGTTTCTGGGCGCAGCCTACACCCAGAACGCCATGAACAAAAGCGGGATATTCCTCGAACTCGATGATGATATTACGACCGCGATCATCACCCGGCACGACCGGGTCCCGAACATGGCCAATTTATTGTTCTTCCTGCTTGACAACTCCACCATGGACGGCATCAACACCGGATTCAATACCACGCTGCCGGATTTCGCCTGTATCATCCAGGTAGCTGATAAGAATGCGGCTTATTCATATGAATGGGCCACCTACGGATTACAGCGGGTAGCCGGCCGAGCGGACGGGCTGCTGGCGGCATCAAACGATTTTGTTGATCCGGCCTGGGGCCGATGGCCGTGTCCATTAGCAGAGAGCGCACAGAGGCGTGAAAACCTCTACGCCCTCGGAGAAAAGTACAAAGGCCGGCTTAATGTCGATACTATGAAAGAGCTGTTGAAGACGCCCATTGACAAGGGCGGCGCGACACGGCCTATAAGCGCTGATGAAGAGACCTTATACCAGGTGATAGCCGTTCCCGCGGAACTGAAGTGGTGGATAAATCTGACCAATTATCAGGGCTGGACCGAAATCGATCTGAAGCCGCTATTTGAATAAAAAAGTGTTATAATTCACCAAAAGGAGACTTCAAATGTTATTAAAAAAAGCTACCCTTTTGTTCATCTTGATCCTTTTCTTTTCGTTTTCCATTTCACTGCCGGCTTTGGCGGTCGAGCTAAAATTGGTTTCAGAGTACGAGGGCGGCAAATTATATAAAGCGGGCAATCTCAACGTGGTCGTGCTGCGCGGCACTTACCGGGAGATGGGACGGCAGGAAGGAAAATTGCTTAAGGAACAGTTAGCACAGATGTATAAAGTTGCAATTGAAGAAACTTACGTCAAAGAAGTAGGATTGAAGCTTGAAGATATTAATGATACCACCAGAGGGATCTTTGCCGTATATCCCAAACGTTTTCAGGACATTATTTACGGCATGGCCGAGACTTCCGGCCTGGAGCTTGATAAATTATTGGCGCTCGACCAGATCAATGTCCTGCCCATCATTTCCGAGACTGCAGTCCATTGTTCAGCCATCGTTGCCTGGGGAGAATATACCGGCGGCGGGCCGCTGGTTTTCGGCCGGAATTTTGATTATCCGGAATACTATGAAAAATTTAACCCCTATCTCAGCGTGATCGTTTACCAGCCGGAAGACGCAGTGCCGACCGCGGTCGTGGGCTATCCCGGCGGCGTGACAGCCATGCACGGATTAAATAAAGATGGATTATTCATGGAGCTTAACGACGGGGCCGCATCGTGCGGGACCGCGTCGGTAGACAACCGGCAAATGACGCTACTTTACATCACCAGCTTTTTATTTGATTCTTCGAACATAACGCAGCTGGACGCGGCGCTCAACTCGATCCGCCTCGGTTTGGCTGAGATCTTTACCGTTGCAGATAAAAATACCGCCTTCGCCTATGAATGTTCGATTGATGATACCAAGAAAAGAATGCCGGACAAAGATGGCTTACTGGTCGAGACCAATCATTTTGTGAATCCGGCCTGGAATATGGAGCCGACCGAAGGCGGCGAAACGCGCTCTTACACCCGCTATAAGAATTTGATAGCCCTGGGGGAAAAATATAAGGGCAAATTCAATGCGCAAGTGATGAGGCAAGTACTCGATACTCCGATCACTCTGGGTGGCGCCACCCGGCCTAACCTGGCAATTCAGCAGTTAGTGGTTGTACCGGCAGAGCTCAAGATGTGGATCAAAGCGCTTGGCAATCCAGGATGGACGGAGCTTGATCTAAAACCGTTATTTGAAAATAAATGATCTGCAGGGATATAATATTTTTAGAGGGGGAGAAATTATGAAAAAATTGCTTAGTCTTTTACTTGTTTCTTGTTTCATCGCCGGATTCGGGACCGGCGTCTTAGCCAAAAACTCCAACCCGGTTATAGTCACCAATGAAGTGATATTGGCAAAGGAGCCGGATACTTATCTGGAGATCCGGCACATCGTTTTGCGCGGGACCAATGAGGAGATCGGCAAAGCCTTGGGCGATATCGCCCAGGAGTGGCTCGGCATCAAAAAGCTTCTCCCTTATGCCGGACCGCTTTACGCCGAGGCTCGCCGCCAGTACATGGAAAAGAACTACCCGATCCTGCTTGAACGGATGAAAGGCGTGGCCAAATCATACGGCCTGTCTCCCACAGATAACACTTATGTCACCAGCGGCCTTTATTACGATATCTTTATCACTCCTCCCGGCTGCTCGGCGGTATTTTTCCCGGCCGATTCCACGGCCAATGGCCACGATCTGGTTGGCCACAATATAGATTTTCACACCGCGACCATGCGGGAGATGATGGGGATGAAGCGGGTCGAGGGCGAGCATAATCTTTATTCCAGGGATTTTGTCATAGAACTCTACCCGGATAAAGGGTATTCCTCTATCGTCGTGGGCGCTCTGGACTTATTAAACGGCTTCCAGGGGGGGATGAACTCCGAAGGTCTGATCGTGGCCCTGCTGGAAGATGATCTTGGCACGCCCAGTACCGATAGCAATCCGCTGGGCGATGATGTTGGCGGCCTGAACATGCTGCAGCTGGACAGATTGATCCTGGATACCTGCGCGACGGTGGACGAGGCCAAAATGGCAATCCTCAATAACAAGCTGGTCGCGGGATTCATGCCCGGACATCTTCTGATCTGTGACCGCTCCGGCAAGTCTTTCATTTTCGATATTTCACCCAAGGATTTCAGTTATCACTTCATCGATAACAATGACCGGCCGCAGGTCATAACCAATCACGCGGTTTACCTCTATCCCGACGCCAGCAAGTTCCCGACCTATACAACCAAAGGCACTTACAATACTTTTTACCGCTACGCCAAGCTTACTGATTATGTCAAGGCCCATCAGGGGAAATTTTCACCGGATGATGTCCAGGAGGCGATGAGCCTGGTCTATGCCCATACCACTGACATAGCTGAACAGTCAGTCGGTCCTTTGCCTCACCGGACGCTCTGGACCATGCTCTACGATATCAACGAGCGCAGCATTGAAATAAAATTTTATCTTAAGGATGGGCCGATCGATCCGGCAACCGGCGATCCCTCGCTGGTATTTACCGAGCCCTTCAAGTTCAAGCTGAAAAAAGCAGGCAGTTAATATATCTGACTCAAATCTTTATCACAAAACATAAGCAGCGCTGAAGCATAATTGATTACTGGTGTAACCGGCCGATTGCAGCTGCCAGGTATTTTCGGTTATCAAAACAATTTGGTTCGTTATCACCCACATGCCGCCCAGCGTGGCCTCGGTGGCACTGCTTTCTCCGGCCAGTGAAGTGATGGAACGGTTTAAGCAGACGTAAGCATGCAAAGAAGAAAATACTTTACTGATCAATACCTTAAAGCCATAGTTACTGCCGCTGGGCGATCCGGCAAAATTATCGCGTTGTGATATTAAAGAATAATTGGCCCCCACCGACAGCGAAACCGGCGCCTCCAGCAAAAGATTATATTTCAATGAGCAACTGTAGCTCTGCAACAACATTTCCATGCCGGGAACCCCGCTGAAGGTGCCATACTCATAGATCAGATCCAGCTCCGTACGGTCGCATAACCCGTAGCCAGCCGAAAATCCATAGAGCGTCTGGGAAAGCGCAGAATTATTATTAACATTGGTTTGCTGCCCGATAAACGGAGCAAGGACCCACTGTCCTAAACTGACCGGGATCGCACTGCTCAATACTTCAGCCCGGGCAAAAGAGGCTAAGCTGATAAGTAAAACAATTATCAGTAAAAATCGTTTCAAAAAAAACATTATTGTCCAAGCCTCAATGCGCGCCCGGCTTTTTTGCCGGTTATCTTACCGTTATCGATTGCCAGTTTACCGTTGACCAATAAATATTCAATGCCTTCGGAATAAAGCCCGCGTTCAGCGTAAGTAGCATTTTCTTTAAGATTTTTTAGATCGATGACCGCAATATCCGCGTATTTTCCCACGGCGATCACGCCCCGGTCTTTAAGCTTAAACTTGGCCGCCGGCAGCGAAGTCATCGAACGGATCGCGTCATTTAAGCTCAGCAATTTTTCCTCCACCGCATATTTTTTAATTTTGCGCGGGAAACAGCCAAAAAATCTGGGATGCGGTGAATCCGCAGATTCAAAAACCGTAAAACCATCGGAAGCGGTGAAAACGTAATCGTGCTGCATGTTTTCCCGATTAACTTTATCGCTGATTTCCTGGAAGAGCGCAAAGGGCGCCGGATCCAGGCAGGAAAGGTCGACATAAACTTCAGCCGGATCCTTTCCTTCCATTTTTGCGATCTCCTGGATGGTCTTGTTGATGTATTTTTCAGGCCCTGAAGTAAGCATGATCTTATCCGGACCAAGGAAAGTAAATATCTTTTTGGTAGCTGCTATCATCTCCGCTTTGCCTTCGGGATTCTTATATTTTGCATTGACGCCGAGGCCGGTCTTGAACTTATCCGGCAGGCGGTAGGAAAGCACCGCATAACCGGCATCGTAGGGATGCTGGTCAGCAGTAATATCTACACCTTCAGCACGGGCCTGCTCAATTAAGCCGTACATTTGTTTTGCCTGGACATTATTCCAGGGAAGGTTGAGCTGAATATGCGAGATGTGGACAGGGATATTGGCGCGTTTGCCGATCTCGATGGTTTCTTTAATCGAATTCAGCACCCCTGGCTGGCCGTTATCATGCATGGTGCCGGTCTGGTCCCGGATATGAGCATCGTAGAGTCCGCCGTATTTATTGACCACTTTGGCGATCTCAACCAGCTCATCGGTAGTTGTGAAACAAGTGGGTGCGTATTCCAAACCCACGGTAACGCCGATGGCGCCGTTCTGCATTTCTTTCTCCACCATCTTTTTAAGAGTATCAAGCTGCTCCGCAGTTAGGGTTGTTGGCTGGTTGTCCCCGAAAAGCTGCTGTCTTAATATGCCGTAAGGTATCAGGTGATAAACATTGCTTGCAAATTTCTGAGAATCAATCAGGCCCAGCCACATGTTTGTGTCTGGCAGCCCTCCGCCGCATAACCCGGTAACTATAGTTGTAACCCCCTGAGTTATATAATTATGATTATTTCTCCAGGCCGGAGTGATCATGGAAAAATCATCCGTTTTACCGGACATGAGGAGGGCCATTAAAATATTTAGGTCGGTATGGTTATGGCAATCGATGAAACCGGGCGTGACGATCAAACCTTCGGCATTGATCGTTTTCATGGCCGATCCGGAAAGATCTTTTCCTACCGCGGTGATTTTGTCACCCTTGATCCCGATATCTTCAACTTTAGGTTTTTCTTTGCTTCCATCATAGACCGTGCCGCCTTTAATTAAAATGTCATAAGTGTAAAAAGAGCGGATGAGGTTGCGGGCTAAAGGAATAGACAGGACTACGACCAGGATCACAATCACGGCTAACAGGATTATTTTTTTTAGATTCATAACTTCACTTCCTTAAGGATTTATATTATTTTCTCCTTTTTACTTCGTAATCCCCATCACAAAATAAATTTTCTTCTGCAGTTCATCATAAAGCTCATAGGACATCGAAACTTTATAACCTTTCGCCTGAATATATTTCATCAGCGTTGGATAAACTTTCATCGGCCCCATCATGTAAGAAAGCATGTTGCGCAGCGGAAATTCTACTACCACGCAGTCGCCTTGCGGAATTTGTTTAATTTTAAATTTTCTTCTTACTTTATTAAACTTAGCCAGGTCTGCAGCTTCAATGATTACGCCACAGTCACTACGCAGCTTGTCCGCTGGCACATTGCTCGGATTATCGTAATAAATACCAAGCCCTCTAGTGGAACCGATCCCTTCTGCTTTTAATGCTTTGTAAACTTTATCAAAAACCGGTCCCGTCTCTGCGTAAGGGCCGGTAAAGCTTTCGTAGGCAATGGTATAAGGGCCCATCTTAGTTTCATTAATTTTCAACGGTAAAATCATCCCCATGTAAGCCAGAAACGCAATCAGGAGCAGTACCAGAACCAAAACAATAATCAGGATCCATTTTAATACTTTCATTGTTTACCTCCCCTTTAGAATTAATAGTATTTTCCCATTCAATATTTTTAATGTCAATAAAGAAAACCCTACCTTATTCCCCGTAGCACCAACACCACTCCAAACACGATAAATAAAACCGAAAGCATGAAGCGGCTGTACTTTAATGCATACTGATTGATCTTTTTAAAAAAACCGGCAGCGTAGCGCGGAAAATAAATAAAGGCCAAAAGCGGCAGCAGGACCGGCAGGGTAAAAAATATCAAATTCAAAACCAAGAGGCATATCCTGGAAATCATCTGGATGTCCGGGGTGCCGCCCACTTCCTTGGCGGCGGCAAAAGACAAAAACAAGGCGTCAAAATTGGTGCCGCTTAAAATAAGCCCGCCCGCAAACAGCGTCAGCAGCTGATGGCGGTACTCTTTGAGAGACGGATTGATTTCCCGGGCAAAAAAAAGCTTGAACCCGAAAACAATAAAGATCACTCCGAGGATCAGATCAATTACAGACGAAGCCGCTCCCTGTTTCATCCCGGTGGACAGCGCCTGGCCCAGAAAAAATCCGGCGGAAACCGCAATTACTCCAACCACCAGCGTACCTAAAAAAAACGCCAAACTGCGCAAAACCGGCTGGCGTTTTCCTCCCAGCAGTAAAACTGACACCGCCAGGATCCCCGGGCTTAAGGCTGACGCCATATTTAATGGTATAACTTTTACCAGCAATGACAGCATTTTATCACCACGGCAAAAAAACTCACCGCCGTGTAAATATTGTGCCACCCGGATCTTTTTGTGTCAATCTTTTCGGTGTATAATTTAATAAAGGAGTTGATAAGTATGTTTTTCTTTTTCTTTATAATTTCGGTAATCGCAAT
The DNA here is from genome assembly GCA_018823125.1 of Candidatus Margulisiibacteriota bacterium. Classification (GTDB taxonomy): domain Bacteria; phylum Margulisbacteria; class WOR-1; order JAHJIW01; family JAHJIW01; genus JAHJIW01. The sequence continues at coordinate 113,782 of JAHJIW010000005.1, read as the reverse complement.
TGTGATTCATGTGTTTTTGATGAAAGAAAGATCCGCTAAAAAAATTGTTGGCGTTATTTTAATGTATCTTTTGGCCATCAACGTGGGTTTATCCAGCATCGTTTCCGGAGTATTTCATGTTTTTGACGGTCCGGCAACTGCGGCCCGTATCGGCTGGGCACCGGGCAGTCCCTTTCAATATGAAGTTGGCGTAGCCGATATGGCCATGGGCCTGGTTGCTTTTTTGTGTTTGTTTATCCGCGGCACTTTCTGGCTGGCCGCAATTATCGCAGAAAGCTTCTTTCTTTTAGCCTGCATGATCGGACATGTACATAGTTTGTATATCAGCGGCAATCTGGCAGCTTACAATATCGGTCCGAATATTATTTTATCAGACTTAGTTATGCCGTTAGTTTTGATCGGGTTGTATATTATTTATAAGAGGATGAAATAAAAATACCCCCGAGAGGAGTTGAACCTCCGACCAACGGTTTAGGAAACCGCTGCTCTATCCACTGAGCTACGGGGGCATGCATTAAGCAGTAACGTCACGAATATAACTTTGAACCGCTTGCTTGGTCAAATCGCCTAAATTAGCGTACTGTTTTACAAACTTCGGAGTTTTGCCTTGGGTCAGGCCTAATATATCGTGTAAAACTAAAACTTGTCCGTCGGTATGTCGCCCTGCCCCGATTCCAATCGTTGGAATTTCTACCGCTGCCGTGATTTGCGTAGCAACATCTTCGGGTACCAACTCAATCACTATCGCAAAAACACCGGCGGCTTCTAGCTGTTTTGCATCTTTAATTAATTTTTCGGCCGCTTCTTTGGTTTTTCCCTGCATTTTTGCGCCGCCCAACTTTTCGATATCCTGAGGAGTAAAGCCAATGTGTCCCATAACCGGAATGCCGGCTTTAATACATTCTTTAATTAAATCCAGATGCTCTAGTCCTTCAATTTTTACCGCTTCGGCACCCGCATCGATTAGCTTCAAAATATTCTTGACTCTGGTCCCTGGTCTCTGGTCTCTAGTCCCTAATAGCGGAAGATCAACAACTAGTAAACTTTTCTTTACCGCACGCCTTACCGCCTTTAGATGATGCAGCATATCTGCCATGGTTACCGGCAAAGTATTTTCATAACCTAAAATTACGTTACCCAATGAATCGCCCACTAAAATAATATCGAGGCCGGCTTCATCTAAAATTTTTGCCGTAGGAAAATCATAAGCAGTTAAGGCGGTAATTTTTTTATGGTTCTGCTTGAATTGCTTGAGGGATGATACGCTTATTTTTTGATTTTTTTCTTTAGGATTTGCCATGGAATAACATCAGCCTTTGCCCCTTCGGCTTTGTATAAATTAAAAAGCTTTTCTTCGAGCATTTCCCGGGTTAAGAAGCGGGTCAAAAAGCCGTTTTCTGCTATAGAAATTGTTCCCGATCTTTCTGAAACCACCAGGACCAATGCATCGGTTTGTTCAGTTAGTCCAACTGCGGCACGGTGCCGGGTACCCAGCCTTTTATCCAAAAGTCTGCTTTCAGACAAAGGCAAAAGACATCCCGCAGACAAAACTCTTTCACCCTGAATAATGATCGCGCCGTCGTGCAGCGGACTTTTGAGGGTAAAGATAGAAACAATTAATTCGGCCGAGGTAATCGCATCGATTCTGACGCCGGATTCTAAAAATTCGGTCAGTCCCGAATTACGCTCTAAAACCACTAAGGCGCCAATTTTATTTTCGGATAAAATTTCGACCGCGCGCACTAAGTGCCTGACAAACCACGAACCGTGCGGCTCAACCTGAAAACCCATTCTACCCAAAATTTTTCCTCTGCCAAAACGCTCGAGGGTGCGGCGCAGCTCCGGCTGGAAAATAATGATTAATAAAACTAAAATAACCGCCGCAAACTTATCAAACAGCCAGTTAATGGTATAAAATCCAAAAAACCGGCCTGCCGCATAGATTAAAACGATCAGTAAAAGCCCTCGAATCAGCTGAACCGCGCGGGTGCCCTTAATCCAAAGCAGGATGTAATAAAACATAATCGCGACGATCGCGATATCGATGAAGTCAACAAATCTAATCTCAAACGGAATATTAAACACGGATACTCCTTCTAAATGAGTATATCATTTTTTATCAGATCCTGGTAAGTCTCTCTTTTGATAATTAATTTTGCTTTTCCGTCGTTAACTAATACCATCGCCGGTCTGGGAACCCGGTTATAATTGCTGGCCATCGAGTATCCATAGGCGCCGGTACAAAAAACTACTAACAAATCATCTTTTTTAACCATTGGAATATGCACATCTTTAAATAAAATGTCCCCCGATTCGCAAAATCTTCCGCCGATGGTCTGTTTATGTTTTTCTTCGTCTAAGGCGCGGTTGGCTACCAAAACTTTATACTGTGCGCCGTACAAAATGGGCCGCGGATTATCCAACATGCCGCCGTCTACCGATACGTAAGTTCTGATTCCGGGAATGTGCTTGACCGAACCAACCCGGTAAATTGTAATTCCGGCTTCACCGACAATTGATCTTCCGGGTTCAAGAACAAGTTTGGGTGTATCTAACCCTGCGGCCTCGGCTTTTTCAATCAGCACCGCCGCAATCTTTTCAGCAAAGGCTTCGATGGGCGGAGGATCATCCGAATCAACGTAGGAAATGCCGATCCCGCCTCCGATATTGATTTCTTTTACTTCCAGTCCCTCTTTTTTAAATTTGGCACCCAGTTCAATTAACACATCGGTTTCTTTGGCAAAAGAATCGGCTTCAAAAATTTGCGAACCAATGTGCGCATGAATGCCGACAAAGTTAATGGCTTTAGCCGCTTTAATTTTTTTAATCAGCTCCGGAATTCCTGACTGCGGAAAACCAAATTTCGAATCAATTTTTCCGGTCTGAATGAACTCGTGGGTATGCGCTTCAACTCCGGGGTTTAGTCTGACTAAAATATTGGCTTTTTCGCCGCGTTTTAGAGCCTGCATGTTAAGTTCATTTAATTCTTCCAGGTTATCTACCACAAAGCGGCCGATTTTTGCTTCGAGGGCTTCGGTAATTTCATCCGCCGGTTTATTATTGCCGTGGAAATAAATAGTTTCGGGATCCACGCCGGCTTTGAGCGCGGTATAAAGCTCGCCGCCCGAAGAAATATCCAGGCCAAAGCCTTCTTCGGCAACAATTTTTAAAATTGAAAGAGTGGAAAGCGCTTTAGAGGCATAAATAAAACTGGTATTAGGATATTTATTTTGAAAAGCCAGGCGGTATTCACGGCATTTTTGACGGATGGTCTGCTCGTCCATCACGTATAAGGGGGTGCCGAATTTTTCGGCCAAAACTTCAACCGAAACTCCACCAATTTCTATTATTCCTTCTTTGGTAATTTTTGCGGTAGCGGGAAAACTCATTTGATTTATCCTTTCATCAACTTATATTCAATCCCGTCTACTAATGCCAGCCAGGAAGCTTCAATGATATTAGTAGAAACCCCAACCGTCACCCATACTTTTTCTTCGTCGGCCGATTCAATCATAACCCTGACTTTGGCGGCGGTTCCTTCGCGGCTGTCCAGTACTCTTACTTTATAGTCGGTTAATCTAACTTTGCTGACTTCCGGATAAATATCAACAATGGCTTTACGCAGCGCTCCATCCAATGCGTTAACCGGACCATCGCCTTCGGCTTTGGTAACTTTTTCTTTGCCTTTAACCGCAAGCACTAGTTTAGCTTGAACCACCGTGGCCTTCGCTCCGCTCTTGATTGAAGAAACCTTAAAATCTTTTAACTTAAAAAATGGGTTTACTTCCCCTACTGCTTTTTTAACCAGCAGTTCAAAAGAAGCTTCGCCTTCTTCAAATTGATACCCTTCGTGCTCCAATTCTTTGAGTTGGTTTAATAATTTTTTAATTTGGGGGGAATCTTTTTTAAGATCGACCCCGTATTCCTTGGCTTTGTAAATTAAATTACTGATTCCGGATAATTCGGAAATGGTCACCCGACGTTCGTTGCCCACCAACTCGGGCTGAATATGCTCATAAGTTCCGGGATGTTTTAAAACCGCGCTCACGTGGATGCCGCCCTTATGCGCAAAAGCGGTGCGGCCCACAAACGGCTGATTGGGGATCGGCGCCATATTGGCGATTTCACTTAAGTGGCGGGAAATTTCTTTTAAGGTTTTTAAATGTTCTTCGCCGATTACTTTATAGCCCATCTTCAGCATTAATACCGGGATGACCGAACAAAGATCGGCATTTCCGCAGCGCTCACCATAACCATTAATGGTTCCTTGTACGTTAACCGCCCCGGCTTCGACCGCGGCAATTGAATTGGCCACTCCCATATTAGAATCATTGTGCGCATGAATTCCTAACGGAGCGTTGATCATTTTTTTAACTGCCTGCATGATACTGGTAATTTCCGAAGGCAAAGATCCGCCGTTAGTATCACATAATACTAAAACGTCGGCTCCGGCCTTTTCGGCCACACTTAAGCACTGCAAAGCATACTCCGGATTAGCTTTATACCCGTCAAAAAAGTGTTCGGCGTCAAACAGTACTTCCCGGCCCTGCGATTTTAGATAAGCAATTGAATCTTCAATTAATTTAAGATTTTCTTCGTTGGATATTTTAAGGGCTTCTTTAACGTGAAAATCCCAGGTTTTTCCAAAAATCGATACTACCGGAGCTTCACACTCGATTAAAGCCTGTAGATTGGGATCTTTTTCAGCCGCATATTTAGCGCGGCGCGTCGAAGCAAAAGCAGTTAATTTTGATTGTTTTAAATTGAGCTTTTTGGCCTTCTTAAAAAAGTTAATGTCTTTAGGGTTTGATCCCGGCCAGCCGCCTTCGACATATTGAATGCCGATTTCGTCCAAAAGACGGGCAATTTTCAGCTTATCTTCAACCGTAAATGAGACTCCCTCCATTTGAGAGCCGTCCCTCAGCGTAGTATCAAGAATTGTGATCTGTTTCAAAATCTTTTCCTTTTTAAAAGATGCGATTGATTATATCATATTGTTTGATCAAGAGGGAACGTAAATTTGCGCCTGGAATGTAGTTGCTGATTCATTTTTGGCGTGCTAGCATAATAAAGTATGGACTTATTCAGCAAAAACGATGAATACAGCCAGTTTTCTTACGAAAAACTCAAGAAAACCGCTGAAAAATGTACCAAATGTCCCCTGCACAAAGGCCGCACTAAAGTTGTTTTTGGACATGGTCCGGTTCCCTGCGATTTAATGCTGATCGGCGAAGGTCCCGGAGAAAATGAAGATCTTTCTGGATTACCTTTTGTCGGCCGCGCCGGAAAATTACTCACTAAAATATTTGAATCGGTCAACATTGACCGAGAAAAACAGGTTTACATTGCCAACATCGTAAAGTGCCGGCCGCCTAAAAACCGCGCCCCACTCGCCAATGAAACCGAAGCTTGCTTTCCTTATTTGCGGGCCCAAATTAGGCTGATTAACCCTAAAATTATCTTATTAGCCGGTGCCCCTTCTACTAAAGTAGTATTAGGCAAGACCGATCCCATGGGTAGTCTGCGTGGTAAATGGTTTAAACTGCCCGGTACCAATATTGACGTAATGCCTATTTTTCACCCTTCCTACCTCTTACGGAACGCCTCTAAAAATGAGGGCGGCCCCAAATGGCACACCTGGAACGACATGAAAGAAGTAGTAAACGCTCTTGAATTTCATAAAAAAGTCAGAGAGCTGGAAGGAAGTAATCAGTGAAAGTAAAAATTGCTGCCGTCCAGATGGATGTCAAAACCGGACACATTGATCAAAATCTAAAAAAAGCTGAACAATTTGTTGCCTCTGCCGCAAAATTTAAGCCCAATTTTCTGGCTTTCCCTGAAATGTTTGCAACCGGCTTTGCTTTTGATGAGCTCAAAATGTACGCCCAAAAATATAAAGCTGCCTTTGATTCCTTTTTTAAAATGTCGGCTAAAAAAACCGGGGCTTACATCATCGGCGGATCCGTGCCGGAGGTTGAAGCGGACAAATTATACAATACCTGTTTTATTTATTCTCCCGAAGGAAAAGAGATTGCCAAATACCGCAAGGTCCACCCTTTTCCGCAAACCGGCGAAGACGCCTACTTTGAACACGGCAAAAGCATTTTAGTATTAAAAACCAAATTCGGGGTGATTTCGGTAGCGCTTTGTTATGACTTGCGCTTTCCCGAATTAATCCGCGCCAAAACCTTAAAGGGAGCCGAAATTATTTTTGTGCCGGCGCAATTCCCTAAACCCAGATCCGATCACTGGGAAATTATTTTACGCGCCCGCGCCATCGAAAATCAGATTTTTGTGGTGGGCGTTAACCGCATCGGCGGCCAAAAGTTAAAACATTTTGGCAAATCGATGGTCATTAATCCCAACGGAAAAATCATGGACATGCTCGAAGAAGAAGAAGGCGTGCTTTTTTCTGAAATTGATTTAGATGAAATTGCCAAAGTCCGGGATTTTATGCCGCACCTCAAGCACCGCAAGCCCGAGGTATACAAGGGTTTATATGCTTAAAAAAATAATTTATGCTGGCTTGCTTTTATTAATCTTTACCGGAATCCTTTACGCCGCCAACTATCCATATCCCCATAAAATGAAAATGGAGAAAACCATCATGCCCGACAACTTCACTAAAGAGCAAATGGATCAAGATGTAGAAAAAGCGTATCAAGATTGGTTTCATGCCTATGTAACCAGCGACGGCGCTCCGCATCAGGCATATCGCGTTCACATGGGTAAAGCTTATGATTTTGAGTCAACCTCCGAAAGCATCGGCTTTGGCATGTTAATCATGGTGCTGATGGACAATCAAAAATATAATACCCAAAAATATTTTGACGGGTTGTATGCCTATTACAAAAAATATCTGGATGCCTTTGGTTTAATGCACTGGAAAATCAGCAAAGACGGAAAAATCATAAAAGCCAATTCCGCCACCGAAGCCGACGAAAACGCGGCATTAGCTTTAATTTTTGCTCATCAGCAATGGGGTAATTCAGGAAAATTTAATTACAAAACCGAAGCTAAAAGCATCTTAGATCGAATTAAAAAACATGAGATCGAACCCGGCACTTTTGTTATAAAACCCGGGGATACCTGGGGCGGATCAACCGCCACTAATCCAATCTATCATTCCACCGCTTACTACCCGATCTTTGCTGATTTTACCAAAGACAAAAACTGGCTCAAGATCCGCGAAAAATCCTATAAAATGTTTCAGTATTTTTATGATAACTTTGAAACCGGCCTGGTTCCCGACTGGTGCAAAGCCAACGGCCAACCTTCCGGAAAATTAGATTATAATTATTTATACAACGCCTGCCAGATGCCCTTAAAATTCACCATCGAATATTTGTGGTACGGAAATCAAGGCAGCCCCGTCCCCTACTTAATGAATCATCGTCTTTCGGCCTGGATTCAAACTAAAACCGACGAAGATCCTAAAAAAATTGTGGACGGTTATACCTTAAACGGTGAAGCTATCGGAAAATATCATAATGCCGCTTTTGTGGGCCCGATGACCGCCGCCACCATGGTTTTACCGGAGCTGCAGCCCTGGCTCAATAAAATGTACGCCTACCTGCGCGAGATGGAAACCGGCGGTGACTGGGGATATTACCAGGACACCTTACGATTATTATCCATGCTGGTGGTAACCGGTAATTTTCCAAATTTATACGTGAACCCATGAAATCAAAAGTATATTTTATTAATAATATTACCGAACTCGATAAACTTCTCAACCAAATTGACTTAACCAGATATATAAAATCCGATGACTACGTTGCCGGCAAAATTCATTTTGGTGAAGAAGGAAATAAAGCCTATCTAAAACCACAAAATATAAAACCAATTTTCAGTGCGATCGAAAAAGTTGCCCCCCACACATTTTTAACCGACTGCAACACTATTTACAAAGGTTCCCGCTCTGATTCAGTTAATCATTTAAAAACTGCCAAAAAACACGGTTACGATTTTGCTCCCTTAATTATTGCCGACGGTTTATTTGGCCATAATGTTATTAAAGTAACTGTAGATTTAAAACATTTCAAAGAAGTAAGTTTAGGTGCCTGCATAGTAGAAGCCGACGCCATCGTTTGTTTCACTCATTTTAAAGGCCATGACGTTACCGGATTTGGCGGAGCGCTAAAAAATATGGGGATGGGCAATGGATCGCGGGCCGGCAAACAACTGATGCATGCTGACATCAAACCGCAGGTCATTGCCAAAAGCTGTACCGGCTGCGGCATCTGTGTCAAATGGTGCCCTACTTCAGCCATCACCATGGATAAAAAAATCGCCAGGATTGACTTAGCAAAATGCATTGGCTGTGCCGAATGCATAGCTGCCTGTCGGTTTGCAGCCATCGGCATATCGTGGGCCGGTACTCCTAATTCGGTTCAGGAAAAAATAGCCGAATACGCCGCCGGAGCCATCAAAGACAAAAAAGGAAAAATTATTTATTTTAATTTCTTACTGGAAATTTCACCAAACTGTGATTGTTATGCTCACAACGATCCCCCCATCGTGCCGGACATTGGAATACTATTTTCCGATGATCCGGTAGCGATCGATCAAGCCTCACTCGATTTAGTTAATCAAAAAGCCGGCAAGGATATATTTAAAGAGCTCTATCCAAACGTGGATGGCACCGTTCAACTGCAATATGCCCAAAAAATCGGACTGGGCCAGAGGCAATATGAACTCATTACTGGATGATAATAATTATAAAAAGCTCGAGAAAGAATATCCCTTTTTATCCCGCGCCCGGGAAGCTTTAGGCGAAAAACCATCTCCGCTCGAAAACGATGCTTACGTAATTTTTGATCTGGAAACTACCGGTCTCGAGCCCACCACTTGCGAAATTATTGAAATCGGAGCCGTCAAAATTGAAAATAAGGAGATCAAAGAAATCTTCAACACTTTAGTTTTTCCGCTCTCTCCGATCCCGCCCCACATCGAAAAAATTACCGGCATCAGCAATGAGATGGTAACCGGCTACCCGGGAATCAAAAATGCATTAAACGATTTCATGCAGTTCATCGGCAACCATATCTTGGTTGCGCATAACGCTGATTTTGACGTTTCTTTTGTAAAACAGCACCTTAAAATGGAATTTGATCGGGAGCTAACCAATCCATCCATCTGCACGCTGCAGCTGGCCCGTTTTCTTTTACCAAAATTAGTTAATCATAAATTGCACACCATTGCCCATTATTTTAAAATCGAAACTCCGGTCAGACACCGGGCCCTAGGCGATTGCGAAATTACTTATCAGGTCTGGTTAAAGCTATTAAATCTATTGAAAAAGAAAAATATTTTATCGCAGGCGGATCTGATACAAAATGGTCTGATTTGCTAAACGGCTCATCCCTTGTTAAAATAAAACCCGAAAGGTTGCACAATGGATTTTTTACAGTCTATTTATCTGAAAGCAAAAAAGCTTAACAAAAAAATAGTATTGCCCGAAACCGAAGATCCGCGTATTTTAGCGGCCGCTGAAGTTTTAGCCAAAAATAAACTGGCAAAAATCACCTTAGTGGGCAATCCGGATGAAATCAATAAATTAGCAGCTGAACGCGGCCTTGACCTAAGCCAAGCTAAAATAATAAATCCGCGCCAATCCGAATACACTCACGATTTTTCCGAAATGCTTTACGCCAGAAGAAAAAATAAAGGCATGACCCCTGACGAAGCCGCAAAAATCATGCTTAACGACAACGTTTATTTCGGCTGCTACTTAATCAAAGCCGGTTTAGCCGATGGTTTAGTTTCCGGGTCTATGAACCCTACCACGCATACCATTCAGGCCGCAGTCTATAGCGTTGGCTTAGCAGAAAACAGCTCCCTTATTTCCAGCTTTTTCGTGATGCTCCTTCCCGATACCAGTTTTGGTGTTAACGGAATTATGTTCTTTGCTGATTGCGGCGTAGTTCCGGATCCAAATGCCGAGCAGCTCGCCGAAATCGCCATGCAAACCACCAATTCATTTAAAAAACTTATTGACCGCACTCCGCGGGTTGCCATGTTATCTTTTTCTACTAAAGGCAGTGCTAAACATCCTTCATTGGAAAAAGTGGTCCAGGCCACCGAAATCGTTAAACAAAAAATGCCCAAGTTAGCCGTCGACGGAGAACTGCAGCTGGATGCCGCAATCATTCCGGCCGTCGCCAAGAAAAAAGCCCGCGGATCTAATGTGGCTGGTAAAGCCAATATTTTAATCTTTCCGGATTTAACTTCCGGCAATATTGGTTATAAAATCGCCGAACGTATCGGCAAAGCTACCGCGGTCGGTCCAATTTTTCAGGGATGCGCAAAACCGATTAACGATTTATCACGCGGCTGCAGCGTGGACGATATCGTTAACGTTTCAGTCATAACTTGCTTACAGGTAAAATAATACTGTGAAACCAAAAGACATTGCGGACCAAATTATAAAACTAGCCAAAGATGCCCAAAACGGCGAAGTCGAAGTATTTGTCTCCACCCACGCCTCTCTCGAAATTGATATTCTGGACGGACAAATCGAAGCCCTGGATTCGCATACCGAAACCGGCGTGGGCATCCGTGTTTTAGAGGAAGAAAAATTAGGCTTTGCTTACACTTCCGAATTAAATGACGACTCCATTGATGATTGTTTAAAAAAAGCATTACATAATACTAAATGCACCTCTGCCAATCCATTTTTATCTTTCTCTAAAAATAACCTGCCTAAAACTAAAATGGAGATTTACAGCCCGGATATCTCCGCTACTCCACTGGAAAATAAAATCGCGCTGGCTAAAACCATGGAAGAAGCCGCCCGCGCTTATGATAAAAGAGTTTTAAAAACCGAAAAAGTTACCTACGAAGAAGCCGAATATGAAGTATACCTGCAAAATTCCGGCGGTTTTTCGGGAAGCTTTAAAGGAAATCATTGCGGTGGGTTTGCTCAAATTGTGGCCGGCGACGGAAAAGCGCTGGAAGCCGGCATGGGTTTTTCTTTTGCCAAAAGATTTAAAGATTTAGATGCAACCGCTATCGGAAAAGAAGCCGCCGAAAATGCCATTGAGCTTTTGGGTCCCAGACCTACCCGCAGCCGAAAAACCACTTTAGTGTTAAGCCCGCGGATTGCCGCCCAAATTTTAGGAATTTTAACTACGCCACTTTCCGGTGAAGCGTTAATTAAAGGTAAATCACTTTTTAAAGATAAAAAAGGCAAATTAGTTGCCGCTAAAATTATTAATATTGTTGATGATGGAACCTTAGCTAATGGTATAGCCACCGCTCCCTTTGACGGCGAAGGGATCCCATCCCAAAAAACATCATTAATTAGCGGCGGCGTCCTGCGAGGCTTTTTACATAATATTTATTCGGCCAATGCAACTAAAAATAAACCTACCGGCAACGCTGCGCGCGGCTCTTATCAATCTTTTCCGGTTTTATCTACTACTAACTTTTATATCGAAAACGGAACGGATGCTCCTGATAAATTAATTAAAAATATTAAAGATGGAATTTATATTACCCGGGTGATGGGCGTTCACACTGCCAATCCAATTTCGGGTGATTTTTCTTTTGGCGCTCAAGGCATCGTCATCGAAAACGGCGAAAAGACTTATTCAACGCGAGGAATTACCATTGCCGGAAATATCATTGAACTGCTTAAATCGATCACGGCTATCGGCAATGACCTGCGTTTTACCCCCACTATCGGCAGCCCTACTCTAGTCGTAGAAAATGTCGCCGTCGGCGGACATTAAGACCATAACGTTTGAATCTAACTTTTTACCATGCTAGAATTCCGCATACTGAAAAGGTTTTAAGGTTTATAGGTTTTAATGTATGACTAAAATAATTAAAATATTTGATACTACCCTTCGCGACGGCGAGCAATGCCCGGGGGCCAGTCTAAACACGGAAGAAAAATTGGATATTGCCCGTCAACTGGCCCGTCTTAACGTCGATGTAATCGAAGCCGGCTTCGCCATCGCTTCACCTGGTGACCTGGACGCCATTCAACAAATTGCCCGAACCGTTAAGGGACCTTATATCTGTTCACTGGCTCGCTGTAAAAAAGCCGATATTGAAGCCGCCTGGGAAGCCGTAAAAGATGCTGAAAAACCGATGATTCATACTTTTATTGCAACCTCTCCGATTCACATGGAAAAAAAGCTGCGCATGAAACCGGCTGAAGTTTTGGAAAGAGCCGTTGAAATGGTAAAGCTCGCCAAATCACATTGCGCTGCCGTTGAATTTTCCTGTGAAGACGCCAGCCGCTCCGATCCGGAATTTCTATATAAAATTATCGAAGCAGTAATCGATGCAGGTACAACCACGGTCAATATCCCGGACACCGTCGGTTATACCCTTCCCGATGAATACGGCAATTTGATTAAATCCATTATTAAAAATGTTCCAAATATGGATAAAGCCGCCATCAGTGTTCACTGTCACAACGATCTTGGTTTGGGAGTCGCTAATTCATTGGCTGCGGTTAAGGCTGGAGCTACTCAAGTTGAATGTACCATTAACGGAATTGGGGAACGGGCCGGAAACGCCTCACTTGAAGAAATTGTGATGGCCATTAAAACCCGTAATGATTTTTTTGGTCTGGCAACAAATATAAACACCAAGGAAATTTATAAAGCCAGCCGTCTGGTCAGTAACTTGACCGGTCTTCTGGTCCAACCCAATAAAGCCATCGTGGGCGCCAACGCCTTTGCCCACGAAGCCGGCATTCACCAGCATGGTGTAATGTGCGCCCGGGAAACCTACGAAATCATGGATCCATCGGATATCGGACTTAAAGAAAGCAAACTAGTCCTCGGCAAACATTCCGGAAGAAGCGCACTTAAAAAACGACTGGAAGCTTTGGGTTATAAACTCAGCAAAGTTAATCTGGAAAAGTCTTATCATTCATTTATTAAGCTGGCTGACAAGAAAAAAGATATCACCGACCGTGATCTCGAATCGATTGTTTCAGAAGAAATATATACTGCTCCCGAAGTGTATAAGCTGAAATCATTGAACATTACTGCCGGAACGAAACGAAAACCGTCCACGGAACTCGTACTTATCCACAAGGGCAAAACCATTAAAACTAAAGCGACGGGCTCCGGACCGGTGGATGCTACCTACAAAGCGGTCAAAAAGCTTACTAAAACTGATCCAAAACTAGTAGATTATGTCATTCAGGCGATTACCGGCGGTACGGATGCACAAGGTGAGGTAACGGTAAGGCTAACGGATAAAGGCCGAATCTTTGTCGGCCACGGAGCAGATACCGATATTTTGGTGGCTTCCGCCAAGGCCTATCTAGCGGCAATCAATCGACTGGTGAGCGCGGCAGAATAACTATTTTTCTACCGTAATACAGGTTAAAGTCCTAGCTACACAACCGGAAGCTTGAATTTTCTTCACGATCAGCTCGCCTAAAGACTTAAGATCCGAGGCTTCCACAAAGGCAATTACGTCGTAGGGTCCGGTAACGAGGTGAACGGTCTTAACTCCTTCAACTTCCTTAACGGTATTGACTAAATCCAGGGCCTTGCCGGGGAGTGACTCGATCAAAATATAAGCACTAGTCGGTTTCATAATGGGTCCTCCTTAACTAAAGTGGGGTTATTATAGCATATGGTTGAAATGAGGGACAACTAGAAAGAAGGGTTTTTCCCTTCTTCCGCCCTCTTAATCCCTCTTATCCCTTCTGAACACTCCAGAAAAATCCGTTTTAATAATGCTCTATTCTATGCTAAAATTCACTTCGAATTTGTCTCAAAAAGGAGTATATGCATGTGGCAACGAATTAGCGCCGTTTTCTTCCGTGGATTGGTTACGCTCCTCCCGCTTTTGGTCACCATCTGGATTTTAATGTTCATGTTTAACTTCCTCGACGGTATCTTGGGCCCGCTTTTTAACATGATTTTCGGCCGACCGATGCCCGGCGCCGGAATTATCGGGATCATTGTTTTAATCTTTCTGGTAGGATATTTTGCGTCTTATATTATCGGGGCTAAACTATTTAACTGGGGAGAATTATTTTTAAGCCACGTTCCGATCGTAAAAAGTATTTATTCATCAGTAAAACAAGTTAACGACGTCTTGTTTCTACACAAAGGCGCGGGCGAATTTAGGCGGGCCTGCCTGGTTGAATACCCGCGCAAAGGGATCTACACCGTCGGGTTCATCACTTCCGACGCCGCCAGCGAAATTGAGAGTAAAGCCAAAGAAAAATTAATCAATATTTTCATCGCTAATACCCCTACTCCGGCGACCGGCTTTTTAATTGTAGTTCCAGCTAAAGATGTTATACTTTTAGACATGAAAATGGACGAAGCCTTCCGTTACGTTATTTCGGGCGGGGTGCTCAAACCCGCCGAAGTTGAGGAACTAAGGAAAAATGGCTAAGGAAATCTGGGGAAGAATAACCAAATATTTATTTAACGGCATGATCACTATTTTACCTCTGCTGGTTACCCTTTGGCTTTTAATTTTCATTTTTACCTTTGCCGATAACTTTTTAGGAAGTTATATTACCGATATTTTTGGAATTTCGATCCCCGGCCAGGGTATTTTATTAACCCTGCTTATCTTTTTTGTGGTTGGTTTCTTAACCACTCACCTTTTTGGCAAGCAAATATTAGGTCAAGGCGAAAAAATATTATACAAACTGCCCGTGGTTAACACCATTTATTCGTCAGTAAAACAGGTCAATGAATTACTTTTCTTACAAAAAGAAACTAAAGCTTTCCGCAAAGTTTGTGCAGTTGAGTATCCGCGCAAGGGTGTCTGGGCGATCGGCTTTGTGACCGGCAACGGACCGGAAGATATTGCGGAGGCAACCAAAACCGATCTTTATACCGTTTTTGTTCCAACCAGCCCTACTCCGGCTACCGGTTATGTAGTAGCTTTCCCTAAAAAAGATGTAATAATGTTAGATATGCGGCTGGAAGATGCCGTTAAACTTTTAGTTTCGGGTGGAGTACTGTCACCCAAGAAAAGGCAAATCCAGCAGATTGAGAGTTAAATGAGCTTAGTTTCGGAATTTACCAAAGGCATTTATAAGGAAAACCCGGTTTTCAGATTACTCCTGGGCATGTGTCCCACGCTGGCGGTTACCACCACCGTCATCAATGGAATCGGCATGGCGGTTGCTTCAACTTTTGTTTTATTAGGTTCAAACATCATCGTTTCATTAATTAAAAACATTACTCCCAAAAAAATCCGCATTCCTACTTATATTATTGTAATCGCGTCTTTTACCACCATTGCGGATTTATTATTAGCCGCCTTTGCGCCGGCCCTGCATAAATCATTAGGAATCTTTATTCCATTAATTGTGGTTAACTGCATTATTTTTGGCCGCGCCGAAGCTTTTGCATCTAAAAACACGCTGTCCAATTCAATTATGGATGCACTCGGCATGGGATTTGGTTTTCTTTTAGCTTTAATTTTAGTCAGCTCGGTCCGCGAAATTTTAGGCAGCGGCAGCATTTTAGGATTTAGTTTGCTTGGCCCATCCTATAATCCGGCCCTAATCATGGTCTTGCCGCCCGGAGCATTTTTAGTTTTAGGTTTGTTAATCGGGTTAATGAATTTATTAACCCATAAAAGCGCAACCAGCGCCTGTCATTAGAAAGGGGAAAAGTAAATGAATCTTATCTTGATCGCAACACTGACCGGAGCTATCGGAATTATTTTCATCGTGTACCTGGCCGCCAAAGTAATGAAGGAGGATCCCGGAAACGAAACCATGGTTGAAATTTCGGAAGCCATTCACACCGGAGCCATGGCCTTCTTAAAACGCGAGTATAAAGCCATCGCTATTTTTGTGGTGGTTTTAACCGTAGTTTTATTTTTTGGCATAAACTGGCAAACCTCCGTCGCCTATTTAGTAGGAGCAGTTTGTTCGCTTTCGGCCGGATATTTAGGAATGAAAATTGCGACCCGCGCCAATACCCGTACCGCCCACGGCGCTACCAAAAGCTTTAATCATGCTTTAGAAATTGCTTTTAGCGGCGGCGCAGTGATGGGAATGTACGTAGTTTCCATCGGTCTTTTTGCGCTTTCACTATTGTATTTTATTTTCTATCAAAGTTTTGGTTTAGGACTAGCGACCAGTTTAATCGCCGGATTTTCGATGGGAGCTTCATCGGTAGCATTATTTGCCCGTGTCGGTGGCGGTATTTATACCAAAGCG
The DNA here is from genome assembly GCA_018823125.1 of Candidatus Margulisiibacteriota bacterium. Classification (GTDB taxonomy): domain Bacteria; phylum Margulisbacteria; class WOR-1; order JAHJIW01; family JAHJIW01; genus JAHJIW01. The sequence continues at coordinate 97,608 of JAHJIW010000005.1, read as the reverse complement.
GCGGACGTCGGTGCCGATTTAGTAGGTAAAGTAGAAGCCGGAATTCCTGAGGATGATCCTCGCAACCCTGCCGTGATTGCCGACTTAGTTGGAGATAACGTAGGCGACGTAGCCGGGATGGGAGCCGATTTGTATGAATCTTACGTAGGCGCCATTATTGCCGGAATCGTAATTGCAGTGGCCACCCTCCCTACTCCGGCCGCAAAAGTAAAAGGAGTGGTTTTCTGTTTGCTTTTGGCAGCGATCGGCATCGTTGCTTCGATTATCGGAACTTTCTTTGTCAGAACCGGAAAAAATATGAACCCCCAAAAATCATTGCGTAACGGAACGATTGCCTCCGCAACTTTATTTATTATTGCGGCCTTACTTTTGTCTACACTCTGGTACGGCAGCATCAATCCTTTCTGGGCCATTTTATTTGGTCTGATTTCCGGATTAGTAATGGGTTACGTAGCCGAGTATTTTACCTCTGGAAAACAAGTAGTAAAAATTGCTGAATCGGCACAAACCGGTCCGGCCACCGTCATTATTGCCGGTATTGCAACCGGAATGAAAAGTACGGTTCTGCCGTTAGTGGTTATCGGTATTACCATTTTAGTTTCTTATCATTTCGTAGGTATGTTTGGCGTCGCCCTCGCGGCACTCGGCATGCTTTCCATTGCCGGCATGACGGTTTCGGTTGACGCCTACGGCCCGATCGCTGATAACGCCGGCGGCATTGCTGAAATGAGCCATCTTGGGCCAGAAATCAGAAAAATCACCGACTCTTTAGATGCGGCTGGAAACACCACCGCCGCCATCGCCAAAGGATTTGCAATTGGATCAGCGGCATTGACCGCGTTAGCGTTATTCTCTGCTTACACTCAGGTTGCCGGTATGACCGTTATTGATATTATGCAGCCGCGCGTTATTGCCGGATTATTTGTAGGCGGTGTTATTCCGTTTCTCTTCACTACCCAAACTATGCAAGCGGTAGGCAGAGCTGCATTTTTAGTGGTGGGTGAAGTAAGACGCCAGTTTAAAGAAATCAAAGGCTTAATGGAAAATCAAGCCAAAGCCGATTATGCCCGCTGCGTAGATATTACGACTCAAGCGGCATTAAAAGAAATGATTGCTCCGGGACTGGCAGCGGTTTTAATTCCTCTTTTGGTGGGAATCGCATTTGGACCGGAAGCTCTCGCGGGTCTTTTAGCCGGCGTTTTAATTACCGGTGTACCGATGGCCATTTTTCTGGCGAATGCCGGCGGCGCCTGGGACAACGCTAAGAAATATATTGAAGAAGGTCATTTCGGCGGTAAAAAGAGTCCCGAACACGCCGCCACCGTCATTGGCGACACCGTGGGCGATCCTTTTAAAGATACCGCTGGACCGGCAATCAATATTTTAATAAAATTAATCACGGTAGTATCTCTGGTATTTGCGCCCTTGATTATCTTTTTAAATCAGTACGTCGCAGCTTTTATCAGTCGTTTTATCGGATAGCAAGTTTATTAAGGGGATTTAGCACATGCATATAATTATTGTCGGCTGCGGAAGAGTCGGATCCCAAATGGCCCAGATGCTTTCTCAGGAAGGCCATAACGTAGTGATCGTTGATAAAAACCCCAAGTCATTCAACCGCCTCGGATCAGCTTTTAACGGCATCACAATCACCGGCATCGGATTTGACCCCGATATTTTAAAAAGAGCCGGCATCGAACGCGCCGACGCCATGGCGGTAGTTACCAACGGCGACAACTCCAATATCATGGCTTCTCAAGTTGCCAAACGCATCTTTAAAGTTCCTAAGGTCATCACCCGCATTTACGATCCCGAAAGATCCGTCATTTACCGCCGATTCGGCCTAGAAACCATTTGCACCACCAAAATCTCGGCCGATATTATTAAAAACATGCTGCTCCAGGAAGTATTTATCTATCATATCCCGGTCGGCAAAGAACACGCCTTGATCGAATTTGAAATCGGCATTAAATTTGACGGGAAAAAAGTTGAAGATCTAAATATTGGGTCTGACTTTGCCGCCACTGCAATCTTAAGAAAAGGGCAAGTAATCCTTCCCACTCCAGAGGTTATAATCAAAACTGACGACCTGATTTTAGGGCTGGCCAAAGTAACCGCGCTTAAAAAGCTAAGAGACCACCTGGGATTAAAAAAAGGCCTACTGGCAAAAACGGAGGCTAAAGCATAATGTTTATTGTAATTGTGGGCGGCGGAAAAGTCGGAGAATTTTTAGCTAAAACCTTAAAAAGCCGCGGACACGATATTGTTTTAGTAGAAAAAGATGCAAATATTACCCAAAAACTTTCAGAAGACGTCGATAATATTTTAGTCATTAGCGGCGACGGCTGCGATCCGCATATATTGGAAGACGCCGGCATGGAGCGCGCCCAGGTAGTTGCGGCAGTTACCGGCGATGACGAAGATAACTTAGTTATTTGTCAGCTGGCCAAAGAAACTTTTGGGGTACCCCGCGCCATTGCCCGCATCAATAACCCCAAAAACCAGGAAACCTTTAATTCATTGGGCGTCGATGCCGTTTCCAGCACCACGGTTATCGCTAAACTGATCGAAGAAGAAGCCACCGTCGGCGACATTATTACCCTCCTCACCTTAAAAAGAGGTCAAATTGCCATTACCGAAACCGTGATCAACGCAGCCTCACCGGCCGCCCGCAAGATGATTAAAGATTTAGTCCTGCCCGCCGAATCGGTTATTACTACCATCATCCGTGGAGATAAAGTTATTTTCCCTAAAGGAAATACGGTCATTGAAGTTGGCGACGACGTAATTGCATTGGCGCTCCCCAGCAAAGAAAAAGAACTAAAAAGAATATTTTTAGGGAAGTCTTAAAAATATGCTACTCAGACCCAGACTAGATGATTTCAAAGTAATTGGTTTCCACATCGGACGATTAATCGTTGCCTTGGGACTAGTCATGATCATTCCCCTCATTACCGGCATTCTCTTTTTAGAATACGCCATGGCGCTGAATTTCGGGATTGCCCTTTTTGCCGGTTTAGCCATCGGATTAGTGCTGCAAATCATTTGTTCAACGCGTAAGGACTTAAACTGGATGCACGGCCTGGTAGTGGCTGCTACCGCATGGTTGGCGGCCATGTTTATCGGCGCCATTCCTTTATATCTTTCGGGACAATTTGGCTCATTTTTGGACGCTTGCTTTGATTCGATGAGCGGGTTTGCCACCACCGGGCTTTCCATCCTGCAAGGCAAAGACCACATTTCAATTTCCTTAAATATGTGGCGCCATTTGATGATGTTTTTAGGTGGTCAGGGAATTGTGGTTATCGGTTTAACTTTTTTAATTAAAGGAACCGCCGGGGCCTACCGCATGTACGTCGGCGAAGCCCGCGAAGAAAAGGTTTTGCCCAATGTAATTCAAACCGCACGTTTTATCTGGCTGATCAGTATCGTTTATTTAGTAATCGGCACTTTCATGTTGACGGTCGTTGCTTTTTTTGAAGGTATCCCGCTTTTAGAATCATTTTTAAACGGTCTCTGGATTTTTATGGCGGCGTTTGATACCGGAGGATTTACTCCTTATTCGCAAAGTATTCTTTATTATCACAGCTTTCCGTTTGAATTGGTTACCATGGCATTAATGATTTTAGGTACCCTTAACTTTGGTCTGCATTACGCCCTGTGGGATCGAAAATGGAAAGAATTAAGAACCAACATCGAAACTAAAACCCTGCTCTTTAGCGTACTAATTATTTTTACCTTAACCGCGATCGGACTCACCCGCATGGATACTTACCCCAATTGGTTAGCTCTTTTTAGAAAGGGATTTTATCAGATCTTATCCGCGCACAGCGGCACCGGCTACATGACTATTTATGCTCAGCAATTTGTATTTGAATGGAAAACGATTGCTATGTTTGGTGCCATGCTGGCCATGGCCATCGGCGGATCGGCTTGTTCAACTGCCGGCGGAATCAAAGTTTTACGTGTTGGGATTTTTATTAAAGCATTATTCCAGGATGTAAAACGCGTTATGTCTCCTGGAACCGCGGTAATCTCAGCTAAATTTCACCATATCAAAGATATTATCATGACAGAAAAATTTGTCAGAACTACGCTGTTAATTATTCTGGCTTATTTAATCACTTATTTCTTAGGTACCGTAGCCGGCATCATTTACGGCTATCCGCTTGAGCAGGCCGCTTTCGAATCGGTATCCGCGGCCGCCAACGTTGGTTTATCCTGTGGAATTACCAGTCCTGCGATGCCCGCTGGATTAAAAGTAGTGTTTATTCTTCAGATGTGGTTAGGTCGACTCGAATTTATGTCGATCTTTGCTTTAATCGGTTTCTTTATTGCTACCTTTAGAGGAAAGGGATAATATGCTTAAAAAAATTATAATCTTAGTGTTTGCACTTTGTACCCTACTTGCTGTCGCTGCTTTTGCCGCCACTACCGTTGACAGTTCATATCTAATCGATAACGAACAAATTTTAGACGGCAAAACGGTTGAATTTAATGGTGAAGTTATCGGCAATGTAATGAAACGCGGAAAATATGCCTGGGTTAATGTATCGGATAGATATAACGCCATCGGAATTTTCATGCCAAATGAAATGGCCGATAAAATCAAACAAGCCGGATCTTACAACTTCAAAGGCGACACCGTAACCGTAATTGGAGTATTTCATCGGGCTTGTAAACAACACGGGGGAGACTTAGATATTCATGCTGATAGCCTAGAAATTGTTGCTCCGGGACACCAAACCGTGCATCCCATTAAAGCTACCCGCGTAATACTTTTATTCTTTACCATGGCAGCGGTAATCGTGTTGGTTGTCCTCAGAATAGTATTCAGAAGGTAAAAAATTAAGTAATATCGATCTTTTCGCCGCAGAAAATACATTGATTAGCTTCATCAATATTAAAAGCTCCGATACTAAAGCCGTGCCTTTCAATTAAGCCTTTTTTACATTTGGGGCAATAAGTATGCTCCGCGGGATGACCAGCAACATTACCAATATATACGTACTTTAATCCGGCTTTATAACCAATCTCTACGGCTCTTTCCAGCGTTTCTACCGGAGTTACTTCGTAATTTTTAAATTCCAGATAAGGTACAAAACGGGTTACATGCCAGGGAACATCGGCACCTAATTCATTTTTGATAAAATTGGCAATGCCGGTTAATTGCTTATCATCATCGTTTAAGGTGGGAATAATTAAAGTAACTACTTCGACGTGCATGTTATGTTTATGTTTAGCGGCCTTGGCTGCATCCAAAACCGGCTGCATTGATCGGACTTTGCATAATAACTTATAGGCATCGTCATTAAAGGCTTTAATATCTACGCGGTAAGCGTCTAAATATGGAGCAATGGCCGCCAATGGTTCCAGGTTGATATAACCATTAGTAACAAAAACGGTATACAAATCATTTTGTTTAGCCAGTTTGGCACCGTCATAAGCATATTCAAACCAGATGGTAGGTTCGTTATAGGTCCAGGCAATTCCCGCACAATCATTTTCGATCGCCAGCGTAACTAATTTTTCGGGGGGAATCTCTTCGGAGCGCGGCGGTTCCACCACTTTAAAAGTTTTTCCCGAAGTAAAATCTTTGACCGGAATCACGTGTGAGATCTGCCAGTTTTGACAGTGCCCGCAGCGCATATTACAACCGTAAGTACCTAAAGATAAAACTCTGGTTCCCGGCCTGAAATTATAGAGAGGCTTTTTCTCGATGGGATCCGCCGCCACACTGGTGGCTTTGCCGTAGATAACTGAATAAAGGGTTCCATCAACGTTTTGGCGTACCCCGCAATAGCCGGCTCGCCCATCATCAATTACACAATTCCAGGGGCAAAGGCGGCATTTAACAGAACCGTCCTTTAATTTATCGTAAAACATTGCTTCGTGGGCTTCGGTTTGCATAACGAAGGTGATTATAACATTATTTCGCGGGCCAGCACCACGCCGAAATCACGATCTACATTATCTTTGGTTTCGGTAAATTGCTCAACCGAATAGCGCAAACCCTGTATCCGCGGGGTTCCATCTGGATCCTTTGCCAAAAAATACCCGGACATCCCGGTATGTCTTAAGCGCCTTTCAGACTTCCAGACTTCATCCCTGACCGCAACCGACAGATACCGGCTTTCATTCGAGGCAGGAAATCTGACGCCCAGCGTAGTTTTAACATTTATGGCCGAAATAATCTCCTCCGCCATGTGCCGGGTTAGCCCCACCGCGAGCCCTTCTGCATTTACGCGGTAATTTTCCCGACCGGTAGTTACGTCCAAAAAATCCCTGCCGTTTTGGTCCGCCCGGATCCCGATCAAAAATTCAAGTCTGCGGCTCTTTTCGCCTTTATTAAAAAACCTAGGAGGAACAATAATCTCTTCCACCACGCCCAGGTCCGACAAAAATAAAATTTCAAGCGGAGTAATCCTTGCTTCAGGAACACACATGATCCTGGTCATGGCCTGCCGGCTTAACATCAGCCGGTTGACCCGCTCCGGAACAGTTAATCCTGCATCTTCCGAACGCATCACCGCAAAACTATCGCAACCGGTCCTCAACAGTCTCCCAGCCTCACCCCGTTGTCTGAATATGTGCGCCGCTTCCCTGATTCCGGGAGCCCTGCCTCCCCGAAAATATTTTCCCGCAATATTTAATTTGCCATCTATAACTGCCATAGCTTAACTCCTAATAATTTATTTTCCGTAAGTTACATCCAGAATAATGGTGTTTTCTTGCTTTTCTTTTTCCCTATCTTCTAATATCTGATCCAGCGCAATCAATTCATTATCCGAAATTTCACCATCGTCATTAATATCAATGTTCTCAATCTGCGTTCCCAATAAAAAGTTGACGCTTCGCGTCAATTCCTGCGGCGATACGTTAGAAGATATTGAAAAAACCGTCTTTTCGGTTTGTTCTTTGCCTTTTTTGATCACAGTCTGCTTGCGGATTATATTTATTTTCTTGGGGAACCTCATAATTTTATAAGCGCCGCCTTCGGTTCCCTTAACTAGTGGCATAAAATCCTCCATTTGATAGAGCTAAATCTTTACTTACTACCTATCGAGCCTTTTGTCGATAAATTTCACTTCTGCCCCCCACTATTTTGCTTAAAATCGCCAATTTCATGCAAGTTTTAGGCCATTTATCACGATAATATATATAGAAAGGGGCATTCTTTAACGATTAGCTCAAAAGGCCTCTTTCAGGGAGTGAAGGTATCATGACTATCCATGGTTTTGGCAGAGTAAATAATCCAAGAATTCCAAGTCGCTACCACGGATTTACACAGGATGCAGGTAACAAAACAGAGGAAAGAACGGTTACTACTCAAGACGGTAGAATCTTTACTGCAGAAAAAATGGTTATGGATGAAACTAGTCCATTTCGAGCCCGCTTAAAAAAAGCAGTAAGAGCTGCCTATAATAATTCCATACTTAAAGGCGACACGGAAAAAAAAGGCGAAATAATCGTACGTCTTGTACTAGAAACGGATGGATCAATTAGAAGCCTAGAGGTATCGGTTAATCGAGGAATAATGGGAAATCTTACCCAAGAGGATGCTAATAAAATGGCTGAAGCCTTAAGGGGAAGTTTAAATGCCTATCAAAATTCATTATTAACCTCAGATGAAGGCTGGCCAATTGATATCCCTTATTATATTCGTCCGGGTTTTTAAGCAAAACTAGGTTAGCTTTAGACTAATGCACTTCAATTAATGTGGCAATATAATCGAATTTTCTTTGGATTTCTTCCGGAATTTCACCATTATCATTTTTAAACGAACTAAAATAATTTACCGCAGCCTCGTAATCACCGCATAGCATACAAGCTCTTCCTAAAAGTAACTTAACTTCGGTTTCTGAATATTCGTGTAATAATACATAAAGTATTTTATTTATGGTCTCAGTTGTTTCTTCATTGCTTCCACAATATCTTAAGTACCGCAAATCATGACTGCCGTTTTTATACACTTGTTCGGCAGCTTCAAGTGCATCATTAAGATAATTTAGCGCTTCAATTTTACGGTTTTGCCCTACTAAAAAGGCCCCAGCCTGATATCTGGCATACGATAAAAGCACCCAGGCATCCTGATAATGCGGATTCAGACGCACTGCATTTTCTAATAAATCGATAATCGTTTTACGATTTTCTTCAAAATTACTAACTGCATTCACATCAAAATAAACGGCAAAAGACATAAAGTAATTTATTTCTGATAATTGCTGAGCGGAAAAATCAATAGAATCATTTTCTAGCATTTGCCCCAAAATTTCTCGGGTAGCCGGTTGGGTTGGAACATAATCAAAAAGCGTTTTTCCATAAAGATAGTTAATACTGGCATCATTAGGATATTTCTCTAATAGATGCTCATCCTCTACCAGACTCAAAACTTTATCGTATTGAAACGTATTGGTGTACGCGGTAAGCAAGGCAACGTAAGCAAACCGATTATCCGGATCATAGCTTAAAGCTAGCTCAGCTTCGACAATCGCCTTTTCAAAGTGATCTGGAATTTGAGAATAAAGCAGTGCTAATTGAACGTGGGCCTCAACCGAATCCGGCACAAATTCAAGAATTGATTGATAACAACTTATCGCCTCGTCAATTTCTCCTTCTGTAAAAAATAAGCCTGCTAAATGTAAATTATCGGAAATTAAAGACTGGACAATTTTATCAACATATCCTTGAGCCTCATTAGAAACTCCTGGATATTCAAGACATTGCCGAAATTGATAATATGCCTCTTCTTTTCTATCCAATAATAAATATGCCTTAGCTAACACCAACATTCTTTTTGGCGTATGCGTTGGCTGCTTTTCCAATTTCGAAACAATATAACTCAAGCAATCATTTATTTTATCCTTTTGTGTGGGGGTTAGGATTAACGTTAGTGCTGTCTCAATTTGATCAATTGCTCCCCCAAAATTACCCATACGAATCAGGTGTTCAGCTTTTTTTATCAGCTTTTGTGGATCATTAGACACACCCTGCTTGGCAGATAAACCAGTAGAAGCTACTAAAATTGTAGGATAAAAATTAATACTCATAAGCCCTGTTCCTTAGTTAATATTTATTTCAGGGCATATGTTCATCGTGGCGAATCGGGGTTTGCCTCTTTGCATTGGTATATCTGCGTTTCCGGTATGAAATTTCAGTTTGAGAGGCATTTTTTTTGAAAAATCGGAGATTTTTATCCTTTGATTACGCCGAGGGGTTTTAACTTGGCTACCTTTTTGGCTAACCCAGCGCCTTCCACTACATTTACCACATTCCGTACATCTTTATAGGCTTCCGGAGCTTCTTCGGATAGGCCCCGTTTACTGGCGCCGTGAACTACAATTCCTTTACCGGCTAAATCTGCAACTAGTTTATCAGCTTTAAAAGTATGCGAAGCCTTGGTTCTACTCATCATCCGGCCGGCACCGTGACAAACCGAACCAAATGATTCTTCCATTGCTTTTTGCGTTCCCACTAACAAGAAAGAACAGCGTCCCATATCCCCCGGAACAATAACCGGCTGACCAATTTCCTTATAATCCTCTGGAATCTCCGGATGGCCGGCAGGAAAAGCTCGCGTTGCCCCTTTGCGATGCACACAAAGTAATTTTCCGTTATGCATTTCCATTTTAGCGATATTGTGAGCAACGTCATAAATAAGATCCATACCTAGTTTTTCCGGAGTCCCGCCCACTACTTGCGCAAAAGCTTCTCGAGCCCAATGCATCATCATCTGCCGATTAGTCCAGGCATAGTTAGCTGCACCAGCCATCGCCGCAAAATATTCATTGCCTTCAGGAGAATTAACCGGAGCACAGCAAAGTTGGCGATCAGGAAGAGCAATTCCATATTTTCGAGACGCATTTAACATAATCGAAATATAATCCGTACAGACCTGATGTCCTAATCCCCGCGACCCGCTATGAATCATAATCGTAACCGTGTCTTTTTCGATCCCCATCACGCGCGCCGCAGCCTCATCATAAATTTCTTGAACGTATTGCACTTCCACAAAATGATTGCCTGAACCCAAGGTTCCCTGCTGTGGAAGACCGCGTTCTTTAGCCCGGCTGCTAACGCATTCCGGATCAGCTCCTTCCAGACACCCTTTTCCCTCGGTATGAATAACATCCTCTTGCCAGCCGTAACCATTTTCTACTGCCCAGGTTGATCCTTTTTTCATAATCTTTTCTAAATCCGAAAGTTTAAGTTTTATGGATCCGACTCTACCCACTCCGCACGGCACGTTATTGGCTAAGGCGTAAACCATATCTTTTATTTTGGGTAAAACTTTTTCTCTTTTAAGATCAGTACGTAGGATTCGCACTCCGCAATTTATGTCAAAACCAACTCCGCCGGGTGAAATGATCCCGCCGTTTTCAGGATCAAAGGCCGCTACGCCTCCAATCGGAAAACCGTAACCATAATGGATATCCGGCATCGCCAGTGACGCCCTGACAATCCCAGGTAAATAAGCCACATTGGCAACCTGGATATGCGCATTCTCCGAAAAAATATGATCCATCATCTGCTCATCGGCATAAATAATGCCGGGAACCCGCATCCCTTCAAGGAAGGATTTCGGCAGCTCGTATTTGAACTCATTGATTTTTTTAAAAGTTTCCTGCCAGGTGGCCATATTTATATTGTATTCCTATTAAAAACAGAAGTAAAACTTTCTTTAAGCGCTGCAATAATTTCTTTATCATCGATTTTTTTTTCTAAAACTTCTTCAACCGAAATCGCACTTTCGAGATCGGTAGCTGATCCGGCTTTTAATACTTTAAAAAAATTATCATAGTTTTTTCTTGTGACAAAGATACTCCCATGTTGTAAAAAGCCTCTTTTGCCGCGTTTTTGAGCGCTCCCCACGATTTTCTTTCCATTAGCTACAACTTCATATTCGGCCGGATAAGAAAAACAAAGGTCCGCATTTTCACGGCGGGCTGCATTATTACTAATTGCGGCAGGTACGCCAATCTTTTTAAGTGCAGATACAATAATCTCCGAGATGTACTTATATAAAGGGATTAATCCTTGCGGTAATCCTTTAAAATCATAAGGTAAAATTAAACAATATGTAATCTCATCCTCGTTATGAAAAACAATTCCTCCTCCGGTTGGGCGTTTAACTACATCCCAGCCGTATTGTTTAACTAATCTTTCATTTAGTAATTTTTCTTTTTTTTGAGAATAGCCTAAAGATAAACAAGCTGGTGCCCAGGAGTAAATTCGCAATGTTGCGCCGATTTTACCTTTTTCGAAGTCCTTAAGAAGCTGTACGTCGACCGCCATGTTTTGCGGCCCAGCAAATTTTGGAGATATCTCTATTTTGAGGTTTGGGGTTCCCATTTTAGTTTTGGATTACGGGCCGCCTGGGTTTCGTTTAACCTGGAAACCGGAGTACTTTTAGGTGATGATTTAACTATTTCCGGATTTTGTTCGCATTCCTTGGCAATTTGAATCATCACCTCAATAAAGCGGTCCAGGGTAGCTTTTGACTCGGTTTCGGTAGGCTCAATCATTAAAGCTTCTTCAACAATTAAAGGAAAATATACGGTTGGCGGATGAATTCCATAATCGATCAGCCGCTTGGCAATATCCAAAGCCTTCACTCCATATTTTTCTTTCTGCCATTTGGCCGAAAGCACAAACTCATGCTGGCAGGTTCGATCGTACGGCAGGTAATAATACTTTTTAAGCTTCTGCATAAGATAATTGGCTGCCAAAACCGCATCTTCGCTGACTTCTTGAATAGCTTTCCCTAAAAGTCTTACGTAACAGAAAGCTTTTATGATCACTCCAATATTTCCATTGAACGAATGCACTTTGCCAATCGATTTATCTGGGTCGGCAGTTTTTAATTTGAACTTATTACCTTCTTTAATAACTCTGGGTTGTGGAAGATAAGGAACTAATTTTTCCGCTACTCCTACCGGACCGGACCCCGGCCCGCCCCCACCATGCGGAGTGGAAAATGTTTTATGCAAATTAAAGTGAGCAACGTCAAAACCTAAATCGGACGGACGTGATTTTCCTAATAAGGCATTAGCATTCGCGCCGTCATAGTATAAAAGACCGCCCGCCTTGTGGATAACCTCTGCAATCTTAATAACATTTTCGTCAAAAAGACCTAAAGTATTGGGATTAGTTAGCATAATACCCGCGGTATCGTCACCTACCACAGCTTTTAATGCATCTAAATCGACCCCACCCTGCGGATTTGATTTCACTACCACCGATTTGAAACCAACCATAGTAACTGACGCCGGATTAGTCCCATGCGAAGAATCTGGAACTATAATCTTATCTCTGGTCTCCTGTCTCTGGTCTTTATGGTAGGCCTTAATCATCATCAATGCGGTAAGTTCACCGTGGGCACCGGCGGCGGGTTGAAAAGTATAGGCAGAAAAACCAAACAATGCTTTAAGATATTCCTCAAAGTTATAGAGGAGTTCCAATATCCCCTGGATTTGATCTTCTTCCAGGTATGGATGGAGCCTGGCAAAACCAGCTAATGCTGCAATTTCTTCATTGATCTTGGGATTATACTTCATGGTGCAGGATCCCAAAGGATAAAATCCTAAATCTACGCCAAAATTTAACCGAGAAAGCTTAGTAAAGTGCCTGACGGTTTCTACTTCTGAAACTTCGGGCAGCGGCAGGTTTTTTCTGGATAAATTTTCGGGCAAGCTCACCTGGGGTACATCTAGTTCGGGGAGAAAGGTTCCGCAGTTTCCCTCGTCCGATAATTCAAAGATAAGTTTTTCTACAATTTTTTCTTCTGCCAAGGCTATCTTCTACTAAAAGATTACTTTTTGGGTATCGCAGTCAAAAAGATGAATCTTTCTTAAATTTATTACTACATTAAAAGCTGAACCGGAGGCCGTATCACACATTGCGTCCACCCTGGATACTAAGCTTTCGGAACCGGCTTTTAAATAAAGATAGGTTTCGGATCCCATCAGCTCTCTAAAGTTAACTTTAGTGGATACCGCCATTTTCTCGGTCAGCCAATCCTGGTTTTTAGCATCAATAATATCTTCGGGTCTAATCCCCAGCGTAACATCTTTACCAACGTATTCCCTGATAAATTCCTCAAAATCTTTTGGGATCGGAAATTTAAAACTGGAGCATTTAAAAACCAGGCGGTCGCCTTCCTGCGCTAATCCCCCTTTAATAAAGTTCATCGGAGGACTGCCGATAAAGCCAGCGACAAATCGATTATCCGGTTTTTCATAAATCTTGAGCGGCGAATCAACCTGTTGCAGTTCGCCCTTTAAAATAACTGCGATGCGCTCTCCCAGGGTCATCGCTTCAACCTGATCGTGAGTTACATAAACAATGGTGGTTTTTAAGCGGTCGTGGATTTTTTTAAGCTCGGCACGCATTTGCACTCGAAGTTTAGCGTCCAGGTTTGAAAGCGGCTCGTCCATCAAAAATACTTGAGGATGTCTAACGATGGCTCTACCCAAAGCTACTCTTTGACGCTGACCGCCGGAAAGCTGTTTCGGCAGCCGTTTTAAAAGATTAGATAAATCCAAAATTTCGGCGGCATCGGCTACCCGTCGGTCAATTTCTTTTTTAGAATGCCCGCGCAATTTTAAGCCAAAGGCCATATTTTCGTAAACTTTCATGTGCGGGTAAAGTGCGTAGTTTTGGAAAACCATGGCAATATTACGATCCTTAGGAGGAACGTCATTTACCACTAAATCTCCAATCGAGACGGTTCCTTCGGAAATTTCTTCTAAACCAGCGATCATTCTTAACAGCGTGGTTTTTCCGCAACCCGAAGGGCCAACTAAAACTAAAAACTCCTGGTCCTTAATATGTAAATCAACATTTTTTACTGCTACTACATCATCAAATCTTTTGGTTACACCTTCAATTTTAACTTGTGCCACGGTCGCCTCCTTTTAAGGAATTATATGCTTTCTACTAAATTGGCCATCTCAATGGCAGACATGGCGGCCTGGAAGCCTTTGTTGCCCGGCTTTGCTCCGGCTCTTTCCAGTGCTTGCTCAAGTGTATCGGTGGTGAGTACGCCAAAGATTACTGGTACCGCAGAATCTAAAGAAACTTTAGCAATGCCTTTGGCGGCTTCGGATGCCACAAAATCAAAATGAGGAGTACTGCCCCGGATGACAGCCCCTACACAGATGACTGCATCATATTTATTCTTTTTCAAAATCATTTTGGTCACCATCGGCATTTCAAAAGAACCCGGAGCCCATACCACATCGATGGCGGCATCTTTTGCTCCGTGGCGCCTCAGGCAGTCCAGCGCTCCTTCGAGCAATCCTTTAGACACCAACTCATTAAAACGTGAAACTACGATCCCAAACTTAAACCCTTCTGCATTTAGCTTTCCTTCAATTATTTTTACCATGATTCATTCCTCCTTTTTATGACAACCAATGCCCTAATTTTTCGTGTTTGGTTTTCAAATACCTTTTGTTATGCAGATTCGGCGCAATTTTAACCGGAACCCGTTCTGCAATTTTTAATCCGTAACCTTCTAAGCCAACTATTTTTTTAGGATTATTAGTCATCAGCTTTATGGTTGATAATCCTAAATCCGCTAAAATTTGTGCTCCGATTCCATAATCTCTAAGATCCGCAGCAAAACCTAGTGATTCATTGGCCTCTACCGTATCTAATCCCTGATCCTGCAGCTGATAAGCCTTTAATTTAGCTTCCAGGCCGATTCCGCGCCCTTCCTGCCGCATGTATAACAATACTCCGGACTTTTCCTGGTTAATCCTTTTAAGCGCGATTTCCAGCTGATCTCCGCAATCGCAGCGTTTCGATCCAAAAACATCCCCGGTTAAACATTCGGAATGAACTCTGACCAGTACGTTCTTTTTGCCGGAAACTTTGCCCTTAACTAAAGCCAGGTGAATGTCCCCGCTTATTTTATCTTTATAAGTAACTAAAGTAAAATCCCCAAAACGCGTCGGCAAGTTTGCCTTAGTAACTTTTTTAACCAGTCCCTCTTTGCGCATCCGGTAGCGGATTAAATCTGCAATGCTGATAATTTTAAGGTTATGTTTTTTAGCTAACTTAAAAAGATCAGGCGTGCGCGCCATGTGGCCGTCTTTTTTGATTACTTCACAGATGACCCCGGCCGGAAACAAGCCCGCCAAAGTAGCTAAATCGACTGCGGCTTCGGTATGTCCGGCACGCCTTAACACTCCGCCTGGAAATGCTCTCAAAGGAAAGATGTGCCCGGGATGAACTAATTCGCTTTTTTTACTGGCCGGATTAATTAATACCTCGATGGTTTTAGCTCGATCCGCAGGAGAAATCCCGGTGGTAACCTTGTGCATTTTTGCGGCATCTACGGAAACCGTAAAGGCGGTACGCATCGCTTCGGTATTTTGAGAAACCATCTGCTGGATGCCAAGCCGGTCTAAGCGGTCGCCCTGCATCGGAACACAAACTAGACCTTTACCGTGGGTAATCATAAAGTTGATGGCTTGGGGAGTAACTTTTTCTGCCGCCAAAACCAGATCGCCCTCGTTTTCACGCGATTCATCGTCAACCACGATCACTATCCGGCCGTTTCGAATTTCGGTTATAGCTTGTTCAATGGTACTAAATTTCATAACTAAACCTAATTCAAATTGGCCCGGAACGCAAATTTTGAATATTCAATGAGCTTAGCCTTAAGCTGGCTTTGATCAGAAAATTGCAAATTATTGGTTTTAGCCAAAGTGTATTTTCCTAAAATATCAAATTCGATATTCACCAGTTGATTAACTTGTTTTTGATTTAGGGTCGTGTTTTTCAGGGTATGCGGAATGATCACTACTTTAAAGGTATCCCCTCTGATCGCCGCAATGGTTAGGCTGATACCATCGATACAAATAGATCCTTTGCTTACCATCAGGGCTTGAAATTCGAGAGGGATTTTGATATAAATTTCTTCCTGCTGACCAACGGTTTGTCTTTTCGTGATAGTGCCCTGGGTATCAATATGCCCGGTGACAAAATGACCGTCTAATCGACCGGTCGCCAGTAGAGCCGGTTCAAGATTAACCGTATCGCCAGCCTGAAGTGAAGATAAATTAGTGGTTCTTAAGGTTTCGGCCACCGCTTCCACTGCAAAATAGTCCCATTTAAGATCAACCACGGTCAAACATACACCATTAATACTTACCGAAGACCCTAATTTAAGCTCTTTTTTTACCAATTTTGACTTAATAAAGAATCTTTTGAGGTTCTTTTTTTGGGTTATGTTTTTGATTTTGCCTAGTTCCTGGACGATGCCGGTAAACATAGATCCTCCACCTAAATTTGAAAAACTAGAACCTTCATTTTACTTGAAAATATGCGGAAAAACAAGAGTAAGCATTTATCCTCTATCCAGCTGCGAGGCATGGATATGCATCTGGATTGAGATGTCGTCAACCACTGATTGAGCTAATTGACGTCCCGAAGTATTTCTTCCTCCGGTTTCAAAAGTAAACCAAACTTTTGCAAACGAAATTTCATCTTGGTACCTTCCTAAACCTAAAGGGAGGGTCCTGATCCCAACATCAATTCCGTTGCTGCCCAAAGGCACGCTACATTGAAAATCAGGAATACTGGCTAAAGAAAAGTTAGGATCGTGTTCTTGTGCGGCAATCCCATCAAAGAAACGTGCAAAAGCCCCGTTAAACCTTCCTATTTCACCATCATAATACGAATTTACCAGGCCCCTGGATAACAGTTTATAAAAAGTATACGTATCCCGGGCAGCAACCGCAAAATACGGGTCGGTCAAGTCTCCCCGTGACACCTTGATGGTAACAATCCCTGCATTATGAAAACATCTTAAATGAAAATCTTCTCTTCTCAAAAGTTCAGAATCAGCGCACCGCGGAAGACCGCTCTCGTCCAAGAGAGGGTTTTCGTTTAATTTATCAAAAGCATCAATTTCACGAACAATTTGCGCAAAAAATTTATCACTTTCTTCAATTCTTGCTTGAGCAGAGGTAATCGATTGGGTAAAATTAAACATGGCCCAGGCCCGGGCAAAGCTAAGATCTATCGGAGATTGCGGAATTAGTCCGCCGCTTACCAAATGAAAACCGATTTTATCGCCAGATAAGTTGTGGGCTTCGCTCCAACCCTCGACTTGTGTTAAATCTAATATGTCTGTAGCATCTTTGGGTTGATGGGCGGCGATCGCATCCAGTTGTGGGCCAAACTTCCCTTCGAATGCAGTTAACCTAAGTGCTTTAGGATTAACTTGAATGGCAGGATTGCTAAGTAAATTGAATAAAACTGATCTGAAAGTTCTGGCATCAGGTGCGGTTAGTCCAATTATCGGGGATGGTTGATCAACACTATCGGTATCCATCTTTGTGGCCAATACCCCCCTATTTTCGGTTGTACGAATCGCTCGACTTTTAGCCAAAAATTGCTGACTATCTATTCGGGGGGCTTGAGAACGTTTATAAATTACTGCACTTCTTCCCGGCATTTTCATCTCGCTTTATGAAGATTATTCCAATTTATTATCGGAAGATTTACGGGGAAATTTCACTTTTTGGAAGGTATTTTTTTGAGGGTTATTTTTTGGCTAATGCGCCGAGGATACCGTTAATAAACTTAGCCGAGTCATCGGAGCCGAATTTTTTAGCCAGTTCAACCGCTTCATTAATAATCACGGATGCAGGCGTTCCTTTTTGATACTTAAGCTCAAAAATTCCCAGACGTAGAATATTTCGATCCACCACACCCATCCGTTCAAGAGACCAGTCTACTGCTTGAGCAGAAATAGTTTTATCAATTTCGTCTTTGTGGTCCCAGGTACCTTTAGCCAGTTCAGTTGAAAAAGACTTGGTGTCGTCAATAAATTCACCGGTATCAAAAGTATCTTTTAAGGTTTTATCTATATCATATCCACTCAGATCGGATTGAAAGAGGGCTTGCATGGCGAGACGGCGGGCCGTTGACCTTTTACCCATGCTTAACTGCTTCCTTATTATTACTGAAGTATTTTTCTATGAACTTAGTATTAAAATCTCCGGAAATAAAGGCTTCATGCTCTAACACTTTTTGGTGGAAAGGAATCGTAGTATGGATTCCATCAATTACATATTCATCTAATGCGCGCAGCATACGCTGAATGCACTCGGTGCGGTCATTTCCCCAGACAATCAGCTTTGAAACTAAAGAATCATAGTAAGGAAGGATTGTATAGCCCTGATAAGCATGGCTGTCTACCCTGACCCCCGGACCTCCCGGCGGCAGATAAACCGGAATATCCCCCGGTGAAGGCATAAAGTTTTTTGCCGGGTTTTCGGCATTGATACGGCACTCAATGGCATGCCCGCTAAACTTAACGTCCTTTTGTTTAAAACGCAGCTTTTCGCCCGCCGCGATGGCAATTTGTTCTTTAATAATATCAATATTAGTGATCATTTCGGTAACCGGGTGTTCTACCTGAATCCGGGTATTCATTTCCATGAAATAAAATTTGCCGTTATCAAATAAAAACTCAATGGTGCCGGCACTATAATATTTAACCGCTTTCGCCGTTTTAACCGCTGCCTCCCCTATTTTATTACGCAGTTTTTCATTAATAATTGGAGAAGGCGCTTCTTCGATTAATTTTTGGTGGCGGCGTTGAATCGAACAATCCCTCTCACCCAGATGAATAACATTGCCGTGTTTATCGGCTAAAATTTGAACTTCGATGTGGCGGGGTTCTTCGATAAATTTTTCGACATACATTTCAGGGTTGCCAAACGCCGCTTCGGCTTCAACCCGGGCAGTTTTAAAGAAGCGGATCAGCTCATCATCGTTTCTGGCAACGCGCATCCCTTTTCCTCCACCACCCGCAGTTGCTTTCATGATTACCGGGTAACCAATTTTAGCTACTACTTGCCTTAACTCATCCTCATCGGAAATGGTTCCATCCGATCCAGGAACAACCGGAACTCCGGCTTTTTGCACGGTTTTGCGAGCCGTCGCTTTATCCCCCATTTTTTCCATCGCCGAAATCGGGGGACCAATAAATACAATATTATGGGATTCACAAATTTCCACAAACTTAGCGTTTTCGGCCAAAAAGCCGTATCCCGGATGAACCGCTTCGGCACCGGAAACTTCGGCGACACTAATCAGATTGGGAACGTTCAGATAAGATTCGGCCGGGGATGCGGGACCGATACAAAAGGCTTCGTCCGCCAGTTTAACGTGAAGTGAGTCTTTGTCGGGGGCTGAGTACACGGCAACGGTTTTAATGCCTAACTCATTACAGGCCCGGATGATGCGTACGGCGATCTCGCCGCGGTTAGCAATCAGGATTTTTTTGAACATGGCGATACATTATAGGGAAATATGGGAGGAAATGCAATTAGATACTGAATTACTTTATAATTAATGTAATTTCATATTGGTTTACCGCTTTTTGGGGTCCCTCCCACGATCGATAATATAATAAACTTAAGGTTTTTTCGCCCTTAGCCAGCGTTTTGATCTTCCACCAGCTGTTTCCACCCGCCCCCACCCGACTATCCGATTCAGAATTATAACCACTCTCAACCACCTTAAACGCTTCCGTATCCAGCTTATTGAAATACCAGCCGTAACCGGTTGTTGGGTTAGCCGGCAGCGTTACTTTAAAAACCTTATTTACTTCAACTGTAAACCCTCCGCCGTTATCATCCTGATTAAATAATTGGGTCTTCGATACTACACAACTAACCATCAGCAAAGTGAAAACCAGCAAACCAGTTAATAAAAATATTTTTCGCATATCAATCATCTCCAGTTTTATAAGCTGTAAATATTGTAAGCTATTCATTTTGGTTCGTAAACCCATAAATAGCGTGCCGATCAACAAAATACCGCAAACTTCTTAGAGATAAAAAATGGTTTTTCAGAGAAAAAAATTAAAATAATTGTAGATTTTTACTCATAAATATGTTTATAATACTCCTAATTCATGAGTTTTAGCATAATCGAGCTTAATTTCATGACTAGAACTCTCAACATAAAGGAGGTGAGTTTAAATGGCAAGAGGTGGATTAAAGAAAATGACCGTTAATTTTAAAGGAAGAGGCGAAACTCTAGAAAAAGTATTTGGAGCGAAGCCAATACCTGTTACTAAAATGACCCAAGTAATCTGGGGTGTTATTAAGAAACATAAACTTCTAAAAAAGAATAAATAGTTTTTAGGGTTACCTTTATCAAACTGGGATGTTTATTATTAAACATCCTAGTTTTTTTATGGCATCAGAAATGAACCAAAGAAGAAAATAACAGGATTATAGTAAGCAGAATTAAGAATAGCGCAATTCCCCAGATAACAATATTATAAAAAGCAGAATTCTTGTGCTCCCCCATCAGTTTTTTGTTATTCCCCAAAAGCAGCATAAAAATCAAGATAAACGGCAAAAGAATTCCGTTGGCAGTTTGGGAAATAACCATTACATTAATCAGTGAAACACTGGGAATTAAAACTACCCCGGCTCCAATCAGAATTAAAGCGGTAAATAAAAAGAAAAAAACCGGAGCCTCAGATAATTTTTTACTAATGCCGTTTTCCAGACCAAAAGCCTCACAAATGGCGTAAGCGGAAGAAAGCGGTAAAATAGTGGCGCCTAAAAATGATGAGCCAAAAAGACCCAGCGCAAATAGCATTGCCGCACTACTACCCACCAACGGCGAAAGCGCTAAGGCCGCATCCTTAGCACTGTGAACTTGTATCCCGGCCGTATGCAGCGTTGCTCCACAGGCAACAATAATAAAATAGGCAATCACCACCGCAACCACCGCTCCTAAAATTACGTCCCAGCGCTCCATGCCGTATTGTCTGGTTTTATACCCTCTTTCCACAATCGATGACTGCAGATAAAACTGCATCCAGGGAGTAATGGTAGTACCAATCATGGCAATCGCAATCATAATAAAATTTGCTTTAAACTCAAAATGAGGAACCACCGTATTTTGCAAAACCAAAGCCCAATCCGGCTTGGCCATTAAACCTGAAATAATATAAGAAAAATAAATAAAGCATACCGCAATAAAAAACCGTTCTACAAACCGATAGGTTCCTTTGGTAATTAACCACCAGATAAACACGGCCGTAATCGGAATGGTTAAATATCGAGTGATTCCAAAAATTTCCAGGGAGGCGGCAATTCCGGCAAATTCGGCAATAGTTACGGCAATATTGGCTACTAAAAGGATAATCATCGCAAAAAGCGTCCAGCGTACCCCAAACTCTTCTCTAATTAAGTCTGACAAGCCTTTCCCCGTAACCACGCCCATCCGAGCACACATCTCTTGAATGGTAGCTAGTCCAATTCCAACAATTACCAAAAGCCAGAGCATTTTAAAACCATAATTGGCCCCGATCACCGAATAAGTTGCCGTACCTCCCGCATCGTTGCCTGCCATAGCCGAAACCATCCCTGGTCCCAGGATTAAAAGGAAAAACCACATTCTTTTGTAAAAAGGTGCGCGGGGAGCTTTCATCCTAAAATATGCCTCTTTCTGCGAGATATGGGAGGTAAAATAAAGTCTACGACGTCATCTACTGTAACAATGCCTAACATTTTATTATTTTTATCAACTACCGGCACTGAAAACAAATTATATTTTGATATGATATCCGCCACTTCTTTTTGATTATCATCCGAATCCACCGTTTTTAAATTGGTAGTCATAATTTGGCTGATTTTTACCTGCGGCTGAGCAATAATTAATTCACGGAGGGAAAAGACCCCGATCAATTTTTCATCATTATCTAAAACGTAAACGTAATAAATAGTTTCGGCGTCCGGAGCCACCTCTCTGAGTTTTAAAATGGTATCTTCAACCGAAAAATGCAAAGGTACACTAATAAATTCGGTGGTCATCAAACCGCCCGCGGTTTCTTCGGGGTGACTTAATAATTCTTTTACTTTTTGCATCTTACGCGGACCCAGCAACCTTAACAATTCATTGGCTTTCTCCTGCGGAAGATCGCCTAATACGTCTGCAATTTCGTCTACCGGCATTTTTTCGATAATCCGCAGGGCTTTTTTAGTATCAATGGTTAAAAGCAACATGGCCTGAATTTTAGGTTCTAATTCGTGCAGCGCTTCAGCGGCGGTCTTATCACTTAAAGATTTAAAGATGGCGGTTTTTTCTTCGGAGTGCACCTGACTAATAATATTGGCAACGTCCGCCGGATGCAGTTCAGTGATCCGATTATGCGGAATGGTAATTGGGCCAAGATGCGACCCAGTTTGGAATTGTTCGACGTGGTCCCAACCAATTAAACGTTCCGGAATTGTAATTTTAAACAATCCCAGCAACCAATCAACCAAACCTTCAATGCCAATTCTTCTTAGTAGTCCCCTCGCCCCTACATCGACTGCAATTAAATTTACACTTTGCTCAACCTTAGCCAACTTTAAATCGTTGACCCGAATTACCCGCGCCCCGTTAATATCTACAATCTGTTTATCAAATATATCTCTAAAAGCATAGAGTTCATGATTGCGGTGGTTAGTAAAGGGGATGCGGTCCTTGGTGGTGCGGGTAGCAACAAATTGCTGGCCAATCATGTCGATCTCAGCCATTAAAATAATATATTCTTTACCTGCGTTAGTAGTAATTAAGAGACCCGAAACGACGGGATACGGTTCGGTAATTGTAATGACTAAATCCTTAACTTTGCCTACCGGCTCCTGGATGCGGTCAACTACGGCAACTCTTTTTAATTTTGAAGCATACATTTCACTAAATAAAACCATTTTATTCTCCAATAATTTGTAAACTTAAATCAATTATAGCAGTGGGCCTGTTATTAGTGCAAAGACATTATTGATAATAATATGCTAAAATGATTCATCATGAAAAAAACATTGATCCCCGGCTTAATTATATTAGTTTTTTTGTCGTTTTTACTTACTTCCTGTGTACCGCAGGCCGGTGAAATTATTTGGCAAAAAAATACTCCGCAAACCGTATATCTAACCTTTGACGATGGTCCCGACCCGGTTAATACCCCTAAAATACTGGACATCCTCAGGGATAATGGGGTCAAAGCCACTTTTTTTGTTATTGGTTATAAAGCTAAGGCTAATCCTCAAATCATTGAAAGAATCAATATTGAGGGACATACCCTGGCAAACCATACTTATACACACATCGATGGTTATGTTATTGATCGAGCGGTCATCAAAAAGGAGTTAGACAATACGCATCAAACAATTTTCGACGCCAGCGGCGTAAATGTAAAATTATTTCGTCCCCCTTACGGCTTTTTTAACTGGCGCGCTTTTAAACTAGCCAAAGAAAAGGGTTACAAAATTGCATTTTGGACCTTTGATATCAGCGACTGGAATGTTCATGCCGCCAAAGAATATGTTAAAACGGTGAATAATAATCTAGCGGACGGTGCGATCATCCTCATGCACGACGGCGGTCCCAAAAGAGAAGAATTGATTATTGCACTACCTGAAATAATAAAACTGATTAAAGAAAAAGGTTATAAGTTTAGTACTAATCTATAGCTGCGCTTACGCCAGGCCAAACACCCTGCCCGAAACCCGCTTCACGATTCCCTTTAACTCCAGCATGGTTAATTTTGCCTGCAGCGATCGAATATCCATATCTAAAAGGCGGGATAAAATTTCGATATTTTGTTCACCTTCGGCCAGGGCTTCTAATATTCTTTCGCTTTCCTGGTCAAGCTGATAATTTTTAATAATGGCCTTGACCCGATTAACACTGCAAACATTGTGGGCATCACAAACCATTCCGTATTCTTCTGAAATATCATTTGCGTTTTGTACTAATTTAGCGCCGTGTTGAATCAGCCAGTTGGTACCTTGCGCCGCATCGGTATCAATTCTTCCCGGTATGGCAAAAACATCTCGCCCCTGCTCCAGTGCATAATCAACGGTAATCATGGCCCCGCTCTTTTTCCCGCCTTCAACAAACAAAACCCCTTTTGATAATCCTGAAATTATACGGTTTCTTTTAGGGAAAGTATATTTAGTGGGTTCGCTCGCCGGTAAAAATTCGGAAATAATTAAACCGTGTTTATAAATTTCTTTATAAAGTGATTGGTTAATGGATGGATAAACTATATCTACGCCGCAACCAAGCACCGCAATCGTTTTTCCGGTCACGGCTAGTGCCGCCCGGTGCGCCTCCGCATCCACTCCTTCGGCCATTCCGGAAACAATGGTAAAACCAGCTTGAGCCAGCCCGGTTGAAATATGCTGCGCCATTTTTAAGCCGTAACTGGTAGCTTTTCTGGTTCCAACCACACCAAAGCATAGCTCATCTAGTAAATCTAAATTACCCCTGGCAAATAAATACGGCGGTGGGTCATAAATGGTTTTTAATAGCTGCGGATATTTTTCATTAGTGTATTCAATAATTTCCGTATGCGAAGGCATGTCAATTTTAAGCTGAATATCAAAATTATGAGTTTCACGGGCTTTTATAATTTCCGCTACAATTTTGGGATTGATCCCCGGCACACTTAGTAATTCTTTTTCCGTAGCGGTACAAATATCTTCCGCCAGCTCAAAGTGAGTCAAAAGCGCTTTGAGCGTAGCGTTGCCAATACCCGGAACGGATGAAAGTGCTAATAAATACTTGAATTCGTCTCGCATAAGTTACCTATTTTGAATCCTTAATCAGCGACATGGCTTCAGCGCGCGTGGTAGGATTTTTGCGGAAGACACCGCGTACCGCAGAAGTAACCGTGATGGAGCCCGGTTTTTTAACCCCTCTAAGTGACATGCAAAGATGCTCTGCTTCGATTACCACCATAACACCCTGCGGCTTCAATCCCTTCATTAACGTATCCGCAATTTGGGTAGTTAGGCGTTCCTGCAGCTGCGGCCGCTTGGCAAAACCTTCGATTACTCTAACCAGCTTTGATAGTCCGGTTACATAGCCCTTGGTTGGAATATACACCACGTGAGCTTTCCCAATAAACGGCACAAAATGGTGTTCACACATCGAATAAAAAGGAATGTTTTTCACCATCACCATTTCTTCGTGTTCTTCTTCGTGAAAAACGGTTAATTCCTTTTTGGGATCTTTTTGCAGTCCCGCAAAAATCTCAGCGTACATTTTGGCTACGCGGCGCGGCGTATCCTGAATGCCTTTACGCTTTGGATCTTCGCCGATGGCCACTAATATTTCTTTGAATGCTTTTTCGATCTTTTTTAGGTTGATTGATTTTTTTTCTGTCATAACTTTAAAATAACCCCGTAATCTTTCCGTCTTCGGTAATATCCATGTTAGCGGCAGCGGGACATTTAGGAAGACCCGGCATGGTAAGGATATCACCGGTGTAAGCTACTATAAATCCGGCACCGGCATCGGCCTGGAGTTCTCTTACTTTCAGCTTATAGTTTTTGGGCCGGCCTAAAAGTTTTGGATCATGCGAAAGAGAATATTGAGTTTTTGCTACACAAATTGGTAATTTATCCAGGCCCAGCGCAGCAATATGTTTAATATCTTTGATGGCTTCTGATTCGTATTCTACACCCGAAGCTCCATATATATTTTTAGCAATTTTCCCTAAGTTAATTTCAATACCATCTTTAGGGTTATATAAAAACTTCAACGTGCTTTTTTGTTTGGCAGCATTCACCACTTTTTTAGCTAAGTCTTTTCCTCCGGCACCACCCTTTTCCCATACTTCAGCCAAAGCAATATCGTAACCCAAGCCCTGACAAGTATTGAGCACTAGTTCGATTTCTTCAGGCGTATCACACGGCATTTTATTTAAGGCTAAAATACAAGGAACTCCAAATGCTTGAATATTATGAAAATGTTGATTGAGGTTTTCAAAACCTTTTTTCAATGCCGCATCATCCTGATTAATAAGATCTTCTTTCCCGGCACCGCCCTGCAGTTTTAGCGCGCGGACCGTAACCACTAAAACTACCGCGGAAGGATTTAAATTTCCCACCCTACATTTAATATCAAAAAACTTTTCGGCACCTAAATCAGAACCAAAGCCCGCTTCGGTTACCACATAATCGGCTACTTTAAGCGCTAATTTAGTGGCCATTAAACTGCTGCAGCCGTGAGCAATATTAGCAAAAGGTCCGCCGTGCACAAAGGTTGGAACCCCTTCGATGGTTTGCACTAAATTTGGTTTAAGCGCATTTTTCATCAAAAGCGCCATCGCTCCCTGCACATGCAGATCCCCGGCCGTAATTGCTTTTCCCGCATGGGTATAGCCAACAATGATGCGGGCAAATCTTTTCTTCATATCTTCAATGCTTTCGGATAAACACATGATGGCCATAACTTCGGATGAAGCGGTAATATCAAAACGATCTTTGCGATCACCCTTTTTAGAATGCAGTGTAATATTGCGCAAAGCACGATCATTCATATCCATGACGCGGTGCCAAACCACTCGCTTGGGATCAATCCCTAAAGCATTACCCTGATAGATATGATTATCAACTATCGCCGCCAACAAATCATGGGCCGCCGTGATTTCGTGCATATCTCCTACGAAGTGCAGATTAATCTCGTCCATGGGAAGCACTTGCGAATAACCACCACCGGCCGCACCACCCTTCATCCCCATCACCGGCCCCAAAGACGGCTCTCGAACTGCAATAAAAGATTTTTTGCCAATTTTTTTAAGCGCCTGCCCCAGCCCAATAGTTAAAGTGGTTTTTCCTTCACCGCTGCGGGTGGGGGTCATGGTAGTTACTAAAATTAACTTACCGTCTTTTTTATGGATGCGGCGGCGATAAGCAGAAAGACAAATTTTTCCTTTATATTTTCCGTGGGGCTCGAGTTCATCCTGAGAAAATCCCGCGGCCTTAGCAATTTTAGTAATTGGTTTTAATTTGGCGCTTTGCGCAATTTCAATATCAGTTAACATATGCTATGAATTTTAAAGACCTTTCTTTACATTTTCAACAATCTTTTCCGGCGTTAATCCACAAAGTTCTAATATTATATTTCTGTCTCCGTGTTGTACAAATTTATCCGGAATACCCAAGCGTTTCACCGGAGTAACAATTTTATGATTTAATAATAATTCAGCTACCGCCGATCCAAAGCCGCCTTCGAGGGTTCCTTCTTCAACCGTCACGATTAATTTTTTATTGCCAACTTCTTTTAAGATTAATGCTTCATCCAGCGGCTTAACGTAACGCGCATTAATAACCGATGCGGCAATTCCTTCTTTTTTTAATGATTTGGCCGCTTCAATTGAGGGATAAACCATCGAACCAATGGCAATAATGGATACGTCCGCTGCACCAGATGGCGGATTAAATACTACTTCCGCCTGACCGACAGGAATATTTTTAAGTTTTTCATCTAATGCAACCCCAAACCCTCTGCCCCGCGGATATCTTATCGATATCGGCCCATCCTGATAATTAGCCGCGGTAAAAAGCATATTTTGTAATTCGTTTTCGTCTTTAGGCGCCATCACTACCATATTGGGGATTGAACGCATATAAGTTATATCAAAACAACCGTTATGGGTTGCCCCGTCCTCACCCACAATTCCGGCTCGATCAATGGCAAAAACTACCGGTAAATTTTGCAGCGCCACATCATGAATAATATGATCGTAAGATCTCTGTAAAAATGTAGAGTAAATTGCCACGACCGGCTTAAATCCGCCCTTACAAAGACCTCCCGCAAAAGTTACCGCATGGCCTTCTGCAATCCCTACGTCAAAAAAGCGCTTTGGAAATTCTTTAGCAAAATCCACTAATCCGGTACCATCGACCATCGCCGCCGTGATTGCCGCTACTTTGTCATTTTGTTTAGCAATTTTTACCATGGCTTTACCAAAAACACTGGTATATGAAGGCCGGCCGTTTTTAGGAATCGGCTTTCCGGTTTTTAAATCGAACGGCGGAGCACTATGAAAAAGCGTAGGATTTTTCTCGGCCGGGGCATAGCCTTTTCCTTTTTTGGTTAAGATATGAATTAAAACCGGACCGTTAACTTCCTTGGCATGGTGCAAAGTTGACATGAGCAGCGGAATATTATGCCCGTCGATGGGGCCAAAATATTTAAAACCAAGTTCTTCAAATATAACCCCTACTTTAAAGTCAACAAAGAAATGTTTAGTGCGATCTTTTAATTTTTCGGCACTGCGCACCAGCGGTACTCCGATGCGGGGAATTTTTGAAATTAATTTTTCAATTCTTTCCTTTACGTTGAAGTAAAGGGGATTGGTTCTAACCCTGGTTAAATAATTAGAAAGCGCCCCGACTCCTTTAGAAATAAACATTTCGTTATCATTCAGTACAATGATCAGATTGCTTTTTAAATGAACTAAATTATTAACGGCTTCGAGTGCTAACCCACCCGAAAGTGAAGCGTCACCGATCACGGCCACGACTGCATGTTTTTCACCTTTTAAATCCCGGGCCTGCGCTAATCCCAGAGCGGACGAAATTGAAGTGCTGGCATGCCCCACCGTAAAATGATCGTGCGGGCTTTCGGTAATATTAGGAAAACCGGATAAACCACCGTACTGGCGGATAGTATCAAATCTTTCTAATCTTCCGGTTAAAATTTTGTGGGCGTAGGCCTGATGTCCCACGTCCCAAACTATTTTATCGCGGGGACTGTCATAAATCGAATGCAAAGCAATCGAAAGTTCTACTGCTCCTAAACTTGAAGAAAGATGCCCGCCTACCTTAGAAGTTGCCTTGATAATAACTCCTCTAACCTCTTTGGCAACCTGTTCCAGTTGTTCGGTAGAAAGATAATTTAATCCTTGCGGCAGTTTAATTTCGTCGATAATCCGACCCATGCTCAATCCTATTTCTTATACGAAGAATAATACGCTATGAATAATATAATAACTTACAAAGGCAATTACCACGCCAATCGTCGCCCCCACGATAACTTCCAAGGGTGTATGTCCAATTAATTCCTTTAGTTTTTTAATCTTATCCCCATCCGAAGCATAAATTTCTTCAACCATTTTATTTAACAGTAACGCCTGCCGGCCGGCTTCCCGTCTAACTCCGGTAGCGTCGTACATCACAATTAAGGCTAACACTACGGAAATCGCAAACAGCGGAGAATCCCAGCCGTAAACTAGTCCGACCGCAATGGTTAATGCCGATACGGTTGCCGAATGTGCCGAGGGCATCCCTCCCGCCTCAAAAAAGTGCAAAATATCAAATTCTTTGTCCACGATCCAGTAATAAAAAACTTTAATTACCTGCGCCGCAAACCAGGCAAACGCCACGATCACCAGCACGTAATTAACTAAAAGTGAATTAACAATATCCCACAGCATCTTCATTTGGCGCTCCTCTCAAAAATTTATCTTTCTCTTTTTATAACAAAATCGGCTAATTCCGCTAACCGCTTACCTTTTTTACCTAAAAAAGAAATTGCCCGCCGGGTCTGATCGCGTTCTTTAACCATCAGTTGGCGTGCCTTTTCTTTTCCGAGTAACGATACGTAAGTAGATTTTTTTTGCTTCTTATCACTACCGGGCTGCTTACCCATCTTAGCAAATGAAGAAGTGTAATCCAAGAGATCATCCGCAATTTGAAATGACAGCCCTAAATGCTGGGCGTAACGATCCAGCTGGGTAATTTTTTTAGTAGATGCACCGCAAAGAATGGCGGCCGCTTTCACCGCAGCCTGAATCAACGCCGCCGTTTTCTTTAAATGGATATTTTCCAGTGCCGATAAACTTATTTTCTTTCCCTCGGATTGAATATCGAGCACCTGTCCGGTCACCACCCCATCCGATCCAATCGCCTCTAATATCGTTTCTAATGCACGCATCTTATACTGTAGAGAAACCCCTTTAGTTTCTTTCAGTAATATCTCATAGGCCAGCGCCTGCATGGCGTCCCCCGCTAAAGTTGCCATATCCTCGCCAAACTTTTTATGTGAAGTAAGTTTGCCCCGCCGATAATCATCGTCATCCATACAAGGCAGATCATCGTGAATCAGGGTAAAAGTATGAATCAGCTCAACCGCACAGGCCGCCGCCAATACTTGTTTAACTTTTCCGGAAAGCGCTTCACATACTAAAAGCATCAAAGCCGGTCGAAATCTTTTGCCGCCGGCAAAAACTGAGTAGCGCATCACCTTGGCAATATAAGAGCTCCTGGCCTCCGGAAGAAATTTATCTAAAGCCCGATCAATTACTTTTTTATTTTTTGAAAGATACGCTTGTAAGTTCACTACATCCTCACTGAAATTCCCTTGTTAACTAAATAGTCTTTGATCTGATGGATAGTAAGTTCACGGTAATGGAGCAAAGAAGCTAAGAGAGCAGCATCCGCCTGCCCTTCAGTTAAAACTTCATAAATATGTTCGAGCGTTCCCGCCCCGCCCGAAGCAATTACCGGAATACTAACTGCTTTAGCAACTTTTTGGGTTAATTCAATATCGTAACCGGCCTTGGTTCCATCGCGGTCCATCGAAGTTAAAAGTATTTCACCGGCACCCAATTTTTCCACTTTCTTTGCCCATTCAATGGCATCCAGACCTACCGCCGTTCTTCCACCGTGGGTGAACACCTCAAAACTATCGCCTTTGCGCTTGGCATCGATCGCTACCACCATGCACTGACTGCCGAAACGCTGTGCCCCTACTTTTATTAAATCCGGATTATTAACCGCTGCAGTATTAATTGAAATTTTATCCGCACCCGCCGCTAAAATTTCGCGGATCATTTCTAAATCGTTAATGCCGCCGCCCACTGTAAACGGAATAAATACTTTTTCGGCGGTTTTTTTAACGATATCTAAAAGGATATAGCGTTCTTCGTGCGAAGCGGTGATATCCAAAAAGCAGAGTTCATCTGCTTTTTGTTGATCATAATAAGCCGCTAAATCCACCGGGTTGCCGGCATCTTTTAAATCTTCGAAATGCACGCCTTTAACCACGCGTCCGGCTTTAACATCTAAACAGGGAATAATTCTTTTAGCTAACACTTAACGCAACCTTCCTTCCAATTTTACTATAATTTTCTTGATCCTTCAAAAAACCACTCTCGAACTAATTCCTTGGACGCATTGACCACGTGATCCGCAGGAATTCCCGCTTCTTTAATCAGCGCTAAGGCGGCATCGCAATTACCAACCGTATCAATAAAATGTGAATCGGATCCGATACAGACAAACCAGTTCTGCCGCTTCACTTCCTGGGCAAACTCGAGACAGTTAGCCTCACTGCCCTTCCTCGCCCAGCTTATCAGGGAAGCATTATTAATTTCAATCAAAACCCCGCTTTCTTTAGCAAAACCAACGATTTCCTTAATATTCACCGGATAGCGGGGATTGCCCGGATGGCCAATCACTTTTACGTGTTGATTTTGCATGGCTCCTTTAAGCGCTTTTGTATTTTCTTTTTCTTTTGATCCGTTGTAGCCACACCGCGGATGAATGGATGCAATCACAATGTCTAATGCCGAAAGTTCAAAATCCGGTAAATCTAAATTGCCCTGCGCATCTTTGATATTGGCTTCGGCGCCTTTCAGCAAAGTAATCCCGTCAACTTCGTTGGGCAGCATTCTTAAATTAGAAAAATGATATTGGTGCGCACCACCCGGCATGGCTGGTCCGTGATCGGTAATGGCAATATATTTGAGTTTGGCGCGCTGAGCAGCTTGAACATATTCTTTAATCGTAGAAAAAGCGTGGCCGGAAGCTATGGTATGCAGATGCAAATCTGCAATTATTTTCACTGCTTACTTTCCTCTTCCAAAATCTCTTTGGAAATATCAAAATTGGCATGGACTTTTTGCACATCATCTAGATCTTCGAGTAAACTCACCAACTTTAAAACTTTGTGGGCATCTTCGCCCTCAAGTTTTACCGTGGTTTTGGCGTTCATGGTAATTTCTGAACTATCCGGCTTATGCCCAACGTCAATTAAACTTTGCCGAACCTGATGAAAATTTTCGGGAGTGGTGGTAACCTCGATTACTTCTTCATCCGTATTCACATCTTCGGCGCCGGCTTCGACCGCCGCCAGTGAGATGGCTTCGTCATTTTTACCCTTTTTATCGTAAACGATTAATCCTTTTTTCTCAAAGTTCCAGGCCACGCAACCGGAACTGCCCATATTACCGCCGTGCTTGGTAAAAACATTTCTGACTTCGGAAACGGTACGGTTTTTGTTATCGGTCAGGGTTTCAACTAAAATTGCTACCCCGCCCGGGCCATAGCCTTCATAAACCACTTCTTCAATTTGATCTTCGTCTGCCTCGCCCCCCGCCACTCGTTCGATCGCTCTTTTAATTTTATCGTTAGGAAGATTGCTTTCCTTGGCTTTTTCAATCGCCATGCGCAGCCTTGAATTTCCGGTCGGATCCGGGCCGCCTTCTTTGGTGGCGGTAATTAATTCGCGGATTAATTTAGTAAAGATTTTGCCTCTTTGCGCGTCCGTTTTGCCTTTTTTGCGCTTGATGGTTGCCCATTTTGAATGACCTGACATAAAACGATTCCTTTCTGGGAAATTTTCACTATTTTATCATATTTTAAGAGGAAATTAAATCTTGGCGTTCCTCAAATATTTTGCCGCTTCTTCCGGGGGGGTTGGATTGATATAAAGCCCGGATCCCCATTCAAAACCAGCCATTTTGGTTAATCGCGGAATAATTTCGATGTGCCAGTGGAAGTCAAACCGAATGGTTCCCCAGTGATTAGGCTTTCCCGGACGCGGAATGGGATTGGGAGAAGTGTGCAAAACGTAATTAAAAGGCGGATCATTTAAAACTACTTTCAACCGGGAGAGCACCTCTTTTAAACAAACTGCCAGCTGCATTCTTTGGTCATCGGGAATCTCCTGAAAAGCAGACTGGTGGCGGCGCGGCAGGATCCAAAGTTCAAAAGGAAACCGCGATGCAAACGGACAAAAAACAATAAAGAATTCGTTTTCGTAAACTAAGCGGTAGCCGATATCTAACTCCTGGCGTATCAGGTCGCAGAAAATGCACCTTTCTTTGTGGCGGTAATATTCCTTGGCGTTGGAAAGCTCGAGCTTAACATAACGGGGAGTGATCGGCGTTGCAATTAATTGGGAATGCGGGTGATCCAGTGAAGTTCCCGCCGCTACTCCGTAATTTTTAAAAACTAAAACGTATCTGAAGCGGGCGTCTTTTTCTAATTCGATAATTCTTTCTTTATAGGCTAAAAGGATTTTATCGATATGTTCGGGCGGCATATCGGCAATAATTAAATTGTGCTTTGGAGTTTCAATGATAACTTCGTGGGCTCCAATGCCACTGACCAAATCAAAAAGCCCCGATCCCGAACGCTTGATATCCCCCTGGGAAGTCAGTGCCGGAAATTTATTTTGAATAACCCTTACTTCCCAACCCGGACCATCGGGTTTGCTTTTAGGTTTTCTAACCACAAAAAGCTCGTGCGGAGTTTTGGATTCGTTGCCTTCGCAAAAGGGACAAGTATCAACGTGTTCTTCTGTAATTAATTTAGTGGCGGCTCCTCCGCCAAAATCAGAAGGACGTTTTCCTCTTTCAGTCGCAATTACCACCCAACGTTCAGAAATCGGATCTTGTCTTAATTCAGGCATATTTTACTTCCTTTTCTACTGTTCGATTCCAACCCGCAGCTCGACCTTAAAAGATTCTCCGCCCTGCAAGGCTAACTTCCAATTAGGAAAAACCACTACTCCTTGCTTTAACTCTTGAGTGCCGCCCTGATTGACCAGACTAGTTACAATTGGATATTTCCAAATGTTCGCCGCTTTACTGAGCTTAAATGATACACTAACTCCTTGTTTTGCGTCAAACAACTTAATTTTATCCAATCCTTCGATATCTTCGATATGCTCCGCCATTTTTTTGTTGACCCAGGTCAGGCAGAATTCGGTTCCAAATAAAAAATTCATCATCTTATCCGAACAATTTTTTATTTCGTATTCAATTATAAAAGCAGATTGTCCCGCATGGAAAGTAGCCGTTTTAGAAATTTTAAGCGGGCCCGAGTTAGCATTGGCTTCTCTGGAAAAACGTAACGATACTTCACCGCTTTTTCTGCGCGGCAGTACGGTATATAATCCATCCGCAAAATCCGCAAATAATTTATATTTATTATTTCTAAAATCTTCGATATTGGTCCCCTCTTCTAAAACGTGATCCAATAAACTTACTTTACGGTACTTATCTGACCCGGCTTCCAACGCTTTGAGCCCTTTATTTTTATATCTCGCAAAGGTATCCAACAGATTTATGTTTTCGGGCTTATAATCCAACTCGAACAAAGATCCACCGTAAGTGGGTGAAAAATAGGCATTTAATAATCGATTGGTCACCAAAACCTCAGGGTTTCCGTCACCATCAAAATCCAGGATCGATAATTCACAATAGTTTTGATTACCGTGGGTTAAACCGTAAACCAGATTTTCGGCTGCAATTAAATGTGAATATGCTTCTCTTCGCACCAAGGGTAAATTTATGCCGCCGGATTTAGCCGGCCAGTAGGCTTCATTAAACTGCGCTTTATACAACTCACTCTCAGCTTCTCTTATTTTTTCTTCCCGGGTTTTAGCCGCAACGATGGTTTTTCCTCTTTTCAGCATTTGAATTTTTTTGCTGACCGAAAGCATCTTTTTGTAGATCCCGTTGGCTTCCGGATATTTAGAAAAATAATTATTAAAAGCGCCTCCCGCCTGCTCCGCTACCTCGCGCGCCGCACCTTCGCCCACGTAAACTTTTTGTGCCTTACTCACTTTTTCAAAATAGTCCGCCGGCCGCAAACTTGAAATCCAGGTTAAATTAGCTTCAATCAAACCAAATAATTTGCTTAAATATTGTTCTTCAATCTCGTTATCTATCGTCACTACTGCCACCCGCTCACCGCCTAGACTGGATAATTTTTTCAGCAGTAACACTGCTTTATCCGGAGGCTGAGCCGGCAGCAGCTGTTTTAAAAAACTATGAATGGCTAAAGCCTTCAGCAAATGCCCAAAGCGATCCAGAATAAAAGGATTAAAGAGGGATTCGGCTTCGATCTGAGACTTTTGAAAATGAAAATCATCCAGCAAAATATATTCAATTCCCTGCAATTCCAAATCCTCAATTATTTCGGGAGCATAAACCTGCTCGGCTAACCAGGCCCCGGTCGGAGAAACTTTAAAAAGTTTATTGATTTTTTCGGTTAAAAGCTTTAGCTGTCCGCGGCGATCCCCCGATGGTAAAATCGGCAGGATCGGCTCGTAGTACCCGCCTCCCAAAAATTCAAGCTGGCTCCGGCGGGTTAACTCCTGCAGCAATTCAATAAATTCACCATGATATTTTTCCAGCCATTCTAGAAGATATCCGCTAAAGTGAGCCG
Source organism: Candidatus Margulisiibacteriota bacterium (assembly GCA_018823125.1). Lineage (GTDB taxonomy): Bacteria > Margulisbacteria > WOR-1 > JAHJIW01 > JAHJIW01 > JAHJIW01. The sequence continues at coordinate 62,320 of JAHJIW010000005.1, read as the reverse complement.
TAATTTTTATGCGCGGATGTTCTTTTAAGGCATTAAAAAATGGAAAGTAATTATTGCGGTAAGCCTTTTCAATAATGTGATCTGCCGTGCCGATCGGCTGATGACAATGAATACCTAAAATTAAATTTATGGTTTTCATTAAAATAGCCCCATCTGATCTTTATTTTTTGTTTTGGTCTTTTTACTTTGGGCCTTTTTAGATTGTCCCAAATTATTTTCTACCATTTCGAGAGTGCCGTAAACTTCTTTAGCCCGTTTAATTACTTCAGTGGGAAGACCCGCTAAACGAGCCACCTGGATTCCATAGCTTTGATCCGCCGGCCCCTTAACTAATTTATATAAGAAAGTGATGTGATCCCCTTCTTCTTTTACCGCCACGTTCATATTTTGCATGCCTTCATGTTTATCTGCTAATTGAGTAATTTCGTGGTAATGAGTAGCAAACATAGTTTTGGCTTTAATTTTATTATGAATATATTCGGCGACTGCCGCCGCAATACTCATTCCGTCAAAAGTTGAAGTTCCCCGCCCGATTTCATCCAAAATAATCAAGCTTTTTTCCGTAGCATTAAACAAAATATTGGCGGTTTCGGTCATCTCCAGCATAAAAGTTGATTGACCCGAGAAAATATCGTCCATAGCACCAATCCGGGTGAAAATACGGTCAGTTATGCCGATTTCAGCGCTATCGGCCGGGATAAAGCTGCCGATTTGCGCTAATAAGCAGCAAAGCGCCACTTGCCGCATACCGGTACTTTTTCCGGCCATGTTAGGGCCGGTTATCAACAGGAAGCGCGAATCCTTCAGCATTTGGATGTTGTTTTTCACAAACTTATGTTCACCCAGGGTTTTTTCAATTACCGGGTGACGCGATCCTTTTAAAATTATTTCCGATGATTCATTTACAGAAGGGCGCACATAATTTGAATAAACCGCTACGTTAGCAAATGAGAGTAAGACATCGAGGGTGGCTAGTTTTTCTGCCGCAGATTTTAGTCCGGCAATATTTGATTTAAGTTGTTCGCGAATGTCACAGAAAACTTTATACTCCATTTCTTTCAGACGCTGGTCGGCATTTAAAATAAAAGATTCTTTTTCTTTTAAATCGGGGGTGATGAAACGCTCGTTATTAACCAAAGTTTGTTTGCGGATATAGTTTTCGGGAACTTTATCCAAATTAGATTTGCTGACATCAATGTAATAGCCAAAAACTTTATTAAAGCCAACTTTAAGCGATTTGATGCCGGTCCGTTTTCGCTCGGCATCTTCTAATGCTAAAATCCAGTCTTTTCCGCCCTTAGCTAAATCCTTCAATTCATCTAATTCAGCCGAATAGCCTTTTTTAATAATGCCGCCCTCTTTGATCGTAAACGGCGGATTATCTTCAATGGCTTTTGCTATGGTTAATACAATATCATTCAAGTCCGGCAAGGCTGCGATACTTTTAAGAATTGCCGATGCCCTGTTTTTCAGCGCATTTCTAAATTTTGGTAAATTTTCAAGCGATGATTTTAAGGAAACTAAATCCCGGGCATTGGCCTGGGAGCTGGCAACTTTTCCGGTTAGTCTTTCAATATCAAAAACATCATTTAAAAGTCTAGATAATTCTTCTCTGCCGGCGGTATCTTTGGCTAATTCGGCCACACCATCCAATCGACGATTAATATCCGAAACTTTTAATAGCGGAGCTAAAAGATAGCTGCGCAGCAAACGGCTTCCCATGGATGTACCAGTTTGATCCAAGACCCACAGCAAACTCCCTCTAAAAGATTTATCCCGCACCGTTTCAACCAGTTCCAGATTTTTCCGGGTCGGGGCGTCAATGAACATAAAATCGGAAAGCTGATATGGGATAACCGAATTGATATGTGAAAGTGCGGTTTTTTGGGTTTCCTGTAAATAATCAACTATTTTTGCGGCAGCCGGTAAAGCCGCCTCAAATCCGCTCATTCCAAAAGAATCTAAACTTTTGACTTTAAATAAGATTTTAAGTTTGTCAGCCGCAACCTCAACATCGTAAGTATCTTTATAAACCGTTTGTGGAATTTGATGTAATTGAACGTAATCCGATAAATCTTTTTCCTTAATCATATCCGAAATTAAAATTTCAGAAGGATTGAGGCGGCCCACTTCCCCTAAAACGTCGGCCATCATATCCAGTACACATACTTTAAATTCGCCGGTCGAAGCTTCCAGCACCGCAATTCCGTATTGCTTTTTAGATACCGAGACTGCAACCAAATAGTTACTTTTTTTAGCCGGCAGCATATTTGCATCCAAAGTCGTCCCCTTGGTAACAACTTTAACTACATCTCTGCGTACTACTCCCTTAGCCACGCTGGGATCTTCTACTTGCTCACAAATTGCAACTTTATATCCGCGGTCAATTAGTTTGGCAATATAGTTATCGGCGGCGTGATGCGGAAACCCGCACATCGGCATGCGTTTTTCAGCGTGGCCACGGCCGGTTAGTGTAATTTCAAGTTCGCGCGAGGCTAAAAGCGCATCATCATAGAACATTTCGTAGAAGTCGCCCAAGCGGAAAAACAAAATGGCATCTTGGTACCGGGATTTTATTTCGTGATATTGCTTCACCATGGGGGTTTGATCCGCCATGTTATGCACCTGCTACATTCGAATTTCAACTTTTAACAGATTTTTCAACTTATCTAAAACTTTGGTGTGGATTTTATTTACTTCCGTATCAGAAAGCGTTTTTTGCTTATCGCGGTAAGTTACCCGCAGCGCTAAACTATAATATCCTTCCGGCACCGGTTTTCCGGTATAAAAGTCAAATAATTTAATTTCCTCCACTAATTTGCCGGCGGCTCCCAGGATTACGTCTTTGACCAGGTCGTACGCGGTTTCAGAAGAAACAATCATGGCAATATCACGCGCCACGGAAGGATATTTTGCCAGTGGCACATACTTTTTAGCCAGGTTGGCGTGCTTAAACAATTGACTTAAGTTGATTTCAAAGACGTAAACCGGATTTTTAATTCCATAATTGGATTGAATATCCGGATGCAGCTTACCTAAATAACCTACTTCGCTCTTCCCCACTCTGCAAACCGCCGCCGTTCCCGGCTGTAAAAATTGATGCACCAAAGGTTTAATTTCAAAATTTGATACTTGAGCAGTGCTCAAAACATTTTCCAGCATTCCTTTTAAAGTATAAAAATCAATCTTTTGCTTGTCTTCTTTTTTCCAGATCGATTTTAACGGCAGTGCGGTTAAACAAACGGCGGCGCAAACTTCTTCCTGGCTTTCTTTTCCTTTGTCGGATTTAAATATTTTATCCAGCTCAAAAATTGCGGTTTCCGCAGTCTGCCAGTTTTGATTATGCTCGGAAACCTTGAGCAGCCCGGGCAGCAAGGTCGGTCGCAGCAAGGCTTCATCCTCAGTAAAAGGATTAGCTAAAACTGGAACTTCTCGCGCCAGGCCACCTTCGGGAATATCCAGCTTAGTAAAATCCTTAGGAGAAATCATCGAAAAAGTTTTAATTTCAAAAAGACCAGTCGAAACCAAAACATCCCTCGCCTTTTCTATAAATTCATCAAAGGCATTGGTTTGTTTGCCGTCAAAAGTGGTATTGGGAATACTGCGCGGAACGCGCTCGTAACCATAAATTCGAATGATTTCCTCAATTAAATCAATTTCGCGTTCAATATCACGGGCCCGGGCAAAAGGTACGGCAAAGTTTAAAACTCCGGAACGCTCACTTCCCGAAATAAACTCAAAGCCAAGTGAAACTAATATCTTTTTAACACCCGTGACCCCAATATCTTTTCCAAAAACCCTGGTCAGCTGCGCTAAATTAAGCTCAATCGTTTTTTTCTTAAGACTTTGGCTTAATACATCAATTTTTTGAGGAGAAACTTCACCTCCGGCGAGCTCCGCCAGTAGTTGTGCCCCGCGCTCCAGGGCCTCTGCTACCACTTCCAGATCAACCCCTTTTTCAAAACGAATCGAAGACTCGGTACGAATTTTCATTTTCCTTGAAGTGCGATAGACACTGACCGGATTAAAAAATGCGGATTCAAGTAAAATGGTATGGGTTCCTTCATTTACTTCTGAATTTTGGCCACCCATCACTCCTGCTAAAGCTACGGCTTGATTTTTGTCTGCAATCACCATGCTCTTTTCATCCAGTTTAATATCGCTGCCGTCAATCGTTTTAATTTTTTCGCCTTTGTGCGCTAATCTAACCGTTATTTTATTTCCGGCAATTAAATCCAGATCAAAAGCATGCATCGGCTGTCCCATCTCCAGTAAAATATAATTAGTAACGTCAACCACATTATTAATCGGACGAATTCCGCATAACAACAGTCGGTTACGCAGCCATTCCGGCGAAGGTCCAATCATTACATTTTTGATCACTTTAGCGCAATAACGGGGACAACCAGTTTTATCGGATACTTGAACCGTTACTTTGGGATAATCTCCCTTTTTATAACGTTTGAAGATTCCTTTTTTATTTTTTAACTTTTGATCCAATATTGCAGAAACTTCTCTGGCCACCCCTCTAATCGATAGACAATCGCCGCGATTGGGCAGCACATCCACATCAATTACGTATCCGCCCAAACCAATTACTTTTTTCACGTCTTTACCAACTGATGCGTCGAGCGGCATTTTCATGATTTCCGGAGATTCGGGAAGTCCCAAATGATGGGGCTTACAAAGCATGCCGAAACTCTGAACGCCGTGGAGTTCCATTTTTTTAATTGTGATGTCGCGGGCTACCGTTCCGCCCTCAAGCGCAATCGGAACCTTATCTCCTACTTTAATACCAGCGGCATCGGTTAATACCTGAATCAGCTCTTTGCCGACATCCACATTACAAACAAAAAAACCAGTTTCTTTGGGATGCTGTTCTTTGGATTTAACCTTACCCACGACAACTTTTTCTAATCCCTTCCCGTGGAATTCAATGGCGACCACTTCGGTACCATGCATGGTTAACTTATCTGCCAGATCTTCCGGAGAAATATCAACATCAACGTATTCTTTTAACCAATCCAACGGGATGCGCATTTAACCTCCTAAAACTGTTCTAAAAAATTAATCCGGTTTTCAAAAAACAACCGGATATCATCGATGCCGTACTTCAGCATCGCCAAACGTTCAATCCCTACGCCAAAAGCAAAACCCAGATACTTTTCAGGATCATAACCCACCGCTTTAAATACATTGGGATCTACCATGCCGGCTCCTAAAATTTCCAGCCAGCCGGATTCTTTACAGACGCGGCATCCTTTTCCGCTACACATAATACATTCCACATCCACCTCAGCCGATGGTTCGGTAAACGGAAAATAACTGGGTCTAAATCTAACCCGGCGGTTTTTTCCAAAAAATTGATGCAAGAAATAGGATAAAGTACCTTTTAAATCCGCAAAAGTAACCTTTTTATCCACCAGCAATCCCTCAACTTGATGAAAGACCGCCGAATGAGTTACGTCCGCATCGCGTCGATAAACCCGTCCCGGAGCAATAATCGCAAAAGGCGGTTTGTTTTTTTTCATGTAGCGAATCTGGACCGGAGAAGTATGGGTCCGCAATAAATCGCCGGACTTCAGATAAAAAGTATCGTGCATATCACGCGAAGGATGAAAGCTGGGGATATTTAAAGCTTCAAAATTATTATACTCAGATTCGATATCCGGCCCTTCCGCCACCACGTAGCCCATTTCCTTAAAAATCTTTTTAACTTCTTCTAAAACTAAAGTAATGGGATGATGTTTACCGAGCCGCGGTCCTCTGGCGGGTAAAGTTACATCGATTTTTTCTTTAGAAATTGTAGCTTTTTGGGAAGCTTTTTGTAAAACCGCTCTTCTTTCGGACAGAGAATTAGTTATTTTAATCTTGGCTTGGTTAACCAGCTGCCCTACTTTTGGTTTTTCTTCTGGGGAAAGGTCTTTTAAAGACTTTAAAGCTGCTAAAATTTCGCTTTTTTTACCCAGGTATTTTGCTTTCAGTAAATCTAAATCGGTCGAACTGGCTGCCTGTTCAATGGCGGCTACCGCTTCTTCGGTTAGCTGTTGGATCTTTTCTAACATTATTTCCCTTTCGCTGCTTCGTACAAAATTATCCCGGCAGCCATAGCTACGTTTAAAGAATCAACTTTTGCGGATATGGGAATCTTAACAAATTTGGTTATATTATCAACCAATTTTTCAGGTAAACCCCGCGTCTCACTCCCCATGACAATTACTAACGGATAACTAAACTCTATTTCGCGCAGATTTTGCCCTCGTTTAGCGTGGGTTCCAACTACGTCAAATCCCTTTGCTTTCAGAGTTTTAATGGCATCCTGCGCATCCGCAATGATACAAAACGGCAAACGAAGAATTGATCCCATCGATGCCCGCACTACCTTTGAATTAAACGGGTCAACCGTTCCTTTTGATAAGATTATGCTATCGGCTCCCAGTGCCTCTGCAGTGCGAAAGATAGCACCTAAATTTCCCGGATCTTGGATCTCCACCCCAAAAATTGTTACTTTAGGATTGGATTTAAGTAATTCTTCTAAGGAAAAGGATTTGCTTTTCAAAACCGCCAGAATCCCTTCGGGATTTTCCAGCTCAGTCATTTTATTAAAAACCTGATCCGAAACCTCAAGCGCACGAAGCTGCCCTAAAAGGTCTGGCTGATTAAAAGATGAAGAAAATATAACCTGGTCAATGTCATACAAACTAGAAGACTGGATTGCTTCTTGCAGCAGGTGAATTCCTTCAATAATGAATTTACCACTTTGGGCCTTTTGTTTTTTGCCTTTAAGACGCAAAATTTCTTTAATTTTAGGATTGGATAAACTGGTTAGCATAAGAGTAAGTATTATACCTTAAATTTACTTTATTCGGTATTATAAAAAGGTCTATTGCAGTCCAATTTCGGTGGTGCTAGAATCTCATTATCAAGACCATGAAACATCGACGCTTAAACAGCTTGAATCTGTTATGGGTATGCACATTTGTGTTATCTGTATTCATATTTTCCAGTTCCATCCACGCCGCAGACCTCTCCACTTCTTACCAAATCGTTGATACTACCCTTTTAGATAAATCTGAAAAATTTATCGGCAAAACGGAAGGCAAATTGTTTACGGCCTGGTTCGAAGATAATAAATTATTTTATTCAATTTCGAATGATGATTATTCATTATTTTCAACTCCTGAGGTTTTAATGGAAATTCCGTCTAAATCTTTCTCGGAGAAAATTGGTGATATTAAAATTGAAGATGACATAATCAGTATCGTATTGATTTCTGATTTATCAGCAAGATTTTTTAAATTTAAAAATAATTATCTTTTAGATAGCGCCACCCTATTTACCGACGGGAAATCATTTGCGCGCGCTGCTTTTATCCAACCGGATTTAATTGCATTGTCTCAGGACGATAAACTTGGGATTTATTCCCAAGACTTTACAAAGTTAGTTGACCTTCCCCTTGGCCCAAATGCTGCCCTGCTCGATTCATTATCGACTGATAAAACCGTTTTAATTTTAAAAGAAACTATTTTTACCGGCGATTCTTACATTAAATATCTTTTTCTTTCAGAAAACGATGGAAAACTCATCGCATCCTCGCCGACAATCCTGGAAGTTAAATCACTCAAGCTTCCGGTTAATATTAGCGAAGAACCGGCTGAGCTCGAAATTTTCGCATTTGATCCACCCGCAATCAGCATGCCTAATATAAGTGAAATTGCTCAAAATAAAGTCTTTACTACAAAGCTAATCTCTTTCGAAGTAGAAAACACCGCATTGGCACCAATCGAAGTTAAATTATCGGTAAGCCCCAAAACTGACTTTTCCATATCAGAAATTTCATCTTTCGAAATAATTAACACTAACTGCAAAACCAGCTTTGCGTTAAACGTTTTAGAAGAAAATCAAAATTACTATTTAAAAGCTGAAGTTAGCAATGGATTCGCAAGCCAAAGTTATCCAGTAGTTTATACCTTTTCAATTGATTCGCTTCCGCCTAGCTTGGAAGCTTCTTCAAATTACACCTTTAACGTCGGAGAAAATGAAGTAATTTTAACCTTTAGCGAGGGCATTTCCGAATACGATGCTTTATCGTTATTTCTGGATGAGGCAGAATGTTACATTAATGATAAAGTCATAGAGGATAAAAAACTATCATTACGATTTAAGATTTTTGATCCCATTGAAGAAGGTCCGCACGTACTAAAACTTGCTGGGATAAAAGATCTGGCAGGGAATGAAAACCAAAATATCAGTTCAACTGTCATAATTGATAAAACTGCTCCGATTATACAAGTATTTTATCCGGAAAACGATACAACTATAGTTGATACCAATTACATCACCATTGGCGGGAGCATTAACGAAATTAACTCAAGCCTCATTATTAATAATGCAATCGCCATCGTAGACAGCACTGGAAAATTTGATAAAATTTGCAGCCTTTCGCAGGGACTAAACAAACTTAATTTAGTGGCAACCGACGAGGCTGGAAATACTACTCAACATCAGCTAAGTATTTCTTTCTATCCTCCTTACCCAGTGATCACCATCCTATCTCCTTCGGGCGAATCTTACGTGGGCAGCGGTCAAATTTTATTTGTGGAATTAGAGGTTGCAGACTATCAAGATGATCTCGAAGACGAATCAGAAATACAAATTAGTTCACCTGCTGCACCAGAATTAGATGGAGCAATTTATTATGATAAAGAATCTGGCAAAGCCTCTGGAATGATCTTGATCCCTGAGGATTCTCCTTTTGGAAAACTCCCCATTAACCTTAAAGTCGCAGATCAGTCCGGCAACATCGGGGAAACCAGCTTATCATTATTTCTGGATAATCAGCCCCCATCCCCCAAAGAAGCTTTTCTAGGAAATCACGGCTATTCTAATAAACACGAAACCATAAACTTAGCCGCCACGGATGAAGGATCCGGAATTGATTTAGCCGGATCCCTAATTGACGTAACCTTAGATGGAGCCAGCGTTGAGGGCCACGCCACCTTTACGAATATCGAATTGCAGTTTATTCCCTTTATGCCGTTAGCCGAAGGTTCGTACGAAGTTACCGCAACCTTAAGAGATTTAGCTGGTAATATTTCTGATCCATATAATTTCACTTTAAATATTGACTTAACTCCGCCGGAAGTCGAAATTGATCTGCCCGAAAACATCAACATTGATGAGGAAGAATATACCCTAAACTTTTTTGCTCGCGGAGATGATATTGACACCATTTCTATTTTTTCCAACGGAAAAATTGCATCATCCTTTTCCCCGTCCGGTTCTGATAACTCTTACGCTCAAGTAATTAAATTAGATAAAGGTTCGAACCAAGTTGAATTAAGAGCCGAAGACTATGCCGGAAATTTGGCTTTTGATACGGTCAACATCTTTGCGGATATTGCAGGGATTTCCGCCAGCACCATTTCCAATTTGCAATACGGACCTAACCCGTTTAATCCCGACTCCGAAAGCTACCTCATCCTCTTTGATGCTTCAATTTCCAGCAATGTAGTTTTATATATTTTTAATCAGGGCGGCGAAATCATTTTTAAAAATACCTATACCGCAAACGGAAAAACTGCTATTCCCTGGGATGGAGCCAACCAATTCAGCAGAAAAGTTGCCAACGGAGTCTATACCTTCATTCTAAAATCAACTGGAGCAGCCTCACAAGTAGAAAAAGGGAAAATTATCGTACTGAGATAACATTGCTAATAAGCGCCTTTTCCGGTTAAAACCGCAGGAATAGTCAGTAGCAATATTTTAAAATCGAGCCAGAGCGACCAGTTTTCAATATAGTAAATATCCAATCGCACCATCTCTTCAAAGGGTATTTCTGATCTTCCCGATACTTGCCACAAACCAGTCACTCCGGGGGTAATCCGCAATCGTTTCTTATGCCAACTGGTATAGTTTTGTACTTCTCGCGGGAGCGGCGGACGGGGCCCCACCAAGCTCATTTCACCGATAAAAACGTTAAAGAGCTGCGGCAGCTCATCCAAGCTAAATTTACGCAAAAACTTTCCTACCCGAGTCAAGCGGGGGTCATTTTTAATTTTAAATATATTACCTTCGACCTCAGACAAGTGTTTTACTTTAGTAAATTGCGCTTCGGCATCTTCCACCATAGATCTGAATTTATAGGCAAAAAATCTTTGTCCGTCTTTACCCACTCTTTCTTGTTTAAAAAATATCGGCCCTCGCGAATCAAGCTTAATTGCAATAATTAGCATTAAAAAGGACGGTGCCAGAATAATTAATAGTAGTGAAGATAAGATAAAATCAACGATACGCTTAACTACTGCCTTAAACCCAACCCACTGTACTTCAGCAATGGTAACCAATGGAATCCCGGCAATTTCACCCGTATCAACCCGCGAAGCCATAATTTCAAGCAATCCGGGAACCAGTTTAAATTCGACTCCCAACCCGTCACATTCAGTGATAATATCTAAAACCTGGGCAGAAGGGAAATCGGCAGAAGAAATTACCACTTCATCAACTTTATTAGCTCGGATTATTGCCTTAATCTTAGCAACATTTCCTAAAACCGGGACTCCCGAAAAATCCTTGCCTAATTTAATTGGATCATCATCCAAAAATCCAATTACCTTTATGCCTAGTTGCGGCTGGCCAATTAAGCGAACCGCCAAAGCCTGGCCCACCTCTCCCGCTCCAACAATTAAAAGCCGGCTTACCCCCACTCCTCTTACAAATAAAAAGTTTTGCGATTTACCAATTATCAAACGGGCAAAGGCCAGCAACAAAAAGCAAATGAACCACGAATAACCAATTACCTGTCTGGAAAACCACAGTTCTCGATACAAGAAAAGTAAGCTGGCTAATATTAACGAAGCAACCGAAACCACTAAAAATAAATTTGCAATCTCATCAAAAAGCTGTACACTTCTTTTTTCTTCATATAAACCAAACAGCTTAAAAATCGCGAGCCACACAAAAACAATAAATACCATGGCACCCAAATATTCGGAAACGGGAACCGCACTAACCGGACCAATAAAGTGGAAAACATTAAACCGAAGATGATAGGAAAGAATAAAACCTAGTACGATCAAGCAACTATCAACAATTACTAAAAGAGGAAGAATTAAACCTTTTTTTTGCATATACTTCTAATTATTTTCCTAACTTAGACAAGATATTTTCTGCATAACTATTATTCTTATCAACTTGCAATACTTGTTCAAACTCCTGGCGTGCTTTTACAAAATCTCTGGTCATTACATAATATCTTCCTAAAGCATTGTGAACCTCAACACTTTTCGGAGCAACCACCACCGCTTCTTTTAAGATATTAAAAGCTTTCCCCAAATTTCCTCTATCCAAATATAAATTCGCCAAATTAGCTTGGATTTGGATATTATCTGGTTCCTGGTGTAAAATATTAATGTAAAGTTCTTCTGCTTTGTTAGGCTGACCGTTAGCTATATATAAAGATGCTAGATACTTTGCAATTCTAGTATTATACCCACGCCTAGGAAATTCCTCCGGCGGATATTTTTCTAATACTGCGAGAAAAGCCTTAATCCCTTCCTGTCTTCCTCCGCTATACGAATTAAAAGACTCAACCGCTCTGCTCATCGCTTCATCAATATTTGGATTAATCGTAAAAACCTTGACAAAATAATCCGCAGCTTCCTTTCTTTTTCCCAATAAATTATGTGCGTAACCTAAAGTTAAATATGCTTCAGCATAATAAGGATCAATGGCTAACGCTTTGTTCGTCATTTCAATTGATTGCTTTATCGCATCCTGCCCTTTGGCATTGGCTACCATAAGATAAACCTTACCTAAAATATATAAATTATCTGCATTGTAAGGATCCATATGCATTGCCCTGACAAAAATCTGCTTGATCTTATCAAACTCATTAATTGAAAGCTGATTTGCTCTGACATAATTTAAATATGCAATTCCGTAATGGGTATTTGCTCCGCCTTCGTACGGAAAAATCGCCAGGGATTTTTCATAATTTTTTACGGCCTCAGGAAAGTTTTGCATTTCCGCATAAGTCTTTCCTGCTTTAAAATACATATCGCCCCTGAAGGGAAGCAAAGCTAAATATATTACATATAATACTATTACCACAATAATTCCTATCGGTATCCACGGCACATCTTCAATATCAAAAGTTTTTTCAGGAAGCGCTTCTTCTTCAGGCACAAAAGAAAAACGCGAAGTAACCCCCATCATGATCCAAAATAATGAACCAATCGCCACTACCCCAAAACTAAATTGATTTTGAACTATATAGGATGCCATCGCCGCAATCAGCGCCGCAATAAATATTCTTTTTTCAATCGCAGCACCTTTAAGGGATTGATATCCGCCTTTAAACACTAAAAACAGCAAAAATACGTATAGCGAGAGAGAGACCATTCCCCGGGTTACCCCTTGATCAAAAATTGAATTATGGCAACGATCTTGCTTTACGTGAAATGCTTCTCTAAAACGAAAATGCCAGGTTTCGTATCTTGGAAAAACCATTTTCAATACTTCTGGACCAATCCCAAAAAATGGATATTCCGAAATAATTTTAAACCCTGATTTCCAGGTTTCGGTACGGGATCCAGCCGCACCCGAAAGGATCATTTTTTTCTCTACTTTTACTGCATCTTTTGTCTCAATTTCTTCTGCTACGGGGCTTTCAAATTTTACTTCTTTGGTAAATCGCTCCAGTGGCGATTCTTTTGCAAAAACAAAAACGTAGAAGGTTATCAAACTGATCAAAATAAATAAAATCCCAATTTTTTTCCAGTTCCTAAATAATACTTGTTTATCGATTAATAAAAAGAAAAGAAATAACCCAACAAAGAAGCCCATGTATCCGCCCCGGCTCTGGGTATAAAGCAGAGAAATATATAACATAACCGCACTAACAAAAAGTACGATATTCAACAATATCCCTTTTAATTTTTCAAAATTATAGGCAAAAAAGAGGGCCGAAATAGTGATAACCGCAAATCCAATATACCAAAGCAAAGCATTCCTGGCGCTTAAATTATAGATCATCACTAAAAAGGTTATTTGAGCAATTAGATAATAAGAAACAATCGACAGTTGTTCTAGCCAATTCATTTTGGCTGCATTCTTTTTGGGCTGCACTGCTCCCGCAAGCTTTTTTTCATGAAAAAGGAAACCCAATACCAGCATAAAGGCCATCACCACATATGCAGCGGCAAAATTAGGCTGTCCAATGGTAGCAATAACCCGAGCACGGGTTGGAACTCCACCCCAGGCATAAGGATCAATCCCCATTCGCTGAACAATCGAATAAACGGCCATCATGGTTCCGGCACAAGCCACGGTAGCAATCATTCTTTTTAAAAGATCTAGATTAAAAATGTAATTTGAAGCAATGAAAAACAAAAGCGCATAAGTATATAAGGTTATTAAGCCCTCATATCTGCCATAAAACCCTACCAAGCTTACATAAACATTTACAGACGTTATGGTAGCAACCGTGCAGGCTAAAACATATGATAAAACCGGCCAATTGGTGGGGAGCTTAATAAACTTATGTTCACCAGTTATTAATATTTTAATTGCCCAAACACCTAAGATCACCGCTAAAAAAGAATAGATTGCAGTTGCCTTAGTTAAAGAGAAAACAATCCCAATGCGTCGATCAAAAATGGTAGGGGCTAAAAAGATTATCGCAAAAAACAATACTTCAATTGCAATATCAAAGTATTTACTAGAAAATTTTTTCGTGGCTTTGGCGGCTTTAGTGTTTATTTTTTTTGACATTTATCTTCTATAAACTCCTTTAGCTGTGCCCTAAATACGGATACGTCAAATTTTTCTGCCTGAGCCCTGATTTGTGCTCTATCCAAATTTAATCCTGCTAATTTTTTTACGGCTTGAATGATGGCCTCTTTAGTTTGCTCATGAAACAATACTCCGGTTTTGCCATCCACCACGGTTTCCAGTGCACCACCTTTGGCGTATGCCAATACTGGCCTCCCGCAAGACATGGCTTCAAGAGGAGTTATGCCAAAATCTTCTTCACCGGGAAAAACAAAAGCCCGGCAACCAGCAAAATACTTCTGAATTTCCTGATCACTCAATCTTCCCAGAAATTCAATATTAGCTTTGGCTAATTTCTCTAAATTTCCTCGGTCCGGCCCTTCTCCAATAATTTTCAAAGGAAGCCCTAATTCATTAAAGGCCTTAATAACAATATCAATTCGTTTATATGTATTCAAACGGGAAACAACTAAATAATAGGGTTCAATGGTTTCAATTGGCAAATACTTTTGGGTATCCACCGGTGGATAAATTATAACAGAATCTCTCTTATAAATCTTTTTAATCCTCTCTGCAACATTCTTTGAATTTGCAATGAAAAAATCTACGTCGCGGGCAGCGCTACGATCCCACCATCGCAAAGGAATCGTTAACATTTTTAAAAGTGTTTTAAAGAAAGCGGGATACCTTTCTCTTTGCATGTAATGTTCAAACATCCAAATAAATCTGGCCGGAGTATTGCAGTAACAAAAATGAAGGGCTCCCCTTCTTTTCCGTACTCCTTTGGCAAAAGCGGTAGTACTTGATAACACCACATCAAATGCGGAAAGATTAAAACCTCTAAAGGCCAAAGGATACAATAACAGGTAAAGCTTAAAATATTTAAATACCAGCGGTAATTTTTGCATAAAAGAGGTTCTGATATCCATTGCCGCAAATTCTTCCGGCATCACTGACTTGTCATAAATCGAAGTAAAAAGAGGTGCGTCGCCAAATATTTCATGAAACTCCAACACTACTCTTTCGGCTCCACCCATTTGGTTTAAATAGTCATGCGCCAAGGCAATTTTCATTTCAGTCATAGGTTCTATGCTATAATATTTATCAAGAAGATTCAATCATGCATTACATTATAAGCATATTTATATTATTAGTTTTAATCACTTGCCCGGCCAAAGGGCTAACCTCATTTGAATACCAATTTAATACTAACTCAAACGAATTAAAATGGGAATCTCCGGATCCTAATACAAAAGTAGTTTATCGCAACGGTAATATGAATATAACTTCGAATTCTCAGTTCCCCTACGTAGTCAGCCCCCCCCTCTTTTGTTTTGCCGATAATTTCGACATGCTAATCATAAAGATGAAAGCTTCGAACACGGGCGTCGGCAGCATCTTCTGGGCAACTGATTTTGATCCGCAGTTTAACTCAAATAAACTAGTAAACTTTGATCTCGGGCGTTCCAACCAGTTTAAAACTTATTATATAAATCTAAGACATGCCCACCCCGCCTGGAGCTCAAAAGTTTTGAGATTAGCACTTTCCCCTTTTCAAGGATCAGGGCAAGCTGAAATCGATTATATCAAACTCACCCGGACCAATTTATTCACAAATTTCTTATCAGGCTGGCAAGAGTATTGGGGACCAAAAGGACGCATCGTGATTGGCAGCACCATCAATGTTATTGCCAGCAGCAAGATCTGGGGCAAACCTTTAAACTATTATTTTTATTGGGTTTTATCTTTCTCTTTCATAAGTTTGTTGATCCGCAATTTAATCCTAAGTAAAAAATTCCAATTGGCATGGGACAAAACCAGCATCAGCCTACTAATCATCTTTCTGGCATTATGGGGCTTATCAGAATGCAATAATCTTTATAATGAGTGGCATCAACTAAAAATTGATTTTAAAAACTATGCGGGAAAAACATTAGATCAAAAATATGCGCAGGCGCTTGGCTTTCCTGATTTATACGAATTCATAAAGTTTTGTGAATCCAAAACTCCTCCCGAATCAATTTGCGCTCTTTATACCAGTCTGCCTACAGACCCCAAACCATCCTATTATCTATATCCAAGAACCGGCATCGGCACCCCGGAATATATCTTGGTTTTTAAATATAACCTTCCAATCGAAGCTATCAAAAACATGAAACTGATCCACGAGACAAAAACCGGAGGAAAAATCTACCAGAAACAATGAACTTATTTGCTTTAGTAAAATTAATATTTGGAATCATGATCCCTTTCCTATTAGGATTCACCGCAGTTTGTTGCATCAAAAGGGATAATCTTCTCGAAAACATCGGGCTAAGCTATCCTTTAGGGATAGGAATACTAGGGCTGCTCATGTTATTACTGATGCCATTCTACAAATTATCTTTAATATCAATTTTATTACTTACGCTGCCGGTTTATATATTATTTATCATTCTAAATATTTTTCCGAAAAGAAATGCATCTTTTAAGCTTAGTCCCAGCAACAAAATAAATAAGTTCAGCATATTACTGCTTATTTATTTATTCATTAAAGTAGGTTGGGTATTTACCAGCGCACTCATTAAGCCGGTTTTAGCCTGGGATGCGGTTGCTCGGTATAGTAGAATTGTAAAAGGAATATTTTTTAAGGGGACTTATTTCACCCCCTATTTGCATGTCAGAATTGAAGATTACCCGCCACTCGTTATGGTAAATCAAGCCTGGATGCTTTTTTGCCAAGGAAATTGGAATGACATCGCTACCAAAGCTATTGGCCCCATGCTCTTTATTTCTCTCCTCATTATTGTTTATGTAAATTTAAGGAAAAATTTGAGCGTAAACATAAGCTTACTCGGAGCTTCACTGCTCGCCTCAATTCCCTTTATGGATTTTCATGCCACCACTGCATATCTAGATTTTGCGATGATGGCTTTTTATTCCATCGGGGCTATTTATCTATTAAGGTACTTCAGAGATCATCGAAGAAATGATTTATTTGTTTCTTTTGCATTTTTAGGAATTGGGATATGGGCAAAAAGGGCCGGTCTTTATCTGGCGGGAATTTCTTTAATTTTACTAATCATCTTTTTAGCAATTCATAAAAGGAATGAAATAAAAAAATATTGGATTATTTTTCTTGCCCTCCTGCTATTATCCATACCCTGGATTATATTCAATCAGCTAACTTCTGAAAGGCATTATTACTCGCTTTCCGCTATGCTATCCTCGGCTTCACTCAGCGCGCTGGCCGAAAGGTCGGCAACCTTTTTTGCCGTGGTTTCTGATAAATTATTCTTTTCGGGTAATTGGCATCTACTGTGGGCAGGCCTGATTATAGTATGTATATTATTTTATAAAAAATTACCAAGAATGCATAATCTGTTTGGCATCGGATTAATATTACTCAGCTTACTTGCCATTTTTTATCCCTTAATCTTTACCGGCGCATTCAACTTTATTTTGGATGGAACGCTGCTTAATCGGGTTATTCTTTATTTAGTACCACTAGTAATATTCTTTAGCTTTAATTTATACGGGGATAAGGCGGAAGAATCAAAGAAAAAACAATAACTGCTAGACACCCATCTTTTTTTATATGTTTCCTAGCTTAATTTGCTCAGCCACCCAGGGGATAATTTCATCCAGAGCTTCGGAAAGTGACACTTTTGTTTTAAAACCTAAAAGTTTTTCGGCTTTGGTAGTATCTGGAATCCGCTTTTGCACATCATATTGAAAAGGTTTATCAGAAACATATTTAAAAGGTTTATCTGGATTGATCTTTTTCCAAATAACTTCTGCCAGCTCCAATACAGTGGTAGAAACCGGGGTAGATAAATTAATATCCTGATTTAGTGCTTTTTTACTTTCTACCGCTAATCTTATTCCTCGCGCTAAATCGCCTCCGTAAGTATAATGCCGAATTTGTTTGCCGCTACCCAAAATATGCAATGGATCCTGCCCTTTTAATATTTTTTGCACTAGATCAGGAACCACATGACTCATTGCCAATTTAACATTGCCTGACATAATTTCCTTGTCACATAAAGCACGCTGTTCCCCAGTTCCAATACAGTTAAACGGGCGGATAATGGTATAAGGTAATTTATACTGCTCCTGAGCCCCTTTAGCAAAATATTCACAGGCCAGTTTTTGAAAACCGTAGGTAGATAACGGGGGTGGGCATTTCAGTTGCTCTCCCTCTGGAGTTGGATATAGTGCGGTACTTTCAAAAACCATCGAAGAAGACATTACCGTAATTTTTTTAAGTTTAGAATTTTTATGTGCGTCAATCGCCGCATCAAAAGTTGAAGCCATGATACGTTCATTTTCGGCCAGCAGATCATAGGCATATTCGTGAAAAAGTGAGATTCCGCCAATCATCGCTGCTCCGGCCAAAAGATGATCACAGCCCAGGAGCATTTTCTTCATCAGGCCAACGTCCTTAGCATCCCCCTCGACTAATTTAAACTTAGGATTTTTATCATAACTTTTAGTAATATTCCCGTACTTAGAAAAATTATCGATCCCCACCACTTCCCAATCCTGCTTGAGAAATTCCTCAACCACATAGCCGCCGATAAAACCATGAGAACCGGTAACTAAAATTTTCATTTAAACATTACTCCCTTTCCGTATAAATCCCAAATATCCACAACTTGTTTACCGCCAAAAGTAAGTTTGCGGTATTGCGTGTGCGGGGTGCCAATAATTACGATATCGGAACGTCGGATTAATTCCTGAGGGGTTTTAACGAAGCGCTTATCTTTAATGTAGGCATCCTGACAAAAAACTTCCTGGGATTCAAGTTCCAGTAACTTTTTTAATTTATAAGAAAGCGAATCTCTGGGGTCATCACTGTCTCCTTTAAAAGCCATTCCTAAAATTCCAACTTTTTTTTCTGCCAGATCAAACTTTAGTTTAAGTTGTGACATAATATAATTTGGCAAACCTTCGTTAATTAACATCGCTGCATGACCCAAGAAAAACGTATTGCGGCTAAAGGCTGCCAGCTGCATGGTATCTTTTAAAAGACAGGGCCCAGCCGCAAATCCAGCCTTAGCAAAACCTTTGGCCCGCGGATAATTATGTGTAATGGCATGATAGATTTTGTAATATTCCACGCCGTGAGAATTAGCAATTTGAAAAAACTGATTAGCAATCGCAAAACGCAGATACCTGAAAGAATTAATAAAAATCTTGGCTAATTCTGCTTCCAGCGGTGTTAATTCAATGGTTTCTTTTGCTATCTTAGAAAATAATTTTTCGATTTGCGTGATTGCTTTTCGACTAAATCCGGATATTAACTGTGGAAGTTCAGAAAGCTCTTCTAAGGCTTTTCCTTCCGCGATCCTTTCCGGACAAAACGTAACTTCAACCTGCTTGCGATGTTTTTTAAACAGCTTATTAATCAGCGCACTGGTACCCGGAAAAACCGTACTGCGCAAAATCAAAATTTGACCCTGGCGAAATTGAGGCATTAATTTTATAAAAAAGCTGCGAATGTCATTGAATTTTGGATTTAAATATTCATCTACTGGGGTGCCAATGACCACGACTACAAACTTGGCCTGAGAAACAACCGCCGGCTGATTGCTTAAAAATAAGGTTTTATCAACGGTTTTTTTAAGGATTTTATCCAGGCCTTTTTCCAGAAACGGGGCTTTTTTGGTTTGCACTGTTTTTAACGCTGCTGCATTAATATCGTATATACATACTTTTAAACCCTTTTTGGCAAAGGCCGCCGCCAGCGGTAAACCCACGTGCCCACAGCCTCCTACCACACAGATATCATATTTTAAGCTCATTTATTTTCTCCCAGCAATAAGTTGCTTTATTCTACCGGAAACGGCTAAAAAATACCAACGTAAATACTTAGGGATCCACTGCACCAGTTTAAAGTTGGATTTACCCGCCGTTCGATCCTTCCAGATGGTTGGGATTTCGGTTATTTTATATCCCTTCAGGAAAGCTTTTACCGTAATTTCCATGCCGATTTCAAATCCACCGTCACTTTTTAATGCTATTGACTGCAAAACAGACCGGCGATACATTTTAAAGCTGTTAGAAGGGTCATGCGTGAGCAAGCCGGATAAAAGCTTAAGAGAGAGGCCGGCAAACCTTGATAATAGCTTTTTAAGCTTTGGTCCACCTTCTTGTCGTCCACCTTTCATATATCGAGAGCCACAAACAACATCGTAGCCTTGATTCTTTATCAGGCTAAACATCTTATCTACATCCGAAAGATCATCCGAAAGATCTCCCATGGTAACTAAAATTACTGGCTCGCATGCCGTTTCAAACCCGGTTTTTATCGCCCCCACTACTCCCCGACCATAATTATTTCTAACGCCCATGATCAGTTGTGGATATTGCTGTGCAAGGTTTTTGATTATTGGAGCAGTGGTATCTTCGTCAAAATCGTAGACCGCATATATCTTAAAAGAAGTTTTTACTTTACTGTGAATTTCATCGAAAACTTTACGGAAGGATTCGCCTTCGTTATAAACTGGAATTACAATTGCTAAATCTGTCATGTCAATTACTTTAGTAAGTCCTTTTCTTTTAAATAAGCGACTAGCGCCTGATCCAAAGTTTGCAGGTCATCCATACCCAAACGACGTAGATTAGAATTATCTAATACCGAATACGCTGGTCGTTTAGCTTTAGCCTTAAACTCAGCAGCAGTAGTTTTTTCTAATACCACCTTGGTATTGGTTAATTCGAATACTTTTTTAGCAAATTCATACCAGGAACACTTGCCGTTATTGGTAATATGATAAGTTCCAAAATGTTCGGTTTGAAGCAGTTGATATATCTTTTTAGCTAAATCCAACGTATAAGTAGGCGAAATAATCTGATCCGACACTACCCTCACTTTATCTTTTTCACGGGCTAACTTTAGCATTAACTCAATAAAATTTAGTCCTCCAGACGCCATACATCCCCGAGTCCCAAATAATCCTGAACTTCTCACGATAAAATATTTATCAAGCAAATAACGAATATATTGCTCCCCCGCTAATTTGGAAATTCCGTATGCCGTACCCGGGCAAGGACAATCATTTTCGGTATAAGGCGTCTTTTTGGATCCATCAAACACGTAATCTGTAGAAAGATGCAATAAAACACTGTTATTTTTCAAAGCCGCCTGACATAAGTTTTTGACTCCGGTGGCATTTACTTTTAAGGCTAAAGAATCGTCTGCTTCACAGTCATCCACGCGGTGAAATGCCGCCGTATTAATAATGGCATTCGGCTTATATTTAAGCAAAACTTTTTCTACACGGTTCAAGTCAGTAATATCAATATCTTTAATGGTAAGGGGGATTAGTTCTGCGGCAGGAATAACTTTCTGTAAATCCGTACCTAATTGTCCATCGGCCCCAATTAAAGCAATTTTCAATCTACCATCACTCCTTTTACTTACTGACCATACACAAAATCGGTTTCCACATTTTTTAAGCCCGGGTTAATTTTATCCTTGTCTGACAATATGATTAGATCATCCTTGATCGGCCATTTAATACCAACTTCGGGATCATTCCAGATTAAGGCCCGCTCACTTTCTTTATTATATTCACCGGTACATTTATAAAATACTTCTGCAACCTCACTCACCGTGCAAAACCCGTGGGCAATCCCCGGTGGAAAATAAATCATTTTTTTGTTTTCTGCAGATAAAAGATCTCCAAACCACTGACCATAAGTCGGTGATCCTTTTCTTAAATCGACCCCGACGTCAAACACTTCCCCGACCAATGCTCTCACTAGTTTTCCCATCGGATGGGTATTAAGTTGATAATGGAGACCACGCAAAACACCTTTAACTGACCGGCTATGATTATCTTGCACAAAATCTTCCTTAATTCCATTATTAGCAAAAACGCTTTTTTTATAGGTTTCCATAAAAAAACCGCGGTGATCACCAAAAACCCGGGGCTCAATCACGATCACCCCATCAATCTTCGTTTTTGAAAATTTCATCAAAACACCTTCCCCGTTATCTTAAGTTTTTGTTCCATATCTACTAAAAGTTTCATCCAGTCAATATTATAGTAAATTGGATTAGAAAAATCTGTGTATCTGCCGGATGATAAAAGGCCCCAAATTTCGTTGACGGCTGCTTCAATTGATAAAGCTGCAGTAAATCCTAGTTTTTGCTTTAATTTATCACCAGAAACCCGATAACTGCGGGATTCTTTAGTGCCGGTTTGCACGTCAACCTTAACCGCTCGCTTAGTTTTTAAAATGTCTTTTATCATATGACCAAGTTCTAAAATATGATGATTTTCATACACTAGATTAAAGATCTCGCCCTTAACTTTATTTTCAGGAGCCGCAATTGCATTAATATGAGCCAGGGCAACATCCTTTACGTGCACCAAGGGCCGCCACATATCACCCGCACAATAAACCTGAATGATTCCTTTTTGAAAGGCATCTTTAGTCATCGTATTAACTACCAAATCCCAGCGGTGGCGGGGAGAAAACCCAAAAACGGTGGCTTGCCTAAATATGACCGGACAAAAGTCATTTGAAATCAAACTTTTCAGCCCGTTTTCGGCATCCAGCTTAGATTGAGCGTATTCAGATTGGGGATTGGGAGGAAAATTTTCATCTGCAATATCCTCCAGATGAAAACCATAAATCGCACATGAAGAAGCAAAAGAAAGACGTTTTACTCCTTTTTTCTTACATGCTTCCGCAACTCGCATGGTCCCTTCAAAATTTATCGCATGATTAGCCTGAGGATCAAAATCAGCGGTCGGATCATTAGATAAAGAACCCAGATGGACGACGGCCCCCACTCCTTCCAGCGCTTTCTCAGGAAAAGCTCTTACGTCACCTTGCACTAAGTCAATTTTGTCTTTAAAGGAAGCAAGCGGAGCATCGCCAAAGTACAACTTATCAAAAACCCGTACTTTTTTGCCCTGAGCTAATAATTCTTGCACCAGCACCGCTCCAATATAACCGGCCCCACCCGTCACCAAAACAATTTCATTTTTCATGGACATTCCTTATATATACCTTTTTACAAAATACGAGAATAGCTTTATGTATTCCATTATAACAAACTGTTTATCTTCGTGTCTTTCCCACCAGCGATTAGGATTATAAGTTGTGTATTTATTGGGAGGCACCGGAGCCGCAATTACATCAATTTTTTCCTTTCGCAATTGCTTATTAAACGTTTGATATGCCCGTCGCATATGGTAAGGAGAAGTAACTAAAATTATTTTTTCAATACCCCGCTCTTTTAAAATCGGCATAATAAATTTTGCATTCTCTAGCGTAGACAAAGATTTATTCTCTGTAATAATTTTACTAGCAGGTATCCCATAAAAAAGTGCCTGTTTTTTCATCACATCAACTTCGGACAACCGCCAAGCCAAATTCCCACCAGTTAAAATAATTAGAGGGGCATAGCCTTTTTTATACAGGTTACTGGCAGAATATACCCGCTCTCCGTTCTCCCCACCTAAAACCACAATGGCATCCGCCTTTTCCAATGGATGGGCAATAACTAAAAATGAAGATAAACCTTGCAGGATAGAAGTTTTGAATGAAAATAAAACAACGATTACGATCAATCCAATCAAAACCCACTTAACCAATCGATGTTTCAGCAAATTAGTTAGCATTTTATCTCCATGAGGAATTACTTACTTAAAAATCCGATGTTTAAGGCGATTAATGGTACCCTTGATGAATTTTGGGTTTCTTAATAAGTCGAAAGCAGTAATTCCAATCGTCTGGTAAGTTTTGGGATTGGCGGCCAAGCCCCAAATCACCGATGAGTGATTTTCAAAATCTCCCAATTGTTCAATTAAATGCGCATTATCTTTCATATAATTAAATATTCTTTCTTGGGTCCCATTATTCAGTGTTTCCATGACACCGCGCGCCAATAAACAAAAATCTACTTCTTGCCCAAACTTCTCTCGCCAATCTTTTTGATAATCGGCCAAATTCCCATTGCGGATGGCTTTAGCCAAAATTTCAGCCGATTTCATTCCGTAATATATACCACCGGATGTAATCGGCTTAATCTGACAAGCAGCGTCCCCTACTACCGCAATATTCTCTGATACGATGGCTGTAGAACCAATGGGAATTAACCCGCCGTTTTTTTCAACTATTTCACCCTTAATGCCTTTTTCTTTAATAAAATTTTCCAAATCTTTATGCGGCCTTTGAGAAATCGCACCAACTCGAATGATCCCATTGCCTTCCGGAATTACCCAGCAAAACTCATGGAAAGGATGAATAAATTGAACGTCTACTAATTCTCCCCCGTATTGCTCATTTTTTATTCTATACTGCAGTCCTTTATGCAGCTTAATGTTGCCTCTAAGGCCGGCCAGCTTCCTAACTTTTGAGTTTGGGCCATCCGCCCCGATTACTATATCTGCAGTGAAATCACCCTTATTAGTTTCGATTTTATATCTTCCACCGATCCTGGATAATCCCGTAAATTTTGTATTTAATGCGACATCCAGCCCTCGGCTAAGTGACTGATCGAAAACTGCACGATCAATAATAAAAGCCACTTGGTTCCTTTTTATAACAAAGGACGAATCCTTATATGAGATTTCAGCACCTTGGATTTCGTTTAATATCGATTCTTTAGACGGGGGGATTTCCATGTCCTTAAAAATACCCTGCCCAATAATCCCGGCACAGCGTATCGGGCGACCAATTTCTGAGTCTTCTTCAATAATTTGAGGAGAATATCCGTCTCGTTTAAGCAGTTGCCCCAAGTAACAGCCTACTGGCCCCGCCCCCACAATAACAATCTTGCGTTTTTGTAAAGTCATGGGAGGTATTATAACAGAGCTAAATAGTGTCGTAAACTTTAACCTGGGTCAAAAATACAGTAGCAAATATAGTCAAAATAACTAGTAAGCCCAGCATCGCAAAAAATTGATGAATCGTGGAGTTTACCATCCCGTAGGCAATTAATCCTAAAACAATTTGAACCATATATAGAATTAATACCGTATTTTTGTGTGAAAGCCCCATCAAATGAATCCGGTGATGCGAATGATCCTTGCCGGGTGTACTAAATTCAACATGATGAAAAAATCGGTTCACAAAAACAAAATAAGTATCAAAAATGGGGATCCCTAGCAGAACCAAGGGAATAATAAAGCCCACTAAAGATAAGTTAGCAATTTTTAAGTTTAAGGCAATGGTCCATAAAGCTGGCACATAGAGTTTAATAGCTAAAAAAGCCATCAGAAAACCCAGCAAAGTTGATCCCGCTTCACCCAAGAAAATGGTAGCCGGATTAAAATTATAACGTAAAAAACCTAAGCAGGCCCCACAAATCACAATCGAAATCATGGAAACTGCAACCTGATTAGTAGTGATTCCAAAAAGAAAAAAGAATCCAGCTGCAATGCAGGTGATGCCGGTCACCAAACCATCCATCCCGTCTAACATATTAAAAGAATTAGTCATAAAAGTAATAAAGCAGGCGGTGAGCACCCAATTAATTAAATCAATTCTAAAGAAATCAAGGTAAACACCAGAAAGATAAACAAACAAAAAAG
Source organism: Candidatus Margulisiibacteriota bacterium (assembly GCA_018823125.1). Lineage (GTDB taxonomy): Bacteria > Margulisbacteria > WOR-1 > JAHJIW01 > JAHJIW01 > JAHJIW01. The sequence continues at coordinate 37,010 of JAHJIW010000005.1, read as the reverse complement.
AAAAAGCCAGATGCGACCAAATTTTATAACGAGCACGGATTTTAATGCCCGCATCATCCAATAAACCAAAGGCTACAAAAATCAAACTAACCAAAAAAATTACTAGTACTTCTCTGGGGACCAGCCCGGCAAACAATAAAGTTAGCATAACCGATAAAAATATTACAATTCCACCTAAAAGTGGGATTGGATTATCATGAATTTTGCGATGGTCCGGATTATCGAGAACATTAAAGCGGTAGGCAACAATTTTTACTAAGGGGGTAAGGGTCACAGAAAAAATGATTCCCAACGCAAAAAGCCAGAAGTAATTTAGCATGTAATAATTATACGCTATCAAAATAACCTAAGCAACTTTTGATAACCAGTACCCCAGAGTGTCTTTGAGCGATTGCTGGATTTCAACTTCTGGCTTCCATCCAGTGGCACGAATAATTTTAGAATTATCAATTTGCATATCTACCAAATCAAGCTTTCTTAAACGCGCCGGATCAAGCTTAATAGCGATATTTTTACCGGATAGCTCAATAAACATATTTACAATGTCTTTAAGAAAATATCGTTTCCCAGAACATATATTATACGCTTCCCCAGCTCTTCCTTTTTGGGATAAAAGCAGATAAGCCGCAACCATGTCTCTAACGTCGGTAAAATCGCGATAGACTTCGATATTAGCCAAATTCAACTCGGGGCTTTTTTTACCCTTAATGATCTCGGCAACTTGTCGAGCTACGGTAGAAACAAAAAAATCATCCGACTGCCGGGGTCCAATGTGATTAAAGGGACGGGCAATAACTATTTTTAGATTCGCCGCCTGCACATAAACTCTGCCTAACATGTCTTGGGCCGCTTTACTCACGGCATAAGGGCTTTTAGGTAAGACCCTACTCTGCTCGTCAACCAGGTTGTCCGCAGAAAGGCTTTCTCCATAAATTGCACCTGAGGTAACTAATAAAACGGTAGCTTGCGGAACATACTTTTTTACATTTTCCAAAAGATTGAGGCTTCCCATTACGTTTACGTTTAAAAATTTAGCAGGGTGATCAAATGATTCTTTTACGCTGCTAGCTCCCGCTAAGTGAAAAATAACATCTGGAGAAAAAGAGTTAAATACTATAGCCAGCTTTTCTTGATCTAATAAATCTACCTCAAACAGAGAAAGCGTATCTTTAATCGTGGCAATATTTTCTAATGTGGTGCCCGGTTGTATGGTTCCTGCAACCACCGCATTACTACCCACCAAGGACTCAGCTAGAAAACTTCCGGCAAAGCCATTAATCCCAGTGATGAGCGCTTTCATTTAAGCGACCCTGGCCATTTCTTGTAACTTAAGGTCAGCATCCACCATCATTTTTACCAATTCATCAAAACTGACTTTAGGCTGCCAGCCCAACACTTTTTTAGCTTTTGTATTATCGGCTACCAAAAGGTCAACTTCGGCTGGTCTAAAAAATTCTTTTTTGGACTCCACGTATTTTTTGTAATCCAGCCCGACGTGATCAAAAGCAATTTCTACAAATTCTTTTACGCTGTGCGTCTCACCGGTGCCAATCACAAAATCATCCGCTTGTGCTTGTTGCAGCATTAACCACATGGCTTCGACATAATCCCCCGCAAATCCCCAGTCCCGCTTTGCCTCCAGATTGCCAAGATATAATTTTTTAGCCTTTCCTAACTTGATTTTTGCCACTTCACTAGTAATCTTTCTAGTTACAAATTCCTTTCCTCTCCGCGGACTCTCGTGGTTAAATAAAATCCCTGAACAAGCAAAAATATCATATGACTCGCGATAATTTACGGTAATAAAATGCCCGTAAGCTTTAGCTACCCCATAGGGGCTGCGCGGATGAAAAGGAGTTGATTCGTTTTGAGGAACCGCTCTCACTTTTCCAAACATTTCACTGGACGAAGCTTGATAAAATTTAATCTTTGGATTTACCAGACGAATGGCCTCTAACACACGGGTTACGCCCAAAGCGGTAAATTCACCGGTGAGCACCGGTTGATTCCAGGATGTGGGCACAAATGATTGCGCACCCAAATTATAAATTTCATCCGGCTTGGAATCTTTAATAAGCTCAATCAACGAAAGTTGGTCTAAAAGGTCGGCCTGTTTAAGGGTAACTTTATCAATTATATGATTAATACGTTCAAAGCTCTCGGTACTGGAGCGGCGCACCATGCCATATACCTCATATCCTTTGCCCAGTAAAAAGTCAGCTAAATAGGAACCATCTTGTCCGGTAATGCCAGTAATTAATGCTCTCAATAAACTCACTCTCCTTAATCTAATTATACCTAATCTAAACCCGCGCCACCAAACATTTAACTAATTTACTATGCTCCAGCATAAATTTGCTTCAACTCGGAAACTGTATTTTTCATGGTAAACCGCTTAACTTTTTCCAACGCATTAGATTGAATTTGTTTATAAAGATTTTGATCATTAATAAGTTTGGTAATTGCTTCCGCTAGCATTTTGGGCTGGCGAGGAGGAACCAGCAATCCGTCAACCTGATTATCAACCATTTCTTCAACTCCCCCTACTGCCGTGGCCACCACCGGCACACTAAAATACATGGCTTCTAAAATCGAGATGGGTCCCGCCTCCATTAAGGACGGCAAGACAAATATATCAAAAGAAGTATAGAGTGGCCCGAGCTGATCAGGTTCAACCTTTTCCGCAAAACAAACCGCAGCGGTCAATCCCTGCGCCTTTATTTTTTCTTTTAAAATGCCGGCATATTCCCCGTCACCTCTAAAAACTACTCCAATTTTTGGATGTTTTTCTCGCAGCAATCGCAAAGCTGCAAGCATATCATCGTGCCCTTTTTGACCGTCAATGCGGGCAACCATTCCTAAACAAGGTTGAAAATTATATTTATTATGCTGTGGCTTTCCAACCGGCGGGGCAGACAGGTTTGCAAGACCATTATAGATTACTCGTAATTTTGATGCGGGAGCATTAAATTCTTCTAAGAGCGCCTGCGCAACTGCTTTTGAACAAGCAACTATATCTGTGGATAACTTAAACAAAAGCTTAAAAAATAAATGAAACTTTTTAAGATTTTCACCGGGTACCGCATGAAAATGCCAAATTCGCTTTTTAACCCTTAGTAAAAATGCAGGTAAAAAAGCATAAAAGGCAGCATGGTGACCGTGCGCATGCACAACTTTTATCCGATACTTTAAGATAATCCAAAATAGTTTAATAAAATTTGAAAGCACTAACTCTTTTTTATTATTTAAAGCCATGACCGGAAAGCGACGGGATTCAACTTGATGAGGATCAACATCTTTAAGGGTGCAAAGGATTGGATAAAAATCAGAAGTTAAGATTAATTCTTCCGCCATCGCGCTGGCCACGCGCTCCCCGCCCCCGAAATCCAGGCGTTTACTTACAATAATTAAAACCGTTTTTTTCTTATTTCCATTCTTTGACATATTCACCTAACGCGTTTTTCCAGTCCGGCATGGGGTTGATTCCTAACAGCTCAAGTTTATAATTTCTCATCGCTTCCGAAGCTGCCCGGGACGCCGGCAAAGGAAACCGGTCAGAAGACACCGGATTAACCTTAACCTTCACGTTAAGTAATTTAACTATTTCTAGTGCAATTTCATAACGGCTACAGACCCCACTATTAACTAAATGGTATAAACCGTAGTTACCGGTTTTGATAATCTTTTTAATTCCCTTAACAAAATCGCGGGCAAAGGTAGGGCTACCAAATTTATCGTCAACTACATCTAATTCTTTGCGGGTCTTACAAAGTTCAATAATCTTACCAACAAACTTCTTGTCTTTTGCCGGACCACCACCAATCATCCAACCGGCTCGAAAAATATAATATTTATTTAACAAATCCTGAACAATCTTTTCCCCTTCATATTTAGCCATGCTGTAAATGTTTAATGGATCCGGATGATCAAACTCAGTGTGCACCTGCTTTGGTTTTCCGTTAAAAACACCGCCGGTGCTAATGTACACCATCTCGGCACCAAATTTTTGACAGGCTAAAACTACATTTTGCACTCCCATGGCGTTGGTACGATAGGCGTGATCTACTTCCTTTTCGCATTTATCCACATCTGTTTCCGCCGCCAAATGTAGCACTAAGGCTGGTTTGTGCTTTTCAACCAAAGAAAAAACCTTACTTTTGTCACAAACATCCATTTCAGGTATATCCGTTAATACCAGGTCTTCATCTGCCAAAACCTCTTTTACGTACGAACCAACCATACCATTTGCACCCGTCACCAATATCATTGATTTTCTCCTTTCGAAAATATGGATCTATATCTGCGGAGTGATGTTATCCCAAATGTGACTCAATTTTGCAGTTCCCACAATTAATTTAACAACACGAGCCGACACATCATTAATTTCGTATTCAAATGGTATTTTACTGTTTTTAATTGCCGCAGTTTCACCGGTTACCAAGCTAACCGCATCCATGATAGTTTCCGAGTCTAATCCGGTTAATATAATATTGCCAGAGTCCATCGCTTCCGGTCGTTCCATCGCATTTCTGATCGTAATTGCCGGAAACGAAAGGATGGCAGACTCTTCGCTAATCGTTCCACTATCGGATATCGCACAAAAAGCATTCATTTGTAAAGCTAAATAATCCATAAAACCAAATGGTTTTAAAAACTTGATATTTTTGTGGATTTTTAACTTAGGGATCGCCTTAAGTTTTTTCCGGGTGCGCGGATGAGTAGAAACAATGATGGGCAAATTATATGCTTTGGCTAGATCATTTAATGATTTCAATAAAGCCAAAAGATTCTCTTTATTATCCACATTTTCTTCGCGATGCATGCTTACGATGAAATACTTATTTTTTTGCAGTTTGAGTTTTTGAAGAATTTTGGACGTTTTTATCTTGGCTTTATAAGTATCCAGCACTTCTTTCATCGGTGAACCGGTAAGATAAATCCGTCGGGAATGGACTCCCTCGGCTAATAAATTGCGGCGAGCATGTTCGGTATAAACCAAATTAAAATCACTGATATGATCAATGATTCTTCGATTAATCTCTTCGGGCACATTAAAATCAAAACAGCGATTACCAGCTTCCATATGATAAATAGGAATTTTCATTCTTTTTGCCATAATTCCTGCAATCGCACTATTGGTATCCCCTAAAATCAATACCGCATCCGGTTTTTCTTTTAATAATACTTTTTCAATCTCAATCAAAATGTTCCCGTAAATACTTCCAAGTGAAGAACAATCTACTCCTAGAAAGTAATCTGGCTTACGCACTTTTAAATCCTTAAAGAAAATTTCGTTAAGTTCATAATCATAATTTTGGCCAGTATGCACAACAATATGGTTTACCCATTTATCCAAAAGCGCCATCACCCTTGAAAGGCGGATAATCTCGGGCCGGGTACCAAGTATGGTCATCACTTTTAGTTTACTTTTCAAGATTTAACAACCTCCTCATAAAAGATATCTGGATCGGCAGCATCAAAAAGTTCGTTGCTCCAAAAAAGCGTCAGCAGGTCATCCTGGCCAGCATTCTCAATGTGATGGGTATGAAAAATTGGAATATCAATGAAGGTTGGCTTTCTGGAATCAATCTTAAATTCTTGAATTTTATCGGTGCCAATTCTTCGCATCCGGATAATCGCATTTCCTTTTAAAACACAAAACTTCTCAAGTTTTCGAATGTGGTAATGATTCCCCCTAACAATTCCGGGTTTAGTGGTAGAGAAAAATACTTGACCACCCTGAGCAAGTTTAACAATCTCAAATAATTCTCCGCGCTCATCACCATGTACCTGCGGAGTGAAGCTCAAATCATCGTAATCTAGATAAGAAAGAAAAACGTTGTATAAGTTTATTAAAAAAGGTTCGGTCAGCGAAGGCACCACTCTTTTTTTAAAAAAACAATCTTTAAAGTTTTCGAGGATCTTAAGCAGTTCCGAAACTTTTATGTTTTTGGTTCCTGGAATTCGAATATTTTGGATTCCCTGAGAAGGCTGATTGATAACTTTAACAATAGTATCAATAAGTTCATTAATATAAATAAGTTCAATTTCGCGGTCTTGAATAACCTTGGGCTCTTGACCGTGGGTTAACTGATAACAGAAAGTAGCTATTACCGAATTATAAAAAGGTTTTCCGCGATCCCCAAAGACATTGGGAATCGTCAGCAAGGAAACATTGGCTTTATTGCGTTTCGCCCAATCCGCAAAAATATCACAAGACTCTTTTTTTGATCGACCAAAAGCTGAATCTGCATTACTTAAAATTGATGAGGCAAAAATTAAATGTGGTTTTTTGTCCGTTTCCTCAAAACATTTAACCAGGGTTTGGGATAGCCTGATATTAGTAGCGTAGATTTCTTTTTCTTCTCCCCGATTCATCCCGGCAAAATGCACGATACAATCACAATTTTTAATGGGGTCTTTAAGCTGTTCCGCAGATTGAAATAATGAGTCATCAATGGGGACGATGCTGATATTTGATTCTCGCGAAAGACGATCAACCAGATGCGAGCCAATAAATCCTGTATATCCGGTTATGCCAACGCGAATTTTTTTCATGACAATGCACTTTGAATTTCCGGTAAAGAAAGTAATAATTTCTCAGTATCGGCTATGCTGAGTCGCTGCGTATTTGACGAGTTATACCCTTCTTTAGGTATCTTTGCCGCATGCCCTTTAGTAAAAAACTCATCGTAATCAATTTTGCGATCACTGCGGATGCGATAATATTTATCAAATTCTTCTGCCACCATCAGTTCTTCCTGGGTTACCAGCGTTTCATGCATCTTTTCGCCTTCGCGAATGCCAACTTCCTTGATTTCGTTTTTGGCCTTAAAAATATTGATACAGGCACGCGCTAAGTCACCCATCGTAGCCGCCGGAGCCTTCCTCACAAAAATATCTCCATTTTCGGCACGCTCCAGAGCAAATAATACTAAGTCTACCGCAACCGAAAGCGGCAATAAAAATCGAGTCATACCGGCAATAGTTACAGTAAGCGGCTTATTCTCCTTAATCTGACTAACAAACAAAGGAATAACCGAACCTCTCGAATACATAACGTTGCCGTATCTCACTCCACAAAACACGGTTTTTGATTGAGAATCATAAGACCGGGCAATCATCAACTTTTCCATAATGGCTTTAGTCATGCCCATGGCATTAATGGGATAAACCGCTTTATCGGTGCTTAATACCACTACCTTTTTAACGCCATTATGCTCTGCCGCATCTAAAACATTATTAGCTCCCAAAATATTAGTTTTCACTGCCTCCATCGGAAAAAATTCACATGAAGGAACTTGTTTTAATGCCGCTGCATGAAAAACATAATCGACACCCCTCATTGCATCAAAAATTACATTACGGTCTCTCACATCCCCCACAAAAAATTTGAGCAAGGGATTATTTAACTTAATGCGCATATCATGCTGTTTTTTTTCATCCCGGCTAAAAATAATTACCTGCTTGGGCTTATATTTTTTAAAAACCGCTTCAAAAAAAGCATTGCCAAACGACCCCGTCCCACCCGTAACCATTATAGATTTATTATCAAACATGGTTCCATCCTTTTAATAAATTTTGGAAGATTTCTTCGTAAGCAAAAACCGCACTATCACGCGAAAAAGATTGCTCTGCAGCCCGCCTCCCATTGAGCCCCATTTGCTCACCTAACTGACGATTATTATATAATTTAAGCACCGCTTTGGCAAGCTCCTGCGAATCGTCCGGTTTAACACAGATTCCACACTGAAATTTGTCCACAATTTTAGGGGTATCTCCTCCCAACGGCAAACTAGTTATGACCGCCTTGCCCGCCGCTAAGATGCTGGCAAGCTTACCCGGCACGGTGGGCGTAGTAAGTTCTTTGCGTAAAGTTACCAAACAAACATCCGAAGCGTGTAAAATTTGGGGATAAATACTCACCGGCTGGGTAGGAATAAATAAAACGTTATTTAAATGCTTGCTTTCAGCCCGGTCTTGCAGCTTCTTCTTTTCCACCCCGTCCCCTACCAGTACAAACAAAATATCAGGTTGATTCCGTAAAATTTCGGCAGCCTCGATCACTACGCTGAGCCCTTGCCCAAATCCAATCGTACCGGCAAATGATACAATAAACTTATTCCCCAGCTTATACTGCTGGCTAAAAGCGTTAGTTTTTGCCGCAGGTTTAATGATATTTACATCAACCCAGTTATGGACGGTTGCCGCCCGGCCTGGTGCAGCACCTTTTTTAAGTAAGTAAGTTACGTGTCCGTCTGAAGGAACGGTTAAGTAATCGGCCTTCTGGTAAACAAATCTTTCCATCATTTTAGATAATTTGATCAAGAATTTATTTTTTAAAAGTCCGATATCAATGATGCCTTGCGGAATTAAATCCTGAACATTAACTACTACCGGCGTCTTTTTAATTTTACCTAAATAATGTCCGGCAATTCCCAGGGGCAGCGGCGGAGAATAAACCAGGATAACATCCACATCTTTAATCGCAAAGGCTCCCCAAAAGAAAATAAATGCCAGCAGAAAGTGCTCGAATCCCCTGATCAATGGAATATTTCTGGCGACCGTCGGCGTTTGTAAACGATGGATGTCGATTCCGTCCAAATTTTCACGCCGCGGAACATTTTTAGTGGTTGCCCCATCCGCCAGATTATATTTAGGCATGCGGGTAACTACCGTAACCCGGTGATTTTTTTTAACCAGCGATTCCGCCAACTGATAATAAAGCGTTGAAGCCGATTTAGTTTCGGGCGGAAAAGATTCACAAATAATTAAAACGTGCATATAATATTTACCTATTCAATCGCTTCCCTACAGCTTATAAAATCAAAATCAGAAATTAATTGCTTAAATCTTGGCTCGGTTTTTGAAAGATTGAAATAATGTTTAACGTTTTGCGGAAAAGGAAGCTTAACTTTAGGATGCTCCGGATCAAACTCCCATGAATGAAAATTTAAACAGGTCCGCATCCCTTGCTGATTAAGTCGCTTAATCGCCCATTTAGTTACCAGGTACGGAAAAATCCTAAAATATGACGTGGTGGCTACCGGCAATTTAACTCCTAAAACATCTGCAGTAATTAAAGGAAATTCTTTAAGATCTTTGCTGATCATAAATTCACCCTGCTGAAAACCAGCCGCACCCCCACTGGTAAAAACTCTCAAGGAAACCGGATAAATACTTGAATCGTAACGTAGTCCGCATTCACGAATAATGTCAATTGCCCAAAGATTATTGCGCGTAATGGTGTAACCCGGCGCTCGATAGCCTAAAACTTTTTTGTTAGTAATTTTTTCTAATACCGCAATGGATTGCTTTAAGTCGCGGCGAAATTCTTCTGGTGACAGAGTAGTAACCGGAAGGTGAGCATAACCATGGGAGGCAACCTCGTGTCCTGCCGCATCAATCATTTTTACAATATCTTCATTTTGTTCGGCAAGCTTCCCCACCACAAAAAATGTTGCTTTAATATCTTTACTGGATAAAATTTCTAAAATTTTATTAATACTTAAGCCCACTCGGCTTTCTTTAACCGAAGCATCCTTATCTAGATAAAAAGAGCTATTCCACTCTTCAACATCAAAACTAAGAATATTATTTACCATCTTTGCTCCTCATGCACCATTTAGCGCACGTCAAAATTAGACAAATTTACGTTCCAGTTAGTGATATCAAATATCCGATCATCAACTAATGTGTCAATTAATATTTTACCTGACATTTTAATATCTTTCGGCGCCAGGCTCTTAGGAACCTTAAATAAATTAATCGCCGAAAAAGGAAGCTTACCGGCATACAGAATTGCATCAATTCTTTTTTCATTCTCATAGATATATTTTACGGCGCTTGCCAACCATTTTTTCTGCAACGGAAACACATCGATCAAATACGCTCCGTTAACCCCTTTTTCTTCCCCCAACTTATAGGCAAAATAGCTATCACCCATTCCCTTTACTACTTTATAAGTATCATCGTAGCGATAACGCATAAAGTTGGCATCAACTTCTTTTTCAACGGGATAAGGTTTTGGCTCAATCATTTTCTGCAGATTAATCTGCTTCGAAAAGGAATTAACAATTTTGGAAACAATTTTTGAACCGAAATTCAACCAACTTAAAATTTTCTTAAATGCACCAATCTCAATCGGCAAAACGTAATAATTTAGCTGACCAATGTCGTGCCATTGTAATAATTTTTTTCTTACCAAATAAACATTTTCGTTAGGAAACCCAAATACAAAAGGAACCTTATCTTTAACTAAAGTGTCATACACTAAATTTGCAACTTTCTTTAAGTTAAACGGAGAACCGCGGAAGGCCTCATCAATCATGGTATCAACCGACAAAGCAAAGACTAAATTTTTCCCAAAAAATCGGTACTTAAAAGGGATGGCCGTATAACTCCCTACGATTGTTTCATGCTCAACCATCAAACCGTGATAAGAATAGCCCAAAACCGTGCTCTCAAACTGCCGCTTAAATTTATCAAGGGGTTTTTGCTTACCAAACACCCGTTCAAACAAAGCACAGATTTGTTCTTTCTCAAGAGAGCTAAGTTCATTTGATTTTTTTAGCTTAAACTCCATCCTCGCTCCTATTTATCACTGACCGGTCTTTCCCGGAAGGTATACATAATCTTATGTAATATATCTGCAAACATTGATTCGTAAAAGAAATGACTAATCGACGGGTGTAGCCAAGAAGAAAGCGCCAGATAACTCCACATATCTCTTTTCAAATAAAATTTATCAGAAATAAATTTGTGATAATCCTGATTAAACTCAATATCCTTTTCCTTAGGCATTAATCCATTTTTATAAGCTAAACGATAGTGTTTTATTTTTTTAAGATCATATTTCATCAATTTAGCTGCAATCAGATCCGCAGCCTCAAAACTAGTAGAAGCCAAAAGCCAACCTAATTCAATTGCATCTCCCGCCATGGGTCCACTGCGGGTCAAACCGTAAGTTCCATCAATAATGGTAATTTTATTTTTAAGTTTCTGATTAATGGCAAAAATGGCCTCATCAAAAACCGAATGGTAACGCAAACGCATAACATTAGGCACACAGCCCCATTGATTTTTGTAGGAAAGACTAATTTTGGTCATCGCATGGACCTTGGGCACCGGCAAAGTGATGAAGGAATCAATTTCATTCACCAGGAGCTTTGGAATCTCTATCTTAAAATCGCGGCCAAATTTACGAATATTGATAAACTCGTATGGCAGTTTTGATAAGTTTACCACCCGAATACCATACTTCTTTTCAAATTCATAAAGACCAAAATCATGAAAAACGTCTTTGACTGCATGTGAGTTATAGCCGCCATCGGACTCCCCCACGATAACTTTACACCCTCGATCCAATAATACCCGGATCAAAGCCTCCAGTAATTGCGGAGTAGTTGTCACCCCAGGCTTAAAACGGGGATAAGTTAAATTGGGCTTAATAAAAACCTGCGCATCTTTTTTAATAAAGGCATCAACCTTAAGCCAATTTAATGCGGCTTCGATTTTTTTCTGGTATTCGCCGTTAATGTAATCTAAAAATACTTTAGGCATTTTACCTTACCACCTCTTTATAAACATTTTCGTACTGGTCAATAACTTTATCCCAGGAAAAGATTTCTTTTACCATTTTTTCTGCACGGCGTCCATATTCTGCCCGCAATTTTTCATCCGCTAAAAGCTTCTCCATCGAGCGCGAAAACTCTTGCCAACGGAAAGGAACTACCTCCCCCGCATTCCCCTTAATAAAATTAACAATCCCCTGATTTTCGGTAACAATGACCGGCGTCCCGCAAGAACAAGCTTCTAAAATGGAAATGGCAAAAATTTCGTAACGGGAAGGAAGCACATAAATATCGGCATCCATGTATGCTGCAAATTTGTCTTTGCCGTATAAAGGTCCGGTGATAACAACCTTATCCATTATTCCAAAGTTCTCAATTTCCTTTAAAACTTGCGGCAGGAAATTTTCGTCAGGACCGGCAATTACCAACCTTACATCCGACCTGATCTTAGTTAATTCGTAAAATGCTCTAACTAAAAGGTCGACCCCTTTAATCGGATGAATCCGGGCTAAAAATAATACAATTTTTTCATCATTGCTAATGCCAAACTTACGGCGGAAAGTTCCTTTTTCACACTGGGTATCCTCTAACAAGTCAACCGCATTAGGAATAACCTGGGCTTTTTCCGGCAAAACCCCTTTGCTAATTACCTGTTTATATTCCATTTCACTAACCGCAACAATTTTGGATGCATTATTTAATATTTTATGACCAAAGAGACGTTCAAATAATATTTTCCGTGCATGCCCTTTCATCATAATCGGCAGCGATCCGTGCGGAGACAAAACGTAAGGAACTTTATGTTTGATCGCGCTGCGCGAAACTGCTAGGTTTTGATAGCTCCAGTAGTTATTTAAGTGCACCACATCAAAATTGTTGATTGTATCTTCAAGCACCCTCCCCATCTCCGGAGAATAACGCAAAAAACCCAAGTAGCTTTTAAATGGAACTACTTTAACCGGATGGAGAGTAGCCGCAAACTCAGGATCAAACTCATTTTTGGTGGTAAAAATAGTAACTTCGTGACCACGCCGGCTTAAATATTTGGATAAATTATAAACATTAAAAACCGAACCACCCTTGGTAGCCGTAAAATACTGAATTACATGTAAAATGCGCATACTTTTTCCCTTCTATTTCACTAAAACCAGTAACGAATACCCTCCCAAAAGGCGCACCGCAAAATCCTGGTTAAAGTAATATAGTATTTTGCGGGGAAGTTTTGATATAAAAGATACCACCGAACGAGCCGGCAAATCGGTAGCTCCCGAAGTGTAAACGACGTCTAGAATTTTATACTCCAAATCCTTAAGAAGCTGCAAAGCTAACTCTTTATTAAAATAGTGAAGGTGCCCGGCTAATTTACGGCTCCTTAAAAGGGGTGTTTTCCGCAATACACCCTGCGCCGACAAATCTAAAGGAATATGTAAGATCTTAAATTGGCTTTTATCTTTTATTTTTCTTAAAAAGTCATAATAATCTTCCAGATGCTCAATCAGATCAATTAAAAGCATCACCTCGCAAGTTGCGCTTCCCTCTTTTAAGATATCTCTCAATGCAAAATGTAATTTTGAATTCTCCTTGTTCTTACAAATTTCATAAGCTTGTGGAGATATTTCGTAGCCCCAAAACTCAACTTTTTTTCCTAGTTTTTTTTGCAATTGGCTTAATATCTCACCCACCCCACACCCAACCTCACAAATTGAATTTGGCTCAATCTTATTTCGGTCCAACAGCTTAACAATCTGGACTGCCTTCCAGGAAGAATCCTCTGCATGCCAAGATGGATTATTTTTTAAATATTCTCCTTCAATATATAATTTTTCGGTTTTATTCAACACCCTACTCCATCTTTATAAACTCGATTAAATATGTTTGCATACGCTTCGGCACCTTTTTGAACGGTCAAATGTTCTAAGACATATTTTCGGCCATTTTGACCAAGTGTTTTGCACAGCTCGGTATTCCAATATAATTTAAGTATCGCATCGGTAAAAGCTAACGTATCTCCTGCCGCTACAACCACTCCACAATCCGCATCACGAATTAACCGCGGCGCATCTCCCCCTTCAGGAAAACTAGCTAAAACCGGACGACTCGCAGACATAATACTCTTTATCTTTGACGGAACCGTAGGCGTTTTCACTAATGGGTTTAAAGTAACCATACCCACATCCGATGCCGCCAAAAGCTGGACATATTTTTCACGCGGCTGAATGGGGATCAGTTTGACATTATTTAAACCGCTATCGCTAACCATCTTCACTACCACATCATATTTGGGTCCGTTTCCCGCCAGCAAAAATATAATATCTTTTTCCTTTTCCAAAAGCTTGGCACTATCCAAAATAATTTTCATGTCTTGCGAATCAGCCATACAACCGGCAAAAGACAAAACAAACTTATCGCCCAACCCAAACTCACTTCTAAATTCGTTCATTTTTTCGCCGGGAACAATATAATCGGCATCAATCCAATTCTCAACAACGGACACTTTTCCAGGCTGCTGCGAGGTTTCATCTATAATCTTTTTGTTCCCTTGAGACATCACCGTTAACCAATCCACACGCTTATATATATCCTTTTCTAAAAACCGACTTAATGCTATTAGAGGTTTATTCTTCATGACTCCTAAGTCAATAAAGTTTTGCGGAAAAATATCCTGGACATTAAGGATTACTTTTGCCTTTTTAAAAAATCCACAAATTAATGCTGCATAAGCAATGACCAATGGAGGAGAAGTTATTAAAATAACATCTGAAGTTTTGCATTTCAAACAAGCAATTATATAAAGCCACACATTAATAAAATGCTCAAATTCTTTCATGAAAGGTATTCTATGATTTAATCTAGGAATTTTAACTCTAATCACTTCCGCTTCTTTTCTATTCTCTTTTTCTATTCCACTCTGCTGTGCATGGGGATTAATTTCTATAGGAATATCGCGCGGCACACAAGTTACCACAGAAATCGAATGCCCACGACCTTTTAAAGCCTGGGCCAGCTCAAAAAACAGGTTTGCGGTACCTCCTATTTCAGGAGGATATGCATTTGTTAAAAACATTACTTTCATTTAGAACAAATCTCCCAATAATTAGATCCCCATCGATCTAATATTATTATACTATTTATCTCTTAATTTATTTCTCATCCACTTATACATAAATGACCGTTTAAGGCGATTATAAAAATGGCCAACAAGAGATATTGACCTAAGCTTTAATACAAAAATTCTCATTAATATTTTATACATGGGTTTACGCCCTTTATAAATATAATAGTCAAACCATACATATTTTTTTTGCACTTGCTTCTTTGTGAATGACTTAAGATCTAAGACGGCTCTGTTTCTTTCCATATCAACATCAAGGGGTTTCTTTAATAATCCATGCTCCTTACATAAAGCGTATAAAGAAGTTCCTGGATATGGAAAAAAGATCGAAGTATTATGATAATCAGGCATACAAGTACGATTAATTTTGATGGTTTCCATAAAATCAGCCAAAGTTTCAGTAGGAAAGCCTAACATATTATAAAAGCTAACCTTCAACCCATATTTCCTAGCCAAATTAACAGCGCTAATAATATCGCGGTTAGAGTAATTCCGCTTTAGAATTTCTCTGCGTATTCTCTCACTTCCAGACTCAAGTCCAATATTTATAGATTTAAAATTACTTTCTTTCAATGTCGCAAATAATTCATCATAATCAACATTAGGCATAATCCTTATATTGACCCCAAAAGTAAATGGCTGCTCAAACGTTGCATTTAAATTTTTCAACTGTGCACACAAATCCATTGCCCATTTTTTATTTGCTCCTATAGTTTCAATTTCCAAATAAAGCTCTCTTGTTTTTGGGGAAGCAATCGCAATGTCTTCAATTTCTTTTATAATATTTTCTGGAGATCGATACCTAACATAGGGTCCTTTTGCCAACTTCTTTAAAGCATGATTACAGCAATAAGTACATTGAAATGGACAACCGCGACCTAATAAAACCGCATACCTTGACCCAGGTTGTTCATCAATCCATTCCTTCCACATTTCTCTATCAGGAAATGGCAAATTATCAAGATCTTGAATAAATGGGCGGGTCGCATTCATCTCAACTTCTGTACTATGCTTTATCCACAGATTAGGAATCTTTGTAAGAATTTTACCTTTTTTTAATTGTAAAACTAATTCAAGCGTAGGGTATTCACCCTCACCAACACACACCGCATCAAAATCATCATTAATAACATCATGAGGGTTCAAAGAAGCATGCGGCCCACCAACTAATAGATAAATATTTCCATAACGGCCCTTTATGTATTTCGCTAAACTTGAAATAAAATTATATTCAGTGCTAACCGCAGTAAAACAAATTAATTTTGGTTGAAATTCGTGAATTACGGCATCAATAATTTCAGTGTTTTTGTTCCCAAAAAGCCTACTCAGAACTAACAATTTGGTTTGGTGTCCATGTTTTTTTAAAAGCGCAGAAATATATGAAATGCCAAATTGTATATACTCTGGAGTATACATTGGCTTTTCTGGAGAATCAGCATCATATAATGAATAAATGAATAATATATTCACATTATCCTCCTGATTTCAGGGAGATATGCATTGGTTAACCGCATTATTTTCATTTAATGATTTCCTTATTCAAAGTAATCTAATTCTGCTCGCTGATTGCAATTCGCTGCATAAGCACTGCAACACCGGCAAAAGCAAAAAATATAGAAGTCATAGTAAACGTTAAAGGATTAAAAAACAAAGAAATTATGTAAGTTAAAGTTGCCACGAACATCCCGTTTGCAATCCCTTTGAGATATTCATCCTTAAGTAACCTCTCAGTTTTGAGCAGCAAAGCCAGATAAGCGGCTAAAAGCCACGTAAAACTAATGAGCCCAAAAAGCCCCATCTCCCAGTAAAGCTGTAGATAAAAATTATGGATATATTGAACGTCCTTCCCTTCAGCTTTATCACGCTCAAGCATAATCGAAGACCGAACCCCATAAACATAACCCTGTCCAAACAAAATTGAAGGGATATCTTTTATCTTGGTTACCGCGTATCTTTCCCTCCAATCTAAGGAGCGGTGCTTGCGCGATCCTTCTTCCGGGTCAAAAATCTGACTAAACCGATAAAGAATTAATGGATTAAAAATAAAGATGCTAGCAATGACTATTCCGATTATCACTATCAAACCTACGCGCCGAAAGGCAATTTTGGGTTTCAGTAAACCCCAAATCATGCAGCTCAAAACAAAAGCTCCCCACGCACTGCGGGTAAACGAAAACAAAAGGACTAAAAACGTAATCAGCAACAATACCGAAAAAATGCGGCTCCATTTAATATTTTTAAAATAAAAGCTCATCGCCAGAAAAAAACCAGAAAAATAGGCCGTAAAAGTGGCAAATTCAGGGGGGCCATGAAAAACTGAATACGGTCGCAATGCTGTTATTCCTATGCCTGGCGACAAGGCCGCTATAGAAGTACGTAAAAGAGTCCCACGAAAGAACAACAACTGCAATAATCCTCCCAGACATAGTAAAAACCCAATAACAAACATGGTATTTGAAAACTTAATTACGTCCTCACGATCCTTAAGAACATTAATTACTATAAAAAACATTAAAACATAGATAATCGTGCGGCGCAGGCCTAGAATTGCATCCAGCATTCCGTAAGAAATTAACGTTGTTAAAAAAGGAAACAAGGACGCCAATAAAAACATGATGATAGGCCAGTGCAGTTTTGAAGCTTTAAACGTATGCGACGATTCGATCGCAATCCTAGCCATAATTGTAAACATGAGCATAATAATCATTAAATCCTTATAAGCTCCAAAGATTCCGGCAAAAGGAATGCCGATGGTTGTCATCAATATTTTTATTACGTAGCTAAAGGGGATCAATACAATCAAAATATAAACTGCGCTTTTTTTATTTAAAAACACAAAAAGCCAAAAACCAATTAAAATTAATACTACTATTCCGAAATATTTTTTAGCCGCGACATCCATCCCCATCCGATATGACATATAAATAAGCACTAGAAAAAAAACATACTTAATATTATTTTTAATAAATGAGTTAATCTTTTTAGACGAAATGAAACTATTCATTAATTTAGCCAAAGTGATTTACTCCACATTTTTTATTATGACAAAGCGTTTTATTATAATCCCAAAAGGCTTAACCCCAAAATCCTTAATCATATTATCGATCCTTTGTTTTCGACCAGCAATAATTGTTATATATTTAGGACGCTCATCTCCTTCAACATATAAATCCTTATTAATTAAA
Source organism: Candidatus Margulisiibacteriota bacterium (assembly GCA_018823125.1). Classification (GTDB taxonomy): domain Bacteria; phylum Margulisbacteria; class WOR-1; order JAHJIW01; family JAHJIW01; genus JAHJIW01. The sequence continues at coordinate 19,140 of JAHJIW010000005.1, read as the reverse complement.
TAGCCGGAATGCGGATTAGCTCCGTGGTTTGGATGAGGGTCAATTCCTTTTAATTGCTCTTTATTTATAAAATGGGCAAGGTCTGCAGCAGCGTAGCCTTCTGCTGCAAAATAGGCACTATTAAAAACATCGAGAGATATGAATATAATAAAAGATCCCACAATTATAAAATAATTAACCACTCTTAATAAATGGTTTGTCATATTTTGCATAACTATTTTTGCTAGATAAAGATTTAAGGGGAGCAAGATAAACAACAAATAGCGCTGTGCTGCAACCTTAACAAAAGAATGAGAAATAATAACAACAAAAAACCAAACAGCAAGATAACGGACGATTGATTTAGATTTTATTCCTTGAATAAAGAATCCAAAAACCACTAACAAGCCAACAAAATGAAGTATTCCGCTTATGATAAATAGTTCTATTTCATTAAAAAAGAATTTAAGCCATCCCAAATTCAACTCTCCAGATTCACGCATATAAAACGTTAAAACAAAAGATAAAATTAACCCTGCAATTGAATAAATTAGGACTTTTTTTACACCAAATTGCTTAAAAAGATCATAATAAATTACCAAAAAAATCGGACCGGAAAAAATACCAATCCATAACACGTATCCCCAAAAGTTTGAAAATTTTAAAAGGAAATTTGAGAATAGTGCTGGCATTGTCAAACCAACACCCTGTTGATAAGCAGGGGGGATTAAATATCCAAGATTGCCAAATGACCAAACAATGTACGGCAAAAAGATCACTCCTATGGCGGCCGCATAAAGAAAAGTCAATTTTGCAATCGACAAAAACTTTTCTTGTAAATTTTCTCTTTTACTAAAAACATGCAAAATGCAAATGATAAAAATTGCAGGAACAAAAGTTGCCGCATTCATTTTTAATAGGAAGGATAATCCAAATATTATGCCCGACACAAAGTGCAACAAAAACGAATCTTTTTCTAAGGCAAAGAAAAACAAAAACATAGCCAGCGATGAAGCAAAGAAAAATGGGGCGTCCGTAAAGACTAAGCCGCTAAATAACCAAAACACAGGATTAAAACAAACCAAAAGAGATGCCAAGATCGCTACGTGTTCTGAAAAATATCTCTTCCCCATCACATAGGTAATAAGTATTGCAAAACCCCCACAAAATAACGAAAATAATCTTGCGGAAAATTCTGTAATTCCAAATAATTTATAAAAAGGTATGATGCCAAAGACTGAAGAAATTGGATTAGCAATAGTTACTTCAAAGAAATGCGCAGCTGCAATTACTTTCCCTTGAGAAACTAAATCTGCTGCGCCAGCATACCAGCTTTCCAAGTTAACAAAAGGAGCAAACATAAAAGGGAGGTGGCCAACAACATAAAATAGAATAATTAATAGCAATATATTAATACGACCTTCGCCGAATATTAGAGCTCTTTTAATCATTTCTAATAACCACCATTATTTCCTTAATCCTTTTCTCCTAGGTATTTTCGCTAGCAATATTAATTTTACTTCTAACATCACTTTATTTTACCTTTCGAGCAAGTATAAACATTTGCTTTCCTAAAATATGCCAGACGATAGGTAATCTGAGATACAACTTTAAAAGAAAACCGTACTTGGGTATCCATTTTTTTGTGGTAAAAGGCAGAAACCTTGGAATTACTTTATCAACTCTGAAACCAACTATTTTTAATGCTTCAACCATACTTCTATCACTCAACGGAATATTATGATCATAAAAATCCCAATATTCATTATATATGAATCTGATGTTAGGCTGGATTATTATCACTTTGCCTCCAATTTTACAAACGCGATGGATCTCAGTAAGAGTCCGATTTATTTCAAACTTATTAGCCATGTGCTCCAAAAAATTGCTCATAAAAACTACATCAACCGTATCATTATCCAAAAAGGAAAGATTATTGGAATTTGCATTAACAACCTTCACATCTGGAAGCGCAAAATTTACGGTGTCATTATTTAGATCTACAGCATATTTATCCTTAGCTTTTATATTATTAATAAAATCACAATATCCTGCCCCAACATCTAAAACCACCGAATCAGCAGGAATATATTTCTGAAGAAAACAACTGCATAAAACTTCCCACAGCTTTGCCTTTTGTAAACACTCCTTGTTGCTAAATCTTTTTATATACAAGTCTCTAATATTTTCCATCCGTTTCACCTCTCCAATCTATTGATTTATAATAAAACCCATTATTTTCTCAAGCCTTTTCTCCCAAGTATTTTCGCTAGCGATATTAATTCTACTTCTAATATTCTCTTCCTTTTCTTCGCTCAAAGCCTTTTCAACAGATGCAACAAATTGTACCTTATCATTTGTAATTCTAACAACAAAATTAGGGTAGTCCCGAGCCCCTTGCATTTCCATACTGGAAACAATTGGTCTGCCTGCAGCAAGATATTCAAAGAATTTTAATGGCAACCACAAAGTTTCCTTCAATTTACTATTGGCCAATGGAATAATACAAACATCCAAAGTCCTTAAATAATGAATTAGATCATCCTGGTTCTTTCCTCCTAAATAATGCACATTTTCCAATTTACATAGTCTAAAGAATCGCTTTACATCTTCTGGTTTTCCCTCAGCGATCGGCCCGATAAAAACAATCTGCCAGTCTTTTCTTTGTTTTGCCATATGTTCAATAAGCTCAAAATCAAAAAGCCCGTGCACCACGCCAACATAGCCTATTTTAGGTGAACTAATACCCTTAAGGTCATCCGGCATCAAGCTTTCATCTTGGCTTATAAATCGTTCGCTCACCGCATGCGGAATCAAATATGTCTTTTGATTATATTGAGATTTATCCTTCAGCAACTCCTGGCTAACCACAAAAACATAATCAACGATTTCCGTCAATTTTCGCTCTATCTTTCTAATCCCTTCACGTTTATTGCCGGGCGGCGCAAACTTTGCAAAGGGATCATTGCAATAATAAATTGACACTTTCTCATTGAGTTTACCAACTAGGCTCCATGAATCATGCGCAAATAACCACAGGATCGGATTATTTACTTTTAATTTAGCTAATGCCCGCTTAAGTGCGAACAAGATTACTTGATAATTAATCCTGTTTATCCAAGGAATCCAGTCGCCTCCTGGCAGAACCGGCGGCGCAGCAAATAGATATAATTCATCTTGCTTATGTCGAATCCCCTTAAAAACCTTGAGCAACCGTTTCCATTCCGCAGAACCCTTTAGCAATAATTTCAGATTAACCGGTCTTTCAACAAACAACACTCGATTGTTTTTAGCTAATATCGACATTAAATGATGTCGGCAACGTTTGGGTTCGTCCCAGTCTGAGAGCGTTACACAAATAATATCCTGGTCCTGAATCGTATTTAAATCCAGCCACCTATCCAGATTAAAACAATTTAAAAGCTGACGAGCAAAGTTACGATGATTTCGTTCGGCACTATAATCACTCTGCCACTTTTCCCTACTTGCTTTTCGTTTCCTTTCAATTGCTTCATTATTTTTCAACATCTCCCCCAGCGCCAGCGCTACTTCATCCGCGGTCGGATCGGTTGCCAAAAGTTGACCATGGGCAGCTGAGACAATTTCAGGAATCCCCCCCACCGCTGCCGCAATCACCGGGATCCCCACGCTCAAAGCTTCCATAATCGAAACCGGAATCCCTTCTGAAGAACTAACATTAATGAAAATATCCACCGGATTATTGCGGTAAAAGCTGATTAATTGTTCATTTGGTACCGAACCATGAAAAGTATAAGTCACATTATTAGGCAAAATATTATTACATAATTGCTCGATCGCGGATCTCATTTCTCCGTCGCCAAAATGATGCCATTCAATCATTTGATCAGTACGATCCCGCGCCAATTTGTTAATTCCTCGTGTTAGCAGATCAAGCCGCTTCAGTGGGATCATGCTTGAGCAGGAAACGATACGTAAAACCCCGTCCTTTGATCTTTGATTTTTAAAACCAGGGTCTTGAGTTCCGAGGCGAGCTACTGCACATTTATCAACTACAAAAGGATAAGCTTTAGTAATGTGGTCTTTACCATTTTCAGAAATAAGAAAGAGTTTATCCAGAGCCTTAAGCGATGCCCGGCGACAAGGTATATACGGAGGATCATAGCGCGTTTCGTAAAGATCATACCCGTGGGCTCTGGAAACCAACTTAATCCCAGTACTTTTTTGCTTAATCAAACCTAGAGCAGCAGTAATCTCATTTAACCAATAGGTATAAAAGACACTTTTTTGTAAATCGAATTTATTGTTACTCAGGAAAGTAGATAGCCAATCTTTAGTTCTTTCGGTTTCGGCAACAAATATGATCAACTTTTTTAAAGCTTTAGGATTAAATAAAACCACTGGTCGATTAAATAATTCCTGATGGAAGAGGCTCGACCTCAACACCCTTGAAATTATATAGCTGCGCGACATTTTCTTTTGTAGATAATCAGCAAAGGCATCTTCTACTTCAACTTCATTTGAAAGAGAATGTTCAACCGCGGATTTTTGTCGCGGCACAATAATGATACGGTTAAACTCTTGGCGCAGCTGCTTAAGCTCCGGATCCAGGAAAGATTTTTCCCCGGCATTGCTATAAGGATATTTTTCAGTAAATAATATTAACGTGAGTAGCGATTTTGGTTTCACAATAAATTAATTTTATCTCCTACCTTTTGATAATTACATTTACATTTGGAACAGCCGGCCCGATCATTTAAAAACACTAGTTTGGTTCCACATTCACACATCCACCCCTTAATCCTGGCCGGATTACCATAAACCATGGCATAATCTGGAACATCCTTAGTCACCACTGATCCGGCTCCAACAAAACCATGCTTGCCAATGGTGATCCCGCAAACGATGGTTGAGTTAGCTCCTAATGAAGCCCCTTCCCGCACTAGCGTCTTATGGTATTTATCCGAAGTTTCCTGAGGATATTTACAACGTGGATTTAAAATATTTGTAAAGACCATTGACGGTCCGCAAAAAACATAATCTTCCAGTTCCACGCCCCCGTAAACCGAAACATTGTTTTGTATTTTTACGAAATTACCGATCTTAACATTATTCTGCACAAAAACATTTTGGCCAAGTTTGCACTGCTTCCCAATTTTTACCCCAGAAGAAATATGGGAAAAGTGCCAGATCTTAGTTCCCTCTCCGATTTCAACTGGTTCATCAATCACCGCGGTCTCATGTTTAAAGTAACTCATTTTTTCCTCCATTCTTTAAAGAGCGATCGGCAGCGGCCAGAACTTTTAATACTTCCAAGCCATTCTGTCCATTACTTAAAGGCTCCTGATTTTTCGTGATACAATCAATAAAATGTTGGCACTCTAGCTTGAGAGGTGCTTCTTTTGCAATATCTTTAACAATTTCTGCATTCCCTGATCTGAGATTCACCTTGCCATTGCTTTGATGGTCGGCGCCCCTGTCGAACAGTGATAAAGTATTATCATTAACCTCATCAAATACCGCCATTTTTTTACTACCCACGACAATCGTTTTTCTAGTTTTAGTTGGATCCAGCCAGCTTACGTGCACATTGGCAATTTCTCCGCTATCAAATCGTATACTTATAAAAACGACATCCTCAATATCATTTTGGACATATGCAGCCCCCAGTGCTGAAACACTTACCGGTGATTTACCTAAAAGGTGTAATACCACCGATATATCGTGCGGAGCTAAGCTCCACATGGCATTTTCGGTATTACGAACTTTGCCTAAATTCAATCGCTGGGTATAAAGATAATAAACGTTACCTAAATCGCCATTTTGAACAATCTTTTTTAATCTGGTGATCGCCGGTTGATAAAGCAACAAATGCCCTACCATGAGCTTTTTATTTACCTTTTTTGCCAGATTCACTAGCTCGTCGGCATGCCCCACATCCAAAGTAATCGGTTTTTCGACAAAAACATGTTTTCCTTTTTCCAACGCCATTTTGGCAAGTTTAAAATGAGCCGGCGCTGGCGTGGCCACCACAATTGCCTCAACTGCTGGATCTGCCAGTACTTGCTCATAATTATTGGTAAATCTGGCCTGAGGATAATCGCGGGTGTAGGCTTCAATTATCTCAGGATCTAAATCACAACCATATTTCATCTGACAATCAGAGAGCAAAGAAAAATTCTTGAAGAGATTCTTTCCCCAATTACCTAAACCAATTTGAGCAATAGTTATTTTTTTATTCATTAGATCTTAATTATCCTCGCTGAAGGGCGAGCCACGTTAGCCGTGGCATTACGGGTATCTATAACCAACCCGGATCGATTTACTATATTTTCATAATCATATTGTGAGTGGTTAGTGGCAATTAAAACACAATCACTTTGCTGCAATGCTTTATTATTTAATTTGACCGAGGTATGCATTTTACCGTTAATCTTAACTTTAGGAATAAAGGGATCGTTATAGCTAACCATTGCCCCCTTGGCTTTCAGGATCTCGATGATTTTCAAAGCCGGAGATTCCCTCCAGTCGGCAATATCTTTTTTATAAGCAACTCCTAGAACTAAAACTTTGGCTCCCTTTAAGCTCTGGCGGTTTTGGTTTAGCCCATCCTGTAACAGTTGAACCACATATTCGGGCATTTTTTCGTTTACTTCCCCCGCTAATTCAATGAAGCGGGTGGTAATATCAAATTCGCGTGCCCGCCATGATAAATAGAAAGGATCCAGCGGAATACAATGCCCCCCGATACCAGGCCCCGGATAAAATGGCATAAAACCATAGGGTTTGGTCTTAGCGGCATCAATCACTTCCCAAACATTAATATCCATTTTTTTACAAAGAATAGCTAGCTCATTCACCAAAGCAATATTCACACTGCGAAAAACATTTTCCAACAATTTTTCCATTTCAGCGACCCGCGGCGATGAAACCACGTGGACATTAGATATGATTTTTCCATAGAAGATTTTGGCAAGTTCCGCACATTGGGGAGTTACTCCCCCCAGTACTTTCGGGATATCTTTAGTCTTAAACTGTTTATTACCCGGATCAACCCTCTCCGGCGAAAATGCCAGGAAAAAGTCTTTGCCAACCTGCATGCCCTTAGTTTGCAATTTTGGCAGGATAATTTCTTCGGTCGTACCCGGATAAGTCGTACTTTCTAAAATAATCAACTGGTCTTTCTTTAGGTACTTTGCAATTTGATCCGTAACCGATCGAACATAAGATATATTCGGCTGCTTATTTTTATCCAGCGGCGTAGGCACACAAATACAAATTACATCCGCCTTGGCTAAACATTTAAAATCGTCATAAGCTTTAAGTTTCTTTTGCTTAACCACCCGGCTAAGTTCTTTATCAGATACATCTGCAATATAGTTTTTACATTGATTAATCTCTTTTTTCCGCCGTCTATTTTGCTCGATTCCCATCACCTTAAAGCCCTGCAGCGCAAAGGATACCGCCAACGGTAAGCCCACGTATCCCAACCCAATGACCGCAACGTTAGCCCCTTTACTATTAATTTTTGATTTTAATTTTTTCATTTCCACCACCTATTTTCCTTTTTGGTAATATTTTTCTGGCAATTATTTTGCCAACTTTTACGTACAACGAAAAAAACAACGGGTCAGTTTTAAAAGATTTCCATAAGTATTTAAGAGAATGTTTGAGCGGGCGTCCGGATGCCAATAAATAGTAAGACCAATTATAATACATATTAGCTTTGGCTCTACGAAAACGGAACCAATCAAAAATATTTTTATTGTTAAGTTTTAAATATTGGCTAGAAATGATGTTGATTACACTCTGATACATGCGCTCCCGATGTGAATTAGTAAAATTATTGGCATGTAAGGTATAGCCACCCAAAATCTCCGGCATAAAATAAAATTTATGTCCGGCCGCCGCCGCCCGCAACCAAAGATCATAATCTTCGCAAAGAAAGGATTGCTCCTTATCTTCAGAAAAATATCCAACATCCTCAATGATAGATTTTTTAAAAGTCACCGCCGGAGTAGAAAGCAAATTTCCAGAATATAATAAAGCGCGCTGCATATCCGCAGCTCCGGGACCATTTTTGAGCACCCCTACAATTTTTCCATCCCTAAGATCGTGTAAATTATGGGTGGTAATTGATATCTCGGGATGCTCCCGATAGATTTTGGCAACCCTGGCCAATTTTTCCGGATACCAGATATCATCCTGATCTAAAATAGCGATAATATCTCCCGAAGCCTGCTTAAGCGCGGAATTGCGAGCTCCCCCGAGCCCCTTGTTTTTTTGTTCGATATAAATAAACTTAACCCCCGGATGATCCGCAATATACTTTTTAACAATTTCCCCCACGTTATCTGGAGATTCATCATTTACTAATATAATTTCATAATTATTATAGGTCTGCGCCAACACACTATCCAGGGTGGACTCGATAAAAGGAGCACCTTTATATAATGGAATTACTACTGAAAATTTCATAATTTAAGCATCAATTCCTTGGTTAGACATTATAAATATCCGGTTTATAATAATTTAAATTATTCTTGATATAATCGATGGTTTCGGTCAATCCTTGATCTAATGAATATGCCGGTTTCCAGCCAACATACTCAAGGGCTTTTTTATTATTACAAATAAGCTTCATAACTTCACTTTTCTCCGGGCGCACCCGCTTTTCTTCACATTCAATTTCCACCTTGGTCCCCATCAATGTTATTATTTTTTCTACCAAATCTCCTATGGTAATGCCTACTCCGCTTCCGAGGTTGATAACTTCACCAATGCTTTTACTTGATTCAGCAATCTTGACAAAGCCCAAGGCTGTATCTCTAACAAAAGTAAGGTCCCTCACTGGAGTTAACGATCCTAATTTTATTTTTTTCTTACCCGCCGCAATTTGACTAATAATCGTAGGAATAATGGCCCGCGCCGATTGTCGGGGGCCAAAGGTATTAAATGGCCGACAAATCGCTACCGGCATCCCAAACGAACGATAAAAGCTTTCTGCAATCATATCGGCTCCAATTTTTGAAGCTGAATAAGGAGACTGTCCCTGTAAGGGGTGCTTCTCGTCGATCGGCACATAAATAGCGGTGCCGTAGGTTTCACTGGTTGAAGTATGCACAAACTTTTCCACTTTTGCTTCGCGCGCTGCCTGCAAAACATTTAGCGTTCCCATTACATTGGTCGAAACATAAGATTCCGGAGAATAATAAGAATATGGGATAGCAATCAAAGCGCCGAGGTGAAACACCACGTCTACCCCTTCCATGGCCTTTCTCACGTTGTAGGCTTCACAAATATTTCCGGTAAAGATTTCGATTTTTGCCTGGTCTTCTTTTTTTAATGTATCCAGCCATCCCCAACTATTAGAAAAGTTATATAAAACAAAGGCCCTGACTTTGGCCCCCCGGTTTAAAAGTTCTTCTACCAGATAACTACCGATAAAACCCTCTGCCCCAGTAACTAAAACCTTTTTATTTTTTAAGCTCATAATTCTTCTCCTCTTATTCAAAATCTAATAAATCATTTACCAAGGTTTTCGGCAAGGTAACCAGCCGATCTAACATAATTAAATCGTAAACCGAATTAACCATCCGTGAATCATGAAAATCCAATTCGCAAAAACCAATCTTCGCGTCCGGCCCACCCCGCCATCTTTCACTGGCCAGATTAAAAGCATAAATTCCACCTAATTCTTCATATTTTTTGATTGCCGTTTTACGAGTAGTTCTTTGTTTATCAATGGTTAAGTGAACCTGATTTCCTTTTTCTTCCCAAAAATAATTTTTGTGAGCAAATAAAGGGATCACACAATCATAATCCGCAATTTTATCTACAAACTTTAAGATTAGTTCTTTCGATTTAAAAGGTGCATTAGGGTAGAAATTTAATAAATAATCGTACTGCTCTCCCCTCTTTTTATAAAAGGATAAAATCTCATCAATAATATCTTGCATGACTACCGTTTCCCCTGCCAGCTCAGACGATCTCAAGAACGGAACCTCGACCCCAAGGGATTTTGCGTATTCAGCAATTTCGGCATCTTCGGTTGAAACTACCAACTTATCAATAAAATCACACTGCTGCGCAGCCTTAATCGTGTAATAAATCAGGGGTTTACCACCTAATTCACGCATATTCATATGTTTTATCCCGTCGTTCCTTCCCCGCGCCGGGATAATCGCTAGTACCTTTTTTCCTTTATACATTTAAATCCGCCCCTCAATTTTAAGCATGTCTTTAAGTCCCTCTTCAAAAGTGAAACTCGGTTGCCAACCCAATTGCTCTTTGGCTTGTTTAATATCAGCTACCGTATCTGGAATCTCGTTTCTTCTGGAAACCCCTAATCCCACAACGGGTTTACGGACCCCACTTACTTTAAAAACTAACGCCAGAACCTCTTCAACCGAATACGACTGCCCAATTCCCAGATTAAAAATATTAATGCCCTTTAAAGATTCAAGCTGACAACTAACAAAAAATGCGTCAATAATATCTTTTATATAAATAAAATCTCGTTTGGGAGACAAATCTTTTAAGCTAATCTCTTTAGCATCTGAAAACAACTGATCTAAAATAGTTGCAATCAAAAACCGGGAGTTTTGATGAGCGCCAAAAATATTAAAGTTCCTTAAAATCACCGCATCCATATTATTATCCTTACTGAACGCAGAAACCAATGATTCGCCAATCAGCTTACTTCTGCCGTACGGATTATCAATCTCAATCGGATGCTTTTCATCAACCGGTAAGTATTGCGGTTTTCCGTAAACGTAGGAACTAGAAAACACGATCCGCTTAACTTTTTTTTGTCGACAATATTCCAAAACATTTAAGGTCCCTAAAATATTATCATGATATAAACCATATGGATTTTTAAAAGCTTCCTGCACGTTGGTATTCGCGGCTAAATGTACCACCGTATCCACTGGTGGAAGCGCTAAAACCGCATCTAAATCCAAGATATCCGTACCTAAAGCTAAATCGCATTCAACGAATTCGATATTTTCTGACTTTAGTTTATTGATAAAATATTTACCGATAAATCCGGATGACCCGGTCACCAGAATTTTATTAGGCCTGGTCATTTTGGTCCTCCACCATTTCTAACAACTCGATCGCTTTTTCATAATCTTTGGCCTGTCCGATATCCAGCCACGGTCGATCAATTTTATAAACCCCAATTTTTTTACCTTCACTGCTTAAACGTTCTACTACCTGCGGCACATCTAATTTTTTGCCATCCAGATAACTAAGGGCGTCCGGCGAAAAAATATTAATACCGGCACTAATTAAATAATTGTTAACCGGTTTTTCCACCACACCGATAAAATTATCATCTTTATCAAGTTCGACTACTCCGTAAGGCACCTTTTGCGCAAAATTCCTAACGCCTAAGGTGCAAACCGCATTTTTTTGATCGTGGACCCGAAACATATCCTTTACATCCAGGCGGGTAATAATATCAGAATTGATAATCAAAAATGGATCAGTTAACTCCTTTTTGATATGGATCAACCCACCAAATGTACCCAATTTACTTTCCTCTTTAACCAATTTAATTTTTATGCCATACTTTTTCTGATACGCTAAACAGACTTCGAATTTCTGATGCTGATAATGAACCAAAATAAATACTTCCCCTACGCCATTTTCCGCCAACATTTTTATTACGTATTCGATCGCGGTATACGAACCGATCGGCAAGAGCGGTTTGGGTAACGCGTAGGTCAAAGGACGCAACCTGATCCCTTCTCCACCTGCCATAATCACTGCTTTTTTCATGGTTATATCTCTATCCTTCTGGGATGATGTTCCCCGATCGTATAGTTCACCCCGAATTTATTGGCAATCATTTTGCCCGTCTGCTCACCTAATGCAACATCTTGACTCATACTATTTTCATGCAACCGATATTCAAATAACGGAAGTGCTACGTGATAGCCGCGAATATTATGATGGATCAGCCTTAAAATATATTCATAGCTTTCTAACGTCTGCAACGTTTCATCATAGTATCCTACCTTATCAAAAAGCGTCCTCCGGTACATGGTGCCTCCGCTTAAAAAGTCCCCGCGACCAATAAGTTCTTGCTTATCAAAATCCGGCAAATATTTCCGGATACGCTTATTTTCTTTTTCAACATAATAAACATAATCCGGGTAGACGAAATCCACTTCCGGATTAGAATCTAAGACCTTAGCTTCTTCGGCTAAAATATTTTCATAAAATATATCATCCGCATCTAATCTAATAATATATTCTCCCGAAGCGTTTTTTATTCCCAGGTTACTCGCATTGGCCAGGCCCTTGCCAGCCTGCTTGATAATACAGAAATTAGGTGTCTTCTTATATTCTTCCAGTATGGCAACCGTTTCATCCCCCGATTCCCGATAAACAACAATAATTTCATACAGTGCAGAATCAAAACTTTGATTAAGCGCACTTTCAATTGCCGCCTTCAAGTACCTTCCATATTTATAACTGGCAATAATTACACTGACTTTCATCCTATACCATATCCCACTGCAAGATTGCATCCTCAGCGATATCGATTTTGGCTTCTTTACCCACCACTTGTTTTAAAAACTTTGGGTAGATTCCAGTTCCAGGTCGCTTACAGGAAAGCATCTCAGCCGTAATTTTAGTTCCTTTGCGAATGGGCTTTACCGCCACAATACTTTTGCGCGCATACTGACAAGCTTTTTCTTCTGCCTGATAAAAACCATCATGATAAACTCCGATCGAAGCTTCCACCTGCCGCGCATCATGGATAAAACCGGGCAGCTCATCTGCGCTGAGCGACAATCCGTGGTCTGGACTGTCTGGCAAACTCTTATCAACGGTATAATGCTTTTCAATAGACTTGGCACCCAGGGCAATGGCCGCTAACGGAATCTTAGTACCTAAGGTATGATCCGAATAACCAACCGGAAGATCAGGAAATAACTGTTTAAGCTTAGTCATTTTCGCTAAATTGGCATCTTCATCTTTGCAGGGATAACTTAAAACACAGTGCTGTAAAGCAACCTGCCGATTCCCAGTTTTAAAAATTACTTGCAGGGCTTCCTTAACTTCATCAATGGTACAGGCCCCGGTCGAAAGAATGATTGGTTTACCGGTTTCTGCCACCAACTGGATCATTTCCAGATTAGTCACTTCGGCCGAAGCAATTTTATAAAAATCAACGTCTAACTCAATCAAAAACCGGGCACTTTCCATGTCAAATGGAGAAGATGTAAATGCAATTTTTAACTTTTTAGCATAATCTTTTAGTTCGTAATATGCTGCTTTGGGTAAAGCATCGACTTTCTTGAACATGTCATACTGACTCCCGCCACCATCGGTATCCAGCTTGGGATCCCAATAGCGCGGGGCTTTACGGGTGCTAATCCCGCCCGCCGTGTAGGTTTGAAATTTAATGGCATCTGCACCACCATCTTTGGCCGTCTTCATCAGCAGTTTGGCACGCGCAACGTCATTGTTATGATTTACTCCAGCATCCAGCAAAATGACACAATGATTTTCGCCTCCTAATTTAACGCCATTGCCCAGATTAATTTCCTTTTCCATAGCTATCCCCCTATTACTTAAAGATAATTTTGCTTTTTATTTCTGCTTCCATAGCCGCGTCGCTTTTTACTTTTGGATAGTCTGGAAGCGACCGGCAATAAGAGACGATCTCCGACAAAGCGGGAATCTTCCCGTTGAAATGCTTTACGATTTCCTGAATAAATAAAAGATCCTTTTCATAATCAACAGTTAATCTCAAATCCGGAAAATTATATTGATCTTCAACCTGGTACAAATCATCTTTGATAAAAGGAGCCAATTCAAAAAAATAAGTCATGTATTCGGACAGATCATGCGCCAATGACTTGTCATCTAATTCATGCAAGGCTTTGGTTAGAATAACTTCACAAGCGGTTCCCAGCGGCACGCCTTCCGGCCGTGAATAATCAGCTTTTTTTGATTTTAAATATTCGAAACACTGATGCATATTATAAAAATCTGATAAAGGATTATCTCCGGTAATCCGCACCACATATTCTGAAGGGACCATTGCAGAAGCACCAATAAACCGGCCGAGAACATTCTTGACCTCACCACGATAACATTTTACCTGTTTTTCTTTGCAGAAATTTTCAATTTTATCATCCGCTGAACTTTGGGTGGTACAGATAACAAAATCATCGAGATACGGCGTCTCAGCTAACCTGTCAATCAATACCTCAAGCAAAGGCTTGCCGTTCAGCAAACGAAAAGCCTTATTTGGCAACCGAGTTGATTCAGTTCTTACTGCCACTAACCCTACAATCTCTTTCATTAAAACATCTCCTTAACTAACGTCTGGCCGGCAACTACCTTGCGTTTCAACCCTTTAGATAACAAGCCGGGCATATCTTTGCGATAAATTGGGGTCTGCTTCTTAGAAAACTCACCTCTTAGAAATTCAATATCGCCAGCCTTAACTTTTTTACCTTTTGATAAATCTCTTTTTGCCACCGCATTTTTGCGGTATTTTTCTCTATAATTATTCTCCAGTTTACTAAGTACATATTTATCTTTGCCCTTGGCATCCAAAGTGTTACGCAAAAGAACAGCTAAGTCGTCAATCGCCTTAGGATCTAATGCTGATTGCCAATCATATTTTGTTTTCCGTGTTTTTAAATAAACGTGTTTTTCGATTGTAGAAGCACCGCGCAGCAGTGCCAAACAAGGCAGCACCATAGCAAATACACTGTCATTACCAACATGATCCATAAATCCTATCGGACATCCAAATCTTTTTTTCAAAAGGTCGATCCGGTCCAGATTTGCCTCAGTTGCAGGAGTAGGGAAATTTTGAAACCCAACCATCAAACAAATCGGATGCCCTTTTGTAACCTTCATCACTTGATCAATCTCGTCTATAGTTGCCCCTCCAGTCGAAATAATCAACGGTTTTTTATGTTTAAGAACCGTTTTTATAAAATCAAAATTATCAAAATCCATGGCATGAATCTTAAGGATATCCGCCCCTGCCTCCAACGCAAACTTTAAGGAAACTTCCCCATAAACATCAAAAAGCAGCTTTTTCCCAGATTTTTTAACTCTTTTCCCTAATTGTTGCCAGGTTCTCCGAGAAAATTCCAGCGATTTGAATACCTTAAACATGCTATGTTGAAAAGACATAAATTCTCGAGCGATAATCGGCTGAAATTTTATTGCGTCAACTTTAGTTTTCAATAATTGAGCAACCAACTGCTCAATATATTGCTTGCTCCCTCCATGACAATTGGCAACTTCTGCAATTAGCAGAGGAAATATTGACGGTTTACTTTTATTATTTCGCCTCATAAATAATTAACCTCGCACCCCACACAGGCCGGAACATCGTCAAATTTGTGTTCTAGATGTAAACGCCGGATATTATTTAGTTTCTTACTATGCCAAATATCCGCCAGCGAAGATTCATGGATGTCCCCAATTGGACATTGCATATGGTGATCACCACAGCACATTAGGACCGTTCCATCCCATAGTACAACCATTCTCTGCCACAGCTGGTGACAAGGAAATCTTTTACCAAGCTTTTGAACACTTTCCTTTTCGCCCAATCGATTTTGGCTGCTACGATAACGCGAAAACCCGATACGATTAGCCTTAGCTTGCCAAAATTCTATGTATTTTTGGGCTTCGTTATGATTGGATTCCATATAAACCATTTGGACCTGCACGCTGGGCAACTTTTTACCCAATGCATTTCTGATCTCAATAAATCTTAGCACTCGGGGAATGGTTTTATCGTAGGTGGTCCCCTTTCTGATTGAGTTATAAACTTCTGGAGTGACCCCATCAATTGAAAATTTAATGCGGTCCAAACCGGCGTCAATCAGAGCTTTGGATAAATCATCGTTTAACAATGCCCCATTACTATTAAATTGTACTTCCAGCACCCCGGCTTCCTTTGCTAATCTTACAAACTCAACTATCCGGGAATGCATCAAGGGCTCACCCCGGAAATTAAACTTTATCGAAGGAAGTGAATTTCGCTTTATCTCATCTAATATTTTCTTATACAATTCAATATCCATACTACCTGGCTTCATTTTGCCAAAAGGAATTTGACACATGGTGCATCTTAAATTACAGGTATTGGTTACCTCAACATCCAAATGAAGCGGAAAATCGCTTACGATATTTTCTTTGGGATTCTTCACCCAAGCTTCCCGGTAAGCAGCAAAGGCTTCACCAAAAAGCTGATTAGCATCTTCTTCCATATCGGTTCCCAATATCTCAAAGTAGTCAGGAGTTACCTTGACCAGTCTAGCTTTATTTACCAGTTTATCTATCATCAGCGCTCTCCTCAATTCTCACAAAAAACATTCAACCTCTCCTCAGAAACGTCATGCAAATATTCACTTACATAAGTCTTAGCTTTATTTACTTGTTCGAAGTATTCTTCATTAGAAAGCATCGCTATGCTTTCAAGCGCCATGCGTAATTCTTCGGGAGTACCCGCTTCCCATTTTAAGTATTCGCAATTGATCAGTGAATCAAAATCTAATAGATCCTCAAACTTTAAGTGGATAACCGGTTTCCCGCAGCTTAAGGCTTCTAGCCCTACTGCGCTCACATCATAAACAACCACATCCGCCCATTTTAAGTCTGCAGCGATAGCTTCATTACTAGAAACCGAAACATTAGCATAATCAGCAATATCATGTTGCAGATAATATCGATATTTTGCTATGGGAGAAGCCGGATGCGGCCTTAACCTGATCGTATAATTTTCTACCCCTCCGATTGCATTTACAACAAAATCAATCATCAGTTTTGCACGCGGGAAACACCCTAAAACTACCAGGATATTCTTTACTTTTGGTTGCACAACTTTCTCAGTAGTATTGTGGATATTGAATCGAAGCGCACAGCCGGCCTGGAGCATATTTGCATCATAATTACCGCGGTTAATTAAAAAATCCTTGGTAATCTTCCCCAAGGTAACAATTCGATCCGGTAAAGGCATCGTTTCTTTTTCGGTATCAGATAGATAAACATTGGTCAGGGCTGGATAAAGCGCGCTATGCTGATAACCAATAATTTGTGTTTGCGGAGAATGGCGTCGCAAAGTATCAATGCTGATTTTCTCCCACGGGTAGTTTTCGTGCGTTAAAATGTATCTTTCAATTAAATGCCGCTGCAAGAGTCTTTTAACATAATAGTTATATATATAATTGCGCAACGTATAGATATTTTCTTGTTCTTCATCCAACGTATTGTTAATTAGATCCGTAACATCTAACCCCATAAAATACGTCTTTTCTGTAATTCTAATGCGATTATGAATACTTTTTATCACCGCCATGAGCGGATCGCGATACTTCAAAAAGAATTCCTGGGGATAAATATCATAGGCCTCATTAGCTGCAATCTCCCTAACTACGTCCTTATAGTTTCCAATAATTCCAGCAATGATCATCAATTTCTTATTTGCTTTTAATAGATGTTCGGGCAGCATACCAAAATATTCATCTACGTAGGGGCGGAGGCGAGCGTTTTTCAATAAAAGCCAGGTTCTTAATACATAATAAGCATCGCTTTTGAGATAATTTTTGTTTCGATATTTATTTGATAAATACAATTTAGCAATAAAGATCTTTCTCCATTCATCAAACATAAATATCTGCATTAATCTAAACATCCGCAGTTTTCTTTTAATCGCAGCAAATAGCTGCATAATATGATTTTGTAATAATCTGAAGTCCAGGTTCCTATTTTTACAATATTTTCGCAATGATGAAATAATTTGCCTGGGCGGATCAAAAATGACGATAGAATCTCCTGGGTTATTCTCGATTTGTTGGATTAAACTATAAAATACAAATAGATTATTGAATAATTGCGAGCCGTGATAATCTTTGGAGGCAGTACTGTATATCCACCATCCCAAGGAATGATATTTTGCGCTTAATTTTCCCATCAAAGCAATATATTCCTTCAAGTATTTTTCAACTACCGCTTTATCAGATCTCAGTGATTTAATTTTCCTCAACCCTTTTAACTGCGAAATCGTTTCCAGATCAATATTTTGAGAGCTTAAATTAATATAACCACAGCTTTTAGGATTATTCTTTAAATAATTCATCAATTCCTGTGGATTAAAAGCTATTACTATTTCGCGCATACTTTTACATCACCTTTTAAAACATTGGCGGCGCCCCACTGCTTCCGATACTGCTCATCGGCATAAAGCAGGGCCGCTTCTCTTGAAGCTCCTGCATTAAATTTTTGCAGCAACCAATTTATATATTGGCCCATACGCTGAGCGGCCATGCCATCTTGAAAGGGATCCTTGCGGCTTAGCGCTGTTACCAGATCTCGATTGCCAAAATCATTAAATAATTCTTTATTATTTCTAAATTTATATATTGCTTCGATTAATTCATCAAGATCATCAAATACAATTTTACCTTTCCCAAAATGATACTCAGGAAGGGAATGAAATCCCTCTAAATCCAAATATACCACCCTACTTCCCGCCAACACACTTTCTAATGAAGCAGTTCCCCCCACCAATAACGAAATCACGAGGTCCGCAGCCTGGGCCGGTTCATTGGGATAATTATCGGTAAAATATTCACCCGGCATAAATATACATCGTCCGGTATCTTTGGCTTTTGCCATAAGGTCTTTGATTTCCGGCAACCTCTCAGTTAACGTCTTGGGACGCTTTGGACTACAAATCAAGCCAATATTATTATCGTTGATTATCATGTCAAACAGCTTTTTATAGATAAAGGAACTGCGATTATTGGGAATTAGACTCATTTTCGAATCAGATGAGTTTTCATCAAAATAGCAGATAATAAATTTGGCTCCTTTTTTTGCCAGGCTTTGCCTGAGTTTTTCTGCGTTTTCTTTGGCTGGATTAAACGAATAGTCCGATAAATACCCGTTATAGATAATGCTATTATTACAAAAACCACCGCTTCTTAAATACTTTTCGTAGAAATAAGGCCCAAATAAAAACATAATATCCGCGCATGATCCGCATAAGGGACTAGGCAGCGGCCAGGCTGATACCTGATAACTCATACTGACTCCCCCCGCCGCCTCTAACGCAACGTGACGAGCAATTCTTAACGGGTCAATATCAACATAATCAATATTTATTATTATATTATTTGAGATCGG
>JAHJIW010000004.1 GCA_018823125.1 Candidatus Margulisiibacteriota bacterium | reverse complement strand
TTATATTATTTGTAATATAAAAATCGTATTCAAGCGAATACGTTCTAATAAAACGCATTGCCCAGCCCAAATAAACAAAAGATGTGGGTCTCAGCTTAGCCAGCTCCTTCAATACCAGTGCAATTGTTTTGGTCATATACTTAAAGGCGGTCCTACAATAAATTAGGGTTACTTCGTATATCGGTAGCTCACTTGTAAATTTCTCGCTTTTCAGCCGCGCCATATTTCGAATCCCTCGTTTCCGCATAGCATCCACCATCTCACCTGTAACCGGCACATCGGCTCTCTCAAAAAATGTCAGTAATTGACCGCCCGGGATATCCGCGGTCAACAACCACGGAAAATCACAGCGTTTGGTCAGATCAAAGGTAAATCCATTTAACGTATATAAATTAGCAATCATCGGGGTTGCGCTGTTTTCAGATTGATGGCCGGATTTCTTTTTTTTCTTCAAAGCACGAATGATTGGCTTAACACTGGCACGCATTAAAATATACACATTTCCAATCACTAGATAAAAATGATCGGCTATTGTTTTAAATGGCAGCAAAGGCCTTACCGTAATTCCGTATTCACTTAGAGCAAATTCCTTTAAAACACTATAAAACGGCGATTTCTCAACATAAAATTCAACCGGAACCACTTGATCTTTTTGTGATTTTCTGCGATACCAAACGATAACGCTCATGAGAATAATCACGCCTTCAATTTTCCTGCAACACATCTTGCGAAAATACATTATAATTTTCTCTGCATCAAAAAAACTTCCAAATTCTCTGATAAAGGAATTTTTTCTTAAAATTTTATTTTCAATGTCATTACAGATGCCGATTAAATCGTTTTCAATTGCTTTGGGAATGTAACTTTCACCCGACTCATGTTTCACTTCATGCAAACCGAATTTAAATTCCTTAACGCGGGAACTTAATTTAAAAAAGGACAACATAAATTTTGCCGGCCTGGAGATGTTGAAATAATAAATCTGGTCAGCTAACATGAAAGAAAAGCCTAGTGCCACAACCTGAAACATATCAAGATAATGAAAAAATTTCGTTTTTTGCATGGCAATTATTTGGTAGTTACCGCCTCAGAAATAAATTTATAAAGATTTCTAGAGTAATCTTCTCTAAACACATATCTATCAAATATTGATTCAGGAATATTTTTATCCAAATGATTTGCAAATATCCACTGCAATCCGTCTCTTAGATATTTCGAATCGTGCAGATAATAGATGTCGCTTACTTTCGCGTCCGCACCCGGAGATAAGGTTGGCGCAGCTAGGTGCATATATCGATTATGCTTATCATACAGCAGAACCGGAATATTATTTTGCAGTGCTTCATCAATAACGGTAGAAGAATAATTAACCAAAAGATCCGTAATGGTTAACATTTCGCCAAAAGGTATTTGGCTTGGAAGAATTATCAATTTGTCCGATTTGGGAAGCAATGATTTTAATTCTGCCACACTTATCTTTCTGCCCGGATGCATTCTGATAATTAGACAAACACCCTCCAGCTCGTTAATTGCGTTAACAATATCCGTTAAAGAAGATACAAATTCATCAAAGGTTTCATATACGTGAAATCTTTGATTAAATCTTTCCCGTAAGCTTTCTGGGTAAAGCAAAACCTTATCAGATGCATTATTTCCTAGATATTTCTGCCTTAATTCCGCATTACGTCCGTGGTTTACTTTTGCGAATAAAAGCGGACCGGTAAAAATTTCTGTTTTATTTTCACGTCCAAAATAATCGAAATGCGCCACATCTGAAGGCGTTTGGATCGCCGTGTGGCTGTAATAATCGTTTAATATTAAACTTTTACTTAGATGATAATATTCAATATGCGTTAACTTATCCAGCGGCCTATTTAATGTTCCGTGGGAAATCATCAGGGAAGGGACGTTAAACATCTTGCAGATTTCCGCTAATAACAAAGAGTCGTCTCGCGCAAACGGGGAAACCACAAGCTTTATATCCAAAGAACCAAAATAGCTTTTCAATAACTTTGCTTTATAGTGCAGCTGAGTAATATAAAATACCAGGTCTTTTTCGATTTTTTCAAACAATAAACTAGAAATATCAATTCCCCTATAAATAAAAGTATTGCGGCACTCCGCCCGCAGCCTTTTAACAACCTGTTGAATTTGAAGTGCAAATTCGCAATCCTTTTTGATTTTTGTCGACCGGGGAACCAGCAGCCTATCAGACACAAAATAATTTAGCTTAACGCCAGAAAAAATCTTTAGTGCAACACGAATAAACTTTTTAATTAATTGTTTAACGGGCATTACACTGAGGACCAGCCATTCTTCACCAGAACCATTTAAACTATCACAAACCTTAGTCACCAAAGAGCCCATGTTATAGCCCAAAGATGTAATAATGACAATTTTCTTGCGCTTTAAATATCTGGCCAAAAAGAATCTGAATGCTTTTAGCAATCTATCTTCAAAAAATCTTCGGAAGAACGATTCGGTAGACACTGTTTTAGATAGCGCATTAACCGGAATCTCATAAAATGCTACTTTTTGCTTTTCTGAAAAAAGTTTGGCTATCATACCAACATGTCTTTCGCTTTCTTGCACATGGGGAATCTTATTGGGATGGACCTGATTTTGATGTTGACAAACATAGACCGAGTCTATTTTATGTTTTTCAAAGAGGCCAGATAAAATTTCAATAATCCTTAAAAAGTAATGGAAATAAAACCGATTATAAAATAAATAGCAATTGTTATATGTTTCTTCAATCCCCAAATTGTCTTTAATATCCACCTTTTCAGACAGAAGCTTAAACCATTCCTCCGATTTCAATAGCGCCCTGGCATGTGACTCATTAGAAAAATAAGGCAGTGTATTTTCATAAGGCACTCCAAGTTTTTTTAGGAACACCTGACCTTCCGGTTCTAACGCCACAACACGAAAATCAGCAGGTAGCACTGATTGTGTTTTGCAATAATCTAAAAATGATTTTGCCTCATCTGCATATTCTAAAAGCACTACTTTTTTCAAATCACAACCTCCTGTGTTTCAAAACGGGAAGAGACTTCCTGGTTTCGGCTAATTTCTCAAAGTCTAAATCCGCATATATTATTTCATCATGATCAGCAGAGGCTCGAGCCATAATTTTCCCCCAGGGGTCTACCACCATGCTATTACCATAAGTCATAACTCCGCCTTGCCCCACCCCGCACTGATTAGGCGCGATTACAAAACATTGATTTTCAATTGCCCTGGCCCGCAACAATGTTTCCCAATGCGCTTTTCCGGTCATGAAAGTAAATGATGAGGGAACGCATAATAACTTTGCACCACCGGCGGCATAATAACGGTATAATTCTGGAAAGCGAAGATCATAACAGATAGATAATCCTATTTTTACCCCAAACATAGAAGATAAAATCGGCCGATTCCCTTTTATAAATATTTTTGATTCTAATATTTTTTTATCCCTGAGCGAAACATCAAACAAATGAATTTTACGGTAAAGAGCTTTTATTCCTCCTTTTTCATCGATCAATACGGAACTATTATAAACCTTCTTGGGATGAGAGGTTTTCTCATAAATACTGCCAGCCAGAATCGCGATTTTTGATTTTTTCGCAATTTCCATGAGAGGCCTTATTGATGGACCAGGAATATTTTCAGCCTTTTCTATTGGATTTTTAGACTCCCCACGATAATTAAATGTTTCCGGTAAAAGGACAAATTGGGCCCCCCGGTCAATTGCTTTATGCAAAAGCTTCAAAGCAGCTTCCAGGTTTTTCTCCTTGTTTTCACCACTATTCATCTGTATTACCGCAGTGTGTATCTTTCTATTTTTGTTCATTAGAAAACCTTATTCACACGAATTTTTTATTATTGCTATCGCCTTATTTATTTCATCCGAAGAAACATTTAAATTTGGACGAAGGCGAATAGATTTATCCCTTGTCTTATTGCATAAAAAGCCTTTTTCAAGCATACGGTTAAAACACCGATTTCTTTCTAATTCAGTATCAAAGTCAAATGCGAACAATAAGCCGATAGATCTTAAATTTTTTATTCTATCAATGTCCTTTAATCCTTCTAAAAGCTGACGGCTGCGCTCATTGACATTTTTTAAGATATTGTACTTTTCATAAGCTCTTAATACATATTTCCCGCGCACCATATCCATCACGTTCCCATCCCAAGTAACTTCCAACCTGATGGGGGTTTTAAATATTTTACTGTAATTCGGCTTGCACATGATGCCGGCAACCTGCACTTTCTTCCCAAAAGCTACAATATCCGGCTCAATCCCCAAATGCTGAAAATACCACATCTTTCCGGTGGTCCCAAAACCAGTCTGAATCTCATCAAATATCAAACAGATATTGTGCTTATCACAGAAACTCCTAATAATTTTAAAAAATTCCTGTGGGAAATAATTATCTCCGTAGGTACATTGCACAGGTTCAACCAACAGGCCCGCAATATTATTCTCACCGTATTTATCAATACACATCTGCAATTCAGCAACAAATTGCTCAAGCCCCCTTAAAGCACCCTCCTCATCGACCTTATTATCTTTATAGATGAATTTTGGATTATGGATTTTTTTCCATCCCAGATCGGGAAAGCCATTCAACCGCGCACTCACCGGATTGAATCTATCAGTCACAAATCCACCATAACCGTTGATCCCATGAAAACTTTCTTTAAGGCTGATAATTTGTGGTTTATCAGACCCTTTTTGATCAATTGCAGTTTTTATTGCCGACTCAATAGCCAGCGCACCGGTGCAACAAAAATGGAAATATTTGAATTTATTCATGGCCGCGTGACTGGAAAACTCCTTTAAAAACTCCTGCGCTTCATCAGAAATGACCTCACAATTGGTAACCTTTACGGCCGCAATTCGGTTGAGCTCTTCCCTGAAACCTGGATCCTGAAAAATCTCGTGATTATAGCCAAGGGGAAGCGAAGCGTACAGCCCGAAAAAATCCAAAAAAAACTTTTTTGTGTTCTTATCATAAATATATGAATCGTGACTTTTCTCAAAATCAATCCTGATATCAAAAACACTACTTTTGTGCATCTTCATCCTCCTTGTATATATGTGGAACTTTATCTTTGCTAATCGCCAAACGCACCGCCGGTTTTTTACCAGCCGCGGTGATTTTATGCCACATATTTTTTTGGATAAAGACCACATCCCCCTCTTTGACCAATATCTTTTTGCCCTCAATCTCCCACTCCCACTCACCCGAAACGATATACCACCATTCATTCCAATTATTATGATGATGCAGGCGATTCCCTTCACCCGGAAGCTGACTGATCAAGGTAGCACTGTTATTTTCGGTATTGATGATTCTGATGCTCCAGGATTTGGTATTATCTTGTGAATTTATGATTTCTTTCAGGTTGACCAACGGTTTATTCGCGTCGTCCAAATCATTTTTTTCAACCCCATCCCGAATTAAGATATCAAAGACATCCGTTTCCGCTCTCAATTTTTCCTTTTTCGGCTCATAATATCTAGGCTTGAGCATCGCCGGATTTTTTTGGAAGGCAATCGCCAGCTCAGCCATCAAGAAGTCTTCCTCGTTATCAATATCAATATTGGAATATCCATTTAAAATAAAATATCCGGTTTTGCCGTCACCGCCATAAGTCGCCGCTTTATATTTTTTTATGTTTTCGTGATATTTATCAACCTGCCAACCCATGATTCCAGATGAGAAAAGCATGACCGGTTCCAGATCTTGCGATTTGGGCATTTTACCCAGCGGATCAAAATTCAGGGCATTTTCTTTGAAGAGTGCTTCGATTTGTTCCTGTTTTACACTGTGCAAGGTATCATAATTCCCCTCAAGCATAGTTTTAACAAATCCTTTGATATCCTTCACGCTGATCAAGGGCGAAGTCGGGTTTATCTGGATAATAATGTCACAAGAAACATGGTTTATGAAATCAAGCACAAACATATCATTGGTTGCGTCATCCCCAGCCAGCGCAGCACTCCTTTTATAAAATTTGATACCATATTCTTGACAGAGATCAGCAAAAATGTCTGACTCTGAGTTCACATAGATATCGTCAAAAACCTTAGCATCTTTGGCTTTATCAATCACATGACAAACCAAGGGTTTTCCATCCAGGAGCCTCAAATTTTTATTTTTTATCCTTTTACTTCCCAATCTAGCTGGGATCATCGCAATTATCTTTTTGGTGCGGGATTTATTTTTCATCATAGATTTTTTCCACCAATCTCATTAGTTTATAAGCATCCCTGGTATTGCCAACGGGGACCTCAGTATTATTGCGTATCGAATTGACAAAAATCTCTAGTTCTCGTTTCCAAGAATTATCAACCGGGAAAGAGATATTCTCTTCCTCCGTCCAGATGGCAGCTGGGGGAGTAGTCCGGTTCTTAGCTATCGTCATGGCCTCATCGCCATAGGTATTGGAACTAGTCTTCAATCCATTAATTGTAATATATCCGCGTTCCAAGAAGATTTCTAACGAAAACAAATGCCGCCACTGTGTCATGGTAGAATGCAAAGAGGCAACCTGACCATTTTTATTTCGTAAAATAGCAAAGACATTATCTTCTATATCAAGGTTCCAGTAGAGATTAGAAACATAGGCTTTAACTTCATCAAAATCATCACAAAACATTAAAAAGAGATCCAACATATGGATTCCCTGATCTAGCAATATTCCTCCGCCGGCTCGTTTCTTCCGTGATCTCCAATTGGCAAAAAAATTCTGGTCAACGCTTTTGCCATAGCGCCCTCTCATCCAAAGAATTCTACCGTACTCACCCGAATCGATTAATTTTTTCGCATGCAACGTACTTTCATGATGACGGTGATTAAAGCCAAACATCAATTTTAAACTTGGATGTTGAGATTCAGCCTTGATCATCGCTTGAAGTTCTTCTAGATCCCTACCCGGCGGCTTCTCACAAAAGATATGCTTGCCACTGGATAAACCACGGACCACCAATTCGCTAAGAAAATCATTCGAAGTAGACATCACAATTGCATCAATTTCTTTATCATTAAAAATATCCTCAATTTTTGCTGCTCGTTTAATGCCTTTTGGAAGCTTTTTGTCGGCATCGAGCTCATAAATGGACTGCACTTTACACCCTGCCATTTCAGTAAGGGTATTAAAACGAATTTCACCCATTTTACCGAAACCAATGATTGCGAAATTCAATTTTTTCATTCCCACCAACTCCTTAGCTCATTGGATATTTTTTTATAAAATTGTTATAGGCATCAATTATTTCCCGCTCTTGTATATCGTCAAATTTAAATTGCATACCAATGTCCTTTGACAAAATCATGGTTAGATCCTTGCCCACTCTTTTTTTATCGCGTTTTAGAAAATGGATCAGACTTTCTATGCTTATTTTAGATAAATCAAAACGAGGATAATATTTTTGAAGAATCTGCTCAAATTCATTATATTTGTCTCTGGCCATTATCTTTCTTTTTAGCGATAATAGATTTGCAAAACCCATGCCGACGATCACCGCTTCCCCATGGCAGATAGTAAAATTACTGGCAGACTCTAGGGCATGGCCAAAGCAATGCCCATAATTCAATAAGTTTCTACGTCCGGCATCAAACTCATCACCTTCAAAATATGACTTTTTAATTTCCAAGGTAGACCAAATAATCGGCTTAAAATATTTGTTTTTTCTTAAATCTGAAGAAGCTAAATATTTTTTCAATAAATCATAACCTTTGGCATCGGACATAAAATGAAATTTAATAATTTCTCCTAAGCCGCTATTGAAATACCCGGGAGTTAAGGTCTCACAAAAATTAACATCAATATAAATTAAATCCGGGGGATAAAAAGTTCCTATCAAATTTTTACTGTCATCGAAATTTATCGATGTTTTTGAGCCTATGCAGCTATCTGCTTGAGCTAATAGTGTAGTCGGAAAAAATACCCAGCTTATTCCTCTATACATAGTTGAGGCAATAAAACCACTAATATCTTGCAGTATGCCACCGCCCATTGTTACTAAAATGTCATTCCTGGTAAATCCTGCATCGATTAACGCTTTATAATAATTCGCGAGATTTAAATATGACTTATTCAATTCAGTGGCCGGGACCACTAAACAGAAATCGTCTTTGATAAATTGCTTTACTTTGTCTTTGTAGATTTCATATACATTTTCATCTATGAAGTAAAATAGTCTGCCGTATTTCAAATTTGAAAATATCTTTTTTTTCTCTTCCAAAAGCTGATCTATCATCTCCAATGAATAATCCTTAATTTTTGATTTTATTTTCATTTTATGGTTACTCCGCCATCAGCTACTATGGTCTGCCCGGTGATGTAGGTATTCAAAGCCGAACACAAAAAAAGCGCTACTTTTGCAATTTCAGATTCTTCGGCAAATCTTCCAAGCGGAACATCTGCGGATAATGATTTAATTTCTTTTTTTGTTAAAATAGATGCTGTTAAATCGGTCAGAGTAAAACCCGGACAGAGAGCGTTAACCAATATATTATAAGGAGCTAAATCTAGCGCTGCGGCCCGAGTTAAACCGATTAATCCTGATTTACTGGCTGAATAAGCATTGCGTTTGGCTTTTGAAATTACACCAAAAATTGAGCTTACATTTAAGATTTTTCCTCCCCGATTATTTTTTTCCATTATTTTCGACACTTGTTTCATCAAAAGCATGGGGCCGGTCAAGTTTACTTTTAACACTTTTTCCCAATCGTTTTTATTTAATTCGTCTATTGATTCAATAATATTAATTCCGGCATTATTGATTAAAATATCAATTTGAGGAATCTTATTTAGTCGCATCAAAAATTTATTGATGCTCTCATCGTCAGAAAAATCTAATTGCAGATAAGTCCGTTGATCCCGCATCGTATTTTTTATAGTGCGGGATTTATTAGTTCCGGTATAAATCACCCTGCAACCATAATCAGACAATAAATCCACAATACTTCTGCCAATTCCTCTTGTTCCGCCAGTAACTAAGGCCGTTTTACCCTCGAAAGACAAATTACCATTGAACATAAGTATTACCCTCCAGATTTATATGGTTGTGATACATGTATACCCTCCGCAATTTTTAAGATTTCTGAAAAACCAGCCTCGACAAAATCACCAGTCTGGCTGGCTGTATGCGGAGTCATAAAAAATTTCTCTCTAGGCAATTTGCTGAGCCTGCCGGCATAGGGCTCAACCCAAAAAACATCAAAAGCAGCCCGCATATTTGTCAACGTTAAGCGATCATGAAGCGCTTCTTCATCAACTAGCGGCCCTCTTGCAGTATTGACCAAAACCGCATCATCTTTCATCCAGGATAATTTTTCTCTATCAATAAAATTTTTATTGTCAGCCGTCATTGGCATATGCAATGAGATAAAATCAGCTAATCCAATCAGTCCCTTAAGTTCCGACACCTGATTTTTTTGGATATCAAAGGTTGAGACTTGCATAAAATCACCTAGTTTTTTAACGACTCTCCCGCCAATATTTCCAGTGCCAATTATCAAAAGATTTTTATTTCTGGCATATTGTCTTGTAAATTTCTTCCATCCATCAATCTGACCAAAAGAATCGCAATAGTTCATATACAAAATTAGATACGCTGTAAAATTAGCGGTCGAATCATAAAGAATTGTTTTGGTCTCCTCTGATGGAAAATAAACCGAGATCTCTCTCTCTCTTAAATATTCCACCGGAACATTATTAGCTCCGACACCAAATCTATAAACCGCCTTTAGATTAATGAATTTCTCGATTTCCACGGTTTTGGCTCCCATTACCAACAATTCTGCTTCCTGCCTGTCTTTGGTAACATCAATTTCATGATGATGGTGATCAAATGCATTTGTGTTAAAATAAATTTTTGTCATTTAACTAATCTTATATACCGCTTTTCCAATAATTTGATCGTTTATATAATGGATCAGCAAATTATGGATGATCTCAACATAGCCATAGGCACTGGTCGCAACATAAATATTAATGTCGCCCATTTGTCCTAATGGATTGCCTTTTTCAAAACCAGAAAAAGTAACCACTTTACAACCAATTTTTCGCGCAGCCTTTACTGCATTTAAAATATTGGGCGATGTCCCGCCACTGCTGATTGCAACCAGAACATCTCCCCTGTCTGCATAAGCCTCAATTCCCTTGCTGTAAATATTCTCATAACCATAATCATTAGCAAAAGTTGTCATCTGCGGACTTCCACTGATGGTTATTGCTCGCAAGCCAGCATTTTTGGTGAGATCAATCGCCATATGTTCAGCTATGGCGGCGGAGCCCCCGTTTCCAATCAGAATAATTTTAGTCCCCTCCATTTTAGTTTGCTTTAACATTTCAACTGCGGCTGCTAAGCCCTGGTAACATTTAACATCCTTCAAGCATTCCGTCAGTGTGGTGTTAAACCCTTCAAAATATTCTTTTAAATCCATTAAATTCCCTCCTTTTATTAAAATTATTTCTCCAATTTATTGAGCTACTACCTCTTCTTTTTCTGTTAACAGATCTTCTTTTGTAAATTTTTCCTTACTGTAAAGATTCCAGTAAAAACTTCCTTTTAGTATAAGCTCCTCGTGTTTGCCTTCCTCTACCACTTCACCTTTATCAATGACAATAATTTTATCTGCATTGATGACGGTTGAAAGACGATGGGCAATGATAATTACGGTACGATTGATTGAAATTTTATTGATGGCCGCCTGCACCAGAGCCTCAGAAACATTATCCAGAGAGCTGGTAGCTTCATCCAGAATAATCACCTCAGGCTTGTGAACCAAAGCTCGTGCAATCGCAATCCGCTGCCGCTGACCACCGGATAATTTCATTCCTCTGTCTCCTACAATGGTTTCATAGCCATCCGGAAAACTCAGGATAAAATCATGTGCATTGGCATCCTGGGCGGCTTGAAGAACATCATCGCGACTTACCTTTAGGCCAAAGGCTATATTGTCAGCGATAGAAGCGTTAAAAATAAAGGTATCCTGAGTAACAAACCCTATTTTTGAAAGCCAGGAATAAATTCTACATTTTCCAAGTTCCAGGTCATCAATCATAACTCTTCCGGAATTCGGGATAAAGAGTCGCACCACCAAATCAGCAATGGTAGATTTCCCCGCACCCGAAGGCCCTACAATGGCCGTGGTCTCATCTTTCTTGAAAGAAAAATTCACATTTTTTAAAACATCCTTGCGACCAGGATAAGAAAAGCTAACATTGTCAAATTTAATCTCGCATTCAAGAGATTTTACATCAATATCACCATCTTTAATTAGCTGCGAACTATCCTGTAAACTAGCATAAAGAACTTCAACAATCGGCAAGATTCCCATAATTTGGATTCGCAAACTCCCCAGGAGAGAGAGCGAAGGCAAAAGCTTTTGAAATGCATAGGCAAAAATGCCCAAAATCGGAACCAGCAAAGGAAAATTAACCGGGAATAACACTCTAGCCGCAATCAGCATGATTGCCAACATCGATATGGTAAGGGCCTCTAACAAACTGGCGGGAAGCGGCTGCCATTGGCTATCCCTTATGGCCAGCTTGAAATAATCCTGCATGGCCTTAAAGAATTCCCTGATCCACCGCTTATTCGCAGCAAAAACTTTTATTTGACGAATCCCGGCAATTGTTTCATTAAGCAGCACACTTTGCCTTTCGCAAGCAATCGTTCTACCGCGGCCCAAATGATACGAAATATTACTGGCAATATACTTTGTAAAATAATAATAAAAAATGCCTACCAAAATGATTGCCCCAGAAGCATAAGGAGAAATTCCAATCAAGACACAACCAACCACTACCAATTTGGCAAATTCGGCCAGAACCTGTGGGATAGTTTTCAACATCGCCCCGAGAGAGGCGGGCGCCGTAAAAATTCGATAAATTAATTCACCATGTTTGTGATCGAGAAGATATTGATAATCCGCAGAAATACATTTAACGAACATCTTCTCCTGAATATCTTTCCAGATTTTAAACCCGGCATAGGCACTGTAGATTTTCTGTATATAGCTAAAAATATTTCTTAAAACTACTGAGATAATTAACAGCAAACAAGCCGCAATAATTTTATCTTTTACAGGAATAAATTTTACCATGAAGTCCGTAAGGTTTATGAGCCCGCCCCCCAAACCGCTCTCCGCACCAATTCCCATAACTGAATTTAAAATGGAAAACAGGACAAAAACATTCATGCCGTCAAACAAAGCGCTTACGATTGATAATATGGTAATACCAATCACATCAAAAGGATAAGGCTTTAAAAAATACCAAACAAACTTAAAGCGGGAATTTTTAAACTTTCCAAATATTTGTATCCTCATTTTATCACTCATCTAATTACCCCCTAAAGATGTTCTCACTTATTACGCCTCTTTGTTCACCAGTCCAAATATTAAGGCGTCGACATACTTTGTGTCGAATTTAACCCTGTCTTTCAATATTCCTTCCTGGACAAAACCAACTTTCTTGAAAAGCTTTTGAGAAGGAAGATTATTTGCACTAATCCAAGCTTCAAGCCTATGCAGTTTCAGTCTAGAAAAGGAAAAATCAGAAGCCAATGAAAGAGCTTCGGTTGCATAACCTTTTCCCCAATAAACCTTATCACCAACAGCAATGCCAACACTACCTGCCCCATTCTTCCAATCAATGGATGAAATAGTTATATTGCCAATGTGCAAATATTTCCCTTTTTCAAAAATTCCCAGCAATAGCTTATTATTTTTCCCTTCATAAGATTGAACATATTCTCTCACCATATCAATGTTTTGCTTCACATCTCTAATATCTATGAATTGGTTGACTTCTGGATCATTTAACCAATCAACATACCTTTGGGTAACATCGGAAATTAGCAATGGTCTAAGCAACAGCCTTTTTCCTACGAGTTCTCCCAATTCAATCAGTTCTTTAACATTTTTCATCGACATTTCCTTATTGTTTTTGCAAATTACTTTCTTTTGTATCAAAAAATACTCCACCCACCGTCCGAACAGCAATCCCAGACTTAAATTTAGGAAAATAATTTATTGTCTTTCCGTGATAGATATCCAACCACCACTTAACATCCTTAAAGCCAAAACGATCCCTAAAATATACCGTACTGGAAATACGCGGATTGATCTCAAATGGCAAAAAACCTTCTGGTTTTCTTCGCAATTGTATATTTAAAGGGCCCACCAACTCACAACTCTTCGCAATTTTTTCAGCCAATAATGAAAGTGAGCGATCTTCGACCAAACGTGCAAATTTAGTCATGCTTCCGTAGCCTAAATATCTTTGAAAAGCAATCGAATGAACAGCTTTGCCATCCGAGAAAACACCAACCGTATATTCATCATGAAAATCTCCTACCATTTCCTGCACAATGCAATCAGGGATTTTTTTTATATAAAAATCCAACTCTTCCTGGTCTTTTACCTGAACCATTCCCTTCCCACCACAAGCGCACCTGGATTTAAGAATCATTGGAAAACGAAGCTGCCCACTATAATCTTCTGCTAAATAGGTCGTGGGCGTCGCAAATCCTTTTGCATTCAAAAATCGAATGGTTTCGTATTTATCAAAAAAAACATTACTTATATCTTTATTAAGAATTAGTACCTTTATACCTAGTGCTTTAAACCGTTCGTTCTCTTCTATAAAATAAGCTATCTCTCTTTCGTTAAGCGGCAAAATAAATTTTATGTTTTGTTCATGGATGATTTTTATAATAAAATCTCCGTAAGCTTTCTTATCAGATACTGCCGGTGCAACCGCAAACTTTTTAAGGTATGCACGACCAGCGGCATAGGGATCCAAATCACAACCACAAAGATGATCGGCATACTCTGTATCTAAGAGACATTGGATAACTGATTGTCCAATATCTCCACCCACACTAGTCACCAAAATTCGTCCTTGTTTAATTTCCTTCATTTTATCGCCCCATCAATACTTCTGCTAAATAAGGTACTTCCGGGTCATTCTGTCGCGCTTCAACAACTACTTCCTCAATATCGTAAGTTACCTGCCTTATCTGCACATCAAAATTTTCTAAATCAAGCAATGCCCAAGACGCTCCCGGCCTCTTATTGCGCGGTTGCCCTACCGAGCCGGGATTCAAGAAAAGCGTAGAGTTACATCTTCTAATCATTGGATAATGAGTATGTCCCATTATTACCACATCAAATTTACCATTAGCAAAGCGGTTCAACACATCTTCAGCAACATCCGGATAAAGATATTCATCTCGATCTAAAGGTGAACCATGACAAAGCAAAATTCGGCGCCCAGCTATTACAAATTCTTTACTATGCGGAAGATTTGCTAGATAACTTATTTGCTCTTTACCCAACAATTCTTTGGCTGCGCATTCTAAAGCCGTACCATATTTTTTCCGATAAGCATCTTTCATCTCTACATCCCAAGTATAAAATTCAGAAAGCATATAATCATGATTCCCCTGCACCAATTCATAATCTAAATCTTTAAGCACATTCAAAACCTGATCAGCATGATAGTAATAGCCAACCAAATCCCCTGTAATTAATAATTTATTTACAGATTCATTTTTTATATCTTCTAAAACGGCATTAAAAGCATTAATATTTCCATGGATATCACCCAGTACTGCTAACTGCATCTTTTTCACCTTCATCCCAATTTTCTGGCAAATAGCATTATTGACCTTCCAATTCCCAGCTCAGCCATTTTCTGATATAACTTCCTTTTTAATCCGTTCTCGCCAATAGCGCTAAGCGCTTCTTCAAAAGAGAGACGTTTTTGATGGCAAGCCTTGCCAACCTTAGGATCATCAACATAATTCTCACCAAAAAGAAGAAACATCTCCATCGGAAAACTAGCTTCAACCAAAACAGGCTCAAAATCATACTTTTTCACAAACTTTTTAAGTGAATCAACATTAAAATAATTAACATGATCAGGATCACATACCCAATAGTCCTTCAGATTTAGCTTTAATTTGGCAGCTTTCTGAAGAAGGGAGTAATCATTCGGTACTTCAATACAGATAATTCCATTCTTTTTGATAAGTTTCTCGCTAATTCGTTTCAAAAACTGACCGGGATCATTAACATGTTCCAGAACAAATGATAAATTGATAGCATCAAAAGTACCCAATTCATCCTCTCTTACTTCTTGAAACATTTTCTGAATTACCTTAACCCCTCTCTTTTGGGCAATTATGCTTTTCTGCAGGCTAGGCTCGATGCCCACACAATCCCAACCCCCATCCAAAAAATATTGTAACTGCGCCCCATCCCAAGCACCGATTTCGAGTATCCTTGGGGGTTTTTTCTCAACAATCAATTCGTTTATGGTCTCAAACTTGTCAGCATAATTAGGACTGGGAGTAGATTCTGAATAATCATTTTCATAGAATTTTTTGAGCTCATCTGCAGTAGGAAGAGGATGCATATGGGCACAACCACAAACCTCACAGTCTATAATATTGCGCTGAGATAATTTAAGTAAAATATCACCACTACATTCATTCGCTTTTTTTATAATCATCTCATCAAATCTCCTTTTTCAAGACATTTTCCCTTCTTCAGGTCTCGGACCGCTCTACTTCCTATAACACATTCAATTTCTTCTGGGGAAATCCCTTTTACCGAAAGGCCTGGTTTTCGAAGAATAGATACATCTCGCTTATAAATAGTTTGGCCTTTATTGATATTTTTATCAGTAAAAATAGCACGGCGATAATTTACCAATTCCTTTTCTACTCCTTGTAATATCTTATGAGAATCACCCATTGCAGACTCAACGGCACGAATCCCCAGAACCATGCCCTTTAGCTCATCCGGCTCCAGCGCAAAGGAATGATCAGGACCAGGCAACCGATTGCTTATGGTAAAGTGCTTTTCAACAAAAGCAGCACCAACCGCTACCGCAGCTAAAGGTGCATAAATTGGGCTACGGCTGTGGTCTGAAAGGCCCACCAGACACCCGGTCTCAGTTCTCAAAGTATCAAGAACCCGCAGGTTTATGGATTCTAATGGTGCTGGATACTTAGCCGTACACTGCGTAAGTGAAATTTTAGTATTGCCGGTTTTTAGAACCTCTTTGACAACCGCCTTAATTTCATCCAAAGTTGCAGCTCCGGTAGAAAGAATCAGAGGTTTTCCTTTTTTGGCGATATATTTGATTAGAGGAAGATGGGTCAGCTCATACGAAGCAACCTTAAAAACCGGAACAAATGGAGTCAAGGCATCAACCATTTCTTCATCAAAAGGAGATGACATAAAGATGATTCCTTTACGATTACAGTAAGCAGCCAGCCTAGGAATCCAATCTTTAGGCATTTCCATCTGACGAATGATATCAAAGATTGATTTATTTATTCCGAGTTTCTTAAGGTATGCAACCTTTTTGTGGGTGTAAGGATACAATTTTTTAGCCTGAAAGCTCTGAAATTTTACGGCATCGGCACCGGCCTCTGCGGCGACATCAATCATAGCAATGGCCTGTTCAAATGAGCCATTATGGTTGCTGCCAGCCTCGGCTATGATAAAACAAGCTTCTCCCTCCCCCACCCAATGATTACCAATTTTGAAACGTCGCGCTGGATTTCTCATTTAAATACTCCATCTTTCATAATATTTTTAAAAAACGTAACATCCTTTTTAAAATCACGAAGTTTAGCTGAAATCTTTTTCGGTGACTCAAAAGTAATAAAACGTTGCTGCTTAGTGAGGTCAATAATTTGACAGATTCTGACAAAGTCAAAATTGCCTTTGCCTAACGACAGGTGTTCATCAAAACAGCTTGAGGTGTTGCCATCAGAAATATGAATAATCGCAGGGTTTAGCTTCATGCAACGTCGCAAATATTCGATATAATCAATATCATTCGAATAAGCATACTTAATTGCATGGGTAAGATCCAAACAGAAACCCGCACCGCTTTCTTGCATAATCACCCGGATATCATTAATCGATCCGCCAACACACCGCTTTCCATTTAAGGCAATAAACGGTTTATTCTCAATAACAATTTTTTTATCTTCAAAAAGTTTCAACTGCCTTGCCGTCTCATGAACATCCCCGGCTAATCCAGGATGAAATATTATTATCGGGGCACGCAAAAGATCGGCATATTTTTTGGCTTCCTCATAAGCTTTCTTGTTTGCTGGAAAATATTCTCTCTTTGACAAATTAATACCATGGAAACAATGAGCGGCATGGATAATAAACGGAAGATGAGACTTTTCCCATACACTTTTGTATTTTTTCAAGTCTCCTGGCACAACATATAGTTCAATATAATCAAACGACCCTCGCTTAAACTCATAATCAGCGATTTTTGCATATTCTATATTACTTGCATAAAGTTTTAGGCCAATTTTATATTTCATTTATTCAAGTCTCTTAAACCCGGCATGACAAATCGGGCCTTTTAAATCATCCTCAACGTTTTTATTTTTTAATGACTTAGAAATAAACTCAAAAGCCTCATCAACAGCGTCAATATAACGATTAATATGCTCTTCTTTATGTGCAAAAGAAGCATAAAAAGCATTGGTTGCCAAATAACCTTTTTCGAGCATCAATTGGGTAAACAAAGTTTTGATGGCTAAAGCATTATCATAATTAAATGAAAAGTGTCCCAAAGGAGCAATGCCCGAAACAGAGATATCCAAATTGTGCTTCTCAGCTAATTTCTTCCAACCAGATTGCACTTTTTGTCCTATTTTGATTAAATGCTCAGGAACATTATTTTCCTGCATTTTTTTTATGGTTGCGATAGCCGCTGCCGGACCAATCCTTTCCGTCCAATATGTACTACTAATAAAAGTATCCTGAGCAGCATTCATCACCTCGGCTTTCCCGATTATTGCTCCCATCGGAAAGCCATTGCTGATTGCCTTTGCAAAAACCGCAATATCCGGAGAAATGCCATATTTTAAATGGGCCCCGCCAACATTTAATCTCCAACCTGAACTAACTTCGTCACAGATCATTGCGATTCCTAACTTTTTTGTAACTTGTCTTATGGTTTCAAGAAATTCTGGCTTTGGCTCATAGTTTCTAACTGTCTCTACCACCACCGCAGCAATTTTACCGCGGTATTTCTCGACTAACGCAAGAAATTCTTCAGTATTATTATATATAAAAGGTCTCGACGTACCCTGTAATCCCCTGGCAACCCCCTTAGGAGAAAGACCAGGCATAAGATATCCATCCAATGCTTTATCATCCGCCAAATTAGCGGCCAAATACCAATCATGCCATCCATGATAACCACAAAATAAAATTATATCCTTGCCAGTTGCAGCCCTGGCAATCCTAATCGCTATGCTCATTGCCTCTCCACCGGTTCGGGCATACCTGACCATCTGCGCCCAAGGATGTATATCAAGTAACAGTTCAGCTAGCTCCACTTCCTCGTAACAATTCAAAGTAGAAGCCGATCCTTTATCCACTGCATACTTAACCGCTGCATTAACATCTTGATCAGCGTAACCTAAGATACACGCACCTAAACTCATATAACTCATATCCACATACTTATTTCCGTCTAAATCCCACACTTCGCAACCTTTAGCAGTTTCATAATAAGCCGGCCATAAATCAGGCAGAAACATTTCTGGCCTTTTAGACAAAAGCTGAGTTCCTCCGGGTATCATTTTTTTTGCTTTATTATAAAGTTGTTGTGATTTTCCCATCTTTAGAATCCTCCTTATTTTGGCAAATCCAGAACTTTATCTTTTCTTAAAGATTTCAAATAGCCTTCATTGCGCGTAATATGATGATTGATTTTTTCAATTGCCGGGTTAGCATTAACCAATTCAAGGATTTCATTCATACCAAACAATGGATTTTGATAATAAAGCCCTTCGTATATTGTTTTGATAAACTCAAAATCCTCAGGCTCATCCAAAGTCCATCTTTTCTTATGCAAATTTTCCTTGTTTTCTAAATTCTTGTGTTTAAAAATTTCGGGGTTTTTTCTTATATAAGAAGTAAGATGCTCTCTTTCTGAAGCAAGCGTTGCTTGTAACCACGCTTTTTTCAATGCTTCAAATGTAAAAATTTCGACATCTTGTCCGTCGGGATAAGTTTCTTTCAATGTATTAGTCGTATAATCAGATTGCTCACTCAAATGAAGACTAATAACTTTGTCAATTATTTTTGGATCGACTAATGGGCAATCGGAAGTAACTCTTACAATATGATCAATATTAAATAACCTCGCCGCTTGATAAAATCTATCTAAAACATCGTTTTCAGAACCACAAAATACTCTTATCCCAAGACCCGCACAGAGAGCCACAATAGTAAGATCCTCTTTGTTTATAGTTGTAGCAATAATCACTTCATCAATATGCTTACTTGCTTTTACTCGTTCAATAACCCGCGCTAACACCGTTTTACCTTCGAGATCTAACAAGATTTTCCTCGGCAATCTGGTAGAACCGATTCTGGCTTGAATTAATGCGGTTATCATAGACTCACCATTTCCTTTCTCTGTGCTGATGCATGGCAAGCCAGCGCAACCTTTAATATTTTTTTAGCACAGGCAAGATCATTGATTGAAGTAGCTTTTCCTTTAAGACAATCAATAAAATGTTTAATTTCATCAATAAACATGCTTTCGCGATTTACATTGATACTTTCCTGATAGGTTTGCCATTGATTTACTTTTTTAGAATATAGTTGAACACTTTGCTTTATATAGTCCCAGATAATGATTCCATTTTCACCAATAAATTCGTAATAACGTCGATAGGTTCGCTGTAAATAATCCAAATGAACTTGTGCAATAACTTTTGATTTAAATCTCAACAATATCTCGGCAATATCTTCGGTATCGATTTCTAAAGAGCTAACTCGGTCGGCTAAACAAAACAACTCTTTTACATCACCAAAAAGCCAAAGTAACGAATCAATTTCGTGAATGTCATCGAAAATCACCCCTCCCCCCAGCTTTCGGTTTGCGCTGTATCCCTTTCGATAATCTTCATAAGGATGCCAGTAAGGGAGATAAAACCCACATTCTATTTTTACGGATAATACCTTTCCAATCTTATTTTTCTCAATTAATTCTTTGGCAAGTTTAAAACTAGGAAAAAACCTTGTATTACAACCCACCAAAACCACCAAATTTTGCTTATTAACAATGTTTTCCAATTTATCAATATCATCCAGGTTATTCGAAAGTGGCTTTTCAATAAATAAGTTAATGCCTTTTTGGGCTAATTTAATAGCGATCGGCACATGTAAACTGGTGGGCGAGCAAATGAGAGCGCCATCGTATCTTTGGGTCAATGCTTCTTCCAAACTTTTAAATACGTTGATCCCATGTTTTTTTTGTATTTGTTCGGCTAATTGAGGATTTATTTCACAGCCAAAAACTTCATGACCCAAGGAAATTAAATTCCTAAGATGCCTTTGCCCAATTGATCCGCAACCAACAATTAAAAATTTCATAGTATTTTTACCCCGCAGTATGCTTTATTGTGTTCCAAGCTTTTAATTCTTTAACCATTTGACTCTGAATTGCAAACAACTCTTCATCCGTGAAATCTGTAAAATTTACCCGAATTTTTTCACCCTGTTCACCCAAACCAAGGACATACTCTTCTTCATCTTTAATTTTCCCTTGTTGTAAAGCCAGATCGTATAATTCTGTCCCGGGATAAGGAGTTATAAAGAAAATCACTTCTGGAGTTAAGTCTGCTTCCTTGCAAAATTCAATCGTTTCTTGAATTGTTTCTTTGGTCTCGCCAGGATAGCCAATCATAAAAGAACAATCTGCCCACTCAAGATATTTTTGGGTTAATCGAATAGCGTTTTTTGCCTGTTCAACCGTAACGCTCTTCTTAATTAAATCAAGCATTCTTTGGCTACCAGATTCGATACCATAACAAAGAGAAATGCATCCGGCATCAACCATGGTACGAATCAAATCTTCTGTCATTAGATTCACCCGCCCCGCACAACCCCAAGTTATTTTTTGATTAAGTTCTTGCATGAGCTCTTTTAACAATGCGCAAAATTTATACACAAAATCTTTTTTCATGACAAATTCATCATCAATAAAATGAAAATATGACACGCCATATTTATTATAAAGAGTTTCAATTTCTTTTACGACATTTTCTGCAGAGCGATTGCGATAGCCATGCCCCATAAAATCATGATAGCAGTAGATGCATTTATATGGACAACCTCTGGTGGCATACAGGTTCATTGAAAGCGGTACATTTTCATCAACTGAACCATCTACCCACTTGTTTCGATTAGGAGCCCCCACCGGATTTTTTAAATAAATATCCATCGGGAAAAGATCCCAAGCCGGAAAAGGATTAACATCTAGGTTTTTGAGCGGGGGGCGTTTTTCGGTTTTTATTATTTTCCCAGAATCATCTTTAAACCAAATCCCTCTTACTTGAGATAAATCCCGCTTGTTTCCTACCGCTTCAACTAATTCCTTGATGGTTTCCTCCCCTTCGCCAATACATACAATATCAACCGGATTCTTTTCCAGCATAATTTGGGGGATAGAGCTGCCAACGCTGCCTCCGATCATAATTTTCTTATCGGGGTGATATTTTTTTATCACCGGAACAAGCCATTTTACATATTTATAGGTTGTTACTATGCCGCCAATGCCAACCATATCAAAATTTGCTTTGCTTATTACATTTTCAACTTCATTCTTATCCCATCTATAAGCATTTATATCTAATATCTCAACTTCGTGTTTTTCTTGGAGTAAGATAGACGCAAGGTAGCCTAAGCCTAAAGGGAAAACATTTGGCTTAGACCATTCTCTGATTGGCGGATTAATAAGCAAGATTTTCATTTAATTAATTCCTTTATCTTTTTTATAATAAGATTAACTTCGTCATCTGAGAGCTTAGGAAACATAGGAATTGAAATAGCCTTTTCGTAATAACTTTCTGCATTAGGACACAGCCCAGGCTCGTACCCAAGCTTTTGATAATATGGTTGCAGATATACTGGAATATAGTGAACATTGACAAATATGTTTGCCTCGCGTAGTTTATCAAAAACAAATTTACGATTTTTAACTAAAATTACATAGAGATGATAAGCAGATTTAGTTTGCGGCATTTCCTTAAGTGTTGCTATTCCATCATAATTGCTAAATACTTCATTGTACCGCTTTGCAATCTCTCGTCTTCTTTCTACAAAATTATCTAACCGCTTGAGTTGGGTAATTCCTAAAGCACACTGAATATCAGTAATGCGATAATTATACCCCAGCTCATGCATTTCATAATACCAACTACCGTCATTCCTTTGGATATAGCGCGGGTCACGGGTTATCCCGTGCGATCTAAAGAACTTTAATTTTTCGTATAACTCTTCATTATTAGTTAAGACCATCCCACCCTCACCCGTAGTTATGTGCTTTACCGGATGAAAACTAAAGATCGTCATATCAGAGTATTTACCGGATCCTATCTTAGAGCCGTGATATTCAGCACCAATCGCATGCGCCGCATCCTCTATAACCATTAAGTTATTTTCTTTTGCAATGGTTTGGATTTCTTCCATCTCACAGGGATTTCCTGCAAAATGTACCGGAATAATGGCCTTAGTTTTTGGGGTGATTTTTTTCTTTATTTCTTGGGGATCAATATTAATGGTATCTTCTTTCACATCCGCAAAAACCGGACGACCACCACAATATAAAACACAATTGGATGAGGCCACAAAGGTTATGGGAGAAGTAATAACTTCGTCATCTTTAGTAATCCCGGCTGCTTTGCAAGCGATATGCAAAGCAGAAGTCCCGCTGTTTACTGCCACCGCATATTTAGCTCCGCAATATTCAGCTACTTTTTTTTCAAACTCCGTGATCCGTGGTCCCTGCGTCAAATTAGAGGATTTTAACGTAGCGACTACCGCTGCAATATCTTCATCATCAATCCATTGCGTAGCATAGGGAATTCTTTTCAAAATTAAGCTCCTATCATTTCTTGTAATTGCACAAAGAATCTAAATAATTTATTTTTTTCATCTTTACAATACTAATCATATTTAACCTTATTCGTTACATCAATAAATCCAATCCCACCTCTGGAATAGCTTTGATCCGGCAATAAATCGAAATTGGCATCAAAGTAATGATTAAAAACCAGCCTAAATGAATTCACCGGTGATATGGAAGGATATAAAGACCGTTTATTAATGTTAGGTAAATAATATGCATTGATAATCCGCATCTTTTGTGCAATTTCATCATTAGTCATTTTATTAACATCGAACTTACCGTCCAGCTCCTGACTCAGCGGATAAGGTCCTTCATCTGACTGCAGAAGGATAATCGGCGGCTTTTTTGAATCTGCTAAAATTTTATCAATAAGTTCAATAATCTTTTGATTGGCAAAAATTAATTGTTCTAGATAAGCTCTCTTGCGTCCCCTCCTGATCTCCTCCCCCCGGCTAATAAAATTTCCATTTTTATCAAATGTATATGGTTGATGAGGAAGCTGAAAATGCACAAAAACAAAAACCGGTTCTTCCATATCAGTAGTCTGTGCTAATTTATCGAAGGTATATAAAACTCTGGCATGTTTCTGCGAGCGTCTATCAAA
Organism: Candidatus Margulisiibacteriota bacterium; assembly: GCA_018823125.1. Lineage (GTDB taxonomy): Bacteria > Margulisbacteria > WOR-1 > JAHJIW01 > JAHJIW01 > JAHJIW01. The sequence goes on along the minus strand of JAHJIW010000004.1, from coordinate 33,606 downwards.
ACTAAATAATTTAGTAAGAATGGGATAAAATAAGCTATTTTCATAGAGATACATTGAAAACTCATCCGGAAAATAATAATTAAAATTAACATCCGCATATCGATTGCGGCTTAAAGGATGCCAGCCTGACCCAAAATGGATAAATTTATACCCCTTTGCTTTTAAGAAAGGCCAAACCTGATTTTCTTCTAGTTTTTTCTTGGCATCCTTTAAATCCACTGCCTTATCCGGATCAAAATAATCCAGATTAAGAGAGGAGGAAAGCGAAGCCCAGGTAACCGGATAATTTGCCACACTTTTATCAGCAATATAAAATCCTCTTTTGGCAAGGCTATTAATAAACGGCGTATTATCATAATCATAGGCACTTTTAAGCGTTGATACGCTAGCGTAACGATCAAATATAATGTAATAGATATTTCTAAGCTCACTGATACCCTTTTTTGAATCAATAACTTCAATCTTATCTTCTTTCTGATAACGTTGAGCGTTTCTTGAACTTAACAGAACAAACCCAATGTTAATTAGAGAAATCAAAATAAGAGAAAAAGCCACAATATTTAAGAATTTAGCAAAATCATCAAGACCTCTCTTAATTTTAACCAATATATACAGAGTCAAACCAAAAAGTATACTTGAGATCAACAAAAGGGATAAATGCTGTTGCTGTACACTTAAATAACGAAAGGCAAAGCTCCCGACGTGAAGTGCTTTCATTAAATTTAAAATATGCCCATAAGAAAAGATCATGATCAGAGAAAAAGATGTAAGTATTCCAGCTTTATTACCATCCCGAAGCAGCAACTTAAAAATTAACAAAAACAAAAGAGTCATCAGCAAGGCAATGGCCAAGGGAAGCCAAATCACCGAAAAGGAAGCTTCATCCATATTATGAGAAAAAAGAAACAAGATAGGAAAGATAGCAAATAAAAACGGATAAATATAAAAAGGTTTTTTAAACATAATATTTGACCTATCTCTTCCGCATTAGATAAATAACTCTATCCGACCCACTTACCTTTTCAGACAATTCTAGCGTAAAGTATTTTCCAAATTCGCGCTCAAAAGCCGGCTGTGTATAATTAGGAAAGATATCCTCTCTAGTGGATAAAAGTTTTTGAACCTGGGAATCAGTTTTGGGCACAAATTCAATAATCAGAGAAAAACAAATACGACTAAAAAAGGCCGCAATCTTTCGTAAAGGAACATTATTGGAAATTGCTAAGTGGTGAACCAGGGCCAAAGCCAGCACGGCATCAACTGGGCCCCGTTTTAGCCATGAGTCTCTTTCGCTGTTTTCCCAGCCAATACTCGGGCTGGGGTTAGTTAAATCAAGTAAGAGCGGTAAAATACTATCTTCTCCATTTGCAACACACTCAAGATAATTTTTTTCAACCGCACTAGGATCAATATCAAAAGAGATGGTTGGAATTCCTTTCTGACTAGCAATTCGACTAAAAAATCCGTCGTTTGCCCCAAGATCCCAAACCTGGGTTGGCCCAATCTTATCTAAAAAGTTAGCTACAATTTCTTTTTTTTGCTGAAATGCGGTTGATGAATAATTAGTAATATTATAATAATCAGCCCACTCCGTACCCATGGGTTTCCATCTCATTTTTTTTATGGCGGATTCCAAACTATCAATAATACCAAGGAAAGCTAGCCGACTTATTTTACGCCTTGTCATATTTACAGATTTATTAGCAAAATGTTTTTGGCTTTTTGCATGCAGATGTATATGCGGAAACAAAGACAAACTAAAACGGGTGCTAAAAGGAAGAAGCGAACTAGCCAAATCTAAAGGAACTCCATCAATATATAGTTGAAACAATCGATTTAAACAAATATTCTTATGGCTCATCAGCGCTAAGGGCGCCAGGAAATGCTGGCAAAACTGTTTGTAGGCAACCCAGGGTTCGCCTTCTTTATACTTCTCAAAAGAAAGCGTATCTATTAGTACCGGACGACCTTTTTTGAATTGTATATTATACGCGCTGGCGTCCTTCAAAGACATTCCAAACTCAATTGCTTTTTTTTGAATTTTAAGTGTAGTTAAAGCAGCATCTTTTAATTGACTAAAACTCCATTCATACGGATAGGAAATAAATGATATGTTCTCTGGTTTAATAATTTTATAAGCTATATCATCCATACCTTCTGTAGGAATAATTTCTTCATGCGGGATTAACAATCCTTCTTTTACCAGAGCTGAATAAAGACCAGAACTCATCAAATGATCGTAATCCTCTTTGTATTTCAAATTTATTTGACGATAAAGCAAATCGTCTCTAATAAATAAAAAACCACTTGGGTCACGAAAGGAGCTTAAAATTTTGTTGTTTTTCTCTAACTTTTCCACGATTAATCCTTTCTGGGAAATAAATTAGTCAAAAATCCTTTAATCCTATTCCAAAATATTTTAACCGAAAGCAATCCACCAAATATAAAAGCAATAACTACTTGAATAACATAGCTTCCGGTTCCAGCATCTAAATAAGCATAGGCCTCCTTAGAAAAAACAAAAACCGAAAACGAAAGAAAAAGAAAAAGAATCAAGCCTTTATTCATAATTTTCACCTCCATTAGTTTTTAATATCAACTAAGCCTGTTAGATTATTTCTCTAATTTTTCTAAAACTTTTTTGTAAACGACTTTCACTTTTTGGGGAAAAGTAGGATGTAAAATCCTAAGGATTTCCCCTCCTAAAACTCGATACTGTCCTCCAATTTTAGCAGCGCGGAGCACTCCTTTTTTTACCAGGCGTCGAAATGTAGAATCGCTAATTTTAAGTAACTTTTGGGCTTCTTCAGAGGTATAAACTTCAGATTCGTTAAGATTCATGGTATCCTCCTCTCAATAGTGGGAATTATCTAGCTGAATGTTTACATTATATAGGACCAGCCAAATCATGTCAAGAGGATATTCTTTTTATCAATAGCGGTCAAAACTAGTCAAGTTAGCATAGAAAATCAACAGCGGTAGTAAATTTGGCGTGAATTATACAGCTTTATTTAAACCTTCGAAATATTCTAAAACGAAGGCCAGCCCGATGCCGATAAAAAGACCCACTGCTAAACCAAGGGTTAGACTCAATTTAGGTTTAGGTTTAAAGTGTGAAGTAGGCGGAACAGCAGGGTCAATAACGTGGAAATTTACATTAAGAGAACGTTGATTTAAAAATTTTCCCAATTCCTGTACATAATAATTTGATAACTCAGCTGCTTGCTCAGGGTTTGACCATTCAATTGAAACACCAATCAAACTACCCTTATCATTAACAGAGATTGCGCCCCGCAATGCCCTAGCAACTATCCGGGTTCTTTGCTCTTCGTTCAATTTGACAAGATACGCTTGTTTCGGAAAATATTTCTCTAAATCGATATGTTGAGATACCTGTTTAGCCAAAGTAGCACTTTCTAAAACCGGAATCATTTTTCCTGCTCCGGTATCCTGTATTCCACCTAAGAACGGAACTGAACTTAATCCAGCAACCAATCCGCCCCCGCCGATATCAACTGACATAATGGTAGCAGTGGCCTTATAAGTTTTTGGCTGTCGACTGCTAAAAACAAAGGAGCCCAAACCGACTGCAATTGCTAAAATAATAATTATCCACTTTTTTTTAACAATAACCCGCCAATAATCCAACAAATTAATTTCTTTTTCCACAATGCTTCTCCTTTGACTATTGTTTCAAATAAGTCGCAATCACCGCAAAAGCCATAGCCGCTTCATAAAACCAACGAGTAAAATCTCCGACCGAACCAAAAAAGTCAAAACGCTCTAATATTTGCGGCACAAAAATAACATCTCCCGGCTTAACTTCATTTCCAAAAGCATTCCCGCCGCTTAAAACTGAGCCATCTGCCTGCACCACATATACCCCACCATTGTCTGCATTTTTGGTAATGCCTCCAACTTTATTAAGATAAAACGAAGCTTTTTTCCCTTTCTGATAAATAACCGAACTCGGGCTATAAACTTCACCCAACACACTTACAATATTTGGGCGGGAAGGCACCGTCAGCTCATCCCCATCTTCCAAAACAATATTGTCTTTTGAATCTTTAAATTTAGGTAATTCCTCCAGAGCAAGAATTACCCTCCCCTTAATTAAAACAGATGCTTTCAGCTTATCTAACAGCTCACTGCTTTTTTCCAAAGCTTCCTGCTGCTGCACAACCCGTTCGCCGCTCATCCCCGAAGCAGCCAGCCTGGACTCCTGCTCAATAATTCTTTTTTCTAATTCTACAATAAACCTGCTCAAAGCCGTTTCCTGCGTTTCCCTGGCAGATGTTCTGGTAAAAACTGCTCCAAAAAGATAAGCATTTTTGGTAAATCCACCCGCTCTCTCAATTACCGAACTCAACCGCTCATCGTTTCTTGCAATATAAGTTCCCGGTAATAACACCTCTCCTTTTAACACCACTTTCGCCTGAGGTCTAAAATCAGTAGAAACCACGATTCTATCTCCAAATTCTAAAGCAATATTCTGTTCAATATCCCCGGCAAACAATTTTTCTAGATCAATTTCAAATACTTCAGTAGCTAACGTTTCTTTATCTAACCTGACCACCTCAGCCTTAGGTAGATAAGAATAGGGTTTAAGCAACGCTTTGGATGTAATAATGTCTCTTAACATCATCCCGGGTTTCCATTCGTAGGGTCCAATCTGTTTAAAATTACCTTCAACATATACTACATTTTGAATCTCTGAGAAAATTGGATATATTTTTACTAAATCCATATCCTGCAGAGCGATTTTAGTGCGTGCTTTTTGAGAAGCAACATTTTCGTCTACCACAATTTTTCGTTGGTGAGCAACGATCCGCTCAATCTGGATGCGGTTTAAATAACTAACCGGCGTAAAACCACCCGCAATAGAAAGTATATCCGAAAACTCGGCTTTACCTTTGATCTCATAAATTGCAGGACGCTCAACATTTCCCGTGATACCAACCACGCTGCCACGTGAAGGCACAAAAATTGTATCTCCAGAAACCAATTCCTGATCGTGGGATTTATCACCGTACAATAAGAATTTATATAAGTCTACGGTAGCAATGGTTTTCCCATCTCGAACCAGTTTAATATTTCGCATGGTTCCATGTTTGGAAGGGCCTCCGGCCTGAAACAGCGTTGAATAAAGGGTACTTAAAGAACTAACGGTGTAACTGCCCGGTTGTTCAACTTCTCCAACCACATAAACTCTAATAGTTTTTATCTCAGCCATCGTAATATTGACATTTATCTGTTCATAATAGCGGCCTAAATGCTCTTCAATATGCGCTTTTAAATCGCCATATCTTAATCCGGCAACACTCACCACGCCAACTTTAGGTAGGGTGATTTCGCCTTCTTGGTTAACCGTAACTTTAAAAATTCCTTCACTAATGCCCCATAAAGTAATATTAAAAGAGTCACCCGCTCCAATCAGATAATTGGAAGGAACCGGAGATTCCGAATCAGGAACAAAAGATACCGCTGATTTTTTAAAGGCATCGTAACCAAAAAGTCTGATTTCCGGTAGCCCCTCAAGCGAAGCCACAGCCGAAAATTGTTTTTCAATATTGGTTAATCCTTGCTTTTCTACAAGGTTGGTTTCCACAATTTCCTCATTGCCAATTGTAATTTCCTGACCTGTGTTTGCTTTTCTTAAAAGCTCCCGGCCTTGTGGAGTTGACAATAAAGATTCATAAGCAGATAAAGTCTCACTATCACCCTTGGGCGCAGCAAAACTCGATGATGAAAGAAGCAAAGAAACCATAATTACCAAAGCCAAAATTTTACGAAAATTCATTATTATTTTACCTCCAAGTCCCCTAAAACTTAGTATTTTAGCGTATTTCCTTAAACCATTCAATAGTCTTAACTAAACCTTCTTGAAGCTTAATTTTGGGCTGCCATTTAAGGTGCCGCTTAGCCAACGTAATGTCCGGACAGCGCTGTTTAGGATCATCCGGAGGGAGTTTTTGCTTCGTAACGCTAAGTTTACGATTTATAATTTTCGAGATCTTATTCGCCAGCTCCCTAATGGTAAATTCATCCTGATTGCCTAAATTAATTGGGCCAGCCTCCTTAGCAAACATCATTTTTACAATGCCCTCTACCAGATCATCAATATAGCAAAAACTACGAGTCTGGGCTCCATCGCCATAAATGGTTAAGGGTTTTCCGGTTAATGCCTGGCAGATAAAATTTGGCACTACTCTACCGTCATTTTTACGCATGCGGGGTCCGTAGGTATTAAAAATCCTCACAATTTTCGCATCTAGGCTATGTTTCTTTCTATAAGCCACGATTAAAGCTTCAGCAAATCGTTTTGATTCATCATACTGACTGCGGGAACCCACCGGATTAACCCTGCCCCAGTATGTTTCAGCTTGCGGTGAAACGTCCGGATCACCATAGACTTCTGAAGTAGAAGAAAATAAGTATTTAGCTTTTTTTCTACGCGCTAATTCCAGGGTATTTAATGTTCCTAATGCCCCCACCTTTAAAGTTTCAATCGGATATTTTTGGTAATCGACCGGGCTGGCGGGCGAGGCTAAATTAACTATATAATCCAAATTACCGTCCAGTTGTAAAATGCCTTCCGCAACATCAAATTCAATAAAAGAAAAACGGGAATTAGCAAGATTATGCTTAATATTTTTCTTTGAACCGGTGATCAGATTATCAACACAGATTACTTCATGACCATCGGACAATAAACGATCGCACAGGTGAGAACCAATAAACCCGGCGCCCCCCGCTATCAGAACCTTCATTCAATCTCCTTTATTTTCCAATTCCAAAGTACTTAAATCCGGCTTCTTTGACCCGTTTTGCATTTAAAGTATTTCGGCCGTCAAAAACATACGGTTTTTGCATAAGTTGCTTTGCCTTTTTCAAATCAAGTTCAGTAAACTCCGGCCATTCGGTAACAATCACTAAAGCCTGTGAGCCCTGCAGTGCTTCATAAGGATCATCGGCCAGACTGATCATTCCCTTATTTTTTAATTGATCCACATTCTTTACAATTGGATCATAAGCTTTCAATTTAGCCCCTTCGCTCAGTAAAAGCTCGATCACCTTCAATGAAGGCGCTTCCCTAAGATCATCCGTATTAGGTTTAAAAGATAGCCCTAAAACGGTAATAACTTTGCCGTTTAAGTTTTTCAAGGTTTTTTTGATTTTGCCAACAAACATTTCAACCTGGGCTTGATTAACATTTAAAACTGATTCTAATATTTCAGGGTTATAACCTTTAGCGCGGGCTAAATGGATTAAAGCTGAAACATCTTTCGGAAAACACGATCCACCCCATCCCAATCCTGCACTCAAAAACGCCCGGCCAATTCTTTTATCTAGTCCGACCGCATCCGCCACTTCGGAAACATCCGAACCAACCCTTTCACAAACATTGGCAATTTCGTTAATAAATGAAATCTTGGTAGCCAAAAAGGCATTGGAAGCATATTTGATTAATTCGGCGCTTTTTATTGAAGTAAATATGATATGTGCATTTAAGGGGCGGTAAAGCTCGGTAATGACCTCATAGGCTCTTTTATCCTGAGCCCCGATTACAATGCGATCGGGATGCATAAAGTCATCCAGGGCCGATCCTTCTCTTAAAAACTCGGGATTTGAAACTACGGCGAAACGATTTTTAGCTACGCCATTCTTAATCAATAGTTTGGTAACGATATCTCCCATGCCAACCGGTACCGTACTTTTGTTAACGATAACCTTGTAAGCGGCACCCGCCTTCCCCGACGGTCCCTTGATCGCTTTAGCAATTTCTTTGGCAACTGATTCTACTGCCGAAACATCAGCTTCACCGTCTGCACGGGAAGGGGTTCCAACCGCAATAAAGATGACTTCAGACTTTTTGACCGTACTGGCGATTGCGGAAGAAAAAGCCAGCCGATCTTGAGATACATTTCTGAGTACCAGCTCTTCCAATCCAGGTTCAAAAATTGGGATTTTTCCAGATGACAAAAGCTTAATTTTTAATTTATCAACATCCACGCAGGTTACTTGATGGCCTAATTCAGCCAGACAGGCCCCCGTTACTAACCCCACGTAGCCACTTCCAATGACACTAATTTTCATGTTCTATGCTCTCTCCAGATAATACTCATTCATAAACTTCTGATAATCCGATTTTTTTTGCTTTATTTTATCCCACCAATTTTGGTTTTTCTGATACCAAGCTACGGTTTTCGCTAAACCTTCTTCAAAAGAAACACTTTGCTTCCATCCTAGTTTTTTAACTTTTTCGCAAGCCAGTGAATAGCGGCGGTCATGCCCCGCACGATCCTTAACCAATTTAATGCTATCTTTCGGTTTGCCAAGTTGTTTAACAATACTTTGCGCAACTACCAGATTTTCTCTTTCCTCTTCCCCGCCAATATTATAAATCTCTCCCTCCACCCCCTTTCGCAATACGACTTCGATCGCCTTACAGTTATCTTCGACATAAAGCCAATCTCTAACGTTTTTGCCATCGCCGTATAGAGGAAGCGGTTTATCCTCAATGGCATTGGTGATAAACAGAGGGATAAATTTTTCGGGATATTGATATGGTCCATAATTATTAGATGAACGAGTAATAATAACCGGTAAATCAAAGGTTTTATGATAAGCCCTAACGATTAAATCGCCGCCGGCTTTAGAAGAAGCATAGGGACTATTAGGACTTAAAGGACTTTCTTCGGTAAAAGAACCCTTTTCAATACTGCCATAAACTTCATCGGTTCCGATCTGGATAAATCTTTTAGCACCAAATCTCTTAACTGCTTCAAGTAAAACGTAAGTCCCAAAAACATCCGTTTGAATAAATTCGCCTGCGGATAAAATTGAGCGATCAACGTGCGATTCGGCCGCAAAATTAATAATTGCATCCGGTTTTTCGGATTCTACTAAATCGTTGATCAATTTTTGATCGCAAATGTCACCCTTAACAAATTTATAGCCTGGGGTTTTTTCAACATCTTTCAGGTTTTCTAGATTGCCGGCATAAGTTAATTTATCGAGATTAATTACTTCATATCCGCCATCCAGAGATAAAAGATGCCGAACAAAGTTACTTCCGATAAATCCCGCGCCCCCCGTAACTAAAACCTTTTTGAACGCCCCCATTAATTTTCTCCCCTGACTAAAACCTGAGCTCTCTCTAATGATTCAAAAGTCCCGGCATCGGTCCACCAGCCAGTCAGTATTTGATGCGCCAGCTTTTTTCTTTTCATATAGGTACGATTAACATCTGATATTTCCAACTCTCCGCGTTTGGAGGGCTTTAATTTCTTAATAATTTCAAACACCGATGAAGCGTACATATAAATACCAACAATTGCATTGAAGCTTTTGGGTTCTTTAGGTTTTTCTTCGATTGAAACAATTTTCTCCTCTTTAATATCCACCACTCCAAAGCGATGCGGATCGGTCACTTCTTTTAAAAAGATGAAAGCTTCTGAAGAACTTTTTTCAAACTTTTTCACTGCGTCATTGATTGAATCTTCAAAAATATTATCGCCTAAGATTACGGCCACTTTATCTCCATTAGCAAAATGCTCTGCTAAACCTAGGGCCTGGGCAATTCCACCCGCCTCGTCCTGCACCTTATAAGTAAATTTACAGCCAAATTCACGTCCGGATCCTAATAAATTAACAATATCACCCATGTGATCTACGCCAGTGACAATTAATATCTCTGTAATGCCGGCTTCCACCATTTTTTCGATAGGATAATAAATCATGGGCTTATTCCAGACCGGTAATAAGTGTTTATTAGTGACTTTAGTTAAAGGAAATAACCGAGAACCGGTTCCTCCGGCTAAAACAATACCTTTCACGTTTATCTCGCCCCCTTTAATACCTTCTTTTGAATTGAAATTAACTCTTTAATCCCTTTTTTGGCAGAAGAAATCAGCTGCATCAGGTCTTTTTCAGAAAAGGGGGTCCCCTCTGCAGTCCCCTGCACTTCCACCATTTTTCCGCTTTCGGTCATGACAACGTTCATATCAACCTCTGCCTTGAAATCTTCGGCATAATTAAGATCGAGTAAGGTTTTACCATCAACGATACCAACGCTGACCGCCGCCAAATGTTCTTTGATTGGATCCTTTTTTAATTTCTTTATCTTTTTGATTGCGTCTTTTAACGCTACGAAACAGCCGGTAATCGATGCGGTTCGCGTACCGCCATCGGCTTGGATAACATCCGCATCAATAATGATCGTTCTTTCGCCCAGTTTTTTAAGATCGGTTACCGCACGAAGCGATCGGCCAATTAAGCGTTGAATTTCTTGGGTACGGCCACGGGCTTTGCCATGGGTATGATCGCGACGAGACCTTGACTCCGTAGCACCAGGAATCATTGCATATTCGGCGGTGACCCATCCTTTTTTTTGACCTTGTAAAAACTTAGGAACATTATTTTCAATAAAAGCCGAACAGATGACTTTAGTGTCTCCCATTTCAATTAAAACCGAACCGTGCGGATGTTTTAGATAATTACGGGTAATTTTTACCGGCCGGATTTGATCGGGTTGACGCTGATCCTTTCTTTTCATACCGAGGCTTCCTCTTTGCGCGCATTTCCTTTTGAAGGTAATGGAATGGATTCGATTTCATCCACGCCAATTGATTTTTGCAGCTTTTCTCTGCCGGCGCGGACGGCTCTTAATACTCTGGAAGAGGTCGCTTCTAAATTAGTGAGCACTTCATCTGCATAGCGATCGGCACCCAAACGCACTTCCTTTGCAATTTGATAAGCCTGTTGAATGACCTCAACTGCTTTTCCTTCGGAAGCGGTACCACCGCTAGACGAAATCCTTGCAGATAACTCAGGCGGGAGTTCTCTGGCTGCCGCCGAGGACCGGGGAGCCTCCCCGCTGACTGCTTTTTTAGCAATACCACCACCACTTTGGGCCACCAGGCGTATTTTATCTATGATCGCCAAAACCTTTTCTTCATTAACCATCGTCTTTCTAGATAGCGGGATCTTAAAACCATCCAAAACCAGTGATTCCAGGGCATCGAGTAAGCCTAAAATTTCCATTTTATTCCTCCTTTTTTAATTAGCGACTAAGTAAACAGCAACTAAGCGACTAAGTGGTTTCACTTAGTTGCTTAATCGCTTAGTCACTTAGTTACTTTTCTTTTAACTTCCTAACCACCACCGGTGGAACAAATTCCTTAACATCTCCACCTAAGTGGGCAATTTGTTTTACAAAACTTGAACTTAAATAAGAATATTTATAATCAGTCATAAAAAATACGGTTTCGATATCGGGTTTCATCTTGCGGTTAGTAATGGCCATCTGAAACTCATAATCAAAGTCTGAAACCGCCCGTAGTCCCCTGATAATCGCCGATACTCCCATCTTTTTTGCAAAGTCTACTAACAGTCCGTTAAAAGCATCTACCTCTATCTTGGGCATGTCTTTGAGGCATTCTTTAAGCATACTCATGCGGTCTTCCAGGCTAAAGTACGAATCCTTTTCTGGATTAGCAATAACCGCTACGATAACTTTATCGAAAAATTTTTGGGCCCGTTTGATAACGTCTAAGTGCCCGTTGGTGACCGGATCAAAACTGCCGGGATAAATCGCTACTTTCATGTACTCTCCACTTTATAAAAACTTAGCGTAGTGTCGCCCAGTTTTTTTTCTCGATACTTACTTAATTTATTTATATTTTCGGGTATCGCATCGCGGCTGCGATGTTCAGCAACCACGATTGCCTTTGAATGAAGCAAGCTGGAATTGCCAAGGAGCTCCAAAGATGGAACAAAATCCTTACTGCCGTAAGGAGCACCAACGTAAATTATATCAAATTTTGCGCCTTTTGAGTCTAAAATTTTTATGGCGCGCCGAACATCCAGCAGAAATACTTCGGCCCGGTCTCTAAGGCCGGTGGACCCCAGGTTTGCATAAATAAATTTAACTACGTCGCGGGACTTTTCTACAAAAAAAGAAAGCTTCGCTCCCCTGGATAAGGCTTCGATCCCTACTGATCCGCTGCCCGCAAACAAATCTAAAAAGTTGGCATCCTCAATATTAGGGTTCAATATATTAAACAGGGTTTCCTTAGCGCGATCGGTAAGCGGTCGAACCCCGTGTGCGGGAGCTTTTAACTTTCGACCTTTGGCTTCTCCGGCAATAACTCTCAATTTAAAATCCCCAGATTTAAGTATTTCTTGTAACGGCGTAAAACCTCAGCTTTAAGCGGAATATTTTCGGTCTGACTAAGGGATGGATCATTTTTAAGTAAATTAAAAGCTGCAGCCCGAGCCTTTAACAAGATTGGTTCATCCCTGATTATATCAGCTAATCGGAATTCGGGTAAGCCGGACTGTTTTTCACCGTAAAACTCACCCGGACCGCGCAGTTTAAGATCCACTTCCGCAATTTTAAATCCGTCGTTAGTAGAGAGCATCGCTTTTACTCTGGATTTTGCTTCGGGGGTTTTGGGGTTTCCGCATAAAAAACAATATGACTGAGCCGCTCCTCTACCTATACGGCCCCGCAGCTGGTGCAGCGCCGAAAGACCAAAGCGCTCTACGTGCTCAATCAACATTACCGCCGCATTGGGAACGTCAATCCCTACTTCAATGACGGTAGTGGATACTAAAATATTTATTTTCTTATCTAAAAAATCGCGCATAATTCTATCTTTTTCGTTAGCTTTTACCTTACCGTGAATCAACGCTACTTTAAATTCTTTAAATACCTGTGACTGTAAATACATGGCTTCTTCTTTAGCGGCTTTTAAGTCTAGTTTTTCTGATTCCTGAACTAAAGGACAAACCACATAAACCTGTCGGCCGGCGCGTATTTCTTTTTTAATAAAGTCATAGGCACTCTGGCGTTTAGCCTCGGTAACAAAGTGAGTTTGTACCGGCGTTCTTCCAGGAGGAAGTTCATCGATAATTGATTTATCTAAATCACCGTATAAAGTTAAAGCTAAACTACGCGGAATGGGAGTAGCGGTCATAACTAAGACGTGGGAGGCCTTTCCCTTTTTGGCTAAACGCGCTCTTTGCATTACGCCAAAACGCTGTTGTTCATCTACAATTACCAGACCTAAGTTTTTAAATTTAACCCCTTCTTCAATTAAGGCGTGGGTGCCAATGACCAAATCAGCTTCTCCATTCTCGATTATTTTATAGGCAACCTTCTTTTCTTTATTAGAAAGCGACCCGACCAACAAAACCACTTTAAAGCCCAGTCCATCTAAAAACTGTGACACTTTTGCCATGTGTTGACGGGCTAAAATCTCGGTGGGTGCCATCATTGCGGTTTGCAGGCCATTACGGTGGGCTAAGACCGCGGTTAACACCGCTAAGATGGTTTTACCTGAACCAACATCTCCCTGCAGGAGACGGTTCATGGCATGGCCGCTTAATAAATCCTGCTTAATTTCAGCAAAAACCTTCTTTTGGGCACCGGTTAACTCAAAGGGCAGCGCATCCATAAATCTGGAAATAAGATCACCTTCAACTTTAAACACGCTTCCGGCTTGACGCTTTTTCAGGAAACTACTGCGCATGCCCAGTCCCAGCTGAAAGATAAATAAATCATCAAAAATAATACGCCGGCGGGCGTTTTCGATTTGGGACAGATCTGACGGTAGATGCAGGGTTTGCAGCGCCTGCGGCAGATCAGTCAGTTTGTGCTGATCAATTAACTTTTGCGGGAAAAATTCCCGGACAACGTTAAGGTATTTTTCCAGAGCGGTTCTGATTATTTTTCTGAGCTTTTTCTGGTAGAGCCCTTCAGTTAAAGGATAAATCGGAATTATTTGCTCATTTTGCGCTTCATCATAAAAATCATAATTTTTTACGTTTAGCTCAAGGCTTCCCGAATAATTATTATAAATTGCTTTTCCGGCAATATATAAAACTTTATCTTTTTTGATCACTTTATCCAAAAAAGCCTGATTAAACCAGACGGCTACAACACTTCCGCTCTCGTCCTGGATAACGGCTTTAAACAAACTAAACCCGCGCCGCGTTCTTTCCGCTTTGGCCTTAACTACCCTGCCCTTAATCAAAACCTCCTGATCAGGCCTAAGCGTTGAGATAGGCGCAATTAAACTGCGGTCTTCATAAGAGCGGGGTAAAAAGTAAAGCAGGTCCTCCACGGTACTCACGCCCATGCGTTCGAAAAGCTTTGAGATCTTGGGCCCCGCACCTTTGATATAGCGCACCGGGGTTTTCAACCCAGCAGTGAATTCAGGCATAATAAGGTAATTATAACATGAGCGGCCGCTTGCAGCCGAGGACTACATTTGATATACTTTTCATCGTTATTTCAAAAATTGGAGGACTAAAGTGTCAAGAAAATGTTATGTATGCGGAAAAGTTTCGGGTGTCGGCAATAAGGTTAGTCACTCAAACCGTAAATCAAAACGTCGCTGGCACGCCAATCTGCAAGCCATCCGAACTAAAATTGCCGGAAAAATTAAGAGAATCATGGTCTGCACCAAGTGCTTAAAAAAGGGTAAAGTTAAGAAGGCGATTTAAGTCTATTCCTGATGTTTGCGGTGGGTAAATCTCTCGGTAGCAATTTCATCCAGAAACTTCATCTCTAGTTTTTGCATTACATCTTTATAATCATCAAGCTTATGTTCTTTGTCTTTTATCATGATTTTCTTTTTCTTCATGGCCTCAATCAACAGATTTCTTTGTTTATCCAGCTCGCGGCTGGCGGCAATTACTTTTTCCACCTGCTTTTCGATATCCTCTTTTAAAACCCCCAAGTGCGCCTTGCGCTGCATCACCTGAGCAAAATCCTTAATGGGCCCTTCCTGCATCATTTCTTTGAGTTCGCCGCGGCGCTGGCTTTGCTTAATTTTGAGCAGGTCTTCCTGCTCTTTTTCGGTTAAATATTTTCTTTCGCGGTCGGCAAACTTTTCCTGTTCTTTTTTTTCTTTAATGGCCCTAACCTTAAGCACAGTTTCCAGACCGTATGTAAATTTTTTTCCGGGCTTAGCTTTACGTGCCATGATCAACCTTTCTTATCAAGCAAAGATTCCGAGTAAACGACGCACGGTTTGCTGATAATCAACCTTTTCAAAAGTACCCTGCTTTAAAAATTCATTGACCGGATCAATTTTGGTTAAAGCGTAGTCAATTTTAGGGTTACTCCCCTTCACGTACGCCCCAATATTGATTAAGTCTTCGGCTTCTGAATAGCGGGCTAAAACTTCTCTTAGTTTGCCCGCCGCCTTTTTATGTTCGTCCGAAACCAAATTGGTCATCAACCGGGAAACACTATGTGGAATATCAATCGCCGGATAGTGATTACGGGCCGCCAACTCGCGGGTCAAAATAATATGTCCGTCTAAAATCGACCGCGATTGATCAGCAATCGGTTCGTTAAAATCATCGCCTTCTACTAAGATGGTATAAAAAGCAGTAATCGATCCAACCTCAGAAGTACCGGAGCGCTCCATCAATCTAGGCAGCAGCGCAAAAACCGAAGGAGTATAGCCCCGGGTGGTGGGCGGCTCTCCCGCGGCCAAGCCAACTTCACGTTGTGCCATGGCAAAACGGGTAACTGAGTCCATCATTAATATAACCCGATTACCCCGATCCCTAAAATATTCGGCAATGGCGGTCGCTACAAACGCGGCTTTCAATCGAATCAGCGGCGGCTGATCAGAAGTAGCCACTATTACTACTGACTTTTTTAAACCTTCTTCTCCCAGTGATTCTTCAATAAAATCGCGAACTTCGCGGCCCCGCTCTCCTACCAGAGAAATAACGTTTACGTCCGCATCGGCATTACGGGCCAGCATACCCATTAAAGTTGATTTACCAACTCCGGAACCAGCAAAAATTCCCAGGCGCTGACCTCTTCCGCAAGTAAGTAATCCATCAATTGACCGAATGCCGGATTTTAAAACTTCGGTTACCCTAGGTCGGCTGACCGGATCCGGGGGGTCGGCGTTGAGGGGGCGTTCTTCTTCGCCCATGATCGGTCCTTTACTATCAATCGGATCGCCTAATCCGCCAAGAACCCGGCCTAAAATTTTGGGACCAACGGTGACCATCAACGGTTTACCGCTGGCAAACACTTGAGATCCCGGAGATATACCGGAAGTACTGCCCAGCGGCATTAACAACACACGCTTTTCTCTAAACCCCACCACCTCGGCCTGGGCTTCACGGCCTTCGCGTTCCAGCTGAATACTGCAAAGATCACCAACCGAGACACCCTGCACTTGAGCCTCAATAATCAAACCGACGACCTGAATAACTTTTCCAATGACTTTTACTAAATCAGTGCGGTCACAAACGCGGTGGTATTTTTCAAAATCGATTTTCAGTTTATTTTTTTCCACTTTCGGCTACCCTAAAAAGTGCATCCTCCATAATGGCGAGTTTGGTTGATATGCGGGCATCCACGTAACCCAGATTTGTTTCGATAATGCAGCCTCCCGGCTCCACATTACTATCTTCAACCACCGTGAAATTTTTCACTCCGTCCACTAAACCAGTGATGCGATCCTTATATTTTTTTACCTGATCAATATCTTCACGATTAACTTTTAAAATTATTTGTTCGCGGTCCGAAACCCGGCTGATGGCTTCGGATATGATATTTAAGCAAACGTCGCGGTGCAATGAAACTTCGGAGCGGACAATTTGCTCGGCAACTTTAATACTCAGACGTAAAATCTCGGATTCAGCATCCTTGATGATATTTTTACGCTCTTTGACCGCTTGATTTAAGGTTTCTAAAGCTTCTGCCAGCCGGCCGGCAACTTCTTTTTTGCCTTCGCTGAGACCTAACTTCTTGCCATCACTTTCAGCTTTCTTTTGCAGGTCGCGCGCCCGACTCCGGGCTTCATCCATAATTTGCTGAGCATCAGTTTCGGCTTCTAAAACGATTTTGGCTGCTTCTTGTTTTACTTCGTCCACGTCTGAAATATTTTCGAGGATTTTTTGGGCGCGATCGGTTCTGATTTCTAACGGGGCGGCCGCCTCTCCCTGAGAATCAAGCGGACTATCTCCGCGCGCCGTAATTTGGTCTTCTTTGGATACCTCCATCGGCAGAGCGGCCAGATCAACCGTTCCGGTTTCGGTTATATTATTTTTCTTGATGATTCCCATGTTTTAGCGCAGTCCTTTTTGATAAAGGTTCACAGGTTTAAAGGTTTATAGGTTTATAGGGCCCCGCCCTTACCCCTATAAACCTTTGCACCTTTAAACCTTAACACCTCTAAAGCTTACTCGCAAATGAACTTATTACTTTATCCTTGATCTCATCCGTAAAAATATTTTCTTTAGATTCGCGCAGCAGGGCTTCCACCAGCGGACGCTGGCCGGGAAGGTTACTTAATACTTCAATCTGTTTTTCGGGTGAAACCATTTTTAAAACAAAGGCGATGATTTGCGGGCGCTCGTATAAAAGGATCCCGGCTAATTTACGGGCGGAGGCACGCTGAAATTTTTCTGCAGGAGTTTTGGGTGGTTCGGGCTCAGGTTCGGGCGGAGGCGCGGGCACAGGCGCAGGTGCTGGCTCCGGCTCCGGCTGCGGCGCGTAAGTAACTACTTTTTTTGCGGGACGGTATGCGGTACTGGGCGGCAGTGACATAAAGCTGCGCAGCTCTTCTAATATCGATGCCACCGCTTTGGGAGAAGGCTTGGGTAAGTGATTAACGCCGGAAGCAACTAAATCCGCCAGTTCTTCAGGAAGATAGCGTAAAAGCCGCGCTGAAGTATCGGCTCCCAACAGTGATAGAAATATAGTTGCTTTTTCGCGTCCGGTTAATGGTGACATAATTATTTAGATTTCCCCTCTTCCGAAAGCCAGTTTTTAAGTAAGGCGGCTAGTCTTTCGGGATTTTCGTTAGCCATCCCTTTGATCCCTTCGATGGTATCCATCGCACTTTTAGCGGAGGCACCGGTGGGGACTTCTTCTTCTTCCTCTAAAAATTCCGGAGGACCAAATTCGAATTCACGTTCGCGCTTTCCGCCAAAGATGGCCCGGAAAACTAAAATAATAATCAGCAGGATAAAAATTATGCCGATGCCAATGATGAAATTTTTAAAGCCCAGCTTAGCTACCACAAATTCATACATCACTAAAACATAAGTCATCCAGGAAGCCCGCTTTGGCTCAGTTTCTTTAACGGGGGTGGTTCCATTTTCTTGCTGCAGCGCATATTGGAACGGAACTTTTTTAATTGCGATACGGTCTCCACGCTTGCGGTCATAACCAATCGCCGCCGCAATGGTGGCATAAGTAGTTTTCTTTAATGACGCCGTCAAATCCAAACGGTTATCAACTAAGATAACGGTATGAATGCGTTTAATTTGAATACCCTCTTTTAATTGAGAGCGCACTTTAATTTTTTCATCCTTTGCCGGTTTGGGCGGTAAAAGCTCGAGACTTACTTTTACGATCACCGAATTAGGAGGATAAAATTGATTTAAAATGGATTGGGCTTTTTTGGTCAGTTGTTCTTCGTATTCCTGTTTGGCTTGAATGCGGAGCAAGGTTCTTTCTTCCTCGGACAAAACTCTGGGAGCCGCTTCGGCCGTAGCTTCCTCAGCCATTTTGACCAGCTCGGCCTCTTTTTTATTTAATTCGGCTTCCTTCTTTTTAAGCTCTTCAACCTTACCTTCAACTGCTTTGGCTTCTTCGAGCAGTTCCTGTTTAGCTTCTTCCTGATAAATCGGACTAATTAAAGGTTTGGGTTCCGGTTTTGCGGATAAAATATTACCGTGATCGTCAACGATGGTTACTCTTTGGGGTTTTAAGTTTTCGACTGAGCTGGCTACCAAATGAATAATACCGTTAACCTGGGCCGGAGAAAGTTTTTCTCCCGGGAGCAGAGTCAGCAAAACCGACGCCGTCACCGGAGCTTTTTCGATTTCAAAAAGGCGGGTTTCGGGCAAAACAATTTGGACGCGGCAATCTTCGATGGCCGTAATGCGTCGAATGGTGCGCGCTAACTCACCCGAGATAGCCCGGACCAGTTGAATACGACGGTCAAAATCAGTAGCGCCAAGCCTGGCTTCATCAAATATTTCCCAACCTACCGCCCCGCCCGTCGGCAAACTCTTTTCGGCTAATCCCAGCCGCGCATCATCGGCTTTGTCTTTGGGGACGGCAATCGAAGTCCCCTTTTCACGCATTTCATAGGGGATTTTTAACTCTTTGAGCCGGGCAATAACATCCGCCGCATCCTTGAGGGCCAAATGCGAGTAAATAACCGTATAATCATTGGCCGGGCCGCCGCCTCCGCCACAGGAACGGATAAAAAACAAAAACAAGATAGCTAAAACAACTACTACACCAACTGCAATGTATAGTATTCTTCGATTGCCACCTGGTACCGGCGCCAGGGTTTCTTCTGCCATGTTAACTCCTTACTTTAAATCTGCATTTGGGTAACTTCTTTAAACGTAGTTACCGCAGTATTAATGGTAGTTACGGCTAATTGCACCATGATACTGGCTTTGGAACTGGCAATTAAAACGTCGGCCATCTCGGCTTCGCCCCGGGTATACTTATCGATCATCTGATTAGCATAAACTTCGGTGTTGCTAACCGTATTTAAGGCATCGATAGCCTTCGATAAAACATCTTCAAAAGGATTGCCCGCAAACTTAAGGCTGCGGCTGGGAGAAACAGACCCAACGTCTCCGGTTCCTAATCCGCTTGAAACACCGCTAATCGGTTCGGCCATGATAAACTCCTTTTATTTATGGAAGCTGTAATGTATCCTGCGCCATTTTTTTAGTTGCATTGTAAGCCGTAATATTAGCTTCGTATAACCGTGAAACGTAAACTAAATCAACCATTTCTTCAGACATCGAAATATTAGGCAACATGACGTAACCAGAAGCATCCGCATCCGGATGACCCGGTTTATAAACTTTTTGAAAAGGAGAAGTATCTTCAACAATATCGGATACTTCTACCCCGCCCGGAAATTTACTGCCGTACAATTTTCTTTGTTCGGCAGCCAATATCTGATTAAAATCAATTTGTTTTTCGTTAACTACCGCCATGCGGCGTCGGTACGGACCACCCTCTAAGGTTCGGGTAGTATCGATATTAGCCAGATTGGAAGCAATGATTTCCTGCTTCATGCGGGCGGCTTCGATGCCGGAAATACTAATATCAAACGCCTGGTTTAATCCCATTTACTATTTTCTCCCTTGCGAAGCAATGGTTTTTAAAATATTTAACTTGGACGACATTAATTTTACGTAAGAAGAATAGCGGGTACTATTTTGGGTCAGCGCCGCCATTTCTTCTTCCAAATTTATACTGGGTTGTTCGGTGCGGGCCACCGCTTTTTGCAATACTTCATCAAACTTTAAAGCCTGGAATCCGGGAGTATCGGCATTAGCCACATTGTGCGCAATGACCGCTTGCCGTTTGGTGGCAACTTCCATTGCCTTTTGAACTTTATCAAAAGTTGAGTCAAAAATTTCAACGCTTGGATTATAAGCCACGTTACTTCACCTTATCCTTGAGCCGGTCAATGGCTTTAGCCAGCAAACGATTAACTTTACTGCGCGATAATCTTAGCTTTGACGCAATGGTTTTTTGGTTTAATCCTTCACGGTAAAACATAATTACCACTTTCTGCTCTAATTCGGGCAAAATTGCAACCGCCTGAAACAGTTTATTGCGCAGATCTAAAAATTCGGATTCGGTTTCGGGGGTGCGTTCGGAAGCAACCTGCACTTCGTGGGTTTCGGATAAGCCTTCGAGCGAAAGCAAATACATCAGCGCCGAAGCTTTGACAATTTTTTTAATGCGCGAAAGTGCAGATTTAAATTCGGTTTCGGTCAGCTTTTTACTTAAAAGCTTCTTTTCTTTTTCCTCAATTATTTTGGTTTCTTCCGGCGAATACCCTTTTTTGGCCATGTCGCGGATCATAACCTGAACCCGGTACGGGACCGGATTATAATTTTTAAGTCCGTCTAAAATTTCGCCGCGGATGCGATAGGAAGCATAAGTTTCAAATTTAACCCCGCGTTTAGAATCAAATCTTTCCCAGGCTTTCATCAGCCCCACCGTACCGTCCGAAACTAAATCGTTATAATCAATACTGGGAGGAAGCCCTTTACCGGAAACCATGGATGCGATGGAATGCACGAGCGGCATGTAAGCCTCGAGGGACTTAGGCATTTTTTTTGTTGGGGCTGCCTTATTGTCTTTTTTTGCTACATTAGCCATGACTGTTTTGCCTGATTAATAATACCTCTCCAGTTATTTGACTGCGTACTGGGCATTAACTTGTCTACATTAAAAGCCCCCGAATTAATTAATTCTTCGCCGACCTGCTCTACCAGCATTTCGTTGTACATCGTGGAATCAAAATCAGGGAACATCGATTTATTGTTTTTATTGTCCGTTGAACCAATACTGGAAGCCTTGGCAAAGCTCTGCGCTAAAATTTCTTTAACGAAAATGGCGACAAACTGTTTTTGGGCATCTTCTGAACTATGTTGCTGAACGAGCGCTTGTTTGGCCAAGGCCGGCCCTAAGTTACTGAGTGGATTAAGCGCCCCAAAATTTTGCATTTAAAACTCCTTGTCCGCCTCTGGCGGGCTTTTAAATAACTTCGATTTCAGCCGAAAGCGCGCCCGCCCGTTTAATGGCTTGTAAAATTACTACTAAATCTTTAGGTGAAGCCCCGATCGAATTGAGGGCTGCCACTAACTCTGACAAGCTGGCGGTTTGTCCCAATTGTTTAAAGTCGCCGGATGGCCGTGAAACGCGAGCCTTGGTTTGGGTTGAAGTAGTATAGCTTTCATCCTCCGAACCAAAAGCATTGGATTGAGTATATAAACTTAAACTGCCCACCGTAACCGTCATGTTGCCATAGGTAACGGCCACCGGCGCAATGCGCACATCCTCGCCGATAACAATGGTGCCGGTTTTTTCGTTAATGACCACTTTAGCCACCGTAGCCGGAACCACTTTAAAGTTTTCGACCCGCGCGATAATCTTAACCGGATCTTCGCCTTCGAAGTAAGGAACGCTGATGGTAGCCGCATCTTTAGCTACGGCTTCCATGCCATTTTCAAGAATCGAATCGGCCACTCTGACTGCAGTGGTAAAATCGGGTTTATCTAATACGATAGTAATCGACTGTTTGCCGGCCAGCGATACTTCAACTTCTTTTTCAACCAAAGCACCACCCGGAATATGCCCAACATTGGTATTTTCACCTCTTAAAGGTGATATCGTTTGGGTATCCCCCAAGCCGCCGATCACCAACCTGCCCTGTGCCACCGCGTAAATTTCGTCGTCTACTCCTACTAACGGAGTAATTAACAAAGTGCCGCCTTGCAGACTGCGCGCATCACCCATGGAGGATACGTTAATATCTAATTTTTGTCCGGGTTTCATAAACGGAGGCAAGGTTGCAGTTACCATGACCGCGGCTGCATTTCTGGACTTAAAATCAACCGACTGCGGAACCACGCCCATGCGGGATAATAAATTAGTTAACGCCTGCTGGGTAAAACCGGTTTGTTGTGAATCACCTGAATTTTTTAAACCCACGACCAGACCAAAACCCATTAGTTGATTTTCGCGGGCCTCTAAAACGTGACCGATATCTTTAATCCGTACCGGAGCCGAGGCCGAAAAAGCGGTCCCCGCGATAATAAACAATCCGATTAAAATAATAAAAAATCTTTTAAGCATTAAAATAACCAATTCACAATTCTGGTAAACCATCCCGGTTGCTCAGCTTCGGCGATGACCCCGGTTCCCCGCACCACAATTTTTGCATTTGCAACCTGATAAGAATAAACGGCATTGGCCTGATTAATATCTTTGGACCGCACCACACCCGAAACAATTATTTCCTGTTCTTCGTCGTTAACTTCTACTAAATGCTTGCCCACCACTTTGATATTGCCATTGGTCAGCACTCTGGTAACCCGCGCCGCAATCCGAGCCGTAATTTTGGTACCACGGGTAGTTTTACCGGTGCCTTCATATTTATTATCAACCTTAGGATTAACCGATGCATCGGTAGGCAAAAAAGATGCCAAGCTATCGATGGTATGGGTAAAACTAGCCGAGAGTTCGTCCTTGACCCGGGTATCGGTACCGGCTTGAGAAAGGGCTGAGGTGGATTCGACAATTAAAACATAAACAATGTCGCCGACTTTGTAAGTTTTTTGGGTGCTGTACGGTGAGGTACTGGCACCCTCTTTCCAAATAGAGTCAGCAACACAAACTTGAGATAAAACCAGGGACAGTGCTATGACTAGAAACACCGCTTTTTTCATTTTTACCCCAATCATTTTATTTTGTTGTGCGAATCTACATGGACAATTTTTGGGACCAGGGTTTTAGCTTCTTTTTCGTCAATTAAAGTATAACATATTACAATTATCAAGTCGCCTGGAGTTGCGAGCCGCGCCGCGGCCCCGTTTAAACACACTTCTCCGCTAATTCCTTCAATGGCATAGGTTTCAAAACGGTGGCCGTTGCTAATATTAACGACCTGCACTTTTTCGTGCGGCAAAATGTCGGCGGCTTTCAGCAAAGCTGCATCTAAGGTGATACTACCCTCGTAATTTACGTTGGTTTCGGTTACGGTCAGCCGATGTAATTTGGCCCGGCACATAATTCTTTGCATTGTTAATTAACCTCTACTTCATTTTCCCCGATGACGGTAGCGATAAACTCTTTTTTTGAATCCAAGCGCTTAACTTTTACTTTTTTCCCTAAATAGCCGTCGCCGTAAGCGCGGCCTTTAGCGAAAATAGTGACGTTTCCCCTGATCACTTTAATTTTTACTTCTGCGCCGCGACTAAACAAAGGAACCTCTCTTAACATCCAGGAAAAAAATGGTTTTCCTTTCCTTATTATAGTTTTTGTTTGCTTTCCGATCAACCCTTCTTTTTCGGTGAAATACTCTATGGAATTTGTCATAATATCCAGTTTGCTATAAGCTAAATCGGCGGCCTGGATGATGTCATATTTTTTTAATTGGCGCGTGGCCACCACCACCGTGCGGTAAACCTCGACGATGGTTTTTACGAAAATGCGCTTGTACTCTTTATCATTTTTATAAACCTGCAGAGGCATCAGGGTTTCGCCCGCCGGCTTAAAATTTGGATAAAGTTCCAAAACTTTAAAACTTAACTCAGCAGACTCATCCGCTAAAGCCGCAAAAGACTTATCCGCATACTTAAATGAAATTTTTATCTCATCATTTTTTAGGTGGGGATATTTGCCGATAATATAGGAATAAACAGCGGAATTAACTTTGTTTTCGATTTGAGCAACTGAGGCAACAGCAGGAACCACACCGATCAGTAAAACTAGATTTATGGTTAATATGCTTAATAATATTTTTTTCATTAATTTCAATTGGTCTCTAGTCTCTGGTCTCTAGTCTTTCCCTAAGACTTCATATCCTGCAGTGCGGCTAACATGGCTTCGTAGGACTGAACTGCTTTGGTAACCGTATCAAAAACCCGCTGTACCATTACCATCCGCATCATTTCAGATATGATGTCTACGTTTGAAGATTCGACTGAATATTGTGCCACCGCTCCGTAACCGTCATCGATCGGATAACCAATCATCGGATCACCGGAAGCCGCGGTCGCTTTAAACAAATTTTGCCCGATACTTTCCAAGCCCACCGGATTAGTAAAGCGGGCTAAAGTAATTTGGCCAATTTCAGTTGAAGTTACTTCGTTATTAACCGAAACCCAGATCGTACCGTCACGGTTAATATTGATGGCAGTCGTTCCATCGGGGATCACAATTTCGGGTTCAACGATGTGTCCGTTGGGATCCACTAAATTTCCCTCATTATCCATATGGAAATTTCCGGCCCGGCTATAGGCAACGGTTCCGTCTGCTAACTGTACTTGAAAAAATCCTTCTCCCTGAATTGCCAGATCAAGCGGATTATTAGTTATTTCAATCGTTCCTTGCGTAAAATCTTTGGGAGTGCCCGCAATTTTAACCCCGGTACCAAACTCGATGGGCATGTTACGCCCCACCCCGTCCTGCATCATAATTTGCTCGTTCAACTCATCCTGAAAAGTTCTTTCGATATAGTAAAGACTTTCAAATTCGGTTCTGCCTTTTTTAAAACCGACCGTATTGGAATTGGCTAAGTTATCGGTGATGGATATCATTTCTTTTTCAAATGCATCTAATCCGGTGGCTGCAACATACAATGGCTGAAACATAACGACCTCCTTGTCCGCCTTTGGCGGACTTTTAAACTACTATTGCGTACTTCCCAACTGCATCGCCGCGGCCAAGCCCGAATCACGCGCCTGGACCACTTTGGTAGTAATTTGATATTTTTGACTTAAATACATCAGTTCCATCATTTGATCCACAACCGAAACATTGGAAGTTTCGACATAACCCTGAACCACCCGGGGATTCAGGTCTTCTTCAACCATTAAAACTTCGCTATCGCCTTGATAAAAACTTCCGGTCAGCGGTTCCAGTGCATCCGGGTTTTCGATTTTTACAATACGCAGTTTAGCTACCTTTTCGTCATTGATCATAATTTCGCCGTTTTGATTAATGGTAACATCTTCGGCACTACTTAGATTAATGGGACCGCCTTCGCCTAAAATCGGATACTCGCCCGCCACTGAAAGCAAATTACCATTAGGATCTAAGGTAAATCTTCCGTCACGTGTATAGATTTCGCCGCCCGGCCCGTAAAGACAAAAATATCCGTCCCCACCTAATGCGGTATCCAGTTTGCTGCCGGTATTGACCAGAGAACCTTTGATGCGGTTATAAAAAGTACCTTCAATTTTGGGCTCCATGGGACCGGTCGAGGAGCGGGAGTTAATACGATCCATTGCAGACTGAAGCTCAAGAGGAAAAGCACGGGTCACAATTTCGGACTTTTGGTAACCAGGCGTTTTTGCATTGGTCATGTCATTCATGAGGCTCTTCATTCGCTCGTCGGAAACCTCAAGATCTGATTTGCCAATCCGCAAGATGCGGTCGCGCATTTATTACCTCCATCTTTCAGCGGAACTTTTTTTAATTATAACATTGTAAGTAGAAAAAACAATATATTTTTCTCTATAATTTTCATAAAGCCTACAAGTATATTCCTTGTAAAAATTACATATTTTCCCAGCCAGTACCCTTCGCAAATACGCTAAAAAGCCCCAGCGTGACTTTTTAGCTCCCTGTCGCCCTCGCTCCCTCCCGATTTCATCGGGAGAACCGTGCCCGCTCGGGCGCCAGAGGATTTGCTTCAGGGTACTGGCTGTACAAAATATTTTTTAGCACTATTACTTACGCTAATTTTTCATAAATAATATGTTTTTTCGTCCTTATGAAATTAATAGAAAAAATCCACAAAAATCATATGCAAAATAATCGGTATTCAGCAATTCAAATACCCCCGAAGAGCGGGAGCAATTTGTGTTTTTACATTAGCCCATAGAATAATGCGTAGCAAAACGCAAATTGCGAATTAGACTCATACTGTTTGAGCCTGTAGTGGTTTTGGCTTTGCTTTGAAATATCGGGGCGAGTTTATGAGCAAGCGAGCAGGGTCAAGGTGTTTGAATTGCAGAACAAGAGTAATTTGATGCTTATGCCGAGGGGATTTTTTAGATTTCTTTCTTGGCTTTTTGTTCTTCTCTGATTTTTTTGATTAATTTCTGTCGTTTTTCGGCCATGCGATCCAATTTATAAACAAAAAACAAAACTTCGGCAACCATTATGTAAAGTTCGGATGGAATATTGGAATCGAGTTCAATTTTCCCCAGTAATGCGGTGAGTTCGGGATCTTCGTAAAGCGGGATTTTATTATCTTCGGCAACCCTGACAATTTCGTCGGCGATGGGACCGCGGCCGGTCGCTAAAACCAGCGGCGCTTTATCCTTATCTACATTATATCTTAAGGCAATCGCCTGGCGTTTGGACTCGGCGGGCTCTTTTTCTTCCGGAGCCCCTTCGCCAAATATCTTTTTTTCTGCTTCGGCCATTTTACTCCCCTGCTAAGCCTCTACGTCGATCTTCATTAAATCGTCTAAGCCAATTTTGGGCAAATAATAATCTAATATACAGGCATCCGGATTTTTTACGGTATGGAATGAAGTTACAATACATTCTTTTTCGGCCATGGCTTTTAAAAATTCGCTTGAATTTTCGGCAATAACTTCTTTAGCATCGTTGGTTTCGGTACTAAAAATGGCCGCCACATTTTTTTTGTCATTAATTTCGCGTACTGATAATACAATGTGCAGCTTCCCTAAATTTTTAGTGCCCATCGAAAGCGCTACTTGAGTTTTTTTATCATCGATTTCGGCTTTAACTCCGGCCCCGTCGCGTCTGACCTGAATCACCACATCCTCCCCGGTCACGTTTGGATTAGGAACATTGTAAACCACATAATTACTGTCGGCGCGATCGGTAGCTTTACTTAAAATTGCCTGAGAAGTTAAATTTTCTAAAGCAGCCGTAGTTTGCTTAACTATATTTTCCAATGAAGATTGCAGTGCGGCATTTTGCTGACTGGTTTGCGCCGATTGGGTTTCGGCCATTTGCTCCTGCATACCCTGCGCTAAGGCTTTGATGGCCCGCAAATTATTAATTAATTCTTCGCGGGATAAAGTACCGTCACCGGTAAATTTATATTTATCGGCTAGACTGTTAATTTGCTTTTCAAATTCGGATAAAATTTCGGCTAATTTCCCAGTTACGCCAGATGAAGTGGAAGCTTTGATGACACCTAAAGTAGTGGCCATTTCCTGAGCCAGTGCTCCGAGTTGCTGGGTCATTTGCGGATTATTTTGAATGTGTTGATGTAAAAGCTTCATGCCCGGAGCCGAATCAATATCTTTACCTAACATTACTAAAGCCGCATCTAACGCCGCCTGGCCTTTATCGGTTCCATCTAAATTTGAAAGAACGTTCAGAAAGTTTGCGCGGGAAAGTTCGAATCCCCGGTTTAACATCTGCATCGCAATATTTTTATTAGCCGCCGTATCCGGAATATTGTTGGCTAATAAAAGTGCAGCAATGTCTTGCAAGGTTTGAGGCCGAGAAATTTGCGCCGTGGGTTTTGCACTGGGTGTAGTAGTTGCTGCTGCTTGTGCTGACGAAGCCTGGGTAGCAGCCTGCGAAGCCGCACTTTTAGCCGTAGAAACATTAGCTTTGGCACCACCCGTTTCAGCTACTTCTTGTGAAGTAACCTGCGAGGTTTGCTTAGCACTGCTTTTACCGGAAGGCCAAATAATGGGTTTTCCGGGATGGACGCCGCCGCTGGATACTTGTCCGCTTTCAGCCATTGGGCCTCCTTTTTGTAATAATTAGCAACTAAGTAACTAAGTGACTAAGAGACTAAGTGAAAACACTTAGTTACTTAATCGCTTAGTCTCTTAGTCGCTCAATCTCTTTCAAATAATATATCCATCCATAACAATAGTCAAGAATATGAATACATAGTGAGGAGATAAAAGCAGATGACGCACTCTTTAGAGTAAAAATCTTGCGGGATTGGACCGATTATTTTACGGACTAATAATGAATCTGCCGTCATCTTCGGCACGGCCGCCTTCTACTCCACCACCCGCAAATCTTAACCCTAACGTAACAAATCCGCCACGAATTGGATTACCGATTTTTTCACCATCTACGTATTCGCCCGCATCAAAAAAGCCAGTTTGAGCAAAAAACTTTAAGTGGGGGTGTGGTCTTTGGTGCGGGGTACTTGGCGTTTGCTTCCAATCATAGAAAACGCTTTTAAACGGATAATTACGACTTGGAGTAGCAAAGTTCAAAATATTATAAATAATATTATCAAAAGTAAAGGTTACACGATTTTCCCGATAATTGGGATGATACGGATCTACATGGCCCGTAGTATATTCGACATCCGGAAGCATACCAAAACCCCATCCATTGGGAGGTAGGATACTAAGTGCAAATGAAGCTGGTCGATGCTGAAAGCCACTGGCTTCAGTTGATCCAACCTCTGCATTCCAGCTAAAACCAACTTTCAATGCTTTCTTTCCTTCAAATAATTTAACTCCGATTGAAGGGTGTAGTTCAGCGGATTGATATGTACTTACATTTGGCAGCGTATTACCTTGTTCATCTGGATTACCGATGATCCCACCTAAATCAAATTTATCCATCCCATAAAGCCCAGTAAAAGTTCCTTCTAAACCAAGACCGATAGATATTTCAAGTCCAGGTGTAGGTCTTAAATTCGTATATAACGTCGGGCCAAATCTGGTTACCCTTTGTTCAATTGGATTAGTAGGTTCGGTTAATCGCGATTCCGCATTGGGACGCGGAATAGGATCAATGGTTGCTAAATCTTTACTATGCCCACCAACGTGTAATCCTAAGAATAAATCTACATTATCCAACGGTTCAGGAATAAACGCATTATTGCCTAAGAGGTGAAAATTGGCTTGAAAATTAACATCTAAGTTTACATCTTCGTAAGGCAGTGCCATGCGTGGGTAAGTTGGTCTACGATTCCATCCCGCAAACATAAGTCTGGCCCCGACTAAAGAATTTTCAAGAAAAAATCCACCCGCTCCTCCAGTTTGCGATCCTAATGGGTCATGGATAGTGGCAAACTCTCCGGTTCCTCCGATCGCTCCAATTGGAGTATCTACCGCTATTTCCACAGTAGCTTCACCATCAACTGCTTTTTTTTCTACGCCAATTGACGGTTCTTTTTCTACGTACTGTTCAACGTCAATCGCTTCAATATCTCGCGGTTCGGTTAACGCGCCACGGATAAAAACATTATAAGTATGTAATCCTGAACTTTCTAACTTGAGTTGAGAAGTACTAGTTAAGCGTGATATAGAAAAGTCACGTTTATAGCCGGTATAAGTTGACGGAATCGCTGAAAAATCAATGCCCATGTTATTTTATTCCTCCGGTGATATTTTCACACCTTATCCACCGTATTATTGTCGTCACTTTGGTGAAAAAATTTCACTTTTGGGGAGGTTTTTTTGGGGAAAGTCCAAAAAATTTTCCTTAGAGGTTGCAACCACTTTGACAAACTTACTACTTGTAAATAATATCCACATGCTTCTGCTTAATCTTATTTATTATTTCAACGGTTTTAGGATTAACTGTGTCGGAATTTTTAGATAACCACCCTGCTATCTTTTCTTCAACCTCCTCAAGCCCCAAGACGTCATTATTTAACCCATATTCTCTTCCACGAAAAGGCATGATATATTTCACAAAAAGGTACTTTGCAGCAAGTTCAAAGTTTCCATTTTCCATTTGTGATCGAATGGTTTGTCGAAGATACGATCCGAGTGTAACATAACGCTCAACCATTGTGGCTAGGTCCTCTTTCCGGTTACATAATCCATAATCTCTAGCAAAATCATCCTGGTCAAAATCGTGACGGTCCCAAGTGGCCTTTAATTCATCAAAATCGCCACCCCAAATTTCCCTCTCAATTTTATCGGGTGTCCAATTAATATCATAAAACAGCTTGCTTGGATCCCCTAAGCCAAGGTCTTCCCCCTCCATCCCCAAAGCAACGCTTAGATCCCAGTGATGAGCAAGTTCATGGACAATTGTATTGAGGGGATCCGACTGGTGTACACTTACTTCGTTTAGCGAATACTGTCCCGCAAGTTCTTTTTCCTCTCCAGTAAAAATCATTCTTTCAAAATTATCAAAAAATTCGTTTGGCAAGATCTGATAAGCCCTCATTAAAGCATCGTTATTAAAAAGGGTTTGTTCAGCTTTCTTATAAATTACTTCAAATTTACCATAAAATCTTAAAACCTGGACTTCTACTTGGTCTCCCGATGTTACTACACTAACATCTTTACATGGTATTACTTCCGGAATTAATTCATCTTGTAAAAAAACAAGAAACAAGCCGTCAATATTTTCAAATCTTTGAACACAAATATTTTGGCTATCATGAATCGTAATTACTTTAGGGATCAAATCTAAAAACAATAATGCCTCTTTTAACAAAAGAGCACATTGCGCTAAGTGAGATTCAGAATTACGTTCAACAATATCAACAAAAATGGAAATCGCATGTTCGCGCCTGTCAAAGTTCGTTTGCGGTCTGTCATTTTGAACAAGAAGAGCTATGCCAAGCTTAAACTTTAGTTTTGATATTTTCTCAACATCTGGCTCAAATGATTCAAGTCTTTTGAGAGTATCAAATGCTTGGGAATAGTTCTGCTCTTTTATATAAAGTTCGGTTAATTGAGATAAAACTAGCCTATCATTGGAAACCTCGGATGCTTTCAGGTAGTAGTAAACTGCATTTTGGTTTAGATCTTCTTGGGATTGAATTAATTCAGATTTAAGTATATTAACCAAGATAAAGTAATTGTCGCCAGCTTCTTGGGAAAGAGCAAGCAATCTTTCGCAAACAAAAACTAGATCTTCTTTAGAATGAATAATGTGCCTTAAGTGTGAAATCCCAGCAAAAAACCTATCTCTGGATTTACTATTGACTTCATTTCCATAAGAAATAAGCATATCTCCTATGGCACTAAAATCTTCTTCCAACTGGATTAAGTGAAATATGCTAGGCCAAGCTTCTCGAAAAAGGCTAAAACCACAATCTTCCAAGTTTAGATTACTTTTAGCTTCTTCAACAATGGAAATAAAAAGGTCTATGCCATATTTTTCAACCAACCCTGCGCGAACACACTCTAAAAAACATGCAGCTACATTTGAACTTTGATCTCCGGCAGCTCGAGCAAGCCTGATTAATGCTTCAAACCCATATTTGTCAATGAAACTGCTACTATCATCATCAATTAAATTCGCATCGTCATATGTAACAAGAAATGGTTGGATAGATCCATCAGCTCTATCCAAACTAATAAGTTCGGTACTTAAATAAATCAAACCCTCATCGGACTTGATATAATTTTTTAAAGCGGGCAAATCAGAACCAATCAGCCTACCTGAATATTCTTTGGCATCACGTGCTATTTCTAAATATATTCTTAAACCAAATAAATCTACTTGTTCTTTCATGTTTATTAATCCACGCAGCAGACCGCCCGTCCCATCCCCGGCTATTTTGGCAAATTCAACAAAAGGTTCCATGCCATATTGTTCTATTAACAACTTGATTTGCGGGTCTCCAAATTTAGATAAAGTAAGACGAACATAATTCGAATCAACCGATTCAGAAATACTAACAAAAGGAGTTAAGCCATATTCATTGATCAATTCTTCTAGATCAAATACGTCATCCATCCAAAAAAATTGCCACATATCATTTCCATAATTTGTAATTCCATGGTTTACTATAGTAAGCAGTTCTTCAAGTTTATGCCCCAAATCTTCTTTAGTCTTTATTATTCCAATTATTAACTCCAGTTGAAAATAAAATAAAAAATGGCCTAACTTTGTATTTTTTATATACCAAAGAAGTTTATCTGCAATAAAATTTAAGTCCTCTCTAGAATCAATTAAATATTCAGTTAAAATTAAGCATCCAACAAATGTTTCTCCGGCATCTTTTTCAATACTTTCTGCTTCTTCTACAAAAGAAAGCACAAGTTCAATACCATATGCATCTATTATGATTTGCACTTTTTGGAACAAACCATGGAAAAAGCAACTTGCCAATATCTTTTGTCCAGCGGTAACAACATACTCCTGGGGATGACTTTGTTCTAAATATTCCAGGTATTCATCTAAAGGAATTTTGCCATCTTCATTCAAGTCGGAAGATTCTAAATTGTTATATCTTACGTTTTCCTGTGCCTTGTCTCTTTCAATAGAAAAGTTATCATCTTCTCTGAAGAAATTTTCATAGGCGTATACTAAGCCATTTAATCTAATTTCAGCCATATTTCATTTACACCCTACATAATAGAACATAAGCTTCGGGCTTCGCTTTCGCATTCAACCCCTCTCGTACCCCTCTACTATTACATCGACAAATTTGTACAAAAATATCATTTCGGCTCTAATTTTATTTTCGGGCACTTTTCATATTTCCAACAATACACACTAAATAGGTCAATTAAACTTAAGAATATCTTTTGGAATGAAGGGGATATTTTCGCTTAAACTTCCAACTTTTTTGGGGAAACTTGATTTTTAACGGGGTTGATTTGGAAGGTTTATTCGATGAGTAAATCATTACTTACGACCGCATCATAAACTGCTTGCTCAAGCTCATTACCGCTAGATTCACGAAACTGCTCAGCAAATTCATCTAAAACCATAATATCTCCACCAGTAACATTATTGTTTTCGATATTGCTAATAATAACCGTTTTTATCTGTTGACGATCACTATCATTACCACGTCGCATTAATTTCAATAAATTCACCATCGTCACCAGTCCATGCCCTACCATTGCATCATATACCGGAGATTCAAATTCATTTCCACCTTCGTTAAAATAACGAGAAGTAAATCTTCTGGAAACTTCCCGGTCTTCTTCTGTAATACCATTACCATTATTAATCTTTTTAATTAAAATATCCCTAACCAGCTGATGCTTTTCATCCGTTCCTAACTGCATTAAACCTAACAGTCGTTCAATCGACATATCATCAAACAATCCGAAATCAACTAGTAAGTCATATACTTCCTGTTCTAACTCATTGCCCCCCTCAGCAAAATAATG
>JAHJIW010000003.1 GCA_018823125.1 Candidatus Margulisiibacteriota bacterium | reverse complement strand
TTTTTGGCAAAAATTTCACTTTTTTAAAGCAATAATTTTGGGGGTGTGATAAAATTAACCGTGTTAATTAATTAGCGGGGAGGACTCGTATGTTTATTATTTGGCTAAAATTTGCACTTTGTGCGATCGTAATTTTGTACGCCGGATCACGGATTTCTAAATACGGAGACGTAATTTCTGAAAAAAGCGGTCTTTCCCGATTGTGGATTGGTGCAGTTTTACTGGCAACCATTACCTCTTTGCCGGAGTTGGCTAATAGCATTAGTGCGGTCACCTCGGTTCAGGCGCCTAACCTGGCGGCGGGCGATATTTTTGGCGCCTGCCTGATAAATATGTTTTTAATCGGCGTATTAGACCTTATATATAATGTAAAGGGGAGAGGGCCCATTTTGGGTAACGTGGAAATCGGGCATATATTAACCGCGATTACCGGAATCATTTTGCTGGCGGTTGCGGCGGGCGGAATTGTAATTGAGCACAGCCATCCGCCGGTCTCAATTTTTTCGGTAGGATTATTTACTTTTGCCATTTTTATTATTTACATAATTGGCAGCCGCATTATTTTTGGGTTCGAAAAAAAACGCCAGGAAGAATTTATGGAAAAGAAAGTCCACACCATCGAAAAACACGAGTACAAGGATATCTCAACTTTCAGCGCCTACTCGCGCTTTGCGATGTTTGCCTTGCTGATAGTTTTGGCGGGGTCCTGGCTGCCGATTATTGGTCGACAAATTGCTGAGCTGTCGGGTTGGGGGCAAACTTTCGTAGGAACCGTTTTCTTGGGTTTTGCGACCACCCTTCCTGAGCTGGTAGTATCCTTCTCGGCCTTGTCGATTGGCGCCATTGATATGGCAATTGGAAACTTACTGGGCAGCAACGTGTTTAACATATTAATTTTATTTGTGGCGGATGTTTTTTATTCGTCCGGTTCCCTGCTTTCGGTTATTTCAATCGATCACATTATCACTGCGGTGGCGGCCATTGTGATGACCGGGGTGGCCATCCTGGGCTTGGTTTATCGTTCCGAAAAAAGAAATTTCCGCCATATCAGCTGGGATGCCTATACTTTGATCTTTATTTTTGTTTTAACCTGGTTTTTATTGTATAGATTAGGAATGGGGATCTAGATAGGTTATCAATGAAAGCTAAATATTTATTCTTAATTTTTCTGCTTTGTTTTGTGCTTCTGGGATGTTCCGGCGGAAAAAAAGTAATTGTTTTTGGCGGGGATGTTTCATTAGGCGGGGTGGGGGAAGAGCTGGTTAAACTTTATAACGAACATAACCCCGATATCGAAATTAAACTTGCTCCGGGAAAAGGTGAATCAGCAGACGTGTTTGCTGCTGCGATTACCCAAACCGCAGTGCTGGCGGAAAAAAACAAGGCGCTTCCCTTGGAAAAAATGTTAAAAGCTGCTGAGGTCGAGGCCGATAAATATGTTGCTACCGCTTTTTCAACCGTAAAGTATAAAGATGAAATTTACGGCCTGCCCTGGTATACAGACGTAGGTATTTTATATTACCGTAAGGATGTGGTTCCTTATCCGCCGACCACCTGGGACGAGTTGGTTTTTCTCTCTCAAAATTATCGCGACGAAAAGTTGTGGGGGATTGTTTTTGAGGGGAAACAAGGCGAGGCTTTAGTCTGCAATGTTTTTGAATATTTTTGGTCAAACGGGGGAGGGGTCGCCTCGGGCGAAGGACAGCGGCTGTATCTTCAAAGCGAAAAAAATGTGGATGCTTTGCGATTTTTAGTAAACGTGGTGCACTGGCACCAGATTGCTCCCGAAGACGTGCTGGAATTTTCCAACCAAGATGCCAAGCAGATGTTTTTGGATGGGCGGGCGATTTTTATGCGGGGATGGTCTGACGCTTTGAGTGAAATAGATCCCCGCAAAGTCAGCGTGACCGATCTTCCCAAAGGTCCGGAGGGAAGCGGCGGGGTTTCGTGCCTGGGCGGCCAAAATCTGTATATCAATCCCAAAACCAAATACAAAAACGAGGCTTTTGCTTTTATTCGGTGGCTCACCGGCGAAGAAGCCCAAAAAATCATCGCACTGCAGGCGGGAGAACTGCCGGCGTTAAGAGAAACCTATACCGACTATGAAGTGCAGGAAAGAAAACCATATTTTTCTGAGGTCTTGCCGATTTTATATCAGGCCCGGACGCGTCCCCAGCTAGAGTATTACGATGCGGTTTCGGCCATTTTGCAAAATTGTTTTTATATGCCAATGCAAAAAAAGGCCGCAGTAGAAGCTTCCCTCAAAAAAGCCACCGAGCGGGTTAATAAGCTGATAAATAAGGAGAATTAATGTTTAGCAACCGGCGGCTGATCATCCTCGTATTGTTAATCTTATTTTCGGCTTATATGTTTTTTACCGGAATCGCTAATAATGCTCTTTGGGAAGAAGATGAAGTTTGGTATGTTCAGGTAGCCAGGGAAATGGCCGATTCGGGAGATTATGCTACCTTAACCTTTGCCGGCGAAAAATTTTTTCATAAACCTCCTTTGTTTTATTGGCTGCTCGCTATCTCCGGTAAAGTTTTTGGCTTTAACGAATTTTCGATGCGGCTGGTTTCGGCGCTTTCCGCTATTGGTATTGTGATTTTGGCGTTTTTTATCGGCGAAATGCTGTTTTCAACTGCGGTTGGGGTATTTTCCGGATTAATTTTGGCTACCAGCTTTCAGTTTTTTGTCCAGGCCAAGCTGGCTTATATCGAACCCTTGCTCGTGCTTTTTATGACCCTGGCCTTTTTCTTTTTTATCAAAGGATATCTCGAAAAGAAACATGGCTACTACATTTTATTTTACGCAGCGGTGGCTTTGGCAACCTTAACCAAGGGGCCCATTGGCATCCTTTTACCGGCCGGATCTATCTTTTTATTTTTACTGTTCCGCAAAGAGTTTAAAGAGATATTGAGCGTGTTTTTTAACTGGGGGTTATTAGTTTACGCCGTTATCACGCTTCCCTGGTACTTAATTGAAACGTCACTATACGGTAAGGAATTTTGGCTGGAGCATTTTGGCTATCATCAGTTTACGCGTTTTGCCAAAGGCGCCGAAACCCATGCCGAGCCCTGGTATTATAATTTTGTTTCATTATTTTTAGGATTTTTGCCCTGGTCAACATTTTTGCCGGCGGGGCTATTGCTGGCCGCGCGCAAAATCAGACAAAAAGAAATATTGCTCACCATTTTATGGGCGGCCGTAATCTTTGTATTTTTTACCATTTCGGTATCTAAATTGCCGGGGTACCTTCTTCC
Source organism: Candidatus Margulisiibacteriota bacterium (assembly GCA_018823125.1). GTDB lineage: Bacteria > Margulisbacteria > WOR-1 > JAHJIW01 > JAHJIW01 > JAHJIW01. The sequence continues at coordinate 160,516 of JAHJIW010000003.1, read as the reverse complement.
CGCTTTTGTTCCCCTGGCGATTTTAATTGCTAAATTAATCGTTGGCTTTATCCGCAATGAAGAAGGCGTTTCCTGGGCAGGAATTTTTGGCTCGTTTGGGTTTTTATTTGTGCTGTTAGTTTCGGTGGCGGCAACCTTTTTATATACCGTAAGCACCAAGGGCCCGGAGGTTTTAGGTGGATACCAAGACGCACTTAACACTTTAATTCCTTTTGTTTATATTTTGGCGGGAGGCGGAGTAGCGGGTCTTTTGGCTTTCCTCTGGCGGCCTAAAAAACCTTACTTTTTCCTGGCGGTAATTCTTTGGGTAGTAATTGTAAACTTGTATTTTATGTACAATATTGTTCCGCTGGTCGAAAGTTTTCGACCGATGAAGCCGTTGGGAGTTAAAATTTCTGAAATAGCACAGCCGGGCGACAAGGTGATTTGTTATGATTATTATAGCCGCGGACTTTTATATTATTCGGGACGCTTAATCCAGGAAGCAGCCAAACCGGAAGCGGTAATTCAACTGCTAAAGGGCCCAGGCAAGGTATACGTTGTGATGTACGATGCCCATTGGGAAAAACTTAAAGATAAAATCGGCAAAAAAGCTTCGGTTGTATATCAAAAAAACCACGGTGTGTTAATTTCTAACTAAAAAATGACCTGAAGTAATACAGCAGATGTTTGACGTTGATTTTTGAACTGCCTCTTTTTCTTTCGTTAAAAGCATAGGCGACTTCGGCGATTTTAATATTTTTTGGAGCGACTTTGATTAAATCAAAAAGTATCTTGTATCCTTTTGGTTCAAATCTTCGCGGGTTTTGATTAATTAAGTTTTTTGCTAGGTCAGTTTTTCCCGCAAAGAAACCGGAAAGCACGTCGTTGCAATTTTTCCCCTGTAATAATAAAAACCAGCGTCCCATTAGTCTCCCTAAATTGGATAAAGCGCGGCGATGAAGCGGCCAGTCCCCGATAACTTTTTCGCGGATGCCGATAACAAAATCAGCCTGCCCGGAACGTAGGGTATTGATAAAAGCTTCAATTTTTTCGGGGGGATGCTGCAAGTCGGCATCCATCACGATAAAGAAAGGAGTGGTTGCAATTTTTATTCCGTCTAAAACACTGGCGGTTAGCCCGTGAATTTTTTCTTTTGATCGGTCTAGTAATGTAATATTGCTGTTTTTTCCGTGGATACGATTAACGATATCTTGAGTTTTATCTTTTGAGCCGTCGTCGGCGACAATAATTTTAATTTGCGGAAAAATGCGTAAAATATTTTGGATTAATTCTTCAATATTTTGTGCTTCGTTTAAGGTGGGGATGATGATGGCAATATCAGAATAATTATTCATACAATTAATTATAGCATATTAAGAAATGGACGAGGGGTGAGGTGTAGATTAAATCAGGGTTTGGATCGTGCTCTGGGTTCCCGGGATGGGTTCGTTTTGCGCGGCGTTTTCAGGCGCTGCAGTAACAAACACTCCTTTTTCTCCTAATTCACCTTTAGCCAAAGCCAGTTTGCCGATTACGTCATTGAAAGTTTGTGAAAGCTTTTCGGTGTTGACATCAACTGTGGTGCCAAATTTTTTGGTGATTTTTGGGAGAGCTTCCCCGACTATTTTATTTATAACAGTCACAAATATAAACCTACTTCTCTCCCCGAAGTGTCTTCATTATATTTATCGTTATAACCAGCTAAAAACTTGCATGGTTTTTCGACACTTATTGTTTCCTTCGACACTTCTGAGCACAAAACCTTTTGGCAGAAAAGTTGCTTATTATGGGGCATGAGCAATTTAATCCCAATTGAACGCATCGAGAACAAGATCTACTTAATCCGGGGCCAAAAGGTGATGCTGGATAGGGATTTGGCGGAACTTTACGCCGTGGAAACCAAAAAACTAAAACAAGCGGTTAAAAGGAACCGGGACCGTTTTCCTGAAGATTTTATGTTTGAACTGAGCATTGAAGAATTCGAAATTTGGAGGTCACAATTTGTGACCTCCAATGCAGACAAGATGGGCTTACGTTGGCGGCCCTTAGCATTTACCGAGCAAGGGGTAGCTATGTTGTCTGGCATTCTCCGCAGTAAAAGAGCGGTTCAGGTAAACATAGCTATCATGCGAGCATTCGTCAGGCTTAAACGATTTCTTTCCACCCACGTTGAAGTATCCCGAAAGCTAAAAGAGCTTGAACAAAAAGTTGGCGAAAATAGTTCAGAAATCAGGAATATTTTCGAAGCAATTAGAAAGTTAATGGAGCCCCCACCTGGAAAACCAAGAAAGATAGGATTTCTAAGATAAAAAATGAACAACTTAATCCCGATCGAACGCATTGAGAATAAAATTTACTTAATCCGGGGACAGAAGGTGATGCTGGATAAGGATTTGGCGGAGCTTTATGGGGTAAAAACAAAAAATCTTAACAAGGCAGTAAGGAGAAATGCCAAACGCTTTCCCGAAGACTTTATGTTTAAGCTTGCTAAAGAGGAATACCGTTCTCTAAGGTTCCAAATTGGAACCTTAGAAAAAGGGAAACATTCAAAATATTTGCCTTTTGTTTTTACTGAGCAAGGAGTTGCCATGCTTTCTTCTGTGAGGATTTGTTAAATGAAAAAGACAGTGTTTTTGATTTGTATTATTTTCATGACCGTTATGGGATGTGCTGGTAAAGATGAGCAGTTGCCCAGCATTCCAAACAACCTTGAGCCGGATGAGAAGCCGGCTCCGCAAGCCCAATTTACTCCAATCAGCAGGGTAATAACCAAAGAAGCATTCCTCAATGAGATAACGCTTACCTTTATTTCACCGCCGGGAAAGGTTGCGCCGCAAACTTATGCCAAATTAAGCGGGGTCGTGCTTGGAAAAAACAAAGTAGCCTTGTTTTCTCTGGGATCATCGAACCACATCTGCGGCGAAGGAGAAAAGATCGGTAATTATTTTGTAGAAAAAATCGAAGAGGGCTTGGTTTTATTAAGGAGACACCATGGGGAATAAAATAATTTTAATTATGATAATAATCAGCATATTTGCTTTTTATCCCGTGGACGCATCTGCCCAAGGCGTAGACATTGATTTTATAGATGCAGATCTTTTTTCGGTTCTAGAGATTTTATCAAATCAAGCCAGCCTAAGTTTTGTGGCGGGTGAAGCGATACGTAAAAATTTTGGGAATAAATTGGTGACCCTCCATCTTACAAACACAACCTATCAGGATGCTTTAATAAAGGTAATTTACTCTAACGGATTAGATTATGAAATCGACGGCAAGATTATTATTATATCTACCCCTCCGGCAGGTATGGTTGCTCCAACCTTTAAAAAGGATACCGAGGTGATCTATCTTATGCATTTGGAAGGCGCAAAGATAGTCCCCCTAGTTAAGGAAATGTTTCCAGAGGTTAAATGTAAAGAAGGGATACTCTCAAATGAGATTGTGGTTGAAGGGCGCCCGTCTGAAATTAGGAAGATAACAAATTTTATCGCTCAGATCGATATGCCCATTCCCCAGGTAGTAATTGAAAGTAAGGTGGTGGAGGTTTCGGAGGCGGGGCTCCTTAACCTGGGATTACGCTTTGGTTCTTCGAGCGGCAGCCTTTCCTATGTTTTAGAACAAGATGCGGACAGTTTTGAAAGAGGAGAAGCTTTTGCCATTGGTCTGATGGCGCTGCAAAGCAAGGGGGAGGCGGACATACTAGCTACTCCTAAAGTAGTAACCTTGGACGGACATCCGGCCGAAATTCAGATAGGAAATAAAGTTCCATATGCAGTTCCGGCTCAATCGGGAAGCTCTTCGATCTATTGGCGGGTGGAGTACATAGACGCAGGAGTAAAATTAAAAATTACTCCCATTGTTTTGGATGCGGGTTATATCCTGGTTGAGATTGCCCCCGAAGTCAGCAATGTGTCTGAGTGGAGAACTACCGCCGCGGGAGAGTTCCCGGTAATTTCGTCCCGCAACGTAAAAACTAAAGTGCGCGTAAAAGACGGCGAGACCATTGTGATTGGTGGTTTGATCAGTAAAAACGATCGTGAAACCATTTCCAAGATACCTTTTTTAGGAGACATTCCGTTGATTGGATGGATTTTTCATAACAAAAGGATCCAGGATGAAAAGTCGGAGATAATTTTTATGATTACACCAAGATTGCTGAGGGGAGAAGAGCACTAACCCTTACTTCTGATATCCATCTTTCCGATCGCACCGATAAAGTCGCCCTTGGTAAATAAAACCCCTTTTAAGCCGCGGATTTTTTTGGCTAATTTCATTACGTCGTCGTATTCGATAGGGTCTCTTAAGACGTTGCCAATGGCGGTGGCGGCGGCATCGGCCAAGGCGCCGGATTTTGATTTAACTACTAATGCTTCTGCTGTGCCAAGATTAGTTAATGTAGAAAAAGCCATGGGACAATCCCTGGGATCAATTTTTAACATGTAGTTGCTGTTGGGAATGGCAAACTCTCTTTCGTAATCGGTTTGCACAAAGGCATCGTTTCCGTTAATGACGATCACTTCTTTGGAATATTTTAGTAGTTCTTTGCCGATCAGCTCTGCAATTGCTCCCGCTACGGATGCCATGGGGCCCACTTTTCCTTTGCGGGCGGCCCAGGCCATATTTTTTATCAGCTGCGGGCTGCGGAAAGGGACGTTAACCGGCGAGTAGGCTTCTTTAAAGCGCGGAGTGGTGGCAATAAAGGTTTCTAGCTCGGAGCGAAGATTAAAAAGCAGGGCTAAAGCTTTTTCGGCCAAATCCGCATCAGCAAAGACTTTGAGGTGGGTTTCTTTTTCCTGTATTTCAAAATTAATTAAATCGTTTGTTGTTAAATCTAGCATTTATTTAAGCACTAAAAATTTAGAGTACCCCTTTGGTTGAAGGGACACCCTTTTTCCGAGGGTTGAGCTGACATGCCTTTGAGAGTGCTACCCCAAAAGCTTTAAAAATTGCTTCGATGATATGATGTGTGTTGGTTCCGCGGATTAAATTGACGTGGACCGTAACTAAAGCATTGATCACGAGGGCCTCAAAAAATTCTTTAACTACTTCCTGGTCAAATTTGTCGAAACGTTTCTTTGGAAAATCTACGTTAAAAGTTAGATGCGGCCGGCCCGAAATATCAATCACGATTTCGCAGAGTGCTTCGTCCATGGGAAGGGTAACGGAGCTGTAGCGCTCGATTCCGGCCTTTTTGCCCAGCGCTTTCTTGAGCGCTTGCCCTAAACAAATCCCTACATCTTCAACGGTGTGATGCATATCAACGTGAGTATCCCCCTTACACGAAACATCGAGGTCAATCAGGCTGTGCTTGGAAAAAAGATCGAGCATATGATCAAAAAATCCGATACCGGTTTTAATTTTACTTTTGCCAGTTCCATCCAGGTTGATTTTAAGTTTGATGTTAGTTTCTTTGGTTTTGCGTGCGATGGTCGCGATGCGTTTTTTAGGCATTTTTTTCTTCCTGTTCTTTTACTTCTTCGACGATGCTTTTTTCTTTTTCTTCTTTTGGTTTTTCTGACGCTGGTTGTTTGGCTTTTCCCATTAAATCATTAATTTGGCCTTTTAGTTTGGTGCGGTCAATCAGCGCCAGTGCCCCGGCTAAAATGACGCCAAAAAGCACACTGACTAAAATTACTAATGATAGCGGAACCCCCGTAAATTCCTTAAAAAAGAAACTAATACTGACCGGTTCTGAGTTCAAAAGGGCAAAAGCGGTAATCAGGATGGCCAGGACCAGGGCGGTAATTAAATTTTGCATAAAAAGCTCCTCTCGTAGATGTTTGACCCCTTAATTATACAATATTTTAGGGGGGGAAGTCTAAAACAGCTTCTCTTGTGCAACTGCTTCTTTGCCATTCTTTTTGAGTAATAGATTTAAATGTTCGGCGGCTTTTTCGGTGGCTACTCTGCCGCGGGGAGTTCTTTCTAAAAATCCGATTTGCATCAGATAAGGTTCGTATAAATCTTCGATCGTGTCTCTTTCTTCGTGAATTGCAGCCGAAAGGGTTTCCACTCCCACGGGCCCGCCGGAAAACTGTTTAATGATGGCTTCCAGCATTCTGCGGTCGGAGCGGTTTAAGCCAAGTTCATCAATTTCAAGTGAGCGCAATGCTTCACTGGCAACTTCTTTAGTAATTTTGCCTTCGGCTTTTACCTGGGCATAGTCCCTTACCCGGCGCAGCAGGCGGTTGGCAATCCGTGGGGTGCCGCGAGATCGACGAGCGATTTCTTTAGCTCCGGCTTTATCCAGTTCTATCTTTAAAACGTCGGCGGCATTAGCTAATACTTGCTGTAATTCGGCATGGTTATAAAATTCGAGCCGATGGGTCATGCCGAAACGGTCGCGCAGCGGTGAAGAAAGCAGTCCGGCGCGGGTGGTAGCTCCAATTAAAGTAAACTTAGGAAGATCAATGCGGATGGAACGGGCGCTGGGACCTTTTCCGATCATGATATCCAGGCCGAAATCTTCCATGGCGGGATATAAAACTTCTTCGACAATTTTATTTAACCGGTGAATTTCATCGATAAATAAAACATCAAAGGGTTGCAGGTTAGTGAGGATGGCGGCTAAGTCTCCGGCGCGCTCTATCGTTGGTCCGGAAGTGATTTTGCAATTAACGCCCATTTCGTGGGCGATGATGTGAGCTAAAGTTGTTTTTCCCAGTCCTGGCGGAGAGTGAAAGAGGGTATGGTCCATGGGCTCGCCTCTGCCCCGGGCCGCTTCGATGTGAATTTTTAAATTTTCTTTTATTTTTTCCTGGCCAATGAAGTTTTCGAGGCGCTGAGGTCGCAGTCCCTTAAAAGCCAAATCCTCTTCCAGGGTTTCTTGGGAAGTGATTGGATTATCCTCGGTCTCCATAAATTCGTTTGTATTCATAATAGCTGTTTAAAACCTTTTTGACGTAGTAGCGGGTTTCCCGATATGGAATATGCTCTATAAACTCATCGATGTCAAGAAAACCCTTTTCCTTTTCGTGCTCTTTAACCCACTTTGAAACATTGGCCGGACCGCCGTTATAGCCGGCCAGCGCCAAGGCATGATTGCCGTCGAATCGTTTTAAAACACTCGAGTAATAATAGGTTCCCATTTTGATGTTTAAGTGCGGATCGTAAAGCTTATTGGTGTAGTAGTTTTCGAGCCCCAGTTGTTTGGCAATGGTTCTGCCGGTACTGCGGATAATTTGCATGAGGCCTCTGGCAGAAGCACTGGAAGTAACCGCTGGATTAAAGCGGCTTTCTTCGCGCATGATGGCTAATACAATTAAAGGATCAATTCCGTAAGCTTCGGCCTGTTTTTTTACTTCGGGCCAGTAGGCCAGGGGATAGGCGGCCACCCAGGTTTCGGGTGGAAGCTTATCGGCGCTGTTTTCTTTAGCGGATTTTTTAATGATCCATTCAAAATGATTTACCGGAGCAGTGTATTCACCGGCATGGGTCAAAAGCACCCCGATGTTGGAAACCGTTTTTTGGTTAAAGTGATCGGTTTCTTTCATGAGTTCGATGGCGGCATATTGGTAAAGGCCCAATTCCATCAAAGCCCGCGCACGTTCGGTGCATTCTTTTTCTTCTTCCGGGTCGTAGCCCGTACTTTTATTTTTTGCTTCCTGCCAGATGCGGATTAAAGTGGCCACTTCCTGATTATCTCTTTTGGGAACATAGCTGGGTTCGATAATTACGTAGCCTTCGGTTTCCGGCATTTCCGGTTGTACCCCATAATCTTTAAGAATTTCTCTGGCACGGTGTGCGTAGTAGGTATGATTGTAATTTTTTGAAAGACTTTGAAATAAGGCCTTCGCTTCTTCTTTTTTTCCGATCTTCTCGGTGCATTTAGCGTGCCAGAAAAGGCAAGCAGATGTCATATCATCTTTGGGAAGCTCTTGATGCCCTTTTCTAAATGTTTCAGCGGCAGTCGCGTAGTGTCCTTTATTATATTGCAGCATCCCAACTTTTAAGGCGACATCATCTAACAGCTCACTATTATCAAAATTATCCAGGAGCGCTTTGTAGGCGTTGATGGCGGCCTCTTGGTTGCCGTGAATTTCGTTGTAGTAGCCAATGTAATATTGGGCGTCATCCGCAAATTCGCTTTTTGGGAAATATTTTACTACCGCCCGAAAAGCTTTCAGGGTTCGATCGAGATCGCCTTCCCGGCCGTATACAAACGCGATGTAATATTGGGCGTCATCCGCGGCATCCCCTCCTAGGTTAACTGCCTGACGGAAGATTTTTTTGGCAGAGCTGTATTTTTGCATGCGATAGTCGCAGCGGCCGATCATCATCAGGGCGTCATCGTAGTATTTGCTTTTGGGGTAGCTCTTAATAATTTTTCTAAAGGTTTCCCGGGCCGGTCCGTAGTGGAGAGTGTTGAAAGATTCTGTCCCCTGGTTGTATAAGTCTTCGGCGGCAGCCATGTAGGATAAGTGTTTTTTGGGCTCGGCAACTTTACCCAGTTTTTCGGCTGATTTTTTGGCAAATTCATCTTCCGGAGAAGTTTCTTTTATTTCTTTATAGATTTTATTGGCCGCATCCTGATCGCCGGTTAGTTCATAACAACCGGCCAGGTGATATTGAGCTTCAACTCTTAAGAAATAACTGTCCGGATCATCAATTACTTTTTTAAAAAGCTGGGCGGCCTTATTATGCTTTTCGGTTTGAAAATAGGCTTTTCCCAGCAGTAATAAAACTTCGGGAATCACCGGGGAATCTCCGTCGGAAATAATAAATTCGGCGCCGCGTTCTAATACCTGATCGTATTCTCCGGCATGATAAAAACTTTTAAGTGATCCTAGCCGGGCATAATCGGCCAAAAGATAAAAACGGTTGTTGATGATTACATTTTTAAAATGTTTGCGGGCGTTTTCGGAATCGCCTTTGTGGAGATAAACGTTTCCTAAAAGCAGGTCCTTTTTATTGGAGTAGGGGAGTTTATCACAGATTTTTATGGCTTCGTCGTAGTTTCCGCTTTTAAAGGCAGAAACTGCATCGCTAAATTCATACTTTTCAGCCAGCGCAGGCAAAGCCAAAGCTAATATACACACCGGGATGATCAGTAAGAGTAATAAACTCTTGCGGGGTTTCATGGGTTGATTTTAACATTTTTTGAGAGAAGGGGGAAGTTAACGATTGTCCCAACTAGTTTCTGTGCTATAATTTCCCCCATGCCAATTTTAGAATGTGTCCCTAATTTTTCGGAAGGCCGCGATAAATCCAAGATCGAACAGATCTTACATTATGTAAGAGCGGCGGCGGAAGTGGATGTTTTGGACTTGCACTCCGACCCCGATCATAACCGCTCGGTTTTAACCATGACCGGAGAATCAGAACACGTCGTCAATGCCGCCTTTGCCTTAACCGAAAAAGCGGCAGAGCTGATCAATATCAACAAACACACCGGCGTCCATCCTTTTATTGGCGCGGTAGATGTAATTCCATTTATCCCGGTTAAGGGCACTACCATGGCCCATGCCTCTAAAGCGGCGGTGGATGTAAGCATGCGGATATGGAACGAATTAAAAATCCCGATTTATTTATACGGCGAAGCATCTTTTATTCCTCACCGCAGTAATTTAGCCAATGTAAGGCGCGGGGGATTAAAAGTTTTAAGAGAAGAAATTGAAACCGAAGAAAGACATCCGGATATTGGAGATCCTAAACTGCATCCGCGGGCGGGAGCAGTAGCGGTGGGAGCGAGAAACTTTCTAATTGCTTTTAACGTAAACTTAGATTCAAAAGATTTGGCTTTGGCTAAAGAAATTGCTAAAAGTATCAGAGAAAAACACGGCGGGCTGGCCGGAGTCAAAGCGCTGGGTGTGCCGCTCGAATCCCGCGGCGGAATTGTCCAGGTAACCGTCAATATTACCGATCACCAAGAAACCAGTATCAAAGATGTGTTCAATAGTATCCGCAGTAAAGCGAAAGCCCGCGGCGTTCAGGTTTTAGAAAGTGAATTGGTAGGGCTTATTCCCGAGGACGCGGCCTTTCCCCACATGGACAAGTACCTCAAATTGAAAGAGTTTGACGAAAGCAAAATTTTGACTATCCCCGGAAACCCTTGATTTTGCTGGGATATATGGTATATTATTAGATAAAACAGCATGCAGAATGCTGTTTTTTAGTGTTAACCCCCGGTGGATATAAATTGGCTAAGCAGAGCCAAATTTCATATCAAATTAAATGCGGAATTCCTGCAAGTTTTGGTCCTCAAATACCGATAATATAGGTGATACGCTTTGCAAATTGTGATCGGAGTAAAAATGGTAAAACTTTTAATTTCATTATTAATATTTGCTTCCTTAGGCTGGGGCGACATGGCCGCTTTTGTTGAGCAAAAGATTGCGGCTAATCCTTTAGTCTGGGCTCCGTATAAGGTTGCGGCTCATTTTATTCACTACAACAGTAAATTAAATGCTCAAAAATTAAGAGTTAAACTTTTTTCCGCAAAACATCTTGGCCAGGATGTTATCGTCGTGTTTAAGGGCGACCGCCTGTTATATTACGTAAAGGACGGACAAATTGTTCGCGACCAGGAGTGGAGCGGATTTACCTATAACTTTCCGGTTAAAGTGGCGCTGGGATCCAGACCATCTTACTGGACTCCCGAAGGCGAATATTATATCTGCCGTAAAAATCCGAACAGCCAGTTCATTAAATTTTTAGGAATCAGCTACCCCAACAATAACGATGCGAAAAAAGGCTTAGAAAGCGGCATGCTGACCCCGAATCAATATAAGGCGATTGTGCAGGCGAATGCAGAAAAAAAAGGACCGCCCTGGTATACACCGCTGGGCGGAAGATTTGGCGTTCACTCTGCGCCAACCTGGATGAAACCCATTCTCCGCGCCAAAGAAAAACAAAATCCCGATGTAACTTGGGTAACCCGCAAAGATTTTACTGAAGGTTGTGTCGGAGTTGAAAACCGCATAGTTGAATACCTATTTGCCAACGTTCCGGAAGGAACCCCTATTCTTTTGCTTCCTTAAAAACGTCTTTCTGTTTAAAATTTGGTCGATAAGTTTTACTACTGCTTAATTGTTGTAGCAACATACTTTCAAAGCCTAATTTCTTAGCATAATCTACCACTTCTTGATATTCTTTTTGCGTCAGGGCCCGATTGATTTCCGGATACTGATTAGCGCAATAAGTAGGAAAGTACTGCGACATAATACTGACCCAGATTTCAGTTGAGATCGAAGCAATGTATTTTAAAACGTCAAAAGTTCCTGAAATTCGATTAGGCAGAACCAAATGTCTGATCAAAAGGCCTCTAGTTGCGACTCCGTTGGCGTCAACCTTAAGCGGACCTACCTGCTTGAACATTTCTTCGATCGCCAAATGGCTGGATTCTACATAGCGTGGCGTATTTGAATATTTGGAAGCATGTTGTCCGTAACCGTATTTTATATCCGGCATGTAAATATCAATTAAACCATTGAACAGCCCCAGCATTTCAATGTCGTCATAGCCGTTGGAATTATATACGATTGGAATTTTTAATCCTTTTTCTTTGGCGGCAACCAGGGTTTTTAAAATTTGGGGGCCGAAGTGGGTGGGAGATACTAAATTGATATTGTGGACGCCCTGCTTTTGCAGTTTCAACATTTCTTCGGCTAAATCTTTTTCCGATATTTTATGACCTAAATCTTCCTGGCTAATCTCAAAATTTTGGCAAAACTGACAGGCCATGTTACAGCCCGAAAAGAAGATAGTTCCGGAACCTTTAGTCCCCGATATGGGGGGCTCTTCACCGCGATGAACTAAAGCCGAAGAAATCCGGATATTAACTCCCGCGCGGCAAAAACCTTCGGCAGCGATCAGGCGGTTCACCTTGCAGTCACGCGGACAAACGATGCAGAGGTTTAAAAGTTGATAGGCCTGCTTGATTTTTTCGGCTGAATTTTCCATGGGTTAATTATAACAGGCAGGCCGAAATAAATTGGCTGGATTTTGAAATTTTTAGGCTATTTTGGACGAAATAGAGATGGAACTGTAAGGAGTTATAATGACTAGGCCAGTAACCAAAATTGGAATAAGGGCCCCCGTATCTCGGTATGGGTGCCTTAGAAATTATCGTCCGGAAAATATTCGACATGGCCGTGAAAACACGCAAGACCTAAAAAGGTTTTTGCTATCTAAAAACCCAGATCTAGTTTTCTGGCGGCATTACAAGATACACGGGAAAGGATTACGCCTGCAAGTTAGATTGGATGACGGCAGCTACACCCGATCAATTGAAGGATTTACCGGTTTATCTGAAGTTTTTGTTTTAGCCAGATACGAAGCCTTAGGAAACGGCAGCGCCAGAAAAGTTTTATACGTTTTTGATGGTAAACATAAGCTTGGAGTTTTATCGAAAGCGATTAGAAAGTGTGTGGTGGCGGAGATGGGGCCGGAAGATGCGGATTTTACGATCTGGCGAGATGCGGTTACTTTATCCGGCCATACGCCTAAACAGCAAAGGCATCTTGATTTTGAAAAATTAAGAAGTGCGGTTAACTCCGGTTTAGGAAAAAGAGTGCGCAGAGGTTCTTGCGAGGTGAATCATTATAATCCTGAAGGCCGTGATCCTAGTTTAGCAAGCTACATCGATCTTTATCATTTAGATCGAAAACCAATTCAAGTATTTAAATTTGATGGCCATCCGGAAGTGCATTATTTAGCAAGAGAAGTGCGGGGGCCCAAAGAAGATCAAATTATGGTTTATTTTTTTCCTGACAAAACTTCCTCTCGCAGCGGAGAAAACCTAATAAAGGTAGCCATCATAGCAAAGCGCAGAGTAAAAACAGACGGCAAAAAAGAAGCCTGGCAACCGCTTTCTACTCCCGAAGTTGCTTTTACTGATTCAGCAGAAGGATGCCAATTCTCAAGAATCTTTTCTAAACAGCTGGAATTATTTCTTTTGGAAGAGGAACAAACAGATGGAGCATCAATAAACTTACCGCCGCAAATAGTATATACCAATCGGAGCATCCACCTTTGCGTTGGGGGGAAGATAATTCTAATCACTGGTGTTGCGAAATATATCGGAGAAAAATTGCCGGGGAAAGTTATCCGCAAAGGTAATCAGAAATTGGTTTATTTATGGAAAACAATTTTAGAGCGGGATGGAGATCCGGAACAAGGCTTGCTGCCACAGCCCCCGCTTTTTGCTAAAGGGCAGGCGGTGGCGGAAGTGGAGGATGGTTCATGGGAGATTATTGAAAGGAAGGCGCCGGATGAAAGAAGAATAAGGCTAGCGGAAACGGTGCGGTTCGGTAATTATTTGTTTTCTGGATCATCTCGAGTCGTGCCCGCAGTATGGCCGATAACTGATTATTCAAGAAGCCGTCTCCGGCACAGGAAAGCACAACGAAAACTTCTACAGGGCCAAATACGTCGCGAAGCTACTAAATGGATGAGAGGGCATCCCTTTCGTATCCCGATCCCAAGCCAGGTTCCGGGAAATGATGTATATTCGGTAACCCGGCTAGTTGAAAAAAGATTTAGATTTACCGAATTTTGGCCGATTCCGAGAGGAGGGGAAAACCATGATGATTTTACTATGAATACACCTCCTTTTGATGCGCTCTTTCTGGTACGTTTGGTCGATGGTAACTGGCAGCCGTTTGAAGCGCGCCTTACTGAACACGAAAAATTCATTGCTCTGATTGCTAGTGGTGAATTTAGAGCCCCAGAACTCAAAGAGATCTTCGCGAACGAGCCCCATTTTAGAATACACCACTTAGTTGCAATTGATGACTTGATCGCGAGAATTCGAACCTACGTTAGAGAAGCTAACGGTAAATAAAATATGTTATAATCTTTCCCATGCCGCAAGAACTCTCAAAAACCTACGATCCCAAAGACGTTGAACAAAGATGGTATAAAAACTGGGAAGAAAATCAGTATTTTAAGCCCGAAGTAAACCCCAAAGGCAAGCCGTTTACCATTGTAATTCCTCCGCCCAATGTTACCGGCAGTCTCCACATGGGACACGCCCTGGACGAAACTATTCAAGACATTATTATCCGTTATCACCGCATGTTAGGCGATAAAACCCTTTGGCTTCCGGGTACTGATCATGCCGGGATTGCGACCCAAAACGTAGTGGAAAAAGAACTAAAAAAAGAGGGCAAAGCCAAAGATGATCTGGGGAGAGAAAAATTTCTGGAGAAAGTTTGGCAGTGGAAAGAAGAATACGGCGGAACCATCTTAAAACAACTGCGCCGACTGGGTGCATCCTGTGACTGGTCACGCGAAAGATTTACCTTGGACGAAGGTTTATCCAACGCGGTTAAAAGGGAATTTGTTACATTATATAAAGAAGGTCTGGTCTACAGGGGAAAACGCTTAGTTAACTGGTGTCCTCGCTGTCACACCGCGATTTCGGACATCGAAGTAGATTACGAAACCAAAAAAGGCAAACTTTGGCACATGAAGTATCCTTTGGAAAAGACCGGAGACCAGAGACCAGGGACCAGAGACCCTAAAATTGGGATTGATTATATCGTTGTAGCTACCACGCGACCCGAGACCATGTTGGGTGATACCGCCGTGGCGGTTAACCCAAAAGACGACCGCTATAAGCACATGGCAGGCAAAATGCTGGTGCTGCCATTAGTCGGCAGAAAGATTCCGATCATTAAAGACGAATTTGTGGATCCCGAGTTTGGAACTGGTGCGGTAAAAGTTACTCCCGCGCATGATCCTAACGATTTCGAAATGGGAGAAAGACATAATCTTCCCCGCGTAAATATTTTAACCGAAACCGGAAGTATTCAATTAAAAGAATTTGCTCCCGCAGAAGCAAAAAATCTTAAAAAATATGATGGGCTGGATCGCTTTAAAGCCCGCAAAGCTATTGTTGCGGACCTAGAAGAGCAGGGATTATTAGAAAAAATCGACGACTACGAAAATTCGGTGGGGCATTGCTATCGATGTAAAACCTTAGTTGAACCTTATTTATCAGATCAATGGTATGTAGCAGTTAAAAAGTTGGTGGAACCGGCGATCAAAGCGGTGGAGGAGGGGAAGATCAAGTTTGTTCCCGATCGCTGGACCAAAGTTTACATTAACTGGATGACTAATCTCAAAGACTGGTGTATTTCGAGGCAGTTGTGGTGGGGGCATCAAATTCCGGTTTGGTATTGTACCTGTGGTGAAATCATTGTTTCCGAAGAAACGCCAACTAAGTGCCCAGAATGTGGCAATACCAAAATTAAACAAGATCCGGATGTGTTTGATACCTGGTTTTCGTCCTGTTTATGGCCGTTTTCTACTTTAGGTTGGCCCAATAAAACTGACGATCTTAAAACATTTTATCCAACCGACGTTTTAGTTACTGGCTACGACATTATTACCTTCTGGGTATCCCGCATGATTATGATGGGAATCCATTTTATGGACGATGTTCCTTTCCGCACAGTTTTTATCCATGGTTTGGTAAGAGATAAAACCGGCAAAAAAATGAGTAAGTCTTTGGGGAACGTAGTGGACCCCTTAAAGTTGATTGGGGAGGTAGGGGCCGATGCACTGCGTTTTGCTTTAACCGTTTTGATAACGGGGCAGGGGCAGGATATTAAACTTTCAGATGACAAAATTAAAGAATGCCGCAATTTCTGTAATAAGATTTGGAATGTTTCTCGCTTTGTAATGATGAGCGTGGACAAAGATATGTTGAAAGAAGATGCCGTGCCAATACCAAAGTCACTGCCGGACAAGTGGATTTTATCTAAATATAACCGCGCGGTAAAAATTGTAAGGCAGGAGTTAGATAATTACAGCTTTGGTGAAGCCGCCCGAACCTTATATGATTTCCTTTGGGGCGATTTTTGTGACTGGTATGTAGAACTTTCTAAAATTCCATTAAATGGTAGCGATAAAAAGGCCAAAGAAGCTACCCAAAAGATATTAGTATATGTATTGCGCGGAACCCTGAAGCTTTTACACCCGTTTATGCCTTTTATCACTGAAGAAATTTATCAAAAACTGGGAGCGGATAAAACTTTAGTGCTTTCAGCTTATCCAGAGGCAGATGAAAAGATGATCGATGAGAAAGTCGAAGCGCAGCTTGAGGTTTTACAAAATACTATTCGCGCGATTCGTAATATTCGTGCCGAGATGAATGTTTCGCACAGTAAAAAATGTAAAGCGATCTTAGTGGCCAAAGGTAAGGAAGCTGGGGTTCTTAAAGATGCGATTGATTACATTAATGTATTAGCCAGCGCTGAAGGGGTAGAAGTTAAAGGCAGTGCTGGGAAAATTGAACAAGCGGCATCTGCAGTTGTTCCTGGAGTTCAAGTTTTTATTCCTCTGGCGGGACTAATTGATCTGGACAAAGAAAAAGAACGTTTAGGTAAAGCTGCCGACAAACTCGAAAAAGAAATTGCCCAAATTGATAAACGCCTGCAAAATAAAAACTTCGTAGATAAAGCCCCTAAAGAAGCAGTGGTCGAAGCTAAAAATCGAAAAGCTGAATTAGAAAAAGAGAGTAAACTGATTCAAGAGCGGATTAAGGCGCTGGGTTAAGAGTTAGTGCGATCAACATCCGGCAGACTTCTCACAAATTCAAGCGTAGAAAGATCAATCCCTTCAATTGCCGTATCCGGCATTTCAAAGTATTCATCCGAAGCGTGGCTAACTTGAGCTTCGCGATCGACAATTAACTGTTTAAGTGCGGATTCAACTGATCTTCCGGTTACTTCTCCCTGACTGTTGATCGCCTGGTAACCTTTTTGGTAAAGCAGGGCAGCTAACTCGTACATTACACGAGGAGCTTGTTCTAATCGATCGAAGGCAACAAACATTCTGCGGCTGATAAAGTCTTGTAAGTCCATAATCGGGAATAATCCCTCCGTGCCGAAGGTTGCTTCAATCGCGTCTAAGGCTTTGGTATAAAGAGTATTTCTTTGGATTTTTCCGTTTACTAGACACTGTTCGTCGCCGGCTTGCGCTACGTATGCCCCGGCACGTTTTTCGATAATGATGCGAGCCATATTTTCAATGTCGTGACATTCAGTAAGTGCATGGCCAATATTTTTAAGAACAATTTGACCGTGTACCTCGGTTTGTACTAATCCAAAGGTACTTACTAGTTCAACAAATTCAGCTGATGGAGTAAAACTTTCTACGGCAGCTGCGTCATTTATATCTAGATCAATTAGTTCTTGCGGCAGGCGCATATGATTTCCGCCGGCGGTATAAAGCTGGGCAAAGGCCTGCATTTCAGCAAAATCCGCGCGTAATTCAGGATCAGAAAGCATTCCAACTAAGGCATTTTTAAGTGCATCCGCTCTTTCCTGGTCAGAAAGATTCGAATTTTGCAATTCAGCATTAAACAGCACTCCGCCGAAAGCAGCTAAAGACGCATCATCGATTTGTTGCGCACGTTGACCGTCTTCCTGGAGGATAGTTTGGTAATACATTTCGGCTTCAGGGGTCAACATTAAGCTTCCCGCGCCCAGCGTTTCCATTGCTCCGCTGGCAAATCTGGCAACACTTGCTAAGGCGCCATCTTCTTCCTGCAGATAATCTTTGTACATTGATTGAGCGCGCTGTAGTACCGATCGATCGTATTCATTTGAAGTTAAGTGGTTAATTCCGTCTCCTAATAGACCGGCTACAAAGAATGTAAAGGTAAAGGTTCCCAGTGCTCTTCCGGCAACGGCAAGGCCGCCTTTTGGCATTAGATTAACTCCGTATTTTTGCGCGGCCCACCTAGCGCCAATCGCATAAAGATCCGGCACAAAAAATGCCGCCATGTTTCCGATCGGTCTTACTAAACTGTTTTGAGGGACACCTAACACGTTGGCTGCAATGTTAAAGAGGGCCACCGAAGCGGTTCCGCCCCGGAATGATCCGGCCATATTAGCCATTTCGCCTAAACTGTAAGCGGCTCTTAGTCCTCTTAATTCTCTGATTATTTCTCCGCTGTTTCTAAACACAATTGCCTGGGATAATCCGGCAAATCCTTTGTTTACTCCGTGCCCAACTCCCAATACGACTGCAAAATGAAGAGTAGGGTTCATGTTTGGGAAACAGTGGTGCAGCAAGTTAGACATCCCTAACATACCAACCAAACCACAAGTCATACTTAAAAGTCCACCCAAGGCGATTCGATTTGGATTAGATCGGTTGGCGGCGGCTTCTTTAATACTAGCTGCGGTTGCTTCATCAGTGTTTAATAACAGCGCTAATTCAGCATTCGACATATTGTTAATACCGCGCTCCAGGCGGGTTTCAATTTGTCTTAATCTTTCTGGAGACAGTCGATCAATATTTCTTCCGATCGCACGGGATACTTCGAAACCGTATGATGCTTCTAAATATTGACCAAGTGATTCGTTGTTTCCGACGTATACATCTCCAATGGCCATTGAACCTGCGCCCGGTCTGTAGGTAGGAGCAACTGGTTCTGCCGCGGTTGTTTCTCTGGTGTGATCAACAACCGGGATATCATCTAAGCTGTGTCTACCGGAATTTTCCAGTTCTCGAACAACAGCGTCTCCGGTATACATTCCATCTCCGGTAATTAAAGTCAATTCTGGTCCGGTTGAAGGAGGTTCTGCATAACGGGTAGGTTGATAACCTGCCGGTCGTCTGGCCCCTTGGCCCAAACGCGGCACTTCGTAGTGGGTGCCGTCCGGATTCAATATATGAATACGAGTTCGTCGGTTTGGATTTAATTTTTTTGCCTCTTCCCCAACGTGTTCAATCGCCTTTTTATAAAAATCAACTATGCCGTCTTTGGTAGTTTGCCTTAATACCTCTAAGCTGGTAGTTGCTTCGGCTTGGACCCTAACCGTATCCGGTGATCGGGGATCGGCATGGAGTTCCATGACTGACCCCGTGATGGTTACCCCGACTCTAACGTCAACCACCGTTCTCTTTAGCCCCGGGTGACGGTATCTGGTGGGTCGCACCCCGTTGGTGAATTCTCCTCTAAGATAGGCTCTTCCTTTTTCAGTAGCTTGTAGTTCTTGGATTGTCATGGGGTAAGTAAAATCATGTAATTTAATTGAATAACGCTGCAAAAATTCGGCCATGATCACATTTTCAACTTCTCCGCATACGTAAAATTCTTCACTGCCGGCCCCGTAGCGAAAAACTTCAATTGTCCGGATGGCGCTTTCAAGCTCGGGGTGAAGTTCGATCATTTCTGCAACGGTGGCATCCTGTGCTTCGGCAATTCCAACTAACATTAGAGCGTCGGTTGCCGCTGATCCCACAAAACCAAAGTCGCGGATTTTTCCAACGTGGTTTCCGTCAAAAAAGGCAATCGACATATCTGCGATTTCACCGGCGTTGAGTCTTTCGATCATGCTGGTAGCGGTAGCGCTAAATCCGTCTGGCCCGTGGTAGTAGCTGGGTGGCCTTACTTTAACATCCGGTAATCGGGTGCTTATTAAAAAATCAGCAATTTCTCCTCTGACGGTACTGATGTTAACCGTGCTGCCGGCGTTTAATTCAAAGATTACTCGGCTTAATCCTAATTGAATGGCTTCTCTGGTATCCGCAATTGATAAATATGTAAATTCCCCGGGTAAATACCTAATTAAAGCGGCGCTGCCTCTTAGTCGTAACCTTACCGTATGTGGTTCATCTCCGTTGCCGTAGTTACTAACTTCTCCAATTTGTACTAGTCTTCCGCTTCTTACGCCTTCGGCCATTTCTTCTGGAGTAACTTGTAGGTTTTCTCCAGTTTCGGTGTTATATGCTAGGCAGTTTAATTTTTCGATAGTTGTTCTTTCTTCAGTAACGGTGGCTTCTCTAAAGGTACCGTTGCGTTCGTCAAAAGTGCGCTGCACTTCCGCTAAAATTGAATTTTCGGTAACTCCTTCTGGTAAATTTTCGGGTAATAGAAAAGCGTAGTTTGGTCCCTGTCGGATAACTACTACGTCTCCTTCAAAAACTGCTCCGTGTTCGTTAGCGATGCTAGCTAGTGTTTCTTGAATGGCAGTTAAATAGGCGTCGCCTAGCGGGTGGGATACGCCGTCGTTAACGACCTTGAGGCGGTTATTTACCACGATCCAGTTTACTGGGCTTCCGGCTTCTAGTCGCTCCATGGTAATTCTTTCCATTACCTCTGGATTTAGGGCCCCTGTATAGTCGGCTTCATATTCGGCAATAACTAATCTTACGGTTTCAGCTTCGGTGCGGGGAGTGGTGCTACTGATCGGAATTTCTCCAGAAGATCCTCCGTTAATAATTGCCCCGGCCATTGCAAAGAGCCATGGAGAGGCGACTGCCGCGCCGGCCCCTAAAGAATCAAGGCCAGGAGAAGTTGTAGGAGATTGCCCTATTTCCTCCTGGCCATCATTAATGAGACCTCTTGAAACTGCGGCATCGCGCAATGCATCTCTTTTGTTAGAGTCATTGATTTGAGGTAAAAAAGAATTGATAAATGCGGCCGGATCAGAAGAATTTTCTGCAGCATCAAGAACGGTCTTAATATTATGTGGAAGGCGGTTTCCAGAACAAGCGTTGAAGTCGGTTACTAGCCGAGAATGTCGATTAAATATTGAATTTGTTAAGGCCTGTCCGGCCCCTGAAACATAGCTGCTCATTGGCAATCTCCTACACTTATATAATCGTGCTCAAAAGGGGTAAACTTGCATGAAATGGGCTATTTTTTGGGGCAGAAAGGCTAATTAATCAGCAGTTTCAGCATTTGCGATATTTTCGGAAAGTATGCGTAGGGGAACCAGGTCAAATGGGGATAAAGCGTTTGGTTTGTTGAACCCAATTATTAAAATACCAATTTGTTCGTACTGGTCAACGGGCTTTTTGATACCGAGGCCGCGGGTTAATGGGGCAATGGCGACTGATTGATAAGGAAAGGATTTTACTAGGCTGGCCAGGTTTCCGGCATCACTAAGGTTAAATCGATAGACATCTAAGATTGAACCATTCTGCTGACCGGTACAATAGGCAATTTTGCCGTCTTTATCCGGAAAATAGATAGCTGCATTTTCACTCTGACAGATCCTTGCTACCGTATCTAAAGGAGCTACTAAGCTAAGTGCTCCAACCTGAACCTCAACGAAATCCGGCTTAAATACTTGGTTCATTACTTCTTTTGCCTTATTAACCAAGGCGTCAATTCCGGTTTTAACTACTACTTTGAAGACTTGGTAGGCGTCAGCCATTGCAACAATTTTTTGTCGTATCGTTTTTCGTTGCGAAGGAGATTGAGTGCTATCAGGAATTAAGCGGGTGTTTTGCCAAGGTATTTTATTCATTGAAATTACACTTCCCGGGGGCCGTCCTCCACCGCTGCTTCCTCCTCCCATTCTACTGCAGTGCCAAGGTCTAGTTGTTACACTTCCCCCTATACCGGTTTGTCTTCCACTATTATATCTATGCCGACCTAATACTACAACAGGCATTTTCCCACTCTTTCCACCGGGGAAAATTTTCGTGCGTCCACTTTTGTATCGTCACAAACTAAAAAAAATTTCGCTTTTGAGGGCAATTATTTTGGGGAAATTCAGATTTATTTGAAATTTAATTTTCGGCGGGTTCTTTGATTTCTTCCTCTGGAGCCCTTTCAAAAATGCGCTGGATAGAGGTGGCTTTCCCGGTAGCAATATCAACTTTAATCAGCACCGCATTAAAAATGGCGGGACCTTCCTTAGCTACCTCAAACTTATGCGGCATCTGAGTTAAAAACCGCTTTAAAATTTGTTCTTTGTTCATGCCGATAACTGAATCTTCGGATCCTACCATGCCGGCGTCGGCAATAAAGGCGGTGCCGCCCGGCATAACTCTTTCATCCGCAGTTTGTATATGAGTGTGGGTTCCAATCACTGCCGAAACTTTTCCGTCCAGGAAAAATCCCATGGCTTCTTTCTCGGAAGTTGCTTCGGCATGGATATCTACCAGGATGATGTTGGTTGATTTTTTTATTTCTTCAATTAGTTTTTCGGCTTTTTTAAAAGGACAATCCAGCGCGGGCATAAAAACTCTTCCGCAAAGATTAATTATGCCAATTTTCACTTTGTTTTTTTCTTTGATTAGATATTCTTTGCCGGGGACTTCTTTGGGGTAGTTGGCCGGACGCAAAAGATCAACGTATTCATCGATTTTGGTTACGATTTCTTTTTTATCCCAGACGTGATTTCCCATGGTGATAATATCGATGCCGGCCCCAGTCAATTCATTATATACTTTTTCAGTGATTCCGTAACCGGCGGCGGAGTTTTCACCGTTGGTAATCACAAAATCGATGCGTTCTTTAGCCTTGATGGCCGGGATCATTTTCTTAGTAATTGCCCGTCCGTAGCGACCGATGATGTCGCCGATGAATAGGATCGTTATTTCTTTTTTTGGCAAATTAAAGCTCCTTTACTTGGCTATATCCGATGCCCGGGTTTCCCTAATGATGGTAACTTTTACTTCTCCCGGATACTCCAGCTCGGCTTCGATCTTTTTAGCAATATCGTGAGCTAGTTTGGGAGCCGCAGCGTCATCAACTTTAGTGGGCTCAACAATAACTCTTACTTCACGGCCGGCCTGAATGGCGTAACATTTTTCTACGCCTTCAAAACTCTTGGCTACTTCCTCTAAACGTTGTAAGCGCTTAATGTAAGCTTCCAACGTATCTCTGCGTGCGCCGGGACGTGAGGCCGAAATGGCATCCGCAACTAAAACTAAAATTGCTTCAATCGTTTGCAGTTCGATGTCTTCGTGGTGGGCTTCGATGGCGTGTACAACTTCGGGTGATTCGCCGGCTTTTTTGGCAAACATCGCACCCAGCTTGGTATGGGTTCCTTCAACGTCCTGGTCGATTGCTTTTCCTAAATCATGGAGCAATCCTGCTCGACGGGCAAGCCTAGCATTTACCCCGAGCTCTGATCCCAACATGCCTGCGAGGTGGGCAACCTCGATGGAGTGCTGCAGTACATTTTGTCCGTAACTGGTTCGGTATTTTAACCTTCCCAAAAGCTGAATAATAACCGGCGGAAGATTATGCACGTCGGTGTCCAGTGCGGCGCGCTCGCCGGCTTCCCACATCGTGTCTTTGATTTCTTGTTTCGACTTGTTATACATTTCTTCAACGCGGGCGGGGTGGATTCTGCCGTCCGCGATAAGTTTGTTTAAAGTGAGACGCGCGGTTTCACGGCGCAGCGGATCAAACCCCGAAAGGATTACGGCTCCCGGAGTGTCGTCGACTACCAGGTCAATTCCGGTTGCAGTTTCGAATGCCCGGATATTTCTGCCTTCACGGCCGATAATGCGGCCTTTCATATCATCGCTGGGTAATTCTACCAAGCTAACCGTTGATTCAACGGCGTGGTCCACCGCACAGCGTTGTACGGCGGTGGTCAGAATTTCTCTGGCTTTTTTGTCGGCGATCTTTCTGATTTCATCTTCTTTTTGCTTAATTTTTACCGAAGCTTCTTTGTCCAGCTCCTTGTCTAAGTTTTGCAAAAGAATGGCTTTGGCCGCATCTTGAGATAGACCGGAAACCCTTTCTAATTCCTGGACGTGTTTCTGCCGCGCTTCTTCTAAGCCTACCTTTATTTTTTCTAAGTTCACCTTAATTTCTTTGATCTTATCTTTTTGCGCGTCCAGGTTTTTTAATTTGTCATCCAGGGCCTCTTCTCTGCTCAGTAGTCTTTTTTCCAGGCCCAGCAGTTCCTGTCTTCTTTCTTTAGTTTCCTGGTCTATTTCTGATTTCAGTTTTATTTTTTCGTCTTTTAACTCTAGAATTGCCTCTTTTCGTTTGGTATCGGCCTCCCTTTTGGCATCCTCCAATATTTTTTTGGCGGATTCTTCGGCAATTCTAACCTTTTGTTCGGCAAAGTTTTTCTTGATAAAAACGTATGCCACGGCCAGAACAAAAACTAATACACACAATCCTGCACCGTATATCAACCACATGTTATTCATTTACTTTCTCCTTTCGCTATTTTTATTTGCTTTTTGCCCTCACGGTTTTGGGGGCGGGCGTTTCGGCCTCAAAGTTTTGGGAGGCAATGATCACTTTAATTTTCTTTTCGATGTCATTCATGGTCGCGGGGTTTTCTTTTAAGAAGGCTTGCGCGTTAACCAGACCTTGACCAAGTTTATTCTGATCATAGGTATACCAGGCGCCGGCTTTATTGATAACTTTTTGGTCAATGGCTAAATCAATTAAGTCGACTTCCTTGGAAATTCCTTTCCCGTGAATTAAGACAAAGGAGGCGGTACGGAAGGGCGGGGCTACTTTATTTTTTACCACTTTTACTTTTACCCGCGAGCCAATGATCACGTCGCCGTCGGTAATTTTTTCGCCGGCTCTGACTTCCAGTCGAACTGAAGAATAAAATTTAAGGGCGCGGCCGCCGGGCGTGGTTTCGGGGTTGCCGAACATAATGCCAATTTTCATGCGCAGCTGGTTAATAAAAATGACGGTGGTTTTTGATTTGTTAATCACGCCAGCCAGTTTACGCAGAGCTTTAGACATCAAGCGGGCCTGCAAACCAACGTGGATGTCTTCCATTTCCCCTTCGATTTCTTTTTTAGGGACCAGGGCCGCCACTGAGTCGACTACAATAATATCTACGGCTCCCGAACGGACCAATGTTTCACAAATTTCTAATGCTTGTTCACCGTAATCCGGCTGGGAAATAAGCAGATTATTGATGTCGACTCCCAGTCTCCTGGCATACAGCGGGTCCATGGCATGTTCGGCATCGATAAATGCGGCGATGCCTCCTTTTTTCTGGGCTTCGGCAATAACGTGCAGCGAAACCGTGGTTTTACCGCCGCCTTCTGGTCCGTAAATCTCAACGATTCTTCCGCGCGGCAGTCCGCCGACGCCTAATGCCAAATCCAGCGATAGTGCGCCGGTAGGAATGGAGTCAATTTTCATCTTTGACGCTTCGCCCATTTTCATGATCGCGCCTTTGCCGTAGTCTTTTTCGATTTTTGCAATTGCAATTCCTAATGCTTTGTTTTTTTCGTTAGACATGATAGTTCTCCTTTTATATTTTATTTATTTCTTCGTAGCTCGGACCAGTTTTTCCCAGTGTACTCTTCATAATCGATATCGAACTGATCCGATCGGTACCAAAATCAAAATCTTTTAGTTTTTCGAGTTCACCCTTAAGCTTCGGATTACGGTTGCCCTTAATGCGTCCGATGGTAACGTGCGCGGCAAAGGGCCGGGTATCTCTCTCAAAACCTTCTTTTTCTAATACTGCTTCAACCTGATTCCAAATTTTACTTAATCTTTCCGCGCCGTTTCTAGTAGCGATCCAAACTACCCGGGGGAAAGAGCCGATCCCAATAAATTTTAATTCAATCGCCTGAAGATCTTTTAGCTTTTCACTTAAAAGATCTCCCACCGCTTTAACCTTTTCTTCACTCACTTCCCCTAAAAATTTCAGGGTGATGTGAAGATTTTCTTTTTTGACCCATTTAATGCCGGGGTCAACTTTTTTTAATTTTTCAACGACCTGGTTTATATTATCTTTAACTGCGTCGCTTAAATTAACCGCAATAAAAGTTCTCATGATGCTTTTGCTGCGTTTTGTACTACCTCGTCTCCACCTAGGTGCAGCCACAAAAGCCCCAAGCAGGCCTGGGCTGCTTTTCTGCGGATTTCATTCCGGGTTCCTTGCAGATGGATTTCCTTAAACTCGCATCCCTGGTGAGTAGCCAAGGCAATGTATACCAATCCCGGATGTAAACCTTCTTCGTTTTTAGGTCCGGCTAATCCCGTAGTTGATAGGCCGATCTCAGTTTTAAATTTTTTCCGGATATTTTCGGCCATTGAAACCGCTACTTCTTTAGAAACCGGTCCGTGCTTGGAAATTAGTGCGGCCGGGACGCCAACTTCTACTACCTTAATGCGATTATGATAACAAACAATCCCGCCTAAAAAATACTCTGAACTGCGGGCCACGTTTGCTAACCGGCTGCAAACCATCCCGGCGGTTAAGCTCTCGGCGACTGCAATGGTATGGTGGCCTTTCTGCATTAAAGAAGCTAACTGCAAATCGGTAGTTCTGCCGATGACCGATAAAACTTTAGTAAAAAAGCTTTCCAGTTTTACTTCAGATGTATGAGCGCTAAGTTGTTCTTTCATATAGAACCTCTTTATTGTTCCAGATGATTTGTGCCCCGGTCAGCAAGGTTATGGTTATGCTTACCCATAAAACCTCAATTGCAAAAGGCAGAGACAAAATCAGCATTGCAATGGCGATAACCTGTAAAACCGTTTTTATTTTGCCCCAGGGAGAGGCCGCAATGATCAGATGGCGGCTGGCGGCCAGCCCTCTAAACAATGAAATGGTTAAATCCCGCATAATAATTAACATTACCGGAAGTGCCGGCACTAACCTTTTTTCTATTAACACAATTAACACGGCAATTACTAATAGTTTGTCAGCCAGCGGATCCAGTAACTTACCTAAGGTTGTAACCTGATTTAACTTGCGGGCTAAGTACCCGTCCAGCGCGTCGCTTAAAGCAACTAAAATAAACAGTGCACAGGCAATGTATTTGTATTCAATTCCGGCAAAGGTACAATTTGAAAAACATAAAAAGTAAGTTATTGAGGGGATTAAAGCAATACGTACCAGGGAAACTACGTTCGGAATGGTCAAGTAATTAGACGGGCGGAAAGATCGTAGGCGGACGAATCGATGATTTTGCCTAAAACAATTTTTCCGGACCGGATTTTAGAATTTTTTATGAGAACAGAACCGTCGATTTCGGGGGCGTCCATATAGGTTCTACCTAAAGAACCTCCGGAAACTCCGCAATCCACTAAAATTTCAAACATTTTATTTATTAAATTTCGGTTAAATCGTCTTGAAATCATGTTCTGTCTTCTCATTAGCTTGTGAAATCTTTGGTTTTTAACTTTTGCGGAAACCTGCCCCCTCAATTTGCTAGCAGGTGTTCCTTCCTCTTTCGAATACTTAAAAACTCCTAATCGTTCAAGCTTTGTATTTTCGGTAAACCGCAACAGTTCTTCGAAATCTTTGTTGGTTTCTCCAGGAAATCCAACCAGAAACGTACTCCGAAGAACGATTTCTGGAATTGACCTCCTAATTTTACTTATTAAATTATCAACTAAACGACGCGTGTAGCGCCGACCCATATTTGTTAAAATTTTATCACAAATATGCTGGAGCGGCAAGTCAAGGTACTTGCATATTTTAGGCTCATTTTTGATTAACTTGATCAGCTCATCGGTGATCCGGGCGGGGTGGGTGTACATGATGCGAATCCAGTGGATCCCTTTGATTTTGGCAGTGCTTTTTAGCAGTTTGACCAGGGCGGGTTTGCCGTAGAGGTCGGTTCCATAATAAGTAGTTTCCTGAGCCACAAAAATGATCTCTTTGGCGCCCATTTTTGCCAAAAGTTTGACCTCTTTGATGATTGAATCGATGGGGCGGCTTTGATACCTGCCACGGATTTGTGGGATGGTGCAGTAAGTACATCGATTATTACATCCGTCGGCGATTTTTACGTAAGCAAAGTGCTTGGGGGTGACTTTTAGGCGCGGGATCTCATGGCCGAAAAGGCAGGATTTTTGTTTACGTGGTGATACGGCGGCATGTTCTTTTGCCAC
Source organism: Candidatus Margulisiibacteriota bacterium (assembly GCA_018823125.1). Classification (GTDB taxonomy): domain Bacteria; phylum Margulisbacteria; class WOR-1; order JAHJIW01; family JAHJIW01; genus JAHJIW01. The sequence goes on along the minus strand of JAHJIW010000003.1, from coordinate 132,990 downwards.
GGCGCCGCCGATAATTTCGTTAATTTTATCGAGTTCACCACTGCCCACAAACGCATCCACCTCCGGCAAAAGTTTGGATATTTTTTTCTGATAGCGGCTGGGTAGGCAGCCCATCACGATTAAATGTTTACATTTTCCGGTTTTTTTATATTTTGCGGCGTCTAATATGGTATCAATTGATTCTTCGGTAGCGGATTGTATAAATGCGCAAGTGTTTATCAAGATAATTTCGGCTTTGGCGGCGTCTGGGATGATTTTATGGCCGGCGCGGCGCAAAATTCCCAACACCGCTTCGGTGTCGGTTAAATTTTTGGGGCAACCCAGGCTGATACAGTGGATTTTCATGGGATTCAGGATAGCTTAGAAGAAAGTATAGGTCAAAGCAATTTCATCTTTTTATTTATTCGCAAAAAAAAACCAGTTTCCCAAAATTTAAGAGGCAATGGTCCTAAAGTGTTTTTCCTAATAGTTATTTTGTTGCAGCCAATGCCCTAAAGCAAACCGTCGCGGAGGCCCCGCGGGCATGGATCCCCCGATGAAATCGGGGGAGAGCGGGGCCGAGCGCCGAGCACCAAAAGCCTCGCCGGGGCTTTTGAGTGCGTGTTTGCGCAGGGTATTGGCTGGGAAAATAACTGACTCTTTGCGCGGACCATTGCTTATGATAAATTTTGAGGAAACTCTTGTTTTTTCTCACCTTGACACACCCTTACTAATATTTTAAAATGCGAAGACTTGATTAAAAATTTGAAAGGGGATAAAAATGAATAAACAAGAATTAATCGAATCAATGTCGAAGAAAACTAAAATGCCCAAAACCAGAGTGTTAAATTTTATCGATTCTTTTGTGGATACGGTTAGCACCGAATTAAAGAAAGGTAAAAAAGTTCAATTGGTTGGATTTGGTTCCTGGCAAAAAAGAAAAAGAAAAGCCCGCATGGGACGCAACCCGCAAACCGGCAAAGAAATTAAAATTGGTGCTCGAAATATAGCCAAATTTTCAATGGGACAAAAGCTTTTTGAGAGAATAAACTAAGTACTTTTTCAGAATAGTCGCTTTTTAGGGCTTGATTCAAATTTTTGGTTCAAGCCCTAATTTTTTGGCCTAAAATTCTATACTTTCCAGTTAAGAGTGCTACAATAAATATACCTCAAACTAAGGAGAGGCAATTATGCCAAAGAAAAAAGCAAAGAAAGTTACTAAAGCCAAACGCCGCGCAAAAACCACTAAAAAGAAAACTAAAAAAGCTAAAAGTTCTAAGCCCATTGGTAAAATCACCCATTATTTTAATAAAATTCATGTTGGGATTATCAAGTTAAATGCACCGTTAGAAAAGGGTGCGTTTATTACCATTAAAAGGAAAGAAAATGATTTTACCCAAAAAGTTGATTCGATGCAGATGAATCACCAGGATATTGAAAAAGGGAAAAAAGGCTGGGAAGTTGGGATTAGATTAGCCGGGGTGGTAAAAGAAGGCGATTTGGTTTTTATCGAAAAAGCGCCCGAACAAATGCTACAACGGCCCGCAGTTTACCAGCCCATGTTTCCGCAAGCCAAACCAATTGTTACGCCGCCGCCGCGCCCACAGATATCAAAGCCCCCCATCCCCTCGCAGTCAAAACCACCGGCACCCAAAAAGAAACCGGGCGGATTAGGGGAAACGAAGTTTTTAAGCTTTTAAGGTTTGCTGTTCACAATGAAACCGATTTTCTTTTTTGGTTTTTCTGGCGGCATGATAATTTCTCTTAAGGCATCAAATACAATTTTGAATTGTTTGTCGTATTTTTGTTCGAGCTCTTCTATCTTTTTATTTAGATGCTCATGTCTTAATAATAATTGTCGTAATTTGTTGAATATACGCATGATTTGAATGTTTACCTGTATTGCTCTTTTGCTGTTTAATACTGATGACAGCATTAATATGCCGTGCTCAGTAAAAACGTATGGTTTTGCACCACCAAAATGCTTCTTAGATGGTATGCCATTTTGGCATACCATCATTTCGACTTCCTGCTGGTTTAAAATAAACATAAAATCACTTGGAAACCTATCAATGTTTCTTTTTATTTGTCTTTTGAGCTGGGCAGTTTCAATCTTGTAAAGATCTGCCAGATCTCTATCTAGCATGACTTTTTTGCCTCTTATTAAAAATATTTTCTTTTCGATGGTTTCCATTGGCATTAGAGTGTTCATTAGTATTTTCCTCCTTTCTGATTTGAAAACCGATATTGCAGTGCTTCCGCAATATGTGCCAGTTGAATCTGTGCTTCACCTTCTAAATCGGCAATGGTGCGGCTAACTTTAAGTACTTTGTCATAAGCACGACCACTTAATTTGAACTTATAAACGGCTTCTTTAAGTAAATCAGCAGCGTCTTTTTTAAGAGGACAATATAATTTCATTTCTTTTGCGGCCAAATTCGAATTTAACTTTTTATTTCTTTCATTTTGTTTCCGCCAAGCTATAATTACTCTTTTTTGAATTTGTGAAGAAGGTTCGCCACTGGAATATTCTGATAATTCATTTAACTTTAAACGGGGAACATCAACAATTAGGTCGATGCGGTCGAGGAGGGGGCCGGAAAGTTTGCTCCAGTAATTGCGGACCTGGGTGGGCGAGCAGGAGCAGTTTTCCTCTTGGTTTAAATAGTGGCCGCAGGGGCAGGGATTCATGGAGGCGACTAAAATAAATTCGGCGGGAAATTTTACGGATTGCAGAGCACGTGAAACCACCATGGTTTTATCTTCAAGCGGCTGACGGAGGGCTTCTAAAACTCCGCGGTTAAATTCGGGAAATTCATCTAAAAACAGAATGCCTTTATGGGCCAGACTAATTTCTCCGGGTTGGGGAGTAGCCCCGCCGCCGGTAATTCCAGAAAGACTGATGGAGTGGTGGGGTGATCGATAAGGACGTTGATTTATTACTTGATCATTGGAAAGCAATTTCCCAGAAACACTATAAATTTTTGTAATTTCCAGCGCTTCTTCATAACTTAATGGCGGCAAAATGGTTTTCATTCTTTTAGCCAGCATGGATTTGCCGGATCCGGGCGGGCCAATCAATAAAATATTATGAAAACCAGCAGCAGCAATTTCTAATGCTCTTTTAGCCACGAGCTGTCCTTTGACTTCTGAAAAATCCAGATCATGTTTTGGGGCCAACTTTTTCTTGGCACACTTGTTGCCGGAAGGAGTTATTATTTTTATATTATTAAGGTGATCAACCAGTTCATTTAAGTGTGCGATTGGGAAGATTTCTAGCTCAGAAACCAGGGCCGCTTCATTTGTATTTTGTTTTGGCAAGACAATTTTTTTAATTCCGTGTTCCCGGGCAGAAAGGCAGATCGGGAGGACTCCTTTAACCGGACGCAGGGTTCCGTCCAGTGAAAGTTCGCCAATAAAAAGGGCATCGGACAACCCGTTTAAATTTAGATTAAATTCTAAGGCAATCATGCCGAGGGCAATTGGCAAATCGAAAATGGGGCCTTCTTTTTTAAGGTTTGCGGGCGCTAAATTTACGGTAAAAAATCCCAGCGGATTTCCCAATCCGGAATTTTTTAGCGCCGCTCGAATCCGGTCGCGGCTTTCTTTGACTGCAGTTCCGGGAAGGCCAACAATGGTATGCCCTGGCAAACCCTTAGCCTTGTCGACTTCCACCTCTACGATAAAGCCATTGATTCCTTTTACTGACCCGGAGAATATTTTAGTAAACATAATTAACGAAGAAATCCTATCTTTTTCGATTTTTTGGGTGGAGCCATTAGTTTTCTGATTGCCTCAAAGATTTTACGTATTTCTGAACTATTTTCTCCGACCTTTTGTTCAAGTTCGAATAGTTTGCGGGATAGTTCTTTGTGAGTTGATAGAAATTGTCTTAGTTTCACAAATGCTCGCATTATGGCAACGTTTACCTGGATGGCTCTTTTGCTTCGAAGTACACTAGATAGCATGGCAACCCCTTGTTCAGTGAAGGCGTAGGGTAAGTATTTGATGTGTTGCCCACGTTTTGATCTTTTTTGTTGGTTCTTTAAGGTCACAATTTGTGACCTTAAACATTCGGCTTCCTCCCAGGTTAATTGAAACATAAAATCTTCAGGAAATCGTTCGGCGTTTCTTTGCGCCGCTTGATTAAACACCTTTGTTTTAACTCCGTATAGTTTAGCTAAATCAAACGCTAACATTATCTTGTGTCCCCTGATTAAATATATTTTATTTTCAATTCGTTCAGCTGGAACTAAGTTGGTCATTTTTTGCCCTCCTTTTACTGTATCTGAAAAGCGTTCTTGATTAGAAGAAAGCGCTTTTTACTATCGTTATTTGAAAAAATTATCAGCACATCAAAACGGCAGGCTTTATGATGCATGTTTTTTCGGATCAAAAAGGATTTTGCGGCATGGGTTAGGCAGGTTTTTTTAGTGCGTGAAATTGAATCTAGGGGCGAAAGATAACTCCGGAAAGAATAGTTTTTTACTTCTACAAAAGCCAGCGCATCTTTTTCGAATGCAATTAAATCAATCTCGCCTCTACGCGACCGAAAATTCCTTTCTATAATAATATAGCCCTTACCCGTTAAATAGCTTTCGGCCAGATCCTCCCCGGCTTTTCCGATTAGATAGCTTTCCTTTGACATTTTGCTTCTCCTTTCAAGATGTTATATATAAGCAACTTTTTTGCCAAAGGAAATTGAGCGTGAAGATGTTGAAAATAAAAGCAGTTGACGACTAGTACGACAGCTTATGTAAGCGCGGGAGACGCGCCAAGCAGGGAATCAATATGGAGAACCCCGTTTATTTTGCCGCTTTTTTAAACTTTTCTGCTAAATCGGTCTTTTCCCACGGCAGATCAAGATCTTTTCTGCCGAAGTGTCCATATGCAGCAACTTGTTGATAGATTGGTCTTCTTAAGCCAAGTTCTTTAATAATAATACCGGGTCTCAGATCAAAATTATCCGTAATAATCTTGGCGATTTTATCATCCGCAATTTTTCCGGTGCCGAAAGTGTCGACCATAACTGATAATGGTTTGGCGACGCCGATCGCATAAGCAATTTGAACTTCACATTTGCTGGCCAGTCCGGCGGCCACTACGTTTTTCGCAACGTAGCGAGCGGCATAGTTTGCGGAGCGGTCAACTTTAGTTGGGTCTTTTCCTGAAAAAGCTCCACCGCCGTGTCGGGCATAACCGCCGTAAGTATCGACGATAATTTTTCGGCCGGTTACCCCGGTGTCGCCTTGCGGTCCGCCGATTACAAATCTACCGGTAGGATTAACATAATATTTCATGTTTTTATCCACTAACTCTGGCGGAAGGATAGGGGTAATTACATGTTCGATTATATCTGCTCTGATTTTATCAGGATTTACATCCGGAGAATGTTGCGCGCCGATTAAAACGCTGTCGAGGCGGATTGGTTTATCGTTATCGTATTCAACCGTTACCTGTGATTTTCCATCCGGCCTTAAATATTTCAGATCGCCATTTTTTCTGACTTCAGCTAAGCGCTTTGCTAATTTATGCGCCAGGGTAATCGGCAGCGGCATTAATTCATCGGTTTCATCGCAAGCATAACCAAACATTAAACCCTGATCGCCCGCTCCTAATTGTTCAAGATCTTCTTTAACTACTTCACCATCCCTGGTTTCTAAGCTTTTATCGACTCCCATGGCGATGTCTTTGGATTGTTCTTTAATCGAAACCAGTACTCCGCAGGTTTCGTAGTCAAATCCATATTTGGCGTCGGTGTATCCAATTTGGCGGATCGTTTCTCTGACGATTTGCGGGATTTCGATGTAAGTTCCGGTGGTAACTTCTCCGGCAACGATGCAGATGCCGTTGGTGACCAGGGTTTCAGCTGCGATCCGGGCCGGAGGATCTTTGGCAACTATGGAATCCACAATTGCATCTGAAATTTGGTCGCACATTTTATCCGGATGTCCTTCAGTTACGGATTCGGAAGTAAACATATGTCTGTGTTTTGGCATGAAGAGTCTCCTTTTATTTTTTTAAAAATGAACAGTTAGAGAGTATATATGATGTAAAAAGAGAAGTCAACGCAGAGACTGCATGTCAAATTCTTCTTAAATATGCTAAAATTTAATCAATGGGAGACCTAAGCGAACATTTTAATCACAAGGATTTTATCTGCCGCTGCAATGATTGCAGGGGGCAGGAATTTAAGATTCATCTTGGTTTGGTGGGGGTTTTGGAGGAGTTGGGTGGACATTTCAGAAAACCGGTGAAAATTGTTCAAGGATTTCGCTGTGAAGCCGAAAATGACCGCGAAGAAAAGTCTAAAAAAAGTTTCCACACTTTTGGTAAAGCCGTCCATATAATCATGCGCGATGTTTCCCCCAAGCAAATCATCGAATTTTTACGCACTTTGGACGAAGTGAGGGGCATCGGCCTTAACACGGATGACAATACTATACACATTGATACCCGCCGCGAAGATCGACAGGAATGGGTCCGGGAAGGCAAAAATCGTTATTCGCCCATGTCGACCGAAAAGAAAAAGCAGTACGGCTTAATCTAGCTGCCATGAAAAACCACCTCCAAAATTTTATGGTTTACGTAAAGCAGGAGCGCAATTTATCGGACCACACCGCTTCCAATTATTTCCGCGATTTAACTCAACTGATTAAATTTCTGGATAAACAAGGATACCTCAACTTATATAGAGTTAATGTAACTACCGCTCGCCAATTTTTACTATTCTTAGAGGAAAAAAAATATTCCCGGCGATCGCTGGCACGAAAAATATCTGCCTGCCGCTCGTTTTTTAAATATTTAGGCAGAGAAGAAGTGGTCCACGAAAATCCTTTCGATTTGATTTCTACCCCAAAGCTTCCCAGGAAGCTTCCTAATTTTCTTTATCTTGAAGAAATGAAGAAAATGCTCGACCAGCCAAAATTAGATACCCCGTATGGTTTGCGGGATAAGGCGATGCTTGAATTATTATACGGGAGCGGCATGCGGGTTTCAGAAACTGTTAAATTGGATATCAATGACGTGGATATGGAGGGAGGCGAGGTGCGGGTTTTTGGAAAAGGCAGAAAAGAGCGGGTGGTTTTAATCGGCAGCCATGCTAAAGCTGCGATTAATGAGTACTTAGGCGCCGGGCGGCCTAAACTTTCGGTGCGTACCCAGAAAAACCTGAAAGGGGCGGTCTTTTTGGGAAAAAGAGGGACGCGTATCACTTCCCGCAGTATCGAAAGAATGGTCGAAAAGTATGCCCGACGCGCAAAACTGGATAAAAAAGTTACCCCGCATACGATTCGCCATACTTTTGCGACCCATATGCTTGCCGGCGGAGCGGACCTGCGCATTGTTCAGGAGCTTTTGGGGCATGCTTCACTTTCTACCACCCAGGTTTATACCCACATTACCAAGGAACGCATGAAAAAGATCTACGATTCGCACCATCCCCGAGCATAAAGGCTATTAAGGGCCCATGAAGGCCCGTGAAGTGGTTGAGGGCTTAGGGCTATCAATGGCCACAAAAGGCAATTAATGTTTTTGCCCTTTATAGTCTTCAAACACTTATGCCTTCGGTTTTCCTCATGGGCCTTCCCAGGCCTTTAATCACCCTTGTTTCTTTTTTAAATTGACACCCCATCCCTATACATATATAATACCGCTTTGTGTTTTTTAAAGAATGGACCTTGAAATGAAGATCGATATCTCACATATTTTGAAGGCGGCAGGCGAAAAAGAAAGCGTAAAATTTGACGACGTTATCCATTACGAAGACGAAAACGTTAAGATTTCTTCGCCGGTAAAATTGAATGCCTCGCTGGTTAACACCGGGAAAACCATATTATTAACCGGTACCGCAGAATTAAGCGTGGAATTAACCTGCTGCCGTTGCCTGAAAAAGTTTAATTTTCCGGTCAAACTTGATCTGGATGAGGAATATTCGATTGCGACCCGGCATCCGCACGCTAAAAAGTCTGCCGAAGAGGTTGAGTTGCGGGATGAAGATTTTGTCTTTGAGATCGGCGGCGATAATACTATTGACTTGTTTGAAGCAATCAGGCAAAATTTACTATCAGCCGTTCCAATAAAACCCCTGTGTAAAGAAACCTGCCAGGGTTTTGTGGAAAAGGAAAAAAAAGCCGAAACGCAGGTTGATCCCAGACTGGAAAAGTTAAAAAAATTTAAGCATCGGGAGGAAAAATAAATGGTACAACCCAAAAAGAAACATTCGAGTTCGCGTCAATGGAAACGCCGTGCAAATTGGAAGATAAAAGCTAAAGGGATGACTAAATGTACTAAGTGTGGTGCTCCGGTTCTTCCTCACTATGCTTGTGCTGCTTGTGGAAACTACCGCGGCAGAGAAATGATAAAAATCAAAGCTGCAAAAGGTAAAAAGGAGAAGAAGTAGAATTGGTTACCATTGCACTAGATGCTATGGGTGGAGATCATGCTCCACGCGAAATAGTTAAGGGCGCACTCTCTGCTGCTAAAGAGTATGGTTTTAATATCATTCTGGTTGGTGACGAACTCAAGGTCAAAGCCGAACTTTCCCGACACGCTCCTCATAAAAACCTCTCCGTGGTAAATGCCAGCCAGGTAATCGAGATGAATGAATCCCCGGTAGCGGCAGTTAAACAGAAAAAAGATGCTTCAGTTAACATTGCCGTAGCATTAGTTAAAAATGGGCAGGCGGATGCGATTGTTTCGGCAGGCAATACGGGAGCTTTGATGACCGCCGCGCTTTTTGGCTTAGGCAGAATCAAAGGCATCGAACGTCCGGCCATTGCTACGGTTTTTCCTACGGAACAGGGTCCGGTTTTATTGCTGGATATGGGCGCCAATGTAGATTGTAAAGCTAAGCATCTGGTCCAGTTTGCGCAGATGGGTTCGGTTTTTGCCGAACATGCTTTGCATCGTAGTAATCCTCGGGTTGGCCTCTTAAATATTGGCGAAGAACCCGAAAAAGGCAACGAGCTTACCCTCGAAACGTATCCTTTACTTAAAAATTCTAAATTAAACTTTGTAGGCAACGTCGAAAGCAAAGAAATATTAAACGGCAAAGTTGATGTCGTAGTTTGCGATGGCTTTGTGGGGAATTTGATCTTAAAATTTAGTGAAAATTTAGCCGGCAACATTGTAAATATGCTTAAAAAAGAATTAAAAAGAAATCCGGTCACTAAGCTGGGCGCTCTCATGCTTTCGCCGGCTTTGATGAATTTAAAAAAAATGGTGGATTATGATGAATACGGTGGAGCGCCGCTCTTGGGGTTAGCCGGAGTTTGCTATAAGGCCCATGGTAGAGCCAAAGCTAAAGCGATAAAAAATGCACTACGGGTTGCCGGTGAAGCGGCAACTGAAAAAGTAGTAGATTATATTAAGAATTATGGAGCATAGCAGATGACGATTCACGCTGGAATTGTGGGGGTTGGATCAAAAGTTCCAGATAAAGTATTAACTAATGCCGACCTGGAAAAAATGGTGGATACTTCTGACGAATGGATCACCGCCCGTACCGGGATCAAAGAAAGACGCTTAACCGATTACGAAACCGCTACTTCTGACTTGGCTTATGAAGCGGCTCAGAAAGCACTTGAGCATGCTAAAGTTGCTCCGGAAGAAATTGACTGCATTGCAATTGGAACTTCTTCTCCGGATACCCTTTTTCCATCAGTTGGCTGTATTTTGCAGGATAAACTGGGGGCGACTAACGCTGCCGCCTTTGATGTTTCGGCGGCTTGCTCTGGTTTTAACTATGGCCTGGCGGTGGCTTCAGCTTTAATTGAAAGCGGACAGTATAAATGTGTGCTTTTGGTTGGCGCAGATACTTTAACTAAATACATTGATTTTAAAGACCGCAACACTTGTATTTTATTCGGCGATGGGGCCGGGGCCGTAGTACTTAAGCCATTTATAGATGGAAGCGGCATTCTGGCTAATCATTTGGCGGCCGAGGGCGCCGGTGGAAAACACTTGGTCATGCCGGGCGGGGGATCACGCGATCCGGAATTAAGAAAAAGCCGCTACATGAGCATGGACGGCAAAGAAGTTTTTAAATTTGCGGTAAGAGCACTCGAAACTTCGGTACAAAAAGTTTTAGATAAAAGCGGATTTAAAATTGAGGACGTGGATCTGTTGATTCCTCATCAGGCCAACGTAAGAATCATCAATCATGCCCTAAAAAAGTTAAGGTTGCCAAAAGAAAAAGTGTATGTTAATCTCCAAAAATATGGCAATACTAGTGCCGCATCGGTGCCAATCGCACTGGATGAGGCACTTTCCGAAGGTAGGATAAAAAAAGGAGATGTAATAGTATTGTCAGGATTCGGGGCGGGGTTGACCTACGGGGCCAACTTAATAAAGTGGAGTGTTTAGGCGAAATTTAAAGGAGGATTCAAGAAAATGTTAAATTATCTGTTGACCGAAGAACAAGAAATGATCCGGGACCTGGCGCGAAAAATTGCGGTAGAAAAAGTATTGCCAGTGCGGGCAGAACTGGACGAAAAAGGTGAATTCCCTTGGGGTATCATGAAAATTTTTGCTGAAGCGGATCTTTGCGGATTATATCTTCCCGAAGCCTACGGTGGTTTTGGCGGAGGCGAGATGGAATTTTGTCTGGCGACCGAAGAAATTAGCCGAATTTGCGGCGGGGTCGGCGTTACTTTTGCTGCATCGGCTTTAGGCGCGATTCCAATTTTATTATTTGGTACGGATGAACAAAAGAAAAAATATTTACCGGATATTGGTGCCGGTAAAAAGCTAGCGGCATTTGGCTTAACCGAAGCGAACGCTGGTTCAGACGCCGCCGGCATGCAAACCACCGCTAAAAAAGACGGTGATCACTATATTTTAAACGGAACTAAACAATGGATTACTAACGGCGGCGAGGCCGAAATTTATTCGGTAATTGCCATCACCGATAAAACCAAGGGCAGCCGCGGCGCCACTGCGTTTGTCGTTGAAAAGGGTACGCCCGGTTTTTCTTTTGGTAAAAAAGAAAACAAAATGGGAATCCGCTGCTCAGCTACCCGCGAGCTGGTTTTCCAGGATTGTAAAATTCATAAATCGCAAATTTTAGGCAAAGAAGGCATGGGCTTTATCGTGGCCATGAAAACTTTAGACCAAACCCGACCGGGAATCGGAGCTCAGGCCGTAGGGATTGCACAGGGTGCTCTTGACGAAGCGGTTAAATATTCAAGAGAAAGAGTACAGTTTGGTAAATCAATTTCATCGATCCAAGCGATTCAACACATGTTAGCTAACATGGCGACTAAAATTGAAGCGGCTCGGGCCTTAGTTTATGCGGTAGCCCGTGCAATCGACGCCGGATTAAAAGACTGTACCAAAGAATCGGCCATGTCTAAGCTTTTTGCGTCGGATGTTGCCATGGAAGTTACCACCGATGCCGTTCAAGTTTTTGGCGGGTACGGTTACATGAAGGAATACCCAGTTGAAAAAATGATGCGGGATGCGAAGATCACCCAAATTTATGAAGGAACCAATCAAATTCAACGCAACCAAATCGCTTTAAAATTAATTAAAGAAAGTGCAATGAAAAAATAAGCATGGAAATAATTGTCTGCATAAAACAAGTTCCGGATACCACTGAAGTAAAGATTAACCCCGAAACCAATACTTTAATTCGTGAAGGGGTGCCTTCAATTGTTAATCCCTTTGATGAAAATGCAATTGAAGCCGCCCTCAAGCTCAGAGAAGCCACCGGCGGGAAAGTGACTGCTATTACCATGGGGCCGCCGCAAGCTAAAGAAGCACTCAAGCAAGTTTTGGCGATGGGAGTGGATGACGTTATCTTAGTTTCCGATCGAGCGTTTGCCGGTTCGGATACGCTGGCAACGTCATACACATTAGCCCAAACCATTAAAAAAATTGAGGCCTTTGATTTAATCATCTGTGGTAAACAGGCCATCGACGGCGACACCGCTCAGGTCGGGCCAGGCATTGCTGAATGGCTAAATATTCCTCAGGTAACTTTTGCGGTTAAAATTGAACCGGATGGCAAAAAAATTAAAGTGGAGCGTCTCCTGGAAGATACTAACGAAATCGTTGAAGTTCCATTGCCTTGCATGATAACCGTGGTAAAACAAATTAACGAACCGCGGCCGACTTCCCTCAAGGGTATGATGAAAGCCAAAAAGGCCGAAATCCGAACCTGGAATGCAGAAGCCATCGAAGCCGATAAATTAAGAATTGGCTTAGACGGATCCCCCACCCAGGTAGTCAAAATTTTTACTCCTCCGGCAAAAAGCGGAGGAAAAGTTTTTTATGAAGATATTGATGCTGCGGTCAATACCGTCGTTTCAGAGATTAAAGAGAGGAAAATTGCTTAATGTCGATTAAAGTAACCGAAAAATGTATTGGCTGTAAAAAATGTGTGCCCGCCTGTCCTTTTGGCGTAATTGAGATGGAAGGAAAGTTGGCTATAATTAAAGAAGGCTGCACGCTTTGCGGGGCCTGCGTTCCGGTTTGTCCGGTTAAGGCGATCGAGCTTAAGGTCGAAAAAAAAGCCGGCATGAATATTGATGAATACCGCGGGGTTTGGGTTTTTGCCGAACAACACGAAGGTAAGGTTCAAAGTGTGGGGCTCGAACTTTTAGGCGAAGGACGCAAACTGGCCGATAAACTAGAAGAAAGATTAACTGCCGTACTGATCGGTGGCCCCGAAGTTGAAAAACAGGCCGAAGAATTAATTCATTACGGCGCCGATTACGTATTACTAGTTACTGATGATCGTTTAAATAATTATGTTACGGCTCCTTATGCTACCGTGCTTTCGGATTTAATCGGTCGCCATAAGCCCGAAATTGTTTTGATTGGAGCTACTACTACCGGAAGGGATTTAGCTTCCCGCATCGCGGCGCGCATTAAAACCGGTTTAACCGCAGACTGCACCGGCTTAGATGTGGACGTTGAGGACCGCAAACTTTTACAAACCCGTCCGGCTTTTGGCGGAAACATCATGGCTACCATTATTTCTCCTCAGCATCGACCCCAAATGGCCACCGTCCGGCCCAAAGTAATGAAAAAATTAGAAAAAGATCCTTCACGCAGAGGCGAAATACTTAAAGAAAACATTAAATTGCGGGCGGGAGACATGGCAGTAAAGATTTTAGATATTATTAAAGATACTTCCGTAAAAGTTAACTTAACCGAAGCGGAAATTATTGTTTCCGGCGGGAGAGGGTTAGGCGACCCTAAACACTTTGCTTTGATTGAAGCATTAGCGATGACTTTGGGTGGGGCGGTAGGGGCTTCACGCGCCACGGTGGATGCCGGATGGATTTCTTCGCACCACCAGGTTGGACAAACCGGAAAAACCGTTTGTCCGAAGTTATATATTGCCTGTGGGATTTCAGGGGCGATACAGCATTTGGCGGGAATGTCATCTTCGGATACAATTGTGGCGATTAATAAAGATCCGGATGCGCCGATCTTTAAGATTTGCGATTACGGAATCGTGGGCGACTTGTTTGAAGTGGTTCCAAAATTGATCCAAAAGTTCAAGGGTTAAAAAATGGCAGAAGTAAAAACATTAAAAAAGGTAGCGTACGTTTTTCCGGGGCAGGGGTCGCAGTACGTGGGGATGGGCAAGGAACTTGCCGAAAATTTTGAAAGTGCAGCCAAAATTTTTGATGAAGCGAATACGGCGCTTGAATTCGATCTTAAAAAACTTTGTTTTGAAGGACCAGTTGACGATTTGAAAAAAACCGAAATAACCCAGCCGGCGATTTTAACCGTTTCGGTAGCGATTTTTGCCATACTAAAGAAAAGAGGCCTCCTGCCGTCAGTAGCGGCGGGGCACAGCTTGGGTGAATATTCGGCGTTAACGGCTGCGGGAACGATTGATTTTATGGATGCTGTCCGCTTGGTAAACAAACGCGGAAAATTTATGCAAAGCGCGGTTCCCGAAGGCCACGGAGCGATGGTGGCCATTTTAGGGTTGCCGTATGATAAAGTTTTAGAACTGGCTTCTTACGCTACTTCGGGCATAGTATGTGCGGCAAACTTTAATTCTCCCGGACAAGTGGTAATTTCCGGCGAGAAAAAACCGGTGGAAGAAGTTGCTTCCCATTGTAAAGAGGCCGGTGCCAAAAGAGTAATTCCTTTGGCGGTAAGCGCACCTTTCCATTGTGCACTGATGCAGCCGGCGGCAGAGCGATTAAAAGGTGAGTTTACCCAAGTTAAGTTTCAGGATGCACGGTTTCCGGTAGTATCTAATGTTACCGGCGAATATATGACCGCGGCGGCGGAAATTAAGCAAAAACTGGTTGAGCAGGTGGTTAGCACCGTACTCTGGCAGCAATCTGTAGAAAATATGATATCTAAAGGAATTGATACTTTTGTCGAACTGGGCCCTAAAAAAGTATTATCCGGATTGATTAAAAAGATTAATCCTCAGGTTAAAATATTAAATATTGAGGATCTGGCATCTTTTAAAACAACCATTGATGCGTTATCATAATTAAGGGAGTTTGTGATGAAATTAAAAGATAAAACTGCTTTTATTACCGGAGGGGCGCAAGGTATTGGTAAATCGATAGCCCAAGCATTTGTGGCCGCAGGAGCCAAAGTAGTAATTTCGGATATTAATTTGGAAGCAGCCCAAAAAACTGCCGACGAACTTAATGCAGCCGGCGGAAATGTTATTGCAGTTAAGCAAAACGTGGCGGATTTTGATGAAACCGGCAAAGTGATTGCGGCTACGGCTAAAGATTTAGGCAAAATTGATATCTTGGTAAACAATGCGGGCATCACCAAAGATGCTCTGCTGATGCGCATGAAACCAGAGGAGTGGAATGCAGTTGTATCCGTAAACTTAACCGGAGTTTTTAACTGCACCAAGGCAGTCATTCCAATCATGATGAAAGCTAGAGCCGGAAAAATTATCAATATTGCATCCATCGTGGGTTTGATGGGAAATGCCGGACAAGCTAATTATTCGGCAACTAAGGCGGGCGTGATTGGTTTTACAAAAACGATTGCGCGCGAAGTAGCCAGCCGCAATATTTTGGTCAATGCGGTGGCGCCGGGCTTTATCGATACTGAAATGACCCAGAAAATCCCGGAAGAGATTAAAAATAAAATGAAGGAACAAATTCCCTTAAAAAAATTAGGTTTGCCCGAAGATATTGCAAATGCGTGTGTGTTTTTGGCCAGCAGTGATTCAGATTATATTACTGGACAAGTGCTGTCGGTCAATGGCGGAATGTATATGTAAAAGGAGGTGATTGTGTTGGACGAGCAAAAAGTATTTGAAGATGTAAAAAAAGTAGTGGTAGAGCAGTTAGGTGTATCTGAGTCAGAAGTAAGTAAAGAGTCTTCTTTTGTGGATGATTTAGGTGCGGATTCTCTGGATACGGTAGAATTAGTAATGGCACTGGAAGAAGCATTTGGCATGGAAATTCCTGACGAGCAAGCAGAAAAGATTAAGACTGTAGGCGATACCATTAATTACATTAAAGAACACGCAAAACAATAAGCGTGGCGGCTGGGTAGCCACGTAGCTTTGAGTTAGCTATGGGGCTACCCTAGCCAGGCAAAAAATTGCGAGTAAGTTTGCGGGGTGAATAAAAAATGAAGTTACCGGAATTAAAAATTGCAAATTTAACGGCACGCATCCCTATTATTCAGGGGGGCATGGCAATTCGACTTTCTACGGGAAGGTTAGCGGGTGCGGTGGCGGCGGCCGGAGGCATCGGATTAATTGCGGCCTCGGGGATGGAGTTTGAGGAACTCGCCCGAGAAATTAAAATTGCCAGAGATTTAGCTAATGGTGGAATCGTGGGCATCAACATTATGTTTGTGGCCCGCGAATTTTTGGGCATTGTTAACACCGCCATTAAAGAAAAAATTGATTTAATTGTTTCCGGTGCCGGATTTTCCAGAGATCTTTTTAAGATTGGTTTGGAGTACGGAGTTCCGGTAGTCCCGATCGTTTCGTCTGCTAAGCTGGCCAAACTTTCAGAAAAATTGGGGGCGGCAGCAATCGTAATCGAGGGTAAAGAAGCGGGCGGGCACCTGGGAACCGACCGCCCGATAAAAGATTTAGTCATCGAAATTAGACCGCTGGTAAAATTACCAATCATTGCGGCGGGGGGAATAATTGACGGCCAGGGAATTGTAGATATGCTTAAGCTGGGGGCCAACGGAGTTCAGATTGCCACCAAGTTTGTTTTATCAGAAGAATGTAATGCGGCTCTCGAGTTTAAAAAGATGTACCAAAATGCCAAAGAGGGAGACATTCGATTAATTACCTCTCCGGTAGGACTTCCGGGAAGAGCTCTAAAAAATCCTTTTTCTGATAAAATTTTAAATAAAACTGCGCCTAAACCAGTGGGTTGTGATTTTTGCTTAAAGCACTGTTCCCTTGAGTATTGCATTATTCAGGCATTAATTAATTCACAGCGCGGGGATGTGGATCACGGAGTGGTTTTTAGCGGTGAAAATGTTGCAAAAATTAAAGACCGCAGCATTAAACCGGCGGCCAAAATTATTGAAGAATTAGTTAAAGAAGCTGAGGGGGCCAATTAGATGTCAGAGCGCAGAGTAGTAATAACCGGGATGGGGGCGGTAACGCCGATGGGAATTGGCGTAGAAAAGTTATGGGAAGGACTAAAAGCGGGGCACAACACGGTTTCAAAAATCACTCGTTTTGACGCTGCGGAATTTTCAACTCAGATCGCGGCTGAAGTAAAAGACTTTAACCCGGCTGATTTTATGGACAAAAAGGAAGCACGCCGCATCACCGAATTTATTCAATATGCGATTGCGGCTGCAAAAATGGCGGTGGCTGAATCCGGTTTGAAAATTGAGGAAGAGGAAGCCAATCAAACGGGAGTTTTAATTGGATCCGGTATTGGCGGCATTGGATTTTTGGAAAAACAATGCCGCATAATGATAGAGAAAGGGCCCAGTCGACTTTCGCCTTTTACCGTGCCGATGATGATTTGTGATATGGCAGCCGGAGTTGTTTCAATTCAAATCGGAGCCAAAGGACCGAACAGTTGCGTGGTCACGGCCTGTGCCACGGGTACGCATTGTATCGGAGAAGCCGCTGAGATTATAAAACGCGGCGATGCCGAAGCAATGATTGCGGGCGGAGCAGAAGCTTCCATTACTCCGCTTGGCGTTGGTTCTTTTTGTGCAGCTAAAGCGCTTTCTGCCAGCAATGATGATCCCGAACACGCCAGCCGACCTTTCGATAAAGAAAGAAATGGTTTTGTCATGGGGGAAGGGGCGGGAATTGTGGTGCTGGAAAGCTTAGAGCATGCCAAAGCGCGCGGGGCTAAGATTATTGCCGAAGTGGTTGGGTACGGGATGAGCGGAGATGCAAATCATATTACTGCGCCGGCACCTTGCGGGGAAGGGGCGGTCCGGGCGATTAACGCAGCTTTAAAAAGCGCTAAAATTTCGCCGGATCAAGTTGATTATATTAATGCCCATGGAACCTCGACCGTTTTAAATGATAAATACGAAACCATGGCAATCAAAACCGTTTTTGGGGACAGAGCAAAAAGTATTCCAATCAGTTCTACTAAATCAATGATCGGCCATCTCCTGGGAGCAACCGGCGCCGTCGAATGTATTGCTTGCGTGAAATCTATCCAGGATGGAATCATCCATCCTACTATCAATTATCAAGTTCCGGATCCCGAATGCGACTTAGATTATGTTCCTAATAAGGCCCGAGAAGTTAAAGTTACTACTGCGATGTCCAATTCTTTCGGCTTTGGCGGGCATAATGCCATCTTAATTGTGAAGAAGTTTATTTAAAATTTCAATTGCCGCTTTCTCAGCTTTTCCCCTCTTATATTTATGATATAATCTAATCAAACTAAAAAATTTATTCCCAGCGAGGATAGTTTGCTTAGAAAATTATTTAAAAATATATTTCTCGCCGTAGTATTTGTGTACCTTTTGATAGGCGTGTTTGATCTTGCCCCAGTCTTTGCCGCCGAAACCTACCCCCAATTGGAAATTTACGGTTATAAAAAGTACGAATACAAACAAGTATATGTAGAACCAATGAGCAATTACTTCACCGGTATTTCACAGGTTGGATATTCGCCTACTTATTCGGGCGGACCCTGGCAGGAAAGACTGGTTTTAATGATCACCGGAAAGCTTTCGGAAACGTTAGCGGTTACTTATGACTTAGAGCAGCAGCCCGAAACGCCGGATAAATATAACGTCAAAGTAAAATATAATCAGCACGAGTTAACTTTTGGAGACATCACCGCTAATTTTTCAGGAAACGAATTTGCTTCGATCTCTAAGTACGTAAACGGTGTCATGTTTACCTCAAAAGACTCCTGGTATGATTTCATGTTAGTTCCTTCTGTTAAGGGACGCAGTCAAACTCAAGCATTGACTACCCAAATCGGCAATAATACCCGCGGACCGTATAACTTAGGACACGGTTCCATTATGGAAGGAACCGAACGGATTGAATTGAACGGGATTTTGCTTAAGCGCGGGGTTGATTATACGATCGATTATTTTGAAGGAATAGTTACGTTTACGAACATTTTAACCGTGGATGATGAATTTAGTTATTCTTACGAGTATACCAATATTTTGGATTTGTTCTTCCCTTCGCTTTCCAAGACCGAATTTTTTGGAACCCAGTATCGCTTTTCTTTTGATCCCAGGGATGTGGGCAAATTTGAGCCGGATGCAACGCCGATTATTGTTAACACCGAGGAGAATTTTCCAACCACATTTGAAGAAGAAATTATTGATGAGGAAGCGGCTACGCTTGAGGCGATAATTTATGAAAAGATTGCGGCGCTGTCAACTATGGAGGGGATAACCAGCGAGGAAGTCGAGAGCTTGACGGTTACCGAAAAGGTAAAAGCAGTTCCGCTTACCGAAACTCCGGTGGTAACCATTGAATCGCTGGCGGGAGAAATTCCCGAAGGGGCCAGAATCTACGTTGAAGGGTTTGGGTTTATCACGGCTCCGCCGATTTCGATGGAGGCCTATGAGCAAAGAATTTTAGAAGAAGAGGATACCGGTCATTACCAGCTCCGGCATTTTCCGGTGGAGATGTTTTCGGAGCAGATTATGTTTCAGGGAAAACTTTTGGTTAAAGATGAAGACTATTTAATTAATTATTTAGAAGGAAGCGTTGACCTTTTAATGGCAACCCTGCCTTCGGCAGAAGATCCTTTATTGATAGACTACCAATATAAGCTTACTTCACTTGAGTCAGAACGTATCGACGGCATTGGCAGTCGTGGACCGTACGCGCTGAAGTACCAGCACGTAATCAAAGGCACCGAAAAAATTTATATTGATGAGATTCCCGCCGTCAGAGATCTAGATTATTCGATCAACTATGCCGAAGGCAAAATAATTTTTAATTTTGCGATTTCTGAATCGTCGCAGATTTCAGCGAGCTACATATATCAAGTTATGTATGAGCCAGAGGCCGTTCCAGAAGAAGATGTTTATAAGCTAACCTTGGGCACCACTTACTTAAGTGAAAAAGCAGAAAAGGGAACCGGCGCCCCTACGGCACAAGTGATTGATTCATTTACCGGTTCAGATGTAATCAGTAATAATAATACGCTTTACCTGTCTTATTTTCCGATTGTTCCCACCACCGAAGCGTCTTTTACGGTTAAATTAAACGGGACGGCCTTAACCTGGGAGGTAGATTATGCCATTCCGACCGTAAGTATTGATCCTGCAACTGGATATGCAGTCCCGAATCCGTTTTGTAAGTTAGCTTACACCAACGATCGTGACGATATGTCAGACGGATACGATACTGGTACGGTTAAGCTTTTGACTACGATCGGGGCGACCGATGAGGTTACGGTGACTTATACTTATTATAAAAGTATTGTGGGAAGATACAACGGGGTTGGCAACGGGAGCCGCGGACCGTATTATGTTAGCGGTTACCGTGGAATTGTTCCGGGAACAGAAACGGTACAAGTTTGGCAGCAGGGAGCATCAACCATTACGACCTATACCCGCAACTCAAGCTTTGATGCGGATGCGGGGGATACCGGCTATTCAATTAACTATAACCAGGATAATCCGTACATTACTTTTAATAATGTGCTGGATACCGATTATAACTTTTCGGTTATTTTTGAGTACGTTGCGGATACCGCAACCACCGGCCAGGATTTAGTTAAAGACGTAATTGGTATGGATGCGGCGGTGCAGTGGGGCGAGTGGGGTGGTTTAAGTGCGGCTTACGCCAGATCCAGCACCGACCAAGTCATTCCTACGGAAGCTACTACCGAAGCTTTTCCCGGAGATGATAGCCGAACTTATACCTTGCACGCTACCAATAATATTATTGAAAACAGCGAACTGGTATTTGTAAACGAAAGATTATTGAACCGCGATATCGATTACTACATTAGTTATACTGCTCCGGGACAACTGGTATTTTATTACATTGCACCTTCTTCGTTAGATGCGATCCGGGTAGATTTTGACTTTCAGTCTTCCGGCGCAGTGGTCGGTACGGTTACCGAAAAGCTGGGTTCGGCTTATAAAGTGGCTGGTAATACTAAAATTTACGGAGTTAGTCTTTCGGGTGACTATCGGCAGATGGAAAAAGATTTTACTCCCATGGGCGGGACGGCGATCGGAGTCGGATCCGAACATAAAAATATTGCGGCCAGTTATTCTCCGTTTACCGATGTTACCATTTCAACCAGCCTCAGAGAGGCATTAAACCAGATCCAAAATTATAATAACCGGTTTTCGCGCGCTTACGACCGTAATGCCAGCCTGGGATTTCCGGTGTTTACTTTTGGAAATGCGACGGTATCTTACCGTAACTATTTAGCCTATAACGATATTTTGCCGGGAGCAACGCTGCGGGATAGTGATACACTGCTGCAAAGTTGGTCTGCCAATTATGGTTTGCCCATCTTGACCCTGGGAAGCTTAATTTATACCAATAGTAATAGTTTTAGTAAGTCTTCTACTCAATATGATTATTTGGATAAGCAATCTCCCTCCACTAACTCGACGCTTGGTTTCAGCACTACCAATGCAATTCAGTTTACGGATCGATTTTCATTTTCTTTTGCCCATCAAATTAGTGAGCCGCTTACCACCGTAGCATCGCAGTCGGGTTCTACCACGGTTGAGGTGGTTTCGGCGCATACGATTACCCGGGACAATACCTATGACCTTTCTTTGGATTTAACCCGTGAACCATTTAAGAAATGGTCAACCCGCATGAAACTGATCGAACACGAAGGGATTAATGTTTTAGATCCGTCTAATCCAAGTAAAACCCGCAACGAGACCTACCATATGGACTTTACTCCATGGGATCCGGTGGTTTCTGCCTTCGACCACAACCGTACCGAAACTTTGACCTTAGTAGTAGGGAAGGAAAACCCGCGCACCGAAAGAACGGCGGCTAACGTTAAAGTTTTACCGCATTCCAGTGTAACGGTTAATTGGGCCGGGGCCTGGGATCACGCTTTTCAGGAAACCGGATCACACACCCGCGGTAATTCAGATACCTATACGGCAACCTGGGTTCCGCTTGCCTGGGGATATTTAAAGCTGACCGGAAATTATAAATTGTACGGCCGCAATGCCCTGGCTCCATCGGGAACGGCGGAAGTTACTACCAATACCTATACTTTCTCTCAAACGTATTCCGTATCTTATATTCCTTTTTCATTCCTAACCATTACTCCGGCATTTACACAAGAGGATTATCTTAATTACAATAATAGCTCTAGTCGGGTATATACCGATACCGTAGACCAGACTACCAGTGTTAGCGTAGCTTACGCCCCGCTGTCGAACCTTGATGTTACTTCAGGATATAATCTTAAAGTCACCCATAATGAGGTGGATGGAGCTAATCTGCATAAAAGCATCGTATCGGCCAGTGCGCGCTATAAAGTTTGGACCTGGGGATCACTGACTTATGACTGGAGTAAAGAAAACAATCACGGCGAAGTTCAGGCCGGATCGCTGGCGGATTTAGATCTGGAAAAGGTTATTGATACCTGGGCATTAAATGTAACTCTTCCACAAAACAACGTAATTTTAACTTCAATTGTGCTGACTGCTTCCTTTAAACACGTGAACTATATTAATCATAAATCTCCGAGCGATAATTTTGATGCAGGGTTAGTTACTTTTGAAGGAACGCTTAATTTCTAATCGTTATCAGTAAACTAAGATTTTTCCGCTTCCCAGCAGAGTATTATCTGAAGAGGCAATGCGCAAGAGGTAGACGCCGTTTCCAACGTAAGTGCCGTACCGGTTTCTGCCATCCCAGATAACATTATTAATGCCAAAGTCGCGGGCTTGAGTATTTTGCCAAACGAGGCTGCCGGTAATATCGTAAATATATATGGTTACGGTGGCGGAGGTTGATAAGTCAAACTGAATAGTATAGTTACCGGTCCGGGGATTAAAAGGATTGGGACCTAGTTTAACGTTGTTTACAATCGAGAGTGCATTTTGAACGTCAACCTGAACTTCATAAGTATTTTCCAGGCTGGCATTTACGGTAAGTTTGATAACGTGGGCTCCGTTGGCGCCGGGAGAAGTTTCCCAGGTTTCTAAAATGTTGTCAGTGGCTTGAGTGGTGTGATTATTACCTAATTGGGTCCATGTAGTGGGGCTAGCCCCGACCCCAACTTCCACTTTGTAATAATTAAACCCACCGCCGGCAGCGCTGCCGGTAATGGAAATAGTGCCGGATACAATTTGACTAGCCGTAGGGGAGGAGATTAGCGCCAATGGATACCTTACTGCCGAAGCGGCGTTAATCCGGCCGCTGCCTAATTTTCCCGTATATCCAATATTTACCGAATCGATATTATCTGCGGTGCTGATAATTTGTTCTTTGATTTGTGCCGCTGACCAGGTGGGATTTTGCGCTAAAATTAACGCAGCTAAGGCTGAAACAAAAGGAGTCGCCATCGAAGTCCCGGATGGACTGCTGTAAGAATTGTTCAGCCGAGTGCTGTAAATATTGGTACCGGGAGCACAAACTGAAATCCAGGTTCCGTAGTTTGAAGACTGCGTGGAATTCCAGACGGCTCTTTTATCGCTGGAATCGGTAGCGGCCACTGCCAATACCGAATCGTAGGCGGCCGGATAAACCATATCCGTTTTACCATCGTTGCCGGCGGCGCCAACTAAAACGCAGCCTTTGGCAACGGCATAATCGACCGCGGTTTGCAGGGTGGTAGTCGGGTCATAGTCTCCTAAGCTTAAGTTCAAAATGTGAGCGCGGTCTGCCGAATATTGAATTCCTTGTGCTACATCATAAACTTCACCGGTGCCGGTGCTATGTAAAACTTTAACCGCTAAAATTCTGGTGTTCCATCCCAGTCCGGCAATGCCGATCCCGTTATTGGTGCTGGCGCCAATTACTCCCGCTACTCCTGATCCGTGTCCATTGTCATCATTTGGGTTGCTGTCTCCGTTAACAAAATCCCACCCTAGGGTAACTTTGCCGGTGAGATCCTCGTGATTATAGTTAACTCCGGTATCAATGACCGCTACTATAATCGAGCTATTTCCCTGCTCATAATCCCAGGCGGCAGGAGCGGAGACTTTAGGCAGGCCCCATTGTTCGGAATACTTAGGATCATTGGGTGTCGTATCTAAAGCTTGGACGTAATAGTTAGGCTCGGCGTATTCGACCGAGGGATCAATGCTTAAATAATCGAGGGCTTCATCTACCGGTAGCGCAACTTGCATTTTATATAAGTTTTGGAATTGAGCAGGCACTTCTGCGGCGCGCTTGGCATTCGTTGCTTCCGAGTATTCATCAAATCTTTCAAGCGGAACGGCGCCGATTTTTTTAAGAATTGCACTGGTTTCAAGAGGTATATTTACTTCTCTAAGCTGCATGCGTCCGTCCACCATACGATGGATGGGTTGATTAAATTTTACGATGACTTGATTGGGTACGTATGCGGCAAAGGTACCGACTTGGAGGGTGAATAAGACTATCAGAATTAAAAAGCATAATCTTTGGAGACGCATGAATCTATTTTATCACGAAAAATGATATGAGGTGAAAGTGAAATTTTTCCTCCCCAGTTTACGACCATAAGTTTACAAGCTATAATGCCCCGTATGAAGATCGAAACTAAGATAAAAGAATTAGGTTTTACGCTGCCGGATGTGCCTAAGCCGGTGGCGTCATATATTCCTGCAGTAAAGACCGGAAATTTAGTTTTTACCGCTGGCATGCTTCCGATGGTTAAGGGTAAGCTTGCCTATAACGGTAAAGTGGGGGCGGATGTTTCATTGGAAGACGGAGTTAAGGCCGCCGAGATTTCATTGTTGAATGGTTTGGCGGCGATTAAAGGGGTAGCGGGGGATTTAGATAAAATTGTTAAAGTTGTGAAGTTAAGCGGTTATGTAAATTCGGCTTCCTGCTTTACGGATCAACCCAAAGTTTTAAACGGAGCGTCAGAACTTTTATTAAAAATATTTGGCGATGCTGGAAAACACGCTCGCATTGCAATTGGTGTTAACGAATTGCCCTTAAATGCCTGTGTTGAGCTTGATATAATTGTTGAGGTGAAAGAATGACATTAAAAGAACGAGCCGATAAAGTTTTGTCCCCTGTATTAGGACACTATTTCTCTGACTTCGAAGTAGATCGAGGTAAGGGAGCGTATTTGTATGGAACCAACGGTAAAAAATATTTAGATTTTGCGACCGGAATTGCATGCCTTCCGGTTGGGCATTGTCATCCGAAAGTAGTAAAAGCTGCGGTGGCTCAAACTAAAAAGCTGATTCATGTTTGCGCAGGGATTGCCTACTACGAAGCTAATATTGCTTTAGCGGAAAAACTACAAGCTATTACTCCGGCTGGCTTGGATATGGTTTTCTTTAACCAGAGTGGCTCTGAAGCGGTTGAAACTTCATTAAAGCTGGCAAAATATACTACTAAAAAACCAGGAATCATCTGTTTTAAGGGCGGATTTCACGGTCGAACCTTTGGCGCGCTTTCGATTACTACCTCAAAAGAAAAATACCGTGAAAATTATGGTCCGTTTATGCCTGAAGTCTATATTGCTGACAAAAACCTGGAATCAGTTAAAAAAATTATTAGTGAAACCGGTGCCGATAAAATTGCAGCTGCAATTATTGAACCAATTCAAGGAGAGGGTGGCTATCTAATTAATGACCCTGAGTTTATGACAGGCTTAGCTAAGCTTTGCAAAGAAAACGGCATTCTTTTAATTGCGGATGAGGTCCAAAGCGGATTTGGCCGAACTGGAAAATGGTTTGGCTTTGAAAACTATGACATTGTTCCGGATATTATGGCGATGGCCAAGGGAATCGGATCTGGATTTCCTTTGGGAGCGGTCATTGCGCGCGAAGATTTGATGAAAGCTTGGTCAACCGGAGCCCACGGAGGCACCATGACCGGCAATCCGGTAACTTGCGCAGCAGCTTTAGCTAATATTCAGGTTATGGAAGAGGAAAAAGTTCTAGATAACGCTAATGCTTTAGGGGCCTACGCTCTAAAGAAACTTAAAAAACTGCAAAAGAAAAATCTAAAGATCAAAGACGTGCGTGGATTAGGACTGATGCTGGCGGTCGAGTTTGAAACCGGCGAAGAAGTAAAAGCCATCCGCCTCAAAGCATTGGATGAAGGCCTGGTTTTAATCAGCTGCGGACCACAAGATAATATCATTCGAATTGTGCCGGCTTTGAATATTAAAAAGTCACAACTCAATCAGGGATTAAAGATCCTCGAGAAGGTGCTTTAGTTTTGGAAACAATTGAAGGCAAAAATCCAGTCTTAGAAGCACTGCGTTCGGGCCGCGCGATCAACCGCGTTTTAATTTCAAGAAGTTTCCGCCGCGATCCTAAAATCGAAGAAATTTTAATTCTGGCCAAGAATCAGGGGATCATAGTTGAGTGGCAGGAGCGGAAATATATCGACCAAAGAAGCTCTACTCAAAATCCTCAGGGAATTTTAGCTTACGCTTCTCCCAAGGATTATGTTGAAGTTGACGATATTCTTGCGGCGGCGAAGAAAAAAGGTGAAAACCCCTTCATTATTATATTAGATGGCATTGAGGATCCGCATAATCTGGGTGCGATCATTAGATCGGCTGAAGCATTTGGCGTTCACGGAATTATTATCCCAAAAAGAAGAGCGGCTCCGCTGACTGGCGTGGTAGCCAAAGCCTCGGCGGGCGCCATAGAATATGTTCCAGTTGCTAGAGTTACTAATTTAACTTATACCATCAAAGATTTGAAGAAGGAGCTTTTTACGGTTATCGGGGCCGAAGAAGATGGTGAAAAATTAGTGTCCGAAGTGAAAATTAACGGACCAATCGCTTTGGTAATTGGCTCGGAAGGACACGGCATTTCCCGTTTAGTTAAAGATAATTGCGACTACTTGATAAAGATTCCCATGAAAGGTAAAATTAACTCACTCAATGCATCGGTTTCTGCTGCAATTTGTATGTTTGCGATGGAGAGGTAGCGAAGTGGTTAAACGCACCTGACTGTAAATCAGGTCTCTTTTGAGTTCGGTGGTTCGAATCCACCCCTCTCCAATCTCGCGGGGCGAACCCAAAATCTATACAATAAATAGCTTCCCAAAATTAATATTAAAAAAATACCTATCCAAATCCAAACTACCTTCCCCGAGCTACTTTCGGTAGCGATGTCAATCTCGTATTGATTACCTTCTTCGTTGACCGCCATCAGCTTCCCGTCTTCAAAGTTTAAGTCGGTGATAAATACTTGCTGAACATCGGTTTCCAAATTTGGGTCGATAACTACACTATAAACTTTTCTCTCCCAGAGTTTTTTGCCGGTAGATTGATCCCTAGCCACGACATAACCCATTTTTTCATGTGGGGCCGAGTATTTAACCCCGTTATGAATCACCGGTTCTACTTCTTGAGGTGCCATCCTCTTTGCCTGAACTCCATTATAAAAGGACAAAGTAAGGAACGGTATCACAATTAAAATTAAAAGTTTGCTTAAATTTTTCATAATGCTTACCTCCAAAAACGAATTGATTTTATTATAAGCATGCTCTATCAGTGCGTCAAGCGGGTGGCCTTCGTCCCGCAACTATGAATAGTGTTGGGCATAATCAGCGGGATGGTTCGAATCTGCCCCTCTCCAAATTCTCCCCGCCGCCCCCATATCGCCATTCACCTTTAATCCTGCTATCATTAAATCATGACACAACCATCAATTTGGCAGCCGCTTAATCACGATACAATTTTGCATTCGGTTGAAAAAACACTTGGCAAAAAGTTAAGCAACCTACTGCGGCATCGCAACAGCTATATCAATCGTGTTTATGAACTGGAAATTCACGATTCACGAGAAAGAATCATTGTTAAATTTTACCGGCCTGGGCGTTGGACTAAAGAAATGATCCTGGAAGAACATCAATTCCTCAAGGAGTTGGCCGCAAAAGAAGTTTTAGTGATTCCGCCGCTGGAGATTAAGGGTCAAACTCTTTTTGAATTCGAATCAATTCCCTTTGCGCTTTTTCCTAAAAAGGGTGGGCGGGCTCTGGATGAATTTGGCAAAGATAGCTGGGAAGAACTGGGCCGTCTGTTAGCTAGGATT
Source organism: Candidatus Margulisiibacteriota bacterium (assembly GCA_018823125.1). GTDB lineage: Bacteria > Margulisbacteria > WOR-1 > JAHJIW01 > JAHJIW01 > JAHJIW01. Next base: position 105,420 of record JAHJIW010000003.1, on the reverse strand, counting down.
CATATGGTTGGAGCCATACACCAAAGCAGTCATCGTATTACCTGGAGGCCAGCGGTAGCTACTCAACATCACTTGGAAGTATTGTTAAAAAATGATTACTTATTGCCAGACTTTAAAAAATCATTTCAACATATAACTGAAATGTTTATCAAAAAGGCGGATCCGTTCTTTAGTCACCATGAGTTTATCCAGCTGCACGGTGATTGCCATAAGGGAAATCTCATCCACCGACCGGGGGAGGGCATCTATATTATTGATTTTGATGACATGTGTCTTGGGCCTCCGGTGCAGGATCTTTGGATGCTCTTGCCGGATATTCCGGAAAATTGCGAAAATGAACTTAGTTGGTTTTTTAAGGGCTATGAAGTTTTCCGGCCCTTTGACCGCCGCACCTTAAAATTAATTCCATTGTTGCGGGGTATGCGCATTATTCACTTTGCTGCATGGCTGGCGATTCAAAGTAAAGAAGCGGGTTTTGCTAAACACTTTCCGGAAGTAGGGACAGCACGCTATTGGAATGAATTAATAAAAGACCTGCAAGAGATTACTTACTCGATAGCAGATTAAACGTTAAACCTGAAACTTAAAATATCTCCATCCTGAACAATATAGTCGCGGCCTTTCAACGATAATTTTCCTTGTTCTTTTACTTTAGCTTCTGACCCAAATTGAATCAGATCATCGTAAGTAAACAGCTCGGCGCGGACAAACCCTTTTTCGATATCCGAATGGATGGTGGAGCCGGCCTCTGCTGCGGTTGATCCTTGTCTAATCGGCCAGGCGCGTACTTCGTCTTCTCCCACGGTGAAAAATGAAATCAGTCCCAAGCCGGCAAAAGCTTGCCGGTTCATTTTATTTAACGCCGATTCTTCGATTCCCATTTCCTGCATAAATGCAGCCCGGTCGCTTTCTTCCAGCTGGCTGATTTCCTGTTCTAGTGCCGCACAAACCTGAATGGTCGGGAAAGAGAATTTTTTCGAAATCGCAGTACTCAAGCTTGAATCCTTAATTTGATCTTCGGCTACGTTGATGACTAAGATCACCGGTTTCATGGATAAAAACTGATAACTGCGGAGTAAGGCTAGATCATCTGCGGCAAGCTCCAGCTGGTTTAATGGTTTTTCCTCTTCCAGCTGCTTTTTACAGGCCTGCATCAGTTTTTCTTCTTTGGCGCTTTGCTCTGCAAATTTCTTTTTTTGGTTTTTGGCGATATTTTCCAGCCGTTTTTCCACTAGCATTAAATCGCCGATCGCTAATTCAGAAAGAAATGAACTGATGTCTTTTTCGGCGGTTTCGGCGCGGCAGATAAAGCAAAGTTCATCCGCGTTTTTTAGTTGATTAAAAATAGTGGCTTTGGCGGGGCCCTGCAGATTGAAATCGGGCAGCAGTAAATATTCGATGGTGGTGTAAGTTAGCTTTTTGGGATTATACATTTCGGCCAAACGGGTCAGACGAGGGTCTTTAACCTGACAGATCCCTTGCTGCAGCTTTAGTGACTGCGGCTGGAAGGACCCGGGCTGAATTCCGGTCAGTAAACAAAAAAGTTCCGGTTGCCCGGCTTGAGGATATCCAACAATTACGATTTTCATCCGGCTATCTTATCATTTTTTGCTATAATTAGCATATATGGAAAAAGTAATCTCCTCAATCATAGCCGTAATTATTTTAGCCCTCTCATATTTTGCCGGATTTAATCTTAGAAACTTTCTTTTACTCATCGTATATCTGGCATTTTCATTATCTTTAATTTGGTCTGCCGAGGGGTGGGGAGCTTACCGGGGTTTAATGGGACACAGCTCGGTTAATGCTGCTACTCCGCCGATATTAGTCAAAATTGGAGGATGGCTACTGCTTTTATTATCACTGATTTGGATGGCTGTGATTATTATTAGTTAATTCTTACTGCGGCTGGCCATTATTTCCTTTTTGTTTTCCCCGAAAAGAAATCATTAGCCGGACAACAAATACTGCCCTGTTTGCAGTTAGGGCAGGCTAATTTACCAAAAGTGATAGGGTAAACTAAAAACCAGATCAGCCATGGGATGATCATTAGTCCAACGATGAGCCAGCTGAAGCTAAGGCACAAGAGGATAATACCGCCAATCAGGGGGAAAACCATCCCCAGCAATTGAGGAAGCAATTTTACAAAAGTTACTTTTCTTTCGCAGAAAACTTTGGGATCGCCTTTTTTTATGAAAAGAGCAGCAATTTTTCCTCTTCCCCAGGCACAAACTTTGCCGTAGTAGTAACAGTATTTGCAGCCTTCCCGGTAGATTGTAGATTCGACGTAAAGAATATATAGAACATATAGGAATCCCCACGCAACTCCTAACCGGAAAAGAATATAAGCTCCAATGCCGTAGCTGATAAAAGTAACCAGATTCATTACGATTACGATCCATGCAGGATAGTTTTCAAAGCCTTTAGGTTGGTTTTCCATTATCGTCATCCTTTCTAAATGTGGTTATATCGATTTTATAGTTCTGTGCCGAAAAGTCAACTAAATCTGCTTTCCCACGCGGTTTTTACCCGATGTCGGTGTGCCGCAAGAGTAAAAAATAAAGGCTGGTTTAGTAGACGCGGGTTGGGATTTGGGGGTAGAATTAGCTTGAGCTTACCGTAAGAGGAGCAACATGTTTCGTAAGCGTATATATATTATATTAATCTTAATTATGCTGCTGAGTTTTCCGTTAGCGACCTTTGCGGAAATTGATGACTTTGAGGTTGTCAGGTTTTATCAACAGGATGTGACGGGGGAAGGGCCGCTTCCGTATAATTACCGCATTATTGATCTGCGTATTCATGCCGGTGGGCATCCTTTAAATCCTCAAACCCGCAATGGGAAGGAAGATTTTAGCAATACTGATGAGCAAGTTATGAAAATCTTTAAACTTTTAAAAGCTAATGGAGTTAAGGTTGTGGTTGACCTGGAAAATACGGCCCGTATTCAAGCTCGTTACCAAAAATTGCTGGATCGAGCGGGAATGAAACGGATTCATGTCCCATTGCATTCCGGAAAAGTTCCAAATCAGGATGAGTGGAAGATAATTAAAGCGGCTATGGAAAACCCGGTATATATCCATTGTAAATGGGGTGCCGATCGTACCGGAGCGGTAGTTGGTCGTTATCTGGTTGAGGAAAAAGGATATGCTCCTGAAATTGCTTATGCAGCGGTGCTTAGCGGGGGCACGCATACGGGGGTTCTGGGAGGATTAAAAGAAGGACAATCCTACGAAAAATTAAAAGCATTTATCTGGAACGGAGCTACCCAAGTCAGCGCTTCTCAGTAAGTAAGCATCTTTTACGCTGCGATTTTTTTGTATATTGCCAGGTATTCTTTGGTCATCTTCTCAGGAGAAAAGTTTTCTTCAACGTAGCGGCGACAGTCTTTTGATTTTATTTGGCCAATTTTTTTTGCAGCTTTTATCATTTGTTCTTCGGTATCAACTACAAAACCGGTTTTTCCGTTTACAATTACTTCGGGGGCTGCTCCATAATTCAGGGCAATGACGGGAGTTCCGCAAGCCATGGACTCGGGCATGACTAACCCAAAAGGCTCTTCCCAGCGACTGGGAAATAAAGTGCATTTAGCATGTAAAAACAACTGGTTAAGCAGAGTGCGATCGATTTCTTCATACAGCTTTAAAGAGAGGTGTTTCGGATACTTATCAATTAGAGGCTTCACTTTTTTCTCAAAGTATTCTTTTTCGAGATCCTCGTTCATTTTTATTGCCATGACCAGGTTCTCCCCGGCGGCCGCAGCTACCATGACGGCCAGCTCCGGAGCTTTTTCGTAATTAGCTCGACCAACAAATAGAAAAGAATTTTCTTTTTTGTCCGTCCATTCAGTATTTTTAACGTCGATTGAGTTATAAACGGTATCGACGAAATTAATATTTGGATTTGCTTCGCTGTAGGTATCTTTTTGCCGGTTGGAGATAGCATTAATGAAGTTATTAGGATAATCCGATATTTCTACAGCTTTGTTTACCAAAAATTCACAGGGCGGTCCATGCAGCGTGTGTAGTACAGGAACCTTTCCGTGTGGAATAGTTAAGGTATGATCATGAATGATATCTGCTCCCAGTCTTTCGGCTTCAAGGTAGGCAAATTTTGCAAATTCTTCAAAAATATTACTTCTTTCTTCCATCGGAATATCTAAGGTCAGGCGGAGGGATTCTTTTGGCAGGGGAACTAGCTTGCAGGATACTTTTGATTCTGGTGGGGCAAAAAGATAAACTTCTTCGCCCATTGCGGTTAGGGTTTCTACTAGATTATAAACTACTAATTCGATGCCGCCGTACATGGGGGGTGGGACGGGGATCCAGGGTGGTGATATAACGGCGATTTTCATTCTTTCATTATAACATCCGTAGTTGGGTAGCTTAAAATGAAAATCAGCAGAATGGTGACAGCAGCTCGGATTTATCCGGCTGTATTTCACCCATCAAGCTAAAAAACCTTCGTGCATTTCCAGATAAAATTGCATTTCTTTCTTCGGAATTTAGTTCGTGTACTTCAAACATTCTATTAACTGCGCGCATCATAACCACCATGCTGGTATAGGGATAGTCGCTCCCCATAAAAAAGCGCTTTGGACCAAGTTTTTTAAGGAGTTTGTCTAAGTAGCGTGGATTGGTAAGATCAAAGTAAAAATCCCATCTCCCGTCGTGCTCTACTGGTTTACCTTCGAGTTCAGTTCCGTAAACGGCGTAGTCCAGTGCATAGGTATAGGCAAAATCTAGGAAAATATTTTCGTGTTCTGCTAGATAATCAAGAAAGTAGTCACCGAAGCGCTGTGCACCTAAATGCGCCCAAACCGTAGCAAGATTATCTTTGGCGCAATAAGCATCATAAATTTTTACCAGATGTTCAGGTAGGGTATTAGTTCGTGCATATATTTCGGGAGCGCCGGTATGCCAAAACATGGAAAGGTTACGCGCAGAAATTTCTTCAAAAAGAGATCCTAACTCAGGGGCCAATGGATTAAACCCTTGTAAAAATGAATGAAATTTCACTCCAATAAAATTTTCTCGAATAAAATCTAATTCTGCCGCAGCTGCTTTTTCGCTCATAAAAGGGTTGATGGTTCCCAAAGAAATAAGTTCGCCGCGGCGGGTGGTTTGAATTTCAGCATGCCATTGGTTGTATTTTCTTACCACTTCAGGTCGCGTGCCAAAAGGGGCAACCGGCAACAATAATCCTTGAGCAACGCCATTGGCAATAGCATTTTGTAAAAATTCTTCTGGGCCAAAACCCTGATTAACAATATCTCCGTTTAAAATGCTGGGGACTGCAATCCCGTCAGGAAGAGAGCCGCGTGATAATATTTTTTCTCTAACTGCTGTGGTTTGCTTGCCCGGACGATAGACATGTACGTGCATATCAATTGCTCGTGCGCTCCGGTTTTGTGTTTTGGGTAATGCGGCCATGCCATATTATCGGAGATTTAATCTCGAAATTTCACAAAATATTGCTTTTTAATCAATTGACATTGAAAATTACAAAATCTAGAATGCTATGGTGCTATTTGCAGAGTAATTATTAAATAAGGAGAATAAATTATGTTTTCATTTCCGCCGTTGAGTAGTCCGCAGGGGATGTTGCTGTTTGTGTTGATCATTTGGAGCTTGGCCTGGAAGGGTGTGGCGCTCTGGAAGTCAGCCCGCAATAATCAATTGGGTTGGTTTCTGGCGGTATTATTAATTAATCTGGTGGGAGCGTTAGAAATAATTTATATTGCTTTCTTCCAGAAGAAAGTTCCGGAAAATAAATAACCGCGTCTAAAATAAATTCCTCAAAAAGTGAAATTTCGCTTGACTTTGCCCGATAATACTATATAATCTCTATCAAGTTAGTAGGGTATTAATATGACCCATTCGACTTCGCTCAGGGTCATCCTGAGTAAGCGATGAATGAAATGAGGAGCGCATCGAAGGATGAAAATAACATTTAAAGGTGATTACGCGCTAAAAGCGATTTTGGATTTGGCTATACATCATGGCCGGGCCGAAAGAATTGAAAGTATAGCCAAAAGACAGGATATACCGTTTAAGTTTTTAGAGCAGATTTTATTAAGTTTAAAAAAAGGTGGCTTTGTAAGAAGCAAGCGGGGCAGGGATGGGGGATATTATCTGGCTCGTGCTCCAAAACAAATTACCATGGGGCAGGTAATCCGTTATGTTGAGGGACCGATCGAGCCGATCTCCTGCATCTTAAAAAAGGGAGGAACGCATTGCGACTTTGCTGCACAGTGTGTTTTACGAGATGTATTTTTGGATATCGGGCAATATATTGCAGACAAAGTGGACCGGGTTACTTTTGCCGACTTGAAGGAAAAACAATTAAAAAAGTTAGCAAAAGAAAATAAATATTTGAATTATTCGATCTAAAGGAGGCGTTGCAATGTCAAAGATTGCTAAAAATATGATAGAACTGATCGGCGCAACGCCATTGGTAAAATTAAATGACTTTGCTAAAGGCCTTAAAGCAACCATTGTTGGAAAATTAGAATTTTTCAACCCCGCGGGTTCCATTAAGGACCGCATCGGGGCTGCAATGATTGAAGCTGCCGAAAAAGCGGGCAAAATTAAAAAGGGAACGGTAATTATTGAGCCCACTTCGGGCAATACCGGAATTGGCTTGGCTTGGGTATGTGCGGCGAAAGGTTATCATCTGATTTTAACCATGCCGGATACGATGAGCGTTGAAAGAAGATCGCTTTTAAAATTTTTAGGAGCGGAAATTGTTTTAACTGACGGCACCAAGGGAATGAAAGGCGCCATTGATAAGGCCGATGAGCTGGCGAAAAAAAATAAAAATTCATTTGTGCCGCAGCAATTTAATAATCCGGCTAATCCGGCCATTCATCGTAAGACTACGGCCGAAGAAATATGGAAGGATACCGATGGTAAAGTTGATATCTTTATTGCTGGAATCGGAACCGGAGGAACCATTACCGGCGTAGGCGAAGCTTTAAAGAAAAAGAATCCAAAGATAAAAATTATTGCGGTTGAGCCAGCTGATTCCGCAGTGTTAAGTGGAGGAGGCCCCGGGCCCCATAAAATTCAGGGGATCGGAGCCGGTTTTGTGCCCAAAGTTTTGAATACTAAAATTTATGATGAAGTGATAAAAATTTCCAACGACGAAGCTTTTGCCGCTTCGAAGCAGGTCGCAAAATCAGATGGTATTTTGGCGGGAATTTCTAGTGGGGCCGCCTTAGCTGCGGCTAAGATGATGGCCGCCCGGCCAGAGAACAAAGGAAAACTTATTGTTGTGATTTTACCGGATACGGCAGAAAGATATTTAAGTACACCATTATTCCAAGAATAAAATAAATTTAGGAGGAAAAGAAAATGACAAAGTTAAAAGACGAAACAAAATTATTGCACGCCGGGCACACCCCCGATGCCGAAACCGGATCCAGGGCGGTGCCGATTTATCAAACCACGTCCTATGTGTTCAAGAGCGCCGAGCACGCTGCCAATCTTTTTGGGTTAAAGGAATTTGGCAACATCTATACGCGGCTGATGAACCCAACTACAGATGTTTTTGAAAAACGCATCGCCGCTTTAGACGGAGGGGTCGGTGCCTTAGCCGTGGCTTCCGGACAATCCGCGATCACGATCTCAATTTTAAATATTGCTAAAGAAGGAGATGAGATTGTTTCGGCCGATAACCTTTACGGAGGAACCTATACATTATTTAGTAATACGCTCAAGAAATTTGGGATTAAGGTTAAGTTTGTTGACTCTTCTGATCCCGATAATTTCAAAAAAGCGATTACCGATAAAACTAAAGCGCTTTATGCCGAAAGTATCGGCAATCCAAAACTCAACGTTACCGATTTAGAAAAAGTCGCTAAAATTGCGCACGATAATGGAATCCCCTTTATATTAGATAATACGGTAACTCCGTATCTTTTAAAACCAATTGACCACGGAGTAGATATCGTGGTTTATTCGGCCACTAAGTTTATTGGAGGACACGGGACTTCCATCGGTGGCGTAATTGTGGATTCGGGCAAATTTAATTGGGAAAATGGCAAGTTCCCGTTAATCACGGATCCAGACCCCAGTTACCACGGCTTAAAATTTGTGGATGCACTGCGACCTTTGGGCAACATCGCTTACATAATTAAAGCTAGGGTAACTTTGCTGCGCGATTTAGGCCCGGCGGTCTCGCCTTTTAATTCGTTCTTATTTATACAAGGACTAGAGACTTTGCATTTAAGAATAGTACGACACTCTGAAAACGCTTTAGCGGTAGCAAAATTCCTGGAAAAACATCCTAAGGTTTCCTGGGTAAACTATCCGGGTCTTCCTTCCAGCCCCGAAAAGAAAAAAGCCGATAAGTATTTAAAACGCGGCGCCGGAGCCATTATTGGTTTTGGAGTTAAAGGCGGCTTGGAAGCGGGCAAGAAATTTATCAATAGCGTTAAACTGCTTTCACATTTAGCAAATATTGGAGATGCGAAAACTTTAGTTATTCAGCCGGCGAGCACTACTCATCAGCAGTTATCGGAAAAAGAACAATTGGCTGCCGGAGTTACGCCCGACTTTATCCGACTTTCGGTTGGTATTGAGAATGTTGATGATATAATTGAGGACATTGATCAAGCTTTAAAGAAGGTTTAAGTATGGCCAAAGGGATCGTAAAACCAAATAAATTTGCATTTGCAGAACCGCCCAATGAGCTGGTTTTAGAATCAGGGGAAAAACTGGGTCCAATCACTCTGGTTTACGAAACCTACGGGAGTTTAAATGCCAATCAAGACAATGCAATTTTAATTTTTCATGCGTTGTCCGGGGATGCGCATGTAGCGGGCTACCATTCCGAGTCAGATAAGAAGCCGGGGTGGTGGGACAGCATGGTGGGCCCGGGCAAAGCTTTTGATACCGATAAGTATTTTGTCATTTGTGCCAATACCATCGGTGGCTGTCAGGGCTCGACCGGGCCGGCATCCATTAACCCCAAAACCGGCAAGCCTTACGCTTTAGATTTTCCGGTGATCACGGTTAGCGATATGGTTAAGGCCCAAACTTATCTTTTGGATCATTTGGGGATTAAAAAAGTGTTTGCGACTACCGGAGGATCATTGGGCGGGATGGCAGCGCTGCAGTTTGCGGTGGATTATCCGGAAAGGGTAGCTAATGTTATTCCTATTGCGACTACCGCCCGGCTTTCAGCGCAAAATATCGCTTTTAACGAAGTGGGGCGGCGTGCCATTATTCATGATCCCAATTGGAACAATGGCAACTATTATGATAAAACCCCGCCTAATAACGGGCTGGCGCTGGCGCGCATGATCGGGCACATAACTTATCTTTCGGATGAAACCATGCACAAAAAATTCGGCCGGGAACTGAAAGGTGAAAAGCAATTTGAAACCGGCTTTGATGCCCAGTTTCAGGTGGAAAATTACTTAAGGTACAAAGGCTTTTCCTTTACCCAGCGTTTTGATGCAAATTCGTACTTGTATATTACCAAAGCGGCCGATTTGTTTGACTTAACCGACGGGCACAAATCGTTGGCGCAAGCTTTTAAAAAATGTAAAGACACGCGCTTTTTAGTGATTTCGTTTACTTCCGACTGGCTTTTCCCGTCATACCAGTCTTTTGAAATTGTAAATGCGATCAAAGCCAATCGACTGCACGTTTCTTATAAAGAAATTGAATCAACTTACGGGCACGATGCCTTTTTGCTGGAAGTGGAAGAACAAACTAAAACTATAAAAAACTTTTTAGCTGCGGGGGAAAATGCATGACACCCTATCAACAAAGAATAAAACCAGATTACAATATTATTCATGAGTTTGTAAAACCTAACTCATCCGTTTTAGATATGGGGTGCGGGGATGGGTCACTCCTGGAAAGTTTAATCAAAGAAAAAAATGCTAAGGGATTGGGGTTGGAACTTAGTAGCGAAGGCATCAATCAGTGTTTGAAAAAAGGGTTGCCGGTACTGCAGGTTAATATTGATAAAGGCCTGGCTGATTTTACCGATAAATCTTTTGATTACGTAATTTTAAATATGACGCTGCAGGTAGTGTATAATCCGCTATTCGTGATTCGGGAAATGATCCGGGTCGGAAAAAAAGCCATTGTTGGTTTTCCAAATTTTGGCCATTATCGCCTGCGCTTGGGTCTGGCGCTTACCGGCCGCATGCCAAAATCTAAAACCCTGCCTTATGAATGGTACGATACCCCTAATATCCGTCTAATGACGGTAAAAGATTTTAAGACCATGTGCAAAAAGAATAATATTAATATATTAAAGGAAATTTATTTGTCTGATTCGGGGAAAAATATTCCGGCGAATTTAGCTAATCTTTTTGCTTCGGAAGGCGTGTTTTTGCTGGAAGAGCTAAAGTAGGATTTATTATGCAAAAGAAAAAAATCGATGTTTTTAAGTTTACCCCGCTGTCTGCCGAACTGGCCAAGAAAAAGAAAAAAATCATGTCCAACCCCGTGACGCAGATAGACGTGAGTAAACCTACTTCCATTGCTGACCTGGTTGAATCATTCGGCGGCATGTCCATTCAGGCCCGCAATATCGGAGCCTGCGCCGAAGTATTAAAAAACATGTACAACGATAAGGATCGACCGACGGTCATGTTGGGCTTGGCGGGGCCATTAATTGCCGGGGGACTACGCAAAGTAATTAGGGACTTTGTTGCGGCGGGTTTAGTGGATGTAATTGTATCTACCGGTGCAATTATTTATCAGGATATCTACCAGGCCCGGGGATATAAACATAGTCGGGGAAATCCGGATGCGGATGATGCGGAACTCCGCGACATGTGGATTGACCGGATCTATGATACTTACGTAGATGAGGACAAATTCTGGGAAACCGACTGCTGGATCGGAAAATTTTCGGATTCGCTTGAGCCGGGCAGTTATTCGAGCCGCGCTTTTCTTCAGGAACTGGGATCCAGACTTTTAGATGACGAAGAATCTATCCTTTATACCGCAACTAAACTAGGCATTCCGGTTTTTTGTCCGGCACTTAACGACAGCAGTTTGGGAATTGGACTAACCGAGCATTATCACCGCAAAACCTTAGAGGGGCGGAAGGGGATCGCCATTGATTCAATCCGTGATAATTACGAGTTAACCCAAATTGTCATTAATTCTAACAAGACAGCGGCGATTTATGTGGCCGGAGGCGTCCCCAAAAACTATATCAACGATTCAGTAGTGATGGGCTATATCTTTAACCGCGAAACCGGTGGACATACTTATGCGATTCAAGTTACTACGGATGTGCCGCACTGGGGAGGGCTTTCCGGTTCTACTTTAAAGGAAGCAACCTCCTGGGGAAAAATTAACCGCAAAGCTACTCGCGCGATGGCTTTTGTAGAACCTACCGTTTCTTTGCCGCTTTTAGTAGGCTATTGTTTAGAAAGAGATTTACAGCAAGGGCGCAAGCGCATAAAATTAGATTGGGATAGAGATAAACTAAAATCCATTAAGTTTGCGTAGCAAATATGCCGCAAAAAGCTGATATTATTATTAAAAACGGAACCGTGGTCACGGTTGATAACGATTTTAGAATTCTGGAAAACACCGATGTAGTAATTAAAGATTCTAAAATCATTGAAATTACGGCTGATACTTCTTATTCTTCTCCAAAAGTTATCGATGCTAAAAACCAGGTGGTAATTCCCGGGTTAATTAACTGTCATTGCCATGCTGCAATGACATTGCTCCGCGGCTTAGAAGATGATATGCCGTTGGACGTGTGGTTAAACGAACATATCTTCCCGATCGAGAAAAAATTTGGCAGTGAAGAGTTTGTGGAAGTTGGAACCTCGCTGGCGCTGGTAGAAATGATTAAATCCGGCACCACCACCTTTTTAGATATGTATTATTACGAAGGAGTGGTAGCTAAAGTTTGTAAAAAAGTTGGCATGCGGGCATTTTTGGGGGAAGGGATCATTGATTTGCCAACTCCAAATTGTGCCAGTGCAGGCGAAACCCAAAAGTATGTTGAAAAGCTTATAAGACAATGGAAAGGCGACCCATTAATTTCATTTATTGCTTCTGCCCATACTCCTTATACTTGTTCAAAGGAAGTTTTGCAAAACGTGATAAAATTTGCCGAGAAAAATAATCTTATTTTAGATATTCATTTATCTGAAACCCAGGGAGAGGTAGAAGATTTTAAGAATAAGGAAGGCAAGTCCCCGGTCGAGTATTTAGAATCGATCGGATATTTAGGTGGCAGCACAATTTGTGCGCATTGCGTGTGGCTGGATGAAAAAGACATTAAGCTTTTAGCAAAAAACGGCGTTACCGCTGTGCATTGTCCCGAAAGCAACATGAAGCTTGCCTCCGGGATTGCTCCGGTTCCCGAAATGATCGCTGCCGGCGTAAATGTGGCATTAGGCACCGATGGCACCGCTTCCAATAACGATTTAAATATGATTGGAGAAATGGGAACCGCCGCTAAACTTAACAAAGTTAGAACTATGGATCCGACGGTGATGAGCGCGGAAGCGGTTTTGAAGATGGCGACCATCAATGGCGCCCGCGCCCTTAAAGCCGCAGATAAAATTGGATCAATTGAGGTTGGCAAACTGGCTGATATTGCAATTTTAAACTTTAACCAACCGCATCTGACCCCGGTTTACGATGTGGTTTCGCATTTAGTCTATGCGGCCAATGGTTCCGAAGTGGATACGGTGATCATCAATGGTAAAATTGTGATGGAAAACAGAATTATGAAAAATATTGCAGAGCAAACCGTAATCGATAAGGCCCGGGCGTTTTCAAGGAGGATTAAAGATGAAAAGAAAAAGTAAAATTGGCATCATCGGCTCCAGCGGTTACGGTGACTTACCTTTTTTGATAAACGAAAAAGTTAACCGCGTTTTTACTCCGCATGGATTTACTAAACTCAAACAAGGGTTTGTGGATGCGGTGCCGGTGGTTTTTTTACCCAGACATGATTTTTCGTTAAGCATTGCTCCGCATAAAATAAATTATCGGGCTAATATCGCGGCGCTGCGCAAACTTGAAGTTGATATGATCATTGCAATTAATGCCGTGGGATCGATGAATAACGGCTTGCGGCCGGGAAGCCTTGGTATCGTTTCAGATTTTATTGATGCAACTAAAAGTCGCGCCAGTACCTATTACGATAAAGGTCAGCCGGTCCATATAGACATGAGCGAGCCGTATAGCCCGGCAGTCAACAAACTTATAATTCAAGCGGCTAAAAATGCAGGGGTCAGCCTAAAAAAAGATTTAGTTTATGTATGCACCGAAGGCCCTCGTTTTGAAACCAAGTCCGAAATCCAAATGTATAAGAAGCTGGGGGCGGATGTGGTTGGCATGTCGGCGGTTCCTGAGGTGGTATTGGCGGCGGAGGTGGGTATGCCTTACGCTAGCCTTTGTATGGCTACTAATATGGCTGCCGGTTTAGAGAAAGGTAGACTTTCGGTTGAAGAGATGACTAAAACCATTGAAAAGAATAGAAATAAAATCACCAAGGTTTTGCGTGAAGTGATAAGAATAGTTAGGGCTACATAGTCTTGACTAATTTTATTTAATATGGCATGATAGCCTTAGTTTAAAGGTCGAAGTTAATGGTAGGTGTTACGATAGTTAAGTTGAGTACAAAAGAATCTGCATCTTTCGTCTCTGGTGATCCCTCTTTTTTTGGGCCCACAACCACATTAATCGCAGAAAAATTCTTAAGGAGTATATTTTATCCATGAAAAGTCTTTTTGTAGGTAATCTTTCTTGGTCAGTCACTGACGAAACTCTCAAAGCTAAATTTGCTGAGTTCGGTAACGTGATTTCGGCCAGGATTATAAAAGACAAATTTTCGGGGAAATCCCGTGGATTTGGTTTTGTAGATATGGAAGACGCAGACGCAGAAAAAGCCATTGCTGGCATGAATGGCGTTAATTGGGACGGGCGAGATGTTTCGGTTAACGAAGCTAAGCCTCGTGCTGATCGTCGCGAATCGCGCGGCTAAGCGTTTTAAACTAGTTTAAATTAAAGACGCCTGATTTATCGGGCGTCTTTTTTTTGTGGAGTTTGACTAGAGGCTTTCTTTAATGGTGACTTTCTTTAACACTACGGGTTCAACTGGCTTGTCGCGCCCGTCTCTTTCTACATTAGAGATGGCATCCACTACGTCCTGTCCTTCGATTACCGTTCCGAAAATGGTATGGCGGCCGCTGAGCCACGGGGTAGCCGCAACCGTAATAAAAAATTGGGAGCCGTTGGTATTAGGGCCGGAATTAGCCATGGCTAGTTTGCCGGGTTTATCAAAAACCAATTCTTCAGTACACTCATCCTGAAATTTATAGCCCGGACCGCCGATGCCTAAGCCCAGCGGATCTCCGCCCTGGATCATAAATTTTGGAATAACGCGGTGAAAGACGGTGCCGTCATAAAGCGGGCGTTTTACTTTTTGGTTAGTTTTGGGATCGGTCCATTCAATTTTTCCTTTGGATAAGCCTACAAAGTTGGCTACGGTAAGGGGAGCTTGTTGTGGATACAGTTCACAGACGATGGTTCCTTTTGAAGTTTCGAGTACGGCATATAATTTATCAGGTAAGGTTTCGGTCATTTTTGGTTTTTCTCCCATCGCGTATGCCAGGCTGGCCAGCAGCAGGCATACTAAAATTATTAAAACGATTCTTTTTATCATGATAAGTAAATTATAGCAAAAAAATGAGGGTAAACAAACGATTAAGCTTATTTACCCTCTTCTGCTAATATTCAATTTATTTTACGCACCGGGATCCAGCATTTAACTTACCGGACAGCCTTGTGCCCACCATGGCAAAAACCACCATGGACCGGGATTTGGACATCCGTTTAAATAATTATTGAATCTTTTACTCAACCATTTTATCGGCGTTTTTATTCCCAATTTTTTAATGAGGTATTTTTTTACTTTTTTGTTTTTTACAACAGTTGTAAGCAGCTTCGCAAATGCCTTTTGCCCTACATAGGTAACTGGGCCGGCTTGAGCTGCAGTTTGGAATCCGAACATTGAGATTAGAGCGATAGAGAGAATGACGAGGAGTTTTTTGGCGCGCATATATTTCACCTCCTTTACACAAAATTAATTATAAAACTCCGGAAAAAAAGTGTCAATAAAATTGGAACTTTTTATTTTAAACAAGTGTCAAATATCAGGAAAGTGATGGTTTACCCTTATATTATAAAAAGCTATAATGGCCAGTACGTTTAAATGCTAAAATATTTGTGAAGGGAAGCGCCCAAAAATGAAACTAGTCCACAGCTTTGATAAAAAAATAATTGTATGGTTGGTGGTTTTGTTTGCTTTGGTGGTTTTTGTTTCATCCGGTGCAGCTTTAAGTTGGGAAGAAGCGGCTGCGCTGGCAGATACACAGAACAACGAACTAAAAAGCGCCAAGTATCAGCTCGAAGCTTACCGTTGGTCGTATAACCGGGCGTTTAGCAGTTTTCTGCCGCAACTGTCGGCGGGGATGTCCATGGGCGAGTCTGTAGATCCCCCGGCTCCGGATGTAACTAAAAGCTATTCGTATAGCTTAACTGCCACCCAATATCTTTTCAGGGGGCTCGACAGCCTGTATGATCTGCAAACCGCTTATGCTAATTATCAGTATTACAAATTTAATCTGGACAAAACCGTTTCGGATGTTTATTACAGCGTGCGTTTAGCTTATATCGATCTTTTTGTGGCGCAAAAAAATGTGGAGCAGCAAAAAAGTATTGTGGCGCGCCGTAAAGAAAACACCCGCCTGATTCAACTGCGTTACGAATCGGGGAAAGAAGATAAAGGCAGTCTGCTTTTAACCAAAGCGGATCAAGCGGAGTCCGAGTATGAATTAGCGGCAGCCCTGCGCGAACTTAAGTTGGCACAGCTTAAACTTTCTCAATTATTAAATGTTGACGTGAGCGGAGTCGATGCTCTTTCCGCTGCGTATCTATCTGCCGTGCCGGATTTTGCCGCATTAACAGAAGGCTCCCCTGCATATAATATGGCAAGATATCAGCTCGAAGCGGCCGAAATTGCCCAAAAGTCAACCATCGGCGGATTCCTGCCGTCCGTGTCTTTATCCGGAAATTATTCCAACGGCGATTCGGTTTGGCCGCCGGATTCCGCCTCTAACAGCTGGAGTTTAAATGTTTCGTATTCTTTCTTTCCGGGAGGATCTAATCTTGCTGATCGCGCCATCTACGGGGCCCAGCTTGATAAGGCCCGTGAAGATTTTGTAAAAAACAAAAAAGATTTAAGCTATGCGATTGAGCAGGCCGACATAAATTTTAAAGATGCGATCGAATCTTATCAGGTCAAGCAAACTTATCTGGAAGCTACCAAAACCCGGGCTGAAATCAGCCGGGCAAAATATTTAAACGGACTTACTTCATATTATGAATGGGACCAGATTGAAAATGCTTACATTGCTGCCGAACGATACGTGCTGATCTATCAAAAAGCGGCACTGCAGTCCGAAGCCGCCTGGCATAATTCTTACGGAGGTTTGATTAAATGAAAATTATTAAAGCAATGTTATTAATGGTTACGCTTTTATTTTTAGTTTCTTGCGGGGGAGAGGACGGGACGCCGCCGGAAACCACGGTGGTAAAAAAAGGAAATATCATGGCGGTCATTGCTTCTACCGGGATTGTAATGCCGCGTAACCGTTTGGAAATAAAACCACCCATTGCCGGTCGGATTGAAAGTGTATTAGTCGGGGAAGGGCAGTGGGTTCGCAAAGGGCAAATCCTGGCCTGGATGAGTTCAAGCGAAAGAGCGGCGCTTTTAGATGCGGCGCGTTCTAAGGGGGAAGAGGAGCTAAAACACTGGGAAGAAGTTTATCGGCCCTCCCCGATCATGGCTCCGTTAAACGGTTTTATTATTCAAAGAGATGTTGAGCCGGGACAATCAGTTACCGGCAGCGAAGCGGTATTAGTGATGGCCGATAAACTAATTGTTAAAGCGCAAGTCGACGAAACGGATATCGGGCAGATTAAACTCCAGCAAAAAGTTGTGATCGCACTGGATGCCTTTCCGGGACAGCCGATTGACGGGGTGGTGGAGCATATCGCGTACGAATCCGATGTGATCAATAACGTTACAATTTATGAAGTAGATGTAGTGCCGAAAACAGTTCCTTCATTTTTCCGCTCGGGGATGAGTGCCATTGTAGACTTTTTATTGGACGAAAGAAAAGATGTGTTAATGCTTCCTGCCCGGGCAGTGGTGGTGAAAAACGGGGCCTCTTATGTATTTTTAGAAAGCGAAGATGAGGACGAACCGAAAACCGTAAAAGTTAAGGCCGGGCTGGAAGGTTCGGATCAAATTGAAGTTATTTCCGGGGTCTCCGCAGGCACCAAAGTGGTTATTCCTACTAAAAAAATGATCGAAGATGCTTTTGGCGGGAGAGGCTGGAGAGGGCCGGTTAATCCTTTTAGCAAAAATAAAAAATAATGGCATTAATTGAACTCACAGGCATATCCAAAACCTATAATCCGGACAGTAATGTTCCGGTCCACGCGTTAAATAATGTTTCATTATCAATTGAGCCTGGAGAATTTGTGGCGATCATGGGGCCTTCCGGTTCGGGAAAGTCTACCCTGCTGGCAATTTTGGGTCTGTTAGATAAGCTGGATACGGGTCAGTATAAACTGCTGGATAAAGACATCACTAATTTTCCCGAAAACAGCATCACTCACCTTAGAAATAAATTTTTTGGATTTGTTTTTCAAATGTTCAACCTGCTGCCGCGTTTGAACGTTACCGAAAATGCCATGCTGCCTTTTATTTATGCTAACCAGACTTCCTCCCATGACCGGGAACGGGTGGTTAACGTTATCAAGCAGGTCGGGCTGGGAGCCAGGCTGCATCATCGTCCCAATCAGCTCTCCGGCGGAGAACAGCAGCGCGTGGCGGTCGCGCGTGCGGTGGCCAATCAACCTTTAGTAGTTTTAGCCGACGAACCTACCGGTAATTTAGACTCTAAATCTACCGCCGAAATTATTACTTTGCTGACCGAACTAAACCGCCAGGGTAAAACAATTATCATGGTTACCCACGAGCATGAGCTTACCGAATGTGCCCGGCGGGTTATCACTTTGCGCGACGGCCGAATTGAATCGGATCATAATAAAGAAAAACCTCAAAAATTTGACCTGCCCTTGGTTTCATTGGAGAAAAAACAGCACGAAAAACTTTTTACGCTGGCACGCATTGGTAATTATTGCCACGAAGCGATTCTTTCGCTTTTTCATAATAAACTGCGCTCATTTCTTTCAACCCTGGGAGTATTAATCGGGGTGGCGGCGGTTATCGCGATGCTGGCGATGGGCACCGGAGCCAAAATGCAGGTTGAAGAAAGACTATCCGCGCTGGGCACTAACTTGCTCATGGTTAGAACTTCCCGCAGCCATGGAGGAATTGCTTTAGGGGCGAGTGCAGTTACCCGCTTTAATTTTGCGGATATGAAAGCCATCGAAAAAATTGGATCGGTTGAATACGTGGTGCCTTATGTAGGAGGAAGAGCCCAGGTTGTTTACCAGAGTGAAAACTGGAACACCTCGGTTTTAGGCGTTGGCGCTAACTATCAGCACGTCAGAGACGCGGTTCCGGATCAAGGACGATTTTTTACCGAATCTGAAGTAAATACCCGGGCCAAGGTGGTAGTGCTGGGAAAAGAAGTAGCGGATGAACTTTTCGGGGAACAAAATCCGGTGGGAAAATTCGTGCGGGTTAACCGGGTCAGCTTTAAAGTAATCGGGGTCTTTCCGGAAAAAGGGGTCACCGGTTGGAGTAACTTTGACGATCAGATTATCATGCCGGTAACTACCGCCATGTATCGGTTACTAGGGTTAGATTACATTAGTTACTTTGATATTCAGGTCAAGGATACCGCTTCGATGCCGTTGGTGCAGGAAGAAATTGTTGAAACTATTTCCCAGCTCCATCGTTTATCTGCAAACCAGCAGGAAAGTATTGACGTCAGAAACTTAGCTGAAATACAGGAAGCGGCGGGGGAGATGATGCAGGCACTGTCACTTTTACTGGGTGCCATTGCGGCGGTCAGTTTATTGGTGGGAGGGATCGGCATCATGAATATTATGCTGGTTATGGTGATGGAGCGCACGCATGAAATTGGATTACGCAAAGCTCTGGGGGCGAAACGCAGCGATATTATGGTGCAGTTTTTAATTGAGACGGTTTTGATTTGTGTTTTGGGAGGGGTTTTTGGCATTATGCTGGGATCCCTGATTGCAATTGCCATGTCTATGTTTGCGGGTTGGGCGACGGTTGTTTCTTTTGGTTCCATTGTCCTGGCTTTTACTTTTTCGGTCATGGTGGGATTAGTTTTTGGTCTCTGGCCTGCCTGGCGTGCGGCAAAACTCTTGCCGATCGAAGCTCTCCGCTACGAATGAAATTTATTATCCTTGTCCCCAAACTGGCTAAATGTTATGATTTCCAAAGATGGCTATGAAAAAAATATATTTGACCAGTTTGATTTTAATTCTTTTATTGCTTTTCTCTGCAAATTCGACTTTTGCTCTAAAAATCTATTTCCCGGAAAATCCCTTGTACTGGTCCGGCCGGGCCGGGATGTATTATTCAAGCGCGGCGGGGGCCTCTCAATCTATGATGTACGGGGTGGGTGGGTATTATGATTTTAGTGAGCATTGGGCGATGCGCGGGGTGGTTGAATGGACGAGCTATCCCGTTTTTGGCAACGAAATTAGTTATCTGCCAATATCCCTGGATTTAATTTATACCCGGCATTTTTGGGATGATATTTATCCTTTTATTGGAGGCGGGGTGAGTTATAATATTATTACTAATAACAATATTATAACTAATACGGCGGGGATGCAGTTTGAATTTGGACTCAAGTTTATTACGGGATCAATTATGACCGCAATTGAGTATCGTTATCTGTATTCCGATATCAATAATGCAGCAGGAAATCCCAGGGGTACTTCATTTTGCGGTTTAGCGATCGGTGGTTTTGGGCACAACTTTAAATTATAAAGGAGGGATGCATGAGAAAAGTGTTTTTGGTTTGTTTGGCTTTAATGGTATTGTCTGCGGTTCCTTGTTTGGCTGGCTCCATTGAATTTTCGGGGAGGGCCGGGCTTTATTCTCCATCTGTAACCGGCGCCAATATGTCGTTGATGTATGGGATAGCCGCCTATTATGATCTTAACGAAAACTGGTCACTCCGAGGCGCAGTAGATACTACTACTTATTCAGTTTATGGACAGCAATTTACCTATACTCCGATATCGCTGGATGTGATTTATACTCAAAGACTGGGGAATAACTTGTATCCATATGCAGGATTAGGCGTTAGTTACAATAGTACCACCAGTGCCGGGAACACGCTTACTACTACCGGGGCACAAGCCGAAGCGGGCATCCGTCTGGCATTAGGAATGTTTACGGCCGGAGTGGAATTTAGGTATTTGTTCCCGGATCTAAGTAATTTAAACCTGGGCGGATCTTCCTTTAACGGTTATGCGACAGGAAGCGTCTTCCATACGCTATATATATAAATAGAAAGGAGAAAAGAAATGTTAGTAGAAAGATCAGAATTCAAGGGACGTCCCATGCTGGTGATCAAAAACGATGAAGAGGATAAATATCCTTTTTCGTTTGGTCTCGGTAAAGCCAAAAAAATCATGGCTTGTATCGATGATATTAAAAAATTTGTTGACGAAAACGAAAAATAAAATAGATTTGGGTTAAATATGGCAACATTTTTAATTTCATTTCTGTTGATTGGCCTCTCTGAGCTGGCGGATAAAACGCAGCTTTTAACGCTGGCTTTTGTCACCAAGTATCCTTTTTACATGGTTGCTCCAGCCGTGCTGATTGCGGTGGCGGCGCTGCAATTAATTGCCGTGTTTTTCGGTAAGTTTATTTTTGCCTTAGTCGATCCGGTTTACGTTAGTTTGATTGCGGGAGCATTTTTTGTGGCCTTTGGAATTTGGTCGCTTATTCCGCATGACATCGAAGAAGAAAAACCGAAAAAGGCTAAGATGCTGCCGTTTTTTTTAATCATTACTGCATTTTTTGCGGCTGAGTTTGGAGATAAATCTCAGCTGGCCACCGTGGCGCTGGCCATGAAATATCGGCCGGCCTGGGCGGTGTTTTTAGGAGCGTTCTTAGGGTTGGGGCTTTTGAATTTAATCGGGGCACTGGTGGGGGCCTGGTTAAAAAATAAAGTTGCGGAGAGAGTAGTAAATCTCATTGCCGCAACCATATTTATATTATTTGGAATCGTGACGATTCTCCGCGGGTTGATTTAGGCTCCGTTCGCGGATGCATCGTCTTCGGTAGCGTCACCTTCGTCAACAATTTCTATGCTGCCTAGATCAATTGGTTCCAGGTCTCCGCGGGCTCTTTCATTTGTGATATATGCTTTTCGTTCTGCAATTTCGTCTGTATGCCAAGCTTCATATTCAGCAACTGTGTTTATTACAGAAGTAGCATCAAACACATCTGTGTCTATTGCTGGTGCAATAGTAATTATTTCGAGCTCTGCTCCCGTTAATTTTCGTACGGGTGTATGCTCGTAGGGGCCAACGCTAACCACAAAAAGAGCACTAGCTGGTTCGTCGTCTCTTTCAGGTCTGCTTAACCAATCTGCATCCGTTTCTGCCGAGAACTCAGCAAATAATTCATCAATAGATTGTTCATCCCTACCTAATGCTGCAACTGAAGAGGGAAATACGTCCGGCTCTTCCGTTTTGGGTATTACGTCGATTTCAAATATCTCAGGTCTTATTTCAGGAGTAATTGCCGTTTGCTGGCTTGGTCTTTGAGGATTAGCTTTAGCCAGTGCTTTTGTCAGAGCGTCTTTAGCTGGCATTCTAAGTGGTCGATCAGATGATGGGGAATCCGTGCCTTCGTTGAGTTCTTTGATCAAATGAATTGCTCTTGAGTAGGTTGCCATGTTTTCGAGAGTAGGGGCTTCTAATTCGAACCAAGTACAGGCAACTGAAACCCAATTTTCGCCTTCTTGTGGTTGGTAAAATTTTGCTCGATTAGCTTGTGGACTCGTGGTTCTTTGGTAGCTTGTTGATACCTTTGGAATTATGTGACTCATGGTCATCACTCCTTGGAGAATTTCGGCGTTTTGCCAGGCTCTCCGCTCCTATATATATATCGTCAAAAATGCCCAAAAATTGCAGTTTTTTTAGATAAAATTTTCTGACAATTAGTTATCGACTGATCCGTCATCTGATGCACTAGTTCTACGCGCTTGACGCAGAGTATACAAGGCTTCTCTTTCTATGCGAGCAGCTTCTCTATGTTCAGCTCTTTCTAGATCTTGCTTGAGTCGGAATTCATCGATTTCTTCTCTGGTTTTTCCCCTGTAAGTTCTGCGTGTTTGTACTTCATATGAACCTAGGGGATTCGACCCTAGTTGTGCTGTACGCCTGTCCATGAGGGGATCCACATCTTCAGTTTCATTTTGATGATGAGGAGTAGAAAGTAGTTCTTGTGCACTGGCAAATCGTGCTTGGTCAAACCTTGCTTGATCGGCCGAAGGCGTATGATATTCTCCTCTAACCGTTAATTCTTCTCCCTCATCCTCGGCGGCATCTGAAATAACGATGTCGCCTTCATCCGGGGTTCCGAATTCCGGCCAGTCTCCTAGAAGCGCTGAGTTTTCTCGTAACAGCTCTGCTTCTCTCTCTGGAGTACGTTCTGCCAGCGCGGTATCCGGCGCACCAGCAAAAGGATCCGGTCGTTCTAAACGTAAAGTATTACCAGCCAGAATTTGATTCGGATTTTCGATATCATTTATTTCTGCCAGTTCTCCGGCCTTAGCCTTAACTTCTGTCATGGTTGGTGTTCTTTTGGTTTCTCGCATAAGGAGACGGGCGGCGATAGCATTTAGGGTATCTCCAGGTTGAATTGTATATCTGCCGTTTTGTGTGATTTCTAGGGTGGGGTTTTTCCTTACTTTTGCGGTGAGATCGAGCATCTCCTGCATTAAACGTGCTTGCTGGGGATTTCTTGCGTTCAAAGATAATGGACCTTGTACTGACATAGGGTCTCTGCCTCCTTGGTTTTGGACCTCTTATACTATATATATCGTATTAACTTAGCTCCAACTTGCATGATTTTCCTTGAAATGCCGCCTAAAATCATGTATATTTTTGAGGTTGCTTTGACTATGAAAAAAGAAAAGAAGAAATCAGCCTGGAAAACATTTCGTAAGTATCGTTTCGCTTACTACTTCATTCTACCGACACTGATCGGAATGTTTATTTTGCACTTTCTGCCGATTGTGCAGGGCATCTACATGTCCTTCCTGCGGCTCAACCAGTTTACCATTGGCGAATATTTGGCCGCTCCCTTTATTTTCCTTGAAAATTACCATACCATTCTTTTTAAAGCGCAAAGCCCGATTCGAATTGGCCTTTTAGATGCAGTGCGTAATACGGTCATTTACACTGTTTTTGTTACTTGTGGTACTTTAGGATTAGGAATGCTGGTGGCGCTGATGTTAAATCGCAGATTTAGAGGAAGAGCGCTGGCGCGGACCTTGTTTTTGTTCCCCTGGATTGTACCTACTTATGTAACCGGATTGCTGTGGGGATTTATGTGGCAAAGAGGGGTGGGGATCATCAATATCTTTTTATACGATGTTTTACATATTCATATTTGGGCGGCGAAGATTAATCCTATTTGGAACGGGCTGGGGTTAGGTTTTATCATCCAAAAGTTCAATGATTTTATCGGGATATCAGCACGCGGGTTAAACTATATTTCCACTAGCGCGCCGCTGATTGTAAATATATTTCTATTTATCTTTGCGTTAGTCGGGCCGATATTATTATATTTTTATCTGGAAAAAAAGTATTCACCCCAGGTAGGCGGGATTGCCTTTTTGGTGGTGGCCACCTATCTGTTTTTAATATCCTTTAATATTCAATTTCCGACTCAATTTTCAACCGAGTACAAAGCTTTTTGGCTTTTAGGCACCAACACCATCTGGGCGATTATTATCCCAACCATCTGGCGTTATTGGCCGCTTTCGATGCTGATGCTTTTAGCCGGACTCCAAACCATCCCTGAGGAACTTTACGAAGCGGCCGCCATTGACGGGGCTTCTCCCTGGAGAAGATTCTGGATGATTACCTGGCCGCTTTTGAAACCGGTCTGGGCGATCCTGATCTTGTTTGGATTAATTTACAACGTTTATTCATTTAACATTGTTATCATGATGTTTGGTTTTGGGGCGGGCTTCCCGGGTGAGTGGGGAGATCTGATGATGACTAACATTTTTAGAAACTCATTTATGCAGTGGAACTTTGGAACCGGAGCGGCGGCCAGTGTGCTGCTGATGTTAGTGATGATTGTAATTGTTAATTTCTGGATGAGATTTTATCGTTCCAGCGAGGAGTACCGCTAAATGAAACTTTCGTATTATGCAAAAAATAGAATATCGCACTATTTCATTCATGTGGCCATGGTCCTTTTGCTTTTGCTTACGCTGTTTCCCATTGGCTGGATGATTTATTCCAGTGTTAAAGAAAATACCGATATTTTAGCGGGCAGGGTAGCGCTTTCCAGAGCAAAAAACGGAGTGGTTGCCATTGGCTTTGATAATCAGCATTATTTTGCCTGTACCGGCGACGGCGGTATCAATAAATTTACCAAGGTAGATAACCAAAAACGTGGTTATTATTCGGCGCGGGCCATGGTGGTTGACTATTTGTTTGACGAAGATGTCATTTGGTTAAGCTCGGCTAACCATGGTTTAATCCGGGTCAACAAAGATGATTTAAGTACCAAAGAATTTAAACTTCCATTACAAGAGTTAGACATTTCCAAGATCGCCAAAACCATCATGTTAAAAGACGGCAACACCATCTGGTACAGTGTCAGGTACAAAGGCTTTGAAAGTGTGCTTGAGTTTGACACCCAGCTGGGCAAAGTCATGAACAGTTATGACCTATCGAGCGATCTTTCCCCTGTACAGGTGCTTTCTTTGGCAAAAATTGGCAATACGGTATGGGTTGGGGTGGATAAAGGCCTGATGGCGCTTAATTTAACTTCTGGAAAAGTAACTAAAACTTATCCCATGCAGAGCAAGCTCCCTACCGGAGTGGATCTGATGAAAGTTTACTTTGAATCAAAACTGATGCTTGGTTCTTCAACCGGACTTTTCGTATTTGATCCTAACGCAGGGGGCTTGGTGGCGCGCATCGACAGTTCCAAAGGATTAATTTCGGACCAAATTGAAGCTTTTTATATCAATCAAAATATAATTTATGTCGGTACTAATGTGGGGCTCTCCCGCTACGATATTAGAACCGGTAAAGTTAAATCTTTTAGTGATCTTTTTCAACCTTTAAAAGGTGGAGATAAAGTAGCCGAAGGAAAAGATTATGTACCCAGTATCGTGATGGCCGTGGCTAAAGATAGGGATTATTTGTATTTAGGATCCAGCGGCGGCCGCATCTCGGTTTTGGATTTAAACCAGGTTGCCATTGCGGATACCGCGGTTTCAAAAAGCGGACATCTGATAATTGCCTGGCGTAATTATATTGATCTCTGGAAAAATATTAATTTCGGCCTTTATCTTAGAAACTCTTTTGTAATTTGCGGTGCGGCTACCTTTTTTGCCATGATTTTAGCCACTTTATCCGCCTACTCAATTTCGCGGTTTAAGTTTCCGGGGGTCAAGCTTTTTAGCGTGGCCATTTTAGCGACGCAGATGATCCCGGGAATTATGTTTTTAATTCCAATTTATATTATGTTTGTAAAATTCGGGCAGTGGACCGGAATCCCGCTGAAGGGCACGTTTTTTGGCATGATCTTTATTTATTCGGCGTTCTTTGTGCCGTTTAGTATTTGGATTTTACGCGGCTTCTTTGCCGCCATTCCCAGAGAACTTGAAGAAGCGGCCCGCATCGATGGTTGTTCTCCGATGCAGGTCTTCTGGTACGTAGTTTTGCCTTTAGCTATTCCGGGGATTATTGCTACCGGAATTTACATCTTCTTAACTGCCTGGGACGAACTGATCTTTGCCTGGATCTTAACTTCGGCGGATACCATGACCATCCCGGTCGGCATCCGTCTCTTCGTGGGCAACTATCAAAACCGTTTTGACCTGATGATGGCGGCGGCTACGGTAGCTACCATCCCGGTTATGATTCTCTTCTTTACTCTGCAAAAATATATTGTAAAAGGATTGACAGCCGGCGCGGTGAAGGGGTAAAGTTACTTTGATGAAAAAAGTTTTAGTATTATTTTTACTTTGCTGCCTGTCCATTTTAGTTACGGCTATGGCAGTTCCTACCCGCCTTCCGCAGAGTGAGCAGGTTTATTTATTCCACATTATTGATGATTACGAAGACGGAGACGCCTACACCAAGCCCAAGTGGTGGAATTTTGATAACGCCAGTATTAACGTTGTTTCTAATGACGAATTAAGATACGGCGCCAAAGAAGTGATGCAGGAAGCCGGGCTTTTTTCGCTGCGGGTTACCGGAGAAGCTACCCAGTGGTACGTCGGAGGATTCGGAACCTATATTGCCAAGGATGCTTCGAAATATACCCATCTGTCTCTGGAAATTTACGGAACCGGACCAAACAGCGGGACCCTAAAGATCGAGCTTTACGATGACGATAATGCCAATTCAAGCATTGAGCAGGATCCAGCTAAAAGATTTGATCCGCTGTTTGATGACCGCTTTGTTTACGAATTAAACATTGACTGGATCGGATGGAAAAAAGTTTTAATTCCTTTTGAAGATTTTGTGGATGAAAATCCAAAAGTGGGCGACGACGTTTGGAATCCTGATATTTTGAACGGATCCGGCGGATTAGTGCAAACTCAGCTCATCGTTACCTCTGCCGAAGAAAGCGGCACCGCTGATTTTTGTATCGGCAGTATGAAACTGGTTCAGTTTGAAGAATAAAGAAAGGGGATTATCGTGAAAAAGATTGCAGCAACATTAGTACTATTATTAGTATTTTGTACCGGGGTTTCAGCCTCAACCTTTGAATTGGTGGGGGGCATTCGCGACAACCTGGCCATTGGGATGCAGGTTGAATCACAATTAGGCAACAACTTTGGAATGCGGATGGGAGTTGAAGGAAATTCTGGCCCCCAACCGCTGATTATATTTTTTGAAGGAAAATTCTATCTTAAATATCTTACCAGAAGCACTTATCTTTCTTTTGTTTTAGGAGCCGTAGCTTATACCGGTAATAACAATCCGGCCGATATTGGAGTTTCACTAGGCATCGTATTAAATCGAGCTTTCGATATTACACCGCTATTTGTAGAACTGGGGATGGATGTGGTGAGAAGGGCTCGGGCTAGAATTCAGATCGGGTATAAGCTGTTTTAGATTAGGCTAGGCTTTCTTCCGCAATGTCTTTCGATACCAGCTACGATGTAGTCAATTGCAGTTTGATGATTGCCTGCGTATCTTTCTAGATGAAAGTCAAAAGTAACTGCTCCGGCATGTCCGCCACCCGGGCCTTCGCGTAATGCTTCAGCTACCGGCTGTAAATTTAATGCTGTTCCGTTAGTCACTGCTTTGTTATATAAACTTACACTACAGCGATACTTTGATTCGGACGGGACGTAATAAATAATTAAGACAATGTCGGCGAGGCGATTAAATCCCAACTGGTCTTTTAGATCATCTTTCCAGCGTCGGTGTTCGCCGCTTAATTGATCTTTGTGAACAACCACCGGCATGATCCGATATTCTGCTTTATTTCTGTTTTCGCCAATTGAAGCGGTAATGACTTGTAACGAACCGTCGAGACATTCGGCGATTAATCTTTTATCATCGAGGGAGAGGTTTTTAATTTGTTCGTAAAGGGGATTTCTATCTACATTTGTTCTGCGTTCCATTATGGCTACTCTTTCGCGGGTGTTAGCTCCAATCATAAAATTTAAGTTGCGGCTGTCTGCTAAAATTCCGGCAAAAAGAAGCGGTGCGGTTGATTGAGACATTTCTTTGCCCAACAAACTAGCTAATAATTCGGAGGCCGAAGAAGCTTTATTGTTTACTATGGTTAGGTTTTTTGGCGCCATAAGCTCTTCACCATAATGGTGGTCGATATCAATGACGGGGATCGATTTACCGTCGCGACCGGCAGTTAAGGTTTCTCTAAGGTTTTGGATCGGAGCTTCAAGGCGGCTGGCTCCGGCTGCATCTAAAAGAATTAATCCGTCGTGGTTTGCGGCGGCTAGTGTATTTTCACCTACAATGTTTATACCGTGGTTGAAAATAGCATCCCTGAAAAAGGTAGGGAGTTTTTCGTAAACTTCTGCCAGCATAAATAATGAAGGGTTTTTCCCTTGTTCTTTTAAATGAAGGGCAAGCGCAATCGATGATCCTAGGGCATCACAATCGGGTCTTTTATGGGTGGCGATAAGCGGAGAATTCATCTCTCCCATGGCGGCTAATACATTTCTTCTTACGTGACGGTAATCGTTAAATGATTTTATGCCAGCAATTTTGCGGGGGGCATGAGTAGGTCGTCTGGCCGTTTTAACCGAAGCCGTCCATCTTTGCATGGCGGGAATGTGTCTACGTATAGTTGTTCTTTTTACACCGGATTTCAATTTGGACCTCCTAAGGTCTCGTTTGTCTCACTATATATATCGATGAATTTCGGGAAAAATTTCAGTTTATTTGCGCTGACAGGATTTGACCGGCGGCGTATAATGACCCTGATGGTAATTATTGTAATTGTTATTGCAATTATAGTCGCGAGTGCGTTGGTCTATCTCCACCGCCACAGCAAAATGCTTAAAGATTTGGAGACCGAGGAGCGATTAAAAGATCTTTATAGCTAATCACCCCCATTAATTTTTTATATTTTTTGAAATTTCCATGCAAAATTGACGATATACATATATATAGGAGCGTGTCATAAAAGATGGCCAAAGTAGTAGCGAGAGCCACATGGTTACCTCGTTCACCACAATTTAATCCGTACCCGAGTCGCTTTAGACTACCTGGCGAGCGGACTCCTGCTCGGCAACAACTTCCAGCGATTGAAGGAAATGTACGACGCTGTATTGCACATGCTCTAACTTTTCACGAAATTCCACAGAATGTAGATGCTTTAATTGATAGACTTCCTTCCGCAAAAAAACTTTTAGGATTGAATGCGCTGCGGCGCGATTATCTTTCTTTTACGGTTTACAGTTTAAAGCAAATGGTGGCGGCACGTACTATTAGTGCGAATACTGCCTGGAGTTTGTTTTTCGGTGAATGGAAAAGCATTGAAGAAGTGGAGGAAGGTAATTTTATTGGGATGCGACGAGCATTTATGCGAAGAACCTATGATACGTTGGCGGAAGAGATGGGACCAGGTTTTATTGATTCGCAAAGGAAACAGCATTTTGAAAACGAAAGAGGAGAAGTTGATTTACTGCGTTTTGAGTTTTTGGCCCGTGGAGGAGAAGCGGGGTTAGCGCAGTACGAAAGATATAGTAGGTGGGCAGAAAATCTGATCTTTTTTGAGGATTCATGTAAGGACATGAGTGCCGGAATCAGAGAAGAATATCGAAAAGCGTTGTGGTTAGAAATGCGCATTATTGAGGGACAAGTGAGGATAAACGGGCTAAACGATGATATTAGAGTGCTTAATATTAATGATAAAGAAAATGGTCAATATTGGGATGATTGTAACTATTTTCGAGGAGTTTGTGCTTCAATCGATATTTTTAAACAGAGATTTGGAGAGCAAAAGGGAGGCAGTGTCGATTCAACAATAAAAGCGGAAGTTGGACACTGGTTGTTTGCGGTGTTTAACCGAAAATATACTTGGGTATCTGAATTGGCGGATCGCATGAATATGTCTGGATATACGGAGAAGATTTGTCCAGTTTTTGAGCAGGAAGGCGTACGCATGAGGGATACTACACCGGAAATCTTATGTTTCTATTTAGGAGGATACTTTCTTTCCAGTAGGATGATTGCGCTGGCTGAAAGCGAGTCTGCTTTTCCAACCTTTCCGCAGGAATTTCCGAAAAGTAGAGGATTTAGTGCAGAAGAACATGAAGTAGCAGAAAGTTATGAAAGATTAGTGAGGTATATAATTAATGCCAACTTACATGTTGGGACATTTGATGATAATAAACATGGAATCTATCAGATATATCGAAAGATAGGGTTATATATATCATTGTTATATTTTGAAAAATCAATACAGGGTGAAGAATTGTCTTTAGATGAGGCCGTAAGCAAAATCAGGCCCCTTGACTTAGCTGAAATTGATGCATACTGTTCTTCTGCGAAAGAAAGAATGCTGCAACTGTCCCGGACAGCATTACACAGCTCAAATCCTGATGAGATTTATTTAGCAGTAGGCACCCTTGCAAGATTGGATGGGTTGGATAATCTAAAAGAACTGGGAGCAGCTTTACGGCACGAAGACTTCGATGTGAGAATGGCAACCATGAATGGTTTAATAGGCTTATTTGTAAGAACAGATGACAGTCGGGTAGTGCCGGTCTTGAAACAAGTGCTAAATGATGAAGGATTTCCAGATCCTGCTAAACTTAGAGTAGCAAGACACATAGCCAAACAAGGTGACGAAGAGGCCGAAGATTTTATACAAAGAAAACTTAATAATGGTAAGTTCAGAGAAAGAGTCGCGGCGGCTAGCGCACTGATAGATCTTCGCGGACTTTCAAAAGGAACGACTGAATATAATCGATTAGCAGCTTATCAATTAATGCATAGCTTAAAGTGGTCGCAAGTTGAAGAGTTGGGTGAGGCAGCTATCTCTGCTTTGGAGGCAGCTCTAAGCGATAGCAATATTGCTTCTTCTTTTCGAGAGGAAATATGTGCATTATTGCAAAGAATTAAAACCAGGGATTCTTGATAGAACCCCTGGTGGTAAACCCATTTGAAAAGTAGTAGAATAAATTTAACCCCGGTGTAAAGCGCCGGAGGTATATATATGAAAAAATCGTTAGTAATTTTAATAGTTTTAGTCAGTTTGTTCTGCTTTGTCGGCACCGCTAGTGCAGCAGAGTTTCTTGGTTTGTGGACTGATTTTTGGAATTACGGAGCTTTCCGTTCTACCAGCTTTGAAAGAAATTCGTTTTCTACCACTCTTTTGCGTTCCGAAGGTAAAGTAGGGGTCAATTTAATTCCGGTATGGGGCGATACTTTTCTTTCTCCTTACGTAGTTTATTCAGCTTATTTTTCCCCCGATCCCAATTACTGGAATAATGTCATTTACTCGGGATATGGAATAAGGCTAAAACCTTTTGCCAGCGCCGAACATAAAACCTTTATTAGTGAAATTAAAGTATTTTTCGAAACCATGCGGGCTTCGTATATCAAAGATGAAGTTTCGGCGATGACCGCTAACCGGTCAATGGAAGATACGTTGTACGGCTTAGATTTATATTACGAATGGAACCAGCCCCAATTTGCCGGAGATACGCATACTGATTTTGGCGTTCCCTGGGGCGAGCTCTGGACTAATTTAGCTTTCCGACAAACTAATTTTTATCAAGATGATTTTAATTCATATCTCTATCGTCTTGAGCCTAAGTTTGGCCTATATGTTGGAGCCAGTGATAAAAATCCACCGTGGATCGAACCTTATCTGGCCGGCGAATTTGTGATGAGCGGACGCAATTATTCATGGTTGAATCGTGCGGCCTATGGGGTAGGGCTTAGGGTTCAACCCTTTAGATATGTAGATATGACTATGCAACCCTGGATGTTTAAGTTTAAAATGTTTGTGGAAGGGTGGGGCGTTTCCTATTTTAAAGCACAACCAACTAACAATGTTAATACGGACATCAGACTAGGTATTTTATTTACCGTGGGGAGATAAGTCTTGTATCTAGTAGTAGGATTAGGAAATCCGGGCGAACAATATGTTAATACCCGACACAATCTGGGTTTTAAGGTTATAGAACGCGTGGGCGAAAAGCTGGGCGTTACTACCTTAAAAAGCAAATTTTCCTCTTACATGGCGGCTCTTGAATTTTCCGGAAAAAAAGTAATTTTAGCGCAGCCGCAAACTTTTATGAATCGCAGTGGCGAAGCGGTATCTGCCATCTTAAACTGGTACAAAATGAACCCCGGGCAGTTGATTTTAATTTATGACGACGTTGATATTGAGGTCGGCGAAGTGCGTATCCGGACCAGGGGGGGGACTGCCGGACATAAAGGTGTAGAGTCAGTGATTGCTTCCCTGCATACCCCGGAATTTATTCGAGTAAGAATTGGAGTGGGACGTGAAACTGCCGATGCGGATATCTCCGATTACGTGCTTTCGAATGTTCCAAAAGCACAAAGCGATAAAATTCAGGCGGCAATCGAAAAAGCTTCGGATGCGATACTTACTATTATAAAAAGCGGTGTTGAGGTAGCGATTCAAGAACTTAACTCATGATCTTATCCAAACTTTCCGATCTTTCCAAAAAAGATTTTCAAACCCGGCAGGTTATCGAGAACCTCAAAAACAAAAATGCAAAAGTTTCGGTGGGGGGCGTAGCCGGAGGCCTCGAAGCTCTACTTTTTTCGGTTATTCAGCAGGAGCTGAAAGAGTTTGTGCTAATCATTACCCCGTCTCTTTTAGCCGCCGAGCGTACCTACAGCGATTTATTAAATTTTATACCGGAAGATCAGCTTGAACTATTGCATCCTTTAGATGCATATCCCCACGAGCCGACCACCCCCAGTGAAGACCTGCAAGGCCAACGCATCGCTGCACTTAATAATGTGCTAAACGGCAAAGCCAAAATACTAATTGCGCCGATCAAGTCCTTTATCTTTTACTTGGGCGACAAAGACCTCATTTTTAAACATGCGGTTATGTTTGAAATTGGCCAAAAAGTTAATTTGGACCGGCTGAGCGAACAATTAGTAAAGATCGGCTATGACCGGGTAAGTTTGGTAGGGGAAAAAGGGGAGTTTGCGGTGCGGGGTGGGATTGTTGATATTTTTCCACCGGCTAAAGACCAACCCTATCGGATTGAACTGGATGGGGAAGAGATTGCTTCGATCCGCGAAGTTGACGTTTTATCACAAAGATCAAGACACAAACTAGAAAAAGCCGAGGTTTTGCCTGCCAAAGAGTTGATTGGGCGTAAACGTTCTTCAATTGCTGATTATTTACCTAAAGATGCGTTAATTTTTATCTCAGAAAAACTAGAAGCTACGCACGTGATTGATGATTTGGCGCATGAAGTAGCGGTTGCGGCCAAATTTGATCATAAAGATTATTTGCAATTTATGAATTTTACGTCTGAAGATGATCTTGAGATTGCATTTAGAGATTTTCGCGTGCTTTATTCATCCACCCTGATTTCCCCAAAAGATTTAGAAATTTTTTCATATTCGCAGACCCACAATTATATTAAACGCATGGATGATTTCATTGCGGACCTGAAAAAAAGAGTAGGTTCTACAGTGATAGTTTCTAAACACGCCCTTTCGATTAAAGAGTTGTTACACGAAGCGGGCCTGGCCACTGCTGATAGATTTCACCGCGGGGTAATTTCGGTTTTTGAGGGAAAACTTTCTAAAGGATTTAATCTAGAAGACCTTAAGGTTTTGGTTTTATCAGATTTTGAGATTTTTGGCGAAGGGTTTCTTCGCTCTCGGCACGAAAAGCCGGCGACCCAGGGTGCTGACCAAATTCATACCTTTGATTTATCGCCGGGAAGTTTTATCGTACACGAAAACTACGGCATTGGTAAATATTTAGGACTAGAAGTATTAGAAGATGTAGGTCCCCGCCAGGAATATCTTTCCATTGAGTATGCGGCCGGCGACAAGCTGAATGTTCCGCTCAATTCGATGGGCTTAATCTCTAAATATTCTACCGGAGGAGATTTTCAGCCCAGATTAGATAAGCTGGGTGCCAAAAGATGGCTAAATACCAAACGCAAAGCTAAAAAGAAAATTAAGGATATTACAAAAAAGCTCTTGTCCATTTATGCCGAAAGAGAGGCCCGTGAAGGCTATGCTTTTGCTCCGGATAATATCTGGCAAATGGAACTAGAATCTTCTTTTCCTTACGATGAAACTAAGGATCAACTTCGGGCTATTGATCAGGTAAAAACCGATATGGAATTAAATCGTCCCATGGACCGTTTGATTTGCGGAGATGTGGGCTACGGGAAAACCGAAGTGGCTATTCGAGCGGCAGTCAAAGCGGTGGCCTCCGGTAAACAAGTAGCGGTTTTGGTGCCCACCACGGTTTTAGCCCAACAGCATTACTTAACATTTGTAGATCGGCTTAAATCTTTTCCGATTAAAGTGGAGATGCTTTCGCGTTTTCGCAGTAAAGCCGAACAAAAAGAAATTGTAGAGAATCTAAAACTGGGAAATATCGATATTGTGGTGGGAACCCACCGCCTGGTAGGTAAAGATATTGAATTTAAGGATCTCGGGCTATTAATCATCGATGAGGAACAGCGTTTTGGCGTGACCCATAAAGAAAGAGTAAAAGAGATGCGCAAAACCATTGATGTGATGACGCTTTCCGCTACTCCGATCCCGCGTACATTATATATGTCACTTTCCGGGATCCGCGACTTTAGTATGATTAATACTCCTCCGGTGGATCGCTCACCAGTCCGAACTTATGTTTTAGAGTGGAACGAAGCGGTAGTCAGAGAAGCGATTTTAAGAGAAGTTGAACGCGGCGGCCAGATATATTTTGTGCATAATCTGGTCCAATCGATCGAACAAGTTAAGTCTAATTTAAAAAGATTAGTGCCGGAAGTAAAAGTGGTGGTGGCCCACGGCCAGATGAGGGAAGACCAGCTCGAAAAAAATGTGATCGATTTCTTCCAGAAAAAATACGATCTTTTACTGTGTACCGCCATCATTGAGTCCGGCATCGATATGCCTAACGTAAATACGATTATTATCGACAATGCGGATCGGCTGGGATTAGCCCAGCTTTATCAGCTGCGGGGCCGGGTGGGTCGTTCGGCGACCCGGGCTTACGGATACTTATTCTATCGTCGCCGGGATTTCTTAACCCTGGAAGCGATCAAACGCTTAAAAGCCATTCAGGAATTCACTAAATTAGGATCGGGATATAAATTGGCTTTGCGGGATTTGGAAATCAGGGGATCGGGGAATGTAATGGGCAGCCAGCAGCATGGACATTTGGTGGCGGTGGGCTTTGATTTATATTGTGAGCTGGTGCAGGAAGCAGTTGCTGAGCTGAAAGGCATCAAAGAGACCGCGCCCCGAGAAGTTATTATTGATATTAAAGCCGATGCCTATATTCCGCCGCAGTACGTGAGCGAAGAACGCGAACGAATTGCACTTTATCGCCGCATGAATCTGTTGGCGATTAAAGAAGAAGTAATGGACATGAAAAGAGAATTTAAAGATCGCTTTGGCCAGCTTCCCAAAGAAGTCGAGGCCCTCTTCCGGTTGCTTTATTTAAAAGTAAGAGCTAGACTGGCAGGGGTTAAAAGTATCCGCGGTGACGTATACCGCATCGTAGTTGACTTTGCCGGGATTCCTGATAAAAATGTGGTCAGAAAGCTGATTGACCCTTATTTGGATCGGATGAAATTAACCGGCAAACGATTATTTTACGATATTGAAGGACAAAGCTTTAATGATTGGATTTCAAACCTGCAAAATATCTTTTCTGAAAATCTGGTTTAGTTTATTCGTAATTCTTATCTTTTTGCTGATCTTATCTGCGTCAATTCATGCCCAAGACATATTTGTAGTGGTTGACGGTCAAGAAATATCCCGTGATTTTTATGAACGGGCGCTTAAAGCCGCCGTAGTTGAAATGGAGGAGCAGGGGGTGGCGGCGCCTACCGGAGAAGTTTTATCCCTATTGAGGCAAAACCTGATTGACCAGATTATTGACGTGGTTTTAATTGTGGAGGGGGCCAGTGAGGAGGGGATCAGTGCCAGTGGTCAGGAAATTGAGGACAAAATTAAGGAAGTTAAAGACAGATTTCCAGAATCCGGTGAATTTCAGGCGTCACTCACCAAGCAAGGGCTTACCCTTGACGATTTAGTTTGGGATATTAAAGCCCAGATTTTAAAAGAAAAACTCATCGAATATTTTTCCAAGAAATTTGCGGTGAGCGATGAAGAAACGCTAGCTTTTTACTGGAGAAATAAGGAAATGTTTGTCCAGTCGCCTAAATTGCGCCTCAACCAGATTGTGCTGACAACTTCTTTTGAAGCTAGGGACGTACGCAAACGTATCGTGGAAGGCGAAAATTTTGAAGAATTAGCGCGCAAATATTCTAAGGATTTTGGCAGCCGCGACTTTGGGGGCGATTTAGGATATGTAGCCAGGGAGGATTTGGATCCAGAAGTTGCCGAGGCGGCTTTTTCATTAAAAATATCAGAAGTTAGTCCGGTAGTTAAGTCTCCGTTAGGGTATCATTTACTGCTGGTTTCCGAAAAGATTGCCGGCCGCTCTTCCGCTTTTGATGACGTAAAAGTAGATATACTTATGTTTTTACAAAAAGAAAAGGGTAGAGGAGAATTTGACCGCTGGTTGATTAACTTGAGAGAAACGTCGCAGATTAAACTGTTTACCTTTTAAGCTGCATATCCTTCATGATGATTACGGTAGCGTCTTTAACCAGGTTTTTGGAGTCGTTTCTTTGGACAGTGCCAACTAAATCAATTAAAGCTTTTTGAATATCACCAAAAGAATAAACCTGGTTTTTGCGTGCTTCAATTTTTTGCTGTTCGGCCAAATATCTTCCTAAAAGCACGGTAGCCTGGTTAATCATCTTGCCGATCAAGCGTTGGTTGGTAATCACAAAAATTACTTTACCTTTTTCATTTTTAATCCTGATTTTGTCTTCGCTGATGACGACTTGTCCGGTTAAAATTTGTTTAACACTAACTTGTTGTAGGTAAACTTCTACGATTTTTTGAGCAACTTGAGGATTTAACTCACCGTTGATAAAAAACTTGGGCTTAACGTGAACTTCGGTGTGGCGGGCTTTAATTGGGCCGTGCTTATTAAAGTCGTTCCAGAAAGCTCCGAGAGCTTCTTGCATTTTATCAAAATAAGTTTTGTATTGTGCTTTAGGCATAATTTATCCTAGTGTCTCTCCGTTAAGTAATGCTAGTTCTTGATCTAGTCCGGCGATGTCTCTTCCGGTAATGTAGTTTTTACCTTCCGGTCCTTGGAGCTCTGCTAACAGTTCCAGCGGATTACCTTCTAAACCACCGTGGATTTCTTCATGAACTTCTTCGGCGACCGCTGGATCAATGCTGGCGGTGGAGCCGGAAGCGTTAGCAACTTGACGATCCAATGCAGCGAGCGGGTCACGTTTAGTAAAGGCCTGAATTGGATTTTTACTGCGGGTTCTTTGGGCGGCTACTAAATTATTGTAAACTGTTTCTCGGATATTTTTATTGCCCTTGGCTGCTTCAAATAGCGTTTCGGGGAAATTAAAAGTTCCGGCGGCGGTGTTAGGAAGTTTTCCCTGGGTAAGCATATTGTTTAGTTCGTATAAAATAACGGTAGCTTGAAATAATAATTCTGACTTATTTTTTGCTAAGCTAGGATTTCTTTGTACTAATGCGGCAATTACTTTTTCGGCGAGGTTGGTTTTTTTATAAGGATCTTCTGGTGCGGATCCGCGGATCTGGATTGGTAACTCTTTAAGTGCGGGTAAATTACAGAGCGCGGCTAAAGCTTCGGTCACTACTTTTGGATTTAAGCTCGAAGGATTAACGTGCAGCGCATCGGTTAATCTTTGCGACCTGAGTTGGTTCATATCAAGCCGTCTAGCTTGTATTGCTTGATTAGATTTTACGTTTGATTGTATAGCCATAATATTTCCCCGTAATAAAGTTTCCCTTTACACTACATATATCGGGCTGGAAAGGGAAAAACTTGCATGGAATCGCGAATTATTTATAAGGGGTTTATGCAGGCGATTTTGGG
This sequence comes from Candidatus Margulisiibacteriota bacterium, assembly GCA_018823125.1. GTDB lineage: Bacteria > Margulisbacteria > WOR-1 > JAHJIW01 > JAHJIW01 > JAHJIW01. The sequence goes on along the minus strand of JAHJIW010000003.1, from coordinate 67,506 downwards.
GGTTTCTCTTCGGAGGTTCCCTTCGGTCCGGATAATGGAAAACGCTTTATATCTTATCGTGATGAGATGGATCAAGAGGAATAGGATCAGGATTATTGACGCGAAAATGCGCAGTCGTTTTGGGTCGAATAATTTCTCTAGTATTTTGGCTAAAGAAGGCCAAAAATTACCCATCAAAATACACAGAAAAATGTAAGGAAAATAATGATAGCGGCCCCAGTTGAGGAGGGCATCGGTTGAAACAAATGACCGGGCGGCGGCTAAAACACCGTACGAAAGCAGTAACCCTACTGCGCCAAAAAACACAACTCCGCGGTCATTTAACATGCTAACCCGATCCGGCCTGGGGTTAAGGATAAAATATAAAAACAAAAGATAAGCTAAAATTATGGTATTGATTAAAAGGAGAATCCCCAAAAGCAAGGCCAGCGGATAGCTAAAAATACTTAGCGCAAAACTTTTGCCGACGGTTCCTAAAAAGCCCATTAAAATATACTGGCCGATAATTTGCGGGTTGAGATTGATGGCAAAACTACTGCCGCTGCCGGCTAAGTGGGCATAAACAAAAAAGTAATAAATCACCATAAAAAGTATCCATACAATAAAGTAAGGTGCTAGAAATCGAACGTCATCTTTGAGGGTTTTAAAAGCAAAGGTTTTTTTGAGTATCCCGTAATAATAGGCGATGATAAAAAACAGGCCTAAGATTCCCAGCGAAAATCCCATCGGAATAAAAAAGGAAGCGATAACTGAAGTGACGGCGTATTTAATTTTTTTACTCTCAAAATAGCGCTGCATAAAAATTAAAGTTAACAGTAAAAAGAAAAGCGCCAAGGCGGTGTTAAATACGGTGAACCAGTGCAGGACCTCGTAGTAAACCGAGTTTAACGAAAAGATTAATGTGGTAACGAAAGGAATCCATTTTTTATCTTTAAAAATATAGGTGCAGAGCAGATAAAAAAGCAGCGTGTTTACAATGTGCAGCAGTATTGCCAAGACCATCGGGGGAACGATATTGGCTCCGAAAATACGGTAACTGATAAAAAATACCGGCTTAAAAATTAGCATTAAGTGTTCATTGTGTGGAGTAAATAGATACTTTACTGAGAAAGATCCGGATTCGAATACTTTGATAAAATCCCAGTCGTCATAGAAAAATTTGTTATTGAATAAAATGGGGTTCCAAAAAATAATTACCAATAAAACCAAAACAATTGGCTGCCAGTATTTTTTAATGAAGTCAATAATTCGGGTCATTTGAGGTTATTGTACTGTATCAGACGGACAGAGCGCAATATGTTATAATACTTCCCCCATGCTCTTAAAATCTTTAAACGAAAAACAAAAAGAAGCTGTCCAAACTACCGAGGGACCATTGCTGATTGTGGCTGGTGCCGGATCAGGAAAGACTCGGGTTTTAACCCACCGCATCGCTTATCTAATTAAAGAAAAACGTATTTCCCCATTTAATATTTTAGCGGTTACTTTTACTAACAAAGCCGCCAACGAAATGCGCGAGCGTCTCAAAAAGCTGGTCGGTCTTCCTTCCAAAAACATGTGGATTGGTACTTTTCACTCTCTATGCGGTCGGATTCTGCGTCGCGATATCGAAAAAATTGGCTACGGCAAAAACTTTGTCATTTTTGACGAAGATGACCAGGAAAAACTAATGAAAGAAGTACTGCGTGAGCTGGAATTGCCGGAAAGAAGATTTCGCCCCTGGACAGTATTGGGAGCTATCAGCCGCGCTAAAAATGAACTGATTGACGAAATCGAATACGGGCGTAAAGCTTACGAATATTTTGAAGAAAACGTGGCGCTGGCTTACCGTAAATATCAAGAAAAGTTAATCGCGCAAAATGCGCTCGATTTTGACGACATGCTAATGCTGACGGTGAAGCTTTTTGAGTTTTCTCCCAAAGTGTTAGAGTATTATCAAAACCGCTTTCTATATATATCGGTAGACGAATACCAGGATACCAACCATGCACAGTATATGATTACTAATCTTTTAGCCGGCAAACATAAAAACTTGTGTGTAGTCGGGGACAGCGACCAATCGATTTATAAATTCAGGGGCGCCGACTTCAGAAATATTATTGATTTTGAACATCATTACCCAAACACCAAGGTAGTTTTGTTAGAGCAAAATTATCGTTCTACTAAAAATATATTAGAAGTGGCTAACAGTATTATTAAAAATAATCAGGCGCGCAAACCCAAAGATTTATGGACTAAAAACAGTGACGGCGCACCGCCGGTTTGTTTTGAGGCCGAAGACGAGAAACACGAAGCTTATTACGTGGTAGCCCAGATAAAAAACATGGCTGAAAAGCTCCCTTACAATGATTTTGCGGTTTTGTATCGCACCAACGCCCAGTCCCGCGTTTTTGAAGAAGTGTTGATGAAGGAAGGTGTTCCTTACCGCATCTTTTCGGGCGTTAAATTTTATTCCCGCAAGGAAATTAAAGATATTTTGGCTTACTTGCGGGTAGTTTTTAACCCTAAGGATGACTTAAGTTTAAAAAGAGTACTTTATAACGTGGTGGATGGGGTGGGTAAAGTTTCCGCGATTAAAATCGAGCATGAGGCCCGCAAGCGTCACTGCTCAATGTCTGAAATTTTGGAGATGGTTGAACAAATTGATATTGCACCCAAGGCCCGAGGAGCCCTCCAAAATCTTAGTAAAAAAATAATTCGTCTGCGCGATGATATGGTCGAAGATCCGGCGTCCATCATCATTGAAAAAGCATTAATTCAGTCCGGATACAAACAAAAATTAGAAGCCGAAGGTACCGAAGAAGCCTTAGCCCGAGTCGAAAACATTAAAGAATTGATTTCGGTGGCTAAAGAATTTGAACAATCGTCGGATGACCCTACTTTGAATGGTTTTTTAACCCAGGTCTCGCTGATTTCTAATAATGATTATGCCGATAAAGATCAACCATCGGTTTCGCTGATGACTTTACATACTGCCAAAGGCTTAGAATTCCCGGTAGTATTTATCGTAGGGATGGAAGAAGGTATTTTCCCGCATTATCGCTCACTTTATGACGCTGAAGAATTAGAAGAAGAACGTCGCCTCTCTTATGTAGGCACCACCCGGGCCAAGAAAAAACTTTATCTGGTTTATGCACGGACACGACTTCTCTTTGGTGATACCTGGAACAACGGACCATCGCGGTTTATATCCGAAGTTCCCGAAGAGCTGTTAGAAATTATTATCAGCGGATCAGAAAAGGAAGAAAAGCTCGAAGATGGCCTGGATATGGGAGAAGAAACTAATACCAAAGGGGATTTTGGGGTAGGGGAAATGGTATCGCATAAGAAATGGGGCAAAGGAAAAGTATTAGAAATCGAAGGTAAAGGTTTAGATAGTTTGCTTTTGGTTCAGTTTGAATCCGTAGGAGAAAAAAACCTGCTGCTGCGCTACGCGCCGCTTTCTAAAGTTTAAATCCGCCGTGTTTTTTGAAGTGTTCTACTAATCCGCCGTCCGCCAACAAGGTTTGCATGGTTTGAGGAATGGGGCTAAATTTTGACTCGGTACCTTTGGTAATATTTTTGACGGTGCCATTGTCTAAATCAACTTCCAGTTCATCTCCATTATCAATTCCATCCGTATCGAGTTCTATCGCGGGTAATCCAAGATTAAAACAATTACGGTAAAAAATTCTTGCAAAAGATTTTGCGATTACGATTGAGATTCCGGCATATTTGATTGCAATGGGGGCTTGTTCCCTTGAAGATCCGCACCCAAAGTTTCTTCCGGCTACAAGAAAATCACCTTTTTTAACTTTTTTATAGAAACCGGGAGCAATATCGCCCATTACATATTTGGCAAGTTCGTAAGGATCTTGAACTTTAAATTTTATTTGCCCCGATATTATATAATCAGTATTGATGTCATCTCCAAATTTGTGGACTTGACCTTTTGCAATCATGTATTTTCTCCTAGTAATTTTGTTGCTTTTTGAATGCCAGAAAGAATTCTGGGATGTTTACAATACGGCTTAATTAAATTAAATAATTTTTTTAGGGAGTCTTTTTTATAAACCCCAAATTTCCAAAAATCTTTATTGTTATTCTGTTGTCCTTTAGGTGTGCATAAATAGGTTTTTGGGCAAACAATGCCTAGCGTGCTGACCTTTTCCCATATTTGGTTTAGGATATTTTTATCATAAGTCCTCAAGATAAACATAAAGGAACGGCCATTGCTTTTGTTTGTGTAGATTCCAATGCATCCTTCTGCGTCAGTGTAACCTGCAAGAAATGCCAAGAAGGATTCCTTTTTATTTAGTATCCATTTTGGGATTTTATCTTCTTTTTTAAGCAAAAAGCGAAAAGATTGGTTAAGTAGGCAGTGAATTTTTGTATGACCAAATATTGTTGCTCTAATTAAAACATGAGTATATTTATTAAAAAGATTTTTGATTAATTTAATTTGTTCTTGGCGTGTTGTTGTGCTATCAACAGAAATAAGTTTCCGATGCAATCTTACGTGTAGATCTCCGAGTCTGAACCCGATCATGTAGGCTTTCTCAGTCAGATTGTTACTAAAATCGTGCTTAGGGTATTTTGTGCTAATTTCTGCTTTGTCTCTTGCTTTAACCTTAGCTTCTTTCATTTTGTTGGAAATTGTAGCCTGATTGCAATTAAGGAGATTAGCAATTTCTTTTTGTTTTAACCCATATTTGCCATACAAAGTTTCTAGAGATTCAATGGAGAGAATGATGGTTTTCTTTCGAGATGGGATATTGAATGCTTGCATTTTGCTGATGATGGTTGTTTTTCCACAATTGAAATGCGCTGCGATTTCTGCAATAGTTAGATTTTGATCACAATAAAGGTGTTGCAATTCTTCTTTTGTGATTGATTTTACAGGTTGCCACCAAGTTTTGATATTATGAAGCTTAAGTTTTTTTGATATTAATGCAGGTGAGCAATTAAATGTTTTAGCGATTTCGTAGATTGAACACTTATTTTGGGAATATAATTTTTCTAGTGCATCTTTATCAATGATTATTTCTTTCACGTTACGAATGCTTCCTCGGATCAGTAATTTTTCCTTCGATGACCGATGCGGCTACGGTGGCCGGTGATCCTAAATAAATAAATGCTTTACGGTTGCCCATTCGTCCTAAAAAGTTACGGTTGGCGGTTGAAATAACGTTTTCGCCGTCAGAAGGAACGCCGTTATGCGTTCCTACGCAAGGTCCGCATCCCGGGGTAACAAAAACCCCGCCGGCATTGATTAATGTTTCGGCAATTCCGGACTTCATTAGTTCTAAAAAGATAGTTTTTGAGGCTGGCGCTAACACTAAACGGCAACCATCTTTAACTTTTTTGCCTTTTAGTATTTTGGCGGCGATTTCAAAGTCTTCCATACGGCCGTTAGTGCAAGTTCCGATGAATCCTTGTTGTACTGGAGTACCGGCGACCTCTTCAATTGGAGCGACGTTATCAACTGCGTGAGGTTTTGCGATTTGCGGTGATATTTTTGAGACATCAAATTCTAATGTTTTAGCGTATTTGGCATCTTTGTCTGCAGTTTGGGGATTGGGTTTAAGTTTAGAGTGTTTTTTGACCCAATCTAAAGTTTTTTTATCGGCTTCCATCAGGCCGGCCTTGCCTCCGGCTTCGATCGCCATGTTAGAAATGGTAAATCGAGCATCCACCGACATGTTTTCGATGACCTTGCCGTAAAATTCCATCGCCATGTAGGTGGCACCGTCGGCTTTAATTTTACCGATGGTGTAAAGCATTAAATCTTTAGAATAAACTCCCTTAGCAAAATCACCTTTATAGGTAATTTTCATAGTTTCGGGAACCTTAAACCATAGTTTTCCCGAAATCATGGCAGCTGCAAAGTCGGTTGAACCAACTCCGGTGGAAAAAGCATTAATCGCGCCGTAGGTGCAAGTGTGTGAATCGGCTCCGATTACTAGGTTTCCGGGGACCACGTATCCTTGCTCGGGTACCAGCTGGTGACAGACCCCGCAGCCGATGTCGTACAGGTTAATTTTGAATTTATGAGCAAATTCGCGTATTTTTTTGTGGATGGCAGACACGCCTTCGTTTGGAGAAGGGCAGGAATGATCCAAAATCATGGCTATTTTTTGGGATTCGAACACCGATTTTGCCTGCATTTTATTGAATGAATCGATGGCGATTCCGGAGGTGCCGTCCTGGCCCATACAGAAGTCAATATCCGCAATCACAATATCTCCGGCAAAAGCGTCTTTGCCGGAATGATTTGATAGAATTTTTTCTGCGATAGTTTTTCCCATAATGCGGAGAAATTATATCATAACATCTTGAACATTACCAAACGTAGTGATAATATATGAAAAATTCTTAGAGGAGTGCAAAGATTGGCTAAAAAGCTAGTCTTATTATTATTACTTTTCTTAGCTATCCTGGTGTTTATTAATGCCTCGACTGCTGCGCCTTATCTTAGTATTTATGCTCCTGAAAAAAATACCATTACTTACAAAGATGTCATCATGCTTAATGGGAAAGCCAAAGGCTATGACAAAGTATTAGTTAACGGTGAACAGATCGAAGTGGATAGCCAGGGGATCTTTTCGGCGGGACTTTTTTTAGTTCCCGGAAAAAATTACGTAAAAGTAGAAGCGGTGACCAAAGACGGCGCGATTGACGAGGTCACGCGTAAAATATTAAAGCGAGTGATTCCCCAGGATGTGGCGGCATTAAAAGAAGCCGATCCAAAGCACTATTCAATTGAGCCGATCATTGATTTAACTACGCTGGGCATTGCCGAAGAGTATCCAGATGGTAATTTTTATCCGAAGGGATGGATATTTCGTGGAGAGTTGGCAACCTGGATAGCTAAAGCTACCGGTTTAAAAACCTTTATGCAGAAAGTAGACCCGGCCCCGGATGTTCCTTTAAATCACTGGCGGGCACCGTTTATCAAAGCTTGTTTAGATGCCGGCTATATGAAAATATACCCTGACGGTAATTTCGGCTTAAACGACGGAATTATGCGCTCCGAAACCGTAACCGTGGTCATACGTATCGTTGGTGATAAAATTTACCCTGATGTAAAAAAAGTTTTTAGTGATGTTCCGCTTTTACTTTCGGAAGCCAAAGTGATCTATTCGGCCTGGAAAAAAGGCTTAATCGAGGGGATTTCCCGCAAACACCGCATGTTTGATCCTAACCGTTTTATTACCCGGGAAGAAACGGCCACTCTCATAGCTAGATTGCCGGGAGTCAAGGAACAAATTGCGGATCAATTTGATTTTTCAAAAGGGTACTCCGAAAAAAATTATGCAGACGTAAATACGGCGCCGAAAATTGTCTGGTTTTATATCGTTCCCGAGCGCATCTTAAAAGCGGCCAGCCAGGTTGTGCTTATAAAAGCAAAGGTAAAAGACTGGCAGGGTTACGAAGATATTTCTGTAGTAAAAGTTGATTTACGGGATCTTTGGGGACCACCGGATGCCGAAATGTACGATACCGGCGAAGAAGGGGACGAGACTGCCAAGGACAGCATTTTTACATTGCGCCTGGTGGTAAGTCCGGAGGCAACCGGCACCCCAACCCTAAAAGTTACGGCTATGGATCGTAAAGGATGGGAAGGAGAAGCTTACAACAGCATTATAATTGTAGAATGAATATGAGAAAAAGACATTACAGACTAGAGACCGGAGACCAGAGACCAGGGACCTGGGGACAGACTCCCCAAAAGTCTCTTGTTTCTAGTCTCTTGTCTCTGGTCCTGCTTTCACTGTTAGTTTTTTCTTCCCCAGTTTCTGCTTTGTTAGTTGAAAACAAAGTTGCGGCTTTTGATGCCGAGGCCGGAGCCCGTCCACTAGGAATGTCCGGAGCTTTTGTTGCTCAGGCGGATGATGTGTGTTCGGCAATGTATAACCCGGCAGGATTAACCTGGTCTAAAGGCATTGCTCTTAATATTCCTTTGGGCAGCCGGGTTGATTTTTCTAATGTTTCTGCATTTCAGGCCTATCCTTCAGGATACGGATATACCCTGGGATTAGGTCTGGCTAACAAAAAAGTATCCAAAACTAATCTCAATTATAATTCAAATATTCTGATTGGTTCGATTGGCGGGAAACTCAGCATTTTGCCTTTTATTGCCAAAAATAATTTTACCGAAAACCTGGCCCTGGGCATGAACTTAAAAACGATTTTAGGTCAAACCGTAGAAATTACCGGCAGTCCGGATCAATCCTCCAATGGATGGGAAGCTGACTTTGGAGGTCTTTTTAGATATAACCGCTGGATCAATCTGGGCTTTAATTTAAAAAATGCAATTCCTTCCGGTCTTTTTGGCGGAGGGCGGTTTACCTGGACCGGAGGAACGTCTGAAGCGATTCCGGCTACCGCGGTGATCGGAGCATCGGTTAAATTGGTAGGAGACGTTAATACTCCGTTTTATGTAAGAGGCAATGAAGTCTTCCTCAATCTTGATTACGAACGCGGCTTTGGTGATTCACAAGTCAACTTCTTTAAATGGGGAATAGAGTGGGCCCACTGGAACTCGCTCTTTTTAAGAGTGGGCGGGCAAGGCGATGATTCACGGGATGGAGCAAAAAATACGATTGGCGTAGGGATCAGGAGAGAAGGATGGGGAGCAGACGTGGCTTTAGCCAGTCCCAGCTTCAGCGGTGGCCAGACGATGGTGTTTTCTTTCATGTATTTCCCCCAGGAATGGAAATTTGTTGAACAGGAAAAAGCTCCGCTAGATGAAAAAATTCGGTTGACGCTTTGGACTTCGATGGATGACCTTTCTACCTATGATGAAACCATTATCATTTCGGGTGAGGTTCAGGCCGGGGTTAGAGCTTACGTCAATAATCAGGAAGCTTTTGTTAATAACCGTGGGCAATTTAGCGTAGAGTTGCCGTTGTTTAAAGGTAAAAATTTAATTGGTATCAAAGGTGAGTATTTCGGCGAAGAAATTATGAGTGGAACCAAACGCGTATTGCGCAAAGCCAAGGTTATTATCAGCGGAGAGAAAAAAATCGATGAAAATGTAAAATTAGTTAAAACTGAAGAAGAAAAAATTATGGCGCGCAAAGCCAAGGTTGAGGAAACCCTAAAAGATACAAGCATTTCCGCAGGTCTTAGAAACCAACTTAATGCCGAAATAAAAGCCTTGGAAAAAAGAGAAGCAACAGTTGTGGAAGAAAAAGAAAAGTTAGTTGAAGAGAAGAAACAAATGGATGACCGCAAAGAAAAAGTTGAAGCCTTGGTAACCTTAGGGGTGGTTGAAGTGGAGGAGGACCAAGAGTTTGAAATTGAAGCTGCCGTCACGCGCGGAGAGTTAGCTAGTTGGCTGGTTAAATCAGCCGGGTTGCCTCTGCCACGCGTGGAAAGAGAGCTCTATACCGATGTTCCGGCCGATCATCCATTAGCTCCGTACATTAAGGTTCTGGCAGAGCTGGGCATTATGGAAGGTTTTGGAGACGGGACCTTCCGTCCGGATGCTCCGGTAACCGAAGAAGAAGGCAAAGCCATCTTTAGAAAATTTGGAGTCATTAGATGATTATCCGAAAAATTACTATATTAATCATGATGGTGCTGGTTGCGGGGATTATCTTTACCAGTTTGCCGGACGCTTCCTTTGCACAAGAAAAATATATGACCAAAGGCGAGGCCATTGCTTATATTTCGGCTACCGATTTTGTTAAACAAAAAATCGGAGCACTGCTTTCGTGGACGGTCGGTTATGATATTTCCAAAGTTAACCGGGCACGCCTGGTTCCAATTATTAATTATATCGTTGCCGTTCCCCGCAAAGCCCCTCCCGACGGGCGCACCATTGTTGAACTGCAGGCTTCGGTGGATGATCCCGGCGGACTTCCCAATATTTCAGGGGTGCGCGCAGATTTAAGCGGCATTGGTAAGCTGCCTAACATGATGCTGGTAGATAATGGACTGTGGGGAGATGCTAAGGCGGGTGACGGGATTTATACCATGCAAACCAATATCAGTCGGGCGGTGTCTTTAGGAGAAAAAGAAGTAGCGGTAGCGGTGGCAAATAGAAAGGGCTGGGTAGCTTTAGGAAAAACTAATCTTTTGGTTTTGAAAACCCCCAAAATTGTAACCGTCAAAGCTACCCCTTCCAGCGTGGTGGCCGACGGGACCAAAACGGTTTTAATTGAAGTTGAACTGGAAGGTAAAGAAAAAGACAGAGAAGTAAAAAGAGTTTTTGTTAACCTCCAGGAATTAGAATTGGGTAAGCTAGTGTTGTTGAGAAACGACGGCAAAGAAGGCGATCGGGTTGCCGACGATAATGTGTTTATTGTTAAAGTATTAATTCCGGCTGGTCTTTCTCCCAAAACGGCAGAAATTCCGGTTTACGTAGAAAATTTTTCGGGAGGCGCAGGCGTCGCCAAACTCAAAATAAAAATTGTACCAAAGTAAAGAATAACCAATGCTTTCAACTTTAACCCTGGTAAGCATATTTACAGAAATTTTTACTGCCGGCCTACTCATCGCCGGGGTCATTAGCTTTGTTAAAAAATACCTGCAAGAAAATTCCAGAAGAGATCTTTATTTCGGCTTAGTTTTCTTTCTGTTATTTGTTTACGTCGCTCTCATCGTAGCTTCGCAAATGATGTTTAATTTGGGCCGCAGTTTAACCGAGCTGATCTGGATCCATCGCTTTATTGCGGCGACCACTGCACTTTGTGTTTTTACTTTATGGCTTTATCTGGTTTCTAAATTCAGATTTAATAAAATCCGGTGGATAAAATATATTTCCGGATTGGTTTTGATTTCGGTATTAATTGTAATTTACCGTATCTTTCGTTCTGCGGTCAGTTTGGTTTACCGGGAAGGCGTCATTGAGCCGATCGTCGATTTTTCGCTGGCGGTTCCCATCAAAACCTTATGGCTTTTGATTTGGTTTGTTTTGGCCATAGTTGCAGCCTGGCGCTTTTTTACGCTAAAACCTTCGGGACGTAAAAACTTAACTGCCATACTGTCAATTTCTTCCTTGTTGATGGTGGGCGCATATTTCTGTACCGTCTTGTATTCAAATTCGGGCAGTGGGTACTACCTGCTGTTATCCTGGTTTATCACTTTGTTTGCGGTAGTAGGATTGCTGCTCTCCGAAATTATCCCGCCGTTCTCAAAAGTGGCGGCTTTCCCCTTAAGTTATTTCCGCACCCGCATCTTGTTTAAGCTCATCTTAATTTTTGTGTTGTTGATCGTGATTCTGTTTGAAGCCACCACCTTAATCGTTATCAGCATTAGTAAAAGCTCGCTTTCAGATTCGGTAATTTCGGTGCATAAGTCCCAAGTTACCGAAGTGGTGGATAAGATCGAAAGCTATATTGGCACGGCCACCCGCGATTTAAAAATTATTGCCGGGACGCCAGCCTTGAAATCGGGGGATATCAGCTCGGCCAAAACTACTTTGAACCTTTTGCTTAACACTAATCCGGTTTTTGACGGTTTAGCGGTTTTGAACCCCAGCGGAAATATACTAATTAACTATGCAAAAACAAACGCCAAGTTATCAGCACAGGACATTGATTTTAAAGGCATGCGGCTGGCTTTTCGCCGGGAACACGGGATGTATTTAAGTGGATTAATGCGCAGTAGTGATGGGAATGCCTACTTAATTGCTGCGGTTGAAGTGCCTTCCAGTGGATTAGCCGTGGTATCAAGGATTAACCTGAGTGTCATCCAGGATGTCATAAACAAAATTTCTTATCGGGGCAAGGGATTTGTTTATGTGGTGGATGAAAAAGGAAAGTTAATTGCTCATCCAGATGAAATTAGGGCCAAGTCGGCAGAAGATCTGAGTGAAGTGCCGACCATCAAGCATGTTTTAGGCGGAGCGGTAGGCGGCGGTGAGTTTTACGGCACGACCATCAGCGAAAAAATGGTCGGAGCTTACATGCCGGTTGAAAACTTGGGGTGGGGAGTCGTGGTGGAGGAGCCCCTCGCCGATGCCTATTTTGAAATTCGCAGGGTGGAAACTAATTCGCTCATGTTTGTAATTATGGGTATTATTTTAACGGTCACGGTAGGCGTGTTCTTTGCCCGCAGCATTGAAAAACCCATTAAGGATTTAATCGAAGGAACGGATGCGGTACGCCAAGGCGACTTAAACGTAAGAATGGAAGTTGAGACCATCGATGAAATTGGCACTTTAACTTCGGCGTTTAACCTCATGACCAAGGAATTACGTGAAAGTCAGGATCGTTTGATTTTATCGGAAAAACTGGCATCACTGGGGACCATGGCGGCCGGGATGGCACACGAAATTAAAAACCCACTGGTTTCACTGCGTACCTTTACCCAACTATTACAGCAAAAATGGGGCGACGAAGAATACCGCAAGAAATTTTCCCAGATCGTTCCACACGAGATTGAGCGGATCAACAAAATTGCCGAAAGTCTGCTTAAGTTTGGTAAACCGATGAAGCCCGAATTAACCAAGGTTGAAGTAAACCAAATTCTCGAAGATGTATTACTGCTGTTTGAAAGCGAAGCTAAGAAAAACAACATCCGCGTTACTACTAAATTTGCCGATCTGCCGATGATCATTGGTGATCAGGGACAGCTGTCACAAGCCTTTGTTAATATTATATTAAACGCCATTCAATCCATGAAAAAAGGCGGCGAACTTACTATCAAAACCGATGTCGGAGAAGTGATTCATTTAGGTAAAATGACCGGAAGCAAAGGTAAGCTTACCCGGGACGGAAACATCGGAGAGATGTCGTTTGGCGAAGAAGAAGCCAAAGAAAAAGCCGAAGTAATCAAGCCGATCGGAGTAGTTTTTGTTGAAATTTCGGATTCCGGCGAAGGAATTCCGGCGGATAACTTAAGGAGCCTTTTTGATCCATTCTTTACTACTAAAATGACCGGTACCGGAATGGGGCTGCCCATTACTTTGCGTATCATCGAAGAGCATAAAGGTTCGGTCAAGGTCAGAAGTCAAATCGGCAAAGGAACCACTTTTTTAATTACCCTGCCGCAAAATATCGAAGAGCAAAAAGATTTGGAAGAAAAGATCAATAGTATAACCTAGAAAATAAAGTTATACTTTTTTGCTGTAGCCAGAAAATCCGCGTTGAAAAGCCTGCAGTGCACAATCCAGGTCAGTTTTTTCGGTAGAGGATCCGGTAGAAAATTCGCGTCCGTCGTGGAAGGTAATATTGCCGCTGGTAACGATTACTTCTTTCCGGTCATCTGAAATCCAAACGTTACCCGGGCAGTAAAAAGAATCTGAGGAAAGGGTAACTTCCCTTTCTTCAGTATCCGGAGTCGTTATGATATCTAGCTCGATCATTGGCATGATTCTTGTATGGCTCCTTTTCCGCTTAATATATCGGGTTTTCCCGGCCAAAACTTGTATGGATTCTATAAAATATTTTGAGGGTATGTTATAATCTTCAGGTATATATAATGAAAGCCAAAAGGAGTTATGCATGGGCAAGCTTCGTGGTTCTGATTTTGTCTCAATCAAGGATTTCTCTCCGAAAGATCTGCAAAAAATCATCGTTTTTTCGCTTGATCTAAAGAAAAAAGAGAAAGCAGGGGAAAAGACAAAAATACTCCAGGGTAAGTCCCTGGCCTTAGTTTTTGAAAAGCCTTCTACCCGTACCCGTATATCTTTTGAGGTGGGGATGTATCAGCTGTGGGGGCATGCGGTGGTTTTGGAGGGGGCTTTTGAGCGTGAGGATGTTAAGGATGTAGCGAAAACGCTGTCCCGCTACGTTGACGGGATCGTTATCCGCACCTTTGGCCACGAGAAGGTAATTAAGCTGGCCGAGGCGGCAACCGTTCCGGTAATCAATGGTTTATCCGATCTCCTGCATCCTTGTCAGGCGATGGCGGACGTTTTAACTATGTTTGAACAAAAGGGAGACGTTTCAAAATTAACCGTGGCTTACGTTGGCGATGGAAATAACGTGTGCAATTCTTTGATCAATGCGGCCGATGTTTTTAACTTTAAGCTGAAACTAGCCATTCCAGAAGGATACGATCCTAAGGTTACTTCTAAAAATGCTAGTATCGTGCGTGATCCTGCCGAAGCGGTTAAAGGAGCGGATGTGGTATATGCCGATGTCTGGGCGTCAATGGGTCAGGAAAAAGAAAAAGAAAAACGCAAAAAAATATTTGCGCCATATCAGGTCAATGCCAAACTGATGAAAGCCGCTAAGCCGGATGCCATCTTTTTGCATTGTCTGCCGGCGCATCGCGGCGAAGAAGTAATGCCCGAGGTAATTGACGGCCCGCAGTCAAAAGTTTTTGACCAAGCCGAAAACCGGCTGCACGTGCAAAAGGCAATTTTAGCTCTTTTGCTGGCGGCTTAATCTTAGGCAGAAAGGATCCAAACATGAAAAAAGTTAAAAAAGTGGTGTTAGCTTATTCCGGGGGGCTCGATACCTCAATTATTATCCCCTGGCTAAAAGAAACTTATGATTGTGAAGTAATCGCCATGATCGCGGATTTGGGCCAGCACGAAGATTTATCAGCCGCCAAGGTTAAGGCCCAAAAAACCGGAGCCTCAAAAGTATTTGTGGAAGATTTAAAGAAAGAATTTGCCGAAAATTATTTAATGCCCATGCTTAAATCCGGAGCGGTATACGAAGGCCGTTACTATTTAGGTACCGCGATTGCCCGACCATTGATCGCCAAGCGACAAATCGAAATTGCCCAAAAAGAAAAAGCCGACGCAGTTTCGCACGGCGCTACCGGCAAGGGAAATGACCAGGTACGGTTTGAACTGACGTTTAAAGCTTTGGATCCGGATAAAAAAATTATTGCTCCCTGGCGAGAATGGGACATCAAAAGCCGAACCGATGCGGTGGCCTATGCTAAGGCCCGTGGAATTCCGGTTCCGGTAACGGCGGCTAAGCCTTATTCTTCTGATCGTAACTTGTGGCACGTAAGTTACGAGGGGGGGATTTTAGAAGATCCTTGGAAAGAGCCGGACGAAAGCATGTTTGAAATGACCCGCTCGCCGGATAAAACTCCTAATAAGCCAGTCTACGTTGAAATTTATTTTGAAAAGGGAATTCCTCAAAAAATTGATGGTACGAACTATGCTCCTTATGAATTAATCAGCAAACTAAACAAATTGGCGGGGGCCCACGGAGTAGGGCGGGTAGACATGGTAGAAAACCGGTTGGTAGGCATAAAATCACGGGGAGTATATGAGACTCCGGCGGGAACCGTACTGCAAACTGCGCTCACCGACCTAGAATCAATTACCACCGATCGCGATACCGCGCATTACAAAAGATTAATTGCCGAAAAATATGCAGAGTTAATCTATTTTGGCCAGTGGTTTTCTCCACTGCGCGAGGCTTTAGATGGATTTATCAATATTGTTTCGAATCAGGTAACCGGAACCGTGCGTCTAAAATTGTTTAAAGGAAATTGTATGGTGGTCGGACGCAAAGCTCCTAAATCACTGTATAATCCCGATCTGGCAACTTTTGAAGAAGAAGAAATCTATAACCAAAAAGATGCTGAAGGTTTTATTAATCTTTTTGGCCTGCCGCTAAAAGTGCAGGCTAAAATAAAAAAGATGAAATAATTATTTAGGAGGGTTTTTATGGCACGCAAAAAGAAAAAAGTTAAAGATAAGCTTTGGGGAGGGCGTTTTCGCGAAGCACTAAGTGACGCGGCTGAAATTTTTACCTCTTCCGTTGATTTTGATAAAAAGCTCTATCATCATGATATTATCGGGAGCATTGCCTACTCCAATGCGCTCATGAAAGCGCACGTGATCTCCCAAAAAGAATGCAAACGCATCATTAAGGGTTTAACTGCCATATTAAAGGGGATTAAATCCGGAAAAATTCAATTTAGAACCGAGTTCGAAGATGTTCACATGAATATCGAAGCGCTCTTAATCGATATGATTGGGGATACCGGCAAGAAACTGCATACCGGACGCAGCCGCAACGACCAGGTGGCGACTGACCTCAGAATGTACTTGAAGGACGAAATTGCAGCCACCATTCCATTAATTTCAAAGTTTCAGGCTACTTTAGTTGAACTGGCAGAAAAACACATTAAGGTCATCATGCCGGGATATACCCACCTGCAGCGCGCGCAACCGGTTTTACTATCGCACCACCTGATGGCTTACTATACAATGTTGGATCGTGATAAAGAAAGGATTTTTGAAACTTACCGCCGTACCGATGTGATGCCTTTAGGATCGGGTGCTTTGGCCGGCACTAATTTTAAAATTGATCGCAAATTTTTGGCCGACGTTTTAAGCTTTTCGGAAATTTCTAAAAACAGCGTGGACGCGGTTTCCGACCGTGATTTTGTGCTTGATTATCTTTCGGCGGCAGCCATTTTAATGATGCATCTCTCTAGAATGTGCGAAGAGCTGGTCATCTGGTCTTCGTACGAATTTAGTTTTATTGAACTTTCCGATCAGTATTCGACCGGTAGTTCTATTATGCCGCAAAAGAAAAATCCGGATGTTGCGGAACTAATCAGAGGGAAATCAGGCCGGGTGTATGGTAACCTGATGTCGCTTTTGACTGTCATGAAGGGGCTTCCCCTGGCTTATAACCGTGACACTCAGGAAGACAAGGAACCACTCTTTGATACTATCGAAACCGTGCAGGCTTCACTTAAATTAATGACCGAAATGCTGGCGACTGCCAAATTTAATGATAAAGAAATGCTGGATGCCGCGCGTAAAGGATTTTTAACCGCCACTGACCTGGCTTTTTATCTGGTTAATAAAGGAGTGCCTTTCCGCAAAGCACACGAAATTGTGGGCAAGATTATTGCTTACTGTGAAGACGCTAATATGCAGCTCGATTATCTTTCGGTCCAGGAACTCAAAAAGTTTTCGGATAGATTTAGTTTTGATGCCCAAAAAATCATCTCAACCGAGTCCAGTATTGCTTCCAAAGATATTTACGGGGGAACGGCAACCGTTCGCGTTAAAGAACAAATTAAAATTGCCCGAAAGAAGTTAACCAAAGTTAAAGAAAAGGAATAGCCCTTGATCGAGCGCACCTTTTTCATGATCAAACCGGACGGCGTCCGCCGGGAATTGCGGGACGAAATTATCAAGCGCGTTAAAGTGTGGAGCTTTAACATTGTTACCTCAAAAAAACTTACCATTGCTAAGCCATTGGCCGAAAAACTTTATGCGATGCACCGCGGTAAACCCTTTTACGATGGATTAGTACGCTTTATTACCTCAGGTCCGGTGGAAGTTTTTGTGCTTGAAGGAGACAATATCATTATGGGACTGCGGGATCTGATGGGCACTACCGATCCGCGTAAAGCCAAGGCCGAAACCATCCGGGGAGACTTACGCGAAGAAAATGTATTAAACCACGAAGGAATAATTAAAAATTTGGTTCACGGATCTGATTCGATCGAGTCGGCTAAGTATGAAATTCCAATATTTTTTGGCAAGGAGTTTAAAGTATGAGGATTAAAGTTGAAAGAAAATCAATTACCGATATTCCCTGCGATTTGTTAGTTGTAAATTTATTCGAGGATGCCGAAATTCCATCCGGATCCTGTGCGGCAGTTAATAAGGTTTTGGACGGGCTAATCGTAAAGTTAATGAAAGAAGGCGAAATTTCCGGAAAAAGCGAACGAGTTACCCTGATTCATACCCATGATAAAATCCCGGCCAAGCGGGTGGTTGTGGTGGGTTTAGGTAAGACTAAAAAGTTTGATATGAACGCTATCCGCACGGCGGCTTCTGCGGCGATTCAAGTTGCTAAAAAAGTAAAGGCCGCCAAGGTTTGCTCGATTGTGCACGGAGCGGGAACCGGAAAATTTAATATTATTGATGCCGCCCGGGCAACCGTGGAAGGAACCTTAATCGGGTCTTACGAATACGAAGGCATCGGCAGAGAAAAAGACGAGCCGGTTTTTAAAGTTAAAGAATTTATTATCGTTGAGCGCGATAAAATTAAGATGATTGATATCCGCCAGGGAGCAACCTACGGCGAAATTTTTGGACGAGCAGCGGTTCGTGCCAAAGATTTAGTAAACGCGCCGTCCAATGTAGTAACTCCGAATTATCTGGCTAACTATGCCCGTGATAATGCACGTAAGGTTGGCGTGAAGTGCGATGTTTTTGATATTACCGATATTAAAAAAATGGGATTGGAAGCACTGTGGAATGTGGCCCGCGGATCAGAAGAGCGGGAAAAACTGATTGTGATGCGCTGGAACGGGGGCAAACGGGGAGATAAAGAGGTCATTGGACTGATTGGAAAAGGAGTTACCTTTGATTCGGGCGGCATTTCGCTTAAAGGTTCAAAAAATTTATGGGAAATGAAAACCGACATGGCCGGCGGGGCCGCGGTAATCGAAATTATGATTGCGGCTGCCCGGCTTAAAGTAAAAAGAAACATCGTGGCGGTGGTTCCGGCAACCGAAAACATGCCGGACGGAGCTTCACTTAAACCGGGGGATGTAATCGGTTCACTTTCCGGAAAAACTATCGAAATTATTTCAACCGATGCCGAAGGCAGATTGATCTTAGCGGATGCGGTGACATACGCTAAAAAACTGGGCGCCACCAAACTAATTGATGTGGCTACCTTGACTGGGGGCTGTACGGTGGCGCTGGGGGATGCGGCTAGCGGATTGATGGGGAATGATCAAAAATTTGTGGATGAAGTGGTTGCCGCTTCTCAAAAAAGCGGAGAAAAGGTATGGCAGCTGCCGCTTTTTGAAGAATACGGCGAATATTTAAAGAGCGACGTCGCCTATATTCAAAGTTGTACTGAAACCGGCATGGCTTCCCCGATTATCGGCGGGATTTTCATTGAAAAATTTGTCGAAGACACTCCCTGGGTCCACATTGATATCGCGGGCACCGCATTTTTAAGAAAGAAAAGAACTTATTTACCCCGCGGAGCAACCGGCGTTCCTGTCCGGACAGTTTTAGAGTATCTGAGCGGAGTATAATTTTTTAAACTTAATATGAAAAAGCTATTTTTATTAATTTGTATTATTTTGCTGTTTTCTGCTTCGGCGTATGCCTCTCTGGATGAAATTGGCGTTCCGCAAAGTCTGCTTCCCGAGAATAATCCCGATTTTCAGGAAACCTGCCGCATTAAAATTATCAATCAGCGGGACGGAGAAATAGCGGTCAGCCGTGATCTCGGAAAAACCTGGGAAAAGATTGGCGAAGTGGTGATTCCGGCATTAAAGGTTAATGATCAGGGTTATACTGCCAGTAAATGGATCCCCAACGGTGAAGTTTGTGCCACCGCCGTTAACGCGATCCATATTAAAGCCGGTTATAACGAAAAAAATGACCGCGGCATAATTTTTTCGATTTTACCTAAGGAATTTTCCAGTGTTCCAAAAAATTATAATTCGTTTTACAGTCCTTCTTCTTCGATTTTAACTAATATTCCTGCCGGAACCTGTATTTTTGGAGGAGAAGACTCTCCGTTTACCGGAGATAAAGTGATTGCCGTTGGCCGGGCGTGGAATCCGCGTGATCCCAAAGCCGTTTTTGTGCCAAAGGAGGGTGACCAGTTTATAATCTACGTGATTCAACCTAAAGTTTATCCGCGTGAAATTGTTTTTGAAAACCGCTTCGGCGGATTTATTACTTTGAGATATTTAGATGGCAAAGAAAAAATTATCGGACAGGTTTTGAAGCCAGTTTTAGGTGTGGGCAGGTTTTCTGGTACCCAATACGCCGAAGTAGGACGCATCCGGGCTAATCATTCGGCGGTGATCGATATTGCTACCTCTCCTTTAGGTAAAGTAGGCGGTTTTCAAATTATTCCAGCTTATCACGGCATGAGTCCAGAGATGATTTATGCCCGGGCTAAGACCCAGTGGATGATTGTAGGTCCTCCTAACATTGATGATCCTTCGTTCGAAGGAGCGGCTCCTTTGTTTAAATATTTTATCCGCCCGGTCTATGTCGAAAGCACCTTAACCGAAGAAAATTGGCAGGAGATTTTACTCTCAAAATTTTTAGCGGAAGTAAAAATGAAAGGAAAAGACACTTGGCAAGCCATGCCGCCAGTTGTGCTGGACCCCAAAAAACCTCTTCCTGACTATGCGGATCGCATTTTAAAAGATGTGGCTGAGGTTAGAATCCTTTTTCCGCAAAAGCTAAAGTAAGTGTGCTAAAATCATTTTATGCAAGTTAAAGTTTTTAAATCAGCCGAAAAAGACGTTTGGAATGAGTTTGTAGCCGCGCATCCCGAATCTCCGGTTTTGCAGAGTTTCGAGTGGGGCAACGTCAAAGCGCATTACGGATGGAAACCGATCCGTTTGGGCGTGCTCTCCGATGGCAGGTTAATAGCGGGCGCCTCCATTTTAAAGCGCGAGCTTCCGCTAATTAAAAGAAGTATTTTTTATGCACCCCGCGGGCCGGTGGTGGATTTTAGAGATCAGGAAGCTTTTGATTTACTGATCAAAGCCATCAAATTTAAAGCAGAAAAACATAAAGCGATTTTATTTAAAATGGATCCGGATCTTTCGGAAAAAGATGTCGGATCGGTGCTGGCGATCAAGCAGGCCGGTTTTGATTTTGTCAGACAGCAAGTCCAGCCCCGCACCACTTTTATTATTGATCTGCGCAAAGATTTAAACGAAATTATGATGAGTTTCGATGAAAAAACTAGATACAATGTGCGCTTAGCTGAAAAAAGAGGCGTAAAAATTGTCGAAGATCCTTCGGAAGACGGCGTGAATGCTTTTTATCGTATTTTCCAGGAAACCGCGCGCCGCGACATTTTTATGATTCATCCTTTAAGTTATTACCAAAAGGTGCGCAAAGAATTAATTGAGGCGGGGATGGGGGGCATTTTCTTTGCTTACTACAACGACCAGCCGGTGGCCGCAGTTTTTGTTTTTGCTTTCGGGGGCCGGGTTTGGTATATGTACGGGGCATCACTTTCAAAGTATCGTAACGTGATGCCTAATCATGCGCTGCATTGGTACGTTATCAATTGGGCCAAAGAACGCGGTTATAAATCGTATGATTTGTGGGGGGTTCCTTCTAACCCAACCCCTGATCATCCGCTCTTTGGAGTTTATCGGTTTAAAAAAGGTTTTGGCGGTAAACTGGTTAAAAACGTAGGTATGTGTGATTTGCCTTTAAATTCATTTTTGTATCATGCTTTTGATCGCGGAGTAAGTCTCTGGAAAAATGTACGCAGCTTGCTGAAAAAAGGCAAAATCGAGGATTCGTTGAGAGAATAATGCTACTAAAAGATTTATTATCAGGAATAAAAGTTAAAACCACGGATTTTCCCGCCAAGTTAAAGATTAGCAGTATTACTTGTGATTCAAGAAAAGTTAGTCCCAATTGTCTTTTTGTGGCCATTCCGGGAACTAAGGTTGATGGCACTAAGTTCATTAAATCGGCAGTGGAAAAAGGAGCCCGTGCGGTAGTTTTAGAAAAAGAAGCTGATGTTCCGGAAGGGACCGTGAAGATATTAGTTGATGATGCCCGATCGGCCTTTGCCCAAATTGCCGCCAACTATTATGGTAATCCTTCTCAAGATTTAATCATCATTGGGATTACCGGCACTAACGGAAAAACTACGGTTACCTATTTAATCGAAGCAATTTTAAAAGCGGCGGGCTTTACGGTAGGTGTAATTGGAACCATTGGTGCTAGGATCGGTGCCGAAGTTATTGCCGAAGGGTTAACTACTCCCTCGGCGGACGATCTGCAAGAAATTTTGTACAAAATGAAAAAACGAGGCGTGTCGCACGTGGTGATGGAAGTTTCTTCACATGCCTTAGCGCAGGGAAGAGTTATCGGCGTTGATTTTGATCTGGCGGTTTTTACAAATTTAACGCAGGATCACCTGGATTATCACAAAACCATGGATGCCTACCTGGCCGACAAACGTAAACTTTTTGAGGGATTAGGAAAACTGGCCAAAAAGAAAACTTTTGCCATTATCAATGCGGATGATGCCTATGCCCGCAATGTTTTAGGTAAATATTCGGGAAAAGTTATTACCTACAGCATTGAAAAACCTTCAAATTTGAAAGCGACTAACCTTAAAGTGGGAGAGGGGCTAAGCTTTGGGGCGGACGACATTACGGTTAATAGCGAATTGCTTGGTTTATTTAATATTTATAATCTTTTAGCGGCAGTGCAGGTTGGATTAGCTTTAGGAATTGATCAGCAAGTTGTCCAAGAAGCAGTGAAAAGCATAAAAGTTATCCCCGGGCGCATGGAAGAGATAAAAACCGGAAAATCATTCAGAGTTTTTGTTGATTTTGCACATACCCCGGACGCACTGGAGAAAGTTTTAAAAGCAGCGCAAACTTTAAATACTAATAAAGGTAAAATTATCTTGGTTTTTGGTTGTCCGGGTGAACGTGACCGCACCAAAAGACCAATCATGGGAAAAATTGCGGTTGAAAATGCAGATCAGGTGATTGCTACAACTGATGATCCTCACTCTGAGAATCCAGAAAATATCATTGAAGAAGTTACGGTAGATTGGGAAACAGATCCACGCCTCTCAAAAGTTGTTGATCGCCGCCAGGCGATTGAAAAAGCACTGAGAATTGCCCAACCAAATGATATTGTCTTAATTGCCGGCCGCGGCCACGAAAAATATCAGGATTTTAATGGTAAAAAGGTTGAAATTAATGACCGTAAGGTTGTAAAGGATATCCTAGGCGCCTAATTTTCGCTCCCCATAACATACATTATTATAAATATCTGAAATTTCCCCTCAAAATGGTCGATATATATACAGGAACGTTATAACTATGGCCAAATTAGGAAAAACACGAAATGTTAATACCTGGCATTACCCGGCAGTCGGCAGCCGTGCGGACCGCGCGCGCAGAGCTTGGCAGCAGGGTCGGCGCGGTGTAAACCGAGCGCTTTCCTGGGTGGATAGTAAATTGTTTGGGGGAGGTAGGGGCGTAAATGTTGGCCCAAGAGAATGTTTGGCATCTGGGGTAGCGGAAAGAGCGCGTTTAGAAATAACTGTCCCGATGGAAATGGCTTCCAATGGAAGTTCATCTGGAGGGATTATTGCATATGGAAAAGTAAATGAAGTAGCCAGTATGTTAGAAAAGTTTAGGGGTGAAGTCGAAGATTATTTATTAACCTATTATTCCGAGCCTTCCCGGGAACATGAATTTGAATATGCGGAAGAATTATTAGGAGATGTTATTGGTTTGGTTTCAATTTACTTTTCCAGGGAAGGAGCCTCAATCCTGGCCCATAATTTAAATGTGGCTGGAACTTTAATCAAAAATAACTTTGGGGTAGAAGTGATTGCATTAGCGCTGCTGCAAGGAATGGAAGCCGAACAGGTTGAGGAAATGCTGGGAATTCCGCTTGCCAGAACGGTTACGGAAGCTGCTGCCTTGGAATCATTTCATTATCATCCTGAAATGGATCGGATCAATAATGCTACCGGACAAAGACCAACCGAACAAAGAGACCGCGTGATTATGGCCCGCGTCCGGGAAGCTCCACAAATGGAATCCCATATTATTCAGGCAGTATCTTGTTTAGAAGCGCTCAAGGTTTCTGCCCGCGGACTTGAGGCGAGTTATCGGAGAAGAGAAGATGTCTTGGATCAGCTTGCAGAAATGAGGGCTTTGGCAATACAGGCACGCTACTTACATGCAGAACTTATGGGGCAGTTGGGGTACGGGGCACTTGCATCACAACTATATAATTTAGGTGTTATGCATCTTGATTTTGAAGCATACCGTCATTTTGAAAATAATTTGAGAACCTGGACTGGAATGAGCACCCGCCAGTCCCTGCATGAAATCAATAAATTTATGGAAAGTTTTAGGTCAGCCCTTTTTGGAGATGCGACCGAGATTAGAGACCGGCCGGCTCCGGAATTTATTTGGCGGCCAAAAGAAGTTGCCCGCGCAATGGAAAAATATGATCGAGCCTACGCGGAAGCAGAGTTGACGGGAGTGCCGGATTTATCTGCGGTGGCTAAAGAATCTTTATCCGATCTTTGGGCATGCCGAATTATTGGAGAAACCGACCAAGAGTGTTATGAAATCATGGAAATAGCAATTAATTATCTGACTAGGAGAGGATGGGAGTTAGTTCCTGAGGCGGAAGAGATAACTGATTTTATCGAACATGCTAAAGATAATGGCTACCAATCCCTCCATTTACACTTTAGAAAAAAAGGAGAAGAATGGCTGGGACAAACTTTGATGGTACAAATCAGAACCCGGGAGATGGATCTGGTTGCAGAAATGGGAACCGCATCTCACTGGGCAAATTATAAAGCAGGGCTGGCCGAAGAAGAGGCAGCTGATTTTACCGGTAAACTTACCCGGGTAGGAGCAACCATCGAAGCAACCCGGGCGATGCGCTGGAATAATATCGTAGAATTATCTTCTCGCAATAGCTATGTTTATGCCATTAATAGCAGAGGAAACTCGCCCGCCAACGGCGCGCAGGATAGCCGCTGGGCGTATCTTGATCGTGCCGGATGGAACCGCGTTTCCGTAGTGGTGGTGCCTACGGGCGGATGGAAAGATTTACCCAATACTCTAGATGTTTCGGTTGCGATGGCGGCTTCAAATGAATTGACCGATATGCATAAAGTATATCATTTAGATGAAAAAGGCATGCAGTTCCGAACCAATGGCGACGTTGCAATCATTGCTAACGGAGGAATCGCTTATGTAGATCATGGAAGCCGGATTGGAGCCACGGTGGCCAGTCGGAATAAAGTTAATTTGCCATCCTCGCAGGCCAGGATTAACGCAGCGTTAATTCTAGAGAGGGGTCCGGGCTTTTCCTGTGGTCCTTTTCCATCATCACCGGGAGCGGTACTAGCAGGCAGAAAATTATTAGAAGATAGTATTGACGCAATGTTAAGTGGTAAGAATTTTATGCTTGAGGACCTGGCGAAAGGAAAACCCATTAAAGAAACGTGGGTGTTTGATATTGATTGGGTGGCCAGATTGTCGGGATTTGGATCAGGGGAGACGCTGGGAGCCTTAATGCATATGTTTAGAGATGATTTGCGAGCACAAAAGCATATTTTAGAAACATTTTATCGTGTATTGAAGCGCAACTTATTTTATTGTTGCCAATATGGAAACCGTGGATCCGACGAATTTTATGTTTTACCGTCTGAGGACCGTCCGGGGGTTTTAAATGACTTGTATCATCATTTTTTGAGTCGCCGTGTTTTTCCGGATGAGATTTACGTATATGATAATCCCGCTGACTATAATCTAGCCGTAAGCGGCGGAGTAAAACCGATGCGTTTTGTATTTAGCTCCGGTGTGATGAGTATGGATAAGCTGCAGGGAATCGGTAGTTTGTACGGAAATCTTCCTCCGGTAAGTATTGTGGCCCCGTCTCAGCGTGGTCCGGTCTATAGATTTACGGTTAGCTTTAATGATCAATATCGAGCGGTATTACCCGCTATCTTTGGTCGTCTAGCACATGAAAATGTTACCATTGTTAAAATGAGTGCTCCTTCCCGAAAAAGAGGATTTGGGATGGCCGTGGTGTTTGATGTTCAATATATGGGTGGTAGAAAATTTTTGGAAAGAAAGTTTTACAGAGGCCTGGCGGCAGATATTGAGAAGGATCTAGTAGGCATTGATCCGGATGCAGACGCGAGTGTACCCAGACCGAAAAGTAAAAATTAAGTTTTAAAGCTATAAAGTAGCTTTATCAGATTTGTATCTTCCGCGGTTATTTCGATTCCTCTTCGTTTCATAACCACCTTAGCAATTTCAATTGCTTTATCTAAATTAAACTTTTTCTTTAGCCCAAACGCAAATAGTCCTACATATTTGGGAGGCATTCCTTCAAATATGTTGCAGAAGATTGAAATAACGGTGCCTGTATTAAGTAGCGTGCCAATGGCAGTTTTGGAATGATCTCCAATAAAACATCCAATAACTTGTTCACCCGAATCAATCAGGTTTCCCTTATTCCATATTTTTACGTTGCCGTAATTGTTTTTTAGGTTGCTGTTAGTGGTGCCGGCACCCAAATTTACCCACTCACACAGATAGGAATGCCCTAAAAATCCGTAATGAGCTTTATTTGAGTAGCCGTGGATGATTGAACTGTTAACTTCACCGTGAATTTTACAATTTGGCCCGATTGTAGTTCCACCGCGGATACTGCCGCCCAGGATTTTAGTGTTTTTGCCAATATAAGCGGGGCCTTGGATGGTGGTGTGGGGCAAAATATGAGCGCCTTCGTTGATGATTACTGGTCCATTACTAGAATCGATTACTACAAAAGACTCAATTTTAGCCCCATCTTCAATGACTACGTTCTTTTTATCGTAAATTACTACTTCTTTGTTTAATTTGCCTTTGATCTTGCCTTTTCCCCAAAGTTTTTGGTAATCGTTTTCAATTTCGGATGGGTTTTCCTTAATTAATTGCCAAGGATAATCAATAGTTTTGATATCGATGGAAGTAGTTTTTGCATATTTCTTTAAAGAAAGTAAGGTTTCTTCAAATGTTTCTTTGCCCAAATGGTCTCGAAGCTTATTTAAATTATCTTTGGATAATCGGGCGGCCACTACGGTTGATCCCGCTACAAAAATCTCGTCATTTCCCGAAAAAGGAATTTGCCGCGATAGATTTATATCAGCTAAAACACGGCCGTTAATAAATAAGCAGTCATTCGCATAGGGGAGGGCGTTAACCGGTTTTTCATGGTGGTTATTTTTAACTACTTCCTGTAAATATTCACGGCATTCGAGGGAAACCGCAATATCTTTTTCTACCGATAAATATGAGTGTAAAATCTTTTGTAGTAAGGTAGAAATCCCGCACTTAATTTCAAAAACCGGACGCATTAAACATAATGGAAACAGCTTTTGATATCCGGAATCTTCAAAAATACATAAATTTGCCACAGTTTATATCCTTTTTGGTTGTTTATAATTTGGACTATCGAATGAGTAAGTAAATTCGGTATGCGGTTTATAACGATCTTCTAAAATTGCCACTACGTCTTCAATAAAAACAATTTCTTCGTTAGTTGGGATGGCAAAAACCTTAACCGGTGAATCGTTAGTGGAAATAATGCTTTCTTCCTCGCGGCTAACTGCGGCTACATTGCGATTTGGATCTAAAATAATACCTTGGTTTTCCATGCCTTCGAGAACCTGGCTGCGGAGTTTATAGTTAAGCTCACCGGCGCCGGCGGTAAATACAATGGCATCCACTTTTCCGAGTGCGGCCGAATAAGCCCCAATATATTTTTTTAGACGATAAGATTCGATTTGTTCGGCTAAAATACATCTTTCGTCACCGGCTTCAATGCCCTTGTCGATGTCGCGGCGGTCCATGTATTTTCCGGTAATTCCCAAAAGACCGCTCTTTTTATTTAGTACCGAATCTAGCTCTTCAACGTAAAAACCTTCTTTTTCGATCATAAATAAAATGATGGCCGGATCTAAATCGCCGCAGCGGGTGCCCATCACCGCGCCTTCCAGTGGAGTTAATCCCATGCTGGTATCCACTGAAATGCCGCCTTTTATTGCAGCCAGGCTGACACCATTGCCGATATGTAATGTAATCAAATTAGTTTCGGAGGGTTTTTTACCTAGTAAAACTGCCGCCCGTCTCGAAACATAAAGATGTGAAGTGCCATGAAAGCCGTAGCGTCTAACTCCGTACATGGCGTACCATTCATAAGGAACTGCGTATGTATAAGCAGACTGCGGCATGGTTTGATGAAATGCGGTGTCAAAAACCGCAATGTGGGGGACGTGGGGCAAAATAAGTTCGGCGGCTTCGATTCCGGCTAGATTATGGGGGTTGTGGAGCGGGGCGAGATCAATCATGTCTTTAATGGCGGCTTTTACGTCGGCATCGATTTTTACTGAGTGCTTAAATTTTTCTCCGCCGTGGACTACCCGGTGGCCTACTGCCTGAATTTCTGACATCGACTTGATAACCCCAACTTTAGGATCGGTAATGGTGTCGATGATTAATTTAATGGCGGTTTCGTGGTCCTTACATTCGGCGGCCAGTTCGTATTTTTCTTTGCCGGGCCGTTTATGGGTAATGGAAGAATTGGCAATGCCTACTCTTTCGACTTCACCTTTAGCGATGGCGGCTTTTTTCTCCCAGTTATATAACTGGTACTTTACCGATGAACTGCCGCAGTTGAGAGCTAAAATTATCATGTTTCTTCTTCTGCCTCGATCAATTTAAAATTCTTGGATTTATGAACTTTTCCGTCTTGGTCTACAATTAAACCTTCTACTCCGGACTGGCTGTTTAGAAAGTATAACCCTTTTTTGACCCCCATTACAAATATGGCGGTGGAATAGGCGTCGGCATCCGTTCCGTTTTTAGCGATAACCGTTACCGCCTGCACTCCTTCGGCCGGGTAGCCGCTGACCGGGTCAATAATATGCGAAAACCTTTTGCCGTTGATCACGGAAAACTGCTCGTAGTCGCCGGTGGTGGAAAGGGCCTGGTCTTCTAGTTCAACGTACCCTAAAAAGTTTTCTTTTTCGGTTTTGCGGGGATGACTTACTGCAATTTTCCAGGGTTTACCCTGCGGATTTTTTCCGATGGCCACGATCGAACTGCCGCAGGAAAGCAGGGCACTTTTAATTTTGTGTTTTTCTAATATTTTGTTGGCCAGATCAAAAGCATAACCTTTACCCACTGCTCCGACATCCAGTTTCATCCCAGTTGAGGGGAGTTTAATGGTTTCCAGTCGAAAGTCCATGTCGATCATGCGGTAATCGGTCAGGCGGATAGCTTTTTTAACGGCGGCGGTTTCCGGGAGGGTATTGGTTTTAATGGCTGCTTTCCATAAATCCGCAAGCGGTCCAATTGATATATCAAAATTTCCGCCGGTGGCTTTAGATAAAGCGAGCGATCGTTTTACCACGTTGAAGGTGGTGGGACTAACTGCGACCGAAGCAATGCCGGCCATGTTATTAATTAGGCTTATTTCACTGCGTTGTTTATGACCGTCGATGAGGTCCTGAGTTTTCTCGATGGATTTGATGACATCTCTTTCAGCTAGTTTGGCGCCCTGACCGTAAATTTTTAAATCAACGGTGGTTCCTAAAAGTTTTTTGGATGATTCGGCTTGAGTAGATAGGCGCGGTGCGGTGTAGATATAAACCAGCGCCACCAAAATCAGCAACAGAACAGTAAAAATGAAAATTTTTCGCAACGGGGAAATCTCCTCCTGGGCATGCGGGTTGCTGCAAAACTTTTAAAATGATATAATATTTAAGGCTTGAAATCAAGGTCCAGTGAATATGAGCAAGGTAAAAAGTTTAACCTCCAAAGATCTCCTCGGATTAAAAGATCTATCAGCTGAAGATCTCCGCCTAGTATTTCAAACTGCCGAATCTTTAAAGGAAGTTTTTCACCGCCCGATCAAAAGAGTTCCGGCCTTAAATGGTAAAACCATCTTCAATTTGTTTTACGAGCCATCCACCCGCACCAAGTCTTCGTTTGAGATGGCCGCCAAGATGTTGTCGGCAACGACGGGCTCCATTACTACTAAAACCAGCAGTATGACCAAAGGCGAAACCTTAATTGATACTGCCAAAAATATCGAAGTGATGGGGATTGATGCCATCGTGATCCGCCACTCCATGGCCGGTGCCCCGCAGCTAATTGCTAAAAACCTAAAGGCATCAGTGATCAATGCCGGAGACGGATTTAACGAACATCCGACCCAGGGATTGCTGGACATCTTTACCATGCAGGAAAAGAAAAAAACCGTCAAAGGTAAGACCATCCTGATTGTAGGGGATATTGCACATAGTCGAGTGGCCCGCTCCAATATCTGGGGATTAAAAAAGCTGGGAGCCCGAGTAATTGTGTGCGGTCCGCCAACCCTAATCCCGGTAGGCATTGAAGAAATGGGAGCGGAAGTGTCTTGTCACCTCGATAAGGTTATCGGTGAAGCCGACTTTATTAATGTACTGAGGATTCAAATGGAGCGGCAAGGCAAAGGCTTATTCCCCTCCAGAGAAGAATACACCAAACTTTACGGGATTGACGCGGCGCGCATGAAAAAAGCTAAAAAAGATGTAGTGATTATGCACCCGGGGCCGATTAACCGCGGACTTGAGCTTTCTACCGAAGTGGCCGACGGTCCTTATAACGTAATTTTAGACCAAGTTAAAAATGGAGTTGCTATCCGGATGGCAGTCCTCTTCTTACTCCTCGGCGGGAAAAACGGAAACTAAGCCTTTTTAATCTCTTCCATCAGCTCATCAATTTTTATACCGTGTACGTCTGCGGCTTGAGCAATGGTTTCGGCGGCCGCGATCGAGCATCCCAGGCAGTGCATGCCCTTGCTCATCAAAACTGCGGCAATCTGCGGCTTAATCTTCAGTGCTTCGGCAATCGTCATGTTTTTGTTGATTTCTTGTGTCATAGTGAATTAATTATAGCATATTATAGACTGGCGGTTAAAGATGGAGGTATCTTCACAGGCTTAAACTTTTTCATATCTAAGGCAAATAAAACAATATTACCCTCAACTAAAACTTCGCTGCCCCGCACCGCTTTTTGCTCAAAAGTTATTCTGGCGCCGGTGGTTTCTTTGATTTTGGTTTGAATGGTTATTTCTTCGTAGAGTTTAGCGGGGGCATTATATTTACAGTTAACTTCTTTAACCGCGAAAACCATATTTTCTTTTTCTCGCAAGGTTTTTAAGTTGATGCCCATCTGATGGATTAACTCGGTACGGCCGGCTTCAAACCATTTTAAGTAATTGGCGTAGTAAACCACGCCTTCGGCGTCGGTATCGGAATAGTAAACTTTAACTTTAAGCGTGTTTTGCATTATTTCAGATAACCTTCGACCAAAATATCTTTTCCACTGATCCAATAAATAAGATCTTTCAGATTCATGCTTCTTTTCATATTTTCGATGCCGATGCCTTCGTACCAGGTTTTGGCCTTTGCGCCGCCGATTAATTTGGGGGCGATAAATGCCACGATTTTATCAACAATTTTACCGTCGAGTGCACTTGAAAAAACGTCACTGCCGCCTTCGATTATAAGACTCATGATTTTGCGCTTACCCAGGATTTTTAGCAGACCTTTTAAGTCGATTTTTCCGTTTTTAGCTTTGACCATCATTACTTCCACGCCCATTTTTTCCAGTGCCTCAATTTTATTTTTCGGTGCCCCGCGTGAAGTTACCACGATGGTGGGGGCTTCTTTGGTGTTTAAAATGCGGGCGTTTTTAGGTACCCGACATTTGGCATCTAATATGATTCTGACCGGATTTTTTACTTTTCGGATCAGGCGTACGGTTAACTGCGGGTCGTCTTTAATGACCGTGTTAATTCCTACCAGTATTGCATCAACTTGGTTTCTTAAATTATGGGTATATCTTCTTGATTCTAATGCGCTGATCCAGCGGCTGTCGCCAGTAGAGCTTGCAATTTTCCCGTCTAAAGTTGCGGCAACTTTTAAGATCACAAAGGGGAGGCCGGTAGTGATGTGTTTAATAAAAAATTCATTTAGTTTGCGGGCTTCTTTTTCTAAGGGGCCAACTTCTACTTTAATTTTTGCGTCCCTAAGTTTTTTAAATCCTTTTCCTTTAACTAAAGGATTGGGATCCTGCATGGCAGCCACTACTCTTTTAATTCCGGCGCGGATAATATTATCCACGCAGGGTGGATTGTTGCCGTAATGCGAGCAGGGTTCAAGATTAACGTAGAGGGTTGCGCCCTTTACTTTTTTCCCGGCTTTTTCGATGGCCCAGGATTCGGCGTGGGGAGTAGTAACTGCGCCGTGATAGCCTTCACTGATAATTTTTCTTCCTTTTACGATTACCGATCCTACCATGGGGTCAGGTGAGGTTTTACCGCGCTGGCTGGCGGCTAATTCCAAAACGCGCAGCATAAATTGTTGGTCTTGGCTTTTACTCTTCACTTTCGGCCTCTTCGGTGCCTTCGTTTTCATCTTCAAATTCTTCATCGGGGTTATGGCAAACGGTAACGCTGACCTGGGTTCCGACGATAACTTCGGTCCCGGTAGAGGGGTGTTGCGACATGATAGTGTTGGAAGCAAATTCCTGGGATACTACCCGACGGGCATCTCCGATCTGAAGGCCCACTTCATCTAACACTACTTCAATTTGTGAATAATCTTTACCCACTAGATTAGGAACAAAAACTTTTCTTTTGCCGATGCTGACTACCAGGCTGATGTTGCGGCCTTTTTTTACCGATCGGCCGGTTTCGGGGCGCTGAGAGATAATTTGGTCGGCCGGAACATTTTTTTCGAAGGTTTTTTGCACTACGCTGACTTTTAAACCGAGGGCGCCGGCTACTTTTTGCGCCTGACTTTCGGTTAAGCCAACCAGGTTTGGCACCCGGGTTTCGGGGGTGGTAGTCCAGCTGGTTGAAACCACGTAGATTACCAGTAAGGGAATGAATAAAATGATTGAAATTATAACCATAAAACGAATGGGCCGTTCAATTTTTACAAATAAAGTAATTAATCCCAGCAACAGTAAAAATAAAATGGCGCCGATAAAATAAATTGATAATAAACTTACCATAGTTAAGGCCTCGTTAAGGTTAAGATAATGGCTAAAACCATGCCGCACAAAATTGCCAGGATCAGCAGCTTAACCAACCAGTTGCCAAATTGATACGAAAATCCTCGTTTTTGTTTTTCGGGTACGCGAATCCGCGCTCTTTCTTCTGAACGATTTTTGCGATCGGCAATGTCAAAGCTAATGTTAGGAACATCATGAATCGGGAGATTTGAAACCACATTTTTGTTTTTTAAGCTTTCGGCAAAGTCATCGATGGTGGTAAAACGCAGCATCGGATCGCGGGCCAGGCCTTTGGCCAGAATTTCTCCGTAAATTGGGGGGATTTCCGGACTAAAGGTTGAAAGTGGAGGGGGAGCATCTTGGATTTTGCTTAACAGGATTTTGAGTGCCACGTTTTTTCCGGTGACGTTATAGGGAAGACGTCCGGCTAACATTTCGTACATCACTAAAGCCGCGGAGTAAATATCGGAAGAAGGCCCCGCGGTTTCACCGTTAGCTTCTTCGGGGGAAATATAATTGGCCCCCAGCGAGACAAAGGCGGCTTTTTGCGGAAGTGCTTCTTTGATTTGGCCTTCGACCACAAAATCGGTCAGTTTAACTATTTTTTGGCTTGAAATCAGAATGTTATTGGGAGAAATTGCGCCGTGGATCACGCCGTTTTTATGAGCTACCGAAAGTGCGTCGCAGACACTTAAAATAATTTTGGTGGCTTCGGGGATGCTCATGGTTTTGGATTGATTAAGGATTTGGGTTAGGCTCTGTCCCTCAATGTACTCCCTTACATAATAATATCCCTGCCAGCCGTAGTCGCCGTCGATGATTTTAGCGATATTATGATGATTAATCAGCGAAAAAGATTTTACTTTTTTACGAATAATTTTGATCAGCGAGCTGGTGAGGGCCGCACGCTTATAAATTTTAATGATGACCGGCTTGTCGCTGGAAAGATAAGAGCCCTTATAAGTCACACTATAAGGATTTTCTGAAATTTTTTGGCCAATTCGGTAGCGGCTTTTTAAGAAGCGTTCCATACGCGAATTATTATACTCTAAACTGTAGCAGGTGAGAAGCCTCGAAAAATAATCCCCCTTATTAGTGAAATTTCTCTGCTAAATTCCCGATAAAAAAGAGTGTAAATTTGGCGCAATGCCAGTATTTTCAAGACATACGAAAGAATTTAAGTCAGGAGTATGATAAATGGCCGGAGCAACCGCAACCAGATTTGTAAGCGCTTTTGCGCAAAGATGGACTATTAAACCAAGAAAAATGGGGCCTCAATTTTTAATACCCACGCAACACCCCATTTTAAAAAATGCGCGTCATGCCGAACGAACCTTAACCCGGCCAGAAAGAACTCGCGCCATTGCCCCGATTCGGGAAGTACTTAGCATTGTTCCCCAACGCATGGCTTTAGTAGATACCGTGGCAAGGGAATTATCCACGCTCAATGAAGCAGAAGCGGCCATGTTGGTGGATGTTGGTTTTCAATTTACGATTAGAGAAATTGGCAATGTTCATTCGGACGTAGTTGGAATTATGGCTCGCTTTTTAGGAGAAGACAGCGCTTCACCGGAAAGAGTAAGTTATGCCGAATTTTATGCCCGCAAGGGAAGGCTTTTGAGCTTATTAGGCAGACGGGAGGAAGCGATTACGGCGCACAAAATTTCCCTACAAATATTTGCTGAAGGAGATTTGGCTAAATTTGGTTTAGCTTTTGATTTATGTCAGGTGGGGAAGGATGCAGAGTCGAGAAGATATTTTGCAGAGTCTTCCGGGGCCCGGCAACACGTGGTTGAACCTTTGGAAAAAGCTTTGGATAAAGCGCTAAGCGTTATTGAGGCAGAGGCGGATTTAGGAGGGGGTTGCACGAAGCAGATAATGATGATACTCGAGCAGGGCGAGCGAGAAATGTTTGCCAGGTTAGGCTTTGAAGCTCAGCACGGAAGACCTTCACGTGCAAATGTATTGCGGATAGCAAACTTTTTAGGCCCGGCGGGAGAGGAAGTGACCGCAGAGAGAGATGTGCTGGCTGACTTTTATGTTTCGCGGGCCAGATTGATGAGAGCTCGTCTATCCTTTAGAGAAGCGCTGGAAGATTTTATGCATGCTTTTGCCATCAACCATAACGATGGAGAAGCGGCCGCCGATATTGCAATCTGTCACAGCATGTTAGGCAATCATAGTTTGGCAGTCCAATATTTTGAAATTGCTCACCAGTTAGGATTTGAAGACAGCTTAACCGTGCGGCAAGTTCCGATGTATGAATCAAAATCAATGGCATTGTTAAGGGCTGAAAAGTTAGCAGAAGGAGAAGAGCTTGCTGCAACGGAACTAGCCGTAATTTTGGAGCCCGCCTTTGCCGTTGGCCGAGCCGGAAACTACCGCAATTATCCGTTTGTATCCAGGTTAATTGCCCGTGAATTAATTGAATCCGGGGTTTCAATCCGAACGGCGGGCGAGGTTTTTAAGGTTAGTGAAGTTAGTGCAGAAGAGCGCGAAGCATGGATTAAGGAAGTTTTGCTGCCGCTGATGCCCTTCTTTTTATTTACCAGAGTGGTGGAAAGTAAAAGAACTTTTGCTCAGTTTTTAGGAGAGATCTATGAAATTTGCGGCCAGCGCGGAGTTGAAATTGTGTTTGCAGAGATGCAGCGGGAAGCTACCGACGTAGTGGTTGAAGAGATGTGTAGAAGGATTAAGGTTGCGGAAGGGGATGCGGGCAGCGGGATGATACTAGAGGGAGTAAGCCAGGGAGAAGCTGCTGCATTATTAAATCCATTTTTAAAACTTTCTTCAACTAGTTCTGAAATGCCGGACGCAGTAAAAGGATTTTCCGATCGGATTCTGATGCAGGCCATCCGTGCCATGATTAACGCAGGGGTTTCAATCGAAACTATTCGCAGATATTTTATATTCGGAGAAGAAAGTTTAGCGGATCGCTTGGTGCCCCGTACTTATTTTCTTGAAATGAGCGAATCCCTCGAGCGGGGAGGAATTTCTTCATTATTAGACTGTTACCGCTTAATTGCTACCCTGCGTTCGAAGGGAGTTACCCACGCTGAGACGTTGAGTGAAAATCTAGCTACTTTACAAAGAGGAATTATCCAAAGAGAAGCGGCCAGGGGAGATCGTGCTGCACTCCATGCTTATGTGGCAGAATGTTTTGCGGCAGGAGAAACCGGAGCCGAAGCATTAGCCAGTTTGGTTAGCGTAGTTACTGCTAACGAAGGAGAATCTATTGAAGTTGCAGCCGGCCTGGTGTTGCCGCATGCTGCTTATGCGGTTGCGGTAGCCATTGGTTCAGTTAAAGGAGAAGCCGAAATTGTAAAAATGTTTGATGCCGCGGGAAACCCGCAATTAGGGCAAAGGGCGGCAGCGGGGCACATTGCTTACGAAGCACTGCTGGAAATTGAAGCTGGTAGAAAAAAACCAGGCAAATTGCAAGCTAGATTTAAGCATATCGGAAGAAAAAGCGATTACGATCCAGTTAATAAGTTTTTAATTGCCAGAGGAAAAGCCCTGCGGGCCGAACAGAAACGGCAAAAAGAGCTTGCGGCAGCGATCGCAACTGCGGAAACAAATGAAACAGTAGTTACGATTGAAAGTATTTTAGATGAGTTGGATGCAAATTTAGAGAAAAATTATGCTCAAAGCGCTCAGGCCTTAAGAGAAAAACTTGAAACTGAGCCGTCGGCTGATAGGGAGAAAGCATACGCAGCCGTTTCACAAAGAGTTAGTGAGATCCTGGGAAGTGATTTAAGAGGGGCAGTGTTATTTGCGAATGCCATGTTTGGTTGTGCCGAGCAACTTGATGCGGGACTGACCAGAGTTTTTGAGGAAGCGCTGA
The DNA here is from genome assembly GCA_018823125.1 of Candidatus Margulisiibacteriota bacterium. Lineage (GTDB taxonomy): Bacteria > Margulisbacteria > WOR-1 > JAHJIW01 > JAHJIW01 > JAHJIW01. The sequence goes on along the minus strand of JAHJIW010000003.1, from coordinate 31,163 downwards.
GCGAAGAAAGATATCCACGCATGGTCATGCGGGAGATTATAAAAATAAAAGACGATTCTTCGCATGTAGCCGGGAGATTAATTACCCGTATACCAAAGAACAGGGTTGAATCTTTGGTGAGGAGCAGGCAAATATTTACCCAGCAATATTCCCTTTCTAATTCAAATCGGGAACGCAATGCGTTATTTTTTGATTTCTTTATGCTGCGTATGGGCAGCCGTCCGGCGGTTAGAAAAATACTGGATCAGGCGATCGAAGTTAGAATGCCGGCGATCAGCATGCGGGAATTATTTTATATTCAGTTAGCTAGTCATGCTGATAATGTGTCGCATGTTTACGGCGCGGCTCTTTTGCGGGCAATTTTGTCAGTGGAAACTGGTTTAGTTATTGCTAAACTGGATCTGGCCAGACAGAATAACGCAGATGGAAATCTAGCCGAGGCCGATAGGCTAATTTCAGAAATACTATCCACAAGAGATTTACCACTTGCACAAAGATTGGACGCATTGAATATAAGATTGATGAGCATGGTGAAACAATGTGTTACGCCGGATCCGGTTTCTTTAAGTTACCGTGCCGGTGATCCGGTGGCTTTAAGTGCAATTGCCGACCGGGCTTTTCCCGTTTTACAAACGATTGAAACGGCAGAAGGCTCTGGTGAGATACCAGCCTATGCTAAAACTTTTTACGATACTCTCTTTCGTAATGCCAATAATAACATGGCCTTAATTTTTAACCGGGCGGGGCGGTTGGCAGAGGCGCGCCGTCATTATGAACGCGCCCTTGAATATGATCCTTTACAGGTGGATCTACTGGTTGGACTGGCTACGGTTTTGTGCAAATTAGGCAAAGAAGGAGAGGCGATTAAAGTTTGCGTACAGGGTGTCCGGGGCGCGACCCAGTTGCACCTGCAAAGCAGTATCTATCATCGACCGGGTGAAGTAAACAAGGCTTCTTTGGAGCCGGCGGCAAAAATGGTGACCATTTATGCGCCTTTGGCATTTATGCACTATTTGCTGGGAGACATTGATATGGCCAAGACATCCATTGCCATATTTAGCATGGCGGCCCAGAATGAAGCGGCTTTATTAGGAAAAGCAATCGATGCTAAAATTTTGGTTGCTGACGGAAAAATTGATAAGGCCCAGGCTTTAATTGAAGAAGCATTTAATGATTTACGAAGAAACCGGACTAAATATATTGGAATTAGTGGGGAGATGGCGGTTAACTTTACTGAAGGCATAATGCTTTCTGCCCGGGCTGAAATTGATGCTGTGAATAGAAGTATTGCGGAAGCAGAAAACTCATATCAAAGGGCAACCGCTCATTTCAGAAGCCATACCTGGAATGCCATGCAGGAAATTCATGAGATTGATACTCAGGTAGGACTGATGAAGCTGCAGCTTAAAAAAGCGGGCCTAACCCAGGACGTTGAGGCTGCGGTTGCGGCGTGCGAAACTGGAATTGCAATCGGAAAAGAGCTTTTGGCAAGATGGCCGGACCTGGGTATGGCGCGGCGACAAATGGTTCGGTTATTAGTAGCTATTGGAAGATGCGATGAAGCTTTGGACCATATGGAAGTGTTAGCGGTTGAAGGCGGCATGAGCTCATATACCGTATCCAGCTTGATGATCGCATCTACTTCTGAAGAACATCGGGAACGGGCCCGAGCAATAAAAGCAAGTATGATTGCTGACAATAAGGATGAACTATTTACTTTGGCAAAAGAATTGATCCCGCCGAATTTAATCGAAAATATTCCTGAGGATATGCTTGAAGCATAGACCCCAAAAAATACCCCTCCCCAAAAGTGAAATCTTTTCGCCAATTGCACGATATATAGATAGAGAGGGATAAATCATGCAAGACAATGGATTTGCCAATAACGGTTTACAAGGCGGCGGCTACGGACAGCCCCGCGGATATATGTCACCCAGTGCCAGAGAAATTTCTGAGTACTATGGTCGTGACATAGCGGTGGTGGGCAAGCGAGCCAAAAGAATCGACGGCAACACCGATGAACTCGAAGGTAAATTGCCGGGAAAATTCGTAAACGTTTTACACGATATATTTCTGGCTAAAGCTAAAAGCGGCGATTTGGTAAGTAAAGTATTTAAATAGAAAGAGGAGTGATTAACATGGATCGCAATCAATCAGTACAAACCTCTAAAGCCATTAAGCAATTTGCGGTAGCTAACTATGTTAGGCACTTAATTGTAGCAAAGATAAAAAAGATTACTCTTTTTACCACGTTTCCTTATACCGGGGCGGCCAATATTTCTGATCCAAAAGAAATATTGATGGTCAAAGAGATTCCTTCTTTAATGGATCTTTTTGGCAAGCACGGCCAGAATTAAGCTTATCCCCACCACATCTTTTCTCTGCAGATCGCAAAAAAGTCGTAAGGTTTTAAGCGCATAAACTTAGCGGTTAATTTTGATTTTTCAATTACAATTTTATCTTCGGTTTCGATGTAGATTTTTTGCTGACCGTCCGCGGTTAAAATTGCCTGTTTCTTTCCCGGCGTCTTTTTGATGATAATTTCCACTTCTTCAGTTTCCAGCACAATTGGTTTATGCCCGGTTTTAATCGGACAAATCGGAGTAATTACGATGTTAGTAGTATCCGGAGTTAACAGTGGTCCCCCCGCCGAAAGATTGTGAGCGGTGGAGCCGGTAGGGGTGGAAACGATTAACCCGTCGGAGCGGTAAGTATTGATTCGATGTTTTTTGTAATTTACATCTAAGGTTACCGTTCGGGCGATGTCGCTTTTTCCAATTACGATATCGTTGAGGGCTACTACTTTTCCGATCGTTTTTCCTTTGCGGATGACATGGCCCTCAATCATCATGCGCGAATCCACTTTAAATTTACCATCCAGTGCTTTTTTAATGGCCGGAATGCGTTCTTTTAATTCCACTTCGTTCAAAAATCCTAAACCGCCCAGATGAATTCCTAATATGGGCAGATCCTGGCTTGCGGCAATTTTTGCGGAGCGTAGTAAGGTTCCGTCGCCGCCAACTGAGATTACAATATTGTCTTTGGAAGAAATGGTTTCTACTTCAACCGGGATCCCAAATGCTTTTTTAATTTCCCCAATTAGTTTTTTTGCGGCTGCCGAAATGGTTTTATCTTCTTTTTTGTAAAACAGAGAAATTTTTGCCATATTTCTTGCTCCTTTTAAAAAATCCTAAGTTGAAATAACATCCAGATTAACATGGCGATGAATAACACGGTAAGCGCTACCACCGCAACCTTAAATATAAACCGATCCGAAACCGGCTTAGGAAAAGCAAAACTTACTTCATGGATACGTTGGTCAAGCATGTTTACCAATAACAATCCGTCCGGTTCATAAACATAATCGTATTCTAATAGTTGCCTTCGGGTGGAGGGTTCATTAGGGGCCGTGCCAACTTGTCCGGATTTTACTTCGGCGACATAAATATTCTTTCCTTTTTTCACGATGTAATCGCAGGCGACGTAACCGACGTGATCGCGGCCGTCGATATTGGTGATGACCGTGGCTTTTTTTTGTTTTTCGATAATTTTATAGCCGCTTTTTTCTAGTAATTTTTCGGCTTCTTCTTCGGAGAACTTAGCAAATTCAGCCCGGTCCTGATAGCCTTTTTTGCGGAAGAATTTGCTGATGGACATGAATATCCAGGCGCCGACGATGGCGCCGACGATTAAGACTATTATATATATGTATATTTGCTCGTTCATTTTTTTATTTATAATAAGGCTATTAAGGGCCTTGGAGGGCCTATGAAGTGATTGAAGGGACAGGGCTATTAATGGCTACAAAAGGTGTATGGCAATAAAAGGCTAAAAACGTTAATCGCCTTTTCTAGCCTAATGCCTTTCGTAGCCTTTCATGCCCTTATGCCTTTGGTTTTCCTCATGGGCCTTCACTGGCCTTTCATCGCCTTTTGCTAGGAACATTAAAAATTCAATATTTCCGTCTGCCCCAGTAATGGGTGATTCAATCGTCCCTTTAACTTTAAATCCAATTTCTTCGGCCGATTTCGTTACCGATTCTAACACATCTTTATGGACCTTTGGATCTTTTACGATGCCGCCTTTTTCCACTAGTTTTTTTCCGGCTTCAAATTGGGGTTTAACCAATGCGATAACTTCAGCTTGATCGGCTAATAATTTATAGAGCGCCGGAAAGATTTTGGAAAGAGAAATAAAGGATACATCAATGGTAGCCAGATCGGCACGGTGCGCTTGATCCTGATATAAATCTTCAGGCTTTAAATTGCGGGCATTGGTTTTATCCAAACGAATTACTCTATCATCTTTTTGGAGTTTCCAGGCCAGTTGACCATAACCAACGTCTACCGCATAAACTAATTTGGCTCCGTTTTGTAGTAAGCAATCGGTGAATCCGCCGGTGGAGGCACCAACATCAATGCAAATGCGTCCGGCGGGATTAACTTTAAATTCTTTTAAGGCTTTTTCTAATTTGAGACCGCCTCTCGACACGTAGGGGAGGGTGTTTCCTTTAATTTCGATGTTTGCGTCTTCGTCATATTTATGGCCGGCTTTAACTTGCTTTTGCCCGTCCACAAAAACCTGTCCGGCCATAATGGCGGAATGAGCTTTATTGCGTGAATCAAAAAATCCTTTTTCGGTTAGTAATATATCGAGGCGTTTCTTGGTCATGGGTCTATTTTAACATTGATTTGTCAGCAAATGTTAGCTGCGGTATACTTACGACATGAAAAAACGTTCGCGCCGCCGCGCCACCAAAAAATCCACCGGCAAAAAGTTTGAAGAACTGGTTAATGTAGTTTCAATTCTGCAAAGTAAAAAAGGCTGCCCCTGGGACCGCAAACAAACCCACGCCACCCTCAAACCCTACATGGTTGAAGAAGTCTACGAAGCTATGGAAGCCATTGACGAAAAAGACCATAAACGCCTGGCCGATGAGTTAGGCGATATGCTCTTACATATATGTATGCATGCCGAGATGGGCCGCCGCGCTAAAGAGTTTAATATTGATGAAGTGGTGGACTTGATTAAAGAAAAAATGATCCGCCGCCATCCCCACGTTTTTGCCGTGCCTGCCGGCAGGCAGGGAGATAAAAAATCCAAGAGTATTGCCGCCATCTGGCAGCGTTGGGAAAAAATCAAGGATCAGGAAAAAGCTAAAAAAGGAAAACAGCATAAAGGCATTCTCGAATCGGTGCCGCAAACTTTACCCGCCCTCCATCGCGCCGAAGGAGTTCAACGCCGAGCGGCGAGAGTTGGTTTCGATTGGGATAAGGTAGCGGGCGCCTGGAAAAAAGTTCACGAAGAATTGGATGAAGTACACGAGCTTTTGGATAAGAAGGTAACACTTAAACGCCAGGCCAGACTAAAAGAAGAGATTGGGGATCTAATGTTTGCTATTGTAAATGTATCCCGCAAACTTGAAATTAACCCCGAAGAAGCACTGCAAGAAACTATTGCCAAGTTTATCCGCCGTTTTAAACCCATCGAAAAGGCATTGAAAAAGAAAAAGCTAACCCTGGCGGAGATGGATGAAATCTGGGAAGGGCAGAAGTAGCCGCCCAATTGCTTTCCTCTCTTAAATCCCTTATAATTACTAGGTTTTCACCCGCGTGGATATTCTAAAAAGGAGAAAAATCTCTTGAAAACTAACTGGAAAAATCTCGTTTTATATGCAGTTATCATCTTAATCGGAATTTTATTCATCGTTCCGCTTTTTACTTCACAGGTTAAGCCGCAGGAAGTTCCTTTTTCCGATTTTTTAAACCAGGTTGAATCCGGCAAAGTAAAAGAAGTGATCATCCGCGGTGAAGTGGTGGAAGGAAAATTATTGGATGACAAGCAGTTCACTTCCCGGGCAATTAATTATCCGCAATTGATTCCAACGCTACGGCAAAAAGGGGTTAATTTTAAAATTGAACCTCCCCAGGATAGTGGTTGGGCGTGGAGCTTGCTTTTACAATTAATTGTGCCGATTGCCTTTTTGGCATTACTTTGGTTTTTACTCATGCGCCAGGCTCAAGGAGCCAATTCGCAAGCCATGTCTTTTGGCCGCTCCCGCGCTAAACCTTTAGTGGGGAAAATAAACGTAACTTTTAAAGATGTTGCCGGTGTAGACGAAGCCAAAGAAGAACTGCAGGAAATCGTAGAATTTTTAAAGACCCCTGAAAAGTTTCAAAAATTAGGCGCCCGCATCCCTAAAGGATTATTATTAGTGGGCCCTCCGGGTACCGGAAAAACTCTTTTAGCCCGTGCCATTGCGGGGGAAGCGGACGTTCCTTTCTTTTCTCTGTCGGGATCGGATTTTGTGGAGATGTTTGTCGGTGTGGGCGCAAGTAGAGTCCGAGATTTATTCACCCAAGCTAAAAAACAAAGTCCGGCGATAATTTTTATGGACGAAATTGATGCGGTAGGAAGACACCGGGGTGCAGGCTTAGGCGGCGGACACGACGAAAGAGAACAAACCTTAAACCAACTGTTGGTTGAAATGGATGGTTTTGATCCTAAAGTTAATGTTATTGTAGTGGCGGCTACCAACCGTCCCGATATTTTAGATCCGGCACTGCTGCGGCCCGGAAGATTTGACCGCCAGGTAGTTTTAGATAAGCCGGATATAAAGGGAAGAAAAGGAATTTTAGAAATCCATGCCAAAGGAAAGCCTTTTGCCCAGGACGTTGATTTAGCGATTGTGGCCCGACGTACGCCAGGATTTACCGGCGCGGATTTAGAAAATGTCATGAACGAAGCGGCCATTTTAGCCGGCCGGCTGAACAAAAATGAAATCAACCGGGAAGATGTAGAAGAAGCTATCGACCGCGTCATGGCGGGGCCGCAAAAGAAAAGCCGGGTCATTTCAGATCACGAGAAAAAAGTGGTTGCGCACCACGAAGTAGGGCACGCTTTACTTTCGCATCTTCTTCCTAAAGCTGATCCAGTGCATAAAATTTCGATTTTACCCAGAGGGATGGCTTTGGGATATACACTGCAGCTGCCTGAGCAGGATAAACATTTGATTTCCAAAGGAGAAGCGCTCGATCAAATTAAAGTTATGCTGGGAGGCCGCATCGCTGAGGAAATGATGTTTGGAGATAACGAAATTACTTCGGGAGCGCAAAATGATCTGATCCGTGCCACCGAATTGGCTAAAAAAATGGTTTGTGAATTTGGCATGAGCAGTTTAGGGACGCGTACATTTGGCCGTAAAGACCGGCAAATCTTTTTAGGCCGCGACATTGGCGAGATGAAAGATTACGGCGAACGCACGGCTGACGCAATTGATAAAGAAGTTGAAAAAATCATTGATGACTGTCACAAGCAGGCTACCGAAATTTTAATGCAAAAGAAAAACAGATTAGTCGATCTGGCTAATAAGCTGATCGAAAAAGAAACCCTCGAAGGCAAAGAACTAGATCAACTTTTAAACGGGATCAAGAAAAAGGATGAACCTGATCAGAAAAGTTAGCGGCTTTCCCGCTCATCTTTGGTCCCGGTGTATTACGCAGCCCAGGTTTGCGCAGCACACTCCTGCCGAACCTCCGCTGCCGCAAGCCGCATTCAGCAAAGAAGAATTAGCCGCCGATATTTTAGCCTACCTAAATAGTATGCAAAGTGAAGATGTAGCAGTGGATTATCCGGATTTCCCCCGGGTGATTAAATTTATTCAAGGAAATCTTCCTCAGGTTTGGACGGCCTATGAAGAAATTTTAACCGAAGAAAATTTATCCGGATGTTTGGCCAGAGGACAGCGCTGTTGTAAGTTAGGAGAGATGCACGAAGACGTAAGTATCGGAAAAGTTACCGAGGAGGGTCGGATTCCTCCACGCCGCACTTGTGCAGAAGATGAAAGTTTCGTTAGTTCCGTGCCTACCACTCAGGACAACGTAGATATGTCTCTAGTTTATGCATTTTATTCTGCCGTGCAAACGTATTTACCTAAAGATTGTCAAATATCAGATGCCGAGGTGACCAACGCGATTGACCAGGCCTTAAAACATGCCAAAAGAATGGAACGGGACAATAAAAGCCAGCTGAAAATGCTTTTGGCCACGCCGGAAAGCATTACTTATATCTTTTACGCTGAGGGCGGGCGCATCTGAAACGGTATTTTCTCTTTTCTTGTAAACCATAGTGGAGTATGATAAAATTTAACTAGCTTCTTAGAGATAAAATTCGTTCCAACCGGTGTAACAACTAGATTGATACTTTGATAGAAGGGGCATTTTTTTGTATATCAAAAGTTTGACGCTGCGGGGTTTTAAAACTTTTGCAGATAAAACTGAAATCCTTCTTGATCCGGTGGGAGGAATTACGGCGATCGTCGGCCCCAATGGCTGTGGTAAAAGCAACGTCGTAGACGCCATCCGCTGGGTACTGGGTGAACAAAGCTCCAAATCTCTCCGCACCGAAAATCTTGAAGAAATAATTTTTGCCGGATCGGCCGAGCGCAAACCCCTTTCGATGGCAGAAATAACTTTGCTCATGGAAAATTCGGACGGACTCCTGCCGATCGATTTTACTGAAGTATCAATTAAACGCCGCGTTTTTAGAGATTGTGAAAGCGAATTTTTTATTAATAAATCCCCCTGCCGCCTCAAAGACATCAAAGATTTATTCTTAGATACTGGTTTGGGTGGGGGAACTTACTCGATTATCAGCCAAGGTCAAGTTGACGCAATTTTATCCTCCAAACCCGAAGACCGCCGCGCCATCTTTGAGGAAGCGGCCGGTATCAATAAATATAAAACCAGAAAACAGGCCGCCGAACGTAAGTTAATTGCGGCCGAACAAAATCTGCTGCGGGTTTCAGACCTCAGAGGTGAAATTGGGGAGCAACTGGTAGTTTTAGATGACCAGGCAGCCAAAGCCACGGAATACATGGATGCTAAAAATAGACTAAAGGCAGTTGATATTGGTCTTTGCCGCAAACAACTGGGTAGATTTTTAGAAAAGAAACAAGAGCTGTTAGCTAAAATTGAAGAATTAAAGCAGGCGTCCCTGGCCAATTTAGACGAATTGAAAAAGGGCGAACAAAAAAAGGCCGAACTCCGCGGAAAAGTCAGAGAGCTGGAAGGCAAAGAACGCACTTTAAGAATGCAGTTGGCGGGAGATGTGGACGAAGCCTTAAAAAATCAAATCATTGCTGCCAATGCTAATCTTTCGGACCAGAAAAACGCACTCCGGGACCTGGAAGAGCAGGTCCGATTTGCCAAATTTGAAATTGAAAGAAATCTCCAATCCAAAGAAAAGTTTTTAGGGCGCAGCGCCGCGCTGGGTTGTGAAATTCCGGGAGTCACTTCGCAGATTGCAGAAATAAAAAGAAAACTTGAGGAAATTAAAGACAGCACCGTGTCCCTTTCCGAAAAGAAAAAATCTTTTGAAGGTGAAGAAGAACAAATTCTCGAGTCCATATTAAATTTAGTCAAGGATATCTATGCCAAGGTTGCGGATCTTTCGGCAAAATTAGCCTCTAAATTTGCGGACGGGGCGGCAGATAAAAATGTATCTCTTTTAGCAGTGGGGGAAGGGGTGGGCAGCTTACTGCAGGAACTTAAACTGGGAACCACTTCTCTCGAAAATCTGCTGGCGCGTAAAAAAGGGTTTAAAAAAGTTACCGAGGAAGGTGCCGCCAAAGAGAGCGACCTCAGGGTAGCTTTAGCCGCCCACGAAGTAAAGCTTAACAACCAAAGCGAAGAAGCCGAACGCCTGAAAACCGAAGTCTCTTTACTTGAAAAAACCAACGAAATTCAAAATAAGGATATTGATAAGTACGAATCCGAAAAAACCGCCATTGCTCAAAACATTTCGGCTTTAGAAGCGGAAGTTGCAGACCTTAATGCAAAATTTGCTTCGAGCCGCTCGGCGGTCAATCAGGAATTAGAATTGCTGGCGCAACAAAGAGAAGCTTTGGAATCCGAATTAGATCAACTGGATCAAAAAGTGCAGGCCGATGGAGAAGGGACCAGTGTTTCTGAGGGGCTCATGCGAACCGAGATCGCATTAGCTAAACTCGAAGGTGAAAATTCAGCGATCGAAAATAAATTACTGGAAGAATATTCATTAACCGTAGCTGAAGTTCAGGAATTTAATGATGAAGTATCTTCGATTGCCAAAGCTAAGGAAGAAATTGAGCATTTGAGAAATAGGTTGAGAGACCTGGAGCCGGTCAACCTTTTGGCGATTGATGAATGCAAACGCATCAAAGAAAGAATGAGTTTTATTGATGAGCACTATGCGGATTTAAACTTAGCCCGAGAAAATTTAAAAAGTTTAATTACCGAACTGGATGCCAAAGCCCAGGCCAGTTTTCTGGAAACGATCGAAATCGTTAATCGTAATTTCCAGGAAATATTTGCCAGCCTGTTTGAGGGTGGTGAAGCTAAAATTATTTTAGGCGAAGGCGGCGATGCGCTCACCGCCGGCATTGAAATTATTGCCCGCCCCAGAGGTCGAAAATGGTTAAGCCTGGCACTGCTTTCCGGCGGAGAAAAGTCTTTAACCGCGATTGCTATTTTATTCTCTCTACTCAAAACCCATCCCAGTCCGTTTTGCTTTTTAGATGAAGTGGACGCGGCTTTGGATGATGCTAACGTCAGGCGTTTTTCTAAAATGCTGCGTGAATTTGCCAGAACGATTCAAATGGTAGTGATTACGCATAATAAACGCACCATGGAAGCGGCGGATGTAATTTATGGTATTACCATGGAGGAGATGGGAATTTCAAAAGTCATTTCGATGAAACTCGCTGGAGTTTTGGCCTAAAATGACCCATTCGACTTCGCTCAGGGTCATCCTGAGTAAGCGACGATTGAAATGAGGAGCGTATCGAAGGATGAAAAAAACCGGTATACTTTTTGCTCTTTTAATTGTGATCAGTTGTTTTACCGCTGCCCATGCGATCGAAAAACCTCAGGTTTCCTGGCTGCCTAAAGGAATTGTAGTCAATGATGCCCCTGGTAACACTTTACAGAAAAATGCCAAAGTAATTCGCGATGGAGTGGGCGGCTACATTATTGTCTGGGAAGATGCTCGGTCCGGATATTTAGATATTTATGCCCAAAGAGTTAACCAACAGGGGGCCCGGCTTTGGAGAAGAGGAGGAGTTCCCATTGGCGCTTCCGACAGCAATCAAATGAATCCCGAAATTGTGGCGGATGGATCGGGTGGGGCCATCATTATCTGGCAGGATTACCGCAGCGAAAATTTTGATATTTATGCGCAAAGAATTGATGTGAATGGCCAGGTGGCGTGGGCGGAAAATGGCGTAGCGATTTGTAAAAATACGGCAGGGCAGTTTGCGCCGCAGGTTTCCCCGGATGGATTGGGCGGGGCTTTTATTTTCTGGCATGATTTTCGCGGTGGTAAAGGTGAAGATATTTATGCACAGCGCATAAACAAGCGTGGTGAAACTTACTGGAAAGAAGATGGCCTTTTAGTTGCCGGAAAAGAGGATACCGAATGGTATCCAACTTCAAAATTACTTAAACCCGAGCTGGTAGCGGTAGCCTGGGTCGAAAAAGGAGCCGGAGCTAAAAGTAAGGTTATTGTTCAAGCTTTAGACGGAGAGGGCAATAAAGTTTGGGGAGAAGGGATTAATGTTTCGGCTAAAGAAAAAGTACAATTAAACCCAGCCCTTTCCACCCTTGATGATGGAAGTTTGGTGGTAGCGTTCGAAGAAGAAGAAGATGCGATTAGCAGTAACATCGTGTTGCAAAAAATTAGTGCTGACGGCAATAAACTTTTTGGTGCCAATGGGAAAGCGGTGAGCAGTGGTCCGCACCAGAAAAATACTCCTCAGGTTTTGGTGCATGCCGGTGGTATTTTTGTTTTTTGGCGGGAAGAAAATAAAGATAGCGAAAGCCTCAAGTTTTTTAAATGCTCTTACGACGGCGAGCCTCAACTCTGGCAAGTTAAAACTGTGGCACAGGCCAAATTTTTAGCCAAAGACTATCAACTAATCGAAAACCGCAGGGATATTGCGGTGGTTTGGGAAGATTCAAATAGTGGTAACGGCAATAATGGTGGCAACGGCCGGCAAAACGGTAGCGTAAGTACTATTCATGCACAAAGAATTTCTTTTAACGGGGTATATCTCTGGAGGTTTGGCGGAAAAAGAGTAGCGGAAATTCATTCTTTACAGGAAAAACCAAGGATGGTCAATGCTTACGATAGTGGGGTGTTTGTAGTTTGGCAGGACAATCGCAACGGTAATTTTGATATTTATGCCCAGTCGATCGCCGAAGACGGCCAGTATCGTTTGGGAGAGAATGGGGAAATGGTCAATAATTCTTCTGGTAATGTTCCGCAACAAAATGCCAAAATTGTTGAAGATGGTGAAGGTAATTTTGTGGTGGTGTGGGAAGATGCCCGCGGCGGATACTTTTCGATTTATGCCCAAAAACTGGATAGTTTTGGCAATCTTATGTGGGGTGAGCAGGGGATCGAAGTTTGTGCTGTCCAGTCCAGTAAGCGATCGGCAGAGCTAGTACAGATTGGTCCCGGCGAAGTGGTGGTGTCCTGGGAAGACTATCGATTTGAAAATAAATCCAGGGTTTATGTGCAAAAACTGGATGCTGCCGGAAAAAGAATGTGGGATGAAGAAGGAGTTCAGGTTTCCCTCAGCGATTATGATCAACTTTCGCCGGTAATAGTGGCGGATGGGCAAAGAGGGGTACTGGTTGCTTTTGTGGAAAATAAGTTAAAGGAAAGCCGCAAAGATGTTGCGGTGCAAAGCATTGATGCTAACGGGAAAAGAGGTTGGGGAGACCAGGGCATTCAAGTTTGTAATGCCGTGGCTGATCAGGATCGCCCGCGCATGGTTTATGATAAAGATAGTAATTTAATTATTACCTGGATAGATTCTCGCAACGGTAAACGCAATTCCGATATTTATGCCCAGAAAGTTGATCAGTCGGGGCATGCGGCTTGGGAGGTAGATGGGGTTTCAGTTTGTCGAGCGCCCGATATTCAAAAGGATCCCGAAATTGTTTCTGATTTGTTGGGCGGGGCAATTGTGGTCTGGTCGGATAAAGGCGGAGGCGGATATGATATCTATGCGCAAAGAATAAATATGCACGGCAAGCCGCTTTGGAAAACCGACGGAATTTTAGTTTGCGGAAAACGCGGCACCCAGCGCGGTCCCAAGGTTTTGTCGGATGGTTTTTCGGGAGCGATTATCGTTTGGGAAGATCACCGCTTTGGTTCCTGGGATATTTTTGCACAGCGCCTGGATGATTTAGGAATGCCGATGTGGGAAGAAAACGGGGTTTTGATTTGTGTGGCTCAGGGAACGCAATATTCACCCAGTATTGCCAAAGATGGTTTTGGCGGATTTTTGATTGCCTGGGAAGATTACCGCTCCGGCCGCAGTTATAATATTTATGCTCAACGCATTGATGCCGGGGGAGACCAATATTGGGCGGGAAACGGGATTTTAGTTTCTAAAACGGATGAAGGGGCCCGTAACCCTCAAATTGCAACCGACGCTAACGGCACAGCCTATATTGTTACCTGGGATGACTATCGTTTTGGCGGCCGTGGTATTTATGCCCAAAGGATAGTTCTGCAGGGCTCCCCTCAATAGGAGGTAAACGGTGCAAGACCTCATAAAAAAAATCAATCAGTTAATGCACGAGCGTAACGCCGTCATTTTAGTTCACAATTATCAAATTCCCGAAGTGCAGGAACTTGCCGATTTCTTAGGTGATTCTTTAGGCCTTTCAATTGAGGCTGCCAAAACTAAAGCCGATGTAATTGTTTTTTGCGGGGTTAATTTCATGGCCGAGACCGCAAAAATATTATCTCCACAAAAAAAAGTTATCATGCCGGATTTAAATGCCGGCTGTCCCATGGCCGATATGGTTAATGCGGATCAAGTGCGTGAATTAAAGAAAAAGCATCCCGGGGCGGCGGTAGTTACTTACGTAAATAGTTCTGCTGCCGTAAAAGCCGAATCCGATATCTGCTGCACTTCGGCTAATGGAGTAAAAGTAGTTAAAAGTTTAAAAGCAAAAGAAATTATTTTTGTTCCGGATAAATATCTGGGACATTATATTTCTACTCAAGTTCCGGAAAAGAAATTTATTTTCTGGAACGGGTATTGTCCTTCGCATATGCGCATTATGCCCGACGATGTTATCAGTGCCAAAAAAGAACATCCGGAAGCTTATGTAATGGTTCACCCCGAATGCCGCCCCGAAGTAATCGAATTAGCCGATGCGGCGCTTTCTACCAGTCAGATGATTAAAAAAGCGGGAGAAATAAAAAATAATGAATTTATCATAGGGACCGAAACCGGAATTTTATACACTCTGCACAAAAAATATCCTGACAAAAAGTTTTATCCCGCTTCCGAAAAGTGTATTTGCCCCAACATGAAATTAACTACCGCAGAAAAGGTTCTTTTCGCACTGGAAGATATGAAAAATGAAATTACGGTTCCAAAAGAAATTGCAGATAAAGCACGTTCTGCGATCGAGAAGATGATAAAGATTGTTTAGTGAATGCTTCCAGCTGCTGGACCTGACCCGCCTTCTCTTTTAACCCCTTTAGTGCGTCGGCGACGGAGGCCTCTTTCGACTAGTTCGTAGATTTCTTCCATTAAGAAGGGTTTTCTTAAATATTCCAGTGCCCCTAAAGTAATGGCATTGGCGTGTGAAGATTCGGTGGCGTAAGCGGTAACGATGACTACTTCTAAATCCGGATCAACCTGTTTAAGCTTTTTAAGAATGGTGATTCCGTCCATGCCGGGCAGCTTTAAATCGATGAAAGCCATGTCAAACATGCTTTCTTTAAGTACTTCAAAAGCGGAAGGCCCGTCGGAAAAAGTGGTAACGTCGTAATCTTTAATTTGCAGGATCATTTTAAAGGATTCTAAAACCGAGGGTTCGTCGTCAATTACTACTATTTTTACCTTATCGTCTGCGGTCATTTACTACCTCCAACGGTGATTTTCGGACTAATTTTAACAAAAGGGTGGTCTTATTGCAATGACAATTTTGATATGATAGTATGCCATGTTCTTCTGGCGGAGTAGCTCAGTTGGTTAGAGCAAACGGCTCATACCCGTTGTGTCGACAGTTCGAATCTGTCCTCCGCTATGAGCTAAATTGGGTGGTGTGCAGCAGCATCCGACGGGGGAAGGTAAATGCAGGACCAAAGTTTTAAAAAGAGATTATTTGCTGCTACCTGTTATATTTTTGGGATCCCGTCGCTATATATTATTCTTTCTAATCTGCGGAAAGTAAAATCCTTAGCGTTCCATGCCGCCCAGGCCCTTTCGCTTTGGTTTTTTGAGATCCTGTTCTTAATTGTAATCAGAATTTTTGTATTTTGGTTAAACAATTCTTATGGATTAGCGGTCCTGAAGGATTATATATTGGGGCCATTTTGGTTTTTTATGTTATTTAACGTTGCCGTGGGGATTTTGTTGATGATCAAAGTAAAAGTCCGCCTGGCGGTATTGGCGGATTTAGCGGAAAAAATGAGCTAACTATGATTGATGAAAAATTTTTAGAAACAGTACGCGAATATGAGATGTTGAATCCCCAGGATAAGGTGCTGGTGGGGGTTTCCGGCGGAGCCGACTCGATTGCGCTGCTGCAGCTTTTGGCGGACTACAGACGCCAGCTCAATATTTCGGTACACGTGGCACACTTAAATCATCTGATGCGTGGAGCGGATGCCGACGGCGACGAAAAATACGTACAGCAGCTGGCTAAATCGTTTTCTTTCCCGATTACCATCGAGCGCTTTGCCGTGCGGGAGTATGCCGAAAAAAACAAAATGGGAATTGAGGAGGCGGCGCGCAAAATCAGATACGAGTTCTATGAAAAACTGGCGCGGGATACCGGTGCCCAGAAAATTGCGCTGGGACATAATGCGGATGATAATATCGAAACTTTTATCATGCGCTTATTAAGGGGAGCGGGAACCTCAGGATTGGTGGGTATTCCTCCGGTACGCAATAAATTTGTGCGGCCCTTAATCCTTACCTGGCGCCGGGATATCGAAAAATACTGTGCCTCCAAAAAACTGGTTCCGCGCATCGACCATACTAATTACGAGTCCATTTATTTGCGCAATCGCGTCAGGCTCAAGCTAATTCCCCAGCTTAAAGTTTTTAACAATAACATCAAGGATCTTTTGCTCAATACGATTTTGCTTTTAACTAACGATAATCTTTATCTTTTATCCAAAGCCGAAAAAGCTTTTCGGGCGGTGTGTAAAAAAAGCAACAGCGATGAAGTAGTATTAAAGGTAAAAAAGTTTATGGAGCTCGAAGCCCCCATCAAAGGACACGTTTTGCGCCAGGCTATTTTAGCGATTAAAGGAGACTTAAAAGAAATTGCCTATATTCACATTCAGGATATTTTAAAGTTAGTGGGGGAAACCGAAAAAAAAGAAATACATCTGCCGGGTTTAATTAGGGTTGAAATTGATCGGGATTCGATATCTTTCATCCGGGGCGAGCAGGCAAAAGTTCCGGGAATTTTAGGCGAATATGGTTTACATATTCCGGGACAAGTAGTACTGGAATCTGCCGGGGTCCGCATCGTGGCTAAACCCATCAATATTATTAATAACATTGACATTAATGCCTCAACCGATAAAAAAGTATACATTAATTATGACCGTGTGGGGCGGGTGCTGCAGGTCCGGGGTCGGCGCACCGGTGATAAGTTTCATCCGCTGGGAATTACCGGCACTAAAAAAATACAGGACTTTTTTGTAGATGAGAAAATCAGCCGCGCTGATCGGGATAAAGTTCCCATTGTTTTATCTGAAGGAAAAATTGTCTGGGTGGCAGGCTTCAGGCTGGATGACGAATTTAAGGTAACCCCGAAAACCCGCCGGGTACTGGAGCTCCGCATGGAGGAGCTAAAGGCGTGAGGTATTTTGCCAGAGTCTTAAACCCCGCAAGTGATAGCATAATTAGCGAAATGAAAAAAATTGGCGTGGATCCGCGCGGGATTAAGGTCATGGAAGATAAAAGCCGCTTTTTTGCGGTTAAACTTTTGGGAGTGGGGACGGTCGCCGCCAATATTTTAAAACAGGAAATGTTATCGCGGGGCGGGGAAGTAGCGGTTTCTTACGGCAGTGTAAATCTTTCGGCAAAAACCACCGATGTCTTAGTTTTTGGAACCCGCCGCGCTTTTAATCAGCTGGCCGCCAAACTAAAAATGCATCAATTTGGTTTGCCGCAAATCGCATCGGAAACCTTAGCGGCAATTAAAAATTATAGTAAGCGACCCGCTCCGCTTAAAATCGGCAAAAAGAAGTTTAATTTTAAGCGCACCTATATTATGGGGATTTTAAATGTAACTCCAGATTCTTTTTCGGACGGAGGAGACTACCTGAATGTGGATGCGGCGGTCGAGCGCGCCGTAGATATGGAAACTGAAGGAGCCGATATTATTGATATCGGGGGAGAATCGACACGGCCGGGATCTAATCCGGTTTCGGCTGATGCGGAAATTACGAGAGTAGTTCCGGTCATTAAAAAACTAAAGAAACGCCTAGCGATTCCCGTTTCAATTGATACTTATAAATCTAAAGTGGCCAAAGCCGCGCTGGCGGCCGGTGCGGCCATGGTCAATGATATCAGCGGGCTGCGTTTTGATAAAAAAATGGCGAAGGTTTTGGCAAAAGCCAAAGTTCCGGTTTGTGTGATGCACATTAAGGGAAAGCCCAGGAATATGCAGAAGAAAATCGTGTATGCTGATCTAGTTTCTGAAATATATTGTTACCTGAAAGAAAGCATTGAAATTGCAAAAAGGGCTGGTATACTTGATGAGCAAATTGTGATTGACCCGGGACTTGGGTTTGGAAAAACGGTTGATTTTAACTTTGAAATTTTAAAAAGGCTGGCGGAATTTAAGAGTTTAGGGCACGCGATTTTAGTGGGTCCTTCCCGCAAGTCTTTTATTGGGGCCGTACTTAATTTACCGCCGGCAGAACGCCGGGAAGGTACCGCGGCCGCGGTAGTTGCGGCCATTTCCGGTGGGGCCAATATTGTACGGGTCCATGATATTTCTAGCATAAAAAGGGTTGCTCTGGTGGCCGATAAAATCTACAATGAGGGCCGAGCGTAATTATTTAAATTTTGGGATGGAGGAACGAATCATGGCAAAGAAAAAAAAGAAGAAAAAAACCGCTAAGAAGAAAACTGCCAAGAAAAAAACTGCCAAGAAAAAAACCGCCAAGAAAAAAGCAACAGTTATGAAGCCTAAAAATGATATCCGCAAAAAAGGTGGACCGAAAAAAGTATATTTAAGTTTAGGATCCAACGTTGGTGACCGTGAAGAGTATATTGAACAAGCCGTTTTTCTGCTTGAAAAAATAAAAGGGGTTAAAGTTACCAAGCGTTCTACTAATTACGAAACCGCGGCCGAAGGCAAATCTTCCCGCCAGCCCCCGTACATTAATGCGGCGATTGAGCTTACTACCAATCTTGCTCCCGAAAAACTTTTAGCGGCTTGCCAGGATATTGAAATAACCTTAGGCAGGGAGCGGGAGGTGGAGTGGGGGCCGCGCACCATCGATATGGATATCCTTTTATTTGACGACCTCATCCGCAGCGATGATGTACTGCAAATCCCACATCCTTTGATGCACGATCGGATGTTTGTTTTAAAGCCCCTGCGTGAAATTGCACCTAATTTAATGCACCCCATGCTGGAAAAAACCATTGATCAGCTCTTTCAGGAAAAAAAATCAGAAATGGGCGATAAATACGATGATGATCTGCCCGGTTTCAAGCAGATCAAGGGCGGCTTTGTGGATGATTACGAAAGATGGTAGAAGAAAAATTAAAGCCAAGGGTGTAAGTCGCCAGACCAAAGATATTATCAGTAAAAATCTACCAGAGACAGAGAAAATTGGTTTTTCCATCGGCAAAAGTTTAAAATCCCCGCTAGTGATTGCTTTTTTTGGCCATCTGGGTGCCGGCAAAACTACTTTAATTCAGTCTATTTGCCGCGGTTTGGGGATTAAAGATTACGTAACCAGTCCTTCTTTTACTTTGATCAATGAATACCCGGGAAAACTTCCGGTTTATCACGTGGATTTGTACCGCCTGCAGAACCTGTCCGAAATTGATGACCTGGGATTAGCGGATTATTTTGCAAAAAAAGGTATAATATTAATTGAGTGGGCCGAAAAGCTGGGGAAAACCCTGCCGCGCGATGCCGAGTTTATAAAAATCGATATTTTAGGTGAAGGAGAAAGAAAGTTTTGTATATCCTTGGGATTAGCAGCACTACTAAAATCTTAAGCGTAGCCTTAATTTCAGATTCCGAAGTATTAGCGGAATTTAGTGTTACGGGAGAACGGTCTAAGGCTGAGCAGATCACGCTTTTTGTAGAAGAATCATTTAAAAAAGCTAAATTAGATATTAATAAGGTGGAGGCGGTGGCCGTGACGCAGGGGCCGGGATCCTATGGCGGGATTAGGGGCGGGGTAACCTCCGCAAAATCTTTTGCCCAGGTATTAAAAGTTCCGGTGATTGGGGTATCAACGCTCGAAGCCATGGCCTATAATTTTTCTGGATCAAATCGAACCTGTATGATTATCCTGGATGCTAAGAGTGACGAGTTTAACTTAGCCTTATTTGCCGACGCTAAAGACGGCTTAAAAAGATTAACCGATGATTTTGTTATCTCAAGGGATAAACTATTTGAAAAAATTAAACAAATTGATGGGAACCTGATCGTGGCGGGGGCCTTGGATAAATTAGACCTGCCCAAAGAACTAAAAAATAAAGATAACTTAACTTTTGTTTCATTTTTAAAGAGCTTTCCGCGCGCAGTAAATGTTGCTAAAATTGCAGTAAATAAAGTTAAGGAAGCGGGGCTCGAGAGTTTCCTTTCTTTGATTCCCAAGTATTCGCACCGTCCCAATATTAAAAGATTTGTAAAATAATTTTGGGTGCCATGAGCAAAAACGAACTTAAAATTGAACACATGTCGGTGGGTGACCTTCCCCAAGTGATTGCACTCGAAAACCAGATATTTTCTAATCCCAAACCTGCCAGAGTTTTTGAACATGATATGAATATATACTACGCGGCCAAGTTCGGGGAAAAGGTGGTGGGGTATATTGGGGTTGAGCATATTTTAGATGAAGCCCATATTATTAACATTGCGGTTCATCCTGATTTTCGACGCCAAGGGATTGCTTCGGCGTTAGTTAAAAATATTTTAGGCAGTGCCAAAAGTTTTTTTCTTGAGGTGCGCAAATCAAATATTCCTGCCCAAAAGATGTACGAAAAACATGGCTTTCACGTAATTGACGAGCGTAAAAAGTATTATGTGGATAACGAAGAAGATGCGCTGGTGATGTTACTGGTATCTACCAAATAACTCCATGGCTAAAAACAGCATTGAATTTATGTCTTCTCTCCCTCGAAAAGCTCTCCTCAGTGCATTTTTGGTTTGCCAGGGTGGCAGGTCAAAATTTTGATCCCATAAATCTTCCTGAAAAATAGTTAAAGTAATTTCAGCTCCGGCGAGCAGGTCTAATGAGGCAACCAGGGCTTCCTTAGGAAGCATTCTTTCTTCAGGAGGAATACGTGTATCCCATCTTAGCTTTAAGCCAGCGTCATTTTTAGGACGCGCTAAAACCGTGGAAGAATTGGAGTCTGACTCCGGTTCAAAAGATAGGCCGAGACGGGTTTGGAGAGAAAGAAGCGTGTCGCGATCAAAAAATGCCAACGATTGATAGATTACTCCTTTTCTTAAGTTTCGATATTCCGGAACGAGACCAAACATTCGAGCTTGATCGCCCGAAATGGTGATATGACTTCCATTTAAGTTTGCCAGATTGATGGCTTTGCGGGTAACGGTCCTTGGTTCATAAGCGGCATAAAGCGCAGCCAAAATGGGGCTGTTGATTGCAGTGAAGCTTGAATTCCTGACGCCTTCTACTTGCCATCTTTGTACTATATAGCGGAAAGTTCCATGAAATAGTATCGGAGCTAAGGGTTGTTCCCCGCTGCGTCCAAAATCAAAATTCCGGTACGGTTTTTTATAGCGATCGGCAAATAGCGGTTTTGCTCTAACTGGATTAGCCTTAGGTATTAATACACCTCACACCATATATATCGCCGGTTTCCCTCTAAAATTTCACTAAAGTTGTGTGTTATAATGCCCCCTAAGGTGACTACATTCAAAGAGCTACTGCATAAAAAAATACTAATAATTGATGGTGCGATGGGTACCACCATCATGAATGCCGATGTTTCTTTAGAGCATGGCTTTGAGAGTTTAAGCTTTCTTTGTCCGGAACTGATTACCTCTATTCACCGTAGTTATATCGAAGCCGGCGCTAATCTAATTGAAACCAATACCTTTGGTGGTAACCGCATCAAGCTGGCCGAATTTAATGCAGCTGGTAGAGTTAAAGAAAGCAACATTAGAGCGGTAGAGTTAATTCGCCAGGCCATTAGTGAGGCCGGAGCTAAAGATGTATACGTTGCCGGATCCATGGGACCATTGGGGAAATTATTACAACCCATGGGTGAGCTTTCTTTTGATGAGGCCTATGACGTTTTTGCGGAACAGGCCAAGTCCTTGGAAGAGGGTGGTGCCGATGTTTTATGTATTGAAACCATTTCTGACCTACAGGAAATTCGTGCGGCTCTCATGGCAGCCAAAGAAAACACTAAGTTACCAGTAATCTGCAGTATGACCTATGATGAAACCGGCCGGACGATTACCGGAACTCCACCCGAAGCTGCCATTCATCTATTGGAACGGTTAGGCGCGGATGTCATTTCTGCTAATTGTTCGACTGGTCCCGAACAGATGGTAGAACTTTCGAAAAAGCTAGTTAAGTATGCTTCGGTTCCCGTCATGATTATGCCGAATGCCGGAAGCCCGGATTTAGTCGATGGCAAAGCAGTCTATAAAATGCCGCCGGATAAATTTGCGCATTATATGGATCAGGTTTTAGAAAACGGGGTGCGTATTGTAGGCGGCTGTTGCGGTACAACCCCGGATCATATTCGAGCTTTACGGGAGTTGGTTGACAAGAAGTACCGTAATCATGAAGATTTTAAACCTGCCAAAAGGGCGGGAATTAAATTTTCGAGCCGCACCAAAGTGGTTGAAATAAAAAAAGCACCGGTTATCGTGGGTGAAAAAATAAATCCGACCGGCCGTAAACTTTTCCAGGAAGAGTTAAAATCCGGGGTGTTTTCCAGGGTTAGAGTGGATGCCGAAAAACAGGTATTGGCCGGCGCCCATTTATTAGATGTGAACATGGGGGTTCCGGATACTAACGAAGTGGCGCTTATGCAAAAAGCGGCTTTCGTAGTTCAAAACGCGGCGGACCTTCCCCTTTCGATTGATTCTCCTAATCCGGCGGCAGTTGAAGCGGGCCTGAAAAATTTTGTAGGCATTCCACTCATCAATTCAGTTAACGGTGAAAGTAAAAGCTTAAAAAACGTATTACCTTTAGCCAAAAGATTTGGCGCTAAGATTATTGCGCTAGCTTTGGATGAAAAGGGCGTACCAAAATTAGCCAAAGATAAAATTGCCATTGCCGAAAAGATTATCGAGCAGGCGTTGGGGGCGGGGTTGAGCAAGGATGATATCTTTGTGGATTGTTTAGTAATGACGGTGGGGATTGGTGTTGAACCCGCACTGGAAACGTTAAAGGCGATTTCGCAGATTAAGCAAAATTTTGGCACGAAAACCATTTTAGGCATTAGTAACGTATCGCATAGTATGCCGGAGCGCGAAAAACTAAATGCTTACTATTTAATGTTAGCTCTGCTCGAAGGTTTAGATGCGGCCATTATTGATCCAACCGCCAAAGAAACCCAAAAGGCAATAAAAGAGTTTCAAAAAACTAAAATTATCGATTATCCAAAATTAAAGGAAAAATATCATCAAAAGTTTGTGGACTTAGCCGAGGCATGGAAAAAAATGTACAAAAAGGTTAAGCGCGCCGCAGACGAAGAATTAAAGCATAAAGCCAAGATCAGTTTAAAAGATATTGCGCAGGCGGTGATCGCCGGCGATGCTGATACTATTAAATTTGGAGTTGCCAAATTATTAGAAGACAACCAAAATCCTCAAAAAATCATGGAAGACGGATTAATCAAAGGGATGGAAACGGTGGGTAAATGGTTTTCTCAGGGGAAATACTTTTTGCCGCAGGTCGTGGCTTCTGCCGAGTCCATGAAAGTGGGTTTTGATCTTTGTAAAGCCAAAATTCCAAAAGACAAAGTAAAAAAAGCAGGTACGGTAATTATTGCTACGGTTAAGGGCGACGTACACGATATTGGTAAAAATATTGTTAAAATGATGCTCGAAAATCACGGTTTTGAAGTGATCGATCTGGGCAAGGATGTTCCAAAGGAAACCATTATTGAATCTGCGCTTAAACATCAGGCTTCGGCCATTGCTTTGTCAGCACTTTTAACTACCACCATGCCGCAAATGGAAGAAGTGGCCAACGAATTAAAATCCAAGGGGCTAAATATTCCGGTAATTGTGGGTGGGGCAGTAGTCAACGAGGCATATGCGGATAAAATCGGAGCTACTTTTGGCCGCGATGCCCTCGATTCAGTAAAAATCGCCAAGGAAATTGTAAAGAAAATCGGCAACCGTTAATTTTTCTATTTTCCTCGAAAACTTCTCTCAAAAATATGAAATTTTAACCTCTGATTAGCGATATAAAGATAGTTATGAGAGGATTAACTAGACAAGCTAATAGAATTAGACGATTACCCCGCATGCAAGGGGTGCCTTTGGCTAGTGCCAACCTTATGCTCGGGGTAAGAAATCGCTGTTTTGCCAGGAAGCCCCCTAGGCGCGGGTCCGGGAAAACGAGAGCTTTACTAAGGATTGCTGAAGATAAATCTTACGAAGGACGTAATTTTTCCGAGTTAATTAACCTGGTTTGTGATTTACATAATGAAGCTGCATCAATTAGATGGAGAGCCTTTACCAGGCTAAAGGTTTTAGCTTTTATGCCGGCGTTTGGCGATTTTGAAAAACACTGGCTGGTCGAAGAATGTCTGCGTACCGTGGAAAATCATCAAAAAATTTATTCAAATGCGGTACGGGCGGACGCCGCCAAAATCGCGCTCAATTTTGTGCGTCAAAATCTAAGCGTTCCTTTATCGGCGAGGGTTATGCACGTGATTTATGATTTTTTAAAAGACGAGACGGTGGGGGATGATCTAGGGTTTCCAATCGCAACTATTTATACAGAAATTATAAATAACCGTAAGCGGGTCGGGCACATGGAGCAGGCAAGATTAGTTAGTCTTAAGAAGAGGCCTTCTTAAATATTTTCTTTAAGTCTTCGGATAAAGCTTTTTCCACGTTTTTATCATAATCAACGTAAATGTTTTGCAGTGTGCCATCCGGGTTAATTAAGAATACGGTAGGAATAATCAGTACCCGGTAATCCGCTAAATATTTTAATTTTTTATTGGGGAGGAAAGTAAAGTCGTAGTTGTTATCCTTTATAAACTTTTCCAGGTCTTTGGTTGTGCGGTCTAAAGAAATGGTGATAATTTCCAGGTTTTCATTTTTATATTCTTTTTTTAACGCACTAAAAAATGCCAGTTCTTCGTTGCAGGTTTTACTCCAGGTAGTAAAGAAGGTCAGAACAATGGTTTTAGTGCCTAGTTTTTTGGATAGGTCAAATTCGCCACCGCTCAGATCAGTTAATATAATATTAGGAACGTCAGTTCCAATCTTAAGTGTGGTTTTTGCCTCGGCGGACACCTGAGCGACGAGAGTGCATAACAATATAATAGAAGCCAATATAATAAAACGCTTCATACTGGTAATAGTATACTCCTCGGGATTTACGTGTTCAAGAGGAAAAGCCGCCTTGATTCCCCCATTTCTTTATACTATTATTCATTCAGTCTGTAAAAAGCAAAGGAAAAATCATGGGTATAGTTTTTGGCGCGATTGCTCCTCATCCCCCCATATTAGTGCCCCAAATTGGCGGCGCCCGGCTGAGCGATGCCGCAAAAAGTAAGGCCGCGCTGGAAAGATTGGCTAAAGATTTAAAACAGAAAAACGCGGATACGATAATAATTTTCACTCCCCACGGATTGGTTTCTCAGGTTTCGTTTCCGGTTTACGTTTCGCATGTTTTTGAAGGCAACTTTTTAAATTTTGGCTGCCCTAAACCGGTTTACACATTTAAAGGAGATCCGGAGTTAGCTCTGCAAATTGTAAAAGCATGTCAAAATGCGGATATCACGGTTTCTCAGATTCCCGAAACACTTTTAGACCACGGGGTTTTGGTGCCGTTGCATTATCCTTATGTAGCGGGAGTTAATAAACCGATTGTGCCCATTGCAATTGCCTTTCGCCCGCTGAAAGAACTATACGAATTTGGAAAACTTTTGGCGAAAGTGTGTGACGACAGCGGTAAAAAAATAGCCATAATTGCCAGTGCCGATATGTCGCATCGCCTTACCAAAGATGCGCCGGCGGGTTTTCATCCCCGCGGAAAAGAATTTGACGAAAAACTGGTGGAGCTGGTTAAAAATAATGATGTGGAAGGAATCCTTAATTTTAATCCGCAGCTGGCGGACGCTGCCGGGCAAGATGCGCTGTGGTCAATTGCGATGCTTTTGGGAGCGCTGGATGGTAAAAATGCCAAGGCTGACGTATTATCTTATGAAGGACCGTACGGGGTGGGGTATATGGTAGCCGAATACGAGGTGAAATCATGACCGAAAGTGCGCAAGTTAAATTAGCCCGGGAAACTATCGAAACCTACGTGCGCGATAAAAAGGTAATCAAGCCGCCGGATCCATTGCCAAAAGAAATGCAAGGCAAAGCCGGGGTCTTTGTTTCGCTGAAGAAAAAAGGAGCACTGCGCGGCTGCATCGGAACCTTTGCGCCGACTACCGAAAATGTTGCCGTAGAAATCATCCGGAATGCCATTGAATCTTCTACCCGGGATCCTCGTTTTCCTCCGGTTATTGAAAGTGAATTGAAGGAACTTGAAATATCGGTAGATATTTTAACCGCGCCAGAGCCGGTGGAAAGCGTAAAAGATTTAGATGCCAAAAAGTATGGGGTCATCGTAAAAAGCGGTATGCGCCGGGGTCTTTTATTACCGGATTTGCCAGGGGTTAACTCTCCGCAGCAGCAAATTGAGATTTGCCGGATGAAGGGCGGCATTAAACCTACCGAGCCGGTTGAACTGTTTCGGTTTGAAGTAAAGAGGTATAAGTAGTGCAATTTTATTACCGGAAAGAAATCAAAGCTTTTAATAAAAATCGACTGCATTATTTAGTAATTGGAGGAATTGCGGTTAATTTATATGGTCTGCAACGCTTGACGCTAGATTTGGACCTAATGATTGATTTGTCTCCCGAGCTTCTTGAAAAATTTGTGAAAATTATGGAAAAGTTGGGCTACGGAACAAAAGTGCCTCAAAAAAAATGGGCTAAAGTTATGGCGATCGCATTTGTAAATCAACAAGATAATGATAAAAGAATCGATGTTTTTCTGAAGAACCCGATCGATTTTACTAAAGCCTATAAACGGCGCAAGGTTTTTAAGGTCGAAGGCTTAAGTATTAGTTGTGTTTCTTTTGAGGATTTGATAGATTTAAAAAATAAGGCAAGTCGTACTCGCGATTTAATTGATATTGGATCACTCAAGCGCTTAAAAAAACTGGAAAATCAACAATGAAAAAACGAGTTTCCAAACGGCAGATTATGGAACACTATTATAGCGATGAGGAGCTAAATGTAATGTTGCGTACCACTGTACGGCAACGTCTTGCATGGCTAACCAAAGCAATCCGGTTGTCCAATAAATTAACTCCTCGTAGAGCGAAGAAACTTCAGGAACAACTTGGGCACGAAGGTTGGTAACTTTGTGTTATAATTCTTTTGAGGTGTGAAATGGCAAAGATTAAAGCAGGAATTATTGGAGCCACCGGCTATTCCGGCGAAACGTTATTATCACTTTTATTGAAACACCCCAGTGTTTCGGTTGAAGTCATAACTTCGCGGACTTACGGCGGCAAAAAAATCAGTGAGGTTTATCCTCATCTGGCGGGGATTTGTGACCTGGTATGCCAAAAACCAAATATGGCTAAACTGCCCAAGCTGGATGTAGCTTTTGTGGCGCTGCCTCATGGTTTATCTCAGGCAATTATTCCGGATCTGCTTAAAAAAGGAATTGTGGTCATTGATATCGGAGCCGATTTCCGATTTCGTAATGCCGATGATTATACGACCTGGTACGGAGTTAAGCATAAATCGTCTAGTCTTTGTGAAACTGCAGTTTACGGCATACCCGAAATTCATGCCAAGGACATCAAAAAAGCTTCGCTGATTGCAAATCCGGGATGTTATGCCACCGCTGCGATTTTAGGTCTGTATCCTTTAATTAAAGAAAATTTAATAACCGATGGATCCATTGTGGTGGATGCCAAGTCAGGAGTTTCGGGAGCCGGGCGCGCACTTTCACTTAATACACATTATTGTGAGTGTAGTGAATCCATTTCGGCGTATAAAATTGCGGTTCATCGCCATACCGGAGAGATTGAACAGGAATTAGGGACTAAGATTACTTTTGTTCCGCATCTGACTCCCATGAATCGAGGAATTTTGGCCACGATTTATGCAAGCGTATCCGCTCAGCACGGCTTTTTTGCCGCCTTTGAGCGCGTCTACAAAAAAGCGCCATTCGTACGTTTGTATAAAAAAGGCCTGCCTTCTACTAAAAATGTAGCCGGCACCAATTATTGTGATATTGCGGTTACTTACGATAAACGAACCGAAAAAGTAATTATAATTTCGGCCCTCGATAACTTAATTAAGGGAGCGGCGGGACAGGCCGTGCAAAACATGAACATCCGCTTTGGATTTCCCGCAAAAGCCGGTCTGGATTTAATTGGAGTGTATCCTTAGATGAAAAAAATTAAAGGGGGCGTTTGCGCTCCTCAGGGATTTTTGGCAAGCGGCATTTCATCTGGCGTAAAACAATCCGGACGCAAGGATTTATCGCTTATCGTGTCTGATGTTCCCGCCACTTTAGCTGCGGTTTTTACTAAAAACAAAGTTAAGCCCGCCCCGGTTTTAATCAGTCATAAAAATGCTAAAAGCGGTGTCGCTCAGGTCATTATTACCAACTCCGGCAATGCTAACTGTGCCACCGGACCTCAAGGGCTAAAAGATGCAAAGCGCATGGTTGCCATCGTTGCCAAAGAACTGAGTATTCCAGAAAAGCGGGTCTTGGTAACTTCTACTGGAGTAATCGGTAAACCGCTTAAAATGGACAAAATTATCCCCGGCATCAAAAAAGTGGTGCGCAAGCTTTCGTATCGCGGTAGCAATAGCGCGGCTGAGGCCATTTTAACTACGGATACTTTTAAAAAAGAAATTGCGGTTGAGGTAGAAGTTGGGGATCAAAAGTTTAGTATCGGAGGAATTGCCAAAGGATCAGGAATGATCCATCCCAATATGGCTACCATGCATGCTTTTATTACCACCGATGCTAAAATCTCACATTCGAAATTACAAAAAATGCTAAAAGCTGCCACTGAAGATACGTTTAATATGATTTCGGTAGACCAGGATACCTCCACCAGCGATTGTGTATTTGTTCTGGCTAATGGATTATCCGGCGTAAACGTAGAGAAGAGTTCGGCTACCCTTAAAAAGTTTGAAACTGCATTGCACGCAGTTTGCGAATACTTAGCCAAAGAAATTGCCCGCGATGGCGAAGGGGCAACTAAATTAATCACGGTTACGGTTAAAGGAGCAGCTACCAAAAACTGTGCCCGCCTGGCAGCCCGCGAAATCACTACTTCACCTTTAGTAAAAACCGCGATTTACGGCGAAGACCCCAATTTTGGACGAATTATCGCCAGCTTAGGAGCATCGGGCGTAGATATTAATCCGGACAAGGTTGATATTAAGGTGCAGGGAGTAACCCTCCTGAAAAATGGGGTGGGGCAAGTTAAAAATATGGGTAAAGCGGCCAAAAAGCTTAAAGCTAAAGAAGTGGCGATTGATATCGATTTAAAGAGCGGAAAAAATGAAGCGGTGGCGTGGGGTTGTGACTTAACTTACGGCTACATTAAGATCAACGCGAGGTACCATACCTAATGTTAAAAAAGTATAGACACTTAATTCGACGCGCCAATGTGGTGCTGGAAGCGTTGCCCTACTTAAAGCAGTTTCACGACAAGATCATTGTCATTAAGTATGGCGGGGCGGCGATGCAAAATGATGAACTCAAACGAGAGGTCATTCAGGACGTTGTGCTCTTAAAATACGTTGGCATGCATCCGGTCATTGTGCACGGCGGCGGTCCCGAAATTTCAAAATCGCTTAAACGCAAAGGTATCGAAACCCGTTTTGTGCAGGGGATGCGTTTTACCAGTAAGAAAGTTTTAGAAGTAGTAGAAAATGTTTTAGGTAACAAAGTTAATGCTGAGATTTGCCGAATGATACGCAAAGAAGGCGGCAAACCCAAGTCCTATTGTGGAAAAAAGGGTAAAGTTATTAAAGCCCGCAAGCTGTGGGTTAAAGATAAAAATGGGCGCTATCTGGATTTAGGTTTAATCGGAAAAGCGATTGGCATTAAATATCGATATTTGTATAAAATGATTAAAAAGGGATACATTCCGGTTTTGTCTCCGATTGGCGTAGGACGCAAAGGTCAAACCTTTAATATCAATGCCGATTTTGCGGCCGCCAAGGTGGCGGCTTACTTAAATGCCGAAAAATTGATCTTGATGACGGATGTGCGTGGAGTGCTTAATAAAAAAGGCAAACTTATCTCTGAAGTAGATGCCAAAAAGATCCGCCGCATGATTGATAACGAGACTATTTCCGGCGGTATGATCCCTAAAGTACAGTGTGGTTTAACCGCCCTAAAACACGGGGCTAATAATGTCCATATTATTGACGGACGCGTTCCCCACGCGGTTCTCCTCGAGCTATTTACCGACTACGGAATTGGTACCATGGTGGTAAAGTAGAAAATTCCACGCAAGTTTCTGCCTCCTTATTACGATATATTACTTGGTAGGGTACGGGTGTATCCTAAAAAGGAGTTTCTATGTCAGGAATAGAACCGGTTGGACCGCACAGCGCGGCCGGCTTGTATAACATCAATAGCGTATCGACCGGCATGCCCACCGTCCGGCAGGTACAAACCGAGCCGCCGCCGCAGGTTGTCCCCTCCGCCGTCTTTTTACGTAAAAAGATAAAGCGCGATTACGGGATTGAGGTTTTGGACTCGGACGTTAAATTTAACAGCGAAGATGTTGAAGTAATTGCCAATACTCTTGAAGAAATCAAGAAACTCAAAAAACAGCATTTAATTGGCGTAAAGCGCGTGATCAAAAACCAGAAACACCGCCTCACCATTAAGAAGGCCCTCATGGTTTCAGCCGGTGGTGCTTACGATGCCGACTCCAAAACCGTGTTCATTTTTGATAATGTGCCTCCGGAAGGTATCCCCGAAGTATTAACCCACGAAGTAGGCCATGCGGTATCGCACTTTAACATGGAATTTGAGAAGTTCATGGATTTCGTAAAACAGTCGGGTTATAACATGCAGGAATTTAGACGCTATTTCATCCCCGGAAATAACCTTCATCAATTTGGCCTTAAAAAGGTAAAAATTGAAAAGGATAAATGGGAAGACGTATTAGAACGATTCTCCATGAAGACCCTTGCCAAAGGTCAGGATATCTTTGGGGAGATCATTTTAGAGCTATCACGCCGAAAAAGACACCCTTCGGACGAAAACCCACTGGAAAGTTTTGCCTGGGCTTACGAATGGTATATCAACCAGAACGAAAAATTTAAAGAAATAGCCGAAAGAGCTGCCTTAGGTGGCGACTCTTCGTTATTGGGACGCTTTGAGTTTATGGACGAAGAGGTGTTTTCGGACCCCTCCGAGACCCCTAATACATAATATTGGCCCCCCAAAAATATTTCGGGTTTTCATGCAAGTTTTGAGCTGGATACCCCGATAGTAATAGTGGCCGAGGACAGATTCGAGATTATGCCTGTTTAATGCGAATAATCGGTAGAAGCAGAAGTTAGAATTTAATACTGGTACTCTCTAAGTTGCCTGTTACTGAAAGAGTACACTAGATTTTGTATTAGGGAAACAACAGGTTTCCCATTTTTTTTGGGAAAAACCCGG
>JAHJIW010000002.1 GCA_018823125.1 Candidatus Margulisiibacteriota bacterium | reverse complement strand
GCGCATTGTTACATTTAAAGGAAAACGTTCTCTCTCACTTAAGGGTATACGTTACACCATAAAACTAGGCATATATACATTTTATTAAGGAGAGAGCCCCACCTCCACAACCACCCCACCACTTTTCCTTTGGCTTCTAAATTCCCCCCGCCGATCTTAATAGTAATAAACCTCTAATACTGGCGCTCAAAAACACTATCCAATCCATAGGTAATCCCGCACAAAAATCCAGGAAATTCCGCACTATCGGCAGGGAATCCCGCACCAAAATAAAATCTTATTAAATATTGCATGTGTCTCACCTGGAGGTGTAATATATTTACTTGCAATGACTAATCATCACAAAATTGCCTTATGGTTCATCTTGCTAATCAGTTTCTTCTGTTTAACCGGTTTTGCATCACCTCCATCCCAAGAAAACCAAAACATCTATCACGTAAAAAGAGCAATCGATGGTGACACGATTTTATTATCCAACGGAGAGAGGGTAAGGTATATAGGTATTAACACACCTGAAACAAAACACCCCAGTAAACCGGTGGAGCACTTTGGAAAAGAAGCATATGAAGCGAATAAGAAGTTAGTCGAAGGTAAAGATATCAGGCTTGAGTTCGATGTCCAGCAGAGAGATAAATATGGAAGGTTGCTTGCCTACGTTTATATCGGTAACGTTTTTGTGAATGCCTGGCTGGTGGAAAATGGATATGCCCATGCAGTAACTTATCCGCCAAACGTTAAGTACCAGAAGCTATTTTTAAAGTTAGAGAAAGAAAGTAGGGAAAGTTCGCGAGGTCTTTGGAAATAATTTGTATACAAAGTAGGAGGGTAAGATATGCATAAGGGAAGTATTGGCACTTGGATAAGTATAATTTTCATTGTCTTGACCATATTATTCTTTTTAATTACGCTGCCTGGAGCAACTAATTTATGGTACAGGCAGGGAGCTGGCCACTCGTTTATGGATCAGATTGAGGCAGGGATTGATGAAGCAATAGCAAGACCCAAAGCATTTGCGGATGGATATAAATATGCGATACTCATGGTTGCTGGATTCCCCTTCCCATTAATGCTTTTGATTTTAATAACGATTGGTATAATAAGTCGTGTCGGCTCAAAAACTTTTCAAGTTAGACTCAAAATTGCATTCCCAATAGTGTGTTTAATGGGAACAATTTGTCTTGGATATGCGCAGAACATGGTTAGTTGGCAGCAAACAGGATTATCAGATAAATTGGGTTCCGCATTTATTATTTGGTTAATTTTTGCTGCGATTGCCGGCCTTTTTATTTTAATTGCAAATATAATAAGACGTCTAACGCATAAAACAGAAACGACAGATCTATTGTACTAATAACCAATGTCCTATTAAATCGAGCAGCTTAATATGAACGATGTAAAACTAGAGAGTTTGATAGAAGGATTATTAAAAAGGAAGCAGTAATGAACAACAAACCAAAAAACAAATTTTCTATGGCCGGTCCATTTTATAATCTAGCAAAAACATATTGGACGTTTAGGATTCAAGTATTCGATATAACTCCTGAAAGTATCGATTTTGAAAGCATGGGAGAGGAAGCAGGATTAGATGTAATTATGGCTCAACCAAATAAAGCAATTTTAAAGATATTAAACAAAATTGAACAAGATGTTGCTACCTTGTTTTTCCCAACACCTGGCCCTTATTTGCCACCCGAACATCTAAGAAAAGATGCTCAAAAAGAATATCTACAGGAATATGCTCGTGATAAGGACAAAGGGCTTTGGAATTTTGAAACAAAATAATTGAAAGGAGATACATATGAAGCTTAAAACATTATTTATTGTAACGGTTTTTATTCTCATGAGTGCAATTACTTCTTTTTCATTTCAAGACAATGATTTTACTTATGAAAATGGAAAGTTAATATCCCAAAAGGATAACATCGAAACTTATTTACCAACAAAACCAGAGGTTATTCCTGTTAATATTTTGGGAACAAAAATGAATTGTTATCAGTCATTTAGTGACGACGGAGTTTTTAATGTTTTTGTCCATCGCCATTTATATATATCTAAAAGTAATGCATCTTCCTATCTTTCTAATCTTTATAAGGAATCTTTAAGAGTGTTTAAAAATGTAAAAATACTATATTCAAGGACCATGGAATGTGAGGGTATGCCAGCCCTGAAATCTAAGGCGGAATTTGAAGCAGATGGGATCAACTTTTATAAAGAATCGCTTTTAATGCTTGGAGGAAATAAGACCTATTCAATGTCAATTTTATACCCTAAAGCAAACTCAGAAACAATAAAATCTGATAAAGAAAAAATGTTTGATTCATTTAAATTACTGAAAAAGCCTGATAAATCAGGTAGATATGTGGATGAAAATAATGACTTTTCAATAATTTTTCCAAACGGATGGGACATAGAACAAAGAGATCACAATAAAGTTATCGCCTGGTGTCCTTCTCAAGACGATGGCTATCGCCCACGTATAGCAATTGCAATTACAAAGAATTTAATTCCTTTAGACCTTGAGGCTGCATTTAAAAGTACAATAGCCAGCATTAAAATGTTCTCTGGTGATAATGTTATTGAGGAAGGTGAAATGGCTGTAAATTCTAATAAAGCCAAATGGGCTGTAATGCTGCGTAAAGATGATAAACATGAATCAAAATCTATTGTTTATGAATTTGTGAGAAATAGAGATGACTTTACGATTTTTTGTTATGCTACTGCTGACCAATTTCAAAAATATAAGCCAATATTTGATGAGACGGTAAAGAGTTTTAGATTCGAATGAATTGATATATAAAATAGAATTCAATAAGCTGCAAAAGTAAGCGAGAGAAAGGAGTAAGGGGTTATGGGAGAGCAAATGAAAGCAAATAAAAACATGCCTTATATTATTTTAGGTATTGTGGATTTATGTTTAGTATTATTCAATTCAATTAAAGGTTTTATGATTAGTTATGGGGTTGATCCGTTTTCATCCGAAAAAACTATTGCATATTTGCTTGGGATGATCACAGCCGATTTGATTTTTATTCCGGCGATAGTATGCATACTTGTTTTTATTGTCAATTTAATTGTTAAAAGAAAAATTAATTACCTGGCAGTTTATACAATCTCGCTTTTCATCTGGGAATTAATACGTTTGGGAGCAGTGCTTATATTTTTAGGTAGAGCAAGTTAACATATGTCCAACCAAATCGAACATCTTAATACCAACGAATTAAAAGCATTCCTTAACGGTGTCGATGTCCCACGCGACCGCGCCATCCTGACCCTTTTCCTCAACACTGGAATCTTCCTAAACGAACTAATCGACCTCAAAATCGACTCAATCGACTGGAAGGGAAGGGCACTCAAGGTTCCAGGCAACCGCAGCCGCACCGTTCCCCTAAACGACCAAACTTACGAAGCACTTGCCAAGTGGTCAAAAGACCGCCCCGATGTCCAGAGCAATCACTTTTTTATCACTACCAAAGGTGAAGTAAAAGACCTTTCCGCCCGCGCCGTCGACAAACTGATCCGCAAATACGCCGACCAGGCCAAAATCAAAAGACGTGTCAATGCTCAAGTTTTGCGCAACACTTTCGCGGTAAGATTATTCAAAGAAGAAATCTCGCTGGATAAAGCCACCGCCATTCTGGGAATCACTGACCCGCAATCCATCAACCGCTATATCCAGGCCGCTAAACAACCGGCGCCAACACCAACTACCCCCAAAGAACTCAAACACGTTGAATCCCAATCCAAGATGGCCCGACTAGCAAGCAATGTTTTCCCAACTAAACCCAAAATTGCCAAACCCATGTCTGACGTAAAAGGACCAATGATCCCAAATCCCGAAGAAATCATCATCGGCCGCGAAGGCACAATCGAAGAAATCAATTTCAACCTTACAAAAAACCGATCGGTACTCCTCATCGGCGAACTCGGAGTAGGGAAGACCCATATCCTGAAACACCTTTCAAAAAAACCGGGCCAAAACATAATATATATCCAATCTCCATCGCCAATTAAAAGTATGCTGACCCAAATCTGTGACAAGATAAATCCGGACTGGAAAAAAGAAGTTAACTCCCGTGCCGCTACTCGAGAAATCATCGATTTTATCGCGAAGAACAAAGGGGCTAGTCCTCCAGTTCTCATAATCGATAATTTAAACAAACTCAAAATCTCAGACGTGGATTCTTTTTTAGCTTTACTGGAAAACTTCACCATCCTCGGCGCCACGGAGGAAATAACCCCCAAACTCAAACAACTTTGGTGGAAATTCAAACAAATCGAAATCAAACCCTTAAGCAAAGAATCTGCCAAAAAACTTATAAGATATCTTTCCCAAAACCTTTCAATCAGTGATTATGACCTGTTGGAAACGCGGGTCATGACCCTGTCAAGCCGACTGCCGCTCGCCATCGTGGACATGGTGCACCAGGTCAGCCACCACCCCGTAGTTACAAGGGATTCAGTCAGGGAAGTCTATCACGAAGCCGGAATCCGCTACCGCGATTGGACAGCTGCAGTAGTTATCCTCTGGGCCTTAGCAATTATGTTCCGCTTCGTCGCCCTGGGAACCCACAGCTTCGAAGGCTATATCCTGGCTGGCTTTGGCATGGCTACTATTATGGTAATGCGATTTTTTGCGTTTAGGGGGAGGTAAAAGATGAATAGTGTTGAAAACAAAACAATGCGCGAATATATAAAAGAATTTTTTGGTGAGGAAAGGATGTCTCCAAAGGAAGCACGTAACAACGCACTCTTTTTGTTGAGGGTTGTTGAAATTATATTTGCTTCGGTCATTTTCTTTTTTTCCATTTCTAGTATATTTGGTTGGGCTTATTTAAGTTCATATTTTGCTAGGTTTAATATTTTACATTTGTTAAATTTTGGTCCGTATGATTATATTGTTGCAAGCGCAAGGCCTTTGTCTATGCTATTGATTTCATTGCTTATTTTTTTAGTTCTCTATTTATTAGAAGAACTATTTCCGGTCCCCCTTAAACTATTATTGTATTTAATAGCTTTCATGATTATGTTTTCTGGGGCTCCGTTGTCTTCTAGAATAATAAGAGCAATTTTCTACGGCCCTAATTTTACACGCATGGTTATTACATATGGATTTACTTTGTTTTTGTTATTGCGAATTTATATGAAATTGTTATCTTATAAAAAGATGCCAAATGTCATAACACCAAATGCGAAAATAGTGGGTTCAATTATTATTATTGCATTTCTTTTTATACAAGCTTACTTATTTTCATCTTTATTGGGAAAAAGTGATGCTGACAAGAGAAATAGCTATAAATCAGTCTTTGGAACATTAGATGAAATTTCTGTGCTGAAGCTTACTAAACGCAAAGAACCTCTTAGAGATATTAAACTGTTGATTAGCAATAATGAATTTTGCTTTTTTCTTAATGAGGATGACTTGTTGGTTTTTCCAAAAAATGAGATAAAAGTTATTCAGCCAGAGTATATTAATTATGAATTGGCAAGAAAAGAATTTAGGGAGAGGCTTAACAAATAAAATGCTAGCACCAACCCATAGCGTATTCGGAATATTTTTAACATTAATAATACTGGCCATCTTCGGCGTCCAGTGGAGCCTCCATTGGTCAGTGATCCTCTTTGCTATCATTGGCTCAATCATGCCGGACATCGACCACCCCAAATCAATCATCGGCCGGATGTTTAAATTCGTCTCGATTCCCATCGAACGTAGATACGGCCACCGCACCATAACCCATTCACTTATCGGCTGGCTCGCAACATCCATAGCATTCGCGCTTATAATATATGTAATCGTATTTATCATAAAATTATTCGGCCTCCCGGATTTCGCAATCGTAGAACTTGCTCCCCGCTGGGTCGCCGCCTTTTCAATCGCGTATTTTTCCCACCTGATCCTCGACATGTTAAACCGAAGAGGCTCCCAGCTGTTCTGGCCCGATCCCGGCCGCGACGTTATTCCCCGGAACCCAAAATTCCGGCCCGAATCCGGCTCCAAGGTCGAAGTTTTTATCTTCATTGTCCTGCTGTTTTTAGTATTTCTCGCGCTTCCCATCTCAAAATACGGAATCCAAAGCTCCCTGCGCTGGCTTCTGGCAACTCCCGGCTCCGCGATCCAGGAAGTTAAAAATTACAAAATTCATTCCATCCTCGAATTCAATGGAATTTTCAAAGACACCAACAAACCTGCAGAAGGGCAGGGCGAAATTTTAGGAATTGAGCGCCAGCGCCTGATAATTTTATATCAAGGCAGCGTTTATACCATCAGCGACGAGTTCACCGCCGACATTATCGCCTCAAACGTCCGGGTAAAACGCACTAAAATCCCGCTAAAAATCGAACACAAAGAATTTAAAAATGAAACCAGAGCAAAACTATTATCCCAGATCCCCAAAGGCGCTTTGGTCTCCGGCACAATCCAACTGCCGGATAAAATGGAAGTAGTTATTCCGTCATTTAAGGGTGGTTATAAAGTTATCAACCAACAAGGCAATAATCTAATTCTAAAATTCGCCTCAAAAAAACAAATCGACAAACTGGCCTTAAGCGAAGCCTTCGAAATCCAGCGCCGCAAAGACCAGGCCGAACTCTCAAAACTTCAAAACGAAGCGAGGAAAATTGAAAGCCGAATCAAAGAAATCGAAACCGGCGACGGCTTAACCCCTCTCGGCAAAGAAGCCCTCATGACCAAAGAAGATCAGAAAAAACAAGATCAAGAACTCACCGAATTAAAAAACCGCTTAGAAGAAGCTAATATTAGAATTGATGAGGTTAAACTGAAAATCGCATCCAGGAAGTTTGTGTTTAGTGGAGAGGTATTTATAAGACAGTAATTAAGGAGGCAAACAATGAAAAAATCTATTTGTATATTATTAATAATGAGCTTCTTATTAGGTTTGAATTTATCAAGTATAGGTTTTGCCGCCGATTATACCTTAGCCCCCGATGACATCCTCGAAGTCAAAATCATCAACCGTAAAGACTTAAATACTAAACAAACCATTGCTCCCGACGGATCAATCTCCTTGCCGCTCATTGGCCGCACCATCGCCGGAGGCAAAACTCTTGATGAACTTAATAGTTCTTTAGTGACAGAATTCAAAAAGTATATACAGAATCCCCAGGTTGTTGTTTTCCTTGATCCTCGCCCGATTTATATTGTCCAGCACGACGTTAGAAAAAACACCTGGGACGTAAAAGAAGCCAGTTCCATCGAAGAGGCGAGGGCGCTTGCCGGGAAGGATTATACTGGTACAATTGCTTACGGAGAAACGATCACGGTTGAAGTAAATAAGAAGCCGGATTGGTGGGAAGATAATTGGTACAAGGTGTTAACAGGGGTAGCGGTTGTTGCAGGAGTTTATGCGACGTTGAATAGGTAGGAATATATGAAAGTACCAAAATTAATTTTAGAATTAATTGAACGTTTTGATCGCAATTTAGAAGCCTACAAATCAGGCCGTTATAATGATTGATAATTGTAGAAAATGGGAGCTAAAACAATTAAAAGAATGGCTAAAAAACCCCTTAACGCAGGAAAACAAGTATTATGATTTTAAAACTCAACTTCCACACTCGAATGATAAAAAGGGCAAGGACAGATTAAGAAAGGAATTTTGTTCTTTCGCAAATATGAGAGATGGCTATCTTCTTTTTGGAATCAATGATGATTTAGGCCCAATTGGTTGTAATAATGATAAGGATTTTCAGACAAAAATCAGCCACATTATTTCATGTCTAATATTCCCACCTACAATTAAATGGGATTTACATCATGTTATTAAAGTTAATAAATCAAGGTCTGTATATATTATTAAGGTGTATGAGAGCGCTTATTATAATAAACCTCACGTTTTTTGTAGAGACAAAAAAATAGACATCCCCATCCGTAATAATGGTCACCTGGATAATATTGTTAATGGAAAGGATCTACAGGATTTGATATTACACGAGGATCGTTTTTTTCCACAATATGGTAAGCAAGTTAAGCATGTACTAGATAAACTTAAAAAATCATTCAAGCCAGAAATAAACCTATTGGAGATGACATTATTACAAGGGTATCAAATTTATTTAAAAGAAACATCAATTGGGGACAAGCAGTTTCTTCAGTCAGCCATATCGGACATTGAAAAAATTGAAGAACTAAGAACTAAATGTATTCAATCATTTTCTATTAGTCCTTTTAAGGGATCAGAAAGTGATTATAACAAAAGCAAAAGTGAAATAGACAAGGCGATTGATAATTATATAGGCAAATATAAGGAATTGTTATGAAAAACCCCGGTCAAAACACTTATAAAGGTATTAATGCTCAAGCATGGGCAGCAATGTCCTTATTCCTTCAGTATTTACGTGATCCAAAATTTTCATATATTCACTTGGAAGCGCCTAAATTTCAGGATTTTAATCTTGTATTTGAAGATGGCAAGAAAATAATCTGCGAATCAAAAGCGCGAAAGAAAAAGTTTAGTTATGAAAACTTGAAAGAGGTGTTGACCAATCTATCCAAAAAGGGCGCAGTTGGTGAAACAGATGACATATTAATTATCTGTAATAATATTAATGAAAAACTTGAGAGAGCTGTCGCACATTCATTATATTTTAAGGAAATATTGAATAGCTTTAAGGCAAAAGGGTACTCAGTAGCTCTTCTTGGATTATTGCCCAGAGTTAAATTCTGGGTAATTCCGCAAGCATTTAACAAAAATGTTATTTATTCATTGTTTGCGGA
Source organism: Candidatus Margulisiibacteriota bacterium (assembly GCA_018823125.1). Lineage (GTDB taxonomy): Bacteria > Margulisbacteria > WOR-1 > JAHJIW01 > JAHJIW01 > JAHJIW01. The sequence goes on along the minus strand of JAHJIW010000002.1, from coordinate 3,942 downwards.
AACGATTAATTTCTGGCTTCCTCGAAAGGATGTTCAAAATATCGTTGATAGTATACTTATACAAAAGATCTATAAGGGTTCTGCTAAAGGGGGCACTTATTCAAAAAATGAAATAATGCAAGAAATTGATGACATTAAAAATAACGTAATAGAAGACAGTGGCCTTTATGACAAAGAAAGGGTTGCAATTGAGAAACAATACGAAAGCATAGATGCTGCCCTTGATAATCCTGCTTCTGTTCAGTGGGCCATTGGCCAAATTAAGTCTCTTTCCGCAAATTATGACTTGTTGAGTTTTGTGATTGAAAGGAAGAAAAAGGAGCAAATTAATAATCTTGAGCTATGGGATAATATATGGCAATTATATAGTCTTCAAATATTTTCTTCTAGCATCTTTGAGATACTTAAAAAAAACATACATACCGATAACAATAAAAGATATGTTGTTGATTTTATTCTGAAAAACATTGGGGTGGTAAAGGGCTTTTATAGAGAAAGCTTCTTTATTGAACAGGCCGTTGAAATTGTCACAGACATTATAACTGCTAATGCTGATAATAAATATTTGATGAAGGCTTTTGAAATAGCAAAAAAGCTAATTCAGCTTGGTAAAGAAGAGTATTTTTATGTCAAAAGCAGCCAACATCATAGAGATCTGTATGAAAAGGAGAAAGCTGTAGGATTAATTAAGGAGATATATTATCGCGCAGATAATTATCTAAAAGAAGAAATTGCCAAATTCTTATTGGTCGAATTTAACCTTGTTGAAGACGAGGGGCAATTTAGTCATTACTCCCCGCCGATTGTGTTTGAGATATTAAGGAAGTGGTTAGATGAGTGTTTTGATGATCGATTTAGTGTGATCGTAACAGAACTGTCCGAACAATATGATCGCTTTTATAGAAAATTCGGCAAAAAAGTAAGATTCAAAGGATGGGAATTGATGGGCGGCACAACCGCCTATTGGGGTGGCAATTATCAGATAACAGATAGACACTTTATTAATTACATCCTTGAGCCAGCAGTAAAAAGATATTACGCTGCAGAACAAAAAACCGGCTGGGAATTTATAAAAAAATATTGTATTAATAAAAAAACGAAAGTAAGTAAGTCTAGGCCGGATTTTTTGAATCGGTCCGTTTATAAGATTATTCTAGATAGATATGCTAGTGATGATCTTGCTATATCAGAAGAAGCTTTTAATATATTGAAAGCATTTATCATGTTTGGGGAAGGCATCCCAAATAAAGCCGAACTTATTTATCAGGCTGCTGTTGCTTCGGATATGCCAGACGAAAAGAAATGGTCTCTTGTTGCAATAACCTTCCCAAAAAATGATGTTCCTTTGAGCCCTTTTGTTGAGCGAATAGTAACAAACTTGGCAAAGCGAGGCATGGAAAAAGCCAAAAATGAACTAAAAAAGTGGTTGCTTAATCCAAAGTATTATAAAAGGTTTATGTTTGAGCTTGACTCTATGCCAGTAATATCTGAATTGCTGGATAGCGACTTAGACCTGGCAATAGAATTGTTTAAAAGTCTTCTAACTAGTGCGCACTTGAGCTCTGATAGAAAAGATCCCTTTGGAGCCTATGATGTCGCAGCTTTATTACATAAAATCCTTAAAAAAGATTACCAAAAGGGGCTTTCAATTATCCGCTTCTTGGAATCTTTAAAGACATTGAGTTATGCCCATCAGATAATATATTCGTATAGCCTTTTTCAGCATTATGGCAATGATGATTCTGATGATCCAGCATTATTAATGAAGGCGTATCAGGATGTTGTTGATCCCCTTTTAAACAAATACGAACATAAAAATATTGATATTTGCCAGAGATTGCCAAAGGCGATTTGCAGGGAAGCATTTGTCAAATTTGCCGCAAGGTTGGCAGCCAAAAAGGAGATTGAAAAAGCATTGCGCATAATCCAAGTTTTTAAAAATGACCCAGATCCATACCTGCCAGGCAGAGATCCTGATGATCCCAAGGACGAATTTAATGAACATAAAAACATAATTGATGGTAAAGAGACGAATACCATTACTTCTGTGCGCGGTTATTGTGGCTGGGTTTTAATGAAATGTTCCACCTTATATGGCAGAGAGCATATTCCCCAAATTATTGAGCTGACCGATGAATTGATCAAAGATGAAAATTGGTATGTCAAACAGATGGCATCTTTTGCCCTGGCTCAATTAGCAAGAAATCGATTGACGGTTTTGCCGGACAATAGAAATGTTTTGTTTTTTGGTAAAGACACAGAAGATGCTCTGCGCAATGCTAAAAAGGTAGAAGCCATTGCTTTTAACTTATTAGGAAGTGTCGCAGAAGCTTCGAATAATGTTAAAATTGCTCTGGCTAAAAGTATTTTGAGTGTATTTGGCCATATTAGAGCCTTAAGCATGAATGATGCTTTGTGCCTTGCGAATACCGTTAAAAATTTTCCCCATGAAGCCATTGCCGAGGCAGCCCCCTTATTTATCTATTTCGCTGAATTTCGAAAGGATGGCTTTAAAGAATGGAAATGGGCACTTCCTGGTCTATACGATGATTTAGGGCCAGAGAAATATGATGACAAGAAGTTCAAAGATATATTATTAGAAACAATTGACGAAATAGAACCCGGAAAAAGATTCTCTTTTGCAGCCCAGTTTGAGCATATGATAAGAACTTTGAGTAATAACGAAAAAGACGCGAAAAATCAATTTGAGATTGCCTTTTATTATCTCAATTACCTTTCTAAGGAGTATAATCACGAAGTATTTGGGTTGATCTATGCGGCCATTAAAGAGGGATTAGAAAAAGGGCAGCATATTGATGAATTGTTAAAGCTATACAATGAGTGCTTAAAGAAAGAGCGCAATTTTTATAATGCTCACTTAAAGACAAATGATGTCCAAAAAATGTATTGGTGGCCGTCTCGTTATAATGAGGATATATTAATGTTCATTTATCAGAAGGACAAAGCAATGTTTTTAGATGTCTTTAGTATTATCACTTCTTTCCCAAAAGAGTTTTATATTCATGATTCAACTAAGATTATATCGTTATTAGGTGGGTTTCCTAAGACCAATAAAAAAGCAAAGGCCTTAGTAAAACAACTTTTCGAGAGAAATCAAAGCAAATATTATGATTTAAGAAGCGCTTGGTTTAGCAAAAAACAGTAAATTGATTAACCCGCTCCCATCTTTCCCCTTTTTCCGTCAAGGCTCGCCGTAAATTTTTCCGTTAATCTTGCTCCCAGCATTTCAATTGTAGCATTTTTTTGCTTTCTCGCTGTCAAGGGTCTCGCCCCGCCTTGGCGCGGCTCGCCCTCGTGTCGTCCGCAAAAAATCATATTATAAAATCCTCGTGTAATTTTTTGCTTCCTAACGCCCTCCGTTCGCTCGCTAATATTATAAAAATTAAAGTGTCCGCTCGCTCCCTCCGGGTGACAGCGGCAAAAAAATGCTAGGAGGTAATTATCTTTTTTTAGGGAGGTATCGCTTATGTCTCGCATGGTTGGTGTCATCGGTTCCCGTTCTCTTCCGGCTTCTTTTGCCCCGCTCGTTTCCTCGGTTGTTTCCTCTTATCTGGCTCAGGGTTTCAAGGTGGCTTCGGGTGGGGCAGTGGGGGCTGATGCATTCGCCCTTGCTGCTTTGCTCAAGCAGGGCGCTTCATCCAGTGGGGTTGTTTTCTCCGCCTGGCAGTCTGCGTCTGGTTTTCCGGCTTCAGTTCGTCCTCAGGTTTCTCAGTTTCAAGCTTGCGGTGGGCAGGTGGTTTGGGGTTCAGGGGTTTCCGGTTCTCCGCGCCAGCAGGTTGTCTCGGCTCTTTTGTCTCGCAATCGGCGCCTGGTTTCTTCCTGCTCGGTTGTGGTGGCTTTTCTCCACGGTTCCTCACGCGGCTCTCTCTACACCGTGCGTCAGGCCGTTTCCCGCGGCGTTCCGGTGGTGGTTTATCTCTG